>OZ244895.1:0-1630000 GCA_965221555.1 Gammaproteobacteria bacterium
TCCGGAGGGCTGGCCTATGCCGGATGGGATGCGGGGGAGGTGCGCACCGGCTCCTCTGTGTTTTCTGTGCACCATCCCGGAGGGAACTACGCTCAGTTCTCCTCGGGGCGCGTTTTGGACGCCGCCTATTCGGCGTTCGTAAGTTATCTTCCCGTTCCCCTCATTCACTCACTCGACGTGAGATGGCTTCGGGGGTTGCAGGAAACAGGTAGCAGCGGATCAGGTCTGTTCGCTGACCAACACCTGATCGGGGTGCTCTCGGGCATTCTTCCCGGCTGCAACAATGCAAGCTGGTTCGGCTCATTCCGTGAATTCTTTCCCCACGTGCAGGCATGGCTCAATCCCCTGAATGCGCCCCCCAGGCACATACTGCCTGCGGTGCCGGGCGCAAGTGCCGCTGCCCAGAAGGAATTTATCCGCGTCATGAACCGCACCCCCGCGCGGGGACGGTCTCCATCTACGCCGTTGATGACACGGGAAAACGTTTTGGGCCGGCCACCCTCCACCTGGATGCCTTCCAGTCCAAGCAGTTCAATTCGGCTGGACTCGAGCGCGGCAATGCTTCGATTGGGCTGATCGAAGGAGTCGGTGATGGCACCGGCATGTGGCGCGTGGAGCTTAAGACCACCCTCAACACCCGGGCCTTCGCGTTTCTGAAGGCCAGCACGCACCGTACCCCGCCGATCTTGACGAATCCGGACCAGTCGGCCCCTACGTCGACCGCATCGACGCGTTATTCAAGAACAGTGACCAGGGCAGTTGCCTCACCCTGGATCCGCCCAGATCCGACCGTGAAACTGTCCCACGAACCAGAACCAACACAGAGGATCGCCCCATGTTGAGAATCGGTATCCTTGCCGCCGTATTCGTGGCGGCCACTCAAAGCATGGCGGATGACGCCACTGCCCGTGCCCCATCGAGCGAACCCGCCCGAGATAGCGCCCGCGAGACCACCCTGTCACACAAGGCGGAAACTCCCCCGGTGCTTGATCTTAAGGCGGCCCATCGGGCATTGCGTGTGACGCTGGGCGCGCTGACGGCGGAGGAGAAGGCGTCCACGGCCGAAATGGCGGACAGTCGACCCAATCAGATCGGCATACACCGTCCGCTACCGAGTGGATTCACCGGCGATCTGGCGCCGAAGCTCGGGTGGGTATCCGACCCCGGGGGCCAATCGGTTGCGGCGATGGAAGTCGGCTCCGAAGGCGCGGTGTCGGTGCGCATCGCCGTGCATGCGATGCTGCCGGCGGAGGCCTCCGTGCAGGTATTCGATGGCGATGGAACTCCCGTTGGACCGGCCTACACCCAAGAACACTTCGGACCTCACGAGGGCAACTCGGTGTGGCTCCCAAGCGCCGAGGGCGAGCGTCTCATTGTGCAGATCACCGCGCCTTCCGAGGCCGCCCGCACCGCGGTGTCGTTCATCGTGACCAAGGTCGCCCATCGCTACGCCCACCTGATACCGAAGAATGTACCTCTGTGCTCAGGACACGTGGATCTGCCTTGCGTGACGGACCGCGTGGTGCGCGATATCGCCGACGCTGTTGCTCGCCTCGCTTACGAAAAAGAAGGCGTTACCGGTTTATGTACGGGAACCCTGCTCAATGTCGCGGACACGCCTGAGGTTTTCGAGCCCTACTTGTTGACCGCGCATCACTGCATCTCCACCGAGCTGGTGGCCCGCTCTGTGGAAGCAGCGTGGTTCTGGCAGAGGGCGGCTTGCCGGAGCAGCGAAGTGGACGAGCGGCTGGAGTTCTCGTTTCGGGGCACAGAGCTTCTCGCCACAAGTCTGGAGCAGGATTCGACTTTGCTGCGCTTCCGAGAAACACTGCCTCGGGATCTCAGCTACGCCGGATGGGATGCAGGGGTGGTGCGCACCAGCGCCTCCGTGTTCTCCGTGCACCACCCCAATGGATTCACCGCTCAATACGCATCGGGACTCGTCGCCAACGCTGAGTTCTCAGTGTTCCTGGAATACATACCACTAACCCGCGGAGTCGACGTGAGATGGCTCCGGGGGTTGCAGGAGGGGGGCAGCAGCGGTTCAGGTCTATTCGCTAACCAATATCTGATCGGGGTGCTCTCGGGCGGTCCTCGTGGCTGCAACAATGCAAGCTGGTTCGGCTCATTCCGTGATTTCTTTCCCCACGTGCAGGCATGGCTCGATCCCCGGAATGCGCCTCCCAGGCACGTACTGCCTGCGGTGCCGGGCGCGAGTGCCGCTGCCCAGCAGGGCTTTATCCGCGTCATGAACCGCTCTCCCCGCGCGGGAACGGTCTCCATCTACGCTATCGACGACACGGGAAAACGATTCGGGCCCGCCACCCTCCACCTGGATGCCTTCCAATCCAAGCAGTTCAATTCGATCGGGCTGGAGCGCGGCAATGCTTCGATTGGGCTGATCGGAGGAGTCGGTGATGGCACAGGCATGTGGCGCGTAGAGCTGAAGACCACCCTCAACACCCGGGCCTTCTCCTACATCCGCACCCCTGACGGGTTCCTGACCAGCATGCACCAGCTCGCGCAGGAGCACCCTCAGCTCGAAGGCGTGTTGAGCGTGCCCTTCTTCAACCCGGCCAGCAACACCAGCATCCGAAGTCTGCTGCGTGTCATCAACCCTCACACATCAACCGTCAATGTGTCGATTGTCGGGCTCGACAGCGCCGGACGTCTATCAAGCGGTGAGGTGAGCTTCTCGCTTACCGCGGGTGCCGCCATTCTGCTTTCGGCCCAGGACCTGGAAAACGGCGCCTCTACCCTTACCGGACGTCTCGGGGACGGGAAAGGAAAATGGGAGCTTAGCTTAGCCTCTTCCGCTCCGGTGCAGGCCATCAGCCTCCTCTCCACCCGTAGCGGCCACCTATCCAACGTGTCGTTCTAAATCGAGTGACAAGCGCCCACCTTCGGAGTTCAGCCGAACGCTCGGAGTTCCGATCAGCTCACTGGGCTCTCTGCCAAAATCGTTGATTCATCGGCCACCTTCAATACTTCTTGAAGGTGGTCGAGGTGAGTGACGACGAAATCAGCGGGAGATCCCAAGATGGGAGTGGAGGCCACCAGATTTCAGTTCAGGCGAGCGAGCCGTACGATGTAGTGCAACAGGGGTACGGAGGGACCGGACAGTTGGGTGGGACAGAGTGAGTGGAAGACGCCTTACCTGGCCTGCATTGCCCGGGCGATCATCTGCTTCACTTCAGTGTTGAAGTTTATTGGAACAAGCTTCATGTCCGGATGTTGCAATGCGAAGACACGGAAGATCTCGTCTGCAAACGACTGGCCGATGTTCTCGATCTCCGCGAAGTCGAAAAGCACCGTCTTGAAGAGTTCAACACGTGCCAACACTCGTCTTGCTTGAGAGCGGGAAATGAGCCGATCACTACCGTACTGGGCAAGGCGCACCGGTACGACCGTCTTTGTGAATCCGTAATCGTCACCAGAACTGAATTCGTCGAAGACTTCCTTAGTGGTTCGTGGTGCGCGATTGCCTATCTCCATCACGACGGTTGTTCCGTTGGAGACGTCGTTTAGCTCCAGGATCCAGTCATTTTCTTTGTCAATGTAGTGGGAGAAGAAGACATCGCCGGAGAGAATGGCAAAGTAATCGAACATTCGGGAGGAGAAGAATATACCCTCTCCGGTGTGGTGCTCGGGATCGGTGGTCAACTTACCCTTCGACAGCTCGAGTACGGCATGCCTCTCATCGAGAAGCCCCATGGCACCCTGGATCTTCTTGAAGATGCCGTATCCGTCGTCGTACACGACCATCTTCGCAGCGGCGGAGTTTACCTCTATCCCAACGCCGACCCTTGAACCACCAGAATGTTCAATGGCATTGTTGAATATTTCCGTGAATCCGTACTGCCAGACATCGAGAACGTTTTCAGGCAGATCTCCGAGAACGTCCCTGACTTTGCGTGTCCATACGATGTCCTCCACAAGACCGGGCTCGATCGCGAAGTCCTGAACCCACTCGACCAGTGGTGCCAGCGTGTAGACACAGGCGCGGGTATTGCCTGTTCGCTTGATGGCGCCATCTTCAAGAAGGCGACGAAGGTGCTTGTTGACAGCCTGCCGAGAGATCCCGAACTTCCGTGCGGTGGCCCTGGTCACGTCGGGAGAGGGCTGCTCGACCTGCTCCAGGATAAAGCGCCTTACGGCGTCTCCGTTGGTGCGCGGAGGGGCCATTACTTGTCCAGTGTCAGCGGCATGGCGGGTAGGCGACGCGTGAGACGCGAACCGTGATTGTCAACCTTCAGAGATTTTTTGTAAACCTAGATGCGGGTGCCTGCCCCATCCAGAGATCCTGCGTACCCGCGCCGATGCGCGTAATGCCCACCGTGGTGACCGGCTACACGATCGGATTTCCGTGCAGCTCGTTAGCGACTGGTCTGGCATCGAGCCAAGCGCGATCCTTGGTTGAAGAAACTTCAGCCTCCTTGCACGGTGCAAGAAGCACGCTCAGTGAGTAGCGGGAGCTGTCCTGGGTTCGAACATCAGGCGCTCGTCTTGTATGTCGGTTTCCACTTTTTCCCGGCTCTGAGGCTCAGGAGATCGAGCAGGGCGGAGGGCGCGGCGAGCATGACCGAGTCACCGACCTTGCACAGGTTTGTCGTGTGGATGAGTCTCACCGGTATCACGCCTGGATCTGACGCCGATGGGCATGCACCACAGGCCGTTCGCCAGGAGCGTTACCTGCGCTCCACGACGGGGGGGTCGAAGGCGGTGACCGGTGGGGGTTCGCCCTCGTAGCGCTCCACCTCCACCAGGCAGGTGTGGGCGGAGGAGCCCTGGGCGAGGCGCGAGGTGCCCTTGTCGAGGGTGAGCACGTTCACGCTGCCGTGCTTGCAGAGGCTACCGATCTCTCCCGGCTCCACCGGGTCGAACCACGCGCCGGTCGCCATCTGCGCCACGCCGGGGCGAACATCCTCGCTCACCACCGCCCCGGCCAGGCACTGTCCGCGCTCGTTGAAGACGCGGACCACGTCGCCCGGCGCAATGCCTCTCGCCGCGGCTTCGTCCGGGTGCAGGCGCAGCGCCTCCCGGCCGTTCACCTTGGCGGCGCGGCTGTACGCGCTCGCATCGTACTGGCTGTGCAGACGCACCACGGGCTGGTTGGAGACGAGGTGCAGGGGATAGCGCTCCGCGAGCGGGGATCCCAGCCATTCCCGCGGCTCCGTCCACACCGGATGTCCGGGGCAGTCGTCGTAGCCGAAGGAATCGATGGTCTCCGAGAAGATCTCGATACGCCCGGAGGGGGTGCGAAGCGGATGGGCCTCGGGGTCCGCCCGAAACTTCGCGTGCATGACCTGGACGTCGTGACGTTCGGGCAGCCCGCACTCCCCTTCGCGCCAGAAGGTGTCGAAGTCGGGCAGGGTGAAGCCCTGCTCCGCCGCGCGCTGGCGGTTCTGATCGTGGAGATGGCGCAGCCAGTCCATCTCGCTCCGCCCCTCGGTGAAGGCGTCCGCGCAGCCGAGGCGCCGGGCGACGCCGGCGAGGATGTCGTAGTCGTTGCGCGCGTCGGCAACGGGCTCAATGCAGCGTTGCACCGCGAGGACCCGGGGATCGCTCGGCGAAGTGGCGAAGTCGTTGCGCTCGAGCGGGGTGGTGGCCGGCAGCACGATGTCGGCGTGGCGCGCGGGCGGGGTCCACCAGGGCTCGTGCACCACCACCGTCTCCGGGCGCCGCCACGCCCGCAATAGGCGGTTGAGGTCCTGGTGGTGATGGAAGGGGTTGCCCCCGGCCCAGTAGAGCAGGCGCACATCGGGGAATCGCAGGCGCCGGCCGTTGAAATCGAAGTCCGCGCCGGGGTGGAGCAGCATGTCGGCAATGCGCGAGACCGGAATCAGATCGTCGATCGGGAAGGGGCCGGGGTTCAGGCCCGCCCAGCGCATGCGATGGGCGTTCAGCCCGAGATTGGAGGTGGCGGCGTAACCGTAGGCGACTCCGCCCCCGGGCAGGCCGATCTGCCCCAGCATCGCGGCGAGCGCGGTGCCCGCCCAGAAGGGCTGCTCTCCGTGGTCCTGCCGGTTCAGCGACCAGCTCATGTTGATCATGGTGCGCGACCCCGCCATGCGCCGGGCGAGCTCGCGCAGCGCGTCGGCGTCGAGGCCGCTGATCCCGGCCGCCCACCGCGCGTCCTTGGGCCGGCCGTCGGTCTCGCCGCGCAGATAGGCGGCGAAGCGCTCGAACCCGACGCAGTAGCGCGCGAGGAAGTCCGGATCGTGCCGGCCCTCCTCCAGCAGGGTGTGCGCGAGTCCGAGCATGATCGCGACATCGGTGTTGGGGCGCGCCGGCAGCCACTGCGCGCCGAGGAAGTCCGCCACGTCGTCGCGAAGCGGACCGACGTTGACGAAGGCGACCCCGGCATCGCGCGCCTCGCGCATGTGGCCGCGCTGGGTGTGGCGGGCGACGCCGCGGAAGTTGATCTGGCTGTTCTTGAGCGGCATCCCGCCGAAGCAGACCATGAGCTCGGTGTGCTCGATGAGCGAAGGCCAGGTGCTCTGCTGGCCCTGGAGCCAGGGGAAGCTGCCCGCGACGTGCGGCATGATGTTCTCGGCCGCGGCGAGACTGTAGGTGTTGACGGAGCGGGTGAAGCCGCCGACGAGGTTCAACAGGCGGTGCAGGTGGCCCTGGGCGTGGTGGAACTGCCCGGCGCTGCCCCACCCATAGGAGCCGGCGAAGATCGAGGCATTTCCGTGTTCCCGCCGCACGCGGTCGATCTCGGCGGCGACGAGGCGCTCGGCCTCGTCCCAGGACACCGCGACGAAGGGCTCGGCCCCGCGACGCTCCGGGGCCGCACCCGGGCCGTGGTCGAGGTACGAGCGGCGCACCGCCGGCTCCCTGATACGCACCGGCGAATCCACGCTCTCGGCGAGGCCGCGCCCGATCGGGGAAGGATCCTCGTCACCCTCCACCGGCAGCAGTTCGCGCACCTTTCCGGCTTCCACCCGCACGTGGTAGGCGCCGTAGTGGTTCGCGGTCCGGGGCATCGATTGGAGTTCAGTCATTGGATTGCGGTCTCCCGGATTGGCTCGGGCGCCCGATCCTGGCACCCCGCGCACGCTTTCGCACGCCCGCGCTCTGTCCACGTAGCGGGTGGTCTCAGACGGAACGCGCCGGCTCGCCCGGACGCGAGCGGGTCTCCCACTCCTCGTCCACGTAGAAGTCCACGTCGGCGGGAGGCAGAGGCGGGAGCCCGCGGATCATGTCCGCCGCCTTCTCCGCGATCATGATGGTGGGGGCGTTGGTGTTGCCGGTGGTCACCATCGGCATCACCGACGCGTCGACCACGCGCAGGCCCTCGATGCCGTGCACGCGGCACTCGTGGTCCACCACCGCCATCGCGTCGCCCCCCATGCGGCAGGTCGAGGTGGGATGGTAGACGGTGCCCGCATTGTCCCGGATGAATGCGTCGAGCTCATCATCGCTTCGGTACGCAGGCCCCGGAGCGAGTTCCGCCCCCCGGCAGGGATCGAAGGCGGGCTGCTGGTGAATCTCCCGGGCGCGGCGGAGCCCGTCGCGCATCACGCGCAGATCCGCCTCGTCCGAAAAATAGTTGTAGGAAATGCGCGGAGCGTCACGGGGGTCTCCGGTGGCGAGCAGTACCCGGCCCCGGCTCGCGGGCCGCATCGGCCCCACGAAGGTCTGGAAGCCGTGCGCCACCGGCATCACCTCGCCGTACGCCTCGACCGCGGCCGGAGTGAAGTCGAGCTGCACGTCCGGGTAGCGTACGCCGGCCCGGGTGCGGATGAACCCGCTCGCCTCGAACGTATTGGTCGCGCCGAGGCCGCTCTTGAAGAGCAGCCAGCGCAGCCCCACCCGCAGGCGTCCCGTGCCTTGGGTCCAGGGCTGCAGGCTGACCGGGGTGGAGCATTCGTTGCGCACGTGGATGCCGAGGTGGTCGACGAGGTTCGTCCCCACCCCAGGCAGGTTCCTGCGCACCGGGATACCGTGCGCTGCGAGTTCCTCAGCCGGCCCCAGCCCGGAGAGCATCAGCAGCTTCGGAGAGTTGAAGGACCCCGAGCACACGATCACTTCTCGCCGGGCGCTCGCCTTCACCGGAAGACCGCCGCGCTCGTAGGCCACCCCCTCCACCCGGTTGCCCCCGGCGATGACGAGGCCGGTGGCGAGCGCGTCGGTCTCCACATCGAGGTTGCGCCGGTGGCGGACCGGCTCCAGATAGGCGCGCGCGGTGCTCTGGCGCAGGCCGTCGCCCACCGACATGCTCATCCGGCCGAAGCCTTCCTGCCGGTACGCGTTGCAATCGGCGGTGCGGGCATAGCCGGCCTGCACCGCCGCCTCGATGAATATGCGGTACAGCGAACAGGGATTGTCTCCCTGTCGGGTGCGCAGCGGGCCCTCGCCCCCGCGGTACTCGTTCGCGCCGCCCGCGAAGGTCTCGGAGCGCTTGAAGTAGGGGAGCACTTCGCGGTAGCTCCACCCCGTCGCCCCCATCGCCACCCAGCCCTCGTAGTCGAGCGGGTTGCCGCGCACGAACATCATGCCGTTGATCGACGACGAGCCGCCCAGCACCTTGCCCCGAGGGGTGCGCATGCGCCGGCCGGATAGCCCCGGCTCCGACACGCTCCAGTAGTTCCAGTTGAAACGCGGCGTGCCCATCGCCTCCCCCAGGAAGGCCGGCATGTCGAGCCGGATGCTGGCGGCCTCGCCCCCCGCCTCAAGCAACAGGACGCTGGTGCGCGGATCCTCGCTCAGGCGATGTGCGAGCACGCAGCCGGCGGACCCCGCACCGACGATGATGTAGTCGAACTCCCGTTCCACGCTGGAGCCCTCGTTGCGCGACGCGCGCTAGTGTACGCGGACGGACGGGGCGCGGACGCCTATCCGCT
This sequence comes from Gammaproteobacteria bacterium, assembly GCA_965221555.1. Taxonomy (GTDB): domain Bacteria; phylum Pseudomonadota; class Gammaproteobacteria; order HK1; family HK1; genus JAJEAD01. The sequence goes on from OZ244895.1 coordinate 8,850, forward strand.
CGCGGGTGGACCTACAATTCGGGGACCGCATGTAGCCGATGGATCGAGGAGGAATGCCATGACCGGGTTCGCCACCATCCCCAACCCCGACCTCACAGTGCGAACGGGCGAGCGCGCCGTATGGAACTCGCCCGACACCCGGCGCTACGGGTTTCACAACCTGCACCGAATCTCGCGTTACGGCGTCCGGCTGAGGGCGCGCAACGTGCTGCCCCTGACCAGAGACTTCGACATGCGCATCGAAGCGATGCCGGCGGTGCAGCATCTGACCCGAACCTCCATGTTCTCGGCAATGGCGGTGGTGCGCGATGAGCGGCTCCTCTACGAGCGCTACGCCCCCGACTTCGGACCCTCGTGTCCGCACGCGATCATGTCCATCAGCAAGACCATGATGCACCTGATCTACGGTCGGCTCGTGGACGCAGGGCTTGTCGACCTGAGCGCCCCGGTCGAGAGCTATCTTCCGGAGATCGGGTCGGGCTACGCCAAGGCCAGCGTGCGAGACGTGCTCGACATGAACGTCGCCAACGACTACAGCGAAGACTATGCCGATCCGCATACCAGCGCGCTCGAGCAGGAGGTCTCCATGGGTTGGCGGGTACCCGGACCGGGGGAACCCGAGATCTCGAACCAGGCCTTTCTGTGCGGTATCAAGAGCGACGACCTCGAGAACCGGGGCGACACGATCGACTACAAGTCGGCGAACACCGATGTCCTCGGCTGGATCGCGGAGCGGGTGAGCGGCCGGCGGCTGTGCGACTACCTGGTCGAGATCGCCGAGGCGGCCGGTCTGGAAGACTCGCTCCACGTGTCCACCGACCGGGACGGCACTCCCATCCTGAACGGGGGCTGCTCGTTGACGGCGCGGGATCTCGCTCGTTACGGGGGGCTCTTCGCCCGCGGCGGCATGGGGGTGGAAGGACAGGCGGTGGGCAGCCGCGCGTTCCTGCGCGACGCGATCGAAGGCCCGTCGAAGCATCGCGAACCCCCTCGGGACTGGCAGCACTACCGCGGCCAGTTGATCGTCATCGAGCGCTCGGTCGGTCACGGTGGCTTTGCCGGACAGTTCCTGCTCGCGAACCTCGACACCCGGGTATCGGTGGCCTTCTTCAGCGTGCTGGAGACCCTGTCGGGTTCGGACGAGGACTACACGAGCGACATCTCGCGCATGGCGCAGGCGATCTGCGAGCAGCCGTACGAGTGAACGGGGGAAGGAGATCCGCACCATGATCCAGGTCGAATTCGACGTACCGGTCGCAATGCGCGACGGCGCGCGCCTCTTCGCCGACATCTACCGGCCGGCCGGCGACGGCAGGCATCCCGTGCTGCTCCAGCGCACCCCCTACGACAAGGCGGACCCGGACAGCCGCCTGCGGTCGCTGGACGCGGTGCGCGCCGCGCGGGAGGGCTTCGCGGTGGTGATACAGGACGTGCGCGGGCGCTACGCCTCGGAGGGCGACTTCTACACGTTCGTCAACGAGTCCGCGGACGGGTACGACACGGTGGAATGGGCCGCGGCCCAGGACTGGTCCTCGGGCCGGGTCGGGATGTACGGGGGCTCCTACGTCGGCGCCACCCAGTGGCTCGCCGCGATCGCGAAGCCTCCGCATCTCGTCGCGATCGCGCCCAACATCACCAGCGACGACTACTACGAGGGCTGGACCTACCAGGGCGGCGCCTTCCAGCTCAACTTCGCCCTGAGCTGGGCGCTCGGCCTCACCCTCTTCAACGCCGATCATCTCAAGCGGCGCTTCGGCGCCCTGGAGCCGGACATCTCCCGCCTCACCCACGCCATCGACCACCTCGAGGAAGCGGCCGGCCACCTGCCCCTTCAGGACAATCCGGCCTTCGCGCGCCGCGAGCTCACTCCCTACTACCGCGACTGGATCGCCCATAACGAGGACGACGACTACTGGCGGCGCTGGAACATCGCGAGCCGCCACCACACCCTCGACATCGCGGCGCTGCACCGGGGCGGCTGGTACGACATCTTCCTCGGGGGGACGCTGCGCAACTTCACCGGCATGCGCGCTAACGCGGCGAGCGAGGCGGCGCGCGCCGGACAGCGGCTGCTCATCGGTCCCTGGATCCACGACGGTCCGAGCCCCAAGGTGGGCGATGTGGACTTCGGCGTCGCCGCGGCGGGAGACAGCGTGGACGTGGACGGGCGCACGCTGCGTTTCTTCGAGCAGTGGCTCAAGGGCGTCGACCAGGGGCACCGCGAAGAGGCGCCGATCGACATCTTCGTTATGGGCGTGAACGAGTGGCGAAAGGAATGGGAATGGCCGCTGGCCCGCACCCGCTTCGAGCGTTACTACCTGCACAGCGGCGGGCGGGCGCAGACCCTTGACGGCGACGGCGTCCTCGACGCCACGCCTCCCGGCGCCGAGCCGCCGGACATCTTTCTCTATCGCCCGAACGATCCGGTGCCCACCTGTGGCGGTGGGCTCTGCTGTCACGCCCCCCAGGTGCCCTACGGCGCCTTCGATCAGCGCGAGGTGGAACGCCGGGCCGACGTTCTCGTCTACACGAGCGCTGTCCTGAACGAGCCCGTCGAGGTCACCGGCCCGGTCAGCGTCACCCTCCACGCCGCCTCCTCCGCCCCCGACACCGACTTCACCGCAAAGCTCGTCGACGTTGGCCCCTGTGGGCGCGCCATCAACCTCGGCGACGGCATCATCCGCGCCCGCTACCGCAACTCCACCGCGAAGGCCGAGCCGATCTCGCCGGGCAAGGTCTACGAGTACCGGATCGACCTCTGGGCCACCAGCAACGTGTTTCTTCCCGGCCACCGGATCCGCGTGGAGATCTCCAGCAGCAACTACCCGCGCTTCGACCGCAACCCGAACACCGGCGCGCCCGCGCGCGGACCGGATGACCTCAAGCCGGCCACGCAGACCATCCTCCACGACGAGGCCCACCCCTCGCACATCACCCTGCCGATAATCCCGAGGGGATGAGTTCGGGGGCGCCGACGCCCCAGCCCGACACGACCCACGACGACCGGATCGGACTCACCGTATCCTTCGCTCCGACTCGCAGGGCGCGTCGTGAAGCGGGTACGCCCCGAGGAAGACCGCGTGCCGGGCGCTTCATCGTCACCGGCTCGCGAGCCGCGGCGGCGCCGGCTCGGCCGTGCGAGCCGCCCGCCCGCCGCCCGGCCCTCAGAAAGTGCCGTCTTCGCGCTCCACCAGCCGGAGGAAGCGCCGGGTGCGTTCCTCTCGGGGCGCTTCCAGCACCTGAGACGGCGGTCCTTCCTCGACGATGCGTCCTTCGTCCATGAAGATGACCCGGTCCGCGACCTGTTTCGCGAAGCGGATCTCGTGGGTGACCACGATCATGGTCATCCCGGCTTCGGCGAGGCGCCGGATCACCGCGAGCACTTCGGAGACGAGTTCCGGGTCGAGAGCGGAGGTAGGCTCGTCGAAGAGCATCAGGCGCGGCGATATCGCAAGCGCCCGCGCGATCGCCACCCGCTGCTGCTGACCTCCGGAAAGCCGGTGCGGCAGGTGATCGCGGTGCGCCCCGAGCCCGACGCCGGCGAGAAGCTGCATCGCCGTCGCCTCGGCCTCGCGCGGGGGCTGGCCGTAGACCCGCACCGGCGCTTCGCTCACGTTCTCGAGCGCGGTGAGGTGATGGAAGAGGTTGAAGTGCTGGAACACCATGCCGATGCGCGCCTCGGCCCGCGCCCGGGAGAGGTTCCGGGTCGGCCTGAGCCGGCCCTTGACCTTCTCGTAACCGACATAGCCTCCGTCGACGGTGATTTCGCCCCCATCGACCCCCTCCAGGTGATTGACGAGGCGCAGCAGGGTGCTCTTGCCGGACCCGCTCGGACCCATGATCGCCACCACCTCGCCGCGTCCGACCGAGAGGTCCACCCCGCGCAGCACCTCGTTTCGCCCGTACGCCTTGTGGACATCGGCACACACCACGAAGGGCTCTCCACCGCCGCCACTGGCCTCGGCGCGCAGGAGCTCGAGGATATCCACCCACGACGCCGGCCCGGTCGCGGAGGCGGCCTCGGTCGGCGACGCCTCCGGGGCGGCGGGGCCGGGACTGCGCCCCGGCGGCGCGGGAGGGGCGGGCGGGGACGGTGCGCCCATGCGGAATCCGAACATCCGCCCGAGCGCCCCCTCGCCCGGCTCCGGCGGCTCCCTATCCAGACTGAAGCGGCGCTCCAGCAGAGCCTGGGCGATCGAGATCGCGCTCGTCATCACCAGGTAGATCACGGCGGCGGCGGCGAACACGGTGAAGAACTTGAAGTTCTGACCGACGATCTGCTGGGCGCGAAAGGTCAGCTCGTTGACGAAGATCACCGAGGCGATCGAGGTCAGCTTCAGCATGCTGATGGTGTCGTTGGTGATCGCGGGCAGGATCGCGCGCAGCGCCTGCGGCATGATGATGCGGCGCAGGGTCAGCATCGGCCCCATGCCGAGCGAGGCGGCGGCGGTGCGCTGGCTGCGATCCACTGAAATGATGCCGCCGCGGATGATCTCGCCGCTGAACGCCGCCTCGTTGAGCGCGAAACCGATCACCGCGGTGGTGAAGGTATCGAAGCGCAGGCCCACCAGAGGCAGCGCGTCGTAAATGAAAACGAGCTGCAGGAGCTGCGGGGTCCCGCGCATGAACCAGATGTAGAACCACGCCAACGCGCTCAGGGGCCAGATGCTGGACAGGCGCATGAGCGCCAGGATCAGGCCCAGAAAGAGCCCGATCACCATCGACACCACGGTGATCTCGATGGCGACTATCGCGCCCTCGAGCAGGAACTTCGACGTGGTGTAGGAGAGAAACTCGTCGAACCAGACCAGGAAGGCCCCGGTGTCCGCCTCCTCGCGCTTGCCGCCGGCGGCGAGCTCCTCCAGCGTGATGCCCCAGGCGCCGCCGAATCCCCCTTCCCCGAGCGAGAGCAGGAGCGCGAGCCCAAAGGCGAGCAGCAGCGTCTTGCCAAAGCGCATGCCGGCGCGCTTCATGGCGTCAGTGGCGGCGCGGCGCCGCCCGGGCGCCGCGCCTGCTCGTCGAACCGGACCCGCCTAGTCCCGCAGCACCTCCGCCGGCAGCTCGAGCTCGGGATCCATGATGTACTTCTGGAAGATCCTCGCCTGCTCGCCGGTCGCCTGCGCGATCGCGATGCCGTCCGCGATCGCCTGGAGGAGATCGTCGTTGTCGTTCTTGACCGCGGCGCCGATCTTGAACCCGGTGAGGATCTTGAACGCGAGACCGTACACGTCGGGCTCGTTGTCCACCATTCTCATCACCAGACTCAGGTCCGAGAGCACGATGTCGGTGCGCTGGTTGGCGACGAGGCGAAAGCCCGCCGCCATGTCCGGGTAGGTCTTGATGTCGATCGGCTCCTTGCCCGCATCGACGCACTCCTGACTGCTCGCGCGCATCGCGGCCTCTTCCACCGTGCCGAGGCCCACCGCGGTGCCGTTGCCGCACAGATCATCCAGGCTCATGATGTTCTTCGGGTTGCCGGTCTGGGTAAGCGCGCCGGTGGCCGCCTGCATGTAGATGACGTAGTCGACCTGCTCGGCGCGTTCCGCGGTGTAGTAGAGCGAGTCCCACATCACGTCGATCTGCCCCGCCACCACCGCGGGGAGAAGCCCGGACCAGCCGCCGAGCTGGTACTCGATCTCGACGCCGGCGCAGTCGAAGACGAATTGCGCGAGCTCGACATCGAAGCCGATGATCTGGTCGAAGTTGTCCGGATTGCGGAAGACATAGGGCTGGGTCTGGGGGTCCGCCCCGATCCGTATCGTCTTCCCGGCGATGTCCGGGTACTTCTCCGCCACCTTGTCCGGCTCGCATTCCGCCGCGAGCGACCCGCCCGACCAGCCGAATACGGCCACGAACACACCGGCCGCCGCCGGTCTCATCCACTTCTTCGCGTGCATTGAGATTCCTCCCGTCAACCGGCCGGGCCGAAGCGACCCGGACCGCAGTGAGCCTCCGTCTCCCTCCCGCCCCGAGCGCCGCGCGCGGTGCGAGCGCGGCCGGGGAGCGTGGCGGCGCTTCGCACGACCGCGGTACGCAGCCCGGGGGCGGGCTTGAGTATGGGCACACCCGCTCGCGCCCCGCAACTTCCCAATCGCGCACCGCACGCCGGAATCCCGCGGGGCCGGCGCCCCTACTGGGCGCCGGTGCGGCCCGCATGCGGCCCGGCCTAGCGCTGGCCGCCCTCCGCCCGCAACGCGCGCGTGGCCGTGTCGTCGACATCGCCGGCGGCATCGAGCGCCACCCGGTACAGGTCGCGGGCCCGCTCGACGCTGACCCAGCCCTCGCGCACGTCCCGGGCGACGAGCGCCGGGTCCCGTTCCCGGGGAGGGCCGTAGCCGCCGCCTCCCGGGGTGTAGGAGATGATGGTCTCCCCCTCCTTCAGCACGTACTGGGCGCTCACGTCCCGCACCTCGACGAGCTCGCCCGACACGGTGCGCCGGAAGTGCCGCGAGGGGCAGGCGGTACCGCCGCCGCGCGCGCCTTGGGCGGGGTTGATGCTGCCGTCGCAGACATAGCCGAGCTCGATGTCGCAGTCGATGGGGCCGTACTCGACCCGAAACCCCGGCCCGCCCCGGTAGCGGCCCGCGCCCTCGCTGTCCGGCATCAGGCGGCGCTCGTGGACCAGGATCGGGTGGTGGATCTCGTCGACCTCGATGCAGTCCACAAGCGGCATGCCGGCGTTGCCCATGGTCAACATCGTGAGCCAGCCGTCGGCATGCGGCGTGCCGGGGCCACTGCCCCCGAGGAGGATGACCTCGTTGCAGAAGGGTTCGCCGTCGTGGCGGGGGTCGGCGCCCGAGAGCACCGCCCCGGTCGCCGGGATCGCCGCCCCACCGTCCGCCATGCCGATGCCGTCGCCGATCTGCGCGAGCGCGCGCTGCACCGCACACGTGACGCGGTCGCCGAGGTTGGTGGTGGCCACCGAGGTGCTGGTCGGGTGGCGAGGGATGCCGCACACCGTGCCCTCGCCGAGGAGCACCTCGATGCGGCGATAGCTGCCGGCATTGGGCGGCACCCGGTGACCGACGGTGTTGAACACGCCGACCATGCAGGCGGAGAGCGCACAGGCCTGCGACAGGTTGAGTCCGCAGGGATAGGCGGGCGGATTGTCGCGCAGATCCACCGTGATGCGGGCAGCCTCGCTGTCGACCTCCACCTCGGCCCGCACGGTAATGCCCTCCGGCGGAGTGCCGGGGACCGGATCGTGGGTCGCGCTCGCCACGCCCCGCCCGCTCGGCATCCGGCGAATGGCCTGGACCATCAGGCGCTCGGAGTAGTCGAACATCTCGGTGGTGTACTCGGCGAGCGACTCCCAGCCGATCTCCCGGCCCATCTCGAGCATGGCCCGCTCGCCGATGCGCGCCGATCCGAGCATCGCGAGGTAGTCGCCGTGCCACTGGTCCGGCACCCGGATCCGCATCCGGCACATCCGGATGATGTCCTCGATGTCCCGGTAGTCACGCTGAACCTGCACCGCGGGGAAGATGAGCGCCCCTTCCTGGTAGACGTCCCGGGCCGCCCCCATGTACGTCGTGGGCAGCGAGTTGCCGCAGTCCGCCTGGTGGGCCTTGGCGAGGACGGTGAAGCGGTGCACGCCGTCGTCGTCGATGACCGGCACCAGGATCACGTGGTCCGCGGCGTGCGAATTGCCGTGGTAGGGCGAGTTGTGCAGGAAGGCGTCCCCGCGCTTGAGCTCGGGGTGGAACTCCTTCATCGCCCGCGCCATGAGATCCGCGCCGCGCAGCACGTGGATCGGGTAGCACTCCGCAGCGGAGATGAGCTCGCAGTCCGCGGTCACTATGCAGCACGAGAAGTCCCTCGCCATGTTGAGCACGCCGGAGCGGCCGGTGCGAAGCAAGGTGTTCGCCATCCGGGACGCGACGCTCTCGAATCGCTTGCCGAGCACCGCGAGGCGCACGCCGTCGTAGCCGCGCTCCGCGCCGGTTTCGTCTTCGCTGGTCATGAATCCCCTCCTCCCCGGCGGCTGCGCCTGCGCGATTATCCGCCGTGGACGCCAGTGTGTTCGCGCTTGCGGACCGTACTCCCCGAAGGCGCTTCGACCCCGTGTCGGCTACGCATTGCGCGCCTTGCGGTCCATGCGATTCGCCACCATCGCATCTTTGCGCCCTCGTGACAGGAGTCGGTGAATCATTGCCATAGGCAGGCGGTTGAGAGACTAGGCCGCCGGGCCGACCGCGCCCGACCCCACGTCGATGACGAGACTGCCCGCGTCGGAGCGCTCGGCCACCGCTCCGGGCTCCACCACGATGGTGGTGAAGCCGGACTCGACGATGGCGGGGCCGTCGATGCGCTCGCCGGTGCGCATCCCTTCGAAGCGCCGCACCGCGGTGCGCACCGCTTCCCGGCCGTCGAAGCAGGCGGGGCGCTCGCCGCTTTCCGGGCGCTCGAGAGGCGCTTCCACCACCCGGGCGGAAGGACCGCGCGGCAGGCGGCAGGTGGCGCGGGCCCGCCAGGTGAGCGCCTCGATGTGGGAGCGCCGGTCCGCGATCGCGAACATCGCCTCGTGGAGATCGTGCAGGTCCTCGGCGAGGCGCTCGACATCGGCGGCGCCCTCGAAGCGGGACTTCGCAAGCGGCACCTCGATCTCCCACACCTGGTGCGGATAGCGGCCCTCGACCGAGAAGTCGATGCGCTGATCCAGGGCGCCGGTGCCGCGCCCGCTCATGAAACGCCGGCACTTCTCCTCCAGCTCGGCGAGCGTCGCGTTCACCCGCTCGAAATCGAAGCGGTGACTGGTGGTGAACGCGGTGCGGCTGAACTCCGCACTGAGATCCGACATGAGCGCCCCGGCCGCGCTCAGCGCCGCCCCCACCCCGGGGATCACGACGCGCCGGCAGCCGAGCCGCCTCGCGATACGCACGCAGTTGAAGCCGGCGGCGCCGCCGCCTCCCACCAGCACCGCCTCCCGGGGATCGATGCCCTGGTTGACGGTGATGTCCTCGATCGCATGCACCATGTTCTCGCTCACCACGTCGAACACCGAGGCGGCGGCGCGCTCCGGCGTGAACCCCAGGGGCTTTGCGAGCTGCTCCTCGACCGCGGCGCGCGCGGCGGCGGCGTCGAGGGGAAGGGAGCCGCCGAGAAAGAAGTCCGGATCGAGGTATCCGAGCACCAGCGCGGCGTCGGTGACGGTGGGGTGCGCGCCGCCCCGGCCATAGCACACCGGCCCCGGGGAAGAGCCCGCGCTCCGCGGGCCGACCTTGAGCATGCCGCCCTCGTCCACCCAGGCGATGCTGCCGCCCCCCGCACCGATGCTGCGCACGTCGACGGAGGGAAACCCGGTCATGTTGCCGCGCAGGCGCGGCCCCAACCAGGTCTCGCGGGTCCACGGGATGCGCCCGTCGCGCACCAGGCTCACGTCGTAGCTGGTGCCGCCGGTGTCGGCGACGACCGCGGTACCCGTGCCCGTCTCGTCACGGGCGAAGCGCGCACCCGCCACCGGCGCCATCGCGGGCCCGGAGTTGATGGAGTGAATGGGCGCGCGCGCAAGATCCGCGGCGTCCACGACGCTGCCCTGCGAAGTGACCGAGAGGAGGCGCCCCCGGAAGCCGGCCGCGCGCAGCCGCGCCTCGATCGCCTCCAGGTACGCGCTCATGAGGGGCTTGAGGGAGGCGTCGATACAGGCGCTCGAAGCGCGCCGGTACTCGCGCAGGGAGGGGTTCAGGCGGTGCGAGAGCGTGTAGGGGACGCCGGGCAGGTGCGCATCGAGGAGAGCGCCGACCCGCTCCTCGTGGGCGGGATTGACGATCGACCAGAGCAGGCACACCCCCACCGCCTCGACTTCGGCCGCGCGCATGCGGGCGATGGCCTCGATCGCGGTCGCGTCGTTGAAGGGCTCGTGTTCGGCGCCGTCGGCCCGGATCCGTCCCGGCATCTCGTAGGTGAGCCGTCTCGGCACCAGCGGCTCGGGAAAGGGTACGGTGTTGTCGAAGGGATCGACCCGGCCGCCCTCGCGCAGCAGCAGGACATCGGGATGCCCGCGCGTCGTCACGAAGGCGACCCGGCCGGCGCCGCCGGTGAGCACCGCGTTCGTGGCACGCGTCGTCGCGTGCATGAAGAGGCCGCATCTCCCGAGCAGTCCCCCGAGCGAAACACCGGCCGCGCCGGCCGCGAGCTCCAGGACATCGAAGACGCCGCGCACCGGGTCGTCGGGGGTGGAAGGCGCCTTGAAGAGCTCGAAGCGACCGTCCTCGTGCTCGACCACGAGGTCGGTGAAGGTTCCCCCCACGTCGGCCGACAGCCGCATTGCGCCTCCCTCCCGGGCCTCTCTCGCTCCGCGTCCCGGACGCGAGCTTTCCACACTCCCTCGCGCCACCACAAGACGGCCGACACGCGACACATTCGCAGGGAAATCCGCACCACCGACGCTTCGCCTGTTTCCGGCTCGGCGTTGCGCGGATTCCGGTCCATACGCCCCACAACAACCGCATCTTGGCGCTCAGAACGCCCGGAAGTCGGTCAATTTGCGGTTGAGGGGCAGCCGACCCGCGAAAGAAACACCCCTGCCCAAGAGAGGCATCCCCGCTCCGTAACGTCGCCGGGGCTGCTAACCTTCCCGTCCGCCGCCGCATGACGCCCGATGCGGCTGAGGCACCAGAACGTGCGTTCTTCCGCGAATTTCACCAGGTTTCGGGCGCCAACATGTCGTCGCGGCAGGAAGTCGGTGAGACTTGCGGGTTGGGGTGGCGGGCGGTCGAAGCACGAGACGGCAGGCAATCCATGAACTCCCGAGAAGCGGTCCAGCTCGTCGGCGCCTACGTGGAGCGCCGCCGCAAGGCGCTCGTCTCGCTGTGCGCGCGGCTGGTGGAGGCAGACAGCGTCAATCCTCCCGGCGACACGCGACGCGCGGTGGCGGTGCTGGAGGAGTTCCTCTCGGGAGAAGGCGTCGTCTTCGAGCGGGTCGCGGAGGTCGCCGCGAAGCCCAATCTGGTCGCCGGCATCGACGGCTCCGCGCCCGGCCGCCACCTCGTGTTCAACGGCCACCTCGACACCATCCCCCCTGGGGATCCCGCGGCGTGGGCCGTGCCCGTCCACGCCCTGACCAGGAAGGAGGGCCGCCTCTATGGCCACGGCATGGGCAACATGAAGGGCGCGGTGGCCGGGCTTGCGCTCGCGAGCGCCTGCCTTGCCGCGAACCGGCAACGCTGGAGGGGCAAGCTGAGTTTCACCGCGGTCGCCGACGAGACGGTGTTCGGACCCCATGGCGCCGAGCACCTGCTGCGGGCGCGGCCCGATCTGCGCGGCGACGCGGTGCTCTGCGGCGAGGGCCCCGGCGAGATGGGTCTCGCGCTCGCCGAGAAGGGACGCCTGTGGGTCGAGCTTCAGGCCGGCGGCGGAAGCGGTCAGGGGATGCTGGCGGTCCGGGGAGGCACGCCCGCCGCGGTGCTCGCGGCGGCGCTGGCCGAGATCGATACCTGGAACGACACGCGCGCCGCGCCGCCTGCGGGCCTCGCCTGCCTCGCGGAACACGCCACAGAGCATGGACTGCGCCTGTCGGCCAACATCGGCGTCCTGGAGGGTGGCCGCTTCGCGAGCCAGACCGCCGCGCAAGTGCGGGCCGAGATCGATTTCCGCCTGCCCCCCGGTCTTGCCCTCGCCGAACTGGAAGCGCGCCTGGACACGTTGTGCGCGCGCCACCACCACCTCGCGTGGCGGCGCATCAAGGGATGGGAAGCGAACTGGAGCGGGCTCGAAAGCCCGGTGGTCGCGGCCGTCGCGGCCGCGGCCGCACTGGTGCGCGGAGTGCCCGCGAAGCCGGTGGTGCGCCTCCCGGCGAGCGACGCCAGCCGGTGGCGCCGACTCGGCGTGCCGGGCGTGTGTTACGGCCCGCAGCCCACCCCGGCCTCGGGAATCGACGACTACGCCGAGGAGCGCGACGTGATCGACTGCGCCAAGGTGTACGCCCTTGCCGCCCTCGAATACCTGAGCGGGGACTGAACGGGGCTAGCCCGGATGTTTCACCGATTTTCGTAGCGAGGGCGTCAAGATGCCGTGATAGTGGGGCGCACGGACCGAAAGACGCTGAAGGCGTAGCCGACACTACGTCGAAGCGGCTTGAGGGAGTACGGCCCGCTTTCACGAGCATATTGGCGTCCGCAGTAGGAAATCGGTGAAATGTCCGGGCTAGATCCGGGCGGCATTGCCCGGCCGCGACGCGCGCCTATCCCACGAAACGCGGGCGGCTCTCGAACTCGCCGCTCAGTTCGTCCCACTGCGCCACAAAGGCGTTGCCGCCGCGCCGGCTGACGGTGTTGTCGTACTGCGCGAGCTCGAGGCGGGCGATCTGATTGCGGTGCACCTCGTCCGGCCCATCGGCGAGGCGCAGGGTGCGGGCATGGGCATAGGCGGCGGCGAGCCCGTAGTCCGAGGTGACGCCGGCCGCGCCGAAGACCTGGATCGCCATGTCGAGGACCCGGCAGGCCATGTTCGGCGCCGCGACCTTGATCATGGCGATCTCCCGGCGCGCCGCCTTGTTGCCGACGGTGTCCATCATGTATGCGGCCTTCAGGGTGAGCAGCCTCGCCTGCTCGATCTGAATGCGCATCTCGGCGATGCGCTCGCGGGTGACGCCCTGGTCCGCGAGTGCGACTCCGAAGGTGGTGCGCATGCGCGCGCGCCGGCACACACGCTCCAGCGCGCGCTCCGCCGCCCCGATCGCGCGCATGCAGTGGTGGATGCGGCCCGGCCCGAGCCGGCCCTGCGCGATCTCGAAGCCCCGCCCCTCGCCGAGGAGGATGTTGGCAAGGGGCACCCGCACGTCCTCGAAGACGAGCTCGGCGTGGCCGTGGGGCGCGTCGTCGAAGCCGAAGACCGGCAGCATGCGCTTGATGGTGAGCCCCGGCCAGGGCATCGGCACCAGGATCATCGACTGCTGACGGTAGCGGCTCTCGTTGCCGGGATCGGTCTTCCCCATCACGATCAGGATCCGACAACGCGGGTCGAGGGCGCCGGAGGTCCACCACTTGCGTCCGTTGATGACGTAGTTGTCCCCTTCGCGCTCGATGCGGATCGCGACGTTGGTCGCGTCGGAGGAGGCGGCGTCCGGCTCGGTCATCGCGAAGGCGGAACGGATCTCCCCCGCGAGCAGCGGCGCGAGCCACTCCTCTTTCTGCGCCTTCGTCCCGTAACGCACCAGCACTTCCATGTTGCCGGTATCGGGGGCAGAGCAGTTGAAGACCTCGGGCGCGAAGGCGGAGCGGCCCATCTCCTCGCAGGCGGGGGCGTAGTCGAGGTTGGAAAGGCCCGCTCCGTACTCGCTCTCCGGCAGAAAGAGGTTCCACAGGCCCGCACTCTTCGCTCTTTGCTTGAGGGTTTCGAGGAGGGGCAGGGGCGCGAAGCGTTCGCCTTCCTCGATCTGGGCGAGCATCTCCTCCTCGTTGGGGTAGACGTGCTCCTCCATGAAGCGCGCGACCGCGTCGCGGACTTCCACTGCCCGATCGCTCAACTCGAAGTTCATTCCGCCTCCCCTCGGTTTGCCGCCCGCCACGCGGTCATGGATTGCCTTCCGGCGCTATGCTACACGCGCCGTGGACGCGCAAGCCGACGTCGGAACATGACAGTCCTCGAACCATGCTGGTGGACTCCGTGGCGTGAGATCGACGGCGTCACCATCTTGCATGTGGACCTCAGTCCCGACGCGGAGCGCGAGGCGCTGGCGTTCGACCTGCTGGACGACGCGGAGAAGGCGCGCGGGCGCCGCTTCGTGATGGAGCGGCCCCGGCGTCACTTCGCCCTTTGCCGGGCCGCGTTGCGCATGAACCTATCCGAGCGGCTGGGCTGTCCGAATCGCGAGATCTCGTTCGGATATCTCGAACACGGCAAGCCCTTCGTCAAGGTGCGGGGCCGTCGGGTATCCATCGGCTTCAATGTCAGCCACAGCGGCCGGCACGGTCTCATCGCATTCGCGGAGGATGAGGGGCTTGGAATCGATGTCGAAGAACGGGTTCCGAAGCACGACTTCGACGGCATCGGCGCCAGGGTCTACGCGCGGTCGGAACGGGATCTGCTCGAAGCCGCGGCCGAAGCGCGCAAGGTGTACGTGTTCTTTCGCTTGTGGAGCATGAAGGAGGCGCTTATCAAGGCGCTGGGCACCGGCTTTTCCCTGAGCCCATCACGCTTCCAAGTGCCAGCTCCGATACTTCGCGGTACGCGCGCGAGCGACTTCCGCTTTCCGCACGCTCCGGAAACCGCGTGGCGGCTGTACGACCTCGGCGAACCCCGCTTCGCCGCCGCCCTCGCCTATCGGCTGCCTTCCCGAGAGGCCCGCGGCGCTACGTAACGAGCTCGCGGGTGGCGTGGAACTCGATCCCCGGCCAGCGCTCCTGGGCGAGGCGAAGCGCCACGCGGGAAGGAGCGAGAAAGGTGAGCTGTCCCGTCGCATCGAGCGCGAGGCGCGCTCCGTTGCGGGCGCGGAAGCGCTCCAGCTCGGCGGTGTCGGCGCCGCTCACCCAGCGCGCGGCGACGACCTCCACCGGATCGTAGCTGCTCTCCACCCCGTACTCGTGTCGAAGCCGGTAGGCCACGACCTCGAACTGCAGCGCGCCCACCGCGCCGAGGATGAGCTCGTTGCCGGCAAGGGGACGGAACACCTGGGCGGCGCCCTCCTCGCCGAGTTGATCAAGCCCTTTCTGCAGCGCCTTCATCCGCAGCGGATCCCGCAGCACCACCCGCCGGAACAGCTCCGGCGCGAAGCTCGGGATGCCGGTGAAGCGCAGGCGCTCGCCCTGGGTGAAGGTGTCGCCGATGCGGATGGTGCCGTGGTTGTGGAGGCCGATGATGTCGCCGGCCACCGCGTCGTCGGCGCGCGAGCGTTCCCGCGCCATGAAGGTCACCGCGTTCGAGACTTGCAGGTCCTTGCCGGTGCGCACCTGGTGGAGCTTCATCCCGTGCCGGTAGCGCCCCGAAGTCGCGCGCAGGAAGGCGATGCGATCCCGATGCTGAGGGTCCATGTTGGCCTGGATCTTGAACACGAAGCCAGTGAACCGCTCTTCGTCCGGCGCCACCTCCCGCTCGAGCGTGGGGCGCGCAACGGGAGGGGGCGCGTGCCCGACGAAGCAGTCGAGCAGCTCGCGCACCCCGAAGCTGTGCAGGGCGGAGCCGAAGAACACCGGCGTCAGCGTGCCCCGGAGATAGGCGTCGCGGTCGAAGTCGTGGCTCGCGCCGCGCACCAGATCGACCTCCTCGCGCAACGCTTCCGCGTCGGATCCCAGGCGCTGGTCCAACTCCGGATCGTCGATGCCCTGCAGCGTTTCGTCCTCCCGGATGCGGGACCGGTTCGCGGGGGCGAAGAAACGTACCCGGTCTTCCGAAAGGTGGTAGACACCCCGGAAGCTCCGGCCGCTGCCGATCGGCCAGGTGACCGGCGCGCACTGGATTCCGAGCACCTCCTCGATCTCATCGGTCAGGGAAAGCGGATCCCGGCTCTCCCGGTCGAACTTGTTGATGAAGGTCATGATCGGAGTGTCGCGGAGACGGCATACCTCCATCAGGTTCCGGGTCCGCTCCTCGACCCCGCGGGCGCCGTCGATGACCATGAGCACCGAGTCCACCGCGCTGAGGGTGCGGTAGGTGTCCTCCGAGAAATCCGCATGACCCGGAGTGTCGAGCAGATTGACCACAGTCCCCTGGTACGGGAACTGCATCACGGAGGAGGTCACCGAGATCCCGCGCTCCTTCTCGAGCTCGAGCCAGTCGGCGGTCACCGTGCGGGCCGACTTGCGCGCCTTGACGGTGCCCGCGAGCGCGATCGCCCCGCCGTAGAGCAGCAGCTTCTCGGTGAGCGTGGTCTTGCCCGCGTCGGGGTGGGAGATGATCGCGAAGGTGCGCCGGCGAGCGATCTCCTCGGCGAGTGTGTTCATGGCGAGAAGGGAATCAGACCAAAGAGTCAGGACGCCTCGAGCCCGGAAGTTTCACCGATACTCGGCCGCTTCGGGCGCCAAGATGCCGTGATAGCAGGAAGCACGGACGGAAAGACGCGCAACGGCGAGCCGGGCAGCCCCGCCACCGCCCGTCTCCAGGACGGGCGGGGGGTGACTCACCGATTGCGCCCCGATAGCGGTGGATGCCGCTGGCGTCGTCGCCTCGTGCGCGGTCCTACTCCGCCGCTTCCGCGAAGAAGGCGCCCGCGTAGCTGCCGCGGGACACGAGGTTGCCGACGAAACGGTCCCGGAAGCTCTCGTGCACCGATTCGGAAATCCGGGAATCGCCGACCAATGCTTGCGTCCACGCCGCGACGAGCGGGAACCCGTCGAGCACGCCGGTCTTCGCCTTCTCCTCCACGATCGCGAGGCGATGCAGGAAGGGCGCGTAGGCCGCGTCAACGAGCGAGATGCCCTCGCCGTTAAAGAAGGGGCCCTCGTTGTCCCGCTCGGTGGCGATGGCCTCTTCCAGCTTGGCGATGCGCTGCCGCGCCGCCGCGAGCCGCGCCGGCAGCTCCGCCTCGCTCTCGCACCAGAAAAGGTCGTAGACATCTTCGGAGAAGGTGGGCACGAAATCGGTCCATGCCCGGTTGCGGGCACGCCGGACGGGATCCTCGGGATGCAGGGGCGGGTCGACCGTCTCTTCGAGGAACTCGGCGATCGCGTTCGACTCGAAGAGCGGCGTGTCGTCGACGACGAGCACCGGCACCTTCCCGTGCGGAGAGATCTTCAGGAACCAGTCCGGCTTGTCACTCAGGTCGATGTAGGTGACTTGAAACTCCACGGTCTTCGCACGCAAAACAATCACGGCGCGCTGGACCCAGGGTCAAGTCACGGAACTTATCAAGTGATACTTGTTGCTCATGGTGTCAGGTCCTTGCAGAGGAAGTCCGCCCCGGCAAGAGAGGCGGATGAACGCGGCAGGATAGCGCCCACGTCGGGGCAAGACCAGCCGCCGGAGCCGGCGCAGCGTTCAGAACAGCGGCGGGGCCAGCTCGTCCGGGGCCTTGGCGGTGATGGCGCGCAGGCCCTCGACCAGCCGGGCGATGTCCTCGCCGTCGTTGAAGAAGCCGGTGGACACGCGAAGCGCCTCGGGGTCCTTGAGGTTTCGCACCACGATGTCGGACTTCTCAAGCTCCGCCACCACCCGGGGAGGGTCGTAGCCGCGCAGCGCGAAGGTGACGAGCCCCGAGCCGGCGCCGGGTGGAGTCACCATCTCGACCTCGGGAATCTCCATCAGCGCGCCGCGGGTGTGCTCGGCGAGCGCGGCGATGCGGGTGTGGATCCACTGCCACCCCAGCTCCCGCGACAACCATTCCAGGTTCGCGCCCATCGCCTTGACCGCCGGGCGGTACACCGTGCCCACCTCGAAGCGTTGCGCCCCGGGCGCGGGCATGAAATTGCCGCTCAAGTCGTAGCTTGCGGTATCGACGAGGCTGAAGAAGCCGATGAAGGTGGGCTCCAGAAGGGAGAGGCTCTCCGCGCGCACCCACAGGACGCCGATCCCTTCCGGACCGCACAGCCACTTCTGGGCCGGCGCCGCGTAGAAGTCGACTCCGCTGGATCCGAGGTCCAGCGGGATCGCGCCAGCCGACTGCGCGCCGTCGACCAGGGTGAGCACGCCCCTCTCGCGCGCGATCGCGGCGATGCACTCCATGGGCATGCGCACACCGGTGTTCCAGTTGACGTGGGAGAGCACGATCAGGCGCGTGCGTGCGCCGATGGCGCGGGCGACATTGACCGCGATCTCGTCCGGCGAGTCCTCGGGCGCGATGTCGACCACCTTGACCACCACGCCATGGCGGCGCTTCTGCACGTAGAGGGGCAGGAGACCGCCCTCGTGCTCGGCGCTGGTGGTCACGATCTCGTCCCCGGCCTGCCAGGGAAGGCCGTTGGCCACGATGTTCATGCCGTCGGTGGTGTGGTGGGTGAGCGCTATCTCGTGCTCGCGCGCGCCCATCAGTTCGGCGAATCGGGTGCGGAGATTGGCGATGTCCGCGAGCAGGTCGGGAAAGCTGCTGAAGGTGCCGCGTCCGGTCTCGTAATCGAAGCGCCCGCCCGCCTCCAGCGCCTCCTGCGTGACCCGCGCGAGCGGCCCCGCGGTGCCGGTGTTGAGATAGGTCTTGCGGCCGGTTACCGGCATTTCGGCGCGCGCGCGGCGGGCCTTCTCGTCATCCCTCACAGGCGGACACCCCGTTCCGGAAAACGCGCATTATGAAGTGCACCGGCGCCATCGTGGCCCAAGCGCCGGGCCAGGGCCCCCAGCCCGCACGATGCACCGATCCTCGGCCGCTTCGGGCGCCAAGGTTCCTTGGTAGTGGGTCGCACGGACCGAAACACGCGCAAAAGCACAGCCGACAACAGCTCGAAGCGCCGCGACGGCGTACGACCCGCGACCGCGAGCAGATTGACGTGCGCTGGTTTCGAAATCGCTGAAGTCCGCAGCCTAAGCATCCCTTTCCAACGCTTCGTGGACCAGGCGGTGGAAGTGGTGCACCGCGTGCTCGGAGATGCCGCGATCTTCGGGAGAGTAGATGAAGCGCCCCTGGTTGTAGGAACGGGAGCGCAGGCCCCGCTGCACCGATTCGCAGAGGCCCTGATCCTCGACCACCAGTACGTCGTCGAGATAGCGCCTCTGCGCGGGATCCACCTCCACGCCGGGGAGCATGTAGCGGTCGCCGACAAAAGACGAGTGCTCGAGTCCGTGGGGCAGGATGCTCGCCACCGACACGCTCGCGCCCCCGGGCAGCATGTTGATGGTGGTGGTGGGCCACAGGAACCAGAACATGCCGCGTTGCACCGGTTCGTCGCTCTCGACCCGATACGCGCGGTTCTCCCCCCTCACCTTCGGCCCGCGCTGCATCGACCACCAGCGCCCGATCTCGGTCTGG
Organism: Gammaproteobacteria bacterium; assembly: GCA_965221555.1. Lineage (GTDB taxonomy): Bacteria > Pseudomonadota > Gammaproteobacteria > HK1 > HK1 > JAJEAD01. Next base: position 27,679 of record OZ244895.1, read on the forward strand.
TAGGCAGACATCTCGAAGAGGTCGCAGAAGTCCGGATGGGCCTTGTCGCAGTGGTAGCACTCGAGGAAGTTGTCGACGACCACCTTCCAGTTCGCCGCCATCACGTTGCTGGTGCTGAAGGACCAGCTCTCGACCGGGCGCAGATCGTCGATGAAGGGCACGTCCTCGCGCAACGCCTCCTCCATCCCGTCCGTCATCGAGGAAAGCGCTTCGGCGTCGTTGTCCAGGTTCACGAACACGAATCCGCAGAAGGTCTCCACCCGGATCTGCGGGAGGCAGAAGGCGTCGTGGTCGAATCCCGGCATCTTGTGCGCGTTGCGCGCGTGACGCAGGCTGCCGTCGCTTCGGTAGGTCCAGGCGTGATAGGGACACACGATAGCGTCGACGCGACCGCGGCCCTCCAGCAGCTCGTGGGCGCGGTGCCGGCACACGTTGTAGAAGCCGCGCAACGCGCCGTCCTCGCCCCGCATGACGAAGACCGATTCGTCGGCAATCCGCTTGGTCAGGTAGTCGCCCGCCTTCTCCAGCTGGGAGAGGTGCCCGACGTAGTGCCAGTTGCGGTAGAAGATCGCCTCTTTCTCCCGCTCGAAGACCTGCGGGTCCAGATAAAAGCGCGCGGGAAGAGTATGGGCGCGTGCGGGATCGGTGTGGAGTGCGTGTTCGAAGTCATCGCGCAGAAGGTCGAGAGTCATCGCTTCAAGCTCCCTTGGTGTGTGCCGCAATGTATAACCGATTCGAGGCTGGGGACGCGCATCGGTCGGCGCGGCCGGTGTCGAACGCGAGCCACGAGGGGCGCAGTACCGTCCCGGGACGCCCGCACCCCCGCCTCGCCCCGCAAACGCCCTTGCCCCTATCGAACGGGGCGTCCTTGGCTCTCGTCATACGGGAATCCATTGCGGCCGAGTCCGCATCGCCGTCTCAGGCGCCGCGGCCTTCAAGGGCGTGCATCACCGCGCTGCGATCCACGGCGCCGAGCAGCCGGTCCTCCTCGTCGACCACCGGCACCGGCGTGTTGGTGGCGGCGGTGTGGGGGATGAGGGCGTCGAGCAGCGTCTCGGGCCCGACTCCGGGCCGGCGGCGCGCCGCGGTCCCGGCGCTTGTGCCGGAATCGAGAGACTGCGCATCGCCGAACTCCAGCGTACCGAGATACTCCCGGCCGGAGCCGACCACGAAGGCCACGGGCGCACCGCCTTCGCGCATGCGGGCAAGGGCCACCGACACCTTCTCCGTGGCGGAAACGGTCACCGGGGCGGAGCGCATCACACGCCCCGCGGTCAGCACCTTGTAGCGCGGTACGTCCTCGGTGAAGTCCCGCACGTAATCGTCGGCCGGGGTCGCCACGATATCCTCAGGGGTGCCGACCTGCACGAATTCCCCGTCCTTCATGATCGCGATGTGGTCCCCCATCTTGATCGCCTCGAGGAAATCGTGGGTGATGAAGATCATGGTCTTGTGGACCACGGACTGAAGCTTCAGCAGCTCGTCCTGCATCTCGCGCCGAATGAGCGGATCGAGGGCGCTGAAGGGCTCGTCGAAGAGCATGATCTCGGGATCCACCGTCAGCGCTCGCGCGAGTCCGACCCGCTGCTGCATGCCGCCGGAGAGCTCCCGGGGATAGTTGTCCTCCCAGCCGTCAAGCCCCACCAGCTCCAGCACCTCTTCCGCCTTCTTCAGGCGCTTTGCCCGCGGCTGGCCCCGCACCTCTAGCCCATAGGCGACGTTGTCGATCACGCGGCGATGGGGGAAGAGACCGAAGTGCTGGAACACCATGCTCATCTTGTGCCGGCGCAGCGCGATGAGCTGGCCCGTGTTCATCGCGACGACATCCTCGCCGTCGATGAAGAGGTGTCCGGCGGTGGGTTCTATGAGGCGCGACATGCAGCGCACCAGCGTCGACTTGCCGCTCCCGGACAGTCCCATCACCACGAAGGTCTCGCCCTCCTGCACTTCGAAGGAGACATCCTTCACCGCGATGACGTGGCCGCTTCGCTCCTGTACGTCCCTGCGCGAGAGCGAGCGGTCGAGGTCGCGCATGAGGCGCTCGGGGTTGTGCCCGAAGATCTTCCACACCCCCTCGCAGGTAATCTTCGGTGCGTCGCTCATCGCCTCCTCCGAGGGTGCGCGCCCGCTCTGATCGGGACGGTTCGCGGGACCTGGTTCGGAAATGCGCCTCCGATCATCGGCGGGCCGACGCGGCAAGTCCAGCCACCGTGTTGCACCCATTCACGGCGATGGACAGCAATACACTCGCAGTTGCGGGCCGTACCCACTCACGCCGTTTCGACTTGGCATCGGCCACCTGCATCTCTGCTCAGTCCTTGGGCAGCAACTCTCCGGCCGGGCAAGCCATCCGTGGCTCGCCCGCTCGCTGGTCCGCCACCGGCGCGTGGTCTGTTTCCGGTTCGCCCGTGCGCACCATTCGGTCCCTGCGTCCCACCACCACGACACCTCTACGCCTTTGGCTCTCGAAACTCGGTGAGACGATGCGGTCAGCTCTCGCATTCTGATGAAGCATGGCGGCGGGCGGGGCGGATCACGAAGTCAGGGAGTCCGCGGCGAGGCTCAGGATCTCGAACATCAGCACCGAAGCCACGTGCGCGGTGATCTTGTTGGGGCTGTCCTTGGTCGGCATCATGCACACCACGTCCCCGCCGATGATGTTCTTGCCGCGAACGCATTGCAGCAAGCGCATGACCTCGTCGATGGTGAAGCCGCCCACCCCCGCCTCCAGATTCGCCACCGCGGGCGCGATGGTCGGGTCCAGGCAGTCGAGATCGAAGGTGATGTACACCGGCGCATCGCCCAGGCGTTCCACGATCAGCTCCATCGTGCGCTCCGGACCGAGTTCGCGGTAGCGCTGCATGGGGATCAGCTCGTAGCCGAGCTCGACGCTCGGCTGCCACCAGGCGAGGGTACGGGGATTTCCCCGCATCCCGATCTGCACGCTTTGGGACGCGTCGATGAAGCCGTCGCGAACGAGGTAGGCCGCCCAGTGCGCGGCCGAGCGCTTCGCCCCGAGAAAGTGGGGGAGCTGCTCGTAGGCGTCGGTGTGGGCGTCGAAGTGCAGGAAAGCGGCCTTGCGCCCATTGGTGAGCTTCGACTGGGGTCCGGAGATCGCCTGCATGATGCCGCCGGTCACCGAGTGGTCGCCTCCCACCGAGACCGGGCGCACTCTGGCCGCGTCGATGTCGCGGTAGAACTCCACGATGCGATCGATGCAGCGTTCGTTGTCGTTCGCCTCGGGAAAGGGCACGTCGCCGAGATCGTGGATACGGCAAGCCTTCCAGGGATCGATCCCGAACTTCATGTGCACGCGTCGCGACATCGCCGACACGTCGCGCACCGCGCGGGGCCCCAGGTGCTGGTCACGCTCGGTGGTGCCGTTGCCGGTGCTGTGGGGCACGCCCACAAGCGCGATGTCGCAGTTTCGGGGATCGGGGTCGACCTTGCACCGGAAGAGCGAAGGCACTCCCCACCAGTAGAGCCCTTCGAGCATCATGACGTCGTCGGGGGACAGCTCGTTCATCTTCATACCTCCGAATTGCGGGATCCGGCCGCCGGCGCGGACGGGCGGGCGCGGCGGCGGGCGGCATTGTAAGGTTCCGCAGTCTCGAGATGCGTGGCGGTCAGGCGGCGACGCGAGGCGAATCGCCCGGGAGGAGCGCGCAGCGTTCCGGGGGCTCGGCTCCAGCAGCAATGACTCACCGATTCACGAGAGCCAAGCCCGGATGTTTCACCGATTTCTCAACTCGCGGACGCCAATATGCGGGCGCTTGCGGGCCGTACTCCGTGGCGCCGCAACGGCTTCGTGTCGGCTACCTGCTCGGCTCCGCAGTCCTTGGGCGAAGCTTTCCGGCCCGGGCAAGCCTTCCTTGGCTTGCCCGCTCGCCGACCGTTGCGCGCCACCGGCGCTTCGTCTGTTTCCGGCTCGCCGTTGCGCGTCTCTCCGTCCGTGCTTCCTGCTATCACGGCATCTTGGCGCCCGAAGCGGCCGAAGATCGGTGAAACATCCGGGCTGGAGCGCGCAGCGATCGGTAGGGGCAAGGGCGTTCACGAGCCAGGCTGCGCAAGCGTACTTCGAGCGTAGTGTCCCGTTGTCCCGTGCCCTGGCTCGCGTTCAACACCATCCACGCGGGCAGATACGGACCCACCGCCGATGATCGGTGAATCATTGCGGTCAGGGTGCAATCGGGCCGGGACCGCTTTACGCTGCGCTCGGCTGGGAACCCCATCCTCCCCACCCGCGCCCAAGCTGCCATGTTTCACCGATCCACGAGACCCAAAGCCACGTGAGTGCGATCGAACCGCCCCGCCCCGCCGACGCCGGAAAGGAGACCAGGCTCGCGATCGCCTTCTCCAATCTCGGGCACGTCTACACCCACATGTTCACGATCCTGTACGCGAGCGCGGTGTTGCACCTGCCCTCGGTCTTCGGGGTTGGCTATGGCGAACTGCTGGAACTCGCGAGCTTCGGGCTGGTGCTCTTCGGAGTGGGAGCCCTGCCCGCGGGCTGGCTGGGAGACCGGTGGAGCCAGGTCGGCATGATGGTCATCTTCTTCCTCGGACTCGGAGCGGGCAGTCTCCTCACCGGCTTCGCGTCGGGCACCGGCTCGCTCTTCGTGGGATTGAGTCTCATCGGCCTCTTCGCCTCCATCTACCATCCGGTGGGCATCGCGTGGCTGGTGGCCTGCGCGCGCAAGCGCGGCATCACCCTCGGGATAAACAGCGTCTTCGGCGGAATCGGCAGCGCCGCGGCCCCGGTCTTCGTCGGAGTGATGATCGACTTCGTCTCGTGGCGTGCCGCCTTCGTACTGCCCGGCATCGCGTCCCTGCTCGCGGGGGCCGCGCTGTGGATCGCCTGGCGCCGCGGCGCGATCCGGGACATACGGTCGGAACGCGCCCCGGCGGCGCGTCCGGGACGAGGCGCCATGCGCCGCGTGTTCATCGTGCTCAGCCTGACCATGGCCTGCAACGGGTTCATCTACACCGGCCTCACGCACACCATGCCCAAGGTCTTCGAGTCCGGCCTCTCGCCATCCATCGCGGGCAGCTACACCGAGATCGGCCTCTATGTGGGCGCGGTCATCGCGATCGCTTCGGCGTGCAGCATGCTCGGAGGCTGGCTCGCGGACCGCTACTCCGCCCGCACGATCTACGTGACCTGCTGGCTCGCGACCGTGATCCCGCTCTTCGTGCTGACCTCCACCTTCGGCACGCTTCTGCTGGTGGTCGCGGCGCTGGCGATGGCCTTCAACGCCAGCTTCGCCGCGGCGGAGAACATGCTCGTCGCCCACTACACGCCCTTTCGATGGCGTTCGCTCGCCTACGGCGCGAAGTTCGTGCTGGCGCTCGGCGTGGGCGGTCTGACCGTCATCGTTGCCGGCCGAAGCTTCGAGACGACCGGGAGCTTCGATCTGCTCTACGTGCTGCTCACGGGGGCCGCGCTCGCCGCCGCCCTCGGCGCGATGATGCTGCCGGGGCGGCGCGCCGCCGCGCCGGTCCCGGCCGGCGCCACGCCTTCATGAGGAGATGGCCATGCTCTACGAACTTCGGATCTACACCGCGTTCCACGGCCGGATGCCCGACCTGCTTGCGCGCTTCCGAGACCACACCCTGCGAATCTTCGAGCGCCACGGCATGAAGAACGTGGGCTATTGGCTAAATGAAGTGGGCGGGCGCAACGATGAGCTCTGGTACCTGCTCGCCTACGAGAACATGGCGGCGCGCGAGGCGAGCTGGGCGGCGTTCATGGCCGACGAGGAGTGGCACCGAGTGCGCGCGGAGTCGGAACGCAACGGCCCCCTGGTGCGCGTCGAGGAGAATCGCTTCATGACCCCGACGGACTTCTCGCCGCTCGCCTGAGCCGAGCCCGCCCGCGGCGCGCCGCGAGTCCCCGCCCCGTATCGCGAAGCTTCCGTCCTGTCGGCGACCTGCTCGGCGCAATGCGTGCGCGTTCCCCGCGCACCGCAACGCGTCCCCCGGAGTAGAATCCGGGCGCACCGAGTGCCGGCATGCGTCATCGAGAGGGCGAATGTGATGGAAGAACGCGATCTCCAGGTGCTGCTTCAGCGGGTGGGCCTCAGTCCGAGCCCCGAGGAGCGGCAATGGGTGCGCCGGGCGCTCGAGGGTTACCGACCCCAGCTCGATGCGCTGCTCGCGCTCGATCTCGATGGCGAGGAAGTCGGCACCGCGTTCCTGACCGCGGGCACCGAGGCCCCCCGCGAAACATGAGCGGGAACGCCGAACTCTGCTACCTCTCGATGGAGGAGGCGGGTGCCCTCCTGAGCGCCGGCGAGCTGTCGCCGGTGGAGCTGACGAAGGCCCACCTGGATCGCATCGAGGCCCTCGACGGACGGCTCCACAGCTACCTCCACGTCGCGCGCGAAGGGGCGCTCGAGAGCGCGCGTCGCGCGGAGAGAGAGCTCGGGCGGGGCGAGCGGCGCGGGCCGCTTCACGGCATTCCGGTCGCGCTCAAGGACATCTTCGACACCGCCGGCCTGCCCACCACCGGAGGCTCGCGCATCTACCGCGACCGGGTCCCGCGCCGAAACGCCACCGTTGCCGCGCGTCTCGAAGCGGCGGGCGCCGTCCTGCTCGGCAAGCTCACCATGAGCGAGCTCGCGATGACCGGACCGCCCGGGTTCGGCGAAGAAGCCCGCAATCCCTGGAACCTTGACTGTGCCCCGGGCTGGTCGAGCAGCGGCTCGGGGGTGGCGGTTGCGGCGGGACTGTGCGCGGGCGCCTGCGGGTCGGATTCCGGCGGCTCGATCCGCTTCCCCGCCTCGTACAACAACGTCGTGGGACTGATGCCGACCTACGGTCGGGTGAGCCGGCACGGGGTGATTCCGCTCACCTGGTCGATCGACCACCTGGGACCCATGACCCGCTGCGTGGAAGACGCGGCCCTGATGCTCGCGGCGATCGCCGGACACGATCCACTGGACCGGACCAGCTCCCGGGCGCCAGTCCCCGACTACCGGGCGGCGCTGCGCGAAGATGTCCGCGGCGTGAAGGTAGGCGTGCTCCGGCAAGGCTTCGAAGGCGCCGAGCCGGAGACCCGGACCGCGGTCGAGGGGGCGATCGCCGAGCTCGAGTCGCTCGGCGCGGTGATGGAAGAGGTGCGGGTGCCTCACTTCGAGGAGCTGCACATCGCCAACTGCATCCTCTACCTCTCGGAAGACTTCGCCATCTATCGCGAGACGCTGCAACGCCAAGCCGAGAGTCTTGGCCAGGTGTTTCGCATCTACACCTACATGGGCGGACTCTTCACCGCGGAGGAATACATCCAGGCCCAGCGCCTGCGCAGCCGCATCCGACGTGAAGTCGCCGCCCTCTTTGAACGAGTCGACCTCCTGGCGCTCCCCGCCGCGAGCGGCCCCGCGCAGCCCATCGCCGATTTCGATCCCTTCGGCCTCACCGACTCCGACCGCTCCGCGCCGCTCGAGATCTTCAACCTCGCCGCCTGCCCCGCGCTGTCCGTTCCCTGCGCGTTCAGCGCCTCGGGAATGCCCATCGGTCTGCAGCTCGCCGCCCGACCCTTCGACGAGGCGGGACTGCTCCGCGCGGCCTACACCCTCCAGCAACACCTCGGACTGCATCTGCGCCACCCCGACCTGTCGGGCGCGCAAGGGCAGTGATGCGCTGATCCGAGCTCCGGGCCGCGAGGCGGATGATTCGCCGGGCGCGGGCGCACGGGTCGGGCACGCAGGCCGCCGCCGATTTGAATCTCGGTTTCGTCGACTCGCTCATCTCGAAAGCAGGCCCCCGTCGACCGTCTGGGCGCTGCCGGTGACGTAGTCGGCGAGCGGCGAAGACAGGAACACGCAGACCCGGGCGATCTCCTCCGGCGTCGCGAAACGCCCGAGCGGGATTTCGTCGGTGTAGGCCTTTCGCACCGCCTCGGGCGCAATGGAGCGCAGCTTCGCGATAGCGTCCATCGCATCGACAATCATCGTGGTCTCGACCTCGCCGGGGCAGACCGCGTTGGCGCGCACGCCGCGGGGCGCGAGCTCGAGTGCGAGGGACTCCATGATGCGCAGCACCCCCGCCTTGGCGGCGGAGTAGGCGCTCCAGTAGGCGCCACTCTTGAGTCCCGCCTGCGACGAAATGAGGGTGATGGCGCCGTTATCCGCGATCCGGCGCGCGGCCTCGCGGGCGACGAGGAATGTGCCGACCAGGTTGATGTCGATGACCCGTCGAAACTCCGCGAGCGACTGCTCCGCCACCGGCGCCACCGAGACGACGCCCGCCGCGTGCACGACATCGCTCAAGGGTCCGCCCTCGACCGCCTGGTCGAAGGCGGCACGCACCGAGGCCTCGTCGCTCACGTCGCAGGCGATGACGCCTGGGCCGGGCGCCACGTCCACGCCGATGCTCTCGGCACCGTGACGCTCGAACTCACGGCGGATCGCGGCGCCGATGGCGCCGCTCGCGCCGGTGACAAGGGCGCGCCGTCCCGCAAGCAGTGCTCTCTGCGACATGGATTCGGCCTGTTCCGCTGGGGCACGTATTCCGGGGCGAGGGCGACAACCTGGAAAAGGTATCGCTTGTGAGCACCGTGCGTTGGTCAACCCGCTGAGGGTGGCGCCAGCTCCACCCAGCAGGGGCGATGGTCCGAGCCCCGCGCGGCCGTGTCCACCCACGCCGAAGCGACGCACGGCGCGAGTTCCCGGCTCACGAAACAGTAATCGAGGGTCATCTCTCGGCCCGGAAAGTGGGCAGGACTCGGAGGTATCCAGGTGATCCGAGTCTCCCCGTGCTTCCTGGCAAGCGTCCAGCTGTCGACGAAAGCGCCCTCCTCCACCATCAGCCGATACCCCTCGCTCCCCGGCTCGCAGTTGAAATCCCCGAGCACCAGGGTCTCCGCCGGCATCGGCGGTGGCGCTTCGTCATTGTCCCACCGGTGTTCAGCCTGTAAGTAATCTTCGTGCCCGCTCCAGGCGCCTCCGCCCGCCCGCGCCTCCCGGTAACACTGAAGCAACCGGGGAATCTGGATGCGCTGGTCCCGGTCCGACACCCCGAGATGCAGGTTGTAGACCCGAAGCGGCCCGCACTCGGCGTCGATCACGCATTCAAGCGCGCCGGTATCCATGTTGAAGCCGCCTCCATTCACGAGCTTCGGCAGCACGAGCCGACGCACCGAGAGGATGGGGTGGCGCGAGAGCGTCATCGGCCCGAAGTGACGGCGGCGTCGCCGGCCCGCCCTTCCGTCGCGCACCTCCTCCGGCGCATCGACATCGAAGGCCGGGAAGTAGGCCCAATGGAAGTCCTCCAGGTGCCCCGCCAGGATCGCCGGCTGGTCGCACATCCCGCTTCGCTTCCAGAAGCGCTCCACCTCCTGAAACGCGATGATGTCCGCGCCCCGGACAGTATCGGCGATGCGCTCGAGGTCGATGCGTTCGTCCTGTCCCATCCCGAAGCGGATGTTGTAAGTGACGATCTTCATGAGAGGTACCAACGCGACCCTGCGGCTTCCCGTGCCGGAGCATAGCGGAAGCACGGAGAGTGCGTGGGAGGGTAGCGCCTGAAGCGCTCAAACCTCGAAGTTTCGCGCCGACGAGCAGCCCGTTGTATGACGTTTGGAATGCAGTAGACCACTATCTCGACGCCGCCAACACGCGCCGGATGGAGATGCCACCTCGCCGACTGCGAACGCGCCGAGTGAATGCTTCCCGACAGCGGTGGTGCCCCCCCCATATTGCGCATCGCCGACGCCGTTTACGACATCCTGAGCGCCATCCAGAGGGTTTGAGCCACGATGTTGCAAAAGCTCTGGTCTTGTCGAGGCTGGCAGGAGTGCTGGCAAATCAGCCAGGATTCGTGCGGATGCACTTGAGGACGCAGGCGCAGTTCCGCAAGAACAAGATTCCTGTTACTTTCCGTTGTGATTCTACGCTCACGCTTTCGCTCCACTGGGACAGGCAGAACCTTGCGCGCGAGGCATTCGCAAGGGATGTGGTCAGATCTATGTAATCGGGTTCGCGGTTCCCCCGGCGACCGGGGAAACGAGCTGATGATGGTCGAGTGCTTGGCAGGCGACACATGAGTTCGTACGACTCCGTTGATTCGGTAACGGCCAAGGCCGTGGACATTTTTCTATCACGTCTGCCGATCACGCGGTTGCCACCGGTCAAGCGGGCGTTGCTCTACGGCAGCCGCGCCAGGGGCGACTTCCGGCAAGAGAGCGATGTCGATGTTGCCATCATCTTGAAGGGAGCGAGACCAGCGGCAGAGAGTCTTCTGAATCTGCACTTCCTGCTGGCCGACGCAGAATGGAATGCTCTGGATGAAACGGAGCTTCGGGTTTCCGCATGGCCGGTGTGGGAGGACGAACTTGCGAATCCGGAACGCACGCGCAATCCAGATTTCTTCCATAACGTGACAACGGAGGGTATCGAGTGGAAGTGGCGGCGGCATGAATCCTGAACAACACATGCGGAACTCGCTCGGCAAAGACCACATAGTGATCCGCGCGGCACGTATCCGTGGCTTCAAGCGCCTCGACAGGTCGGAGCTCCACGCATGATGCCAGCGGGCCGGAGCCGGCGTGGACGATCTGGCGTATTCGCGCGTTGCCCGGCATGGTCGCGATCATTTCTTGCATCGGATCGCGAATCCAGGTGCCTGAAAGTGCAGGGAATTCTACAAGACCCGGAAATACGCTAAGCTGATTCCCCCCCGGACGATGAGGAGGTCCCCATGGCCACGAAGCTGCGTTACTTGCATCACCCCGCGTCCCAGCCGTGCCGCTCGGCACGGCAGTTCATGGTCGAGAACGACATCCCCTTCGAGGACGAGGTCATCGACATCACCACGAACATCAACGAGACGCAGGAGTTCAGAGACACGTACAACCCCACTGGGCAGGTGCCGATCCTGGTCGACGGGGATTTCACGGTGTGGGAGAACGTCGCAATCGGGCGCTACCTCCACGAGAAGTTCGAGTGCCCCAGCCACTGGTTCGGCTCCACGCTGCGCGAGCGCGCGCAGATCAACCAGTTCGTGCAGTGGTACGCCTACACGCTGCGCCTCGGCGGCGGCGCCTTCCACTGGACGATCTTCGCGCCCTTCATCTACGGCGACGACAAGGACTTCACCGCGGAGCGCAGGAAGGGCTATCACGTCCTCTACGAGTCCATGAGCGTAATGGAGAACTACTGGCTCAAGGATCGCGACTATTGCTGCGGCGACGAGGTGAGCTACGCCGATCTCGCCGCCTTCCACGAGTTCGTGTCCCACGATGCCGGCAAGATCATTCCGGATCGGGTCTGGGATAAGCACCCCCGCATCAAGGCCTGGTTCGACCGGATGTCGGCTCGGCCCGCCAACCAGGTGGTGAGCGGCTGGCAGTACGAGGCGGTGGGCAAGATCCTGGCCGGCGAGCTCAAGGTCGAGTTCAGCCGTCGCACCGCGGTGCTGAAGGGCACCGAAGCCTACGGCGGGCACAACCACGGCATCCCGCACCTGGGAGAGTCGGACGACTACATCGCCCGAGTGGAGGCCTGAATCGCCACCGCGCGATGGATCCGGGGGCAGGGACGCCTCCCACCCTGGGGCGAAACGCCACTTCGCGCCGAAGCCGGGCATCGCGCACCCCTCTTCCCCCCCGCGAGGTTGTTCGATGGGCTCGATACGAGAAGTTCGAAGCGACGCGATGCGTAGCGGAGAGTTCACGTACCTGGCGGCGTCGGTGGAGAGTTCGCTCTACCGCAACGGCAAGGTGTTCATGCACCGGGACGGCGACGGTAACGACAGCCACTGGGAGGGGGCGGAGCCTGTAAAGCGGCGGATGCCGGTCGGCGATGCGCGAAACCTGACGGGGCGGCAGCGCCCCGCCCTCGACGCCAACGGCTTCGAGCTGGTGGAAGAAGCGACGGCACCGTTGGACTTCGATTTCCTCGACGACGATCGGATCGTGCGCGACTATTACCCGCACTGTGCCGAGATCGTGCGAGAGGCGTGCGGCGCCCGCACCGTCGCGGCCTTCGACCACAACATTCGATCGGCGTCCGGCAACCGGAGCCAGCGCCGCGTTGCGGGCGGGCAACGGGTGCAGCCGCCGATCTACATGGTGCATGGCGACTACACGCTCACCAGCGGGCCCCGCCGTCTGCGAGATCTGGCACAGCCACCCACCGGCAACGACACCTATCGCCGCCTGCTCCCGCAAGGAGCCTCCCTCCTGTCGGAGGCCGCGGTGGCAGACGCTCTCGGGGAGGGCCGCTTCGCGCTCGTCAACGTCTGGCGCAACATCGCCCGGGAGCCGGTCGCCACCCATCCGCTGGCGCTCTGCGATGCGGCCAGCGTGCATCCGGACGATCTGGTGGTGTTCGAAGTCCACTACCGCGATCGGGTCGGCGAAAACTACCTGGCGAAGCATTCCGACAATCATCGCTGGTGCTTCTATCCCGCCATGACCGGCGACGAGGCGCTGCTGATCAAGCAGTGGGATTCCGCCGGTGGAATGGCGCGCTCCCAGGGCGCACGGGCGGATTCCGAAAGCCCCGACGCGCCCTGCACGTTCAGCTTCCACACCGCCTTCGAAGACCCGATGACGCAACCCGATGCCCCCGATCGCTGGAGCATCGAGGTGCGCTGCGTCGCGCTCTACGAGTAGCCGGCCTGGCTCGCCGACTCACGAAGCGAGGGTGGCTGGCTGTCGGCAGAGGCAAGGGCGTTTGCTTGTCAGGGCGCGCCGGCGTACTTCGATAGTACCGTCACGAACCCGGGCCGCTTTCGGCATCGCTCATGACGGCGGATGCGCGTCCGCGGCCGTGAGTCGGAGCCACAGGACGAAAGAAAGGCAGATGCATGGCTGATAACGGAACCCGTTACCGGGTCGGGGTGGACATCGGCGGAACCTTCACCGACTTCTGCGCCTTCGACGAGCACACGGGCCAGGTGCACGCGCTCAAGGTGCTCTCCACTCCGCAAACCCCGGGACGCGAGGTGAGCGAGGGGCTTGCGCAGCTCGAAGAGCGCTTCTCGGTCTCCCCGGCGGAGATCGGCTGCTTCACCCACGGCACCACGGTAGGCGTCAACACCGTCATCACGAAGCAGGGGATCCGGCTCTGCCTCTTCGCCACCGAGCGCTTCGTCGACGTACTGGAGATCGCCCGGCTGAAGATGCCGGATCCCTACAACCTCAAGTCGCGCCGACCCGACCCTCTGGTGCCCAAGGACCGGGTACTGCCGGTACGAGAGCGCATGCGCAGCGACGGCCACCCCGACACCCCGGTCGATGAGCGCAGCGTGGCCGAGGCGGTCGCGCGCGCCCGCGCGCTCGGGGCGCAGGGCGTCGTCATCGCCCTCATCAACGCCTACCGCAACCCGGCGCACGAGCGGGAAGTGGCGGCGCTAGTGCGCCGCTTCGCCCCGGAGCTCGCGGTGTTCCAATCCAGCGAAGTGTGGTCGATCGTGCGCGAGTACGAGCGCACCGTCACCGCGGTAATCCACGGGTACGTGCAACCCCGCGTAAGCCGCTATCTCGACTCCCTGCAGGCGGCGCTCCGCGAAGCCGGGGTGCCAGCGCCCGCGCTCGTCACCAAGTCGAACGGCGGGGTCATGAGCGCGGAGCAGGGCAAGACGGCCTGCGCTCAGATGCTGCTGTCCGGCACCGCGTCCGGCGTCATCGGCGCGAGCCATGTCGCGGGGCTCGCCGGCTTTCCGAATGCGATCAGCTTCGACGTGGGCGGCACCAGCGCCGATGTCGCCTTCATTCGCGACGCCCGTCCGCAGTACGGCATCGGCGAGATGGTCGGAGGCTACCCGGTCTACATCCCGAGTGTCTCGGTGACCTCGATCGGCGCCGGAGGCGGCTCGATCGCGTGGCGCGACGATCTCGGAACGCTGCGGGTCGGCCCGCAGAGCGCGGGCGCGGACCCGGGCCCCGCCTGCTACGGGCGGGGCGGCCGACGCGCCACCCTCACCGACGCCTTTGTGGCGCTCGGCTACGTGGGCGCGGTGGACATCGGCTACCGCGCGGTGCGGGTGGATACCGAGGCGGCCCGCCACGCGGTGGAGACCCTCGCGACGCCGCTCGACATGTCGGTCGAGGAGGCGGGGGAATCGATCCTGCGCATCGCGGTGTCGGGCATGTACCTGGAGGTGAGCAAGCTGATGTCGGCCCGGGGCGTGGACCCGCGCGACCATGCCCTGCTCGCCTTCGGCGGCGCGGGACCGATGACCGCCTGCTTCCTCGCCGAGGAGCTCGGTTTGCGCGACGTGGTTGTGCCGGCGACGCCCGGAGTCCTGAGCGCGCTCGGGGGTCTCATCGCCGACCTCAAGAACGACTTCATCAAGACCGTCTACCTGGACCTCGAAGAAACCGGCGCCGCCGGGTCGATCCGCAAGGAACTCGCGGCGCTGCGCGACCTGGGCGCGCGCTGGCTGCACGACGAGCAGGGATACACGGGAGAGCCGCAGTTTCTGTGCTCCGCCGACATGCGCTACCGGGGCCAGGCCTTCGAGATCGAGACCGATCTCGATGCGGTGGCGATCGAGAATGGCGACCTCGAAGCCCTCGCCAACGCCTTTCACGACGCCCACCAGAAGCTCTACCGCCACTCGGAGCGCGGCGCGCCGGTGCAGATCATCAACCTGCGCCTGGTCGCGGTGGGACGCACGCCCAAACCGGAGTTCACCCGCGAGGTGGAACACGAGCGGCGTGCCGAGCCGGAGCGGCGTGTATCGATCTACGCGCAGGGCCGCCACCGACAAGCGCCCCTGTTCCTGCGCCGGCGGCTGAACCCGGGCGATCGCATCGAAGGCCCCGCAGTGGTCGCCCAGGAAGACACCACGGTGTGCGTGGCCGCGGGCTTCACCGGCCGGGTGGACGGCTACCGCAACCTGCTGGTACATCGCGAGAGCGATTGACCTGGTCCCTTCAGCCCGGACGTTTCACCGAGGCATCGAGAAATCAGCAAGTGAACGACAACCGATCAAGGGGAAATCCATGCGAACGGCAATACTCGGGGCCGACCTGAGCCAAACCGGTTCGGACCGTCACCTATGAACACAGACCGCGTCACCCTCCAGATCTTCGCCAACCACTGCTCGGCCGCGGCCGAGACGATGGCCCGCACCCTGCTGCGCACCGCCCACTCGACTTTCGTGCGCGAGAGCGAGGACTTCACCATCGGCATCGTCACGCCCGCGGGCAAGACCTTCGCCTCACCGGTTGCGCTCGGCGCGACCTGGTTCGTGGGGCTGGACTACGCCAACGCTCTCTCCCTGATCGACGAGTACCACGAGGGCGACATCTGCCTCACCAACGATCCCTACAGCGGCTTCGTGTGCACCCACTCCCCGGACATGCACCTGTGGAAGCCGGTCTTTCACGAAGGCGAGCTGCTGTGCTTCGTCGCCGGCCACATCCACAACACCGACGTGGGGGGTGCGGTGCCC
This sequence comes from Gammaproteobacteria bacterium, assembly GCA_965221555.1. Classification (GTDB taxonomy): domain Bacteria; phylum Pseudomonadota; class Gammaproteobacteria; order HK1; family HK1; genus JAJEAD01. The sequence goes on from OZ244895.1 coordinate 43,084, forward strand.
GCAAGCCTCTCGCGCACCCTGACCGAAGTACACCAGGAGGGGATCCGCATCCCGCCCGCCAAACTCTACCGCCGCGGGGAACTGAACGAGGAGCTGCTTCGGATCCTGCTCACCAACGTGCGCATGCCGGAGCAGAACTGGGGCGATATCAAGGCGCTCGCGGCGGCGATGAACACCGGCGAGCAGAAGGTGCACGAGCTCGTCCGGCGCTTCGGGGTCGAGACCTTCCGCGAGGGCGCGGAGGATCTCCTCGACTACGCGGAGCGCCAGGCCCGCAACGTCATTCGCGGGATCCCCGACGGCGAGTACTTCTTCGCCGACTACATGGACGAAGACACCGCGGACGGCTATCCGGCCCGCATCGCGCTGAACCTCGTCATCGACGGCGAAGAGATCATCTTCGACTACTCGGGCAGCGACCCGCAGCTCGCCTCCTCCATCAACATCCCCACCGGCGGAGACGAACGCCACGTGCTGATGATGGTGGGGCTCGTCTACGTGCTCTACACGCTCGACCCGACCATTCTGCGCAACGCCGGACTCGCACGCTCGAGCCGCTGCATCCTCCCCGAAGGCTCGATCGTCAACCCGCAATTCCCGGCCGCGGTGGGCATGCGCAGCCTTGGCACGGTGCGGATCATGTCGACCATCTTCGGCGCCTTCGCCCAGGCCCTGCCGGAGCAGCTCCAGGCGGGACCGGGCGGAGGCGGACCCCTGCTGAACGTGCGCACCACCGACAACCGGAGCGGACGCAGGGTAATGGCGAACATCAGCCCGATCACCGCGGGGGCGGGCGGCAGCGCCGAGGGAGACGGCACCGAGGGCAACGGGGCGCACCACGCCTTCTTCAAGAACACGCCGGTGGAGATCAACGAGGCGGAGACGCCGATCCGGATCCTCGAGTATTCGCTCTCGCAAGACTCCGGGGGCGCCGGCCGGTGCCGCGGCGGGCTCGCGACCTCGATGACCTTCCAGGTCTTCTCACCCCAGACCGTGCTCACCGCGCGCAACCGGGACCGGGTGCGCTTCACACCCTGGGGCATCGCGGGCGGCGCGGCGGGCAAGTCCTCCGCCTTCGTCCTCAACCCCGGCTCCAACCACGAGGTCGACCTTGGCAACACCGACGTCGTCACCGTCGATCCGGGCGACATCGTGCGCATCACCGCGGCCGGGGGCGGCGGTTACGGGCCGCCGCACGAGCGGCCCGCGGAGCGCGTCCTCACCGACGTGCGCCGCGGCTTCGTTTCGGTGGAGGGCGCGCAACGCGACTACGGGGTCGTGATTCGCGACGATGCGATCGATGCCGGAGCGACCGAAGCGCTGCGCGCGGAGATGGCGAAGCGGGCCGATGACGCCTTCTTCGGCCACAGTCCCGGCCGGGTCGCCTTCGAGACACGGTGGACCCGCTCCGCCTACACCCGGCTCCACGAACTGCTCTGGCGCCTTCCCGTACACTGGCGCTTCTACGCCAAACACCGGATCTTCGAGTCGGTGGACGCGGTGGTGGACGAGGGCGAGGCGGCGAGCGAGGAGGTCCTGGAGGGCGCCTACGCACGCCTGCTGGAGCAAAACCCCGAGCTCGCTCACGCGCTCGCGCCCGTCGATTGAGCCGGGCGGTCGGCGACTGAGGGCGGAACGAATTCATGAATGAACTGCACGTAAGCGGTATCGCCATCTACCCGGTCAAGTCCTGCGCACCGGTTGCCATGGAACGCGCCACGGTCGGTCCCCGCGGGCTCGACCACGACCGGCGCTGGATGCTGGTGGACGCCGACGGCGGCACTCTCACCGGGCGCGAGTTTCCGAAGCTGCTCCACGTGGAGACGGAAGTCCGGGAGGAGGGCCTCCTCCTGCGCGCTCCCGGGATGCCGGCGCTCGAAGTCGGCGGCCCCGGCGAAGGAACCCCCCGGCGGGTGTTCGTGTTCGACGACCCCTGCGAGGCGCGAGGCTGCGGCCCCCGCGCCGACCAGTGGTTCCGGGACTACCTCGGAGCCGAGTGCCACCTCGTGCACATGGGCCGCGACTGCCGGCGCGAGGTGAGCGCGGAGTGCGGCGGCCGCCCCGGCGATGAAGTGAGCTTCGCCGACGAGTGCCCGCTCCTCCTTGCTACCGAAGCCTCACTGGCCGATCTCAATAATCGCGCCCCGATCGAGGTGGCGATGGAGCGCTTCCGGCCGAACCTGGTGGTGCGGGGGGCGTCCGCGCCCTACGACGAGGACCATTGGCGCCGGGTGCGCATCGGCGGCGTCGAGTTCGACTGCGCGCAGGCCTGCCGGCGCTGCGTCTTCACCACCGTCGACCCGCAGAGCGCGGTCCGGGACGAGCACCAGGAGCCCCTGCGCACTCTCTCCACCTACCGCCGCTTCGGCGCCGGCGGGCCGGCTTTCGGGATTCACCTGATCCCCCGGAGCGAGGGAGCCGTGTGTGCGGGCGACCGGATTGAAGTGGTCGAACGAGGATAGCCGACCACCACTGCGCCCTCTGCACCGCGCCCGAAGGCATCCGCGAGGGTACGGCGCGGCCCCTCTGTACCGCGCCCGAGGTCATCCGCGGGGGTACGGCGGCCCTTTACGCAACTGAGGCCGGCTCTTTCGAGCCGGCCTCGCTTGACCGCAGACGTTGTTCCTTTCGTTCCCGGTCTCGCCCGCCCCCAAAGAGGGGGCGGGCGAAGTGCCGAGAGATTCCGGCTGGCCGGCTGGCTAGCCGTGGCTGTCCTGCGCCTGCTTCTCCGCGCGCAGGGCTACCCAGATCGGAATGATCAGGCAGATGACGGCAACCCAGAACCAGAACAGGGCACCGCCGTCGAAGAATGTGTAGAAAGCGCCGGCGCCTTCCCACATTTCGATTGGACTGGAGTTGAACATCAGTGATTCTCCTTCGCTTCGTTCGGGCGCCTCAGACGTTCGAGGACATGCCTTCGGGATACGCCGTGTTCTCGACCTCGACGTCCATTCCCATCTCCTGGATGGGCTCGCTCGCCCGCAGGATGCCGATGGCCTTCAGGATCATGGCGAGCACGTAGCCCGGAATGAAGCCGAGGGCGACCATCACCAGCATGCCCATGAACTGGCCGCCGAAGCTGATGGTGGGAATGGTCTCGGAGAAGGCCGGATAGCCCCCCGCGAATATACCGACCCCCAGCACCCCGACGATGCCGCAGGTGCCGTGAACCGACACCGCGCCGACCGCGTCATCCACCTTGAAGCGTTCGAGGAACCTGGCTGAAATCGGTCCGATGACGCCACCGAGGAAGGCGAGCGCGAAGGTGAAGGCCGGATAGTAGAGGTCCATCCCCGCCGCGACCGAGATGATTCCGCACAGGGCGCCCGACATCACCCAGAAGGGATCACGGGTCATCGCGTAGCCGCCGATCATGCCGCCCGCCACTCCCATGAGAGTGTTGAACAGGATGGTCGACAGGGTGGTCGGCATGCCGTAGATGTTGGTCCACTGGCCGGTGCCGCCGTAGATGACACATCCGCCGAGGAAGCCGAAGAAGCCGACCACGATCAGCATCAGGCCGACCATCGTCATCGGCAGACTGTGGCCACGGATGACGTTGGCGGAACCGTCGGGGTTGAATCGCCCGACCCGAGAGCCGAGCGGAATCAGGATCCCCAGGGCGAAGAAGCCCGAGATGATGTGCACCACGCCGGACGCGCCGAAGTCATGGTAGCCCCACGTGGTAACCATCCATCCGTCGGGATGCCAGCCCCAGGACGCGGACAGGATCCACACCACCGATCCCAGCACCACCGCGAGGATGAGGAACGAAGAAAGTCGGATGCGCTCGATCACCGAGCCCGACATGATGGATGCGGTGGTGCAGGCGAACAGGGTGAAGGCCCCCCAGAACACGCCGGTGGCGTTGTCCTGCAGGTTCGGTCCCATCCACTCGCTCCAGGGCACCCCGTACTGGCCGGCCTCGAAGTCCGGAACGAAGCCGTTGATCATGGCCAGGTAGATCCACCAACCGAACATCCAGAACGTCGGAATCATGAATGCGAATGCGAGGATGTTCTTGGTGCCGGACGCGAGTACGTGCTTCACCCGCGACGCGCCCATCTCGTACATCATGAATCCCGCATGGATGAGAATCATGATCGCCGTACACCAGTAGTAATACACCTCCAAGTTAATGGTGGTGGTCATGGCGATTGCCGCCTCGAGTTCTTCAGGCGTCATATCTCCCCCCTCATATCAAAGTTGGATCGCCGCGCACCGGTCGCATCGACCGGGCGCCCCTCACAGGCCGCGGCGCACTCTCCACCACTTGGATCGAGCGCGCGGCGGGATTGTACTCAGACCCGGCGCCGGATGGTACTTGAGTGCGCCCCCCGGCGCCGCCGCGGGCGGCGGGTCAGGACTCTCCTTCGCGGCGCGGAATCGAGGCGAGCCGCGGGCGTTGCCCGGCGACCCGCGCCCTCCGACGCTCCGCGATGGTGTCGAGGCCCGCCTGACGGGCACGGGCGAACCACGCCTCTACCACCGCGAGGCGCCACGGCGCTTCGGGCGGACGGGGCGTCCAGTCGGAAGCGCCCGGCGGAGGCGAACGCGGTGCTTCGCGCTCCGGACCCTCGCCGAGACGAATGGGAATCAACTTCGAGAGCTCGTCCACGGGCGCTCAAGATACCAGCCCGGGTCCGTGCCCTTCCAGGCGCGAGTGCACCACGGTGAGCGCGGCGGGAATCGAGTGGAGTATGCTCAGTGTCAATCATGAGCTCATGAACAGTCGCATGGCGTCACGAAGCACTCCGCCACCGGACGAAACGCAAAGCCTCCAGCGAAGCGCCTTGCGCAAACGTGACGGGGGCCAGCGGACCCTGGACGATCGGCTCGGGGACCTCGAACACGGCGGCGTTCTGGTCCGGTCCGCGATCCCGAGGCGGAGCTTGCGGCCGGTCGCGCGACGGCCCGGCGCGCTGTCGAGGTTCCTCGCCGAGCGAGGCGAATGAGCGTTGCGTATGATCATCACGCGCGCCACGCCCCGGTTCTGCCCCCCTCCAACGGGACCTCGACATCATGAGAAAACGCGGCAAGGCCCTCAGACAGCCCTACGCGGCCTACCATAGCGCCCGCGACGGCCACCCGGACGAGGAGTTGTGCCGGGTGGGACGCGGGACGCCCTGCGGCGAGTACCTGCGACGCTTCTGGCACCCGGTATGCGTCGAGGAGGAGCTTGGGGACCTTCCCCGAGCCATCCGCATTCTCGGCGAGGACCTGGTGGCATTCCGCGATGGGCGCGGCCGGGTCGGCGTGCTCGAACGGCGTTGCGTGCACCGTGGCACCTCGCTCGAATTCGGCAAGGTGGAGGAACGTGGCATCCGCTGCTGCTACCACGGCTGGCACTTCGATGTGGACGGCAGCATCCTCGACACCCCCGGCGAGCCTGCGGAGAGCCCCGTCCGCCGCAAGCTCTGTCAGGGCGCGTACCCGGTGGAGGTGTGGCGCGGACTGGTGTTCGCATACATGGGACCACCCGATGAACGCCCGCCCTTCCCGGTTTTCGACGCCTTCGAGCACCCGCAGGCTCGCGGGGCGTTGCGGGTTCGCCACTCCCCCTGCAACTGGCTCCAGGTCAACGAGAACGAGACCGATCCGATTCACCTGAGCTTCCTGCACACCCGCCTTTTCGGAGTGCAGTTCGAGCCGGTGTACGGAGAGATTCCGACCATGGAGTGGGTGGAGACGCCGACCGGCATGATCTACGTCACGGTGCGGCGCTGGGGCGAATTCCTCTACTTGCGCACCAACGACATGCTGATGCCCAACGCGGTGCGGGTCGCCGGCATCGACGATGCCGAGGGCGAGACGCTCTTCGACCGACGCGGCAGCGCGCTCTCCTGGGTGGTGCCGGTCGACGACACCCACTGCTTCAGCATCGGCTGGAGCGACATCGACAAGGAGTTCACCATCCCCGGGCGCAGTGGGTACATCGAGCGCCAGAGCAATCGGGGCGCCTACGCGGTGGGGGCGGGCGACGTCGGCCAGACCGGCGATCCGCCCTACGAGGCGCGCCAGCGCGCGCCCGGAGACTGGGACGCCTGGGTGTCGCAGGGACCGGTCACGCTGCACTCGCGCGAGCACCTCGCCTCCACCGACCGCGGCGTGATCATGTACCGCAAGCTCGTGCGCCAGGGGATCCGGGCGGTGGCCGAAGGCCGGGCGCCCAAGGGGCTTCACTTCGACGGCGCGGGCGAGCGCCCCACCTTCTGCAACAACACGGTGGCGCGGATTCCGGCGCCCGCCGACGAGCAAGCGGACCGGCGCCTGCGGCTCGCCTTCGGGCGCGAGGTGACACGGCGCATTCTCGCCGGCGAGTACTCCAAGGAAGAGCCGGGGTGCGCCGACCCCCGGCGCCTCGACGAGATCCGTCGCGCGCTCGGCTGAGGGGACGCGACCGGGAGGGACGCGGGCGCGCGCGTCGCCGGGCGCGCGGGACCGGCGTCTACCTCACTTCGCCGCGATCACCATGATCTCGACCTTCCAGTCGGGGGCGGCGAGCGCGCTGCACAGCCCGGCCCGGGCGGGCGGATTCGCGGGATCGATCCAGGCGTCCCAGACTTCGTTCATGGCCGCGAAGTTGCGCATGTCGGTGACCCAGAGCTGGGCCCAGAGCAGCCGGGACTTGTCGCTGCCGCACTCCGCGAGCAAGCGGTCGATCTTCGCGAGAATCTGTCGGGTCTGGGTCGCCACGTCGGCTTCGGGATCGTCGCCGACCTGACCCGCCAGGTAGACCACTCCGGCGTGCTCCACCGCCTGGCTCATTCGGGGTCCGACATGATGTCGTTCGATATCGGTCATCGGCTATGGCCTCCTCCGGGCGGTCTTCCGGCCGGTTGTGTTCAGGGTTCGTCGTCGGGGCCCGCCGGCACCGGACCGCCGGGGGCGAGGGCGCCGTCGGCATCGTGGTCTTCGTCACCACCGAGAGGCGGGCAGAAGACGCTCAGGATATGCATGTCCTCGTCCGCGCAGAGCAGATGGCGATCTCTCGGGCCGACGAGGTACATGGTGCCGAAGGAGAGCGGCCACTCGCGCCCGCTCTCGACGTCCGAGACGCTACCCCGCCCTCCGATGACGAGGTTGGCCTCCCAGTGGTGCTTGTACCAGAGCGAGGCGCGGGCGCCGGCTTCCAGGTGCACGTCGGAGAGCGAGAAGCCGACCTGATCGTCCCTCGTCAGCATGCGCAGCGAATGCGCCTGGCCATTGGCGACGGTCTTCTCGTGGCCGGCGTCTCGAAGCAGGTCGGCTTCGAGGACAAAGAGCTGCCCGGGGCCTGACGGCACTTCGCCCGACGGCGAGTAGGCGCCGTCCGCGTCGTGCGTCTCGTCCCCTCGCAGCGCCGGACAGAACACGCTGGCGAGGCAGATGTCGCGTTGTCCGACGAGGCGGTGCCGGTCGGTGGGGCCGACCGTATAGAGCGAACCCGCCCGCAGTCGCCAGGTATCGCCACGGTCGAGATCCTCGAGCGTGGCCTCGCCCGAGATTATGTAGTTCGCTTCCCAGTGGTGCTTGTACCAGAGCTGGCGCCCGTCGTCGGCGTCACTCACGTTCAGGTGCAACGAGAAACCGACCCGGTCCACCGCGCTCACGTAGCGCAACGAGCGGACCCGCCCCGAGTCGAGCACTTTCTCCCAGCCACCGTCGCGGCGCTCTTCTATCGTCCGAACATGCACTGGCCTGCTCCCCTGTTTGCGCGGCTGCGCCTCGTCCGGCGCCAGTCTGGTGCGAGGAGCGAAGGCGCGTCAATCGCCGGGAGACCCGCGCTGGCCCGATCCGGGCATTCGACGCGAAGCCGCCAGCCCGCAATGTCGCACCGATGTTCGTCGCGAGGGCGACATCGCGCCTACACGTTGAAGCGGAACCTCACCACGTCCCCGTCGCGGACGGTGTAGTCCTTGCCCTCGACGCGCAGCACGCCGGCCTCGCGGCACTTGGCCTCGCTGCCGCGCTCCACGAGTTCCCGCCACGGCACCACTTCCGCGCGGATGAAGCCGCGCTCGATGTCGGAGTGGATCCGGCCCGCGGCGCGCGGGGCATCGAGGCCCCGCCGGATGGGCCAGGCCCGGCACTCGTCCGGGCCGACGGTGATCATCGACACCATGTCGGTGAGGGCGAAGGCGGCGCGGATGAAGCGGTCCCGGGCCGGCTCGCCGAGACCGAGGGACTCTACGAACTCCCGTTGCTCGTCACCTTGCATCTGCGCGATGTCCCTCTCCACGAGCGCGGACAGGGTGACCACGCCGGCGCCGCGCACGGACGCCTCTTCGAGAAGAGGGGGCGGGGGCGGTTGCCCGATGTCTTCCTCGGCGACGTTGTTCACCACCAGCAGAGGCTTCAGAGTGAGCAGCCCGAAGCCCGAGAGCGCCCGGCGCTCGCCCGCATCGAGTTCGATGTCGCGCAGTGCGCTCTCCGCTTCCAGCGCATCACGCACTCTTGTGAGGAGGACGAGTTCGGGAGTCTTCTTGCCTTCCTTGCGCAGACGCTCGACCCGCGCCTCGACGATCTCCAGATCCGCGAGCAGGGCCTCGGTCTCGAGCGTGCGCAGCTCGTCGGCCGGGTCCGGTTCCCCCGCCGCGCTCCCGGCAAAGGCCCGCAGCACGTGGCACAGCGCATCCATGTCTCGCATCGCGTGGAGAGTGCCGCGGTCGAGGCCCGACGTCCGCCCGCCCCCGAGGTCGGTGAAGGAGAGCTCCGCATAGACGACCTTGCGCGGCCGGTAGATGAGGGCGAGCGCGTCGACGCGCGGATCGGGCACTTTCACCGTGCCGATGTTGGAGCCCTCCCGCCCGCGGCGGCGCCCCCCGTCGGCATCGATGCCGGTCAGGGCGGAGAACACGGCGCTCTTGCCGCTGCCCGGCAGGCCGGTGAGTCCGATCTTCACGCGCTGGCCCGCTTGCGCCCCGATGCGGCCCGCGCGGCGCGGCGCCGTTCGTGCTCGTGGAGCTGGACCTTGCGAATCCGGATCGCCCGCGGAGTGATCTCCACCAGTTCGTCGGGGTTGATGAGCGCCATCGCACTCTCCAGCGTCAGCCCCAGGGGCGGCGTCAGCAGGATGTTCTCGTCGGAGCCGGCGGCCCGGATATTGGTGAGCTGCTTGGCCTTCATGGGGTTCACCACGAGGTCGTTGCCGCGCGAATGGATGCCCACCACCATGCCCTCGTACACCTCCTCTCCCGGGCCGATCAGCATCCGCCCTCGCTCCTGGAGGTTGAACAGCGCGTAGGCGAGCGCCTTGCCCGCCCCGCTCGCAACGAGGGCGCCGCCCCGGCGACGCGCCATCTCCTCTCCGACCCGGGGCGCGTAGTGGGAGAACGTGTGGTGCATCAGGCCGCTCCCGGAGGTCGCGCTCAGGAACTCCGTGCGCAGGCCGATGAGGGCGCGGGCGGGAATCACGTAGTCGATGCGGGTGCGGCCCGGTCCTGCCGGCTGCACGGCGTCGAGCGCGCCCCGGCGCGAGCCGAGCATCTCCATCACCGTTCCGAGGTGGGCTTCCTCCACGTCGACGCTGAGCTGCTCGAAGGGCTCGCACTCGCGCCCTTCCACCACTTTGCAGATGACTTCGGGTGCGGCGACCGCGAGCTCGTAGCCTTCGCGGCGCATGTTCTCGATGAGGATCGCGAGATGCAGCTCGCCGCGACCGCAGACCAGGAAGCGGTCGGGATCTGCGGTCTCCTCGACGCGAAGCGCGACGTTGTGGATGAGTTCGCGCCGAAGCCGCTCGCGCAGATGCCGGCTGGTGACGAAACGCCCGTCCCGGCCCGCAAACGGCGAAGTGTTGACGCCGAAGGTCATGCGCACCGTCGGCTCGTCGACGCGAAGCGGCGGCAGCGCCTCGTCGTTCGCGGGGTCGCAGAGAGTGTCCGAGACCCTCAGATCGCCGATGCCGCTCACCGCCACGATCTCGCCTGCTCGGGCCTCGTCCACCTTGTGCCGTTCGAGCCCCCGCGAGCGCATCACCTCCAGTACCCGGGCGTTGCGTCGCCCGCCGTCGCGATCCACGACGAGGACCGGGGAGTTGGCGCGCACCCGCCCGCGCTGCACCCTCCCGATGCCGATCGGGCCGACGTAGGGCGAGTAGTCCAGGGTGCTGACCTGCATCTGAAACGCCCCTTCGGCATCGACCGCGGGGGGCGGAGTGTGCGCGACGATGACCTCCAGGAGCGGGCGCATGCCGGAGCTCGGAGCGGGCCCTTCGCGGCTCGCGTAGCCGTGCAGCGCCGAGGTATACACGATGGGAAAGTCGAGCTGCCGATCGCTCGCCCCAAGCCGGTCGAAGAGGTCGAAGGTGCGGTCCAGCACCCAGTCGGGGCGCGCGCCGTCGCGGTCCACCTTGTTGATGGCCACGATGGGGTCGAGCCCCCGCTCGAGCGCCTTCCCGGTCACGAAACGGGTCTGGGGCATCGGGCCCTCCACCGCGTCCACGAGCAGGAGCACCGAGTCGACCATCGAGAGCACCCGCTCCACCTCGCCCCCGAAGTCGGCGTGGCCCGGGGTGTCGACGATGTTGATGCGCCACCCCTCCCAGTCGATCGCGGTGCTCTTGGAGAGGATGGTGATGCCGCGCTCGCGCTCCAGATCGTCGGTATCCAGGGCGCGCTCGACGTTCGTGGCGCCTCTTCCGAGGGCGCCGCAGTGCTGGAGGAGGCGGTCTATGAGGGTTGTCTTGCCGTGGTCGACATGCGCGATGATCGCGATGTTGCGCACGCGCAGGGACTCGTCGGAACTCCCGCCGCCCTCACCCATGACTGCGCACTCGCCGCCACATCCCGGTGCCGGGGACTCCGTGTTCCGCCGCTCCCGCCCCGCCACCACGAGACGAGAGTGACGCCTCTTCCACTGTCATGCACGCTCCCCGCACCGGGGCGAGGCGCCTGCCCCGGCGCCCGCCACCACGAAATCGTATCTCCGCTCGGTCACTGGCCCGACCGATCCGCCTTGCGAATTGTACGGCCTATCGCATGACCGTATGCTCGACGCGCTCGGCCCGAGACGCCTCGCGGGAGTACGGCCCGCCCGCCCGCGCGAGCATGATGGCGTGCGCGGCAGCAAGCGGTGCGATGCGACGGACCGGCGAGCGGGGCCACGCGCGAGAAACCCACAACCGGAGGACGAAAAAGTGTCGTACGAGAGGGTGATGCGGGAGATCGAAGAGGGTGCGCTCATGACCATCGATGGCGCCACCGGCACCGAGTTGCAGCGCCGCGGCGCGCCGATGCACACCGGCGCCTGGTGCGCGCTCGCGACCGCTTCCCATCCCGACGTGCTGCACGGCATCCACGCCGATTACATCCGAGCCGGGGCCCGGGTGGTGACCACCAACACCTTCGCCACCACGCGCGAGGTGCTTGAGCCCTTCGGCTTCGCAGACCGCTTCGAGGCGCTCAACCGGCAGGCGGCCGAAATCGCCCTCGCGGCCCGGGACAGCACTCCGGGGAAGCACGGACCGGTGCTGGTCGCCGGCTCCATCTCCCACACGCGGCCTTCCAGCGGCGAGGGATGGTCACCGAAGGAGAGCGAAGTCGCGCAGTTCGAAGCCAACTGCATCGAGATGGCGGCGATCTTCAAGGACGCCGGCTGCGACCTGATCCTGGCCGAGATGATGGGTTCCCCCACGTTCACCCCCTGTGTGATGCGCGCCGCCAAGGCCAACGGTCTGCCCCTCTGGCTCGGCATATCGGCGATCCGGCAGGATGACGGTGTCCTTCGGACCTTCACCAACGATTCCACCCCGCTCGCCGAAGTCTTCGAGCCCATCCTCGCCGAAGGGGGCGCCGACGTGGTCGGAATCATGCACAGCCGGCCCGAGGTGACGCTGGAAGCGCTTCAAATGCTCAAGGGTCACTGGTCGGGGCCGATGATGGCGTATCCGGACTCTCTCGTGACCCAGAGCTCGGATGCGGACGGCGACCTGCAGTGGGACTCCGATATCGACGAAGCGCGCATCGTTGCCCACTCCAGACAGTGGCTCGAAGCCGGCGTGCAGATCCTGGGAGGATGTTGCGGACTGAGCGTGTCGCACATCCGCGCGATCCGCGGCCTGCTGGACGAACACGAGCGCCGGGCCTGACCGAATCGCCTCCATCGGCGAGTGCGCCTCTCTCTACGCGCTTGCGGACCCCCGGCACACTCCAGTCTTCGCACGCCAGGGCGGGAGTTCACTCTTCTTGCGTCCCACCCCGTACGTTTCACCGATTTTCGGTCGCTTCCGGCGCCAAGATGCCGTGATGGTGGGGCGCACGAAGTCGAAGCGTATTGAGGGAGGAAGGCCCGCAACCGCAAGCATATTGGCGTACGCGAGTTGAGAATTCGGCGTAATGTGCGGGTCGGGTATCTTCCCGCCACCGCACTGCGAAAGGAGAACCTCCATGCCTCGACCAGTCTGCGCAATCGTCGGCGCCGGGGCGGGCCTTGGGCGTTCGCTCGCCGCCCGCTTCGCAGGGGGAGGCCTCGACATCGCCCTGCTCTCGCGCAGTGAAAGCGGCAGCCGCGCCGCGGCGGAGAGTGCCCGCGCCGCGGACCCGCAGGCGAGGGTCAGGTATTTCACCGCCGACGCCACGCAACCTGAGAGCATCGAGCAGGCGCTCGCCACGGTGGCGGGAGAAATGGGCGAGGTGCGGGTGCTCATCTACAACGTGCGCGACCGCTTCACTCGTTGCGAGCCTCTCGACATGACCTACGAGCAGCTCCATGACATCTACGACGTGGAAGTGGTCGGCGCCTTTGCCGCGGCGAAAGCGGTGATCCCCGCGATGCGAAGGCGCGGCCACGGCAGCGTGCTCTTCTCGAGTGCGACGGCGGCGTTTCGGGGTTCCGGCATCACCCCGCTCTACGCGATCGGCAAGTTCGGGCTGAGGGCGCTGTCGCAGAGTCTCGCCAAGGCCTACTCGAAGGACGGCGTGCACATCGTGCACCTGCGGCTCGACTGCGACCTGGACGTGCCGCTGATGCGGGAGCTCTATGGCGATAACTACAATGCGGATTTACTGGCCGATCCGGACGCGGTGGCGGAGACGTACTGGTGGGCACATTGCCAACCCAAGTCCGCCTGGAGCAACGAGATAGAGCTTCGACCCCATACCGAGGCGTGGACCTTCTGAGACGCCCCGACACCTACGAACGCGCAGGGTGCGGGACCCACTCCCAAATCACGAGGAGAAGGCGATGAATCAAGGCAGATGCCTGTGCGGCGGCGTGACCTGGGAGGTCGATGCAGAGCCCTTTCAGGCCTTCAATTGCCACTGCAAGATGTGCCGCAAGGCCCACGGCACCCCCTTCGGCACCTACTGGTTCTTCACACCCGACCAGATCCACCTGACCAGCGGCGCCGACCAAATCGTTGGCTACCGATCGTCGTCCTTTCTGCAACGGCAGTTCTGCGGCGTCTGCGGTTCGGTGGTGCCGTACCCCAGCGACGCCAAGGACCACGCGGTGGCTCCCGGAGGCTGTCACGACCATGGCAAGAAGTCGGACTGCAACATATTCCTCGCCCACCGCGCTCCCTGGCACGACATCACCGGCGATCTGCCGCGCCACGACGACTATCCGGCCTATACCGGATACCCTCGGGTCGAAGAAGAAGCGCAGCCCGATGGGCCCGAGGGGATCGTGCGGGGCACTTGCCTGTGTGGCGCCATCGAGGTTCACGTGGACGCACCGCTCGAATGGGTGCACAACTGCCACTGTCGGCGCTGCCGTCTCGCGCGCGCCGCCCCCTTCGCCACCGATGGGATAGCGATGGGCGACAGCGTGAGATTCGTCAGGGGCCAGGCGCACCTCAAACACTACAAGGTGCCCGACGCCCGCCACTTCATCCAGGTCTTCTGCGAAGTGTGCGGTTCGAAGATGCCGCGCATCGACTCCGCGCGCGGCTTTTCGATCGTTCCGCTTGGGATTCTCGACGACGATCCGGGGGTGAAGGCGCAAGGCCACATGTTCGTGGACTACAAGGCGGCCTGGTACGAAATCACAGACGACTTGCCCAGATACCCGGAGTACCCGCCCGACTGAATCCTGAGCATGCGGGCGGCTATGCTTCCTCGCCCACGTACACCCGCGGCACCCGGCGCCCGACGCTGGTCAGAATCTCGTTGGGGATGGTGCCGGCACGCTCGGATATCGATTCGATGCTCACCCTGGTGCCATACATCTCGACCATCGTGCCCGGCAGCGACTCTTCCTCCGGCACCTCGCCAAGATCCACCACCGTCATGTCCATCGACACCCGGCCGAGCACCGGCACCCGGTGCCGGCCGAGCGCCACGCGAAGCGGCGCTTCGCCCTCGGTGGCCGACAGGGCGCGCGGGAGGCCGTCCGCATATCCCGCGAGCACCACGCCGACACGCATGGCATGCGGGCAGGTAAAGGTCTCGCCGTAGCCGATGGTCTCGCCCGCCCGCAGGCGTTTGACCTGGGCGAGGCGGGCCTCGAAGGTCGCCACCGGCCGCACCCGGGGCGCGGTGTCGAGGTAGTGCGGGTCGTGACCGAATACCGAGATCCCGGGGCGCAGGAGATCGAAGTGATACTCGGGGCCGAGCAGCACCCCGGCCGAGTTCGCGAGGCTTGCCGGCACCTGCGGAAACAGGGCGCGCAGGGCGCGGAAGCGCTCGAGCTGGACGCGGTTGGTCGGGGCATTCGGCTCGTCGCCGCTCGCAAGGTGGCTCATCACGAGGCGAAGATCGAGCCATCCGCCCGGCTTCCACTCACGGGCGAGCGCGCGCGCCTCGGCCTCGCTCATGCCGAGCCGGTTGATGCCCGTCTCGACATGGATTGCCGCGGGCACCGGGGCGCCGCGCGCCGCGCCGAGGGCGGACCACGCCGCGACCCCGGCCCGGTCGTAGAGGCAGGGCATCAGGTTCTCCCGAAGCAGGACGGCGGCGTCGCTCTCGATGGAGGGCGAGAGCACGAAAATGTCCGCATCCGGGAGCAGGGCCCGCAAGCCCACCGCCTCGGCGGTGAACCCGGTGAAGAAGGTCCGGGCGCCCGCGCGGGCGAGCGCGCTTGCGACCGGCTCGACCCCGAGACCGTAGGCATTGGCCTTCACCACCCCCGCGCACTCCGCGCCGGGCGCCCGGGCCGCCAGGGAGCGAAAATTGTCCTGGAGCGCCCCGAGATCGACCACGAGGCGGTTCGCCATCGGAACGGCAGGCGATGGTGGCGACGGGGCGGGAGAGGTCATCGCCCCTATTGTCTTACCGGACCACACATTTCGGAACCGGCCTGGGGGCCGCGGCCAGGACCATGTCACGCGGGCCGGGGGAAGGTGCGCTCGGTTCGGGTGCGGGCTGCTGAGATCGAGTCACCTCACGCTAACCGCAACAGAGCCCCCCAGGGAGAGAAGTGTGGGATGAGTGTCACTCCCGTTGTGTTTCACCAAGTACGTGGGAGATCCCCCCAGGGGCAGGAGTGTGGAGTGAGAACAGGATGGTGGTCGCCCGCCGGCGGGGAGATTCCTCAGTCCGCGCCCCCGACTCCGCCCCGTCTCCGGACGGGTGAGGGAAGCACGCCAGCTCGCCTCCCGCCGCCGGCCAGCATGAGTCGCGCCCGGGTTCTCGGATCGACAAGGCGCCATCATGGATCTCGGTAGCGTAGTCCACCTCGCCCTTCACGCCGCCGTGCCGGGAGTCGTCGCCGTCCTCGCCTTCCGCCCCCGGTGGCGGGCCGCGTGGGGATGGATGCTCGCGACGATGATCGTCGACGTCGACCACCTGCTTGCCGACCCGATCTACGACCCCGAGCGGTGCAGCATCGGTTTCCATCCGCTGCATTCCTGGCCGGCGATCGGCGTCTACGCGGCGCTGCTGCTCGTCTCCTTCGTCCGCTTGCGCGGGAGCGAAGCGGGGGCTTCACCGACCACCGAGACGGAACACCCCGTCGAGCGCCGGTGGCTCCTCTCCAGGCGCCGGTGGCTCCTCTCCCCGGAACAGGAAAGACACGCCGCCGGTGCGGCTCTCCCGCCCGCCTCCCGGGAGCGCCCGGATGGGGAGGGTGGGAGGTGGGCAATACGAATCGCCGCCGCAGGCCTGCTCATTCACATGGCCGTGGATGGGCTCGATTGCCTCACGATGGGCGGGTAACACCTCCGGCCTCGTCGGAAGCTTGCAACGCAGTCAAGGCGGACCCTGTTGCCACCGCCGCATGTCCACGCCACGCAACGCAAGCTCGGTGAACTGGGTGGAAGGCGAACCGATTGGGCCAGAAAGGAAGCGTCTGGGCCTTGGAGTCTTGAGCTTGGAGCCTGGGACTCCGAAGTACGAGCCGCTTGGCGACTCTCCGCAGACGCATGACAGGGAGTGTGGGTACCGGCCAGGTAAGTATCAACAACAGAGAGGGTTCGGCAGGCGCCTGGTCAGCAATCCCGCGCGCGCCGGCACGCAGAGCGGGGAGTTCGAGTAGCAAGCGTCGAAGATCGCGGCATTGGCGGCGATCTCGTCCAGGCGCGGAGTCTTCACCACCCGGTGGCCGTAGGCGGGCAGGAAGTGCGGCGCCAACTGGTCCGCCATCAGGAACAGGATGTTCAGCGTGCGCGTCATGCGGCTACCCTCCTCAGTCGGCTACCCGCGCCGCACGCTCCGCGATTCCCGCAGGGCAGTCAACTCTTTTCGGGTCTTCGGTGCTATCCTGCCGGCGCTCCGGCCACCGGGCACGAGCACGCCGGCGAAGCCGGCGGCCCGGACTTCGCCACCGCGAGTCCTGCCGCCGGTGGCCAGCCCAGACTCTTCGGACCTCGTCGAGACGCGTCGCTCTTGACAGTCCCGCCGGACGGAGCACGCACCGAGTCCCGAACCTCTCCCCGAGCATCACACCATGAAGAACCCTTCCGAAAACGACTTCGCCTTCACTCGCGAAGAGCTCAAGGGATCCATTCCCGAATCGACCTACGCCGGCGCGACCAGCTTCCTGCGGCGTCGCTACACGCGCGACTTCACCGGCGTCGACGTGGCGGTGTTGGGAGTCCCCTTCGACACCGCGACCACCAACCGTCCCGGCACCCGCTTCGGTCCGAGGGCCATCCGGGCGGAGTCCACCCAGCTCGCCTGGGATCGGCCCTACGGCTGGAACGTGGACCCGGTGGCGGCACTCGCGGTGGTCGACTGCGGAGATTGTCCCTTCGACTTCGGGAGACCGGAGACGGTGCCGGACGCGATTGAGAAGCACGCTCGCTCGATCCTCGAAGCCGGCCCCGCCCTGCTGAGCCTCGGAGGCGACCACTTCCTGACCTATCCGCTGCTCAAGGCGCACGTTGCAAAGCATGGGCCGCTGTCCCTGCTGCACTTCGATGCGCACACCGACACCTGGGAGGACGAGGACGGGCGCATCGACCACGGCACGATGTTCTTTCACGCGGTGCGCGAGGGGCTGATCGACCCCGCCCACTCGGTGCAGGTCGGGATCCGCACCGTAAACCCGAACACGCGCGGCATCCGCATTCTCGACGCACCCTTCGTGCACACCCGGGGGGAGGCCACGACCGCGGACGCGATCCGCGAGACGCTGGGAGACCGCCCCGTCTACCTCACCTTCGACATCGACTGTCTCGACCCCTGCTTCGCGCCCGGCACCGGCACACCGGTGGTCGGGGGCCTGAGCACCGCGCAGGCGCGGGCAATCCTGCGCGCGCTCGCGGGGCTGAACGTGGTGGGCGCGGACCTGGTGGAAGTCTCCCCACCCTACGATGTGGCGGGAATCAGCGCGCTCGCCGGCGCATCGCTCGCGCAGGACTTCCTCGCACTGATGGCGGTGGCGAGGGGCCACGAACCCTGAGCGCCATTTGGCGCCCTCGCGACCAGGACCTGTGAAACATGACCGTCGAGCGTGACGGACGCCCGGAGGTGAGCGGAGCGCCGGCCGGAGGAGCGGCGGCGCGGGCAATGCTGAGTACGCGCGAGTTCATTCCGCTCATCGCCCTCCTGATGTCGCTCGTCGCGCTCTCGATCGATGCGATGCTGCCCGCACTGCCCGAGATCGGGAGTGATCTCGGCGCCGCGCAACGCAACGACGCGCAGCTCGTGGTCACCGCGCTCTTTCTTGGGCTCGGAGTCGGCCAGCTTCTCTTCGGCCCCCTCTCCGACTGCATCGGGCGAAAACCCGCCATCTGCGCGGGTCTCGCGATGTTCATGGCCGGCTGCGTCGTGTCCATCTTCGCGCCCACCTTCGAGACGATGCTCGCCGGACGCGTGCTCCAGGGCATCGGCGTGGCGTCGCCGCGCGTCGTCACCATGGCCCTCGTTCGCGATCAGTACGAGGGGCGGCGCATGGCGCGCATCATGTCCTTTGCAATGGCGGTGTTCATCATCGTTCCCGCAATCGCCCCGGCGCTGGGACAGGGCATCCTGTGGATTGCCGACTGGCGCGGGATATTCGCGACCTTCTTCGCCATCGCGGCCATCGCCTGCGCCTGGCTCGTCGTCCGCCAGCCCGAGACCCTGCCCCCGGAGCGGCGCGCGCCCTTCTCGCCGGTGGCCATCGGGCGCTCCGCGCTCGAAGTCCTCAAGATCCGCAGCGCGATGGGGTACACCCTGGCTGCGGGCTGCGCCTTCTCGCCCTTCATCGCCTATCTGAGCACGGCCCAGCAGATCTTTCAGGACGCCTACGGCGTCGGCGCGCTCTTTCCCCTGTACTTCGGAGGGCTCGCGCTCGCGTTCGGCGTCGCCGCCCTCGTCAACGGCCACCTCGTGATGCGCTACGGGATGCGCCGCCTCTCGGACATCTCGGCGCTCTTCGTGGCCCTGGTTTCACTCGTGTTCTGGGCGGCCGCCTTCGCTTACGACGGGCTCCTCCCTCTGTGGATGTTCCTGCTCTCCCTCACCCTCATCTTCGCCGCGGTCGCGCTCCTCTTCGGCAACCTGAACGCGCTCGCAATGCAGCCTCTCGGCCACGTGGCGGGGGTGGGTGCGGCCCTCATCGCGGCAATCTCGACGCTGGTCTCGGTGCCCGTCGGCGCCCTGATTGCGTACCGCTTCGACGGCACCCTCTACGCGCTCATGGGTTCCTTCGCCGCCTTCGGCGTCGGCACCTCGGTGGCCATGTGGTGGGCGGCGGGCGGCCGGAGAGCGGGCGCCCGCGACTGAGGCGCCCGGTGCCTGTACCGCGCGCCACCGGCGTGCGGCGCCAACCCTCCACAACGGTGCGCGGAGACCTGATGCTCCGCATTCGGATGCGCGCCCGCCCGATACGGCATGCTTCGCATTCGGGTGCCCGCCCGCCCGATACGGCTTTCATCCGGATCGGACGAGACAGTGGCCGCGCCCGGCGCTACGCGAGGAGGCGCTCCTCGAAGGGAAAGGTCGACATCAACTGGTAGCCCTCCCGGGTCACCAGCACCTGCTCTTCGAGCTTGACGCCCTCTCCGCCGTGCTCGGAGCCGATGAAGCTCTCGACGCAGACCACCATGTTCTCTTCGAGCACGCCGTCGTACCCGTCACGCTCCCAGTCGATGGGCCAGGGAATCCACGGCCATTCGTCGCACATGCCGATGCCGTGGATCATCACCGGGTAGCGGTGGGCGACGAATTCCGCGGGCGGCATCCAGCCCCGTTCGGATACCTCACGGAACGAGGCCCCGGCCTTCACGAGCTCCAGATTGTGCTGGATGTTCTCGTAGGCGAGCTGGTACAGGCGCTTCTGGGCGTCGCTGGGAGTACCGGGTTCGCAGAAGAAGGTACGGGAGACGTCGGCGCTGTAGCCGAAGGGTCCGACCATGCCGCAGTCGAAGGGGACGAGCTCTCCGGCGCGGATGAGCCTGTCTCCCGCCTCCATGCCCCAGGGATTGGCGTGGCCTCCGGCGGCGAGCAGCCGATACTCAATCCACTCTCCTCCCATCGCGATGTTCGTGTGCTGGAGGATGGCGAAGAGTTCGTTCTCCGTCATCCCGGGCTCAAGCTCCCGCCGCATGCGCGCCATCGCGGCGTCGGCCACACTGACCGAGTAGAGCAGGCAGGCGATCTCCTCCGGGCACTTGATGGCGGTAGCCCGCTCGACCAGGGGCTCGCCGGCGATGACCTCAAGCCCTTGCGCGCGGAGGGCGTCGAGGGTATCGGGATCGCATACGTCCAGGGCGACCCGCCGGCCGTTGCCGTACTCGCGAAGCGCCGCCGCTACCTCCCGGGCCCAGGACTCGATCCGATCCCCGCGTCGCGTCCCGGCCTCCATATACGTGACGGCCGGCATCGGCAAGGTCCGGCCGATGGTCTCCGACCGCCAGGCCTCCTTTCCCGCCCACCACCCGAGCAGCGTGGCCTGTCCATCCGCCGGCACCACCAGGCAACGGCTCACGAAGTGCATGGAGAAGATCTGCCCCCCCTTGACCCCCGCCGCGTAGCGGATGTTGACCGGGTCGACAAGGAGGAGCGCGGCGCAGTCCCGCGCCTGTATCTCACCCTGAAGCCGGGAGAGCCGATACTGGCGCATGGCCGCCATGTCCACCATCGCGGCGTCGTCCCTGATCCCCATGCCGGGGGTGTTTCGCGCGAGCTCTCGTGTGTCGTACATGGGGTCTGCTCCTCGAGCGTTCAGGGGTGCGGTCGCCGCCGCTGGCACGTTGACGAAGATCCTTCGAATCCCGAACCGGGTCAACCGTCCTTTACATCGGTCCATGAAGCGAGGGCGCCAGGCTGCGGTGACAAGGGGTCGCTCGGGCCGAAAGGCGCTTCACCGCGAGCCGGAAGCAGACGAAGCGCCGGTGGCGCGAGCCGGAAGCAGACGAAACACCGGTAGCCCGTGTGGACCTGCGAGCGGGCGAGCCGCGGCCAGCTCGACCCGCCGACAAGCGAAGCTCGGGAGTGCGGGGTGAAGCAGGCGGGCGACACCGGGGCGAGGCGCCTTGAGCGAGTTCGGCCCGTCAACGCACGCACACTGGAGTCAGCGAGCCGGGAAATCGGTCCGACATTGCGGCTAGACTGCGCCCCGATGTCCAGGAGGGTTGCAGGATGAGCCGTACCGTCTACGTCAACGGAGAGTACCTCCCCGAGGAGGCCGCGAAGATCTCGGTCTTCGACCGGGGCTTCCTCTTCGCCGACGCGGTGTACGAGGTGATGTCGGTGCTCGAGGGACGTCTCGTCGACAACCGAGGCCACCTTGCGCGCCTTCGCCGTTCGCTCGAAGCGCTGAGGATTTCCATGCCGCTCGACGAAGACGCCATCGAAGCGATGCAGAGCACGCTCATCGAGCGCAACCGCCTGCGCAACGGCATCATCTACATGCAGATCACCCGCGGCGTGGCGGACCGCGACTTTCCCTACCCTCGGGAAGCGAAGCCGACTCTGGTGGCTTTCACCCAGGCTCGCACGCTGGTCGACGTGCCCGCCGCCGACGAGGGCATCAAGGTGATATCGGTCCCCGATCTCCGCTGGGCCCGCCGCGACATCAAGACGGTGGGGCTGCTTGCCGCGGTGATGGCGAAGCAGGCGGCACTCGATGCGGGCGTCCACGACGCCTGGTTCGTCGAGGACGGCAAGGTCACCGAGGGCAGCTCCAACAACGCCTACATCGTGAACGCCGAGGGACGTATCGTCACCCGGCGACTCGGCAACGAGATCCTGCATGGGGTTACCCGGTCCACGGTGCTGGAGCTCTCGCGACAGGCGCAGGTGGAAGTGGAGGAGCGCGCCTTCACTCTGGAGGAAGCCTGCGCGGCCCGGGAGGCATTCGTGACGAGCGCATCCGTCTTCGTGCTGCCGGTGGTCGAGATCGACGGCCGGCGCATCGCCGACGGCAAGCCCGGCCCCATCACCCGGCGCCTGCGCGCGCTGTACATCGAGGCGGCGCGGGCGGACTCGAAGGAGTAACCAGCGCCGCGTCCACCGCCAGCACCTCCGATGCGCTCGCGATGATCGGGTTGACGTCCATCTCCGCCACCACGTCCCCGAGCGCATCGCATATGGCCGAGAAGCGGCTGAGCTGTACCGCCAGCCGCTCGACATCGGCCGGCGCCCTCCCCCGCACTCCGCAGAGCAGGCTCCAGACCTTGAGTCCCTCGAGCAGGCGCCGCGCCTCCGGCGGGCCGAAGGGTGCGAGCGCATGCGCCCGGTCGTCCAGCACTTCCACCAGCGTGCCTCCGGCGCTCACCATGACCACCGGGCCGAAGTCCGCGTCGCGTACCATCCCGAAGGCGACCTCCACTCCGGCGGGCGCCATTCTCGCGACGCTCACCTCCGATCCGAGCGACCGCAACGCCTCGTACGCGCCGCACACCTGCGTTTCCGTCTCCAGGCCGAGATGCACGCCACCGGCGTCGGACTTGTGCAGGAGACCCGGCGCCGCGGACTTGAGAGCGACCGGATAGCCGACCGACGCGGCGGCGCGCACCGCTTCTCGCGCACTGCCGCAGACCCGGCTCTCGACCGCACTCACCCCCAGCTCGGCGAGCATCCGCAGGACCTCCGATTCACCCGGCGGTGATGCGCCGTCTCGCAGGCGGCCGCGCCACCCCTCGACCCGGTCCCCATCGAGGGGCTCCGGGGGGGAATCGATGCGCTTGCGGTTGTCCCGGTGGGTGAATGCGCACTTCACGCCGACGAGCAGCGGTCTTATCCCGTTGATGACCGGCACCCCGGCATCCATCATCTCGTTCGCAAACCCGGTGTTGGCGACGGAGCCGAGAGAGTTGCCCAGGACGTAGGGCTTCCGCGATGCGTCGGGCATGCGCTTCGCGGCGGCGCCGACATCCGGAAGGCCAAGCGTAAAGTCGGACGCATAGTATTCGTGCGCGATGAGCGCGACGCCGGGGTCGCGTTCCAGGACGCCCAGGCAATCGCCGATGACGGTGCCGAAGCTCTCGTTGTAGAGACCGGCGGCATCCAGCGGGTTCACGGGCTCGAGCCCATGGTGGAGCCGCGCCGTCAGGGCGTCGACTGTCCGGGGCGCCAGCGGCGCGAACTCCACCCCGAGGCCGTGCGCGACATCCATCATCTGGGTACGCAGGCCGCCGGAATCGAGAACGGCCGCGAATCCGCCTTCGCCGACCTCCTTGCCCAGGGCGAAGATCTGCGCCGCGGCCAGGAGACTGTCCACATCGTCGGTGCGCAGCACCCCGTAACGTCGGCACACCGCATCGAAGGCGGTGTCGTCTCCGGTCAGCGCGCTGGCGTGGGTGGCGGCCAGCCGCGCGCTCTCCTCGGTGCGTCCGACCTTGACCGCGACCACGGGAACACCACGACGATTCGCCTTGCGAAGCGCGGCGATGAACACCTCCGGCTCGCGCACCGCCTCCACGAAGAGAGCGAGCACGCGGGTGCTCGGCAGCTCCAGCGCATAGTCCATGTACTCGCCGAGCGAGGCGTTTATCTCCTGGCCCTGCGAGGTCAGGAGGTTGAAGCGGCAGCGTCCGGCGGCATCGGCGAGCATGCTGAAGACCGACCCCGAATGACAAAGCGCCGCAATGTGACCGGGCGGCGCCACGACCGGCACCTGGAAGCTTGCGAAGCTCCTGGTCTCGTAGTTGTAGTAGCCCATGCCGTTGCCGCCGCAGACCGGAAAATCGGCCTCGCGCGTCATGTCCTGCAGGCGTTCGAGCAAACGCGGCTCCCGGTCTCCCTCGTAGCGACAGAAGTCGAACACCACCGCCGCACGCACGCCGGCCTCGATCGCCTCGCGCATCAACGCCTCCATGCGCCGGGAAGACACCGAGAGCACCGCGAGGTCGGGAGGCTGTGGCAGATCGCGAAGGGAGGGATAGGCCGCCACCCCCTCGACCGCTTCGTACTTCGGGTTGACGACGTAGATCTCGCCCTGAAAACCACCCTCGACCAGTGCCCTGGTCATGAGGTTGCCGACCGAGCCGGGACGCGGCGAGCCGCCGACCAGGGCAATGGAGCGCGGCGCGAGCAAGGGCCTCAGCCGATGTTCGCCGCCGGGCGACCGGGCTTCTTCCGGGGTCCGGGACGCTTCGGCACTCATGAGCGCGATTGACTACAGCGCAGAGCGCACATGCCGCTCGCTCGGCGCAGCTTGGAAGGCGGCAATCCGCGATCCGACACGACCAGCATCGAGATGACCTCCAGACCGTGGCGACATGCGTCGCGGGCGGAATGGTAGGGGCTGTCAATGCCACACCGCCAGCGCGCGAGGCGAAGGAATTCGGCACCGAAGTTCGCTTCGAAGTGCTCGCGCGACGACCCGCGAATCGTGAACGGCATGTGAGTCGCCATCCGCGAAAAAATCCGGTCCCTCGCGAAAGTCCCGTTGCCGAGCGTGCGCATGGATCCCGAGAATTCGGTGGGGACAAGGCCGTGTCGACTGCCCCGGTGACCGGTCTTCGCACCCCGGAGGGCGAGGTCCCGGCACGAGAACGAGAGGGTCGAGCGTGATAGAGGTCGAAGAGGTTCGAAAAGTCTACGGCGATCTCGCCGCGGTGGACGGAGTCAGCTTCGCCGCGGGCGAAGGCATGGTGTTCGGGCTTCTCGGGCCGAACGGCGCGGGAAAGTCCACGACCATCGGGTGCATCTCCGGGCTGCTCGCTCCCTCTTCGGGCCGCATCCGGGTGTGCGGACACGATGTGATCGAGGAGGCGCGCAGAGCGCGGAGCTGCATCGGGGTGGTCCCCCAGGAACTCGCACTCTACGAGGACCTGAACGCGACCGCCAACGTACGCTACTGGGGAGCGGCTTACGGGCTGCGGGGAAGTGACCTCACGCGCCGCGTCGGCGAGGTGCTGGAGGCCACCGATCTTTCGGACCGGGCACGCGAGCCGGTCAAGAAGCTGAGTGGCGGCATGAAGCGGCGCCTCAACTTCGCCTGCGGGATCGTGCACCGCCCGCGCGTGCTCCTCCTCGACGAGCCGACAGCGGGCGTGGACCCGCAGAGCCGGGTGAGACTTCTCGACATGGTGCGTGAGCAGGCGCAAGCGGGCGCCTGCGTGCTCTACACCACGCACTACATGGAAGAAGCCCAAGCGCTGTGCGACCGGCTTGCGATCATGGATCACGGCCGGATCCTCGCCATGGGAACGCTCGATGAGTTGCGCGGTCTGCTCGGCGAACGGGATCTACTCCGGCTGAGCGGCGAGTTCGAGCCGGAGCGCTCGCGCAACGGCGTCGAGGCCCTGGGCGATGTCGAGGTGGTGAGCATCGACTCCGGCACGATGCTCATCGCCGTCGGTGCCGCGAGCCGGCGCCTGCCCGCCATATTCGAAGCGATCGCGAACGCCGGCGGCCGGGTGGACGAGACCACGCTGAACCGGCCGAACCTCGAGAGCCTGTTCATCAAGCTGACGGGCCGGGAGATCCGGGAGTGAGTGCCCACTTCATTCTCGCCACAGCCGGAAAAGACCTCCGCCGACGCCTCACGGATCCCGCCGCCCTGCTTATCTGGCTGGCGCTGCCGCTGGTGATCGGCAGCCTCCTGGTGCTCATCAGCAGCGGCGACGACGGCGGGACGCCTCGCGGGCGCCTGCTGGTGGTCGACGAAGACCGCTCCTTCGTGAGCGGACTGATCGCCGGCATCCCCGCTCGGGGAGAGTTGGCGGAGCTCTTCGACCTGGTGCACGTGGAGCGCGGTGAAGGGCAGCGACGCATCGACGCCGGCGAGGCCACCGCGCTGCTCATCCTGCCGGCCGGCCTGCAAGGCGCCTTCGTGGGCCGGGGGAACGCCGAGATCCGGCTCGTCACCAACCCCGCCCACCGCATCCTGCCCTCGATCATCGAAGAGACTCTCGAGATCGTGGCCGACTCCGCGGTCTACACCGAGCGCCTCGCCGCCGTTCCCGCGCTCCGACTCTCAGAACTTCGCCAGGACGACCCCGCCACGTCGGGCGAAGAATTCGAGGCGGGTCTGGCGGAGGTGATCCGGCGAGTGGAGTTGCGCCTGCGCGCCCTCGGAAAGCAGGTCGTGGCGCCCCCAGTGCTCCGGGTCGAACTCGCCCCGGCGCCGGATCCCGGCCCGACCGGCGGCGAGCCCGCCCTCCTCGACGCCGGCAAGATGTTCCTGCCGGGCATGATCTTCCTGTCCGTGCTCTTCATCGCCCAGGGCATGAGCGGTGACGTCTGGAACGAGAAGCGCCTCGGCACCCTGCATCGCGCCGCGGCCTCGCCCCCCTCGATGGCCGCGTTTCTTGCCGGCAAGCTGCTCGCGGGCACGTCGATCGCCGCGTTCGTGGCGGCGGCCGGGGTGGCAGTGGGCATCGCGCTCTTCGATCTCTCCCCGGCCCAGGCGCCGCTCGCGGTGGCGTGGGTCGCGTTCGCGGGCGCGGTGATGCTGGTCTGTTTCGTGCTGCTGCAGTGCTTCGCCTCGAGTCAGCGGGCCGGAGACATGCTCTCCAACATCATCCTCTTTCCGGTGCTGATGCTGGGCGGGTCCTTCTTTCCCCTGGAGATGATGCCCGAGTGGATGGCGCAGATAGGGCGCTGGACGCCGAACGGCGCCGCCCTGGTCCATCTCGCGGCGATCCTCGACGCGCAGCCGAACTTCTCGGCAATGGGCATCGCGGCCCTGTCGATCGGCACTCCCGCCGCGATCGCATTCGCCCTTGCCACACGGCGTCTCTCCGGGCGCTTCCTGGTGTCCTGACGATGTGGCGTGACGCACGCTTCATCGCGGGGCGCGATCTCGCCATCATGCTGCGTGCCCGCGAAACCATCCTGTGGACCTTCGTGATGCCAGTCGTCTTCTTCTACTTCCTGGGCACGGTGACCGCGGGCTTCGGAGCTTCGGACCCGGGCGATCCCGATCGGATCGCGCTGCGCGGCGCGGAAGGAGGAGGCTTTCTCGTCGCCGAGGTAACCCGGCGACTCGAAGCGCAGCACTTCGCAGTGCACCATGCCCCCACCGCGCGGGACTTCGCCGGCCATTCGCGGCGCCTGACCTTCCCTCCGCCCGCCTCCGACCACGCTAATCTGAGCGCGTCGATACTGGCCGGGCACCCCGCGGTCCTCGTCTTCGAACATGATGGCGAAACGCTTGAACGGCGCCGTGACGAGGTACGGGTCGCGCGGGCGGTGTACTCCGTGCTCGGGGATCTGGCGACCATTTACCTCTCCGAGGATGTAGCGACCCCGGACGCCTTTTCGGAGCTTGCCGCCGCGCCAAGCCACGTCACCCTGCACGTGCGCTCCGCCGGCACCCGGCACGCGCCACCGACCGGCTACTCGCAGGCGATCCCCGGCACCATGGTCATGTTCACGATGCTGGTGCTCCTCACCAGCGGCGCGATCCTCCTGGTGATCGAGCGGGAGCAGGGCCTGCTGCGCCGCCTCGCTTCCACCCCGATTCGGCCCGCCTCCATCGTGGCCGGGAAGTGGATGGCGAGGATGGCGTTGGGGCTCGTGCAGCTCTCCTTCGCCCTGCTCGCGGGGACCGTATTCTTCCGGATGGACTGGGGGGCTTCGCTAGGGATGGTGAGCGTCATCCTGATCGCATGGGCGGGGTTCAACGCCTCCTTCGGCCTGCTTCTCGCCAACATCGTGCGCACCCAGGCCCAGATGCTGGGAATCGGCGTGCTCGTCACCATGGGCATGGCCGCGCTCGGGGGGTGCTGGTGGCCCATCGAGATCACCCCGGAGTGGATGCAGACGCTCGCCTCCGGCCTCCCCACCGGCTGGACGATGGACGCGCTGCACAAGCTCATCAACTTCGGGTACGGAGCGCCCGCGGTCGCGCCACACCTCCTCGCCCTGCTCGCGGGAACGCTCGTCTGCACCGCGGTGGCGGCGCGCACCTTCCGCTACCAATAGTGCCCGGCGCACCGGGGGAGGGGGGTCTGGCGTCCATGCTTCCGTCAATACCGAACTTCCAGGGCCTGGCCGATTTCGCGTTTTGATTCCGGGGGACATCTCCACGTAGTAGGCCGGCATGTACGGCAGCATCGGCACAGGCCCGCCCGGCGCTGCGGTGGAATCCCGAGCGCAGATCCACCCGAAAGCCGCAGTGCCGGAGCCTTTTCCGGCATTGCCGGTGAGTCAGACAACCTGGACGTGCGGATTCATTGATTGCGCCGCTCTGCCGCATCGCTCGAAGACCGGTTACGGAACGCGGCACGTGGAGTCCGGAACGCCCTCCAGGAACAGGTCTGGTCGCGCCCCTCGGTCGGCTCCTGAAGCAGGGGGGGATGGGGGAGAGCCAGGACAGTCCCGGGGCACGTGGGGGCAGCATAGCTACCGGCGCCCGGGCGCGGCTATAGGCGGCGGGCGCGGCGCGTGTCGGCCTGCATGCCGACTTCTGGACCGTATGCCGAATACTTGCGCCTCGCCCGGAGGATCGGACCGGCCGTCTCGAGCGCCACGCCGGCCGGCTCCCTAGGGGCCGGGGCCAAAACGAAAATTCACCGCTCTTCTACTGCGGACACCGGAGTGTCCGCATTAGCGAGCCGTACTCCGTCGCGCCGCAGCGGCTTCGTGTCGGCCACCTGCTCGGCTCCGCAGTCCGAGGCGTAGCTTTCCGGCCGGGCAAGCCATCAATGGCTTGCCCGCTCGCCGGGGGGAAGCGCCACCGGCGCTTCGCCTGTTTCCGGCTCACCGTTGTGCGTTTTTCGGCGCGTGCGCACCACCATTACGTCATCATGGCGCCCCTTACCGCGCCAAGGCAGCGGTGAGGGAAAGCGCGTGCGCACCACCACCTCGGCATCATGACTATCGGAGCGGCGGAAAGTCGGTGAAACATCCGGGCTTTCTTCCCCGGCGCTTGCCCTTGACTCGGGCGGGCCGGGAGCCCAAGGATGCGGCCCTTCGACCCGCACCACCCGGCGAACGGCGGGGGCGGAAGGCAGCGCCGGAGAACTCGCGACTGTGGATGAGTACAACCTCTTCGAGATCATCGACACCACGCGTTCGATGCGGCGACTCAAGCCCGATCCCGTCCCCGACGAGGTGCTCGAGCGCATCATTTCGGCCGGGACCAAGGCGCCGAGCGGGCAGAACACCCAGCCCTGGGCTTTCGTGGTGGTGCGCGACGCCGAGCTCAAGCGTTTCGTTCAGCAACGCTACCAGGCGGTCATGGCGCGGGCGATGGGCGAGCGCCGGCCCGGGCCGGAGGACCGCAGCCCGGGCGCTCGCGCCATGCGGGCGGCCTGGTACCTCGCGGAGCATCTTCATGAAGCCCCGGTGTTGCTCCTGGTCTGCGGCGAGCGGGACTGGCCTTTCTCGGTCGCGCCCGAGAATCGCCGGGGACTCGCTCCGCCTTCCTACGGCTCCACGTTTCCCGCGGTGCAGAACATCCTCCTCGCCTGCCGGGCGTTCGGTCTCGGCGCCACCCTCACCACCCTGCACCAGATGTTCGAGACGGAGCTGTGCGAACGGCTGGGCATACCGGACGCCTTCGGGGTGGTGGCGATGATCCCCATCGGTTACCCCCGGGGGCGCTTCGGGCCGGTACGGCGGCGCCCGGTGCGAGAGGTCACTCACCTGGACCAATGGGGCATCCCGTGGCCGGGCTGAGGCGCGCCGCATCCGCCGTGCGGAGGCCCTTTGCTTCGGCGTGCCCCGGCTTCCCGGCATCCTCTCTCGCTCCGTCCGGCGCGGGACGCTGACTCCATCACCACACCCTCCCCTTGGCTCCTCGTTTCACCCACCACCCCCGCGCACGCCTGCTCATCGGCTCCATCGCGGGCCTGACCGCGGGCGCCGGCTACGGCGCCGCCCTCGCCCTCTCCCGGCTCACCTACGACCACGGCTTCACTCCCGCCGGCCTTTCGCTGCTGCGCTACGTGTCCCTGGTCGTAGTGCTCGGCATCTGGCTCGCGGCGAAGCGAAGGTTTCGTCGGCTCCGCCCCGGAGTTCTCGGGACGATGCTGCTGCTCGGCGTCTTCAGCTACATGATCACCGTCTTCAACCTCTCCTCCATCGTCTATATCCCGGTCAGCCTCACGACCATCGTCTTCTACACCCACCCGGCGCTCGTGGTGCTCGCGACCGCCGCGTGCTTGCGCGTGCGCGTCAATCCCGTGGAGTTCGCCGCGGTCGCCGCGGCCTTCTGTGGACTCTTCATCGCTCTGGAGGTCTCCTTCACCTCCCTTCACCCCCTGGGCCTCGTCTTCGCGGGAGCGTCCGCGCTGACCTGCGCCGTCATGTACGTGGTGACCAATCGTCTTCTGGACGCCACCGACTTCATCGAGGTCACTTTCTACATGGCGATCACCGCCGCCCTGCTCTCCGCGCTCAACCTGGTGGCGGAGGGAGGCATGGTGATGCCCGATTCGCTGGACGGAGTGGCGATCGCCGCCCTCGTGACCGTGCTCTTCATGATCGCAATCACCACCATGTTCCTCGCCATCGAGATGGTGGGGTCGATTCCGACCGCGATGCTCACCAACGTGGAGCCTCTGACGGCGATCGCGGTCGCGGTAATGGTGCTCGGAGAACCCCTGCCCGTCGCGGTCGCGTTCGGCGCGTTGATCGTGATATCCGCGATCCTGCTCCTGCAGGCGTCGCGCGCCCAGCGGGGAGCATCGGAGTCCGCCCGGACGAGGATCACCGCCCCTGTGTCCACGGCCCATCGCCGCTGACCGGCCTTGCCGGCGGCCCGCGGGCCGTGTTTCACCGAGTCACGAGAGCCAAGGGCGCGCAGATGCCGACAGGGGCAAGGACGGCCCCGAGTCAGGCCGCGCACGCGTTACGGGGGCCCGCCGTCCCGCACCCCGGCTCGTGATCGACGCCACTCCGGCCGGCGAGCACACACCCACCACCGTGAGTCGGTGAAATGCGGAGCCTGGCGCTTGAAGCTACCAGATATCGCCGAGAGGTTGCGGCCGGGGGCCCTTCAGGCCGGAGCGGCCACCACGTTGACCGGCTGGCCCTCGAAGTAGCGCACGAGACACTCCACCGCGATGTCGTGGAGGGCGACGGTCGCCTCCGGGGTGTTGTAGCCCACGTGCGGGCTCAGCACCACGTTCTCGAGCTCGAGGAAGGGATGGGACACCGGCAGGGGCTCCTCCCGGTAGACGTCGATCCCCGCGGCCCGGAGCCGTCCGCTGCGCAGCGCCTCGACCAGTGCGGCCTCGTCGACCAGCTCTCCACGCGCGGTGTTGACGAGCACCGCGCCCGCTTTCATGCGGGCGAGCGCGGCGGCGTCGATCATGCCCTCGGTCTCGGGCGTCCCCGCCACATGGAGCGAGACGACATCGCACTCGGCAAGCAGACGATCGAGGTCGACAAACTCGACCCTCGCCGCCCGTGCCCGCTGCGGATCGGGATTCCGTGTCCAGGCCAGCACCTCCATTCCGACCGCCCGGGCGAGCGCGGCGAAGCGCCGTCCGATGCCGCCGAAACCGACGACTCCGACCCGCCGGCCTGCAAGCTCCATGCCCATCGACGACTGGTTCCAGCTTCCCGCGCGGAGATCCGCATCGAGGCGCGGCAGATTCCGCGCGGCCGCAAACAGCAGGGCGAGCGCGTGCTCCGCCACCGTGTTGTCCGAGTATCCCGGGCAGTTGCACACGGTGATGCCCTTCTTCGCGGCCTGCGGCAGATCGACGAAGCGGGCCGCGCCGATCCCGGTGAAGACGACGAGCTCGAGCGCGGGCGCCGCCAGCATCACCTCGGCCGGAAGATCCCACCCGAGCAGCATCGCCCGCGCGTCCCCGATGCGGCGCAGGTACGCCTCGTCGCTTTCCGGACGCCCGTAGTGCACGGCGAGGCCCCCGAGGGCGTCGAGCCGCTGCCTGCTCACCTCGCTCAGCTCGTCATCGAGATTCTCACCCGCGTCGGGATAGACGATCTTCGGCACCCATCACCCCCTGTAGCGACATGCTCGGACCGGCGCACGACCAATAGTACCGTCAGGAGCCAATCATCGGTCCGGTGCAATGGCGCATAGTGGGTCGGCGTCGATGAACACCGACGCGATGGCCCATGACGAGGACTTGGTAACGGCAGGAGGTCCGGCGGAGACGCTTCGAGGAGGCGGCGTGGCGGTCGGGTGTTGGGGCGTGAGCGCCCGTTCCGCGCTTTCGCTTTCCGGCGTCTCCGGTCGGGGGTCGGTTTGACCCGATCCGGGCCTGCCCGGATACTCCGCGCGGGAAAGGCGCCACCGCGGGACACGAGATGCCGCATGACTTCGTGATCGCCAGCTTCAACGATGTCTCCGGTGGCCACCGGAAAGGCCACCTCCCGATCCGAGCAGGGCGCAAGGAACGCGGCCGCGGTCATCGGGCCTGGCGGTGCGTCACGCTGCTCGTCGCCGTCGCCCTGTTCGCCGCGGGTTGCGCCAAGCCGACCCCGCAGGGACAGTCGGACATCTGCACGGTGTTCGATCAGTTCCCCGACTGGTACGACCATGCCCGCACTTCGGCCGAGAAGTGGGGCACGCCCATCCACATCCAGATGGCCATCGTGCGCCACGAGTCGAGCTTCCGCAGCCACGCCAAGCCGCCCATGGAGTGGGCCTGGTTCATCCCGCTCGGGCGCCCCTCGTCGGCGAAGGGTTACGCCCAGGCGCAGAACCCGGCATGGGGCGACTATGTGTCGGAACGAGGACGCCTCTTCAAGAGCCGCTCCGACATGAAGGACGCACTCGATTTCATCGGCTGGTACAACTACAAGACGTGGCGCGAGCTCAAGATCTCGCGGCAGGACGCCTACAACCTCTACCTCGCCTACCACGAAGGCCGGGGCGGCTACCGGCGCGGCACGTGGAAGAACAAACCCAAGGTGCAGCAGGTGGCGAAACGGGTCGCGGACACCGCGTCACAGTACGAAAGGCAGCTCGCGCGCTGCGAGTCGAACTTCCGCTGCGATGCCTGGTACCAGATATGGCCTTTCTGCAACTGACGCACCGGGCCTCGTATGCGTCAAGCATCAATCGAAGTCCGATCGACAGGTTGCGTACCGAACAACCCTCTGAAACCGGGATCTGCTTCGGGCCACCACCCCGAGCGCGGCGTGCGACGGCCGGTCTCGGGGCTCGCTTGAATCCGCACGCCCGACCGGCAACGACTCCGCGAAGCGATGCGCCGCCCCGGACACCGGCGTCAGGAGCAAGACGATGAGAGACTACTACGGCTGGCGCGCCCGCATCGGGCTCATCTATCCCGCCGCGTGCTGCGTGATGGAGCCCGAGCTCTACGCCATGGCGCCGGAAGGGGTGACAATCCACACCGCGCGGCTGACGCTCGCCGATGCGACCATGAACGGACTCTCCAACATGATGGCCGACGATGGCCTGGAGCGGGCGGCGAGCCTGCTCGCCCAGGCGCCCCTGCACGCGATCACCTTTGGCGGCACCAGCGCGTCCTTTCTCGAGGGCATCGGCTACGACTGGAAGGTCTGCGAGAGGATTGCCGCACTGGCTCCGGGCATTCCCGCCTCGACCACCTCGACCGCGGCGCTTCGGGCCCTGCGGGCGCTCGGCGCGAAACGGGTGAGCTTCGTCGGACCCTACCTGGAAGACATCACCGAGCGGGGCCGGATCTTCTTCGACGCCAACGGATTCGAGGTCACCGGCGCCCACGCCATGGGGATCAGCAGCAACCCCGGGCTCGAGGCACTGCCCCTCGAACGGGTGTACGAGTTCGCTCGCGAGCGGGCAGAGCCCCGCGCGGACGCGGTCTTCATAAGCTGCACCGGAATCCGGACCGTCGGCGCAATCGAGAGCCTCGAGGAGGATCTCGGCGTACCGGTGGTGAGCGCGAACCAGGCGACGTTCTGGGACGCGTTGCGCCTCGCGGGGGTGCGGGACCGCGTGAAGGGCTTCGGGACTCTCTTCGAACACGATACGCCCGAGTAGCCGGCCGCCGCGGGTACCGTCGCCTTCGCCGTGCCATCCGGGAGGATGGCCGAGCGAAGAGCTGACAGCAGCAGTCCACCGATTCGCAAGATCAAGGGCGCGCAGCCCGGGATATGGAGGCTGGCGGAAGCGACGACGTCTGGCCCCGCACCCGCGCACCGTGCAGGGTGGCGACTGACGCCAAGGCGGCGGTTATTGCGCAGCCTGCGGCGGGATCCGGGGTCCGCCCGGCGGCCCGATCCGGATCACCTATACTCTTCCGTCGACCCGGAAGAACGCCGACGCGACATCGGCCGCGACGGGTTTCGGGTCCATGTCTCCACCTGCGCCGTCAGAAAGCGAAGGGAGAGAGCGAGAACGTGCCCACGCCCTGCGCAACGGGAACCGAAGAAGGAGAACATCGAGGCATCAAGAAGCCCGAGCATGTGAGATTGCGCCGCCGCGAGCGGGTACACCGTCCTTCGGAGGCTCGAGAGAAGCCTTGCCTCTCACACAGGAGTACTTGAAGTGATCAACCCATCAGACCACTCTTATCGCGCATCCGAAATGAAACGCATGCGGGAGGGTTTCGAGCGAGGGAATCTCACCCGCCGCGAGTTCATGCAGGGGCTCATGGCACTCGGGATCGGCGCGGCCAGCGCGGGCGCCTTCCTGGCGACGTCGCGCGACGTACGGGCCATGACTCCCAAACGAGGCGGCCGCCTGCGCTTCGCCTGGAACGTGCACGGACCCACCGACACCCTGGATCCCATCCTGGTAATCGGGGCGACCGACTACATCCGGATTCGGGCCTACTACAACAGCCTGGTGCGCTTCAACGACGACCTCACCCTCTCGCCCGAGCTCGCGGAGGAGTGGAGCGCGAACGATGCGGTCACCGAGTGGACCTTCAAGCTGCGGCAAGGCGTCGAGTTCCACAACGGCAAGACTCTGGACGCTGACGACGTCGTCTACTCCATGAACCGGCATCTGGGCCCGGACTCCGTCTCGAAGGGCAAGTCCCTCGTCAGCATGGTCACGGAGTGGAAGAAGATCGACCGCTACACCGTGAAGGCGATCATGGACTCGCCCAACGCCGACCTGCCGGCCGCGCTCGGCACCTTCCACTTCAAGATCATCGAGAACGGGGCCGAGGGCGAGTACTTCCACAAGCCCAACGGCACCGGACCCTTCAAGTCGCAGGAATTCAATCCCGGCATTCGCGCGCTCGGCGTGCGCAACGAGAACTACTGGGTGGACGGGAGACCCTACCTCGACGAGCTCGAGACCTTCGGCATCACCGACCCCGCGGCCCGCACCAACGCCGCCATCGCCGGTGACGTGGACGTGGCGGGCGCCCCCGACCCCAACGCGTTCAAGCTGATCGAACAGGCCGACAACGTCGAGCTGCTCTCGATTCCGTCCGCGAACCTCACCGGAATCGTGTGCATGGTGGACCGACCTCCCGGCAACAACCCCGACTTCGTGCTCGGGCTCAAGTACCTGCAGAACCGCGAACGGATCGTGCGCACCCTGATGAAGGGGCACGCCATCGTCGGCAACGACCACCCGATCTCGCCGGCCTACCCCGACCACTGCTCGGAACTCGAGATCCGGGAGTACGACCCCGACAAGGCGAAGTTCCACCTCCAGAAATCGGGCATCAGCGAGGCCACCGTACTCGCCGGTGAAGTGCGCCCCGGGGTCACCGACTTCTGTCTGATGCTGCAGGCGGAGGCGAGAAAGGTCGGATTCACCCTCAACGTCAAGAAGGTGCCGACCGACGGCTATTGGGGCACGGTGTGGATGAACACTCCGGTGTGCGCCACGGGCTGGAACATGCGCCCGAGCGCGAACCTGATGCTCACCCTCGCCTACAAGTCCGACGCGGCGTGGAACGAGTCGCAGTGGAGTCACCCGCGATTCGACCAGCTCCTGCTGGAGTCGCGGGCGGAAAAGGATGCCGCCAGGCGCCACGAGATGTACTGCGAGATGCAGCGGCTCATCCGGGACGAGGGCGGGCAGCTCATCCCTTGCCACATCAACTACGTGGACGCGGTGAGCAAGAAGGTCCGGGGCCTCGGCGCGGTGCCGCTCAGCAACGCGAGCGGTTGCGAGTGGCCCGAGTTCGCCTGGCTCGATGCCTGAGAACGCGGAGTTTCCCGACATCGATGGTGACAAGGCGCCGGTGGCGCGAGTGGACCGGGAAGCCGGCAAGCCACGGATGGCTTGCCGGGCCGGAGAGCTTAGCCCGCATGTTTCACGGATTTTCGTAGCGAGGGCGCCAAGATGCCGTGATAGTGGGGTGCACGGACCGAAAGACGCTGAAGGGCGAGCCGGAAACAGACGAAGCGCCGGTGGCGCTTCGTCCCGGCGAGCGGGCAAGCCAAGGATGGCTTGCCCGGCCTGCAAGCGAAGCAGGGACTGCGAAGCGCAGCAGGTAGCCGACACTACGTCGAAGCGGCTTGAGGGAGTACAGCCCACTAGCGCTAGCATATTGGCGTCCGCAGTAGGAAATCGGTGAAATTTGCGGGTTAGACCCAAGAACTGTGCAGCGATGCAGGTAGCCGACATTGCGTCGATGCGGCGCGACGCAGTGCGGCCCGCAACCGCGAGCGTACTGGCGTCCGCCGGCTGAGCAATTGGTCAAGTATTGCGCTCAGGGCGGTGAAACAGGGGCATGGCGGCGACCTCGCCGCACGAGAGCCTGGGTCATGCGTCATGGGCCCGATGCATGAAACCCCATCGACCTGGCAAGTGAAGGAAGCGCGAGCGCTCCGCGCGGCCCACCTCCTTTCCCGAAGCACCAGGCTGCGATGACGGAGCAAGCCAGACCATGCAAAAGAGCAGATTCATAGACGTGACCTATACCCACACCGAGGGGATGGCAACCTGCATCGTGCCGCCCGGCATGCACTTCCCCGGCGGTACCACCCTGCTCGAGAAACGCCGCATGCTCGAGGGCGAGGGCCCGCTTGCGTGGCTGCGCACCTCGTTGCTCAACGAGCCGCGGGGCCATGTGGCAATGTACGGCGGATTCCTGACCGCACCGACCGGGCCGGACCACGATGCCGGCATCCTGTGGTCGGACGGGGTGCGCTGCAACGACATGTGCGGACACGGGACGATCGCGCTCGGAATGGCGATGGTGGCGCTCGGCATGGTTCCCGAGTCGGAAGACGGCCGCACCGAGATTCGGCTCGACACGACGGCGGGCCCGGTAAGGGCCGAGGTGGGCGCAAGCCGGCACGCCGTCGAGTGGACCCGCTTCGAGAACGTTCCCGCCTACGTCGCCGCGCAGGACGTACCCGTCGAGCTGCCGGGAGTCGGCGAGGTGAAGGCCGATATCTCCTTCGGGGGCAACTACTTCGCGATCGTGAACTGGAGCGGCCGGGAGAAGAGGGTGTGCCCGGAGAACGGCGCGTACTTCCGAGAGCTCGGGGGCCTCGTGCGCCGCCAGCTCGCGGAGAAGATCGACCTGAGACACCCGATACACGAGCACATCCGCTTTCCGTCGCGCGACACCGACCTGCTCGTCACCTTCTGGCACGAGCCGGACCGCAACGAGGCCCGGTACCGCAACGTGCATGTGCTCTCGGGAGGCCTGCTCGACCGCTCGCCGGGAGGAACCGGGACGAGTGCGATGATGGCCATGCTGGAGGCCCGAGGCGAACTCGCGGTGGGCCAGACCATCCAGTCCGAGGGACTGCTCGGCAGCGGCACCTTCGAGGGCTGTCTGGTCCGCGAGACGAAGCTCGGCTCCCAGCGCGCGGTGGTGCCCACCGTGAAGGGCACCGCCAAGATCATCGGTTACGCCAAGTGGCTGGTGGACCCCGACGACGCGGTGGGCAAGGGCTTCGTGGTGACCTGAGCGGGGCGGCATCGTCACCGCGACGCGGGGCCCCTGACCTCGCCCTCGACCGGGCGCTCTCGTCGACTTCGTTTCGCCACCGAGCCACAACGGAGCAAGAGCGGAGCGACAATGGAGCCACCAATTCGTTGCACAAAGGAGCAGGTTCAATGCAGAGCTATTGCTTGAGCGAAATCCAGGGGGAGCTGGAGGAGTGGCCCTTCCCCGAGGACAGCCCGTCCCGGTATCGGATCGTTCGGGGCCGGCCCCGGGCCTCCGGACGCCTCGATCTGGGATCGAGCAACAGCACCCACCGGATGGGGATATGGGCATGTACCGCGGGGGCGTTCGAGTGCATCGAGCGCGGTGACGAGCTGCAGACCATCCTCGAAGGCCGGGTGCGCATCGTGCGCGCGGACGGCACGAGCGACGAGTTCGGTCCCGGGGACAGCTTCTTCACCCGCAAGGGCGAGCACGTCGTCTGGGACGTGCTCGAAGACGTAAAGAAAGTCTTCTTCACCCACGACCGGGACGGAGTGGATTAGGCGCCGGCCGGCCTCCGACCGCCCTGTTTTCTGACTTACTTTCTGACTTACGGTTCTACCGCCCTAGCCGCTATCTAACGAGAGCCAGGGGACGGACTCCAGGGCAGAAGCGTAGCTCTCACCGACTTTCGGCCTCCCTTCCCCCGGCCGTATTCCGCGCGCCCTGACTCGCGGCACCGGTCGCGTCGACTGCTCCGCCCGGCGCCGTCGAGCCGAAACTCGCGGCGGTGCCCGAAGGTGTTGACATTGAAGCCATCTGTACTAGATTACTAGTACAGTATTCAGGACGTACATCACATGGTGGAGCTTCGAAACCTGTGCTTCGGATACGGCTCAAAGGCGCTATTCCGGGACATGAACCTCAGCCTCGAGCCGGGCGCCATCTACGGGTTGCTCGGCCAGAACGGAGCCGGAAAGTCGACTCTGCTGCGGCTCATCGCGAGCTTGCTCTTCCCCGCATCGGGGCAGGTGAGCGTGCTCGGTCACGAACCCGCCCGCCGCAAGCCGGCTCTGCTGTCGAGCCTCTTCGTGCTTCCCGAGGCGCTCAATCTTCCGGGCATCACCGACCGGGAGTACATCGCCGCGCGAGCGCCCCTGTATCCGGCCTTCGACCGCGACCGCATGGAACGCCACCTGAAGGAGCTTGAAGTCCCGCGCGGGCGCAAGCTCACCGAGCTCTCCCACGGCCAGCAGAAGAAGTTCCTCCTCTCCTTCGGTCTCGCCACGAACGCATCGTTGCTCATGCTGGACGAGCCGACCAACGGTCTGGACATCCCCTCCAAGGGACTCTTCCGGCGTCTCGTCGCCGAAGCCCTTGAAGATCACCGGATCTTCGTGGTCTCCACGCATCAAGTCCGCGACGTGGAGACGCTCATCGACGCGATCCTCGTACTCCACGAGGGAAGAGTGCTCTTTCAGGAGAGCGTCTCCGCCGTGAGCGCCAGCCTGCGCTTCTCCGTGGAGCCGGAGCGCCCGGACGCCGAAGCCGCGGGATTGCTCTACGAGGAAGCGACGGTGGGGGGCTTCGCCAGCGTATGGAAGGAAGCCGGCGACGGCGACGGCCACCTGGACCTGGAGATGCTCTTCAAGGCGGTCATTGCGCGCCCGGACGCCTTCGCTTCCCTGCCCCCCGCGGAGCAACGCACATGAACGAAACACTCTCTCCTTACCGACTCTGGTACCTGCTCCGGGGCGATCTCATCACCGGGTTCCGTTCGCTGATCGTCGTCTCCGCCACACTGGCGGGGATCACCCTGGTCGCGGCCATGATTCTTCCGAGCGGGGTGGTCTTCGACCGCGCGCTTCACGGCGAGCCCGGTCTATATCGTGGCGCCTTCACCTTCGACCGATCCCTCCATCGTGATTCGGGGCTCTATCACGGCGTCTTCACCATCGCGCTTTTCGCCTGGGGACTCATTGCCACCAGTCGTGTGTTCAGAGCGATGCACGACAAGACCAGGAACGAAGCCTGGCTGCTGCTTCCCGCATCGTCGCTGGAGAAGACGCTGGCGCGCCTCATCGCGGTCACGGTCGGCTTCGTCGCCTGGCTGCTGGTCTTCGTCACCCTGGTATCGCTCGTCGTCGAGTCGCTCAACCTGCTCCTCTTCGGCAAGCGCAATGGATTCTTCAATCCCTTCGACCCCTCCGTGTGGGAGAACATCACCGCCTACATTTTTCTGCAGTCGATCTACTTTCTCGGAGCGGCGTGGTTCCGCCGGGCGCACTTCGTCAAGACCACCCTCGCCATTACCCTGACCGTCGCCGGACTGGCGGTGATCGCCTTGCTCACCGCCCGCATCGCGTTCGCCGACCTCCCGCAGGACCTTTCGCAGCACATCGGCAACCTCCGTTTCGTCCTCGAGACGGAATTCGAGTCGCTGCGCGCAATCGCGGACGCGGCGCTGTCGGCAGCCTTGATCCTCTTCCCCCTCGCGTGCTGGAGCATCGCGTGGCTGCGAGTCTCCGAAGTGCAGGCCAGCGATGGAGTTTAGGGAGCCGAAAGGCATCTACCTGCAGATCGCGGATCGGATCCGCGAGCGGATCCTGCGCGGAGAATGGCAGGCGGGGCAGCGCATTCCTTCGATACGGGAGCTTGCGGTCGAGCTCGGAGTCAACCCCAACACCGTTACCCGAAGCTACCGCAAGCTCCTGGACCGAGGCCTCATCTCCAACCAGAGGGGGCGAGGCTACTTCGTGAGCGAAGACGCGGCACGCATCGCATTGCGGCAAATGAAAGACGAGTTCATGCGTGAAGAGGTGCCGCGCATCCTTCGGGTCATGAAACTGCTCGGCATCGAAGCAGACGAGCTCGCCGAGCGAATGTCCGATTCCGGACGGTCCGAATCCAAACGAGAACAAACACCATGAAACGAAGTCAGATTGCATTGCTTGCGATGGGCGCTCTGCTCGCCGGTACCGTCGTCGCATCCGTCCTGTCGACCCGCATCGCCCTCTCCCGGGACCGGCCCGTCGCCTTCGACGGAGCCGCGCTCTCTCGCGAGTCGGTGAACTGCTGCGGCCCAGGCGCCGTCGCCTACGAATCGAGCCGGGTGCGCTCGAAGAGCATGGGCGCGACATTGGCGTCGAACTCCCGGGCGAGGCGGTGACCGGCGTAGGTGGCGTGCACCACCGCGCCGGGCACGTCGCAGTCCCCTATCTTCTGGAGGGTGCGGATACCGGCCTCGCGCAGGTCCTCCGGGCGGGCGACGAGCGCCTGGTAGAGGGCGTCATGCGCTTCCCGTGCGCCCACGACCACCAGCGTCGCGGCCTCCACCTTGCGGATCGCGCCGTCATTCCGACCGGACAGGGTGACCGCCTCGCCATCGAAGTCCGAGACGAAGGTAGCGGTCACGATGGCCACCCCGAGCTCGACCAGGCGCTGGTGGGCGTAAAACTGATCGTGGGTGTTGCCGCACCATGCCGACACCATATCGCCGGAGGTGACGTAAGTGACCCGGTGACCCTGCTCCGCAATCTGCTCGGACAGGCAGCCGCCCATGTAGTACTGATCGAAGTCGAAGAGCACCACCGGTGACACCAGCTCGGCGCCCGCCATGACGTCGTCCGGCGTCAGGACCCGGCCCCCGAAGTTTGCGGGCACCGGCACCGCACGCTGGTCGGCGAGGTGGGTCGTCCAGCGTGCGCCGGTCGCGACCACCACCCGGGGAAAGCCGAACTCCAACAGGTGTTCTGGGGAAAGCTCGCTGTCGAAGTAGAT
This sequence comes from Gammaproteobacteria bacterium, assembly GCA_965221555.1. Lineage (GTDB taxonomy): Bacteria > Pseudomonadota > Gammaproteobacteria > HK1 > HK1 > JAJEAD01. The sequence continues at coordinate 84,323 of OZ244895.1, forward strand.
CTCGACGTTCGGTAGCTTGTCGAGCTGCCCCTGCCGCCAGTCCCGCACCCGGATCCAGGTCGAGAGTCCGGGCAGGCGCGCCTCGCGGCACAGGCGCCCTCCGAGCTCGGTGCCCGCCTCCGCGAGCGTGACCTCGTAGCCGCGCTGGCCGAGCGCGCGCGCCGCCTCCAGTCCCGCCGGTCCCGCGCCGACCACCAGCACCCCGTCGCCCGAGGCCCGCCCCTCGATCTCCTCGGGATGCCAGCCTCGCCGCCATTCCTCGCCGATGGTCGGGTTCTGGGTGCAACGGATCGGCACCGATTCGTGGAAGCAGGAGTAGCAGATGTTGCAGCCGATGCACTCGCGGATGTCGTCCTCCCTCCCCTCCTCGATCTTCTTCGGCAGGAAGGGATCGGAGATGGAGGGCCGGGCCGCACCGATGAGGTCGAGCACACCGCGCTTGATCTGGGACACCATGGTGTCGGGGGAGGTGAAGCGCCCCACCCCCACCACCGGCTTCGAGGTCACCTGCTTGGCGAAGGCGACGTAGGGCTCCTGGTAGCCCTCCTCGGAATAGCGGGCATTGGAGCTGTCCTGAAAGCCGAAGGTCTTGAGGTCCCAGAGATCCGGAACCTCACCGATCAGCTCGAACACCCCGCGCCCCTCGTCGTGCCACTGCAGGCCCAGGTCGCCCATCAGCTCGTCGACCGAGATGCGCACCGCCACCGCGCAGGTATCGCCCACCGCCTCCTTGGTGTCTTCGATCATTTCGCGCAGCAGTCTCACCCGATTCTCGAGCGAGCCCCCGTATTCGTCGGTACGGCGATTGGTGCGCCGCGATATGAACTGGTAGGGCCCGAAGTTCATCCCCGCGTAGACATAGACGATATCGAAGCCGGCGCTCCTGGCGCGCTTCGCGGCATCCACCTGCCAGGCGCGCAGGTTGCGGATGTCCTGCTTGTCCATCGCGCGCGTGTGCAGGGGAAACTGTCCGCGCCCGCCGGCCCGCAGCATGGGAAGCCCCGAGGGGGAGAGCGGCATCTCGCGGGTACTGCGGTTGCTGGTCATGCTGGAACCGTAGAAGAGCTCCGCGCCCGCAAGGGCACCGTGCTCGTGCACCCCATCCACCATCAGCGCGAGGTTGCGTACGTCCTCGTCGTCCCACAGCCTCGAGTAGCGATGTGGCGTGTCGTCCGAAGAGGGATGGATGGAGCAGTAGCCCGTGCACACCACCCCCCAGCCCCCCTCGGCCCGAATCGCGCGCAGGCCCTTGCGGGTGTTCGGCAAGTCGACGCCGGTGCTGCTCGCGTGGGGCACCTGGTAGAAGCGGTTCCGGGCGGTCACCGGGCCGATCCGAACGGGCTCGAAGAGGATGTCGTATCTGGGATCTCTGGCCATGGACCTGCTCCTCGTGTGAATTCTGCCCCGGGTGATTATCGCCCCGGCTCACTCGCAAGTTTCACCGATTTTCCGCCGCTTCGGGCGCCAGGATGCCGTGTTGGCAGGAAGCACGGACCGAAAGACGCTGAAGTCTTAGCCGACACTACGTTGCAACCGGCGCGACGGAATACTGCCTGCAACCGCAAGCATGTTGGCGTCCGCGAGTCGAGAAAGCGGTGAAATTTGCGGGCCTGCTCGATGTTCGCAATGCGCACGCCCTCACGGTGCGCTCCGACTCGGCATCCACGCACGCCCGAGCCGGGGGCTGGCGGATGGCGACGATTATCGACGCGTCGATGATCAGCGCGCCGAGAATAATGTCCAGGATGCGCCGCGTGCGCTAAGCGCGCGCACTGTGCGCCAGCTCCTCGGTGCGGCGGGCCTGGACCCGCGTCAGGTCGAGCAGGTGGTTGCGCAGGTGGAAGAAGGCCTCGGTGTTCTTGAGTTCGAGGGTACGCTCGCCCTCCAGGTGTTCGGCGACGGTGATCTCCTCGATGATGGTGGCCGGGCGGGCGGAGAACACGAAGATCCGCTCTCCGAGGAAGATCGCCTCCTCCGCGTCGTGGGTGACGAAAACGATGGTCTTGCGCTCCTTCTCGCGAATCTTGAGGAGCTGGACCTGGAGAAACTCCCGGTTCTGCGCGTCGAGGGCGCCGAAGGGCTCGTCCATGAAGAGCACGTCCGGGTCGGCGCAGAGCGTGCGCGCGATGGCGAGGCGCTGGCGCATGCCGCCCGATATGTGGTTGACGTAGAAGCTCTCGAAGCCGTCGAGACCCACGAGCTCAAGGTAGTGGCGCGCGATGTCGCGCTTCTCCTTCCGGGGAACGTCGTCGCGAAACTTGAGCCCGAATTCCGCGTTCTCCAGCACCGTCAACCAGGGGAAGGAAGAATAGGACTGGAACACGACGCCCTTGCGCCGGTCCGGTCCCGAAACCACCTCGCCTTCGAGCACCACCCGCCCGGAGGTGGCGTGTTCCAGCCCCGCCGCGATGCGCATCAGGGTCGTCTTGCCGCAGCCGGAGGGTCCGACGAAGATGACGAAATCGTTCTCCTCGACCGAGAGCGAGACATCGTCTATCACATGGATCTCGGGGTCTCGCGCACCGCGCCGGAAGGTCTTGGAAAGCCCTTCGATGCGCAGGAACGGCTCCTTGCCCGCCATCAGCGATCCTCCGGTCTCGGCCCCGGCCACGGCCGCGCCCGTTTCCCGTCCTGGTGCCCTTGCATCACCCGCCGCCTTGGCCCGAGCCTGCTAACGCAGGTAGCGGAAGGCGCGACGGTGGATGAAACGGATGATCTGGTCGCTCGCGAGTCCGATGATGCCGATCGCAAGCACCCCGGCGATCACTTCCGGAGTCTTTCCGAAGCGCCGCGACGCCCAGATCACGTGCCCGATTCCGTCGTTGGCGGCGACGATTTCGGCGAGGATGACGTAACTCCAGCACCACCCGAGCGTGATTCGCAGGTTGTCCACCATGCTCGGAAGCATGCCCGGAAGGATGATCCAGCGCAGCACCTGACGCGACTTCGCGCCGAGGGTGTAGGCGATCTCCACGTACTCGTGGGGCACGCGCTTGGCGTCGTCCGCAACCAGCAGCACGAGCTGGAAGAACGTGCCCATCCACAGCAGCGCCACCTTGGAGACCTCTCCAATCCCCAGCCAGATGACGGTCAAGGGCACCAGCGCCGGCACCGGCAGATAGCGGATGAGATCGATCACCGGCTCGCTCATCGCCCCCACCACCCGGAAGCTGCTCATCAGGATTCCGATCGGGATCGCCATTGCCGCGGCGATGCCGAACGCGATCGCCACCCGCTGCACGCTGATGTAGATGTCGTGTGTGAACTCGAAGCGGGTGAAGAGGCTGTGGTAGGCCCCGAGGATCGCACCGGGCGAGGGCAGGTACTGGGGCTTGACGGTCCCGAACGCGACGATCGCGAGCCACAGGGCGAGCAGCAGCGCAAACGCGAGCACCGCGAGCGCGATCTCGCTCCGGCGGCTCAGGGACCCGCGGAAGGCAACGAGGGCCCGCCACGCCGAACGCGATCCGGATGTTTCTCCGGCCATCACTCCCTTCCCGATGCGGGCGCTTTATTCACCGATTGACGGCGGGGCGAAGGCGCAACCGCCGACAGCATGGGTGGTGTTGAATGCAGGTGGGAGTAGCCGACGGATTGTCCCGGTACGCCTGCTCGCCCCGATTCGCGAACGCTCTTGCCCCTACCGACATTCGCGCGCCCGTAGCTATCGCACATCGCTGCACCGTGGCGGCGGAACGGAGGCGCCGCCGCGCCGCGCACGCCTCCGTCCGTCGCAACGATGACGAAGCCGCTAGCGTTTATGACCCTCGAAGAGATCCACCAGCAGCGACGCGTCGACCTGCTCCTCGTAGATCAACGCCTCGTCCGCCACGCCCTGCTCGATGTTGAGCTGCATGACGGTGTCGAAGGTCTCCTTGAAGGGTCCCGGCGCATCCGGCGTGCCGAAGAGCTCGATCGACTGCTCGTAGGTGGTGAAGCGCAAGCCTTCGAAGGCCTCCGCCATCTCTTCCGGGGTGAGATTGAAGTTCGGAGCCATGATCTCGTGGGCCCGGTCGGGGTTTTCGAAGTAGAAGTCGATCGCCCGGTAGACGGCCCGCAGCATGGAGCGTACGAGCTCCGGATTCTTTTCGATCAGCTCGTTGTGGAGGAACCACACGTCCACGATAAGAGTGGGATGATCGGAGGAATCGACCAGCTTGTAGGCCCCCTCGCGGGATGTGTTGGCAACGATCTGGCTGAGCAGCGGCTCGTAGGACTCGACCGCCGAGACCGAGGGGTCCTCGAACACTGCGAGGCCGTCCGCGGTCGCGATGTGCAGAATGTTCAGATCGCTGAGCGTCATTCCGCACTTCTCCTTGAGCTCGATCTGCAGGAGCAGATTGGCGGGCAGCGTGGGCTCCATTGCGAAAGTCTTGCCCCGGAGCTCGCAGACATCCTGTATATCCCCGCTCACCACCACGCCGTCTCCGCCGAGGGAGATGTCCATCGCCCCGATGACGATGCCCTTGGTCTCCTTGGTGCGCGGGCGACTCTGATACTCGCCGATGGTGCGGGAGTTGCAGTTGAGCTGGCCCGCGTCCATCGCCTCGGTCTGGACCTGGATGTCATCCTCATGAATGAGATCGATCTCGACGCCTTCCTCATCGAAGTACCCGAGATCACGGGCGAGGAAGTAGACGCCCTGGCCGGGCCAGAACGTGAATGCGCAGGTGAGCTTGTCGGTTTCGATGTCCGCGCTGGCGGCAGGGCTGACGAAGCCGAGGAACAGAAGCAGCGGAGCCGCAAACAGGGTCGAGAGGGTTTTGTGTTTCATTTCCAATCGCTCCGATTAGTGCGTGGGCGGACGGGAGCGGCCTTGGCGCAATCCCTCGCGGGCCACGGGGACCCGCGGCTCCCGTCGCGGCGGCATGGTAGCAGCAGTCGGGAGGCGGATGCGGAGCCGACTCGGAATCCGGGTTCCGTGGGCGCCGCCTGTCTTCCTTGGGAAGGGATTGCCACCTTCGCGGCGAAGACGGATCAGCCGGGCTCGCGCGCGCCCTCGTAGGTGCCCATGCCGGGCATGATGATGCTGACCCGGTTCGCCCGTGGCGCCCCGTGGAACGTGAGGATCGCGGGCCAGTTGGGCCACAGGAAGCGGCCGTCGTCGCTTGGCAGGATCTCGGTACGGAAGGGCGGGAACAGCTCGCCGCTGGTGTCGTCGCGCCCGTCGCCGAAGAGGCGATCGCCCTCGCGGGTGACGTGGAGGGTGGTCGGCTGCGCGAGGAAGCCGATCAGCACGTAACGCCCGACATAGCCGTCGTAGCGCGCCGGATCGGGCGTCCCGAGGCCCGGGCGCATCGCGTCCGGCACCTGCGGCTCGGCGATGGAGACCCGGCGGTGGAACACGAAGCAGTCCCATGCCTTTCCCGGTGTGACCGGCTGATAGCGCAGATTGGAGCGGTCCGGGCGCTCCGTGCGCAGCCAATCCGCGATCGGACCCTCGCGAGGGGCGCGGCGCAGGTCGAGGAAGTAGCAGTCCGGCCCGACTTGTGCGTAGACGGCCTGGTTGGATTCGGGCCGGGGTTCCTCGCCCTTGACGCTGTACGCGCTCTGCGCGCCAATGAACACCACGTTCTCCCGGCCGATCCGCTCCGCGAGATAGGAACCCATCGAGGTCGCGCGCTGCACCCGCACCGGGCACTGCTGGAGGTGGGTGTTGTGGGCGCCGACGAGCGCCCGCGCGCCCGGGCCTTCCCGGTCCAGGATCCACTGCACCTGCTGCGCCATCGCAACGTCGCGCACATTCCAGAAAGTGCGAAAGCCGGCGCTGAAGTCGATCTCGGTCTGCGCGAAGTTGAGCATCAGGTGCCGCAACACGCGCGCGCTCTGAAGCCCCCAGTCGTAGTCATCGGCGGAGACGGACTCCCGCCAGGCGACGCGTTGCTGCTCGATGCGGCTCACGATGCGCGCGCTGACCGCGATCAGGCAGTCCCAGGCCGCCCGGTCCAGGCGCTCCCGGTCGGCGAACTCGGCGCCACGCATGGCATCGCCGTGCTCCCTCTCCACGCTCTCGGCCGTCTCGGGCTCGGCGTCGCGCAGAAACGCGAGAACCGCGTCGAAAGCGATCCGGGCGTGCGCCCAGTTGCCGCTGCCGTCGGTTCCGTAGAAGCGCAGGCGACGCCGATTGCCGACACTCGCGTTGTACTCGCGCATCCAGACAATCAGCTCCTGCAGCTCCGCCCAGACCCCCCAGCCGTTGGTCACCGAGCCGACAACCCGCTCCCACGGCACGTCCTTGCCGTCGACGTAGTCGTGGATATGCCGGCCCTCCACCAGGCCGGACTCCAGGATGAAGACGCTGAACCCGTGCTCGCGCACGAGGTACTTGAAGAGCCGGGCGCGAAGGCGGTTCCACTCGTGCAGGTAGTGGGCGTTCTCGCCCAGCGCCACCACTGGCGCGTCGCCGATGACGGCTCCGAGGAAGGAGAGGTCGTCGAAGTCGGTGTCGTGGCGCGGGATGCCAAGCGGCACCGCCTCTTCCCGCGCCCACTCGAGAAAGGCTTGCGCGCCGCGCGAGGATTCGTCGGGTCCGTGCATCATGTTTCGTTCCTTCTGGTTATGAGTTTCGAAACCTGAACCGGTGGTTGGGGTCTGACTGACTACCGTACCCCGGAAAGGCAGGCTTGGGGTTTGTGCTCAGGCGGCGCCATCTGAAACCATTTCTCGCAGTCGGAGCTCAGAATTATCATTTTTCATGTTCTCATGAGCATGTTATCGTTTCTCTTGAATCAGTCGTCGTTCGTCACGAGACAGGAGCCAGAGAAGCGCCTTTCTCAGCAGGAAACCGTTTAGGCATGAGGGTCGCTGACCAGAATCGTTTTTCAGGGCCTGTTACCGTTTTTCAGGAACGGCGCCTTCCCGTACCCGCGACGCCGGCGGGATACGCCGCCCTGATCGGGGCCTACAATCTGCGCGTGCCGTTGCCACGGACCCTGAGCGCGACCGGCCAGCGGCACAGGCTCCTGGAAGGGGCGGGCTGGCGCATATACTCGCCGCGCCATGCACCGAAAGCGAGCCTGGAAGGCCATCTTACCTTCGCACTGAAGTACGAAGGGCTCGATCTGGCCGTTCTCAGCAGACTGTTCGACGCGACCGGCCCCACTGCCGTGGACGCCCTGGTCAAGGCCAAGCCCACGGGCGCCTACGCCCGGCGTATCTGGTTCCTCTATGAATGGTTGACCGGACGGCGGCTTGATTTGCCGAACGCCGACCGCGGAGCCTATGCCCCGGTCGTCGATCCGTCCCGGCAGTATGCGGCCCCTGCGGAAACGTCGACTCGACACCGGGTCAAGAACAATCTGCCCGGAACACCGGCATTCTGCCCCTTGGTGTTCCGCACGGAAGCCTTGGAGCGCTTTGTCGCCATGGACCTGCATGCGCAGGCGCAGGACGCCGTTGCTGCCGTGCCGCGCGATCTGCTGTCGCGCACCTCCGCATTTCTGCTGCTCAAGGATTCCAAGTCGAGCTTCGCAATCGAGGTAGAGCATCCGCCTCAGGATCGAATTCAGCGCTGGGGCCGTGCCATCGGTCAGGCGGGACAGCAGCCGATTGATCTTGACGAACTGCTGCGCCTGCAACGCATCGTGATCGGCGATGCCCGCTTCGTCCAACTCGGTCTGAGGACGGAAGGCGGGTTCGTTGGGGGACGCGACCGCGATTCGCGCATGCCGATTCCAAGCCACATCAGCGCCCGGCCGGAGGATCTCGCCGGACTCATCGACGGAATCGCCGCTTTTGACCGCCGGGCCGCGCAGCAGCTCGACCCGGTTATCGCCGCAGCGGTACTCGCCTTCGGCTTTGTCTATGCCCATCCCTTCGAGGACGGCAACGGCCGGATGCACCGCTACCTGATTCACCACGTCTTGGCACGACGCGGCTTCCATCCGGCCGGTCTGGTCTTTCCCATTTCGGCTGCGATTCTCGAACTGATCGAGGACTATCGCGTGGTGTTGGAAGATTACTCGCAAAGGCTGCTGCCTGTCGTGGATTGGGTACCAACCGACCGCGGCAACGTCAGCGTGCGGAACAGCACCGGTGACCTCTACCGGTTCTTCGACGCGACGATACAAGCCGAATTCCTCTACCGATGCGTTCAAAAAACCATTGAGCAGGATCTACCACAAGAAGCGGAGTTCCTGAAGCAATATGACCGCTTCCGTAACGACCTGAACCTTGTGGTCGATATGCCAGACCGTCTTTCCAGCTTGCTGTTTCGGTTCCTTCACCAGAATGGCGGACAGATATCCCGCCGTGCCCGTAAAAAGGAGTTCGCTGCGCTGACCGATGACGAAGCTGAACGTATAGAAACCATCTATCAGGAAGCGTTCGGACGCATTATCCGTTAACTCCTAATCGGACGATCTGAGGTGGTCCCACATTTCGGGATAGTCCGCCGACCCTCTTTTCTCGTGTTTGCCGCAATACTGCTCTTTGAGGACTCCCGCTTATACCACCCGCCGCGTACGCCCCGACCGTCATATCACTGCAGGTCGGCTTCCATCGGGGCCGACCAGGAGAAGAACACCTTCTCGATGATCACCACCGTCTGGAACAGCGCGATGCCGAGCAACGACAGGATCACCAGCGCGCCAAAGGCGGCCGGGGTGTTGAAGAACGCGGTGGCGGCCATGATCTGGTAGCCGAGTCCCTTGTCCGCGGCCACGAACTCGCCGACCGTGGCTCCCACCACCGCGAAAGTGATGGCGAGCTTGAGTCCGTTGAACATGAAGGGCACCGCCGAGGGGAAGCGGATGCGCACCAGCTCCTGCCACCACGTCGTCTTGTAGGAGCGGCCGAGCTCGATCAGATCCGCCGGGGTCGTGAGCAGGCCGGTGGCGAGCGAGGTGACGAGGGGAAAGAACGCGACCAGAAAGGTCACCACCAGTCTCGGTATCTCGCCCGCGCCGAGCACCACGACCAGGATGGGCGCAAGGGCCACCTTGGGCACCGACTGGGTCAGGACCAGCAGGGGATAGATCGCGTTCGCCATGAGCGGCGAGGAAGCGATCAGCACCGCGAGCGGAACGCTGATCGCGATGGAGAGCGCGAAGCCGCCCATGACCGTGCCCAGAGTCGCCAGAGTGTGGCCCACCACCAGACCGATGTCGGTCAGGTACTCGTTCCAGATGACGCTGAGCGCCGGCAGCATGTAGACCGGGATCTCGAAGAGGCGCACCGCCCCCTCCCAGGCCGCGCCGATGAGGAACACCGCCAGCAGCGGCAGCACGAAGCTGCGGCTGTGGTGCCAGAGGCGCTCCAGCCTACGCCGCGCCGGTCCTGGCCGAGGCGGATGCGTCCCCGAAGATGTGTTGTCGGATTCTCTTGGCACAGTTCTGGAACTCCTGCAGAGACTCCTGCTCGTAAGAGCGTGGCCGGGCGAGCGGCACATCGATGATCTCGATGATTCGCCCCGGGCGCGCGGTCATCACGCACACCCGGTCCGCGAGCAGCACCGCTTCGGGCACGGAGTGAGTAACGAAGAAGATCGTCTTCGGCTGTTCCTGCCAGATACGCAGCAGCTCGAGGCTCATCTCTTCCCGAGTGAGTGCGTCCAGCGCGCCGAAGGGCTCATCCATGAGCAGGATGTCCGGATCCGTGATCAGCGCCCGGCAGATCGACGCGCGCTGCTGCATGCCTCCGGACAGCTCCGAGGGCATCTTTCGCTCGAATTCGGAGAGCCCGACGAGACGCAGGAGATCGCGTGCCTTGTCCGGGCTGTCCGGCGCGAGCCGGTGCAGGATCTTGAGCGGGAAGAGCACGTTGTCGAGCACGTTGGCCCAGGGCAGAAGCGTCGGCGCCTGGAACACGACGCCGATGTCGCGGCGAGGCCCGTCCACCGCGACGCCGTCGATGGTCACCTGTCCCGACGAGGGTCCGATGAGCCCCGCGATCAAGCGCAACAAGGTCGACTTGCCGCAGCCGGAGGGTCCGACGATGGCGACGAACTCGTTGCGCTCGATGGCGAGGCTTACTTCGCGCAGGGCCTGCACGTCGGCGCCGTCGAGCGACCTGAAGGTCTTGGTTATCCGATCGATCTCGATTATGGCGCCAGACTCCCCTTCTAAAGACGGGACCTCACAACCCCCCGACTACATGGCGGGCAGAAGGCTGTCGTCGATCACCTGCTCGATCGCGAAGTCGGGATCGAGGTCGCGCGACTCGACGAGGACATCGTAGGTTCTGCGCACCTTGTCCATGTCGTAGTGGCCGGTCCAACCGCCCATGAGGTCCGACCCGAACATGTTGCGCCGCAGGTCGACCCACCCCGCGAGGTTGTCTTCGTACTTGGTGTCCGGCCAGCGCTCCTTGTGCAGCCGCGCCGCCTCCTCGGGATTGTCCCGGGCCCAGAAGTGTGCACGCTGGGTCGCCTTGAGGAAGCGCCGCAGCATGTCCGGCTGCTCTTCGATCACGTCATCGCGCGCGTAGATGCAGTACGAGTAGATGTCGAAGCCGTAGTCGGCGAAGGGAATGATCACGAGCTCGTCGCCGATCGACTGCACTTGCGGCTCGACGAAGGAGGCGTTGGAGGTGAAGTAGGGAACGCCATCCACCCGCTTGTTGACGAGCAGCGACGGCATGGCGGTCGCGTCGACGACAGTCCAGCTCACGGTGTCCGGATCGAGTCCGGCCATGCGGGCCGCGATCGGGAAGTAGTTGCGGTGACTGTTCCCGGGAGTGGTCGCGAGCGTCTTTCCCGCCAGATCCCGAAAGTGCGAGATGCCGCTGCTCTTGAGGATGAACAGGGAGTGGGGCGAGTGGTTGTGCATGTGCATGAGGCACTTCACGGGTGCGCCTTCCTGCGCGCGCGCCGCCATCACCGCCGACATGTCGCCGTCACCGATCGGAGAGCCTCCGCCCGCCACCTTCTTGACGGCGTCGCCCGAGCCGCGGCCGGTGCTGACGGTGAGGTCGATCCCCTCCTCCTCGTAGAAACCCTTGGCGATCGCGGCCGAGATCGGAGCGTAGTAGCCGGTGGGAATCCAGCTCCACTGGAAGTTCACCTGGTCGAGTGCCGCAACGGAGGTGGAGAACCCGAGACCGGCGACGAGCAGCGCCGCCACCGAGGAGAGTCCGGGAATGTTGGTTCTGCGTCTGGATGGATGCCGGAGATTCATGGGTACCTCTCTGGTGCGAATGGCGCCCCGATGGGGCGGAGAGTCCTTGAGTCCCTCGGGCAAGGCCGCGAACGGGCGTTGCCGGGAAGGCGCGCATCGCACGGGCCGGGCGGAACCTGGGCCGGAACGACAAGGGCCCGATGTCGACCACCATGGCAGTGCCACCGAAACATCGCCATACGGCTCCTCTGGTGAACACGGATGCGCAAGCCGCAGCCATTGTTCAAGCTACCCCCCGGGAATGCAAATCGGGACCGAGAGGGCCCTGCACATCCGATCCCGGGCCGCGCCGAAGCGGCCCGGCTTTCGCTACTTCAGCAACGCATCGAGGAGGCGCGCCGCCTTGCGCGTGCCGTCCCGGGAGCGCATGTGGGCACTCGTGGCCGCAAGCTTCTCGTGCATGGCACGGTCGTTCACCAGGGTATCGAGCGCGGCCGCCAGATCCTCGTCCCTCCAGTTCGCGCGGTGCATCTTGAGCCCGTGACCGGTCTCCTGCACCCGGGTGGCGTTGTCGTGTCCATCCCAGACGTAGGGCATGATCAACGCCGGCTTGCCGAAGTAGAGACACTCGGTGAAGCTGTTGTTGCCGCCGTGATGGATCACCGCGTCGACCTGCGGGATCACCGAGGGCTGCGGATACCATGATGCGATGTGCACGTTTCCCAGCAGATCGAAGTCCGCGTACTCCGCCTCGTAGTCGCCGACGTTCGCGAGCACCCGATACGGCAGCTTGCCCAGGGTCGTGATCATCCGCTTCAACAACGCGGTGTCACCCGAACCCAGGGAGCCGAAGCTCAGGTAGACGACGGGCTTGTCCTGGTTGGCTTCGAATGCCGGCATCTCGTAGGGGGCGTCCTCGCGCACACACCCCTCCAGGTACTGAAAGCGGTTCTCGTCGAGCGCGTGCCGGCGCTGATACTTGACCGGCTCCGGATAGAGCAGGAGATTGAGATGCGGCGATGCCTCGAAGAACTCGCCGATGGCGTAGGGCGCCTCGCCGCACTCCTCAAGGAACGCGTTGAAGTCGTCGTGCAGGGGCTTGATGACTTCGTTGAAACGGTTCTGGTACTTCTCGAAGCCTTCCTTGTCGTGCTCGCCGCAGCCCGAGAGATGAGGGGGAATGTCGGGGTCGGGAATCTCGTTCTCGCTGCATGAGATGATCCTGACCCACGGGACTCCGTAGCGCTTGGCGGCGGGGAAGAGCACGACGTTGTCGATGCAGATGAGGTCCGGGGCGAGCTCGCCAAGGACCCGGGGCAGGTCCTTCTCCGCCCACTTCGAGGTCTCGATGATCGCCTCCCAGCACTCCTTGACGTAGTTGTCGATCTGCTCGTAAGGCGTGCGGTTGAAGTTCGGAATGTGGCCGTTGATGAAGTCCGCCCAGTATCGCGCCATCTCCTCCGGCGCCATCGGCTCGGAGAGGTTGACCTCCCGCTCCTCGAAGCCGTAGCCCTCGAAGACGCCCGCAAACCCCGGATCGCGCAGGAACACGCAGCGGTGTCCGAGCGCGGTGCAGGCCTGGGCGATGCCCACCGAATTGAGTGCCGGGCCGAAGGCGCCCTCGGGAAAGAACGCGATCGTCTTTTTTTCGGACATGTTTCTTGCCTCTCTCGCCGCCCCTCAGGGCAGCCAGTCGAACCCGATCAGCAGGCAGCCGGTCTCGGTGCGGGAATTGTGGAAGGTCCCCTGGTCGTAGCTCACCATGTCGCCGGTCTTGAGCACCGTGCCGTCGCTCTCGATGAGTTCGCCCTCCAGGATGAGGAACTCCTCCCGGCAGCGGTGTTCATGGGGGATGGTCTCGGACCCGGGCTCCATGCGTATCACGTAGCACCCGCGTCCCGACTCCCGGGTCCAGCTTACCGGCAGGAAGCTCTTGTCCTTCTCCAGCGGGCCGTCCATGTCGTAGGGCTCGTAGGGAGTCTCATAGATGTTCTGTATGCGTCGGCCGGCGCTCATGGAAGTCTCCTCGTGGCCTTCCGCCCCGGTGGGCCGGAGTCCGCTATAGGGTGTCGCAGACGAGACGCCAAGGGCAAGGGAAGCCTGCGCGCCGCGCTTGCGTTAACCTCGTGCCCTCTTGCGCGTGATTCCGTCGAAGAGGGCATGAACATGACGCCAAACGACTCGCAAGCATCTGATGTGACGAATCCGGAAGCCCGATCCGTGGCGGAGGCGCGCGGCCCTTCCACAAAGTGGGTCTTCTCGCGCCGTCTCGCGCCGCTCGCCGTCCTTGCCGCGCTCGCGCTCTCCTGCACCGTGGCCCGCGCCGGCGATCCGACCGTGGTCGAGCTCTTCACGTCACAGAGCTGCTACTCGTGTCCGCCGGCGGAAGCTTTCCTGGGCGAGCTGGTGGAGCGGGAGGACCTCGTCGCGCTGGAGTACCACGTCGACTACTGGGACGACCTCGTTTACGGCTCGGCGGGTCGCTGGAAGGACCTCTTTTCCGACGCCGCCTACACCGAGCGCCAGCGCGTCTACGCGCACCGCATCCCCGGGTCCCAGGTCTACACGCCGCAAATCGTGGTCGACGGAGCGGCGCAGACCGTGGGGTCGAGGCGAAGCCAGGTGCTGCGTCTTGTCGAGCGCGCGCGCAGCGTTCCGAAACCGGCCCGGGTATCGGTGCAACGGGAAGCGACTGGCGGACTCAGGGTCACAGTGGATGCGGGACCACCGGGTAGCGATGCCGACGTCCTGCTTGCCCGTTACGACATTCGTCACGTAACCGTGATCGAGGCGGGCGAGAACAAGGGCAAGACCCTCGACAACCACCATGTCGTACGCGAGCTCCGCTCCCTCGGCGCGTGGAATGGCGAGCAATGGCAAGTCTCCATCACCGACATGTCACTCGACCCGAACCAGGGCTGCGCGGTGATCGTGCAGTCCGCCAACCAGGGCGCCATCCTCGGTGCCGCCGTTTGCCCTTCGTAAGCAGACGTGCATTTTTCGGTAGCCTATCACAGGTCGCTGCCTTCCCTGACTCCTCTACGTTTCGACGTGCAGGCTGCGCCGTTGCGGGATAGTGCCGAAGTGTCAGATTGTAACTGCCCCAGTGTATCGAAACTATCGTACGTCTTCGTCCGCGAGGGACTGAATAATAATGACGGCTACACATAAGCCACCGTCTGTCCAAGAAACAGCGTTTAATTGTCCGCACTGCGGAGTACTCACTACACAGGACTGGCTCTCGCTGTGGGGCGAATACCTGACCGAGGAGCGTCGCACCCCTTACGAATCGGACTTCTATACTCGGCAGAAACCCGTAGACGGCATCCCCTCTTTTTCCACAGATGAACAGAAAATGCTTGTTCGAGGTATTCGAAACATCCATGTCAGCGTATGTTTCAACTGCAAGCAGTTTTCTCTATGGGTTTATAAAAATCTCGTTTATCCTTCTACCGGTGAGGTTCCACACCCGGATCCTGGTCTCTCCGATGAGATTCGGAGAGACTACGAAGAGGCGAGTGCAATTCTTGCTCGCTCGCCAAGGGGAGCTGCCGCTTTGATTCGCCTTGCAATGCAGAAGCTCTGCGTGAAACTCGGACAGTCCGGGAAGAACCTGAACAAAGATATCGGGGCGCTCGTCGAAGAGGGTCTTCCACCTCGCATTCAGAAAGCACTTGATGTTGTTCGTGTTATTGGAAACGAGGCTGTTCACCCTGGACAGATTGATCTGCGCGATGATCACGCTAGTGCTATGACACTGTTCGCTCTTCTGAACATGGTCTCGGATACCATGATCACACAGCCGAAGGCTCTTGACGACATCTACGATAGTCTGCCCAAGAACAAGCGTGATGAGATCAATAAACGTGACGCCAGAGATGACCCTGATGGGAGTGAGCACAGTTCGAAGTAGGCCTCGCCTAAATTGGTAACCTATTTTTGGTTACAGCGTACACCTTGGCATTGGTTTCTAATGTTGTGAAGTAGCCATTCGTAGCCTCAGCGGCACGCCGGTCACTGGTTCCTGCGGCAGGGAACAGCTCTGGATGCTGTCCGAACGGATGCGACGGCGGCACGTTGTGAAGTGTGCAGGGTTCTTCGAAGGCTTCAAACCTTAAGTGACTGGAGCCATGAAACACCCATACAGACAATCCCCGAAGCTTCGGAGCGGGCGGTGCGGCTGAACCCGGGCTCCCAGGGCAGACACCAATCGCAACAGGCGGCGTTCATCTCGGTGTCATAGAGGGTGGGCTGTCTGATTGGGACATTGCGCAAGTGGGCGCGGCAGGCGGAGCCTGATCAGAGTTGGCCTCCCGGACAGCAGTTTGTAGGGCGAGACGCGATCTTAGGCTGGCGCCACACCCGCTCCCACGGGTAGGCTCCCGAGGCATGTGCGGAAGGATCACCCAAGGCTTCACTTGGCGGGAGGTGAATGCGTTCTTGCGCCTGATTGGGCCGGCGGCGAACCTGCGTCCGCGCTACAACCTCGCTCCGAGCCAGAACGCGGCGGTGGTGCGGGGCGACGCCGAGGGGCGTCATCTCTCCATGATGCGCTGGGGGCTCATTCCGGGCTGGGCGAAGGATCCGAGCATCGGGCACAAGCTCATCAACGCGAGAGCCGAGACCGCCGCGGTCAAACCATCGTTCCGGGGGGCGTTCTCGAAACGCCGGTGCTTGGTTCCGGTGGACGGATTCTACGAGTGGCGGCGCGAGGGCTCGATCCGTCAGCCCTGGCGCATCTTCCGGCCCGACGGGGGGCTGATGGCGTTCGCCGGACTGTGGGAGCGCTGGCGGGTGCCCGAGGGCGCAGCGCTGCGCGGTTCGCTGGCGGAGCGCCAACCGGGCGAGGTTGTCGAGAACTTCACCATCCTCACCACCGAGGCGAACGCCACCATGCGCGCGTTGCATCACCGCATGCCGGTGATTCTGATGCCGGAGGCGTTCGAAACCTGGCTCACGGGCGGGGATGTACAGCTCGGGCCGGCGTCTGAGGATCTGGTAGCCATGCATCGGGTCGATCTGCGCGTGAACAATCCTCGCAACGATGACCCGGAGTGCGTGGCTGCGCTCGCATAAGGAGCAGGTGTGCGCTGAGAGACTGAGAGCAGGCCTTAAGGACATGAGACGTCACGTGCCTGACCGTGCCACGGCGACAAGTACGAGTGACGCTGTCTCGGCTACGAAATCGACTGGACACGCCCCAGGCGGATTTGTGTGAGTACCGAGTCGAGCGCAGGCGGACTCGTACACGCCGTATCCACGATGCCGCGCACATTCGTCATTGCCCTTACGAACAACGATCGCCGGGGCAACGGTGAACCTCGACGGTAATGTGCGCCAGGTCTGCGTCGGCAAGCAGCGCCTTGTACACGGACGGCGCTTCGGGCTCGTGCGTCACGACCGCGAGCTCGGCCGCAAACAGGCCCGGACCGATCGACCATACGTGCAGGTCCACGACGCGCGTGTCGCGAAATTCCTCGACCGAGCGACGGATCGCATCCCGGAGCGCGGCCGGTGCCTGACGATCGAGGAGCGTGTGGCCGCTGTCGCGCAGCAGCCCGTAGGCCCAGCGGCTGACGAGAATGGCGCCGACGATTCCCATGGCCGGATCCATCCAGACCGCCCCCAGGTACTTTCCGGCAAGCAGCGCCACGATCGCGAGCAGCGACGTCAGGGCGTCGGCAAGCACATGGAGATAGGCGCCGCGCAGGTTGTGGTCGGCGTGCCCATGCCCATGTCCGTGCCCATGACCATGACCGTGCCCGTGTAACGCCGGACCGTCATCGTGCCCCTTTGCGCCTTGATTCGGCGCTTCGTGCCGAACATCGAGTAGCAGCACCGACACGCCGTTCACGATGAGGCCGATGACCGCAACGATGATCGCCGCATCGAACGCAATCGGAACCGGCGCCATCAGGCGCGTCACGCTCTCGACGGCCATATAGATCGCGAACCCGGCCAGGAGCAGTGCGCTCGTGTAGCCGCCGAGCGAGTTGACCTTGCCGGTACCGAACGCGAATCGAGGATCGCCAGCGTGGCGGCGACAGTAGATGTAGGCCAGGACCGCCAGTCCGAGTGCGACCGTGTGGGAGGCCATGTGCAGGCCGTCGGCGAGCAGCGCCATCGAACCGAACGCGAGCCCCGCCACGATCTCGACCACCATGGTCGAGGCGGTCAGAAGAGCGACGATCAGCGTGCGCAGCTCCCCCGGCCGCCGCCGATCCAGACCGAACGAGTGACCGTGCTCCCAGGCCGAAAGATTCGTCTCGTGCATTGATTCCCTCCGCTCGTCCGCTCACCCTCGCAGGCCAGCCGGTCGCAGCAATCGCATGAATTCCCGCTCGCCGGCTGCGCGGCGACAGGCTTCGCGGGAACGACAAACAAGCGTCATCATCGTCATTCCCGAGAAATCGGGGAAGAGACGGTCTGCGCGACGCCCGCCGGGACACCCGCCTCCGTCGAAACCGCAGAATCAGGCAGGACTCTCCGCGCGGCGGCGCGGTTGCGGGCATCCAGCCACGCCCGCTTGGGAAAGCTCGCGTAGCCGCCGACACGATGACGCACATCGAGGTGGAAGTACATCTCGGGCCGCGGCGCCAGGTCCCAGAGCCAGTCGCGTCCCCCCTCGGGCAGCGCCACGCCCCACAACGACTCCTCGCGGCTGACCAGTCCGCAATCGCCGTAGCACAGGCGTTCGAGATCGGTGACCAGGCACACGACTCCCGGGAACGAGCACAGCCAGTCCAGGTGATTCGTCACCAGCGCCCGCGAGAACTCTCTCGTGCGTGCTTCGCCAAGCGATCGAATCCGCCGGGACATGTACCCGTTCGGCACCACCGGAAGCTGCGACAGGATGTTCACCGAGGCGACCAGGTCGAAACGCTCTCCGGCCAAGCGGTCGACCTGGTGTTGCGGCAGACGTGCGGGCGCCCGCCCGCGAGCCAGGGAATGGCAGCGCTCCACCACGCCGGTGACGTCGAGCGGCAGCAAGCGGACGTTGGAGAAGCGGGTGGCCGCACGGTGCACGGACCATGCATGCACGATGTCCACCAGCACCACGCGTTCGAAGTGCCGGCTGAGCTCTTCGAGCGGAATGTCGAACAGCAGCCCGGAGCCGACGACGAGCGCGCTGCGCCGCTGCTCGCACCGCGCCACAGCGTCCTGGATAACCGCACGGGTGTGCTCCAGATGAGGGCGCCAGGCACTTCGGCAGCGGTCGCGCCGCGCGCGCAGAGCCCGAAGCTCCCGGACGTAGCCCATCTCTCGCAGATGACGCGGCACCCGATTCGACATGTAGTCGAGCCAGGCGCGGAGAATCCGGGCCGCCGGCGGCCGAATCGGTGCGGTGCGCCTCGACGCGATGTGCCGGGACATTCGTTGGCCTCCGCTTGGCGTGTCAGCTCGTCAATGGAACCTGTAACACGGCGCAGTCACTCCCGGGAAAATGGGCGTCCCTCCCGCGCGCGGACATCCTGCCGGCCTGAACCATTGGGAGCCTGCGGCACCTGCGTCCGGTACGGGCCTCCGGCCCGGGCGGGCGGGATGTCCGCACGTCCGGGAAGAGCCGCTTTGCAACGGGGTCTTTCTCATACCGCGGAGCGTTCGGCTCGATCATGCGGGCGTCTAACCCGGATGTTTCACCGATTTCCTACTGCGGACGCCAATATGCGGGCGCTTGCGGGCCGTACTCCCTCAAGCCGCTTCGACGTAGTGTCGGCTACGCCCTCAGCGTCTCTCAGTACGTACGCCCCACTATCACGGCATCTTGACGCCCTCGCTACGAAAATCGGTGAAACATCCGGGTTAAGAGCCCGGACCCGGTCCGAGATATTCTTGACATGTCACATTACATGTCAAACACTCGATCCATGTGCCTCGCCTTCCGGGCATGTCTGCCGTCCGCTGTCCTTTCCCTGGCGTTGGCAGCGGCGCCGGCGCTCGCCAATCCGCACGTGTGGGTCGAGACGTGGATCACGTTCGAGTTCGAAGACCATCGGGTCGAAGGGCTCCGCTTCGCGTGGCGCTTCGACGATTTCTACAGCGCCCACGCGATACGGACCCACGATCTCGATGGCAACGGTACATTCGAACCGATGGAGACGCGGGCGCTTCGCACCGACGCGTTCGACCCGCTGGCGCGTTTCGACTACCACGTGCACGTATGGGTGGGGGATGCGAGACGCGCGGGCCATGAGGTGGACCGGTTCTCGGCGCGGATCGAGGACCAGCGCCTCGTGTACGAGTTCTCGTTGCCGGTCACGCCGCCGGCCGACCCGGGGGCAGGCCCCGTGATCGTGAGCGTGTTCGACGGCAGGAACGAGGTGGACTTCCGGTTCGCGGATTCCGACTTCCTGCTTGCCGACGGCGCCGTGAAGCCGGGCTGCGGGTTTCGGATCGGGCGCGGCCAGGGCGTGCAGTCCGGACACCCTCGTCTCGTGACGCTCACTTGCGGAGAGTGAAATTCATGACGATCGATCCATCGCGCAGGCCAAGGATCCCGGGTATGGGCACCCTGCTCGCGGCCGCGGTGTGCGGATTGCTGGCGGTGGTTCTCGCCGTGCCGCCCGCGCAGTCGCAGACGACGGCGCAGGCACCGACGGTGGACATCGTCGAGGAGGACGCCGGCATGTTTGCGGCGCTCACCGGGCACATCATCGACTTCCAGCGCCGCGCCAACGCCGAGATCGCCACCCACATGAGCGCCATCGAACGCGGTGACGATCTCAGCGCGTTCTTCCTCGGCCTTGCGATCGCATTCGCCTATGGGGTCATCCACGCGTTCGGGCCCGGGCACGGCAAGTTCGTCATCGTCTCGTACTTCCTCGGCCGGGAGGTCAGGGTGGTACGCGGCGTGGTAATGGCGATCCAGGTCGCGATCGTCCACGTCATCGCGGCCGTGATCATCGTGTGGCTGGCGGACACCGTGCTCCGTGCGGGCTTCGGCATCGGGCTCTCCGAGGTGCCCGGGGTGCGCGCCGCGAGTTTCCTGATCATCGTCGGTATCGGCGTGTACATGCTGTACCAGGCGGTGCGCACATCGGCGAGCGCGGCTGCCGATGGCAGCGCCGGCCACGAGCACGGCCATGGGCACAGCCACGCTCACCGCCATAGCCACGGCCATGGCCACAGTCATGGTCACGGACACAGCCATGGCGGTCTCGAAGGCGGCATCCTGGCGCTGGCGGCCGGCATGGTCCCGTGTCCCGGCGCGGTACTGATCATGCTCTACGCGGTGGCCAACGACATGATCTACCCGGGCTTTCTTCTCGTGGGGGCGATGTCGCTCGGCATCGGCCTTTGCATCTGCGTGCTGGGCGTCGGCGCGATCCTCGCCCGGCAGACCGCGCTCCGAGTCATGGAGGGCTCGGGCGGAAGCCGGGGGGTCGCCGCGCTGCGCAACACCATGAACTACGCCGGAGCGACCTTCGTGATCCTGGTGGGGCTCGTGTCCTTCATCGCGTTTCTCGACGTGCCGCTGGGTTGACGCGGCGACATGCGCACCGGATAAAGTGCCGTCCATCCTGTTATCGACGAGACAGGGGCGCTCGGCATGGATTTACTGACGACGGGCGCCGACCGCACGAATGCCGGGTGAGTATTCACTCTCGCCGAAACCCGCGCAGGCAACGAACTAACCCGGATGTTTCACCGATTTCTCAACTCGCGGACGCCAATATGCTCGTGCAAGTGGGCTGTACTCCCTCAAGCCGCAACGACTTCGTGTCGGCTACGACTTCAGCGTCTTTCGATCCGTGCACCCCACTATCACGGTATCTTGGCGCCCGAAGCGGCCGAAAATCGGTGAAACTTCCGGGCTAAAGGAGAAGGAAGCCATGCATCGAACCAGTTCGAGACCTGCCCGTGGCATCGTTGCGGGATTGCTCGCCTTGCTCGCCGCGCTGGTCGAGAGAGCCCGGGGCACCACCGACTCGCAGGCGCGCAACGCGCGGTACGCGAAGATTGCGACGCAGCTTCAGGATGAGGCCGCCACCGTCTTTCTGGTCCACCTTCAGCACATCGAGGCGGTCAGCGATATGGTGCGGGGCTACCGGATACAGCCGCTCGCGCATTATGTCCTTGTCCCCGAGCTGGCATTGTCCGAATGACGACGGCGGAGGCCGCGCAGATGAAACCAATAAATCCGAAACCGAAGTTCGTCACGTTCGACCTGTACGGCACGCTGACGCACTTCCAGATGTCCGCTCATACCCGCACCCTGTTCGCAGACCAGGTGGCGTCGGAGCGGATGGACGAGTTCCTCGACGACTTCGAGGCCTACCGCATGGATGAGGTGCTCGGAGCCTGGAAGCCCTATCCGGACGTCATCAAGGGCGCGCTGCGCCGGGCGTGCGCGCGGTGGTCGATAGAGTACGTGGAGTCGGTGGGCGACGAGATCGTGGCAGACGTCCCCAACTGGGGCCCGCACCCCGACGTACCGGAGCCGCTCGCCCGGGTCGCCGAGCACTATCCTCTGGTCATCCTGTCGAACGCCGCCGAGGGTCAGATCCACGGCAACGTGGAGAAGCTGGGAGCACCGTTCCATGCGGTGCTCACATCCGAGAAGGCGCGCGCCTACAAGCCGAGGTTCCAGGCCTTCGAGTACATGCTGGAGACGCTCGGGTGCCAGCGCGAGGAGATCCTGCATGTCTCGTCCAGTTTGCGATATGACCTCATTCCCACGCACGATCTCCGCATCCCGCACAAGGTGTACGTCAATCGCGGCTACGAGCCATCGGTGCCGTACTACCAGTACCACGAGATTCCGGATCTGACGGGGCTGCCGACCCTGCTCGGGCTGTAAGCGGCGGTCCGGTCCGGACATGGCCCGAACGGGCTTCGCCGATCACGGATACGCCGCGCCGTCTATAGTCGGCGCGCTGAACGCATCGCACCACCCACCGCCATTCGAGAGCCGCAGCGAGCGCAACCAGGCCGGCCGAGAGCCCCATGGCAGACCACGATCAGGACCGTACGCGAGAACACAGTCACGGGCATGTACATGGCCCCGAGCGCCGCGGTGACCACGGCCATGGAGTTGGCCATGGAGCCGGCCACGGACACAGCCACGGTCACGGACTGAATCGCTCGCGCGTCCTCCTCGCGCTGTGCCTCACCGGCGGGTTCATGATCGTCGAGGCCATCGGCGGGCTGTTATCCGGTTCACTCGCATTGCTGGCCGATGCCGCCCACATGCTCATCGACACGCTGGCCCTGTTGCTGACGTGGCTCGCATTCGGTCTCGCCCGGAGGCCCGCCGACCACGGGCGCACCTACGGCTACCATCGCTTCCCCATCCTGGCCGCGTTCGCCAACGGCATCGGCATGGTGTTCGTCGTCGTCTGGATATGCGTCGAAGCGTTCCAGCGCCTGAACGAGCCGGTGGAGGTTCTGGCGACACCGATGCTGGTAGTCGCCGTCGCCGGTCTGATGGTCAACGCCGCCGCCGCCGCAATCCTCTTCGGCGCGGACCGCGACAATCTGAACATACGGGGTGCATTGCTGCACGTGCTGGGCGATCTGCTCGGGTCCGTGGCGGCTATCTCGGCCGCCGTGGTGATCATGACGACCGGCTGGATGCCGATCGATCCCCTGCTGTCGCTCCTGGTCGCAGCGCTGATCCTCCGCAGCACCTGGTCCCTGATCCGGGATTCGGGGCATGTCCTGCTCGAAGGCACGCCGGTCCACATCGACGTGCGCGAGATTGCCGCGGACCTGGTCGAGCACCTGGACGCGGTGGAGGACGTGCACCACGTTCACGCCTGGTCGCTCGCGCAGGACCGCACGCTGCTCACGCTGCATGCCCGCATCAGGGAGGGAGCCAACGCCGACATCACCATCGACGCCATCCATCGCCGCCTCGCCGAGCGCTTCGATGTCACGCATGTGACGGTGCAGATCGAGGTCGAGTCGTGTGTCGATCGCGGACCGGTTTCGTCCCTTGCGTCCGGTGCGTTCGCGAAGTGACGCAAAGCGCTCGACCCGGGGGAATGGCACGCCCGGGCGCACCGCTGGGCGAAGGTAGTGATCGGCCCGCGTGTCGATGACGGCGAGCGCCGGAATTCGCACCCGAGACCTCGGCCGGGTACGGCCGCACCACCGGATTCGTCTGCGAGGGTTGTCCGCAACTTCAACGACAGGAGCGTGCAATACGCATCGGGCGTGTGGAATCCGGCCTCCGGGCCGCGGCAGGAGTATTCAGCGAGAGGGGGCCTGCACTTCGATCCCGCGCCAGGCCCAGTCGTTGTATTCGTCGGGCGTACGCAGGCAAGACTCCCATACCGGGTCGGTGCGTAGCGTGTCCCAGTCCGGAAACGGGCCGCGGCGGTGGGCCTCCTGCACCAGACGGCGCTCGCGCTGACTCGCCCGGATCTCGGCCTCCAGCGCCTCGGTGTCCCAGGTCCGCGCGGCGAGGCGGCGCAGCCCATCGAGGACCTCTCGGTGACCGGGGTCGACCGAGAGATCGGTCCGTTCCTCGGGGTCGGCGTCGATGTCGAAGAGCAGGTCGGGCGCGCCCCCGCCGGTCATGAGCTTGAAGGGTCCGCGGCGGACCATGAACATCGGCGACGGCACCCCTTCTGATGTGATCTCCGCAAACACCGGCGCATCGCGAACCGCGGCCGGGCTCTCGCAAAGAGGGAGCAGGCTGGCGCCGTCCGGCGGCCGGGGAGCCCGATCCGCCAGTTCGATCCCCGCCAGATCGCACAGGGTGGGCAGCAGGTCCACGAGAGAGACGTTCTCCGACCGGCGCGCGGCCGCGAACCGCGACGGCGCGTGGATGACGAGCGGCACCCGCGACGCGTGCTCGAAGAAGTGCTTCTTGAACCACAGTCCCCGCTCGCCCAGCATGTCGCCGTGGTCGGAGGTCACCACGATCACAGTGTCCCGCACGAGGTCGGTCGCGGCCAGAGTGTCGAGCAAGCGCCCGATCATCGCGTCGAGGTAGGTGCAGTTGGCGAGGTAGGCGTGGCGGGCGGTACGCACGTGGGCCTCGGTGATGTCCCCCGCGAGCAGGCCGTGGTGGACGAGCATGCGCCGGCTGTGCAGGTCACGCTCCGATTCCGGCAGCAGTGGGGTCGCGGGCATCGGCACCTCTTCGTGCTGATAACGCTCCCAATGCTCGCGCAGCGCGAAGTAGGGCTCGTGGGGGTGGGTGAACGACGCCAGCAGGAAGAAGGGGCGCCGGCCCGGGTCGCGGGCGAAGTCGTGCAGCCGGGACAGCGCCCGGAACAGCACCGATTCGTCGTGATCCATCTGCACGCTGCGCACGCAGACGCCCGACCGGATGACGCCGGAGGAGTCATTGTTGGACTCCATGCGTACCTCGTCCCAGCTCGGCGCCCAGTGAAAGTCGGTGGGATAGAGCTCCGGCACCAGTCGTTCGTGGAAGCCGTGCAGCATGTCCGGACCGACGAAGTGCTGCTTGCCGGACAGCGTGGTGTGATAGCCGGCGAGGCGCAGGTAATGGGCCATGGTGGGCGTGGCGGCGGGGAACTCCGCGCCGTTGTCGAAGGCCCGCACCCTCGACGGCAGCATCCCCGCCAGCATCGAGAACCGCGAGGGCGCACAGAGCGGGAAGTTGCAGTAGGCGTTCTCGAACACCACTCCCTCGCCGCACAGCCGATCGAGGGCCGGCGTCACCGCGGCCCCGCCATGGGCGCACAGCACCTGGGGCTTGAGCTGATCGGCCTGGATGAACAGGATGTTCGGTCGTTCGTCGGTCATGTGCTTCTCGGCAAGCTCGGGATTCCGGATGCTTCGCGGACAATACTCGCAGAGATTCGCAAGCGATGGAGTGGATGTTCCCCTGTTCCCCGGACCAAACCCCACGTGGCTGGTTCGCCACCGCGGTGCCGCTCGTGGTGGTGGGGGAACCGAGCCGGCTTTTCGGCATCATCATCGGCGGGCGGGCAGCTCCGCGGGTCATCCTTCCCGGCAAGGAGATCATCGAGGGCGCGCTCGTCGCCGCCGGCGGCATCGCTTCCGATGCGAGGTGCGCATGATCCCCGACGAGTTCGTGCGCTTGGCGCAGACACTTGCGGAGCGTGCCCGCGAGACGGCGCGAGGTGCGCGGGACGGACACCAGGTCGAGATCAAGGCGGACGGGACGCCGGTGACGACCCTGGACCGCGCGGTGGAGGCGGGTTTGCGTCGCATCATCGAGCGCGAACAGCCCGGGCACGGAATCATCGGTGAGGAGTACGGAGCCGAGGGCGCCGATCGGGACTGGGTGTGGGTCCTCGACCCGGTCGACGGGACCCGGCAGTTCGCGGCCGGCCTGCCGAACTTCGGAACCCTGATCGCCCTGTGCCACGAGGGGCGCCCGGTCATCGGCGTCATCGCCCATCTCCTCTACGAGGCGACGTGCATCGGAGTGACCGGTCGGGGGACGCTCTTCAACCGCCGGCCGGTGCGCTGCGTGGCCGCGGATCGCCTCGGCGACATCGTCGCCAGCATTTCGGATCCGGACGCCTACGACGCCCGCACCACCCCCGGAATGCAGGCGATCCGAACGCGCACCCGCTGGAACGTCTACGACGGGGGCTGTCTCGGCATCACTTCCCTTGCGCGAGGGCTCGTCGGGCTCTGCCTGAACGGGCCGAACCTCGAGTTCTTCGACATCGCGGCGCTTGTTCCGGTTGTCGAGGCCGCGGGTGGGTGCATCACCGACTGGCGGGACAACCCGCTCACCATCGAGTCCGCCGGCGAGATCGTCGCCACCTGCGGCCCCCGGCTTCACGCGAGTGCACTGGAGGTGCTGTCGAACGCGCTCCAGTAAGCCCGACCCGCGCGTGTATAGTATCGGCTCGTCGCCATCGGTGACGCATTTCGGGTTTCATCGACCCTACGGCCACAGAGGAGTCAACCTCATGAAGCGTCTGCTTCCCGGTATCGCCGCCGTCTTCCTCTTTGGTGTCACCGCGGCTTCCGCCGAAGCCCTGCGGGTCGGCACCGAATGTACCTACCACCCGTTCAACTACCGTACCGACGACGGAACCCTGACGGGATACGACGTCGATGTCGCCACCGAGGTCGGCAAACGCATCGGCGCCGACATCGAGTTCGTCTGCCAGGAGTGGAAGGGCATGATACCTGCCCTCCTCGCCGGCAAGTTCGATCTCATCGTGGCCTCGATGTCGATCACCGAGAAGCGTTTGAAGCAGATCGACTTCTCAGGGCCCTATCGGGTGTCCATCGGCCAGTTCGTGGGCAACAAGGAGAGAGGTCTGAACCTGTTCAACCCCGACGGCTCGGTGAACACCGAGGGATTCTCGGGGGTGCGCATCGGGCTGGAGCGCGCGACGACGTACGAGGAGTGGCTGAAGGTCATGGTGCCGGATGCCGAGGTCGCGTACTACGACAACAACGAGTCGATGTACCTCGATCTCGCAGCGGGGCGGGTCGACGCGATCATGACCAATCCGATGAAGGCGTACCTCAAGTTCCTGTCCAAGGAGGACGGTGCCGGGTTCGAGGTCGTCGGGCCGCAGATCGCCGAGGAGAAGTACTTCGGAATCGGCGTCGGCATCGGCCTGCGCAAGGGCAACGACGCTCTCAAGGGTCGCATCAACGAAGCGCTCAAGGGGATGACCGAGGACGGCAGTCTGAGCGAGTTCAGCCTGCGCTACTTCCCGTTCACCATTCATCCTCAGGAGTGGATGGGCACATCCTGAGCCGGCAGGGTCATTCCCCGCGCTGGCCGTGGTAACGCCCCTCTCCCACGCCCAGGGGGAGAGGGGCGAATGCCGGCATGCTCCTTGCCGCCCCGCCACCAGCCAGCGCGAAACTGTTCCGCTGAGCCGCAGCGCCGGGGAGGCCGCCGAGGCGAGCGCCGGCGGTCTTCTTCGCACGCGCGATCGTACCCGTCAGGCTCGCCGACGTGACTGACGTCGTCGGCTGGCTCGACGAGTACGCCTGGGGCGCGTTCGTCATCGTCCGGGTCTTTGTCGTTGCCGCGCTGCTGACCGTCGTCCTCGGCCTGCTCGGAGCGGCGGCGAGGCTCGCCGGCGGGCTGCCGTCGCGTCTGGCCGGCGCGTACATCACCTTCTTCCGCGGCACGCCGGAGCTTCTGGTGCTGCTGCTCTTCTACTTCGGCAGTGCGGTGACGCTGACCGCCATCGCCAGAGCCATCGACCCTTCCGCCGGATTCGTCGACATCCCGCCGTTCTGGGCCGGCGCCCTGGCGATCGCCCTCATTGCCGGCGCATACGCGAGCGAGAGCTTCCGAGGCGCCTTCCTCGGCGTCGAGCAAGGACAGATCGATGCCGCGCGGTCACTCGGGCTGAGCGCCCGGCAGACCTTCCTGCTCGTGCGCTTCCCGCAGGCGTGGCGCATCGCGCTGCCGGCGTTCGGAAACCACATGATCAGTCTCGTCAAGGACACCGCGCTGGTCTCGGTGATCGGTCTGAACGAGATCATGTTCACGGCCAAGATGGCGACGTCGGTCACCGACAAGCCCTTCACCATGTTCGCGGTCGTCGCCATCATCTACCTCGCATTCACCAGCGTGCTGACCGGGGGCTTCCGGCGGCTCGAGGCGCGGGCGCAACGGCACCTGGCCCGATGAGCTTCGACCTGCCGCTCGTGTGGGAAAGCCTGCCCAGGCTCACCGAAGGGCTCGGGCTGACGTTGCTGCTCCTGCTCTGCTCGCTCACCATCGGGATGTTCCTGGCGGCTCCGACGACCTGGGCGTTGATTCGAGGCGGCCGGACGCTGCGCAGTGTGGCGCGCACCTACGTGTGGATGTTCCGCGGCACGCCGGCACTGGTCCAGCTCTTCGTGATTTACTACGGTCTTGCCCAGTTCGCCTGGCTTCGCGAGACACCGGTCTGGATTCTGCTGCGCGAGCCTTTCTGGTGCTGCGTCATCGCCTTCTCGCTCAATTCGGGAGCGTATACCGCCGAGATCCTCCGCGGTGCGATCTCCGGAGTCTCCGCGGGCCAGATCGAGGCCGCGCGCGCGCTCGGCCTGCACCCCTTCACGACTTTCGTCCGGGTGGTCTGGCCGCAGGCGATGCGTCTCGCCCTGCCCCCCTACAGCAACGAGGTGGTGGGTATGCTCAAGACCACCGCGCTTGCCAGCACCGTCACGATGGCCGAGGTCACCGGCGTGGCCGAAACCATCGTGGCCGAGACCTTCGCCCCCTACGAGGTGTTCCTCTCGGCCGCCGTCATCTACCTGATCCTGGCCCGGATCTGTGAACGGGGCCTCGCCGCCGTCGAGCGGGCACTCGAAACGCCGCAGGGGTGATGGTCCTGGTTCGCGGGGATTCGCAGGCGAATGGAGGCAACGATGGCCGGACCGCGAGATGCCCCGGTGGACCGCCCCGAGACCCCGGCGCCCGTCGCCGTCGCCCCGGGATCGGATCCGGCGCCGCGCACGCGGCGCGGGGCGCCCCACATCCTCGACAACTTCTACATCGGACCGGCACGCGATCCGCGGGTCCTGGAGATCTGGGGCTACTCGGATCGATTCAGCTACGCGCCGGGCGAGAGCGTCGCCCTGCACGTCAGCACGACGGCCGAGCGCTATGACGTCGAGATCGGGCGCGATGGCGCCGAGTACGTTCCGATGCGCACGTGGACGGGTCTGCGCGGGACGCATCACGAGACGCCGCGGGACTGCTCGGCGCGGGGGTGCGGCTGGCCGGTGGCCTTCGAATTCAAGATTCCGCGGGATTGGCCCTCGGGGGGATACCTGGTCACGCTGCGGGGATACCGTGGCGGCGAACGCGTGGAGGAGCACCACCTTGTCGTGGTGCGGCACGGCGCACGCAAGGCGCCCCTGCTGCTGCTCTGCGCCACGCCGACCTGGGTGGCCTACAACTGCTGGGGCGGCTCCAACGCTTACGAGGGCATCGCCGGGCCGGACGGCCGGCAGTTCTCGCCGGTGCTGTCCACCCGGCGGCCCTGGACGAGGGGCTTCTGCCGGCTGCCCGCGGGCGCTCCGAGAACGCTCCCCGAGACCCCGCCGCGCCCGGGAGAGATGGTGCGCTACCCGTACAAGGAGTGGGCCTTCGCCCACGGCTACTCCAAGAAGTACGCCTCGGCGGGATGGGCCACCTACGAGCGGCACTTCGCGCGCTGGGCAGAGATGCAGGGCTACCGGCTGGACTGCGCCACGCTGCACGACCTGGAGGACTGCCCCGGGCTGCTCGACGGCTACGGGTGTGTCGTCGTGGTCGGGCACGACGAGTACTGGAGTCGGCGGATGCGCGATGCGATCGACGACTGGGTCGAGCGTGGCGGCAGGGCGGCACGATTCGCCGGGAACTTCTTCTGGCAGGTCCGGATGGAAGACGGGGGACGGCGTCAGGTCTGCTACAAGCATCTCGCCACATCGATGGACCCGATCGGGGCGGGCGAGGACCGCCGTCTCCTGACCACGGCCTGGGAGGCGCCCGAGGTCGACTGGCCCGGCGCGCGCACCTTCGGCGTGAACGGGGCGCGGGGGGTCTACGCGGGGCTCGGCAACTGCGTCGGACGCGGCGCCGGAGGGTTCACCGTCTACCGGCCACGCCACTGGGCCTTCGAGGGCGCCCACCTCGGGTACGGCGACGTGCTCGGGGCCGAGAGCCGGATCTTCGGCTACGAGGTCGACGGACTCGAGCACGTGATTCGCGACGGTCTTCCCCACGCGACCGGAACGGATGGCGCATCACAGGACGTCACCATCCTCGGGCTGGGTATCGCGACCAATGTGGAGGCCGATCACGGGGTGTGGGGAGAACACCTCTACATCGGCAGCGAGACGGTGGCCTGGAAGGCGTTGACGCTGCACGGCGCGATCACGCCCGAGACCCTGGAACGCTCGGAGCGCGGATGCGGGGTCATCGTCCACTGGCCGCGCGGCCGCGGCGAGGTGTTCACCGCCGCCACCTGCGAGTGGGTGATGGGCCTGACGCGTCGCGACGTTCAGGTCGAGCGGGTCACCCGCAACGTCCTGGACCGCTTCACCACGTAGCGTGCGGTCCGTGATCTGGGCTGCGCCGGCGTCTCGTCAACCCACGCCGCCGACCTTGTCCTGCTTGTTCCAGAACACGAAGGTGCGCTGCGCCCACACCACGAGCATGAACATGGCCAGCCCCAGGAAGCTGAGATAGATGATCAGCGAGAACACCCGGGGCGTATTGAGCTGCGACGCCGAGACTCGAATCAGCGCGCCCACCCCCTTGCCGCCTCCGAGGAACTCACCCGTGATCGCTCCCGCCATGACGCCGACCGCCGCGATCTTGAGACCCGTGAACAGGTACGGGAGTCCCGTGGGCAGCTTCAGTCGGATCAGAGTCTGGAGCCGGGACGCGCCCATCGACTTGAACAGGAAGCGCTCGTTCTCGGTGGCGGCGTACAGCCCGGCCGCGGTCGACACCACGATCGGGAAGGTGGCGATGAACGCCGCGAGCGCCACCTTCGACGAGATCCCGAAGCCGAGCCAGGCGATGAACAGCGGCGCGAACGCGACCTTGGGCATCGTGTCGACGGCAACGAGCAGCGGCATGACCGCGCGTTCCCCGAACTTGGTCTCACCGACCAGCGTGCCGAGAAAGAAACCGATTCCCATCGCGATCAGGAACGCGTAGACCACCGTCAAGGTCGTGGTGATGAACGCATCGAAGATGTATCCACCGGATACCAGGTTGCCCCCCGTGAAGACGAGGTCGGCGCCGGTTTCGGCGGGACTCGGCAGGATGATCGGAGAGACGATTCCGAGATGGGTGACCATCCACCAGAGTCCGATGACTCCGATGACGAGGCCGGAAATGGCGATCGGGCGCGGTATCCGATCGATCAGTGGATCGCGTTCGACCCAGACGGTGTCCCCGGTCCCCGATCCTGCGCGCATGGTGTCGGCGGTGGCCATCAGAGAAACCCCTCCTTGTCGAGCTTCGCGCGTATGTGGCTCACGATGTCGCCGAACTGCGCGGTGTTGATCATGTCGAGCGTGCGCGGTCGCGGGAGATCGATATCGACAATCTCCGCAATGTGTCCCGGATTGGCTCGCATCACGTAGATTCTGTCAGAGAGGAGCACCGCTTCCGGAATGGAGTGGGTGACCAGAAACGCGGTGGCGTGACGCTCCATGCAGATCCGCTGAAGCTCCATGTTCATGAAGTCACGCGTCAGCTCGTCTAGAGCCGAGAACGGCTCGTCCAGCAGGAGCACGGCGGGGTCGGTGATCAGCATTCTGCAGATCGCCGCACGCTGCGCCATCCCGCCCGACAGCTCCCCCGGATAGACATCCATCGCGTCGCCCAGACCGACCAGATCGAGAAGCTCCCGCGCCCGGGCCGTCGCATCGCGCGCCGCGGCGCGTCCGCTCCGGACCTCGATCGGCAGCACGACGTTCTCAATCGTGGTCTTCCACGGCAGGAGCGTCGCCTGCTGGAACATCATGCCGATGTCGGCGCGCGGCCCCATCACCGGACGTTGCTCCAGCACGACGCTTCCTGAGGTGGGCGGGATGAGCCCCGCCATGACCTTCAGGAGCGTGGACTTGCCGCACCCGGACGAGCCGATGACCGCGGCGAACTCCCCCTTGCCGAGGACGAGATCGATATTGTCGAGCGCCCGCACCTGATTGCGCGGATACACCTTGCACAGGCGCTCGATCGCGTAAACCGGCCGATGATGAACATCGGCCGGTTCCCTGGTATCGATGATCGGCCCCGATCCGGGATCAGGGCGCGTTCCACGCATCGATATGGACGTTGGTGTAGCCCGCGCTCAGGTCGTCGAAGGGGCTGTCCAGCGCGCCGCCATCGATCAGGCTCTGCTGCCAGGCCTCCCAGTGCTCCGGCGGCTGGTACCCGAAGCCTCGTTCGATGTAGGCGTCGGTAGGCGTCATGCGCTCGATCACCGCGCCGAGGAGCGCGGCGGCGAAATCGCGATCCTCGCCTTCCTGCGGGTTGCCGGCCGCCATGTGCGCGAGCGCCCGATCCTGGTTGGCGGGGTCGGACATGAACCGCATCCCCTTCACCAGCGCGCGTCCGAATCCCTCCACGACCGCGGGATTCTCGTCCATGTAGCTCTGCAGCACGGCATAGCCGTTTCCGAAGAAGCCGAGGTACTCGTCGGGCGTGATCTCGTTCAGCTCAAGGCCCCGCGAGGCGAGGATCGCCGCGTCCGAAACGGCGCCGGCATAGGCTTCCACCTCGTTGCGAAGGAAGGCCACCGCGGCGGTTCCGCCGTCGCCCACGGGCAGGAAGGTGTAGTCCTCTCCCTCCTTCATCCCCGCGTCGGTCAGGATCGCCTGTGCGAACGATACCTCCGCCCCGTCGGCGGTGCCGACACCGATCACCTGCCCGCGGAGATCCTCCACGCTGTTGCGGCCGGAATCCGCCTTCACCAGCAGGCCGAATACGCTCTTGGGATAGAGGTTGTAGAAGAAGACCACGTCGAGCCCGCGCTTCCTCGCGGCCAGCACCGGACCCGGACCGGGCGCTCCGATCTGGGCCTGCCCGGCCGACATCGCCTGCAACACCTGGGACGAGCCGTCGACCGCCTCCACGGAGAGCGACAGCCCCTCCTCCTCGAAATACCCCTCACCGATCGCCGCCCACATCGGCGCCCAGGTAATCGCGGATGGATTCGGCACCGCGACGGTGATGTTCATCTGACCACTGGCCGTGGACGCGAATCCCATGCCCAACGCGATGGCGGCGCCGGCGACGAGGCCGCCGATCCGCGATCGCGCTTTGCCCTTGACTGCAACCATGTCGAGTTCTCCTTGGTACGTTGTCAATTCTTCAGTTTCGGTTCCATCGGCCGCTCCGGATCCGGCTGGTGCACGCATGCGCCGCGTGCAGCGCACCCGCCCGCCGGTGCTCGGTTCTCGCGAAACGGACACCGGAGCGACCCGGTCAATATACCTCCCGCGCAATTCGGGGGCACACCGCTTCGCAAAGGCACGCAGTCCTACCTGGCAGTCCTCGCTTCGGTGGCAGGCGGTGGTGAGGTCTCCCTCCGTCAGCACCCAGGACTCGGCCCAGATCGGCGGCATGGTTGCCGGCGGCTGCCCAAGGACTCCCCTCGTCAGCCTCGGCTCTTCTCCCGGCACGGCGGGGGTCTGATGGTGATTGCCGGACTGTGGAAGCGCTAGCGGGTGCCCGAGGGCGTGGCCCGCCGGTTAGCCATGGGTGGGCGATTGCATCTCAGGCACATGATTTGCACCGCTTGGGACTACGGGAGTCTGATTTCCAAATTCTTCCCAACTGGTTCCCAATCTGCTCCCAGCCATGAGTCTGGTGATCGGCAAGTACAGTCCACTGTCTGAAAATCACAATGGAAGCAGGCGCTTACATGGTGGGCCGTGTTGGAATCGAACCAACGACCACCTGATTAAAAGTCAGATGCTCTACCGACTGAGCTAACGGCCCGTTGCCACCGGTGGCGGCAGGGTTCGGATCATAGCGCAGTGCCGCGGGCGCGCGGCAGGAGGAAGGCGCCCCGGCAGGCGTGTTTCACAAGCAAGCAGCCGCGCGGGGGGTTCGGTTTGCGGCGGACGCCCCCCCCGGCGGGCGCGGTCGGCGCGCGAGGAATTTGCGACGTCCTCGTCCCCCGTCCCGGACTCCTCCGGCGGACGCGGTAATCCGCGCCCACTTGCGCCCACTCCGAGCCGCCCGCTCCGCGCGCCCTCACCGTCGCAGGCCATCGATCGGGAAGCGGCGTGACCTGCCCTCTCCGCACGTCCCCGACGGACGCGATCCGCGCTGCCCGCACCTCACGTCACCCAGGCACCGCACCGCGCTCGGCCGTACGCACTTCGCTTTGGTGGCTCTACCTGCTCCACCTCCCCCTCAGGCGTGCAGTCGCTGCACCACGTGCCGGTAGAAGCCGCTGATGCACGCCTCCCAGGCTGGGGTGAGGACGCCGCCGTCGTCCACCGCGCGGGATTCCGCCCCGGCCTGAACTTCGCCCATGACCTCGATGTCCTCCTGGATGACCTGCTCTTCGAGCACCGACCATGCCTCGACTTCTTCGGGCGAGAGGCTGCGCCCCGAGGTGGTGTACCAGGCCTGCTCCAGCCAGGACTTGGCCGGATCCCGACCGTCGGGCACGAACATGGTGTCGACGATGACATCGGGCGCATAGGAGGTCAGGAAGAAGTTGGGCGCGCGCAGCAGATAGCGAGCGCTCATGTCGAGGTTGTCGAGAGAGGTGTCGCCCGCGGGGGCCTCGTTGGTGTATTCCGAGCCCGGCAGATCGATGCCGCACCCGAATATCGGGTCCTCCTCGATCATGTAGTGGAGTTCCAGCGGCTGCCCCGCCGCCGAGCTGCGATGCACCACCGGCACGTGGTAGGGCTCCATGGTGTTCTCCAGGCAGAGCTTCCAGTTCGCGTCGATGCGGCGGCGTTCCATGGTGAAGAAGTGGCGGAGCTGGCCGAAGTCGACGAAGTCGAGTCGCTGCGCGATCGGCGCTACGAACTCCGCGAGTGCTTCCGCTTCGCCGCTCGGGTTGACGAAGATCCAGTCGTGCCACACCTCGCAGCGCACCGGCACCAGGGAATGTTCCTCGGGGGCCAGCCCCTCGAGCCGGTCGCAGCGCGCGCCGCCCGCGTTCGGGGTGCGCAGCAGAGCGCCGTCCAGTGCGTAGGTCCACTGGTGATAGGGACAGACGATATGCGGCGCCGCGTGACGGTCTTCGGCCACCAGCCGGTGGCCACGATGACGACAGGCGTTGTGAAAGGCGCGTATGCGCCCCGGCTCGCTTCGCACCAGGAAGTAGGGCAGCCCGGGAACGCTGCGCATGTCGCCGACGCGGGGCAGGTCCGCGGCGCGCCCGACGAAGAGCCAGGTGCGATTGAGCCAACGCTCATACTCAAGCGCAAGGAACTCCGGCGACCGGTAAGCGATGCCGGGCAGGCGGCGACCGAAAGCACCCGGATCGAGGACGCGATCGATAGCGTCCGTGGAGACGAAGTCGGAGAGAAGGGTGGACATGTTCGTTGTTCTCAGTGTTCCCAGTGTTCTCGGTTGATTATCACTCGGGTGCTTCTCCGGTCGACCCCGAGACCGGTTGCGGAGTACCGATCCGGGACGCACCGCCAAGCCAGGCCGGCGCACTCCCGCGGATCATGTGAAGCTGCGGAGTATCGACCCGGAAGTGCGCCGGAATGCCGACGTTGCCGCAGCGCTCGACCGAGCGCAAGCTGTTGCTTCCGTCCGTCGAGTCCCGCTATCACGGCATGCTGGCGCCCGAAGTGGCCGAAAATCGGTGAAACATGCGAGCTGAAGCCGGCGCCTCCGCGACGACGACGGACCGTTACCGGCTCGCGATCCTGGTGGTGCTCGCGAGCTCCGTCGTCAACTCCGTCAACGGCCTGTTGATTCGCAGTATCGAGGAGGCGCATCCGTGGCAGATCATCGCGATCCGATCGGGCGCGCTCGCGGCGGCGCTGGCAATCGTCTTCCTCGTGCAGAAACGCCACGAGGCGTTTCGCGCCCTGCGCCAGCTGACGTGGTGGGGCGTGCTCGGGGCGTTCATGCTCGCCACCACCAACACCGCCGTCGTGTGGTCGATGACCCATACCACCATCGCCAACACGATGTTCATTCTCGGTGCGGCTCCCTTCATCACCGCCCTGCTCGGGTGGATCTTCCTCCGAGAACGGGTCGGCGCGGGGCTCTGGGTGGCGATGTTCGTGGGTCTTGCCGGCATCGGCGTCATGCTCGCCGACGGCATGGGGGGCGGGACTCTGTTCGGCAACGCGCTCGCGGTGCTCGCCGCATTCTCCTTCTCCTGCCTCGTGGTGGTCCTTCGCCACGGCCGGAACCAGAACATGCTCCCGATCATCGTGCTCGGATCACTGCTCGCCTGCGGGTACGCGAGTGCGATGAGCGGCATGGATCTCGCCGTCCCGGTATCGGACTTCGCTCTCGCATTCGTCTGGGGCGGGGTAATCTCGTGCGTGGTGCACGGGCTCTTCGTGTGGGGCTCGCGCCACGTGCAGGGCGCGGAGCTGACCCTGGTGGTGCTGCTGGAGTTCATCCTCGCGCCCCTGTGGGTGTGGCTCGCATTCTCCGAGCGTCCGAGCCTGCTCACGCTGGTCGGCGGTGGGCTGGTGCTCTCGGCGGTGGCAAGCCGGGGTATCCTCGCCCTTCGTAGCGGAGGCTGAGCGGGCGGAGGAATGATGGCGCAGCGAAGATATGCCGCGGGTGGAGCGCGGGCGGACGCGGTCCGGCCGGCGGCGGTAGTCTTCGACATGGACGGCCTGCTCCTCGATTCGGAGCGCATCGTTCTGGACGGCTTCCTGCACGCGTGCCGCGCCCACGGGTTACCGCCCGACCCTGCCGCCTACCATCGCTGCATCGGCACGACGGTGGCGCGCACGCGGGAGATCCTGATCGAGGACTACGGGCCGGACTTTCCCTACGACGCCATCGTCGCGAGCTGGGACGAATACTGCGACGAACACCTCGTGCACCGGCCTCCGCCTCTCAAGCCGGGCGCGCGCGAGGTGCTGGAGAGGGTGCGCCGGCATGCCATTCCCTGCGCGCTCGCCACTTCGACCTGGGATCCGGAGGCGTCGAAGCGCCTCGAGTCGGTGGGCCTCGACGAGTTCTTTGCCGTGAGAGTCACCGGGGATCGGGTCGCGAGGGGCAAGCCGGACCCCGAACCCTACCGTACCGCGACCGCCCTGCTGGGCGTCGAACCGGCGCGCGCCTGGGCGCTGGAGGACTCCGCCCACGGCGTGCGCTCCGCCCTCGGCGCGGGGTTGCGGGTATTCCAGATCCCCGACCTCGTGGCGCCCGACCCGGCCACGCTCGCGCTCGGGCACCGCGTGCTCGATACGCTCTTCGATTTCGACGACCTGCTGCGACGCCAGCTCGCCTCGGACGACGTGGCGCCCGTCTGAGGCCCGGTGCTAACCCGCAAGGTCCACCGATTTCTCAACTAGCGGACGCCAATATGCTCGCTGTCGCGGGCCGTGCTCCCTCACGGCGCTTCGCCTGTTTCCGGCTCGCCGTTGCGCGTATATCAGTTCGGGCGCCCTGCAATCACGGG
Source organism: Gammaproteobacteria bacterium (assembly GCA_965221555.1). Classification (GTDB taxonomy): domain Bacteria; phylum Pseudomonadota; class Gammaproteobacteria; order HK1; family HK1; genus JAJEAD01. The sequence continues at coordinate 121,380 of OZ244895.1, forward strand.
AGCTTGGCGCCCGATGCGGCCGAAAATCTGTGAAATCAGCGGTCAAGGAGCGGACCCGTTCCACCCATCGTTCGCGCCGCGAAATCGCACCGAGTTTCGTCGTGGGAGCGCCGCGCCGCTCCGGCAGCAGGCCGTGTGGCCCGAGACCGCGAGCCGACCGGCGCTCGCAGCGCAATGACGGGGCGATGCGGTGGCCGGCGTCGACGCCCCGCCGATTGAAGGCTACCCTTGGCTACCGATCGATGCCTGAGAGGAGCGCCGCATGAGCGACCGACACGCAGAATTGATGGATCTGACCAACCGCTTCGTGGACGCCTTCAACCGCCAGGACCTGGACGGCGTGGTGAGCTTCTTTTCCGAAGACGCGGTCTACGAGGACAGCCGCGGTGGCGCCCATACCGGCCACGCGGCGATTCGCAGCGCCTTCGAGCCGCTGCTGAACGGAGCCCGGGGCAGGATCCATTTCGACGCCGAGGACTTCTTCGCGGAAGTGGAAACGGACAAGGTGATGACGAGCTGGCGCCTGCACATGGAGATCGATGGCAAGCAGGTAAGCATGCGCGGCCTCGACCTCCTGCACTTCAAGGGCGATCGGCTCGTGCGCAAGCTCGCCTACTGCAAGTCGGCATCGCCCACTCTGGACTGACGACACAGGGAGAGGGGCGGATGCCGCCCTCGCTTCGCGCTCCAGCGACCCGATGCCCACGCTGTCTCCCGCCGTCGCCCCTCCCTCGCCGGAGGAGCTTGCGATCCTCAGGCGCCGTTCCGACGCGAAGGGGCTGACCCGCCTCGCCGCCCATCTCGGCGCACTCGCGCTCACCGGCGCCCTCGTCACCGCGCTCCGGGACGACGCATGGGTGGTGGGCGCCCTGTGGCTGCACGGGGTGGTGCTGGTGTTCCTGTTCGCCCCGCTTCACGAGACCATTCACTACACCGCCTTCGCCTCGCGCTGGATCAATCGCCGGGTGGCGGACGTGATCGGGTTTCTGATGCTGCTCCCATCGCGTTACTTCCGGGCCTTTCACCTCGCCCACCACCGCTTCACCCAGGATCCGGAACGGGACCCGGAGCTCGCCTCCCCGAAGCCCGCGACCCTTCGCGGTCTGCTCCTCGCGCTGAGCGGGCTGCCGCTGTGGCGAGAGCGCATCGCCACCACGCTGCGCCACGCCCGGGGGCGGATCGACGAGCCCTTCATCGAACCCGCTCACCGCCGTCGGATCAGTTGGGAAGCGCGCGCACACCTGGCCCTCTATCTCGGGGCCGCGGCCACGAGCCTGGCGCTCAAGACCGATGCTCTGCTCGTGTACTGGGTCGTGCCTATCCTGATTGCCCAGCCGATGCTGCGAATCTTTCTGCTCGCCGAACACACCGGCTGCCCCCTCGTGCCCGACATGCTGCGCAATTCGCGCACCACGCGCACCAACGCGCTGGTGCGATTCCTCGCCTGGAACATGCCCTACCACAGCGAACACCACGCCTACGCGGCGGTTCCCTTCCACGCCCTGCCCGCGCTGCACGAGCGGCTGAAGGAGCGTATCGCGGTCCAGTCCCCCGGATACGCCCGGACCCTCCGGCGCATCGCCGCCGACCTGTGACCGGGCGCGGCCGGGCGGGCTGTTCCCCGCGACGGGGGTAGCCGGCAAGGGAGCAGATGAACGTCGGGGGCCCACGCCTGATCGGAGGGTGGATCGGGCCAACGTCACGCGGGCGCCGGGCGGATACTCGACCGGTGCAATAGCCCGAAGGAACCCGCCCCAACGCCGCGCAGCGGCCGGGCGAATACCCGGCCGCGGCACGGAGTCCGGCTCCGCCGCGAGTACCGAGGCGCCTCGCTCTCGGTTACGCTAGCGCCTCCCGTACGCCCCCTTGCAGAGCCTTGAGGAGTCCCCATGGCCGCAGTCATGAAGCCTCGTGATCCCGACGTCACCTATTCGCAGGTCGGCACCCGTCCCCATCGCCCCGACGGGGTGGACAAGGTCACCGGGCGTGCCCGCTACGGCGCGGACATCTCGGCCCCCGGCATGCTGATCGGCAAGGTGTTGCGCAGTCCCCACGCCCACGCCCGAATCCGCGGCATCGACGCCTCGCGCGCGTTGGCGCTGGAGGGCGTGAAGGCGGTGGTCACGCGCGACGACTTCCCGGACCTGGACGCGCTGCCGAGTGGCGGCGGCGAGGAATTGCTCGTCGATGTCGCCGCCAACGTGATGGCGAGGGAGAAGGCACTGTACGAGGGCCATGCGGTGGCGGCGGTGGCGGCGACCAGCGCCCGCATCGCGAAACGCGCGCTCGGCCTCATCGAGGTCGACTACCAGGTGCTGCCCCACGTCACCGACGTGGACGCGGCGATGGCCGAGGACGCCCCGGTCCTGCACGAGACGATGTTCACGCGCGGGGTGGAGCCGGCGCCGAGCACGCCGTCCAACATCGCGGAGCGCACCGAGATCGTGCAGGGCGATGTCGCGGAAGGCTTCGCGCAGGCCGACGTCATCGTCGAGCGCGAGTTCCGCACCGAGGCCGCGCACCAGGGCTACATCGAACCCCATGCCTGCATGGCCTCGATGTCCGAAGACGGCAGCGCCGAGCTGTGGGTCTGCACCCAGGGGCACTACTCGGTGCGCGACACCTGCGCGCAGATCCTCGGCCTCCCGCTCTCCCGCCTGCGGGTCACCGCCTCGGAGATCGGAGGCGGGTTCGGCGGCAAGACCACCGTCTTCATCGAGCCCACCGCGCTCGCGCTCTCCATGAAGTCCGGCCGCCCCGTCAAGATGGTCATGGACCGCGATGAAGTGTTTCGCGCTTCGGGTCCGACCTCGAGCGCGAGCATCAGCATGAAGATCGGCGCGACCCGGGAGGGCCGGATCACGGCGGCGGAAGGCGAGCTCAGATACCAGGGCGGCGCCTTTCGCGGCTCGCCCGTACCCTACGGCGCGGAGTGCTGCTTTGCGCTCTACGACACCGCCAACGTGCACCTCACCTGCTACGACGTGGTCGTGAACCGGCCCAAGCAGGCCGCCTACCGGGCGCCCGGAGCCCCGATGGCTTCCTTCGCGGTCGAGTCGGTACTGGACGAGATTGCGCAGAAGCTCGACATCGACCCGATCGAGCTCCGCCTGCGCAACGCGGTGAAGGAGGGCTCGCGCTCCATCTACGGACCGAGCTTCGGACCGGTGGGCATGGTCGAGACGCTCGAAGAGGCGCGCGGTCACGAGAACTACCGGGCGCCATTGGGCACCCGCCAGGGGCGAGGCGTCGCCACCGGCTTCTGGCCGAACTACGGCGGCGAGACCAGCGTCACCCTCAACGTGCAGACCGACGGCACGGTGCTGCTCTCGCTCGGCACGCCGGACATCGGCGGCTCGCGCGCCTCGATGTGCCTGATGGCGGCCGAAGAGCTCGGCATTCCCTACGAGCGGGTGCGGGCGATCATCGCCGACACCAACGCGCTCGGATTCAATGCAACCACCGGAGGCAGCCGCGTCACCCACTCGGCCGGAATGGCCACCATCCAGGCCGCCCGCAGCGCCATCGACAGCATGCGCGGCCGGGTCGCCGAGATGTGGGGCATCGATGTCGAGGCGGTGGAGTGGGAAGACGGCTTCGCCCGCCCCGCGGGCAAGAACGCGGGCGAATTCGATCCGATGTCCTTTGCGGACATCGCGGCGCTCTCGTCGCAGACCGGAGGCCCCATCGCCGGCCACGCCGAGATCAACGCCGCCGGCGCCGGCAACAGCTTCGGCACCCACGTGGTCGACGTCGAGGTGGATGAGCGCACGGGCGCGGTTACCGTGCTGCGCTACCTCGTGGCGCAGGACGCGGGCCGTGCAATCCACCCGAGCTACGTCGAAGGCCAGTACCAGGGCGGCGCCGCGCAGGGGATCGGCTGGGCGCTGAACGAGGAGTACATCTACGGTGAGGACGGCACCCTGCAGAACCCGGGTTTCCTCGACTACCGCATGCCGGTCGCCTCGGACCTGCCGATGATCGACACGGTGATCGTGGAGGTCCCGAACCCCGGACACCCCTACGGGGTGCGCGGCGTGGGCGAAACGCCCATCGTGCCGCCGCTCGCCGCGGTCGCCAACGCGGTGGCCCGCGCCACCGGCCGTCGCCTCACCGAACTGCCGATGTCACCGCCGCGCATCCTCGCCGCACTCTCCGAGCCGGCGCCGGCGGGCTGAGCGCGGGCCGGTCGGCGCAGCGCGTTCCGGATACGGCGAATGACGGTACGGGTACGGCTTGGATCCACGCTCGCCTCGGCCGCCGGCGGGCGCAACGAGTTCGAAGTCGAGGCCCGCAACATCATGCAGTTGCTTCGAGGCCTCGAGAAACACTATCCCGAGCTCGGGCCGGTGCTCGAGCGCGGGGTTGCGGTATCCATCGACGGCCAACTCTACCGGGATGCCTGGCTCCAGCCGGTTCCCCCCGACGCGGAGGTCTACCTGATGCCGAAGCTGGCGGGGGGCTGAGCGGGGCTCGCCACCGGGCGCCGCCGCTGGCCTTGGCAGGGGCGGGCCGGAGGCCGCGGCACTTTCCCGCCCGCGCACAAAGACATCCGGCCGAGGAATTCGAGACTCCATGACGTCATACCGCGTCCACCCCGACATGACGAAGCTGCTCGCCGCGAAAGCGGCGAAACCGGTGATCGGAGACCTTGCGGTCCAGCGCGAAGGCCACGACACCTACGGCGCCGCCCTGGCCCGGGAGTATCCGCCGGGAATGGAGGTCGAGGACCGTACGCTCGCCTGCCCGGGCGCGGGCCGCGAGGGCCAGATACCGGTGAGGGTGTACCGTCCCGCCGGCGCCGAGACGCCGGCGGCCTGCGTGGTCTACCTCCACGGTGGCGGTTTCGTGCTCGGGAGCCTGGAGAGCGGCGACCAGATCGCAGCCGGGATCGCCGAGGAGGTGGGAGCGGTGGTGATAAGCGTCGATTATCGCCTCGCTCCCGAGAACCCCTTCCCGGCCGCGCCGGAAGACTGCTACGCCGCACTCGTCCACGTATCGCGCAATGCCTCCGCATTCGGGATCGACCCGAAACGTATCGCGCTCTGGGGCGACAGCGCCGGCGGCAATCTCGTCGTGGCGACCTGCATGCTCGCCCGAGACCGGGGCGGACCGAAGGTAGCGGCCCAGGCGGTGGTCTATCCGACCCTCATCGACCGGCCCGTCTCGCGCAGCCATCGCGAGTACGCCGACTCACCGGGGCTCGGCGCGGACTTCATGGAGCGGGCCTGGAACGCCTACCTCGGCGAGGAGCGCGGCGAGCCGAGTCCGTACGCGGCTCCGCTCATCGCCGGGGCCGACCTCGCCGGGCTGCCGCCCGCCCACGTGCACATCGCGCAACACGATCCGCTGGCCGATGACGGCCGCGAATACGTGCGCCGGCTGCTTCAAGCGGGCGTCGATGCCGAGCTGCACTGCGCCCGCGACATGATCCACGGATTCGTGCGGGCGCGGGAGAGCGGCCCCGACGCGGCGGCCGAGTTCGCCGCCATCTGCCGCTCGCTCCGCGCCCATCTTCGCATCGGGGCAAGGCTGGAGATCGTAGTGGCATGAGCCGGTGCGAAGTGGTGGTGGCCCGCGGAGGGCGAAACGGCCTGCCCTGCGCCCCGCACCATGCCCGGGCCGGTATCGACGTGCTGGTACCGAGGCAACACCGCGACGCGGGCCGCGGGGTGCGCGCGGGTCTCCCCGCGCCGGTCGCCGGATCGCGGCGAGGGCGACGGGTCCGGGCCAGCGCCCCGCCGACCGCGGCACGGTGGATGCTGAATCCGCGGGCAACCCGCGAACGGCGGACGGGCCGTCCCCGCATCGCCCGCCGCTGCGGCCGATGACGCGCGCTGTCTGCCTCGGCGACATCTATCGGGCGCGCCGGGCGATCGCGCCCTGGGTGCGCCGCACCCCGCTCGTGCGCTCGGACTCTCTCTCGCGGCTCACCGGCGCCGAGGTGCATCTCAAGCTCGAGACCGCGCACGATACCGGCGCCTTCAAGATTCGCGGCGCCACCAACCGCCTGAGCGCGCTCGACCCGGAAGAACGCGGGCGGGGCGTGGTCACTGTCTCCACCGGCAACCACGGCCGGGCGGTGGCGCTCGCCGCCCGGCGCGCCGACACGCGGGCGGTGGTCTGCCTCTCCGAGCTGGTACCTGAGAACAAGCGGGCCGCGATCGAGAGACTGGGGGCGGAGCTTCGGGTGTTCGGACGCTCGCAGGACGAGGCGGAGACCGAAGCGCAGCGTCTGGCGCGCGACGAGGGACTCGTCCCCGTGCATCCCTTCGACGACCCGCACGTTATCGCCGGACAGGGCACCATCGGGCTCGAGCTGCTGGAGGACCTCGGCAGCGTCGACACCGTGATCGCGGGACTCTCGGGGGGCGGCCTGCTCGGGGGCACCGCGCTCGCCCTCAAGGCGGCGAACCCCGCGGTGCGGGTCATCGGGGTGTCGATGGAGCGCGGCCCGGCGATGATCGAGAGCATCCGCGCCGGACGCCCGGTACCGGTCACCGAGGAGCCGAGCCTCGCCGACAGCCTGGGCGGCGGCATCGGACTTGAGAACCGCCATACCTTCGAGCTGGTGCGCCGCGTCGTGGACGACTACGTGCTGGTGAGCGAGCGGGAGATCGCGACCGGGATGGCGCACCTCTTCCGCCACGAACGCCTTGTCGCCGAGGGTGGCGCGTCGGTGGGAGTGGCGGCGATGCTCGCGGGGCGCGACCTCGGCCTCCACGGAAACGTCGCCTGCATCATCAGCGGCAACAACGTGGACATGGAGGCCTATCTCCGGGTCGTCACCGGAACCTGGTGCGAGGAGGACGGAGCCTGAGCCGCGCTCGCGTGCGGCGCCGAAGGGAGGAAAGCGGATGGCGGTGCTCGTGTTGACGGAAGCAGAGCTGCGCGACTGCGTCGGATTCGACGCGGACTGCCTGAACACGATCGAGGACGCCTTCACCCGGCTCGGCGAGGGAAGGGTGGAGATGCCCCCGATCATGCACATCGAAGTCTCCGAGCACCGCGGCGACATCGACATAAAGAGCGCCTGCGTGCACGGTCTCGACCATCTCGCGGTCAAGGTCGCCTCCGGATTCTTCGACAACCCGCAGCGCGGCCTGCCGAGCGGCGGGGCGATGGTGGTGGTGCTGAGCGCGAAAACCGGATTCTGCGAGGCGGTCATGCTCGACAACGCCTATCTGACCGATCTCCGCACGGGGCTGGCGGGTGCGGTGGCGGCGCGTCACCTCGCGCCGGAGACCGTGCGCACCGTCGGCGTGCTCGGGGCGGGCGCTCAGGCCCGCTACCAGGTCCGCGCGCTACGCCTCGTGCGCGACTTCGAACGGGTGCTCGTGAGCACGCGCGATGCCGGGCGCGCCGCCGCCTACGCGACGGAAATGAGTCGCACCCTCGGCCTTCCCGTGGAAGTCGCGACGCCGGAAGCGCTCGTGCGCGAGAGCGAGGTGGTGATAACGGCCACCCCGGCGCGCGCATCCCTCGTCGAGGCCGGCTGGCTGCACCCGGGGCTGCACATCACCGCGATGGGCGCCGACCTGCCCGGAAAGCGGGAGCTGGACCCGAAGGTGCTCCGCCGCGCGGATCGCGTGGTCTGCGACCGGCGAGAGCAGTGCCGCACGATGGGGGAGCTGCAGCACGCCGCCTCGCTCCTCGACGGCGACCGGCCCCCCGCCGAGCTCGGCGAGATCACCTCGGGGCGAGCGCCCGGGCGGCAATCGTCGGCGGAGATCACGGTGTGCGACCTCACCGGCACCGGGGTCCAGGACACCGCCATCGCCTGTCTCGCCCTGTCTCGAGCCCGCGACCGGGGCGCGGGTGTCTCGATCGACGCCTGAGCCGCCCCACGCACGATCACGATATCAGCGATCGGATTGGCGTCCGAGTCCACCGATCATCGATGAGGTATTGCGGTTAACCGGAGAGTCCCGATGCCCTACCGAGACCAAGTCTACTTCCAGGCCCCGGCTGAGCCCGAGGTGCCCTTCAGCGAGGAAGAATTCGCCGCGCGCCTTGTACGCATCCGCGCCGCGATGGCGCAGGCGGGCATCGACTGCCTGTTCCTCACGTCGCCGGAGAGCCTCTACTACGTGAGCGGCTACCTGTGCATGTGGTATCAGACCGAGAGCCCGATGGAGTGGCCACCCTCCAGCGGGATTGCCGTGCATGTCGACCACGACCGTTTCATCCACTTCGACACCGAGCGCGAGGCGGTCCTCACCCGCACCTTCACGGTCTCGAAGGACACCCGCTTCTTTCCCCGCGACAGCTACCGGGACGGCACCCGTTTCATCGCCGCCGAGCTCAAGGCGCAAGGGTGGCTCGAGGGCAACGTGGGGCTCGAGTTCTGGGCCGGGCGTCCGAACCGGGCGGCGAGCAATCGCTTCCAGGCCGCGTTCGAGGCGGCGGGCGCCCGTGTCATGGACGGCAGCGCGATCTTGCGTGAGGTGCGCTGGAAGAAGTCCGCCGCCGAGATGGCCTGCCTGCACGAGGCGGCGCGCATCGCGGTCGCCGGGCTCGAACGCGCGCACGAGGTAATCCGCCCGGGGGCAAGCGAGCTGGAGGTGCAGGGTGAGGTTCTGAACGCCCTCTGCGCGGCCGGGGGCGAGATGCCGGCGATGATGCTGCCGGTGCTCTCGGGCACGAAGACCAACGCCTGCCACGCGGTGGCGACCCGGCGCCGGATGCGCGAGGGGGAGCTCGTGCTGCTCGATCTGGCGGGCGTGCACAAGCGCTACCACGTCAACGCGGCCCGCGCGTTCAGCCTCGGAGAGCCGCGCCCCGAGGTACGGGACTGCGCGGCCCGCGCGATCGGGGTGATGGACCGGGTGCGCGAGTGCCTGCGCCCCAACCTGCCGGTGCGGGAGCTGAACGAAGTGACCCGGCGACACTACGAAGAGCAGGGGCTGTGGGATAGCCGGGGCTGGATCGGCGGCTACGAGATGGGCATCGCCTTCTTCCCGGACTGGGTCGGGAACTTCGTCTACGACCCCCTGGCGGAAAAGAACGCGGATCGCGCCTTCGAGCCGGGTAGCGCGGTCAACTACGAGGTGCAGGTCTTTCTGCCGGGGCATGCGGGCTGCTTCTTCGCGATCGAGACCTTTCTGTTCGACGAGCGTGGCGTGACCCTCGCCACCGAACAGGTACCCTACGGGCTGACCGTGATCGAGTGAGAACACGAAGGCCGAAGCACGCGCGCTTTGGCATCAGCAAGTGAGCGACATGGACTACCAGGCCTTCTTCACCCGCGAGCTCGACGGTCTGCGCTCCGAAGGCCGCTACCGCGTGTTCACCGACCTGGAGCGCCGCGCGGGGAGCTTCCCCCAGGCCACCCGGTACACGGGGGAGGAACGCTCCGAGGTCACGGTGTGGTGCTCCAACGACTATCTGGGCATGGGGCAGCATCCGGCGGTGCTCGCGGCGATGCATGAGGCGCTGGAGCGCTGCGGGGCGGGCGCGGGCGGGACGCGCAACATCTCGGGCACCAACCATTACCACGTGCGCCTGGAGCGCACCCTCGCCAATCTTCACGGCAAGGCGGCGGCCCTGATCTTCACCTCGGGCTACGTGTCCAACTGGACGACGCTCGGCACCCTTGCGGCGCGGCTCCCGGGCTGCGTGGTGCTCTCCGACGCCGGCAATCATGCCTCGATGATCGAAGGTATCCGCCACAGCCGGGCGGAGAAGCGCATCTTCCGCCACAACGACCCCGAGGACCTCGATCGACATCTCGCGGACATCGAGCCGGGACGCGCGAAGCTCGTCGCCTTCGAGTCGGTGTACTCCATGGACGGGGACATCGCCCCCATCGCCGAGCTCTGCGAGGTGTCGGAGCACCACGGCGCGATGACCTACCTCGACGAAGTGCACGCGGTCGGACTCTACGGCCCCCGTGGCGGCGGCGTCGCGGAGCGCGACGCGGTCCACGAACGCCTCACCGTGATCGAAGGCACGTTGGGCAAGGCGTTCGGAGTTCTCGGCGGCTACATCGCCGCGAGCCGGGAACTCTGCGACTTCGTGCGCAGCTTCGCCTCCGGCTTCATCTTCACCACCGCCCTGCCGCCGGTGATCGCGGCGGGCGCGCTTGCAAGCATCAAGCACGTGCGAGGCGCCGAAGCATTGCGCGTGCGACACCGTGAGCGCGTGGCCAGAGTACGCGCCGCTTTCGCCGCCGCCCGCCTCCCGGTGCTCGAGAACCCGAGCCACATCGTGCCGGTGATGGTGCGCGACCCCGTGCTCTGCAAGCGCATCAGCGACGAGCTGCTGGAGCGCGACGCCATCTACGTACAGCCCATCAACTACCCCACCGTGCCCCGCGGCACCGAGCGCCTGCGCTTCACCCCGACTCCGCTCCACAGCGATGAAGACATCGAGCGCCTCACCGCCGCCCTGTCACGCATCTGGTACGAGATGGGCCTCGAGCTCGCGGCCTGATCGACTTCTTCCCGAGCAAGGCCCGTTTGAACAGAGACGGTTATCACCTGACAGTGCCGCCCCGATGGACAGACCACCGTCACACTTGACTGAAGGTCCGAAAAATTTTGCTGGCAGTGGACACGTGCTCGACCAAGCAGTTGTATCCGGCGTTGTCCAGGTCGGCTGACGTGAGCCGCGGTGCGAGCGTCGCGCCGTTGCCGGGCACGGTCCGATGCGCCTCCACCGCGGTTACATGGCCAAAGTCCCGCTTCACCGACGAGATACCTTACAACAGGTGCGATCTGAAGGCCCTCTCGATGCGGGCCGCATTGCGTGGCGCGACCCCCGCTTCAACAGCGTGCCTGCTCCAGTCCCGCACGGAGGCGCTGACTTCGTCGAGTACTTTCAGGGCCTTGCGCTCCTTCACGCCGATTGAGGCCGCGAACCTGAGGATGTCGGCACGCTCGAAGTCGCTCCGGCGTCCGGCCAGGCTCATCTGGTGGTCCCGGGTCCACGCACCGGCCGGGTTGTACGCGTACGCGACATCGTAGGCCGGGGAGAGGGACCACTTGCCGGTCCGATCCATCAAGAACGAGATGTTCTTGACGTGGTCATCCTGATTGCGCGCCACCACGTTGAAGAACGCGCGGCGGAACTGCTCCTCGACCTCTGCCATCCCGAGACCCAGCTCCCGAATTGTCATGACCGCCTGCTCGTAGGAGTAGGCCGACGGATCATTGAAGTCGAAGTGCTGCATAGCCCCGAGGGTCTGCATGTGGAGCTTGCCGTGCGTCCCGACCCGATCGAAGCGTTTGGTCATGAAGTGGCTGCGGCCTCCCTCATGGTGGAGATGGCACTCCGACATCGTGATGCCGGCCTCACCCGCCATGCGCGCGTAGGCATACTCGATCCTGCCGTATCCCCCGGTGTCGGACAACTCCCGGTCCCGGGTTTCGGATACGCCGTCGAACTTCAGGAGCCAATGCTCGAACCCCTCGTCGGCATCCAGCTGTCCGGATCGGAACTCGCCGGTCCCGGGGTTCCAGGCCAGCACTGCTTTCGCCCGAGCGCCACCCGCCGAGGTGCCGACACTCAGAATGTCCTCCAGATCCTCCGCATCGTTCTTGCCTCTCAATCGCCCGGTGAGCCCTGCGCGTTCGTGGAGCACACGGTCCGCGAGTTCGACAAGCCGTGCGACCTCCAGCTTCTTTGCTTGGGTCTGCTTCCGCAGCGCCGGTTCGAACTCGAGAGCGCCGATGCCACGGCGGCCGATATAGCAAAGCCGGTCCACGGGGTCGAAATCCTCGGGGCTTTGACCGGTTTCCGCCAACCAGGCGTCGATGAGACGGTTTCCGAAGCGGTCGGGTAGCGCATCAGCCAACATTCCTGGCAGACCCTTGAAGCTTTCACGGTTGAGCGCCGGAAACTCATAGGATGCTTCCCGAACCGGCATCTTCAGCGGCGCGACGTCCATACCGGCGCCGACGAAGGCCGGGTCGTACTGGAAGACCCCGAGGGAGCGTGCCTCGTCCCAGGTCACCGCTCCGATACGTCGCCCCCAGAGGATTACGTTGGCGTCAGTCATGCGGATCGTCGCCCCAGGTCCAAGTCTCGGCCTGGCGCTCCTTGGGGCGCGGACGTGCCCGCTGGCGCTCGCGACCCTTGAGCGAAACTCGTTCAATCGGGCGGATCTGGTTAACCGGTATCGCGCCGAGAATGGCATCGCCCAAGTCCAGCGCCAGGGCGACGCGCAGGAAGGTGTCGAGGGTCGATGGCTCGCCCGCTTCGAGGCGGCGCAGGGTGCGCACCCCGACCCCGGCGTCCTGCGCCAGCATGGCTTGCGTCACGTTTCGGGACAGGCGCAATCGTGCCAGACGACTGCCCATCTCGGACTCGATCTGTTGGGCTGTCTTCATGGTTCCTGCAACCTGCAACTCCTGACCTTTTATGGCCATGAATTGCGGATTATAGGTCAATTACAGCCTTTAAACTCGTGCCCACCGAGAGGCGGCCGCAGGCCTGCGAAGCACCCTTGTGTGTGGACTCGGACCGCGCCCTGACCTCCACCATGACCGCGAGACATCGTTACCACGCGTCCGCGGCCGGGATCGAATCAACCCCGGCCCACCACGTCCATGAAGTTGCGGTAGAGGGTGCGCGAGAGTGAAGCGAAGGCCGGCATGTTCGCGGCGGCTTCGGCATCGAGGCGAGGCAGGGCGCCCTCGCCGAGAGCGCTCTCGAGTGCGCGCGCGTATTCGGGGATCTCTCCCCAATCGGAGACGGTGCTCGAGGTGAGCTCGACGTGAAACTGCACCGAGAAGGCGTGCGCGCCGTACGAGAGTGCGTTGACGGCGCAGGCGGGAGAGTCGGCCAGCACTTCGGCGCCCGCGGGCAACCGGGTGACCTCCGCGCCATGCCACTGCAGGCAGGGGAACTCCTCGGGCACGTCCCGGAGAAAGGGGCTGCGGCGCCCCGCCTCGGTGAGGCGCACCGGCATGATGCCGATCTCGGGCTGCCCGGCCGGCCCCACCTCGCCCCCCAGCGCTTCGGCGAGGAGCTGGTGGCCGAGACAGAAACCGAGGAAGGGACGCCGGGACTCGCCCACCCATTCGCGGATCGCGGCGACTTCGGGAGCGATCCAGGGGTGTGCGTCCTTCTGCCATACGTCCATCGGTCCGCCCATGCAGAACAGCACGTCGAAGGCGTCGAGATCGGGGATGGGCTCGCCCTCGTCGAGCTCCACCGCCTGCCATTCGATGCCGTCTTCGGCCATGAAGTCCCGGAAGATGCCCGGGTGCTCGCACGCGATGTGCTGGAAGACGAGTACGCGCATGTCGTTGTCTCCGGCCGGGGCGCCGCGGGCCCCGGGCTCCTGTCGTAGGAACTCGGCGGCGGGGCGTCATTCTAGCGCGCGGGTCTCGCCGTCCCCCCGCCCCCGGAAGCCGGCCCACCGGCGATTCGTGGCCTTTGCCATAAAGCGCAGGCCCAAGAATGCGCCGCGACGGGCGCAGTCCGTATCATTGCGCGGCGGGCTGCCCGCCCGCCGAGTCGGAGAGCGCCATGGCCGGACTGCGATTTCAGGTCCTCACCCTCCCGAACGCGCCCTGGGACGAGCTCGCCGCCCGCTTCCGGCGGCTCGAGGCGCTGGGCTTCGATGTCGCCGCGGTCGCGGACCACTTCGTGGACTGGACCCATCCGCCCAGTCCCTGGCTCGAGTCCTGGACCCTGCTCGCGGCGGCGGCCCGCGAGACCTCCCGAATCCGCCTGTGTACCTGCGTCTCCCAGATTCCGCTGCGCGATCCCGCGATGTTCGCGCGCCAGGCCCTCACCGTGGACCACATCTCCGGGGGACGCCTGGACGTGGGGCTCGGTCTGGGTCTGCCGATCGACCCCTCCTACGACATGATGGGGATCCCGAACTGGTCGAACCGCGAGCGTCTCGCGCGTTTTCGCGAGTACGTCGCGATTGTTGATCGCCTCCTCTCGAACGAGGTGAGCTCCTTCGAAGGACGCTACTACCGGATTCAGGACGCGGTCATGAATCCGCGCCCCGTCCAGCGGCCGCGCCCTCCCCTGCTCATTGCCGCGATGGGAGCGCGGATGCTCGAAGAGGCCGCCGAACACGCCGACATCTGGAACAGCATCAGCTTCGCCGAGACCTTCGAGGCACAGCTCGCCGAAACGCGCGAGCGCATCGAGCGGGTCAACGCACACTGCGCCGCCATTGGCCGGGACCCTTCCCGAATCATCTTCTCCTGCCAGATGTTCGACCCCGCGGCGCGGGCGAGCGGCGGCTTCTTCAACTACTACGAGTCGCCGGAACGATTCCGGGAGATGGCGGAACGCCTGCTGTCGCTGGGCCTCTCCGAGCTCGGCCTCTACTACCCGATGCGCGAGGAGCAGTTGCCGGTCTTCGAACGCATCGCACAGGACGTGCTGCCCGCGCTGCGGGAGCGCCACGGAGGAGGCCCGGGGAACTGAGCCGGATTTACCGGTCCGGGACGGGGAGCACGAGCACGGATACCCTTTCCGCGTCCTTAGCCCGCAAATTTCACCGATTTCCTACTGCGGACGCCAATATGCTCGTGATAGCGGGCCGTACTCCCTCAAGCCGCTTCGACGTAGTGTCAGCTACGCCTTCAGCGTCTTTCGGTCCGTGCGCCCCACTATTAAGGCATCTTGACGCCCTCGCTACGAAAATCGGTGAAACTTGCGGGTTAGTGGCGTGATGCCTCGCCGAGCAGCGGCTCGAGAGAGTACAACCCGCAGCAGCGAGCAAGTTGGCGTCCGCGAGACGGGATATCGGTGAGAGGTTGCGGCGGGACCGAAGTCGGCCGGACTCCGAGCCCCTCGGCCCGACCCTCACGACTCGCGTCGCGTACGCCAGCGATACCACCACAAGCGCGCGCCAACCCCGAGTCCGAGCAAGGGCTCGGGCGGCAACCGCCCCGGTCCGGAGAGCGCCTGAACGTCACGAATCAGATCTGACTCCGAACCCATGGCGAACTCCGCGAGGAGCTTGCCGGAGATGGTGCCCCGGGGCAGGCCGACTCCGGCATAGCCCAAGGACGCGAAGAGACCGCGTTCCAGCCGGCCGAAGACGGACGACCAGTTCCGCGTCATGCAGAAGACGCCCGCCCAGGTGTGCTCGAACTCCAATCCTCCGAGCATGGGGAAGCGCCGACGCAGACCCCGGTAGTGCATCGCGAGGAGTGTTTTCCGCAACCCGGTGCCCAGACGAAAGTCACCTCGGTAGTAGGTGCCGGAACGGTAGAGCATCCGGTTGGAGTGCGTGCGCCGCAGCGTCGCACTCCCGGTAATGCCCCAGTCGGGCGCTCCGGTCATCGCCGCCTGCTCTTTCTCCGTCAGCTCTCGCGAGAGGCTTGCGCAGGCGATCATCGGAAACACTTCGCGCCGGAGAATGCGAAGGCGAGTGACGAAGGCATTGTTGGTAAGCAGCACATTCGATGCGCGGATCGAACCCTGCGCGCACTCGATCCGCACCGGTGACCCCGATTCGACCCGTGTTGCCGGCGACTCCTCGTAAACATCGACATTGTCGGGCAAAGATTCCCCGAGACCGCGGCACAGCGCCGCCGGGTTCACCAGCACCGTGCGGGGAGTAAACACGGCCGCGTGATAGTGGCGAGTGCCGATCCAGTCCGCCAGAGCCTGGCCCTCGACCCACTCGTAGTCTTCGCCCACCGCGTCGAGCATGCGGCAGGTGGCGCGCAGGCTCGCGGCCCGTCCGCTCGTGACGGCCGCGCTCAGGTGCCCCCGGGGCGACCACTCGCAATCGATTGCCTGATCGCGCACGTGGCGTTCGAGCTCCGCGAGCCCGGCGACCACCAAGCGCGAAACCCTCTGGTTGGCGTGCGCGTCGAAACCCTCGGTGAGGTGCGGGGTATCGATGATGAAGCCCGCGTTGCGGCCCGAGGAGCCGTATCCGATCCGGTACTGCTCGAGAAGAACGATACGGGCCTCGGGCGCGAGCTCGGCCAGCCGGCGGGCGGCGGCGAGTCCGGTGACGCCAGCGCCGATCACGACCCAGTCGGCGGTCTGGCGGCCCTGAAGGCGGCGGGCCGGCGGCGGCGGCGGGAGGATGGCGTACCAACCCGGAGCCTGGCGCATGTCGGTAAGAAGAGGGTCCTGGCCGGTCATGGCGCCGCTCGCTTCGTTGTCCGCTCTCTCGGACCGCCCACTCCTTCCTCACGGGGAACGCAGTATTGCGAGATGTCGACAGAAGTTCGCTCTTCGGTCACGACGCGGCCTCGGGTTCTACCCTTTGTATTTACCTGGACGCCGCCCGGTTTGCCGCCCGCGCAATGGGAAGCCGAGACAAACGAGGGAACATGGCCATGACCATACATGCTGGTCTCCACGCGACTCAGGCGAAACGCGGCATGATCTCGTGCGCGAAGCGCCGCACCATCTCGTAGTACGACGCCTCGTCGGGGGCGAAGCAGCGCAGGTTCATCGCGTCGACGCCGACGTCGTGGTAGTGCGCGAGCAGGGCGGCGATCCGCTCGATGGATCCGACCAGTTCGTAGTCCAGGTTGCGGCCCACCCTCTCCCGGGCCTCGTCGTCGTCACCGATGTAGAGCGGCGACTGCGCGCGAATCTCGAATCGCGTCGATGCTCGACCCGCGCCGGCCGCAAGGCGCGAGAGGGTGGCGATGCCTTGCGCAATGACCGCGGGCGGCCCTTCGGGGACCCAACCGTGGCACCACTTGGCGAGGACCCGGAGCGGGGGCTCGAAGAGCTCCGGGACACCGCTTCGCGGGTTCGGCCGGATGCCGCCACCCATGAGCAGGGGAATGTGCGCGGTCTCGGGGAAGAAGGCGCCGCGATCGATCCGGATCCGGTCGCCCTGGAAGTCCGATCTCCCGCCGGGCAGCAACGCACCGAGCGCTTCCACATACTCGCGGGTGTACGCCGCCTTCTCGGCGTAGGGGATCTCCATCACCCGAAAATCGGCGGGATAGTCCCCGCTGCCGATACCGAGCGAGAGACGGTGGCCGGAGAGCGCCTGCAGGGTGATGAGCTGGCGCGCGAGCACCCGGGGATCGCGCAGCGGCAGCACCAGCACCGAGGTCATGAGCCGCACCGAGGTCGTGGCCGCCGCCGCGAAACTCAGAGTGACGAGGGACTCGTAGAGGTCCGGGGCGATGTCGGCGTGCGGGCGGGTGAGACCCGAGGTGCGGTGCCCCAGCCACTCGGTGTCGTAGCTGATGTGGTCGTGCACCAGCAACGCGTCGTAGCCGAGCGATTCCGCTTCCTCCGCGACCCGGCGAATGTTGACCGGGCTCGCGAGCGGCCCGGAATTGGGCAGAGCGAGCCCGAAGTTCACCCTCCATGCTCTCCGGGGGACACTCGCGATCCGATGTCGATCCGGGCCGGCGCCGGCCCGGATCCGGTCGGCGCGTTCAGCCTTCGGCGGTGACCGGGTCGATTATCTTGCGCACCTCGGTGACCACGGTAGCGGGAAAGCCGCTGCGCTCGGCGTGCTCCTGAATGAGTGCTTCGTTGTCCGCGAGGTAGATGCAGAAGGTCTTGTCGCCGGCCACGTAGGTGTGCTCCCACTGGATGTTCTTCTTCTCCGCCTTCATGTCCGCCAGCACCCCGTTGGACTTGTGCGCCGCGTCGCGCAGCGCCTCGCGCTCGGCCGAGCCGATCTCGGGAATGTCGCGCTCGATCACGTATCTGGGCATCGTCGTTGCTCCTCGTGTTTTCTGATCACCGGCTTGGGGATGGAGTAGCGTGCGTCGGCGCTCCGGGTGACCGTCCGGGCCGGCCCCGCCGGGCCGCACCGGGTGCGCCGCGCTACGCGCGCTGCGCCATGTCTCAAGCGGCCCTCGGCGCGGGGCGTGCGCCGGCGTCTTGTCGTCTGATGACCCGCCCGGCCATCGCGCCGTGGTAGGCCCCGGCATCGACGACCACCTCGCCATTGACCATCACGTACTCGATACCCTGGGGATAGGACTTGTTGTCGTCCAGCGACGCCTTGACCCGGTCGAGATCGAAGATGGTAATGTCGGCGTCGGCCCCTTCGCGGAGCATCCCCTTGCGGCGCAGCCCCATGGTCTGCGCGGCGTAGGAGGTCATCTTGCGCACCGCTTCTTCGAGCCGCATGAGCTTCTTCTCGCGCACGTAGTAGCCGAGCACTCGCGGGAAGGAGCCGTATTGTCCGATGGAGGGATTGCCTTCCACGAAGCCCATCGCGTCGGTCTCGATCATCGTCAGCGGATGGACGACCGCGGCGGCGAGATCCTCGGTCTGCTCGAAGGCGCCGTACATCGTGGCCTGACAGTGCTCTTCCAGGATGAGGTCCATCACCGTGGTCTCGGGGTCGCTGCCCCGCAAGCGGCTGATCTCACTGATGGTCATGCCCTGGAATCGCTGGTTCGGCTCGCTCAGGACCCGCGCGAGGCGGATCCCGTCCCAGCGGCTGAACGCGGTATCGGCGGCGATCCGCGCGCTCTCCTTGACCATCGCCTCCTTCATGCGGCTGCGCTGGTCGGGGTCGCGGAGACGCCGGAAAAGCTCCTCCAGGGTGCCCTCGCTCACCCAGTGCGGCAGCAGCAGGCGCAAAGTGGTGCCCGCCGCCAAGGTGTAGACGTCGGTCGCCACCTGCAGCCCCTCGTCCCGAGCGTTCACGATCGTGTCCAGAACCTCGCCGATCCTGCCGGCATTGGCCTGACCGTAGAACCCGATGTGGGAGATGACGACGGGCAGCTTCGCCTTGCGTGCGACCTCGAAGCTGTCCTCGAGCGACTCGAAGATGTGGTCGCTGTAGTCGCGCATGTGGGTGCCGAATATGCCTCCGTACTCGGCGGAGACCTTCGCGAGCTCGATGATCTCGTCGTTGTTCGCATAGTCCCCGGGGGCGTATTCCAGGCCCACCGTGAATCCGAAGGCTCCCGCCTCCATCGCCTCGCGCACGGTCGAGCGCATCCGCGAGATCTCATCTTCGGTGGGCGGACGGTTCTCGAACCCCATCGCGTCGATACGCACCGTGCCGTGGCCCACCATGGGCACGAAGTTGGTGGGAATGTCGAAGGCCTCAAGCTCCCGCAGGTATTCCTCGAAGGTGCGCCAGCGCCAGGAGAGCACGCCTTCCACCGGCGACTCGAAGGCGACATAGGCCTTGAGCAGGTCCAGGTTGTCGGGATTGACGGGGGCCGCCGATTCGCCGCACTGCCCCGCGCACTCCGTCGTGATGCCCTGGCGGAGCTTGAAGTCCCGCGGATTCGACGGGTCGAGCACCGTGAAATCGGCGTGGCAGTGCGCGTCGATGAACCCCGGCGAGACGTAGAGGCCCTCCGCGTCGATCACCCGCTCGGCTTTCTCCTCGATACGCCCGATCGCGGCGATCGCGCCGTCTCTGACCGCGACATCCGCGCAGAACCAGGGGTTGCCGCTCCCGTCGACGATGCGGCCGTTTCGAATCAGAAGGTCGTAGTCGTACATCGTCTGTCTCCGGAGTTAGCCCGCAAGTGGCGGCGGAACCGAGCCGGTTACCATGTCACGCGAGCGGCGGCGATCCGCCTCAGTTGCGCATGCGTTCGCGGTTGTGGTCGAAGAGCGCATGGGGCTGGAGACGGGCGGGGAGACGCTCCCCGAGAAGCTCGACCTCCCATCCCGAGTCCCGATCGGCCACCTCCCGGGGGACGTAGCCGAGCGCGACCGAGGCCTTCGAGTGGTGCGCGTAGCCGCCGGAGGTAATCCAGCCGACGACCTTGCCGTCGAGCCACACCGGTTCGTCTCCGATCGCATCGGCGTCGTTGGCTTCCAGCACGAAGGTGCGCAGGCGCAGCCGACCCCCCTGGGCGCGCTCTTCCCGGGCCGCCGCCTTGCCGATGAAGTCGGCCTCCTTGTCGAAGGCCACGAAGCGGTCGAGGCCGGCTTCCACCGGACCGTAGATGGGACGGTACTCGCGCGCCCAGCCTCCGAAGTTCTTCTCCAGGCGCAGGGCGTTGAGCGCGCGTGAGCCGAAGAGCCGGATGCCGTGCGCCTCGCCCGCGCGCATCAGCTCCTCGAAGAGATAGCGGTGGTACTCCGGCTTGCACCAGATCTCGTAGCCGAGGTCGCCGGTAAAGGTCACCCGCCCCACCAGGGCCGGCGCCATCGCGAGCGTCATCCACCGGATGTCCATGAAGCGCATGCCCTGGCTCGACACATCGTCACGGGTGAGGGAGGCGAGCACGTCGCGGGCGTGGGGCCCGGCCACCGAGAGGCCGACGAGGCCCAGGCGCACCGCGGTCAGCGATACCGAGCCGTCCTCGGGCAGATGCTGGCCGAACCAGCGCATGTGGTAGTCCTCGGCGATGCCGGAACCCGCGATGAAGAACCCCTCCTTTCCCAGGTTGGCCAGCGAGAAGTCGCCGATCAGCCGCCCGTCTTCCTTGAGCATCGGGGCCAGCGTCATCCTTCCCGGCTTCGGGATGCGGCAGGCGAGGATGCGGTCGAGCCAGGCGCGCGCCCTCTCGCCGGTCACCGTGTACTTGGCGAAGCCGGAGATATCCATCAGGCCGACCCGCTCGCGCACCGCCTCGCACTCCGCCGCGACGTGTTCGAAGTCGGTGGAGCGCCGCCACGAGAACTCGTCCTCCACCCCGGGCGGGGCGAACCAGAGTGGCACTTCGAGACCGTAGGCGGCCCCGAACTGCGCACCGGCCGCCGCGAGCCGGTCGTAGAGCGGGGTGGTGCACAGCGGCCGGGCCGCGGGCAGCTCCTCGTTGGGGAAGCGGATGGAGAATCGCCGCGAGTAGTTCTCGCGCACCTTGACGTTCGTGTAGGCGGGGGTCGCCCAGTCGCCGAAGCGCGCCACGTCCATCGCGAACACGTCGAACCCGGGGTCTCCGTCCACCATCCAGTTCGCCACGCTGAGACCGACGCCGCCGCCCTGCGAGAAGCCCGCCATCACCCCGCAGGCGCACCAGAACCCGGGCCGCCCGCGCACCGGTCCCACCAGCGGATTGCCGTCCGGGGCGAAGGTGAAGGGGCCGTTCACGATCTGCTTGATACCCGCGTTCTGAAAGGCGGGGAAGTGCGTGAAGCCGACTTCGAGCGAGGGCGCGATGCGATCGATATCCGGCTCGAGCAGCTCGTGGCCGAAGTCCCAGGGCGTCTCGTGCTCCGACCACGGCCGGCATGCCTTCTCATAGGTGCCCATCAGCATGCCGCCGCGCTCCTGGCGCAGATACAGCTCGCCGTCGAAGTCGACGACGTGCAGCACCTCCTGGCCCGTCTTCTCGTTGATCTCCGCCACCTCGGGCATGTCCTCGGTGAGCAGGTACATGTGCTCCATCGCGAGCACGGGGAGCTCCAGCCCGGCCATTCGGCCCACTTCCCGCGCCCACAGTCCGGCCGCGTTGACGACATGCTCGGCGCGCACCGTGCCCTGCGTGGTGACCACGTCCCAGGTGCGATCGGGGTTCGGCACGAGCGCCTCGACCCGGGTGTGTCGGTGGATCTCCGCCCCGAGCTTGCGGGCCGAGCGGGCATAGGCCTGGGTTACTCCGGAAGGATCGAGGTGCCCGTCCACCCAGGTGCGCAGCGCGCCAACGAAACAGGCGGGATCGAGCAGGGGCATCAAACGATGCGCCTCCTCTGCGCTGATGATCTCGGCATCGATATCGAGGTAGCGACCCTTGGCCACCATGCTCTTCAGCCAGTCAAAACGCTCCTCGGTGGCGGCCAGCATCACGCCGCCGGTGATGTGGAGCCCCGTCGCCTGTCCGGAGAGATCCTCTATCTCCTGGTAGAGCTCGATGGTGTACTTCTGGAGCTTGGCGACGTTCGGATCGCCGTTGATGGTGTGCATGCCGCCCGCCGCGTGCCACGTCGAGCCCGAAGTCAGCTCGTCGCGCTCCAGCAGCATGATGTCCGTCCAGCCGCGCTTGGCGAGGTGGTAGAGCACGGAGCAGCCGACCACCCCCCCTCCGATCACGACGGCACGGGCATGGGTTTTCATGTACGGCGAGCCTCCGCTGCGGGCGCCGCTGTCACGGGGCGGCGTATAGCCGAAAGTCTATACGAAGGCTTCGCGCCGGGACGCACGATCACGGCATGGACGCGAGGGGCGAGGTCGCGGTAGAAAAACGGTGAGACATGCCGGGTGAAGGCCGCGACAATCGAAGCGAACGACACCGGACCCGACGGGGCCTGAGCACGACTTGCGTCGAAGTCAGCCGGCGACGGCCTCGGTGATCCCCGGCATTCGCGGCGCGGCCGAAGCCCGGGACGGAGTCCGGCTCATCGACACCTTCATCCTGTCTTACCGCTGGGACGAGCTTCTCGGCGAGGGACTGCTTCCGAACGCGCTCCTGGTTCCGGCCTCAAGAGCGAACGGGTTCAGGTGACGCCGCGTTCGGCAACGGCTTCGCGGAGCCGCTCGAGGAGACCCTCAAGCTTCGCCATGCGCTCGCGCAGGCTGCCCATCTGGTGACCATGCCGATGGACTTCCTGGCGAAGCTCCCGCACATCGGAGCGGAGCCAGGCAAAGAGTCCGACGTTGAGGGCGGCGAGCGCGATGCCGGTGCCGATGACGGCGAAGGTGTCCGGGGTGACGATCATGGGATCTCCTGTCCTCGGTTTTGATGTCCGTATCGAGGCCAGAACCTATCACAGTCAGTGCTCCGACCGGAGCCTGGACCCTCGGGAGCGCCACGGGTGAGCAACCGACCCCTCCCGGCGCAGCGGCGCGCGTTGCGTGCCCGCGCGAAGCCAGACCGCGGCCGGAAGGGTTGAGGATGAGACGCTCGGCAGTATCATTCTCGCCCGACGGTCGAGGGTGTGGCCGGAGAAGAGCGCGGCGGCCCGGGAAGACGATTTCCCGGTGCGGCGAGGATAGAGCACCATGTCCGACCTGCACTTCCCCCATCTTTTCAGTCCCTTCACGATCCGCGGGGTGACGCTGCGCAACCGCATCATGAGCACCGGTCACGAGACCGGCATCGCCGATGCGACCGGGATCAACGACGCGCTGGTCGCCTACCACCGGGCGCGGGCCGCGGGAGGCGCCGGGCTCATCGTCATCGAGGTGGCCTCGGTACACCCGAGCGCCACCTTCGTGCGCCACTCCATCAAGCTCTACCAAGACGAGACGATCTCCGGCTACCGCCGCCTCGCGGACGCCGCGCACGAGAACGGCGCGGCGCTCTTCGCGCAGCTCTTCCACCCCGGACGCGAGATCCTGGAGTCGCTCGACGGCAGCGCCCCGCCCTCCTGGGCCCCGTCCGCGGTGCCCAACGAGCGCTTCCACGTCATGCCGGCGCCGATGCCGCGCTCCCTCGTGCACGAGGTCATCGCGGGCTACGGCGACGCCGCGCGCCGACTCCAGCGGGCCGGGGTCGACGGCTGCGAGATCCTGTGCAGCATGGGCTACCTGCTGGCCCAGTTCCTCAATCCCCAGGTCAACCTGCGCACCGACGAGTACGGAGGCAGCGCGGAGAATCGGCTTCGCATCGTGCGCGAGATCCTGCACGACATCCGCGCGAAGGTCGGTGACGAGATGGTGGTCGGAATCCGCATCTCGGGCGATGAGATGAGCCCGGAGGGGCTGAGCGCGGAAGAGGTCCTCTCGATCTGCGCCGCCCTCGACGACGAAGCGGGGCTCGACTACTTCAATGTCATCGCCGGCACCTCCACGACCCTCGGAGGATCGGTCCACATCGTGCCGCCGATGACGGTGGACAATGCCTACCTCGCTCCCTACGCGGCGGCGGTGAAGGCCCGGGTCGGGAAGCCGGTCTTCGTCGGCGGCCGCATCAACCAGCCTCAGCAGGCGGAGGCGATCGTCGCCTCCGGCCAGGCCGACGTGTGCGGCATGACCCGCGCGATGATCTGCGACCCCGAGATGCCCAACAAGGCGGCGGAAGGGCGAAGCGAAGACATTCGCGCCTGCATCGCGTGCAACCAGGCCTGCATCGGGCACTTTCACCTCGGATACCCCGTATCGTGCATCCAGCACCCGGAGACGGGGCGTGAGCTCGACTTCGGCTCCCGCGCCCCCGCCCCGGAGTCGCGTCGGGTGCTGGTGGCGGGGGGCGGCCCCGGTGGCCTCAAGGCGGCCGCGGTGCTCGCCGAGCGGGGCCACGAGGTCACCCTGCATGAGGCGAGCCCCCGCCTCGGCGGACAGGCCCTGCTCGCCCAGCTCCTGCCGGGACGCGCGGAGTTCGGCGGCATCGTCGACAACCTCCGTCGCGAGGCGGAGCGCGCGGGCGCGCACATCCGCTGCGACTCGCGGGTGGACCGCGCGCTCGTCGAGAGCGAAGCGCCGGATGCGGTAGTGCTCGCAACCGGCGCGCGCCCGCGCGATTTCCCGCTCGAAGGGGCGGACGAGGCGCACGTGGTGGATGCGTGGCAGGTGCTGCGTGGCGAGGCCAACGTCGGTACCTCGGTCGTGATCGCGGACTGGCGCTGCGACTGGATCGGGCTCGGTCTCGCGGAGAAGCTCGCCCGCGATGGCTGCCGCGTTCGTCTGTGCAGCAACGGCTACATGCCGGGACAGACCATCCAGCAGTACGTGCGCGACCACTGGCTCGGCGTGATGCACAAGCTCGGCGTGGAGGTCATTCCCATGGTGCGCCTCTTCGGCGCCGATGCGGACAGCGTCTACCTCCAGCACACCACAAACGGCGAGCCGGTCATCTGCAACGAGGTGGACACCCTGGTCACTTCGATGGGACACCAGTCCGAGGACGCACTCTTTCTCGAGCTGGAAGACTGGGAAGGCGAAGTGCACCGTATCGGCGACTGTCTCGCTCCGCGGACCGCGGAGGAGGCGGTGCTGGAGGGCCTCAAGGCCGGCACGGCTATCTGAAGGCCGCTGGTGCGTGCCGCCGCGACCTGACCCTTTCTCGGTACCACCTCGTCCGGTCCGGGATGTGGATCGGGAATGACCATCTCATCGACCTGTCGTCCACATCGAATAAACAACGCCTTGCATCTCCTTTCATCTGTCGCCTCTCCGACTTCGGCACTGCCCAGTATGGCCGCCGCCCCAGGTGGGACGAGCCCGACCTTCGATTGGTGTCATGGGCACATGATTCGTACGGACGTTTGGCACTACATCCGACCAGTCTGGAGTACGCCACCGAGGAGCCGCGCCTGACAGCAGCGTTCTGCTCGGCTTGCGGATGATAACAAGACTCAATATGATGTAATCATGATTCGGACGCAGATCAGCCTTTCGGAGCAGGAGTACGAAGCGGCCAAGCAAGAGGCGGCGAAGCTTGGGATCTCCCTTGCGGAGCTGCTTCGCCGTTCGTTGCGCTCGATGCTCCCCTCCGACGAGTCGAAGCCGTGGATGCGCTACGCGGGGTTGATCGAAACAGGCGATCCGCTTGCGAGCAAGCGTATTGACGAGGTCGTCTATGGCGACAAGCGCTGAGGCTTACGTAGACACCTCGGCGCTTATTGCGTTTGCGGATCGTTCCGATAGCTGGCACCCGCTGTTCCGGCGTCTATTCTCCAACCCTCCGCGGCTGATAACGACAAGCCTCGTCGTCGCGGAGGGCCACGGCTGGTTCCTCAAGCGTTACGACCGGATCAAGGCACTGCACTTTCTCGCGATGGTGGATGCGATGCGACCTCTCGCCGTGCTCCCAGCGGGGCCTCGCGAAATCGATGTCGCATCCGCGTTGCTGCGCCGATTCCGCGATCAGGATCTGACACTTGTCGATGCTTGCGGCCTCCACGCGATGGAAGCCGAGAAAGTGCGTTGTTGCTGGTCGACCGATTTTCATCTCGGGTTGACCGGTGTTCCCCTCGTCATCCACGAACAGTAGAGCCTCGTCGCTCCTGCAATGTCCGTGCCCCGACCACTGAACACCAGTCTCAATCGTTCCGCCCTCGATGAATGATCGGGCGTATCCAGACTCAGTTGGCGCAGTCGCCGGATCCCTGTCCACCAAAGCGGGATGCGTGCCCCAGTCTCATGAGACGCGACATCGTCCCGGCCGGGACGCCGAGCGCGTCACGGTTGGCCCCGGTCGCTGACCGGCCTCCCGTAGCGCCGGACCCGGTCCCGGCCGATCCACGATGACCGTCCTCCTGACCCTGGCCGGATTCGCCCTGCTGCTGGTGGGCGGGGATATCGTGGTGCGCGGGGCAATCCAGCTTGCCGCGCGGCTCGGAATCTCGCCCCTGATAGTCGGGATCGTCATCGTCGGCTTCGGCACCGCGATTCCCGAGCTTGCGGTCAGCATCGATGCGGCGCTGACCGGCGCGCCTGGACTCGCGGTGGGCAACGTGATCGGCAGCAACGTCGCCAACGCGATGTTGATTCTCGGTCTCGCCGCGATCCTGTGCCCCGTGGTGGTGGACCGAAGCGCCATCCGTCACGACACCCTGGCTCTCGTCGCTGCGACTCTGGCGTTCTGCGGCATCGGGTTCTTCACCGGAGAGCTCGTCTGGTGGCACGGAGTGTCGATGGTCGCGGCGCTCGTTGCCTATGTCGTGTGGAGGATGCGTCCCGGCGCGGGGTTGCCGCCCCCGCGCGAACCGGCGGCGCCCGAGGCGCAGCCGCCCACCCAAGATGTCCCGCCCACGCACTGGTCCTTCGCCCTTCTTGCCGCCGGTCTCGTCGCCGTGTTCGTCGGCGCCGAGTTCCTGGTGCACGGCGCGGTGCGCCTTGCCACCGACCTCGGCGTCAGCGAGGAGGTCATCGGCCTGACCCTGATCGCCGTCGGCACGTCGCTGCCCGAGATTGCGACCGCGCTCGCCGCCGCGCTGCGCGCACGCACCGAGTTGTGCATCGGCAACGTGATCGGGAGCAACCTGTTCAACATCCTCGGCATCGCGGGCGTCACGGCGTGGTTCGCACCGCTGCCCTTCGCCGACAGCATCCTCGAGTTCGACCTCTGGTTCCTGCTCGGCACCACGGCTTTCATGGTGTTCGTGATGATGGCTAGCCGTCGCATCGGACGGCCTGCCGGCCTCGTCCTCTTTACCACCTACGGCGTCTACATCGCGGCCCATTTCACCGTCACGGCGTAAACCATTTTTGGCCCCGCGGGGTGCGGATGGGCGAACGAGCAACACCGGGATCGAAGTGGCGTCGGTGTCATGGACATCGCGGTGGGGTCGAGCCCTGACCCGAAACCTCACTGATTTTCGGCCGCTTCGGGCGCCAGGATGCCGTGATGGTGGGGCGCACGGATCGAGAGGCGCGAAACAGCGAACCGGAAACAGACGAAGCGCCGGGGGCGCGGACTTCCCCGCGATCGGGCAAGCCGCGGATGGTTTGCGCGGCCGGAAAGCTTCGCCCAGGAGTTGCTGCGCGTTGCAGGCAGCCGACGCTACGTCGAAACGACGCTTCGGAATCAGGTCTCGCGGGCTTCGGGATCGAGGCGCGTCGACCCGACTCCGGCCGCCGCACCGTATCGAACGAGCCAGTAGCCGATCACGCCGGACAGGAGCGATCCGCACAGCACTCCGAGCCGTATCGGGGCGGCGAAGCTCTGATCGCCAGTGGGGTCTTCGAAGGCCAGGCTGCCGATGAACAAGCTCATCGTGAACCCGACTCCGCAGATCATCGAGACACCGTAGATCTGCATCCAGGTGGCGCCCTCCGGCTTCTCCGCGATCCCCAGACGAACGGCGGCCAGCATCGGCAGGAAGACGCCGATCTGCTTGCCGACGAAGAGACCGGCGGCGATCCCGAGCGGTACCGGCTCGAGGAGAGAGGCCAGCGTGACACCCTCGAATGACACTCCGGCGTTGGCGAAGGCGAACAAGGGAAGGATGCCGTACGCGACCCAGGGGTGCAGCGAGTGCTCTAGGTCCTTCGACGGCGATCGTTCCCGGTCCGCCCGCGCCCGCATGGGTACGGCCAGGGCGACCAGAACCCCCGCCAGGGTTGCGTGCACGCCGACCTGCAGCACGAAGACCCAGAGCACCGCCCCGGTCAGGGCGTAGGCGGCGATCCGTTCGACGCCCAGACGGTTCAGGGCAAACAGAATCGCGATGCACACCAGCGCGCCTTCCATTGCCTCCAGGGAGAGCTGGTCGGTGTAGAACACGGCAATGATGATGATGGCGCCGAGGTCGTCCAGGATGGCGATGGCGGTAAGCAGCACCTTGAGGGAGAGGGGGGCGCGGCTGCCGACGAGCGCCAGAATGCCGAGCGCGAACGCGATGTCCGTCGCGGCCGGGATCGCCCAGCCGTTCAGCGCCAGGGGATCGTGGCCGAACGTGAAGTAGATGTAGATTGCGGCCGGTACGACCATGCCGCCGACTGCCCCGAAGAAGGGCAGGAGCGCCTGCCTCTTGGTGGAGAGCTCTCCCTCCACGAACTGGCGTTTGATCTCCAGGCCGACGAGCAGAAAGAACACCGCCATCAAGCCGTCATTGATCCACAGCAGCAGGGGCTTGGCGATGCCAGAGCCACCGACGCGAACCTCGAGCGGAATGTCGAGGAGGTGCCCGTACAGGGGTGCAAGCGCCGTGTTGGCGAGGATGAAGGCGAGCACGGCGGCGGCAAACAGCAGGAACCCTGCGATCGCCTCGTATCTCAAGAACTCGCGAATGGCGTGGATGGCGCGTATGGGCATACGGTCTACCGGTGTGTCGGGGTGAAACGTCTCTCCGGCGTGCCCGCCGACTCAGAATTCGACCAGCTCGTCTGAAAACCCGCCCCGCGTCCTGTTGCGGTACGGAGGGTGCGCGCGGCCGCCGGGCCGGGGCGAAACGCTCATATTCTGTGGGCGGCGCTCGATGGTCTTGTCCGTTGTACCGGGGTCGAGCCATACACCGCGGCGGTATGGGCGGTAGTCGAACTCGACGCACCGCCTCTTCGGTATCACAAGTGTCGTTCCATCCACCGTGCATCGCATCACGCACTTCCTCGGACTGGCAGATACGGGCCGATATTGGGTTCGCGTTCGACAAACCCAAGCCCGGGAGCGGGTGACGCCAAGGTGGGCAAGGAGCTGTGCGGTGCACTTGTCGGTCATGGGTGCGCCGCGGTCTGTGTGCAGGTTGAGTTCG
The DNA here is from genome assembly GCA_965221555.1 of Gammaproteobacteria bacterium. Lineage (GTDB taxonomy): Bacteria > Pseudomonadota > Gammaproteobacteria > HK1 > HK1 > JAJEAD01. The sequence continues at coordinate 150,291 of OZ244895.1, forward strand.
TAGGGCACGATGTGGTGCTTGAGACAGGAGTGTTCGATGAGCCGACCAGCCAGCGTAGCGCTTTCCCGTTCGGCGGTCATCCACCCCACGACGTATCGGCTGAACAGGTTTAGCCCGCATTCGTCACCGATTCTCCAAGACGAGGCGCATTCTGGCTGAAGGAGGCTGATTATGGCGATGGAGTGGGGTGATCAGCGCCGATTGACATAATCGGTGCGTGTTTGGTGGTTGTTGAGAGCGACTTATCGGACTTTTGTGGGTCAAACAGGCGTTGGATACACGAAGCGAGCGAGCGGTGGCCTCGGCGGCGCGCCGATCAGGGGTCTCTGAGTCAGGTAGTGGTACGGAAGACTATCCAGGCGGATGCCACAAGGGCGCTTTGTGCAAGTTCACCAGCACCTGGGTAAAGGTCTTGGCGTAGGGATAGGCCTGGGAGAACGACAGCCACACCCGCCGGGCGGTGATTTTGACCCGGGCGGCGACCTTGAGCAGTTTCAGTCGCAGCGTGGCGCACTGGGCGCGGGCGAACTCAGTGCCCGGTGTTCCGAGTCTTCGTAGCGCGTGCATGAGCACGTAGGCGAATGAGGAGAAGTACAGCCGCAACTGATTCGCGCGCATGGTGTGGGCGCTGGTGCGGTCGGCAAAGAGGTCGAGCTGCTGCTCCTTGATGCGGTTTTCCATCTCGCCGCGCGCGCAGTACAACTGTTCGTACAAGCGCTTGGCCGCGGCCTTGCGCGGGGAGAGGCTGGTGACCACGAAGCGCGGATTCTCCCCCTTGGACAGATACTCCGCCTTGCCCACCACTCGACGGCTGCGACTCCATGACTTGCGAGTGCGGTAGGTGAAGTCGCCGAAGCGCCGGGCCGGCTTACCAGTACGCCCATGTGCCGCGCGCGCCTGGTGCATCGCAGCGCCCAGGGCGCGCGTCAGACGGCGATTGCGCGCCAATCCCAGCACGTAGTCCACCCTATGGTCCTCGCACCACTTCATGATGGGCTCGCGACAAAAGCCCGAATCGCCTCGGATATGGATGCGTGTCCTGGGCCAGTGGCGGCGAATCTGACCGACAATGCGGGCGAGCTCCTCAATGCTGCCGGCCGAGGCATCCTGGTTGGACTCGCGCAGCCGCGCGCACAACAGGTGCTCGCCACAGAAGATGTACAGCGGCAGATAGCAGTAGCAACCGTAGTAGCCGTGAAAGAACCGCCCTTCCTGGCTCCCGTGCAACGGGTCGTCGGTCGCATCCAGGTCCAGCCACAGCTCACGCGGCGCCTGTGATTGCGACTCCACAAAAAGCTCCACCAACAGTTCATCGAACCCCTCACCACGCGCCACGATGCGCTTGTAACGGTCGTGCGCCGCCTGCTCAGGTGCGCCCAGCTCCATGCGGTTCAACGTGCTCGCACTGGCCAATGCACAGCCTCGGTCACGCTCGCGTACCCGACCCGCGCCTGTCACATCGCGCTTGCCTACCAGCACCGACAGCACCGCATCTGCGCGCAGCTCCCCATGGTCGTTGAGGTCTTCGTATCCCAATGCAATGCCATAAACCCGCTGCGACACCAGCTCATCCACGTTATGTTCCACGCTCGCAGGGTTGCGGTAATCGACCATACACTCCGACACCCGCGACATCAGACCGATACGCTTGTCCACCTCGCGTAGCAGTACCCCTCCGGCATCGCTGCTGATGTGACCGCCGTCGAATCGTCCGGTGACACATCGCCGTCCCAGCGCGTGAAACTCAAGCTGCTTGCCATTACACTGTGTCTTCAAGGCTGCTTCCTCGTCGTCTGGCTTAACTTGTTGATCCCACAACCGTTATGCCATGAGGAGCAGCCTTTTTCCATCCCCCCGGTGAGTTTTTCGGGTTAGTACGACGTAGAGGTAGAAGTACGTCGCGCGCTTTGGCCCTAGCAAGCGGGTGACATTCCACGACCACGCCTGGTCTCACGCGCTGGCCATCAGTTCGTGTTTGGCATAGCGTGGATAGGTGGATTGATTGCGACGCTCGCGCACCGGTTGTTCGGCGCTGAGGATGCAATACATGGTGCGTTCCGAGCACACGTATCGACCTTCGTCGAGCAGTGTTGCCACGACCTCGGCGGGCGAACGGTCAATGAGGCGCTCTGCACCGAGCACGTCAAGCACGTATGCGCCTTTGGTCTCATCGAGCGCCCGGGTGGGCCTACTTCGAGGCTGCTGGCGCACGGGAGCAGACCCACGACGACGGTACCAGGTCACTCTGGTCACCCCCAGAATGCGGTACGCCGTCGCAAAGCCAGCGTGCGTGGCGAGCGAGTTGGCAGTCATCAGCAGTCCTTCGCGTCGGCGAGGCGAATCCCCAGCAGCCCGCAACTCTTCACTGCACTTTGAGAGTCGTATGCACGGGAGCGAGTTCTTTCTCTAAACGTGTTACCTTCGCTTCAAATTCACGCACTCAGGGGTTCAAAGTATTGGATTCCTTCGACTTCGCGTTACGATTCCTCGCTCTTAAGCCCCGCAGCGAGTCTTCCCTTCTGGCCTTGCGCCACGCCGACAGATGCGAGCTGTACAAACCCTCTCGGCAGGGGAGTCGTCCCACCTCATCGGGACGCGTGCACCGTTCGGCCTCTTTAGCAACCCGCAGCCGGCACTCGGCGCTGAGCTGGCGCCATGTCCGCTTGGCCATCACCTCCGGGTTTAGCGCACCGGTTCGCTCGCCAAGCCCCGGCCCTGGGAGTCTCGTCGCTACGCTTCTCGACCCCCAGGGCCGGGCGGGGTTCGCGCCTCCACTCCGGGAATCGTTGTTCTCTTTGTGCTCATCGTCTTTCATCTCCACAGCCCTACACAAATTCCAAGGGGATTGGTGTATCAACGATGTTGCCAGAGAGAGTTCAATATATTACGACCAACCCGTGTCTGAGTCTTAGGGCTCACTTATCGTGTAAGATCACGGCCTAAACTCCTCTAATTCTTCAATGACTCAGGTCAGAAGAGCAGTGTGTTCCACCGGACTCAACTCTCAGTGTCAACTCATATTCTCCTGACTTACGCGGTACGCCGTCCGTATACCGCTTCTCCGGTTATGCCAACCGATGCACAGTACGACTCTACCCGCGGTTACTGGCTGCTGTCAGGTGTCCCAATGGTCTCCGTTTCAACATTTACTGACGGAAACTACATGACGAAAAAGTGTGATCAGGAAACAGGCGAAGATCTGAAAGGCGAATGAAACCTCGAGTTCTCATACTTTCTAGTCAGCATGATCTCTCCACAGATCTTGTCGCTCTGCGTCTCGAGTCATCAGGCGTACCGTTTTTACGCTTGAATCGAGAGGAATTTCCGGAACACCATCTGACACTTGATCCATTACGTCGGGAACTTGAGGTGCAAGGTCCAGTAGGATTCCATCATGTAGATTGCTCCTTGGCCTCGATATTCTATCGTCAGCCCGTTTTTCTACGTAATACTCCTCCCTTGCCGCTCACTCCTGAGGCTCAGCTTGAGCGGTCCCAGTGGATGGGCTTCCTTCGTGGTCTCTGCTCGCTTGTAGACGCAGCATGGATGAACTTCCCGGCCGCTACATATCTTGCTGAATCCAAACCGTATCAACTTTCAATCGCTTCTAGTTGTGGATTCAGCGTTCCCAGGACAATAGCGAGCAACAATGCCGCCCGCATTCGTCAAGTCTTTCCAAACCGAATGGTAATCAAATCACTAGATACTGTTCTTCTGCGTGATGGCGAGGACTGTCTCTTCACATATACGACTCTTAATCCAGATGTAGTACTTTCTGATGCAACTGTTCAGTCCGTACCACTACTCGCGCAACATGCCTTCGAATTCAAGGCTGACATCCGAATTACAGTTGTCGGATGTAGTGTATTTGCAGTCCGTATCCTACACCAAGGTCGCGGGATACCTGGAGACTGGAGGATTGTGCCCAGAACTTGTCTACAGTTTCAACCTTTCAAACTCAACGACGACTTGTCATATAGATGCCTGACGTTGACTCGTCGACTTGGTCTTACTTTCGCTGCTATAGATCTTGTTGAAACCAAAGAAGATACATTCTTTATTGAAGTCAATCCAACCGGTGAATGGGGATGGCTTTCGAACATCGAACAACCTATAGATTCAGCTATCGCAGCTTGGCTCGATAGGCCTCTCTAAGCATCATCGTAAGTACGACTAGATGAGCTTTACACAGTTAGTAGAAGAGATTCTTCCCTTCCTCTTTTTTTTAAAAATTTCTCGCAAGCTTAACACCCGCTCCAAGCTACCAGAAATTCTTCGAGAGTGTGAGTTTCAAGAGTACCGTCATCTTTCTGTTCCCCAACTCGATCAGCGCCTTGCTGAGGAACATGAACGAGCTGTGGCTCTGGATGTTAAAACACTCCAGTTCACACTCTTTCAATCGGGCGCATTCACGATTCTTGGGTTGGGTTTGGCTGCGGCTAGTTCATCAAACGCACTTCTTACAAGACTGACATCCTCCCCATCCACACCTAGTTGGTTGATGTTCTTGTTCCTCATAAGTGTATTTCATTTTTTCTTAGGTAGCTGTGTAGCACTCGGCGCTCTACGCACACATCCAAGATACGGATTTGGAACACAGTACCTACTGATGACACAAAAACCAGATTCGGTCACAGTGAGAGCAGAATCCCTTGCTCGTCAGGAGACACTCAACAAAGTCCGTCACTGCCGGAATGAGGCTGTGTTCCAAACTGTGAGAAACGGACTACTTCTCTTGATTCTTAGCATTCTCGTGAGTGTAATAACTGTGTACATTGGCTGAAAATCAGGTGATCTTCATGTTGATTATGGCGCTGCAATCGGAATAAAAAATTCTGAGTGACGGGGTGTTTTGACTCCGGAGTCAACTGGTTAATCCTTAAATGTATCTGTATAGATGCTGAGTAGTGAGCAACAAGACTTGTGCATGATTTGTCCATAGGACAGTGAATCTTCAGTGCGAACAGCGCGATGTGTATAGGGTGAATGAATCCTTTTTGTTAGAGACAAGAGCAAACGATTTGTTATCTTCATACCGCCATGTCAGCGGATGCGGGTAAACACGAAAGGTACGTCCTGCTGAAACCGAAAAACTCGGAGTCTCACTTACCAATCTGCTTCTCCGTTCATTGCGCTCGATACCTCACTCCGACGAATTAGAGCCATGGATGCGCTTCGTGGGACTGATTGAGACAGGCGGTCCACTTGCGAACGATCGTACCGACCAGATCGTCCATGGTAACCGACGATGAGGGTTGCATAGACACCTCAGCGCTCATCGCGTTTGCAGACGGCTCCGATAACTGGCGCCCGTCGTTCCGGCGGCTATTCTTCAATCGTCCGCGCATGTTGTACAACGACCACGCGGTAGAAGTACACGGTAGCAGAGACTCACGCCACCATCCAGTTCTCCACCCGCAGCCCTGGAACGCGACGAAACTCCCGCTCGTTCCCGGTGACTATAGCCAAACCTGCCGCACACGCATGTGCCGCGATCAGCAAGTCGTTGGGTCCAGTCACTTGACCAGCTGATTCGAGCGAAGCCCGAATTTGTCCGTAGTGAACGTCTATATTCTCCGGCAGGTTGGTCAGGATATCGATGGCTGCGAGCACTTCGAGCATCCGTTCCGAGAGCCTCCGTGAAGCCCCCCTGGCAAGACCGTAGCGAACTTCACACGCCACAATGACGCTAGTACACACCGAAGACTCCCCGACGTCGGAAATTGTCCGGGCTACAGGACCAGCTGGATTTCTTGCGAGTTCTGCGAGAATGTTCGTGTCGAGGAGGTAACGCCGACTCACTGTCCGGCATCCGTCGGAACTGTGCCAAATGGATCGTCGTCCAGAGGATTCAGGGTCTCGTCCACATCAGGAAACTCGTCATCCAGGCACGGCGGCGTCATCGCAGCCAATACCTCCAGCAGCGATTTGCGATGTACCGGCTCGATGATCAACCGATTGCCCACCCTTCGCAGGTCGGCCTCCCGTCCGGGAAGCTCGAAATCGCGAGGAATGCGCACCGCCTGGTTTCTCCCGTTGCGGAACAAACTGACCCGACGAATTTGCACCATGATTTCGACTCCGTTCAAAGCCATATGTCGGAGCATATGCTTCAGAAGTCTCGAGAGCAAGGGGGAGTACCTGCCCGCGCCGAGCCACCGCGGGTCGACACTAAACCGATTTGCGGTGCCTGAAGCCCCGGCCCGGAGGCCGGGGCTTGTCGCCATGCCGGAATGCTCCCTGGGCGCGGACGAAGCGCTACTGGACCGATATCCGCCGGGCCACCGACTCCTTGGTCTTCGGCAGATGGAGGTGGAGCACTCCGTTCTCGACCCGCGCGGAGATCCCACTCTGATCGATCTTGCTCGAGAGCGAAAATCTCCTCTGAAAGTGACCGACCTCGTACTCCGTGTAGATCGGCTCGAGGTGCTCGTAGTTGGTGAAGTCGACCTGACCGGACACCCTCAGGACATCCTTCTCGAGCGTCACGTCCACGCCGTCCTTCGCCACTCCGGGCACTTCCATCACGATGGAGAGCGCATCCTCGCTCTCGTGTATGTCGGTGGAGGGGACATAGTAGCGCGCGGACCGGGTGGCCTCTTCCGCCGTCGCCACTTCCTGCTTCTTTTGCACTTCGATTTCCTGCTTGGTCGCCATCTTGGTCTCCTAGCTGATCTGTATGGACCGGGGACGGTCGGCGTCGGAGCGAGGCAGGTGCAGAGCGAGCACGCCGTCACGATGCTCCGCCTTGACCTTGTCGCCGTCGATGTCCGCCGGAATCACGAGCGCACGGTCGAAGTTGCCGGAGCGACGCTCGCGCCGATGCACGCTGACGCCGTCGTCGAACTCGACCTTCTTGGTGCCCTTGATGCGCACCTGTCGGCCCTTGATCTGGACGTCGAGCCCTTCCTTTTCCACTCCCGGAAGCTCCGCCACGAGTACGAAGTCATCCCCCTGGCGAAAGACGTTGACGGGGGGAAAGCTCCCGTAGCCGGTGGTGGTGGAGCCGAACCAGCCGCTGCGCCGCGACGCCGCGATTGCGCGCTGCAGGTCGAGCAGCGCATCCAGTGTCCGCATTCCCGTTGCCATCATCGGAACTCCTGTGGTTGCCAATGTGCAATTCAGGTGGATGCGGCGGGCGATTTTTCAAGAACGAAGTCGGCGGGAGACCTCACGGATCGGCTTCAAGCAGCAGCTCCACGTTGCGCAGTCCCTCCTCTCCGTCGACCTCGGGCGCACGTCCCTCTTCCGCCGCCGCAACGAAATCCGCGATCTCGCCGGCGTAAGGGTCCTGCACTTGGTATTCCAGGGGCTCGCCGTTCAGCTCGATCCGCCCCTCGCCGTGCGGACCCATGGTGCCCTCACAGATCGCGTAGCCCTCGGAGCCGTAGATCTCCAGACGGGTCGGCGCCTGGAAGAGCACGGAGGAGCACAGGGTGGCCTGCGCACCGGACTCGAAGGACAGGGTGATGGTCGCCTGCTCGTCGTGGGGACCGCCCCACACCGTGCGACCGATGCTGCTTCTGAGCGCGGTGATCGCGCCGCCGGCGGGGTCCATGAACCAGCGGATCTGATCGAGGCAGTGGGTGCCCACTCCCGCGAGTCCCCACCAGCGCCCGACCTCGGGCAACGCCCGCCAGTTGGCCTTGTCCGGCGCGTGGAAGGTCCATTGGACCCGGATCTGCCGGATTATCCCGAGCTCGCCCGCGCCCACCCGCGCATGCAAGAGCCGGTGACCGGCGTGCCAGCGCATGTGGTAGGCGACCCCGAGCACGACTCCGGCGTCGCGACAGGCTTGGACCATCGCTCGGGCCGACTGTGCATCCGTCGCCATCGGCTTCTCGACCAGGACGTGCTTGCCGGCTTGCGCGGCGGCCAGCGTCTGCTCGGCGTGCAGTTTGTCGGGAGTCGCGATGATCACCGCATCGAGGTCGGGATCGGCAAGCAGCGTGTCGAGCCGATCGTGGGCGGCATCGCCTCCCGCCGCCCCATGCCGGCGGGCGAAGTCCCGGGCGCGGCCGAGGTCGCGGCTCATCACGCTCCAGAGCCGGGCTCCGGGCACTTTCTCGAGTCCCGGGATCAGGGAGTGCTCCGCAATGCGGCCGGGACCGACCAGGGCGACATTCATCATGTTCGACATCCTCGAGTTACCGGTTGAGGGGGGCGCATGATCGGGCACCCGCTTCGTACATTCCAGGCTCCGGCGCACCAGGCCTGCGCACACTTTCCGGAGATCCGACTCCGCACCCGCCCGTTTCCACTGGAGGGTTATCAGGCCAACTTCATATGGCTATTATGGCCATGTTTTGGCACGGAGAGATTGCATTGATTCGGGCGACGATCTCCGAGGTGAAAAACGGCTTGAGCGCCTGTCTTCGGAGGGTCAAGTCGGGAGAATCCATCCTGATCATGGACCGCAAGACACCGGTGGCGCGCATTGTTCCGGTCGGGCGCGGCGCGGAGGACACGAGAGACGTGGTCGGTGTGGACTTCGACGCCAAGGCGGCACGCCTGGAACATGCGGGTATCGTCGTACGCCGACGCCACCAGAGTCCTCTGGAGATTCTGGGACCGCCCCTGCGCGCGGGCGCCGGGGTTCTGGAAGCGTTGCTCGAGGAACGCGAGGAGGAGCGGCGCGAGGGTCGCCGGTGAACTTCTGGGACACTTCCGCCCTCGTGGCGCTGGGCGTCGACGAAGCCCACCGGCCGCTCGCCCTTCGCATTCTCGAAGCGGACGACCGGATGGCCGTGTGGTGGGGCGCCACGGTCGAGTACGCCGCCGCCATCTCGCGACGGGAACGTGAAGGGAGCCTGAGGCTGAAGGAAGCTTCCGAGAACCTCGTTCGCCTGCGCGAGCTGTCCCAGGTCTGGTACGAGGTGCAGCCCGGAAGGCGTATCAAGGCGTTGGCGGAGCGGCTGCTCCGGGTACATCCGCTGCGTGCCGCGGACAGCCTTCAGCTCGCGGCGGCGATTGCCTGCGCGGAAGAGGATCCTTCGAGCATCGGCTTCGTGTGCTTCGACGCCCGGTTGAGCGACGCGGCTTCGCGGGAGGGCTTCCGCATCCTCGCGTCGTAGCTCCGCGCAGCCGTGCGCGATGGCGCCGGTATCCGTCGTTGCGGCCTGATCGCGACAACCCGCCGATTGACGGCGATGGACGCGCGCCCGCCGGCATGGTCCGTTCTGGGCGTCGAACAAGACACGGGACACCGCGGTCCAAGTTCGCTTGCGCACGCTTGCTCGCGCGCGCGGTTGCCCCTGCCGACATCCGCGCGCCCCTGGCTCTCGTGGATCGGTGAGCTATCGCGGGATGGAGCGGCAGACCAGTCCGGGCGCGGGCGCGGCGGAGCACGTGTAAACGCACGAGATGCCGGATAGATTGCGCGGTCGCTCCACTTCGGACCGACGCAGTGGCGGAACATCCAGAATCCATCCGCAGAAGAGGCATCTTCGCGTGCATCGCCGCGACCACTACTGTGGCGGTGACGCTGGGCCTCAGCTGGCCCCTGCTCGCGATCGTTCTCGAACGCCAGGGCGTGCCGACCTGGCTGAACGGGCTGAGCGCCTCGGTCCAGATGGTGGCGGTGATGGTGATAGCGCCGCTCGCGCCGCGCCTGATCGGACGCATCGGCACCATCCCGGTGATGGCGGTGGGCGTTGCCGGTATGGGGCTGTGTCTGCTCCTGTTGCCCGTCTTTCCCAACGTGTGGGCGTGGTTCCCGATCCGCTTCGGCCTCGGTCTGGCCACCGACCTCGCATTCACCGCCGGCGACATCTGGATCAACCAGATGGCCCGCGACCGGACCCGCGGGCGCCTGATCGGGGTGCAAGGCATGTTCCTGCACGCGGGGTTCGCGGTCGGACCGCTCACGATCGCGGTGCTCGGCAGCGACACCTGGACCACGCTCTACCTCGGCGTGGCGGTGGTCGCTCTCGCCCTGATACCGCTCTCCCTCGCCCGGGGCGCGGCGCCGATGGTCGGGGGCAAGCCCCGGGCCCGGGTGCGCCACTTCATGCGTATCGCCCCCACCCTGATGCTGGCGGCGCTCATGTTCGGGCTCATCGATTCGAGCGTTCTCGCCCTGCTCCCGGTCTACGGGATTGAAAAGGGTCTCGACCCGGACACTTCGGCGCTCCTGCTCACGATGTTCGTGCTCGGCTCGGTATGCGGCCAGGTGCCCATCGGCTGGCTCGCCGACCACGTGGACCGACGCAAGCTGCTCGCGGCGTGCGTGCTCGTCACCATGCTGTGTATCGCCTGCCTGCCCCCGGCGATGGGACACATCGTCGCCACCTGGGCGGTGATGCTGGTCATGGGGGTCTCGGTCGGCAGCTTCTTCGTGATCGCGATGGCGATGATCGGCACCCGCTTCAAGGGCACGGACCTTATCGGCATCAACGCAAGCTTCATCTTCCTCTGGGGGCTGGGCGACGTGATCGGACCCGCGTTCAGCGGGGGCGCGATGCAGGCTCTGGGACCCGACGGCATGCCGCTGGTCGGCGTCGTGTTCTCCGGCATGTTCCTCGCCGTGATCCTCCGCCGCATCCACACCCAGAGACACGCCGCGGGCGACAGATAGTCATCGACCGATCCGAACCCGCAGATTTCACCGCTTCCTCAACTGGTGGACGCCAGGGTGCTCGCGGATGTGGACCATGCTCCGTCGCGCTGCCGCGACGGGGTTCGGCCGCGACTTCGCGCTTTATCTGTTTTCGGGCGCCTCACCATCACGGCACCTTGGCGCCTTCGTGACGAGAAGCGGTGAGATCTGCGGGTCAAACCCGGGACCGTGGGCAGACCCCGGCAAGATACAATCGCCGAACATCCCTCTGCGACGAGGAGGCGACATGACGAACCCGAGCGCGCACGATCCGCGGTGGTCCGCTTTCTCGGCGGCCGACATCGAGAAGCGCTGGGCGCGGGCGCGGGCGGCGATGGCCGAAGACGGGCTCGATGCCCTGCTGGTAAGCTCGGAGGAGAACTTCCAGTACTTCACCGGCAGCACCGGCACCCTGGGGTACCACTACTCCTGCACCCGTCCCGCGGTGCTCGTCTTTCCCCGCGAAGGCGACCCCGCCGCGGTGGTGGGGGAGATGCTGACCCATTCTCTGGAGATGACCACTCCGCTGCGGGATCTGCGGGGTTACGTCGCGATCGAGCGATTTCCCTTCGCGCTGGTGATCGAAGCGCTGCGTGATCTGGTGGGGACGGGGGCGCGGGTCGGCGCCGAGCTCGGACACGAGCAGCGCATGGGCATGCCGGTGGGAGACTATCTCTCGATCGTGCAGGCGTTGCCGGGGGCGAGATTCGTGGACGCGGGCGATCTGATCGTGCGCCTGCGCATGGTGAAGACGCCGGAAGAGGTCGCCTACATGCGCGAGGCGGCCGCGGTTACCGGCCGGGCCCGGCAGCGGCTCTTTCGCGAGATCGTTCCCGGCATGACCGAGCGCGACGCGGTGCGCCGGATGCGCGCGCTCATCCTCGAAGAAGGGGGCGATCGCACCTCCTTCGTGCACCTCATCGCGGGCTCCCCCGGCTCTCACACCCAGCACCACCTGGACCGGCCTCTCGAAAAGGGCAACGTCTTCTACCTCGACGCCGGCGCCTACGTGCGCTTTCACACCATCGACTACGCACGCATTGCCACGCTGGGTCCGGCGAGCAACCGGGCTCGGCACGGCCACGCGGTGCTGCTCGAAGCCAATGCGCGCATGATCGAGGCGCTGCGCCCCGGGGTGAGATGCTCGGATATCCACGAGATCGCGAGCAGGGTGATCACGTCCGCGGGCTACGAGCTCGTCCCCACCGGACGCATGGGGCACGGACAGGGGATCTGCTTCACCGAGCCGCCGAGCGTCACCCCCGACGACCACACCGTGCTGGAGGAGGGCATGGTGATCAGCACCGAGCCCGAGGTGGCGGTGGACATGCTGTGGGAGGACGTGCACGTCATCACCCGCGACGGCTCGGACCGGCTCACCCTGGAGCCGCCCGATCTCTACGAGATTCCATTCGGCTGAGGCGTTGCGGCGCGGCGCCGAACGCCGAAGCCCTGCGCCCAGGTTCCGGCGTCAGCGCTCCTTGGGTGTCCACGCCCCGAGCAGCCGGGGGAGGTAGCCGAAGCGCGCGACGAGGCGCAACACCACCACCGCGAGCAGGCCGCCCGATCTCCACGAGATCCCCTTCGGCTGAGGCGTTGCGGCGCGGCGCCGAACGCCGAGGCTCTGCGCCCAGGTTCCGGCGTCAGCGCTCCTTGGGAGTCCACGCCCCGAGCAGCCGGGGGAGATCGCCGAAGCGCGCGACGAGGCTGAACACCACCACCGCGAGCAGGATGAAGAGTACCGATACCGAAGCGATGGTGGGGGTGTAGCCGGAACGCAGCTGGGAGAAGATCTTCACGGGCAGGGTGGCGAGCGAGAACTGCCCGATGAAGAAGGAGATGATGAACTCGTTCATGCTGATCACGAACACGAAGGCGTAGCCCGCGAACAGGTAGGGCAGCACCATCGGCAGGATCACGGTGCCGAAGGTGCGCGACGGGCTCGCCCCCATGGTCTGCGCCGCTTCGACGATCTCGCGGTCGATGGACTCGAGCCCGAGCGAGATCATCACGAGCGGGAGCGTCACCAGGAAGACGCCGTGCGCGAGGGCGAGACCGTGGACGCTGGCGGCAAGGCCGAGCGGCACCCACAGCATGAGCATCCCGAGCGCCGTGATCACCGGCGGCAACGCGAAGGGCATAAGGCCGATGCTGAAGAGCAGCTTCGCGTAGAAGACCCGGTGACGCCACAGAAAGTAGGCCGCGGGCAGCGCGATGGAAAGTGCGAGAACGCCCGCGAGCGCGGCGATGCCGAGGCTCGCCATCAGCGAGTCGAACCACGCGCTCTTGGTGAAGATCTCTTCGTACCAGCGCATGGAGAGCCCGCGCGGGGGGAAGAACATCAGCTTCTTTTCGTTGACCGACACTCCCGCGACGATGAACAGGGGCAGACTCAGGCTGAGGATTACCAGCCAGCAGAACGTGTTGCGGGCGATGCGGGGGATCATCGCTCGATCTTCCGCCGGCCGAGGCGCACCGTCAGTGCCACGAGAGCCAGGGTGATGGCCATGAAGAACATGGACAACGCCGCCGCGAAGGGCAGATTGCCGCGGCTGAGCGCCTGATCGCTAATCAGAATCGCGAACATCCAGTGCTGAGGACGCCCCAGCCACTGCGGGGTGACGAAGGCGCCCATGGTGAACACGAAGAGCACGATGGCCGCGGTCAGGATGGTGGGCCAGAGCATCGGCACCACCACCGTGAAGAAGGTGCGCACAGGCGATGCGCCCAGGGTGCGCGCCGCCTCGGTGATCTCGGTATCGAGGCGCGTGCACTGGGGGTACATGATCAGTACCGCGAAGGGAAGGTTGAAGTAGGTGAGCCCGAAGAGCACCGCCGCGTAGCCGGGCGTCCACGATGCCGGCTTGGCGAGAAGGCCGAGCCAGACGAGGAAGTTGGAGATCCCGGCGCTGCGCGACAGCAGCACCGACCACGAGTAGGCGACGATCACCTCCGACAGCGACAGCACGCAGAGGATGAACACCAGGGTCAGGATCTGCGGGCGGCGGCGGAAACGACTCAGGAAGTAAGTGAAGGGGAAGGCGACGAGCACGCTCACCGCGGCCGCGAACACGGCGAACTCGATGGTGATCACGATATGCCGGGCGAAGAGCGGCGAGAAGAAACGCAGGTAGTGGGTGAGCTCGAAGCCCACCTCGTAGGTTCCGACCCCGCTCTCCGGGCGGTGGAAGAAGCTCACCACCACCATGATCGCGAAGGGCACGAGGAAGAAGCATGCCAGCATCAACGCCGGGTAGGCGAAAGGCAGATGGGCCAGTAATCCCCGGGGCTTGGCCGGCATGTCTCACCCACCTCCCGCCGCGGGCGCAGGACTACGCTCCTTCACCCTCGACTACCGCGACCACCACGTCGTGGTGGAAGTGGACGTACGCGCACTCGTGCTCGCGGCTCGGCGGCGCGAGCCCCGATGTACGATGCCTTCACGCTGCTCCATCGGGGCGAGGGGCGCGGCATGCCGGCGCGCTCATCGTCGTACGACGACGCAGGACTCCGCCGGGAGTTCCACCATGACGTCGTCGCCGGGCCGGGCCTCCGGCCGGTCCTTGGGGGCGGAGATGCTCACCAGCTCGAGCCCGCCGCAGCGCAGGAAGAACTCCACACTCGCCCCGACATCGCGAACGAAGGAGACCCGGCCCGAGAGCCGGTTCGGCGCCGCGTCGCCGGCGGGAAGCACATGCACATCCTCGGGGCGAATGGTCAGCGTCAGGTCATCGCCCGCCCGGGCGCCGTCCGGCACCGAGGGCACCGTGAACTCGGACTCGCCGATTCGCACCGTGGTGGCGTCCACGCACGCCACATCGATGAGATTGCTGCTGCCGATGAAGTCCGCCACGAAGGCGGTGGCGGGGCTGCGATAGATCTCGAGCGGCGGTCCCGCCTGCTGGACCCGGGCGGTGCTCATGACCACCACCAGATCCGACATCGTCATCGCCTCGCGCTGGTCGTGGGTGACGATGATGGTGGTGATCTGCAGGCGCTCCTGGAGCATGCGCAGCTCCACCTGCATCTCCTCGCGGAGCTTCGCATCGAGCGCGGACAGGGGCTCGTCGAGGAGGAAGAGCGTCGGTTCGAGGGCGAGCGCCCGGGCGATCGCCACCCGCTGCCGCTGCCCGCCCGAAAGCTGCTTGATGTCGCGCTCCTCCACCCCGGGCAGGCGCACCATCTCCAGCAGCTCGCCCGCCCGCCGGCGGCGCTCGGGCTTGGTCGCGCCGCGGATCCGTAGCCCGTAGGTGATGTTGTTCCAGACATTCAGGTGCGGGAAGAGAGCGAGCGACTGGAACACCATGCCGATGTTGCGCTGGTGGGTCGGCAGCGCGGTGATGTCCCGATCGTCCAGCACCACGTTCCCGGAGCTCGGCGTCTCGAGCCCCGCTATCAAGCGCAGCAACGTGGTCTTGCCGCACCCCGAAGGCCCGAGGAAGGAGATGAACTTGCCCGCCGGGAGGTCGAGATCGACATCTTCGACCGCGGTGATCGGGCCGAAACGCTTGGAGACGGATCGGAGCTCGAGGCCGGGCATCGTCAGTCCGCTCCCCCTCCTTGCCAGCCGCTCAGGTTCACCGACTCAAGAAACTAGGGCGCGCGGATGCCGACCGGAGCCTGGAGTTCGGCGAGTCGGCGCGCGCGGGCGTACTCGGGAGTACCGCCCCGTACCCAGACCCCGACTCGCGCATGGCGCCGTTCATACCGGCAGATATGCGTGCACGGGCGTGAGTCGGGGTAACCGGGGGGCAGACAGGAGGAGACCTCACCGACGACGGACGGATCAGCCGCTCAGCAGGTTCGTCCAGGTCTCGTTGATCCAGTCCCCGTTCTTCACGTAGGTCTCGTAGAAGGGAACGATCGGCGGGATTTCGCTCGAGACCATGCTGAACTCCTCGTCCGTCAGGTCCATGTGCGCACGGTCGACGACTGGCGCCACCCCCATCGCCCGGGATATCTCGGCCTGCACCTGGCCCTGGCAGCAGTAGTCGATGAACACGTGCGCGGCATCGCCCTGGGTCGAGCCGCTCGTCAGACCCCAGGAACCGAAGTCGATGACCCCGCCCTCCTTGGGGAAGGTGGAACGCAGCGGAAAGCCGTCCGCGATCGCGAGCAGGGTCACATCGTGGTAGTACATGCCGGCGGGCGTCTCGCCCTGCTGCAACTGCGACTGGAACTGGCCCTCGTCCCGGTACCACAGCTTCACGTTGGGCTTGAGCTCGGCGAGCTTCTCGAGCGCGGTCATGAGGCCGTCGCGCTCGGCCAGCATCTGCGAGCCGTCGAACCACGAGTTGGCGATGAGATCGAGCGCATAGCTCGACTCCGGCTGGGCGGGAATGCCGAGAGAGTCTTCGAACTTGGGCAGCCACAGCTCCCGCCAACTCTCGGGCTCCTCCGGAAACACCTCGGTATTGGTGACCAGGATCAGGTACCAGGCAAGGGCGGGGACGGCAATGGGAGCGTCTCCCGCGCCGCGGCGCACCAGGTACTCCGGTACGTTCGAGAGGTGGCGCAGGCGTGACTCGTCGAGGGGCTGGAACACGTGGGGGAAGCGCAGCGGCCCTTGTCCTCCGGTCATGGTGACGTCGGTCGGGGGCGCTCCGCCCGCCTTGACCGCGGTGTCGATGTTGGTGAACCACACCAGACCACCGGGCTGGCTCACCGAGGTGATCTCGATGCCGCTCGCCTTGGTGAACTCGGGATAGACGTACTCGACGAGCGAGTCTTCGAAGTAGCCACCGTAGGCCGATACCCGCAGCGGCTCCGCCGCCCACGCGCGAGGCAGGTAGGTCCCCACCGCGAGAGTGCTGGCCGCCGCCGCACCCGTCTTCAGGAAGTCGCGTCGCTTCAAGCTGTGTCCGGTGTTCTTCACTTCTTATCCCCTCCCCTTGAGTCTTGAGGTTTCAGGACGCGGCACACCCGCGCCCGGATGTGGGTCCGTAGTATGCACTCTGACGCCGGGAAGTGCAGGTACGAAAGCATTCAGATGTCCGGTGAGCCTGTTGCGCGGTCGGCGACGCTCGCGCACCATGCGTACCCTCAACCCCGCGAGGAACGTCACGATGACCGAATACGCTGCTCTGGCGAAGCGCATCGAGAACCGCGAGGTAATCCTGCTCGACGGCGCGGTAGGCACCCAGCTCCAGAAGATGGGCGTGCCCCTGAGCGACCGGGCCTGGGCCGGCATCGCGCTCAAGGATTACACCTACACGGTGCGGCGCATGCACGAGGACTACATCAGGGCGGGGGTGGACATCATCACCACCAACACCTATCCGAGCGCGCGGCACAACCTGGATCCGATCGGGCTCGCCGACATGACGGCCGAGCTGAACCTGCGCGGGGTGATGCTCGCCCAGGAGGCCCGGGACCGTTGCGCCAAGGACCGGACGGTCTACATCGCGGGCGCGGTCTCCAACTATGGGTTGCTCGCGGGGGCCGAGGAAGGCTGGCGGGACTTTTACTACTTCAGGAACCATGCCGAGCTCACCGACCGGCAGGCCATGGACAACCTGCGCGAGCAGGCGGAGATTCTCGCGGAGGGAGGCGTCGACTTCCTGCTCGCCGAGGCGACCGGGAGCTCCGAGCAACGCCGCTGGGTGATCGATGCCTGCCTCTCGACCGGTCTGCCGGTGTGGATGGGCTTCAAGACCCGGCTGGAAGAAGGCGAAGACCCCGTCAAGGTGGGCTACACGTCGAGCGAGAGCTTCGAGACCCGCTTCGAGGAGCTCGCCGCCCTCGGGGGCACGGTGGTGAACGTCTTCCACTCCACCATCGACGCCACCAACGCCACCCTGCCCCTGGTCCAGTCCAGGTGGTCGGGCCCCATCGGCATCTACCCGGAAGCGGATCGCCACGACTACGTGGACACCTACCGCAACACCAGCGAGAAGACGAAGGTCACTCCGGAGGAGTTCACGGTTCAGGCCCAGGAATGGGTTGCGCAGGGAGTGCAGATCATCGGCGGTTGCTGCGGTATCGAGCTCGAGTTCATCGAACCGCTGCGCGACGCCCTGCCTACGCACCTGCCCGCGGCGTAGACCGGACGCTTCACCGATTTCCGAACTCGCTGGCGCCAGTATGCGGGCGCCAGCGGGCCATGCTCCGTCGCGTCGCTTGCGACTTCGTGTCGGCCACGACGCGCGCGTCTTTGGGACCGTGCGCCCCACTGTCACGGCGTCCTGGCATCCGAGGCGGCTGAATTTCGGTCAGAGATCCGGGCTGAGACGGGTCGAACACCGCGCACCGCGGGCGTGATGCGTCACCGTTTCACGGGGTGAGGGCGCGCGGCGCGGGCTCGGCGTGCGCGCCGCTCAGAGATAGGCGCTGACGATCTCGCGGATCTTGTCGCTTACCGTCTTGGGCCGGTGCCCGAGAAGCGACACGTGACCGAGCCCTTCGAGGAGATGGAAGTGCCCGTCCCCGGCCGCCTCCGCCACCGCGCGCGCGTGCGGCGGCGGGGTCTGGCAGTCCTGGCCGAAGGCGATGACGTGCATGGGAACCCGGCATTCGGGAAGGCGTTCGAAATCCCGGTAGGTAAGGCAGGCCTCCCACTGCGCGATCAGCATGTCGCTGTCCCGATACTCGTACGCGCTGGACACGTACTTGCGGCAGCGCCGCCAAAGCTCTTCGTCTCCCAGCACTTCCGAGGGGTACATGAACACCGCGTAGTGGTGCAATGCCATCGGCCCGGTGATCGTGGCTCCGGAACGCCGGAAGGCGATCTCCGCGCGCATCCAGTCCGAGGGAAAGCCGCCGAACCCTCCCCCCGTGCCCATGGGAATCGCCACCCGTACCAGGTCGGGATAGTCGATCGCCACCTGTTGGACGATGAGGGATCCCATCGACAGACCCGCGAGGAACACCGGAGGGTCGCAGACCGCCTGGATGAGCTCCGCGCAGTCCCGCGCAAGCTGCTTCATGGTCCAGGGTGGCGCGACGCGGCTGCGGGTCTCCCCGACGCCGCGCGGGTCGTAGGCGGTGTTGCGGAAATCGGGAAAGGCGTCGTACTGCTCGGCGAAGTCGATGCCGCGCTGATCGCCCCCCGGAATCCACACGATGTCCGGCCCTTCGCCCTGCTGAACGTAGCTGAGTTCGACCTCGCTGAGCGTCAATGACGACATGGGGCATCCTCGTCTACGCCGGGGCGGCGGCATTCCCTCCTCTTCATGGACGTGACAGTACATCGGGCCACCGGGGTTGCCAACCGCGCGACGGCGTGCGCTTCGAGCTGATCGCAACAATTCACCGACTTGCCAGTCTCCACGCTTCACTGATTTGCGGCCGCTTCGGGCGCCAAGATGTGGAGACAGCGGGGAACACGGGCCGAACGACACGCAAGGGCGAGCCGGTAGAAGACAAGGCACCGGTGGCGCGTACTTCCCTGCCGACGGGCAAGCGACGGATGGCTGCCCAAGCGGAAAGCGTCACCCAAGGATTGCGGAGCAATGCCGATAGCCGCCATTACGTCGAAGCGACGCGACGATGGACAGGGTGATTTAGAGTACCATCCGCGCCGCGACGAAAACGGCTCGATGATGAGGGGATGGCGATGAGCCCCAGGCTGGCGGCCTGAGGACAAGCCCTGCGACAACGGAGTCCATGCCGATGCTGATTGGGGTTCCCAAAGAGATAAAGGATCACGAATATCGTGTGGGCCTCACGCCGGACAGCGTGAACGAGGTGGTGCTGCACGGCCATGAGGTGATCGTGGAAAGCGGCGCCGGCGCCGGGATCGGCGCCGACAATTCGGAGTACGAGGCCGCCGGTGCGGCGATCGTCGAGCGCGCGGAGACCGTCTTCGAACGCGCGGAGATGGTCGTGAAGGTCAAGGAGCCGCAAGCGGGCGAACGGGCCATGCTCGGCGATGGGCAGATCCTGTTCACCTACCTCCACCTCGCGCCCGACCCGGAGCAGACCGCGGACCTCGTGAAGAGCAAGGCGGTGTGCATCGCGTACGAAACGGTCACGTCTCCTTCCGGGGGCCTGCCTCTGCTCGCTCCGATGTCCGAAGTGGCGGGCCGGCTCTCGATCCAGGCGGCGGCCCATGCGCTCGAGAAGGTACACGGCGGAAAGGGGATGCTGCTCGGCGGAGTGCCAGGGGTGCTCCCGGCGAAGGTGGTCATCATCGGAGGCGGAGTGGTCGGTACGCATGCCGCGCACATTGCCCTGGGGATGGGCGCGGACACCTGGGCTATCGACCGTTCGTCCGAAGCGCTCAAGGCTCTGTGGCGACAGTTCGGGAGACCTCTCGATACTGTGTATTCCACCCGAACCGCGATCGACCGCCACGTCACCGATGCCGATGTGGTGATCGGCGGCGTGCTCATCCCGGGGGCGGCGGCCCCGAAGCTCGTGACCGCCGACATGATCCGCAGGATGAAGGCGGGCTCGGTGGTCGTCGACGTCGCGATCGATCAGGGCGGATGCTTCGAGACTTCGCATGCCACGACTCACAGCGACCCGACCTACATCGTGGACGACGTGGTCCACTACTGCGTCGCCAACATGCCGGGCGCGGTGCCGCGCACCTCGACCTTCGCGCTCAACAACGCGACCCTGCCCCATGTTCTGAAGATTGCGGACAAAGGCTACCGAGCGGCGCTCATCGACGATCCGCATCTGCGCAACGGGTTGAACGTGCACGACGGCGACATCACCTGCCGGGAGGTCGCCGAAGCGCTCGGATATCCTCACCGCGAAGCCATGGAGGTCCTCGCGGGATGATCCGCCGCCCCGCCCCCGGGGGGGTAGGGTCAACCCGCTTGTCTCGCCGATTTCTCACCTGGCGGACGCCAAGGTGCTCCCAGTTCTGGGCCGAACGCCACCGCGCCGCGACGACTTCGTGCCGGCTACGACTTCGGCGTCTTGGAATCCGTGCACCCCTCGTTCACGGTGTCATGGCGCCCGAGGCGACCGAAAATCGGTGAAACATGGGGGCCGAATCTCGACAAGGGAGAGCGGCGAGGCGGGCCCGACATGAGCGATACCCCGCGATGCGCCTGGGTGGGGGACGATCCCCTGTACATCGCCTACCACGATGACGAGTGGGGGGTCGCGTCGCACGACGACCGCTACCTGTTCGAGATGCTCCTGCTCGAGGGGGCACAGGCGGGCTTGAGCTGGCGCCTCATTCTCGGCAAGCGAGAAACCTACCGCCGCGCCTATGACGGGTTCGACCCGGTCCGCATCGCGGCCTGGGACGAGGTGAAGCTTGCAAGGCTCGCGCAGGATCCCGGCATCGTGCGCAACCGCCTGAAGATCCGGGCGGCCCGCACCAACGCCGCCGCGGCGCTTGGCCTCGTGGAGCGCTACGGCGGGCTCGCACCCTTCTTCTGGCAATTCGTGGACGGGGTCCCCATCGTCAACCGATGGAAGAGCGTCGACGAGGTGCCGGCGTCGACCCCGCTCTCAGACCGACTGAGCAAGGAGCTAAAGCGGCTGGGCTTCAAGTTCGCGGGCTCGACCATCTGCTATTCGTTCATGCAGGCAGTGGGCATGGTGGACGATCACACCCGAGACTGCTTTCGCTGCCGGCCAGGGCCAGGACGGTCGGATCGATAGCACGGCGACCCGGGCGCGCACCCTGACGTACGCACAACCACCGGTTCGGACGACGAGGCGAAGTCCGGCGATGCCCACCGACCATCGGGTACGTGGCGCCACGACCACCGTCCCGCGCCGGCGCGGGTGACATCCGGGCTAACCCGCAAATTTCACCGATTTCTCAACTCGCGGCCGCCAATATGCTCGTGTTAGCGGGCCGTACTCCGTCGCGGCGCTTTCGACGTAGTGTCAGCTACGTCTTCAGCGTCTTTCGGTCCGTGCACCCCACTATCACGGCATCTTGGCGCCCGAAGCGGCCGAAAATCGGTGAAATTTGCGGGCTAAAGGCGCCGTCTCGAACGAGCCCGATTCACGGCGGGACGACGGGCTGGCCGGTTCGGGCAGTGAGGCCGCCGTCCACCACCAGGTGCGCGCCGGTCACGAAGGAGGCGTCGTCGGAGGCGAGAAAGGCGATCGCGGCGGCGACCTCCTCGGGGTGGCCCATGCGCCCGAGCGCGACCGCTTCGTTGTAGGCGGACACGAAGTCCGACTCCGCGGGCAGCGAATCGATCATGCGCGGCGACGCGATCGGACCGGGGCACACCGCGTTGACCCGGATTCCGTCGCCGCCCACCTCGAAGGCGAGGCACTGCGTCAGGTTGATGATTGCGGCCTTGGCGGTGTTGTAGGCCGCCCAGCCCGGATCGCCGCGCAGCCCCGAGATGGACGACATGTTGACGATGCTGCCACCGCCCTCGGCCCGCATGCGCTCAAGCGCCAGGCGGCAGCTTCGCACCGTGGATTCGATGTTCCACGCGAAGAGGCGTTCCCACTCCGACCAGGGCAGCTCGGATACGTAGCCGGCGACGCTGCCTCCCGCGACGTTCACCGCCACCTGCAAGGTCCCGGCCTCCGTGTCCACCCTCTCATAGGCGCGCTCGAGATCCGCTTCGTCGGTGGCATCGCCCACGATCGCGTACACCTCGAATCCTCTCGCCCGGGCGCGCGTCACCGTCTCGTAGACCCCTACGCGGTTGCGGTCGAAGGCGAAGACCCGGGCCCCCTCCTCCGCGAGCCGGATCACCGTCGCCGCCCCCATGCCGCCACCGCCCCCGCTGACGAACGCCACCCGGCCTTCGAATCTCTTCATCGCAATCAGCCCCTCGGGAGTCGCCGCTGTGGATCGAGGAATGGCATGGGCACCACGCGCGCGGCGCGCGCTCCGCCCGAGTCCTCGATCACGAGCTCGGTCGCCGGCTCGGCACACTCCGGATGCAGCAGCCCCATGCCGATGCTCAAGCCGAGCGCGGGCGACAGCACCGCGCTCGACACCACGCCGACCGCCTCGTCCCCGCGCCTGACCGGACTGCCGTGGGCCACCGCACGGTCATGATCGACTTCGAACCCCACC
Organism: Gammaproteobacteria bacterium; assembly: GCA_965221555.1. Taxonomy (GTDB): domain Bacteria; phylum Pseudomonadota; class Gammaproteobacteria; order HK1; family HK1; genus JAJEAD01. The sequence continues at coordinate 172,847 of OZ244895.1, forward strand.
ATGCGCCGCGCCGGCACCTGCGCCGCGATGCGAGCGAGCGCACGCTGGCCGCGGAAGAAGGGCTTGTCGAGGTCCACCATCCACTCCAGTCCGATCTCGTAAGGGTTGCAGGTCCAGTCGAAGTCCTGGCCCACGTTCAGGATTCCCGCCTCCATGCGCCTGATGTTGAGGGCCCGGCTCCCGCACAGGCGCATGCCCGAGCCACGGCCCGCCTCCCACAGCCCTTCGAACACCGCGACCCCGTCGTCCACCGCGACGTAGATGTCGTAGCCGAGCTCGGCGCTGAAGCCGGTGCGAGAGACCACGACCGGCGCCCCGCACACCTCGGTCTCGGCCATGCCGAAGTAGGCGATGCTTTCCAGGTCGGCGGCGCACACCGAACGCAGGATCTCGCGCGAGCGCGGGCCCTGGATGCTGGCCACGTGAATTCGATCGATGTGGCTCTCGACCTCGACCTCCCGCCCGATGGCGTGGCCGTAGATCCACTGCTCGCTCGCTCCGGGGCCGCCCACCCACCAGAACTTCTCGGCGTCGAAACGGATGAGAATGGCGTCCTCCACGATTCCGCCGTAGTCGTAGCACATTACGGTGAAGGCGCAACGCCCGTCCCCGAGCCGGCGCAGATCGCGCGGCACCAGCTCCTCCACGAGCGCCGCCGCCTCCGGCCCCCGGATCTCAATCGGCTCCTCTCCGGTGACGTCCCATAGTCCCGCCGCCTCGCGCATGGCCCAGTACTCTTCCAGGGGATCCGTGAACTGATCGGGCTTCAGAAATGTGTTGTGCAGCTTGTACTCGCTCACGAAGCGCTCGAGGAAAGGCGCGAAAGCGGTGCGCTTGAGGCCCCCCTTCATCCGCATGCCGGTGTTGAGATAGGGGGGGATCGCAACGTGGGATGCGAAGGCAAAGCGCTGGGTGACGGGTTCGCGAAACACGGCGGAATCCGTAAACGGGCGGGCGGGGAGACTGGAACCGGCATCGAGCCGGCGCCGCGAAGCATCGCACCCGCCACGCATGCCCGAAGTCGCGCGTAGCATAACGCGCGCGCCCGGGACTCTCACCAGAGCGCGCGAGCGAGGCGGGGAAATCGGCGCCTTGCCAGGCTTCGCCCGGGACATTGAGGCACGCGAGTCCGCCGGGCGACGCCGGAGCGCTTTGAACCCCGGATGCCGCGTGTTTACATTCCGCTTCCGCACAGCCACCCGGCAAGGGGTCGAGTATGCCTTCGACGGTCCGTTACGAACCTCACGAACAGCCGCCCCACCCTCTCGCATTCGGACTGGGCTTCCAGCAGGCCGCGCTGTCCATCGCCGGGATCGTGCTGACTCCGGTCATCGTGATCCGCGCCGCGGGCCAGGGCGACCCCTACCTCACCTGGGCGATCTTCGCGGCCCTCCTCATAAGCGGCATCACCACGGTGGTGCAAGCGGTGCGCGTGGGGCGCATAGGCGCCGGATACCCCATCCTCATGGGTACTTCCGGCGCCTTCATCGCCGTTTGCGTCACCGCCCTGGCGGTGGCCGGCCCGGCGATGCTCGCGACCCTGGTCATCATCTCGGCCCTGTTCCAGTTCGTGCTCTCCGCCCGGTTGTCATGGCTGCGGCGGATCATCACCCCCGCCGTGGCCGGAACCGTGATCATGCTTATCGCGGTTACCGCCATGCCGATTGTTTTCGACCTTCTGGTCGATGTCCCGGAAGGGACGCCAACGGCCGCCGCACCGGTCAGCGCCGCGGTAACGATACTCGTGATCGCGGTGCTCACGCTCCGCGCCTCCGGCGTGCTGCGCCTGTGGGTGCCGGTCATCGCCCTCATCGTGGGCTGCATCGTGTCCTCGTACTTTGGTCTCTACGACCCTCGGCTGGTCATCGAGGCGGACTGGCTGGGCGTTCCCACATCCGGCTGGCCCGGCCTCGATCTCGAATTCGGCCCCACCTTCTGGGCTCTCTTTCCGGCCTTCGTGTTCGTGACGCTGGTCGGCGCCATCGAAACGGTGGGCGATTCGATGGCGATTCAGAAAGTGGCGTGGCGCCGGCCGAAGGCAATGGACTTCCGCGTGGTGCAGGGAGCGGTCGCCGCGGACGGCACGGGAAACCTGCTCTCGGGACTGGCCGGCACGGTGCCGAACACCACCTACTCGACAAGCGTCGCGATCACCGAGCTCACCGGAGTCGCCGCACGCAGCGTCGGCGTATGGATTGGGGTGGTGCTGGTGGCGGCGGCTTTCCTGCCCAAGGTCGCGGCGGCCCTGCTCGCCATCCCGGGCCCGGTTGCCGCGGCTTACATCGCGGTGCTGCTGGCGCTGCTCTTCGTTCTGGGCATGCGGATGGTGGTCCACGACGGGATGGACTACCGCAAGGCGCTCATCGTGGGGGTCTCGTTCTGGGTCGGCGCCGGATTCCAGAACCAGGCGATCTTCGCCGACCACCTCGGCGAGTGGTGGGGGACGCTGCTCGGCAACGGCATGACGAGTGGTGGTCTGACCGCGATCTTTCTCACCGTGCTTATGGAGGCGATGGGCGCTCGCCGCCGCCGCATCGAAACGGTGCTCGACACGAATGCCCTGCCGAAGATCGACGAGTTCCTGCGCGAGTTTGCGGCCCGGGCGAGGTTGAGCGAGAACGCTGCCAACCGCATCCGCTCGGCCGGCGAGGAGACGCTGCTGAGCCTTGTGGGACGGCAGGAAGCGGGGAGAGAAGGCGCAGAGAATCGCCGGCTCATGGTCATCGCACGACGAGACAGTCGGCAAGCCGAGCTCGAGTACATCGCCTTCGCGGGCGCGGAGAATCTGGAGGATGTCATGGTGCTTCTCTCCAAGCACCAGCCCGGCGATCAGGTCGAACACGAGCTGTCCCTGCGTCTGCTGCGCCACTACGCGTCTTCCGTTCGCCATCAGCAATACCACGACACCGATATCGTGACGGTCCGCGTGGACCTTGCCCCTCCGGGGGACTGAAAGCCGCGCCGTCGAGAGGAAAGGCGGGGCCGAGGGCGGGGCGCCGGCATCCATTGGCGGCCGCCTACGAGCGTGGGACGACACCGACGCCCGCCGCGGCGGCCGGTCCCGCTCCCCGCGCGCCCGTCGCCTACGTCCGCCGCTTTCGCGCAACGGGTTCGGGACCCTAGGCTTGACCCGCATTTCACGCCGGCTTCCTGTCGTGGACGCCGACCACAAGCCACAAGCCACGAGACTTTGCGCGAGCCTGCTCCTTCGGACCGCTTCGACCCGGTTACCACGATGGGTACAGCGTTTCTCGGGTGGGTGCGCCCGCTCGCCGCGGCGTGCCGACGCCTTCGACACGAAGCTCCGGTAGCGAAATGCGGGTGGGTGCGCCGCCACCAGGCGATGGCGCATGCGCACCCGGTGTATCGCATCACGGAGTAACTGTCATGAAAGTGCCAAATACCATCCTCGCGGGGCTTCTCGTCGCGTGGTCTGCCGTTTCCGTCGCGAACGAGTCCGTCGACATCAACACCGCCAGCGCGGAGCGGTTGGCCGAGGCGATCGAAGGGGTGGGGATGCACAAGGCGGAAGCGATCGTGCGCTACCGCGAGCGCCACGGTCCCTTCACCACTGTCGATGAGCTCGTCGAGGTGAGCGGCATCGGACCAGGGATTCTCGAGCGAAGCCGAGAAAAGCTCATCGCGGGACGGTGACCCTCATGTCCCACCGCTTGGCGGCGGCGGATGCGAATCCGCCGGCATTGACCGTGCAACGGCATGCCGTCCCCGGCACGCGCCGCCCGGAAGTGTCGCGCGGGCATCCGCCGCGCTCGCCGCCTTAGTCCGGCGAGCGGGTCCCGGCCCGCAGAGCACGGTCGAGAGCGGCGAGATCGGCCGGGGTGCCGACGTTGAAGCACCGACCCCGGTAGTGTTCGCCGCTCGCTTCGCCCCGTGCCATCGCTTCTCTCAGGATCGGCAACAAGGGACGGCGCGCCACCCCGCGACCGGCGAAGAGCTCGGGACGGTAGACTCCGATGCCGCTGTAGGTCAGGCGCGGCATCCCCGACGACGAGACGCGCTCTCCCTCGAGGACGAAGTCGCCCCGGGGATGGAAGGGAGGGTTGTCCACGAGGACGAGGTGTACCAGCCCCTTGGGGCGGCCGAGCAAGCGACGAAAGGGGTAGTCGCTCCATACGTCCGCGCTGGCGACGATGAAGGGAGACTCTCCCAGGAGGGGCAGCGCATTGATGATGCCTCCCCCCACGTCGAACGCTCCCTCGGGCTCCGGCGAATAGCGAAGGGTGGCCCCGAACCGGGAGCCATCGCCGAGCGCTTCCACGATCTGCTCACCGAGCCACGAGTGGTTCACGATCAGATCGCGTATCCCCTCCTCGACCAGGCGCGCGATGCAATGCTCTATGAGCGGCCGCCCCGCGGCGCTCATCAACGGCTTGGGGCGCTCATCGCTGAAGGGGCGCATGCGCTCCCCCCGCCCCGCGGCCAGTATCATCGCTCTCACGACGCCCGCGCCCCGCCGACTCCGCCCGCCACGCTTGCCCGAGTCACGCCCGCGTTCACGTGCCTGCCGGCATCGAATGTGTCGAGCGCGAGCCGGGGAGCGGACAGCCAGGGCGCGAGTGCGCCCGCGTGCCCCGATTCGCGCGTGCGCTTGCCCCTGCCGACATCAGCGCGCCCCCGCCTGGCGCCTCGGGGAGACCGGGCGGCTGGCGTTGCCGGGGTCGACTCGGGCCAGAAGATCAAGCTCGTCGATCAGCGCCGCGATGTCTTCGAGAGAGCGGTACCGTCCGCTCACATCGCGCAGATAGCGAAGCGTCAAGGGAAGATCGCGCAGATAGCGGGGCTTGCCATCGCGGTGAAAGAGCCGTGAGAAGATTCCGGCGATCTTCAAGTGGCGCTGGACACCGCAGAAGTCGACCCATCGGCGGAAACGCCGCGCATCGACGCCGTGGAGCAGACCGGCTCCGCGCAGGGACTCGTACGCACGCTCGACCCAGGTCGTCACTCGTGTCTCGGGCCAGGAGATGTACACGTCGCGGAACAGGCTGGCGATGTCGTAGCCGATCGGCCCGCGCACCGCCCCCTGAAAGTCGAGGATGCCGGGATTGCCCCGAGGGAGAACCATCAGGTTCCGGGAATGGTAGTCCCGGTGCACGAACACCTGCTCCTGCTCCTGACATGCCGCCACGATCACTTCGAAGCACGCTTCGAGGGCGCCCCGCCGCCCCGGCGACAGGGCGACTTCGAGGTGGCGACGAAGAAACCACTCGTCGAAGAGGTCGAGCTCTCGTCGGAGAAAGGCCGCGTCGTAGACCGGCAGTCCATTGCAGCGAATTCGGCTTTGCATGATCGAAAGCGCCGATGTCGCATCGGCATAGAGCGCATCGGCACGCGCGGGGGTCAACTCGTCCAGATAGTGTCGAGACCCGAGGTCGGAAATGAGAAACAGGCCCCTCTCGATGTCCTGGGCATGGAGGGCCGGTACCGACAGACCAGCGCTCTCAAGGCGAGCCCGAACCGTGAGCCAGGACTCCTGCTCGGGGGCCTGGCAAGGCGCGTCCATCACGATGTAGACGTTCTTGCCGTCCCGTACCCGAAGATAGCGCCGAAAGCTCGCGTCCTCCGAGGCCACCGTGACCTCGAGGCTCGAGGGGGCGCCCAGCACCTCGCTCGACCATTCGCGCACCAATGCCAGTCGCGCACTCACCGGCGCCAGCCCTCTCCCCGCGGCACGCGCCAATTGCACCACATCGCAACCTCCCGCATCGCGGCGTCGACGCCGCGGCCACGGTGAGAAACCCGGGACGCTTCACGTATCATCGGCCGATGAACTCACACCACGCCGCGCTCGCGGTACTTATCGTCCTCGCGGCGAGCAGCGCATGGATTCTGCACGACCTGGAGCCGGAACTGCTCGCGGGCGGGGAGCCGCCCATCCAGGTACCCGACCTCATCGTCGAGAATTTCGTCACCACCGTTCGAGATGAGGAGGGGCGGCCCACCCAGCGTATCGAGGCAGTGTACATGGCCCACTTCCCCGAAACCGGCACTCGGGAGTTCACCTGGCCTCGGCTCACGATGTACCGCGAAGACCCCACCTCGTGGCAGATACGCTCCGAAAGAGGCTGGTTGTCGGCCAGTGGTGACGTCATGCTGCTGCAGGGAGAAGTGCTGATCTGGCGCAACGACCGCGACGGAGCTCCCCGCATCGAGATCAAGACCCGCGACCTGCGGGTGCTTCCCGACGCGAACTATGGGGAGACGGATCGGCCGGTCGTGGTGACCACCCGCCACAGCCGCTCTCGCGGAGTCGGGATGCGGGCCTGGCTGGAGAAGGGTCGTCTCGAGCTGCTCTCCCAGGTCCATACGACCTTCGATCGTGATGCGCTTCTTCTCTGATTCGCATCGTCGCCGTGGCGGGGGCGCGACGAGGCTGGCCGGGGGCGTACTGGGTGTGCTGTTCGCGATGCATGCCGCCGCGCTCTCTTCCGATCGCGACCAGCCGGTCAGCATCGAAGCGGACCGGGCAGAGGCGGGGGCACATGACCGGGTCAGCATCTACCGCGGGAACGCGGTCATCGTGCAGGGTACGCTTCGCATCACCGGCGAGACCATCCGGATCTACCTCAACGCGGACGACGAGCTCGTCAAGCTCGTATCGGTGGGCGACCCGGCCTCCATGCGGCAGTTGCCGGACAACTCCGAGCAGCATCACGTCGCGCGAGCGGACCGGATCGAGTACTTCTCGAACCACGATCTCATCGTTCTCCTCGGCCGCGCCAGCTACGGCCAGGGGGCCGACCTGATGAGTGCCAATCGCATCGTGTACGACTCGCACCGCGGCCGCCTCAAGGCGCACTCCCGACCCGCGGCGACGGAACCGGCGCAGGGGACGGAAGAGGAGCCGGCCCGGGTGAGAATCACGATCAACCCCAAGACCGAAGCGTCCCCGTGAGCATCCTGAGCGCCAGCCGGCTGGCCAAACGCTACCGTGGACGCACTGTGGTCAACGACGTGAGCCTCGCGGTGCAGAGCAGCGAGGTGGTGGGACTTCTCGGCCCCAACGGCGCCGGCAAGACCACGAGCTTCTACATGATCACCGGGCTTGTTCCCTGCGACGCGGGCAGTGTGCATCTGAACCGGCACGATCTCACCGGATACCCCGTCCACACCCGAGCCCGCATGGGTATCGGCTACCTCCCGCAGGAACCCTCGGTGTTTCGAAAGCTGAGCGTGGGGGACAACCTTCTCGCGGTTCTGGAAGCGCGCCAGGACCTTGGATACACTCGACGCCGTCACCTCCTGGATGCCCTGCTGGGCGAGCTGCACATCGCTCACCTCAAATCGCAACGGGGTGACACCCTCTCCGGGGGAGAGCGAAGACGTGTGGAGATTGCCCGCGCGCTTGCGCTCGAACCTCAATTCATGCTGCTGGACGAGCCCTTCGCCGGCGTGGATCCCATCTCGATCCAGGACCTCAGAGGAACCATCGGATACCTGAGCAAGCGCGGGATCGGAGTGCTCATAACGGACCACAACGTGCGCGAGACGCTCGCGATATGCGATCGAGCCTATATCGTCAATGAAGGCCGAATCATCGCCGAGGGACGCCCCGAGGCAATACTTCGCGACCAGCGCGTGCGGGACGTCTACCTCGGATCGGAGTTCGAGCTGACGATGTGAGGAGGTAAAGTAGCGCACGGCGACGACACCGCGCCTTCTCGGGGGCGCCTGGCGCTCGTCGTGATGCTCCGCCCCGCCAAGGAGACCCGCAGACAACCATGCAAGTGCATATCACCGGCCAGCAATTCGACATCAGCGAGCGGTTGCGGCGCTACGTTTCGACCAAGCTACAACGCCTGGAACGCCACTTCGACCACGTCACCAACGTCTACGTCACATTGAAGCCCGGGAAACCGCTTCAATGTGCCGAGGCCACGGTGCACGTGTCCGGGCGGCAACTGCACGCCGACGCGACCGGGACGGGAATGCATGCCGCCATCGACGCTCTCGTCGACAAGCTGGATCGGCAGATCAAGCGCCACAAGGAAAAGCTCGTCGACCATCACCGCGATGAGACGCGACACAAGAGATACGGCGGGTGAGATCGGCGAGACGGCCAGCGCCCAATCCCTCGTGACGATACGTGTTTTCGATCTGCTGTCACCCGAAAGGGTGGTGGTGGGGCCGCCCGAAGTGACGAGCCGCAAGCGCGCACTGGAGATGCTGAGCAACCTGCTCGCCTCGACGCGCGAACCCCGGTCTCAGCGTCTCGTCTTCGACCAGCTCTGCGCGCGGGAACGTCTCGGGAGCACCGGACTCGGCTTCGGCGTGGCCCTCCCTCACGCTCGGGTACCGGAGCTCGGGGAAGCGTGCGGCGCCTTCATCCGGGCGAAGGAAGGCATTGAATTCGACGCTCCGGACGGAGACCGGGTCGATTTGATCTTCGGCCTCGTGGTGCCACAGGAGTGTACCGGGGACCACATCGAGATCCTGGCCGCCCTCGCGCGCCTCTTCTCGGCCGAGACGTTGCGACAGTCCCTGCGCCGGGCCCGCACCTCGGAAGAGGTGTTGGCGTTTCTCGCCGACGGCCAATGCGCGCCACCCCCCCGGCCATGAAGCTCGTCCTGTTGTCGTTCGGTTACAAGGCGGGGGTTCCCGCGGATGCCGACATGGTCTTCGACGTGCGCTGCCTGCCCAATCCGTACTGGGAAGAGGGTCTGCGCGCCCTGACGGGGAAGCACCCCAGGGTCGTGTCATTCATGGAGTCGCAGCCCCGCACCGCGGCCATGGTGCAGAGCCTCTGCGCCTTTCTCCGGCAATGGGTACCGGCCTTCGAGGGCGGCGCCCGCGCCTGTCTCACCGTCGCGGTCGGCTGTACCGGTGGCCGGCACCGCTCGGTTTTCGTCGCCGAGCGCATCGGAGCCGCCCTGATGCCCCGCGCCGGCGGGATCGTCGTCCGGCACCGCGAGATCGCCTGAGGCGGCGGAGATCCGGACGCAACGCCTCACCGCGTTTCGCCGTGCGGGCGCCGGCCCGGATGTTCCACCGATTTTCGGCCGCTTCGGGCGCCAAGATGCCGTGATAGCGGGAAGCACGGACTTAGCCCGGACATTTCACCGATTTCCTACTGCGGACGCCAATATGCTCGTGTTAGCGGGCCGTACTCCCTCAAGCCGCTTCGACGTAGTGTCGGCTACGCCTTCAGCGTCTTTTAGTCCGTGCGCCCCACTATCACGGCATCTTGGCGCCCTCGCTACGAAAATCGGTGAAACTTCCGGGTTAGAGACGCGCAATGGCGAGCCGGAAACAGGCGAAGCGCCCGTGGCGCTTTGCCCCGGCGAGCGGGCAAACCAAGTATGGCTTGCCCAGGCCGGTAAGCTTCGCCCAAGGACTGCGAAGCGCAGCAGGTAGCCGACACCACCTCGAAGTGGTTCGGGAGCGCACTACCCGCACCCGCGAGCGAGCGGCCACCCACGAGCCGAGGTATCGGTGGGAGGTCGCGGCCGGGTCTCAGGCGGAGCCGGACTCCTCGGCCGACGCGGGCAGCGCCTTCGGCAATTCGGGCCACGCCTTGATCACCGCCTGGACCACGGTCGCGAGCGGAATCGCGAAGAAGATCCCCCAGAAACCCCAGAGTCCGCCAAACATCAATACGGCGGCGATGATGGCCACCGGGTGCAGATCGACGACCTCCGAGAAGAGCAGTGGCACCAGAACATTGCCGTCGAGCGCCTGAATGACGGCATAGGCGATCATCAGGTATGCGAAGTCGGAAGTGAGGCCCCACTGGAAATACGCGACAAGGGCCACCGGCAGCGTGACCACCACCGCTCCGATGTAGGGAATCATCACCGAGAGCCCCACCGTGACCGCGAGCAGCATTGCGAACTGCAACCCCATCACGGCAAAGGTGACGTAACACGCCCCCCAGACGATCAGCACCTCGATGAACTTGCCCCGCACGTAGTTTCCGATCTGCCGGTCCACATCCGTCCATACGTGGTGAAGCAGACGCCGCTCATCGGGCATGAAGCGGGTCGTCCAGGCGATGATGCGGTGCTTGTCCTTGAGGAAGAAGAACACCATCAGCGGCAGCAGGATCAGATACACCAGGAGCGTGATCACCCCGATCACCGAGGACAGCGACTCCGACACCACGCGCTGCCCGAAGCTGACCGCCTCGACGCGGACCTGGGCGATGAGGTCGCGAACCTGTTCCTCGGAGAAGAGCTCCGGATAGGCCTTCATGATCTTGATCAGCGCGTCCTGGCCGCTCAGCAGCATGGTGGGCAGCAACTGGACAAGCTGGCTCGTCTGCTGTGAGAGCAGGGGCAGCAGGGCGAAGATCACGAAGAAGAGAAAGGTCATGAAGGCGCCGAAGACCACCAGGACGCCGACCAGCCGCGGGGTGCGGTAGCGTTCGAGCAGACCCACCAGTCCTTCCAGCAGGTAGGCGATGACCACCGCGGCGAGCACCGGGGCCAGCATGCCGCCAATCATCACCACCAGCGCGGTCCCCACCACCAGCACGATCGCGAGGCCCACGACCTGCGGATCGGAGAGGTGTCGGTCGAACCAGTCGCGAACGAAATTCACAGCAAATCAGGGACTGACTCGAAGCTCTCACTGGCACGCGGGCCACGTAGATCGGCTAGATCGGCTCGGACGCGCCCGGGGAGAGCGTGCCCAAGTCCCCGTGACCGATGGCGACCCGGACGGCCACTCACCGATTAGACCACGTCCCGACCTCGATGTCCCGTCACCTCACCAGGGGCAGGGAGATGACGAGATGACGTAGGGCGCGACGCGCCGCTTGCGCGGCCTACCCCGACTGCAAGCGCTTCAGGCGCTTTCGGGCGAGACCGGCCGCGGTGGAGTCGGGATGACGCTCGACCAGGTCGAGCAGAGCCTGTCTCGCCTCCTCCAGGCGCCCGAGCTCGTGGTGGACGTAGCCGATCTTGAGCATCGCGTGGGTGAGTTTCGGGCTCTGCGGGAAGCGGGAGATGAGGTCCTGGAACTGGAGCAGGGCGGCCTCGAACTGGCGGTTGACGTAGTAGGTCTCCCCCAGCCAGTAGTGCGCGTTGTCCACGAATTCGCCGCCGGGATAGATGGCGAGAAAGGTCTGGAACGCCTTCGCGGCATCGTGGTAGCGACCGCCTTTGAGCAGATCGAAGGCGGCCTGGTAGTCCTGCTGCTCACTGACCGGATCGAGCGTCATCGCGACTGTCGCCAGGTCCGCCTCGTTGGCAGGCCCGGTGTCCGCGGTGTCGAACTCGTTCGTGTCGATGGTGACGGCGCGGTCCTCGCCGGTCTCGACGGTGACCGGCAGGTCGAGCACGGCCACCTCCCCGGTCGAGGCATCGGGGCCGGACGGCGCTTCGATCACTCCCGCATCCGCTACGGAGTCGAACTCCATGAAGCCGGACTCCACGAAGTCGGACTCTACGGAGTCGGACTCCACCTCCGTCGGCAGCGGCAAGCCGGCATCGGCGGGCACCCCGGAGTCCGCGAACTCCCCGGCATCGGCGGGCACCCCGGAATCCCCGACCACCCTGGAATCGGCGGAGATTCCAGAATCCGCGGAGACTCCGGAATCCGCAAGCACCGGGGGGCTTGCCTGCTCGAGGCCGAGGAGACGCTCGTCCAGACCGAGGTAGAGCTCGCGTTGCCGCTCCCTCAGTTGCGCGATGGTGTTCGACTGCACCTCGATCTCGCCGCGCAGCGCTTGCACTTCGTTGCGCAGGGTCTCGAGGCTCTCGAGCATCTGCACGAGCGCCCCGCCATCCAGAACGCGCTCGACCCGAGCGAGCCGTGCCTCCACGTCACTCTGACCATGGGACGCCGCTGGCGCGAGCGCCAGAACGAGAGTCAGGCCGGCGAGCGCGGGGCGAAGCGCCGCCCCGCGGTGCATGGAAAAGACTGCTGACAAGCTCTATTCGCGAGTTCGGTAGACGATCTCGACCCGCCGGTTGAAGCGCCACGCCGATTCGTCGTGCCCTTCCACCGCGGGTCTCTCTTCTCCGTAGCTGATGGTGTCGATCTGCCCGCCCGAAGCGCCGGTGAGAGCGAGAAGCTGCCGGACCGCGATGGCGCGGCGTTCTCCCAACGCGACGTTGTACTCACGGGTCCCGCGCTCGTCGGCATGACCTTCGAGCGTCACGCTGGCGCCCGCATGGTCCGCCAGCCACTGTGCGTGAGCCTCGATTATGGAGCGGTTCTCCTCCTCGATCTGGCTGCTGTCGAAGGCGAAGTAGATCGTGCGCTGCGAGAGCGGACTGGCAGGGTCGTCGAGCGGGTGGCCCTGAAAGGCTCCCTCATCGGCCATGCCCTGCGTGGTGGCGTCGTCGGCGGTCTCCTCGGTCTGGCTCTCGACGACTTCGGCCTCCATGACCTCATCTTCCCGGGTGGCCATCTGACCTTCGCAGGCGCCGAGCAGGAGGGCGGCGACGCCGATGAGGGGAAGCCGCTTCAGTATGCGTCTTTGCATGGTTTCTCCTGAATGGGATGCTTGGTTGATTTTCGAATCCGAGTCGGTTCACGGACCGCGGTAGGGCGACCATGCCGGCTCGCGTACCGCACCTTGTTGAACACCGAGTCGCTGGCGCATGCGACCGTCGGTGGATACCGCGGCCAGGACGCTGACGCCGTTGTCGATGGTCGAGTAGAGGATCATACCCCCATTGGGCGCAAAGCTGGGCGACTCGTCGAGCTCGGTCTCGGTGAGCACGCCCAGTGCGCCGGTTTCCAGATCCAGCACCGCGATTCGGAACTCGTGCTCGCGCTGATGCACCAGGGCGAGCCGGCTCCCGTCGGGGGAGTAGCGGGGCCGTGCGTTGTACCGGCCTTCGAATGTCCGCCGGACCGGCTTGCCACCCTCCAGATCGACCGTGTAGACCTGGGCCCGGCCGCTGCGATCGGAAGTGAAGGCCAGGGTGCTTCCATCCGGCGACCACGCCGCCTCGGTGTCGATCGAGCTGTTGAACGTGACCCGGCGCAAGCGGTTGCTGGCAAGCTCGAGCGTGTAGATCTCCGCGTTGCCGTCCTTGGACAGGGTAAGCGCGAGCCGGGTGCCGTCGGGCGACCACGCCGGAGCCCCGTTCACTCCCGGAAGGCTGGACGCCACCGAGCGCTGCCCGGTGGACAGATCCTGGATGAAGATGCGGGGCTCGCGGTTCTCGTAGGACACGTAGGCCAGACGCTGCCCGTCGGGGGACCAGGCGGGGGAGAGCACCGGTTCGGGGGAATCCAGGATCGTGAAGGGGTTGTGGCCATCGCTGTCGGCGATGTGCAAGGAGTAGCGCCTCTCGTCATCCTGATTGCGCCGCTCGGTGACATAGGCGATACGGGTATCGAAGGCGCCCCGCTCCCCGGTCAGCGCTTCGTAAATGATGTCGCTTATCCGATGCGCGACGCGCCGGAGCCCCTCGCGTTGAATGTCCGCGAACTCGACCCCGGCGATCTGGCGGGCGCGAAACACATCCAGGAGGTGGAAAGTGATCCGGTAACTTCCCGGCTGCGGCTCCGCCACCCGGCCGACGACGAGGTTGGCGGCGCCGAGGATGCGAAAGTCGCTGTATCGCACGTCCGCCGCGCGGGCCGGCCGACTCGGCAAATCCGCATAGGGAACGGGGACGTAGCGCCCGGTCCGGGCAAGATCGTCGGCGACGATCTGGGCGAGGCGTTCCGGGGCCTCACCCGCTCCCTGCCATCCGAAGGGCACCACCGCGATCGGTTCGGCCGCCTCGATGCTCCGGGTGATGCGGATGGTGAGGATCTCTTCGGCGATCGCGTTCTGGATGCCCGGCAGCAGCAAGAGAGCCAGCAAGACCCCGGCGGTCATCAGTCTTGTCGATTCGCGCAATGCACTAGCCCTCGGGATCGAACACGAACTGCAGGTCGCGACTGAAGAGACTCTCGTCCTGGGGCAGGGGCAAGGGAGAAGACCTCAACACCGCGTTCTGCACGGAAGTATCAAAGTCTCGATTACCGCTGCTTTCGACGATCTCCACCGTCAATACGCGCCCACTGGATGCCTGGGAAACACGCACGATACACGCGAGCTGCGCGGGCGCCCCCGGCGGGCGAATCCAGTTTCGTTCCACCGCCGCCTTGATGGCCAGACTGTATTCCGCGAGCAGTTTGTCGCGCAAGCGGGTCTGCGCGCGCGCGAGCTCTTCCTCGTCCTCCGCCAGCGCGCTCTCGAAGGCGCGCTTGGCTTCCTCCGCGCGTCGGGTCTCCTCGCGCTGCTTCGCCTCGGCCTCGGCGCGCCTCTTCTCCTCTTCCGCCCGTTTTTGCTCTTCTTCTATCCGTCTGCGCTCCTCTTCCACACGCTTCTCTTCCTCTTGCGCTCTTCTTCGCTCCTCCTCCTTGCGCCGCTCCTCCGCTTCCGCGACTTTGCGCTGCTCCTCGACCCGGCGTCTCTCACGCTCCGCCGCCTGCCGTTTCTCCTGTGCATCGCGCAGTTCCTGCTCGACGCGCTGCTTCTGCGCTTCCGCGAGGCGGGTCTGCTCCTCGATGCGACGCTTCTGGTCCTCCAGCGCCGTGGTCTCCTGCGCAAGCTGGTCGAGCTCGGCTTCGCGTTGCCGGGCGAGATTCTCCTCCTCGCGCTTCAGCTGTTCGATCCGCTCCAGCTGCTCGCGCTGCTCGCGCTGCAGCTCGTCGAGTCGCTCCTCCTCTTCGCGGCTGCGCACATTGATCGTCTGCTCGTGCTCGCGCCTCAGATCGGAGAGCTCCTCCTTCACCTGCGCGAGGCGCCGCTCTTCGGACAAGCGCTCGCTGCGGGCTTCCTCCACCTCCTGCTCCATCCTTGCCAGGCGTTCGCGCTCACGTTCGCGCTCGCGCAGTTCCTGGCGTTTGAGCTCCGCGACCTGCGCCGCGACCTGGCTCTCATCCAGCACCATCGCCTGTATCGGGGGCGCCGATCGCGTATCGGCCACGCGCGGGCGCCAATCCAGACTCACGAGCAAGACCCCGAAAAGCACCACGTGAACCGCCGTTGCGAGCAGCAGTGCACTGGTATTGTCGAAGAGCCTGCGGAAACTCACGCGTCAGGCCACCCGCTCGTGCCTCGACGAATCCCGCCCGCCGTCAGCCGGAGGCGCCCGGCTCGGTCATCAGCCCGACGCTCGGCACTCCGGCCCCCTGCAGCAGACTCATCAGCACGACGACATCACCGTAGGAAACGTTGCGGTCTCCGCGCACGAGCACCGACAGCCCGGGGCGGTGGCGCAGCAGCGCGCCCACTCTCGCCATGAGCGCGGCGGGTTCGATGGGGGCGTCCTGGTCCTCTCCGTAGTTCATGTAGTAGTCGCCATTACCGTCCACGCTGATCACCAGCGGCTCGGCCTCGCTGCGGGGGAGCGGTTCGGCGGCCGCCTGCGGCAGGTCCACCTTCACCCCCTGCGTGAGGAGGGGAGCGGTGATCATGAAGATGACGAGCAGCACCAGCATCACGTCGATGTAGGGCACCACGTTGATCTCCGATATGGGTTTCCGGCGATAGCTGCGGGCCAATTCTCTCTACCTGTAACGTGGGATTGGAGATCGAGGCGATGACTCTCACGCGTGCGTCTGACGGTTGAGAATAGCCGTGAATTCCTCGATGAAGTTGTCGTAGCGGCCGTAGAGGCGTTCCACGTCCGACGCGAAGCGGTTGTAGGCGATGACCGCGGGGATCGCCGCGAACAATCCCATGGCGGTGGCGATGAGCGCCTCGGCGATGCCGGGCGCCACGTGGGCAAGGGTCGCCTGGTTGATGTTTCCGAGCGCGCGAAACGAATTCATGATGCCCCATACGGTTCCGAACAAGCCGACATAGGGGCTGGTGGAACCGATGGTGGCGAGCAGCGGCAGGTGGGTCTCCAGGGCTTCGAGCTCTCGGCTCAGCGAGACGCGCATCGCCCGCTGGGTACCCTCCAGCACCAGCCTCGGGTCCAGACCCTTCTGTTTGCGCAGCTTCGCGAACTCCCGGAACCCGGAGTGGAAGATCCGCTCCAGGCCCAGGGCCTCGTACTGCGGGGAGTTGATGCGGTTGTAGATCGCGAGCAGGTCCTGCCCGGACCAGAACTGCTCCTCGAAGGCTTCGGCGGCGGCGCGTTCGCGGTTTATGTAGGCGCGCTTCAGGAACACCATCGTCCACGATGCGAAGGATGCGACCAGCAACAACAGCATCACGAGCTGGACGAGAAAGCTCGCGTTCCAGACGAGCTCGACGAGAGAGAGGTCCGTGCTCACGAGCTCGTTCACTTGGGATCTCCTCGAAGGGAAGTGGTTGAGATGTAGGTTGGAAGCAAGATTTGCAAGGCCCGTACTCGCCGGGCCAGGGGTGTCCCTCGATTTTCCTCGGCTTCCCTCATCCTGGAGCAGGCGTCGCGTCGCTTCATGGTTCAACGGGATGGAAGAGGTCCCCGGTGCGGGGCGCAGCGCTCCCTTCGGGCGCCTGGAGACCGAGGTGCAGCCAGGCGTGGCGGGTCGCCATCCTGCCGCGGGGAGTGCGCATCAGGTACCCCTGCTGTATCAGATAGGGCTCCACCACGTCTTCGAGCGTCCCCGGCTCCTCGCCGACCACCGCGGCGAGGTTGTCCAGGCCCACCGGCCCGCCGTCGAACTTGTGCACTACCGCCTCCAGCAGTCTGCGGTCCATCACGTCGAAGCCCGCCGCGTCGACTTCCAGCAGATCGAGGGCCCCGCGCGCGGTATCCGCCCCGATTCTCCCGTCACCGCGTACCTCGGCGAAGTCCCGCACGCGCCGCAGCAGACGGTTGGCGACCCGTGGGGTACCGCGCGAACGCCGCGCCAGCTCCCGGGCCCCCTCTTCGTGGAGCTCCACCGCGAGGATTCGGGCCGATCGCAGCACGATGCGCGCCAGCTCGTCTTCGTCGTAGAACTCCAGGCGCTGCACGATCCCGAATCGGTCGCGCAAGGGAGAGGTGAGCAGTCCGGCCCGAGTCGTGGCTCCGACCAGCGTGAAGGGAGGCAGGTCGAGCTTGATCGAGCGCGCGGCGGGGCCTTCCCCGATGACGATGTCGAGCTGATAGTCCTCCATCGCCGGGTAGAGGATCTCCTCCACCGTGCGGTTGAGACTGTGTATCTCGTCGATGAAGAGCACGTCGCGCGGCTCGAGATTGGTGAGCAGGGCGGCGAGGTCTCCCGAGCGTTCCAGCACCGGCCCTGAGCTCTGACGCAGGTTCACTCCGAGCTCGTTGGCGACGATGTGGGCGAGGGTCGTCTTGCCGAGTCCGGGGGGACCAAAGACGAGCAGATGATCGAGCGCATCGCCACGCTTCCGGGCCGCGGCGATGAAGATCGACATCTGCTCGTGGACCCGCGACTGGCCCACGTAGTCGCGCAGACGCGCGGGCCTGAGCGCGCGCTCCTGCGCTTCTTCCTGCGGGCTCGACTCGGCGTCGACGCTTCGGGCGGCTTCCATCACCCTGGCCTCATCGGACGTCCGTCCATTGCGCGCCCCGCATACGACATGGGTATCGGTCGGGGAGGGCTCGACTGCGTATCAAGTGGAAGGTAGTGGAATCGGGTTCGCGCGGTCCGGAATCGGACCCGGATCCTGGCCGCAACAGTTCACCGATCAACGGGGGCGGACGCGCATCCGCCGGCACGGGCGGAGTCGAACGCGCTCCGGAAGCTGGACGTGGTATCGAAGCACGCCCGCGCATCCCGATTCGTGAACGCCCTTGCCCCTGTCGACATCCGCACGTCCCCGGCTCTCGTGAATCGGTGAATTATTGCGGCTGGCGTGCGGCGTGTCACTTGACCATCGACTGCAGGGCAAGACGGATAATCTCTTCGGCGCCGGCGTCTTGCGCATACACCGCGCGTACTCGACGGCTCGCCTCCGCCGGCTTGAGGCCAAGGGCGATCAGCGCGTCGACCGCCTCCGAAACGGCGTCGGCGGGCGGCGCCGACGCCGGCGGATCGCCCCCCGCACCCGGCGTTGCGAGCGGCGGCAGCGCGGTCATGCGATCCCGCAGATCGAGCACGAGGCGTTCCGCGGTCTTTCTGCCGATTCCGGGGAGGCGAGCGAGACTCCGGGTGTCTCCCTGCGTCACGCACTGGGCGAGCGTCGCGCTGTCCATCCCGGACAGGACCGCGAGCGCGAGCTTCGCGCCGACGCCGTTGACCCGAAGCAGGAGCCGAAACACGTCCCGATCGTGCGCGGTGCCGAAAGCGTAGAGGGCACGCGCGTCATCGCGCAGGACCTCGTGCACGAAGAGGGCGGCGCTCTCCCCCACCGCGGGCAGGCGGTAGAAGGTGGTCATGGGCGCTTCGAGCTCGTAGCCCACTCCGTTCACGTCGAGGAGGAGCCGGGGGGGGCGCTTCTCGCGCATCACGCCCTTGAGCCAGGCGATCATCTCGCGGCCTCGCTCGCGCGCGACGCCGAGCGGTGGAGCCTCGAAGTCGTCTCGCGCACGTGTCCGTGGCAGATGGCGACCGCCAGTGCGTCGGAGGCGTCGCGCGGCGGGGTCTTCGGCACCCCGAGCAGCACCCGGACCATGTGCTGCACCTGCTCCTTGCCGGCGTGTCCGCGGCCGGTGACGGCCTGCTTGACCTGATTGGGAGAGTACTCGAAGAGCGGCACGTCGCGCGTCAGACCGGCCAGCAGCGCGGCGCTTCGCGCCTGTCCGAGCTTGAGCGCGGAATCGGCGTTGCGGTGCATGAACACGGTCTCGACCGCCATCTCGTCGGGCCGATGTTCGGCCACGATATCGGTCAGCGAGTCGAATATGCGCCTCAGACGATCCCCCAGATGGTCGCCTCGCGCCGCGATGCAGCCGCTCGACACGTGGATGAGACGCTGGTCATCCAGGTCGATGACGCCGTATCCGGTGCTCCTGGAGCCCGGGTCGATGCCGAGGATGCGGGTCTTGCGTCTGCTCGCGACGAGTACCGGCCTCCCGATTCCGGATGGACGGCCCGCGATGCGCCGAGTTCGTTTCAAGCGAGGTCGGCCAGGATCTCTTCCGAGAGGTCCGCATTGGAGTAGACCTGCTGCACGTCGTCGAGCTCCTCGAGCTGGTCCAGCATCCTGACCATGCGCTCGGCGTCCCGGCCTTCGAGGGTCACGCTGGTCGCGGGCCGCATCGTCACCTCCGCGACGTCCGGCGCGAGCGCGGCCGAAACGATCGTGTCGCGCACCTCGGTGAAGGTATCCACCGCGGTAATCACATCCACGCTGCCGTCGTCGTTGCTGATCACGTCTTCGGCTCCCGCTTCCACCGCCGCCTCCATGATGCGGTCCTCGTCGGCGCCGGGCGGAAAGCTCAACTGCCCGACCTGGGAGAAGAGGTACGAGACGGAGCCGCCGGTTCCGAGATTGCCGCCCTGCTTGACGAAGACCTTGCGCACTTCCGACACCGTACGGTTGCGGTTGTCGGTCATGCACTCGACCATCACCGCCGCGCCGCCCGGGCCGTAGCCCTCGTAGCGGACCTCCTCGATGTTGTTCTGGTCGCCCTCCCCGGCGGCGCGGCTGATCGCCCGCTCGATCGTGTCTTTCGGGACATTGCCCGATACCGCGTGATCGATGGCCAGACGCAAGCGGGCATTGGCGCTCGCGTCCGGCCCGCCCTGGCGAGCCGCCACCGACACTTCCCGCAGCAACCTCGTGAAGCGCTTGCCACGCTTTGCATCCTGCGCCTTCTTGCGGTGCTGGATGTTTGCCCACTTGCTGTGGCCGGCCATGGAAGCATCCGCGCTCGGTGAGTCCCCACGAACGAATTCTAGCCCGGATGATTCACTGGTTTCCTGGCGGGCGGACGCCGATCCGCCCGGGTCGGCGAGTCGGGGCGCGCAGGCGTACCTGGACCCTGCCGTCCCGCGCCGCGCCTCTTGCATTCGACACCGCCCATGCCGGCGGATGCGCCAGCGCGCGCGCCAATCGGTGAATCATTGCCACTGGCGCGCAGCGGACGCCTGCGAGGCGTCCTCGCGCCGACGGCGGGGCTCAGTTGACGATGAGATCCAGACTCGAGCGACTCAGCGACTCGCAGCCCTCCTCGGTGACGAGCACGCTCTGACCGAGCGTCATCGCGCGCTCCGCGTCGGAATCGACCACCACCATGTGCAGGAAGAAGACGCTGCCCGCGGGCACTTCGAGAGGGTTTCCGGCATAGAACATCGGCGGGTCCACCCACAACGGGTTGTACACCGCCCCCATGCCGTACCCGCAGGCGTGAAAGCGGCACGATTCGAATCCGGCGCGGTCCAGGGTCCGGGCGTGGGCATCGAATACCGCGCCCATGGTCTGCCCCGCTCGGAGCGTGTCCATGCACGCGTGCAGCGCGTCCACGCAGGCCCGGTGCATGTCGATGTGCCGGGGGTGGGCGGAACCGGTGAGCAGGGTACGCATCATCGCGGCGTGGTAGCGCCGGTACGCGCCCGCGAACTCCAGCGTCAACTGGTCTTGCGGGCCGAGATGCCGCCGACCGCTGTGATAGCGCACCAGCAGCGCCGCGGGACCGGATCCGATGATGAACTCGTTGCCCGCGTAGTCTCCCCCGCCCTTGAACACGGCGCCCTGCATCGCGGCAAGGATGTCCCCCTCGAAAGCGCCGGGACGCCCGAGACGCACCGCCTCGTCCCAAGCGTCGTCCGCGAGCTCCGCCGCTCGGCGCGAGTATTCGATCTCCCGCGGACTCTTCACCGCTCGAATGCGATCGACCAGCGTCGACGCGTCCTCGAGTACGCAGAAGTCCTGCAGGGTCTTCTCCATTCGCTGCCACGCGCGCGCCTTCAGGCCATAGGAGTCGAACTCCACGCCCACGCGCGCCTTCGCGAGACCGAACTCGTCGAGGAGGGCGCGCAGATCCTCGGCCGGGTCGGCCCCCTCCTTCTCGTGCCAGATGCGGATGTCTTCGAGATCCGAGGTGTATCGCGCCTGGCGAAGATCCGGCATCCGGGTGAGGAGCGCGGTGCGTCCGTCCGCGTCCATCACCAGGCACTGAAAGAGACTGAACCCGAAGGAATCGTAGCCGGTGAGGTAGTACATCGACTCCTGCTTGAACATGAGCAGGGCGTCGAGAGCCCCGTCGGCGAGCGCGGCGGCGGTACGCGCGCGCCTCGCGCGCATCTCTTCCGGGCTGAAGTGTACCGGCATGGCTTCTTCCTTCGCCTCGCGGATCGCGGTGCCGCCTCTATACCGGTCAGGCTCCGCGCGCACAAGCGCGCCGGAAGCGTTGCGAGGATCGGGCGCCGCGTTGCAATTCCGGCGCAGGCGTCGGAAGCTCCGGCCCTTCCCCGGCCCGGCAACAGATGAGATTGAGCATATCGTGAACGAGCGAGACGCCCCGTGGCACGTCGGGGTGGACGTGGGCGGCACCTTTACCGACTTCTGGGCCCACCACCGCGAGAGCGGCCAGGTCCACCATCTCAAGACCGCTTCCACGCCCGACGATCCGGCGAGGGCGATACTCGCCGGGCTCGCGGAGCTCGCCGCGCGGCACGGTTTCGAGACGAACGCGCTCGCCCGCCTCGCCCACGGGACGACGGTGGGGACCAACGCGCTCATCCAGCGCCGCGGCGGAAAGGTGGTGCTTCTGACCACCGCGGGCTTTCGGGATCTGCTGGAAATCGGCCGACAGACCCGGCCTCACATGTTCGATCTCCGTGCCGACCATCCGCCCCCCCTGGTGGCCCGCGAGCGGCGATTCGAGGTGGGCGAGCGCATCACCGCCGGAGGCGAGGTGGTGCGCGCGCTCGGGCGGGCCGAGATCGACGAGGCGGTCCAGCGGGTGCGCGCGCAGTCCCCCGACGCCTGCGCGGTGTGCCTGCTCTTTTCCTTCGAGAACCCCGTCCACGAGCGCGCCCTGGGAGAGGCGTTGCGCGCGGCGGCGCCGGATCTGGCGCTCTCCCTGTCCTGCGAGGTGCAGGCGGAGTTCCGCGAGTACGAACGCTTCTCGACCACGGTCCTGAACGCCTATCTGCAGCCGGTGATGTCGGCGTACCTGAGTCGTCTGGAAAACGAGCTGGCCCGACGTGCGCCCCGCGCCATCCTCGGGATCAACCAGTCCAGCGGCGGACTGATGTCGGCGCGGCGCGCGCAGCAGGTTCCGGTGCGTACCGCGCTCTCCGGACCCGCGGCCGGAGTGGTGGGCGCACTGCACGTGGCCCGTCTCGTCGCGCGCCCGGATGTCATCACCCTGGACATGGGCGGCACCAGCGCGGACGTGGCGCTGATTCGCGGAGCGCGCGCGGACATCGCCTACCACCGGGAGGTCGCGGGCTTCCCCATCCGTCTGCCGATGGTCGACATCGAGACGGTGGGGGCGGGGGGCGGTTCCATCGCATGGTTCGATCGCGATGGACTGCTCAAGGTCGGACCGCGGAGCGCGGGCGCCGCGCCCGGGCCGGCGTGCTACGCGCGGGGCGGGGAGGAGCCGACGGTGACCGACGCGAACCTGCTGCTCGGCCGACTCTCGCCGCGGGGGCTGCTCGACGGCGAGATGGCGCTCGACATCGAGCTCGCCCGGCGCGCCTTCGAGCCCATCGCGGCGCGCCTTCGCGCAAGCGTCGAACGCGCCGCCGGTGGAGTGCTCGGGATCGTGGTCGCGAACATGGTGCGCGCCATCAGGACCCTGTCGGTGGAGCGCGGCCACGACCCCCGCGCGCACGCCCTCATGCCCTTCGGCGGCGCGGGGCCGCTGCACGCCCGCGACGTGGCGGCCAGCCTCGGCATCCGTGAAGTGCTGGTGCCGGGCGCTCCCGGCATCCTGTGCGCGCAGGGCCTGGTGGTGTCGGACCTGAGCGAGGACTTCGTTCTGAGCGAGCGCTCGCGTCTCGACGACGATACGCCGGAGCGGGTGCGGGAGCGGGTGGCGCGCCTGCTCGACGAGGCGAGGGAGTGGTTCACCCGTGAAGGCGTTCCCGACGGACAGCGCGGGATCGATCTCAGTCTCGACATGCGATACACCGGACAGAACTTCGAGCTGTCGGTACCCCTCGATGCCGGCGCTCCCGCATCGCCCGCCCATGCGGTGCCGGACCTGCAAACGCTCGCCGAGCACTTCTACCGGGTGCACGAAGCCACCTACGGATATCACAGCCGCCGGGACGCGGTGGAAGTGGTCAACTATCGCTTGAGCGCTCGCGGGCGCATCTTCGACGCCGCGCCGCCGCGCGAGGCGGAGCCGGACCATCCGGCGCCCGCCCCCGCCATGCACCGGGAGGTGTGGTTCTCCGATGCCGGAAGCGTGCCCAGCGCGGTCTACTCTCGCGACCAGCTCAAGCCCGGCCAACGCATCGAAGGGCCCGCCATCGTGGAGCAGCTCGATACCACCACCCCGGTTTATCCGGGAGACAGCGCCCGCGTGGACGCTCTCGGCAACCTGGCCATCACCCTCGGCGCGGGAGGAATGTAGACGATGCCTTCAGAGCACGATCCGGTGAGTCTGGAGATTCTCTCCAACGCGCTGCGCTCGGTGACCGACGAGACCTGGGTGGCGCTGATGAAGTCGGCGTACTCCACCAACATCAAGGAACGCCACGACCACTCGACCGCGATCATGGACGCCGAGGGCCGCCTCGTCGTGCAGGCGGGTCAGTCCCTGCCCATCCACATCGCTTCGATGGGCGGGCTGATGGAATGCCTCCTCGACAAGTACGGGGCCGACATGCACGAAGGCGACATCTTCGTCGCCAACGACCCCCACGTCGCCGGGGGCACCCACCTGCCGGACGTCAACCTCGCGATGCCGGTCTTCGTCGACGACAAGCCCATCGCGTTCATCTGCAACATTGCGCACCACGCCGACATCGGCGGCATGGCGGCCGGCAGCATGGCCGGCGGCATGTCGGAGATCTACCAGGAGGGTCTCCGGATCCCGGTGGTGAAGCTGTTCCGCCGAGGCGAGCTGCAGCAGGATCTCCTCGATCTGCTGCTGTTGAACGTGCGGGTTCCCGAAGAGCGCCGGGGCGACTACTTCGCCCAGATCGCGGCGTGCCGGCTCGGGGCGCGACGACTCCGGGAAGTGATGGACACCCATGGCGCGGAGTCGCTTGTCCACGCCTTCGAACAGGTGATCGCGCGCACCGAGGCGCGCATGCGCGACGGAATCGAGTCCATTCCCGACGGGGTCTACGAGTTCTCGGACGTGATGGACGGCGATGGGCTCGATGCCCGCGCCATTCCGATCCGGGTCCGGGTCGACATCGCCGGCCGCCACGCCCGTTTCGACTTCCAGGGCAGCTCGAAGCAGGTTCCGGGCAACATCAACGTGACCCTGAACGCCACCCACGCGAGCGTGTGCTACAGCCTGAAGGCCCTGCTCGATCCCGACGTGCCCAACAACGAGGGGGTGCTCAACGTGGCCGAAATCTCGGCCGAGCCCGGCACGCTTCTCAATGCGTCCTTTCCCGCCTCGGTCGCAAGCCGCGCCCACACCTGCCAGCGCATCGTCGATGTGGTGCTGGGCGCGCTCGCCCCCGCGCTGCCGCAGCGGGTGGTGGCCGCCGCGAACGGTGCGAACACCACCGCGGTGTTCGCCGGCCTCGACCCGCGCAGCGGCTCTTCCTACGTGTATCTCGAGACCCTGGGAGGAGGCATGGGCGCCCGGTCCGACCGCGACGGAAAGGACGGGGTGCAGGTGCACATCACCAATACGTCCAATCTGCCGGTGGAGGCGATCGAGGCCGAGTATCCCCTTCTCGTGGAGGAGTACGCCCTCGTCGAAGACTCCGGCGGAGCCGGCCGATACCGGGGCGGCGCCGGACTCCGCCGCACGGTGCGCCCGGTCGGCCACGAGTGCGTCTTCAACGGCGTCGGGGAGCGCTTCAGCCACCGGCCCTGGGGACTCTTCGGCGGCGACGCGGGGGCCTCGGGCCGCTTCCAGCTACGCGAGCGCGACGGTACCGCGAAGCAGTTGCCGGACAAGACGGACAAGGTGCGGGTGGGCCCCGATCAGAGCGTCGTGGTCGAGACCCCGGGAGCCGGAGGTTACGGCCCGCCCTCGCAACGCGATGCGGACAGCGTCGCGATGGATCGCGACAGCGGGAAGTTCAGTCACGCGTTCGTGAAGCGCCACTATCCGCGCTGAACGCCATACCGGGACGGGGAGCTCCCGGCGTCAGCGAACGAACAGTGCGCGCGCAGGGTTCCGATGGCGAATCCGATCGTCGCGATCCGCTTCTCGAATCTCACCGCGCCCTGCTCCCCTCCCCGCGTCTCGAAGTCGAGCACCCGTTCGACTTCGAGCGTCTCGTGCCGGGCCTCGACCGTGAACGCGCGACCCCACTCCCGCACCCCTCGCATGAAGTGGAAAGCGCGTTCGGCGGTCCACGAGGTCGGGACGCGAAATGCGTCGTCATCCGGCCATCCGAACCAGCTCGCTCGCGTCTCGTCCTGCGCGCTCTCGCGCAAGGCGCCGGCCTCGATGGCCGGGAGGGCCTCGACGAGCAGCGAGGCCCCCTTTCGAACCAGCCGCGCCTGCACATCTCCCGCGCCGGCGCCGGGGAGGACCGCAATGTCGGCGCTCGAGACCACGGGACCGGCGTCGAGCCTGGCGCTCGCCCGGTGCACGGTGATGCCCATCCGCCTCTCACCGTGGCGGAACTGCCAGAAGAGCGGGCTGGGACCACGGTAGGCGGGCAGGAGCGAAGGGTGCAGGTTGAACGCGCCGCGGGGGGCCAGCGTGAGCCAGCGCTCGTCGAGCACTCGCGGATAGCACGCGATCGCCAACAGGTCGGGGGCGAGGCGGGCGGCCCTCGCGAGGGCCTTGGCCTCGGAACCCGCATCGAGGTCGATCCGCGCAACGCCACCGGCCGCGGCGATGGCGTCCACGTCCTCGGCGCTTGCGACCGGCAAGGCCCCCCTTCCCGGCGCCCGAGGAATCATGCCCCCGCGCCACAGGGCGGCGGCAACCACCGGCACTTCCATCGCGAGCAGCTCGCACAGCACGATGGAGGTGAAGGCGCCGGGGCTGCCGACCAGCAGCACCTTCAGCATCTGCACGGCCTCCCTTCGGATGCCCGGGGGTTCAGGACCTCAAACGGATACCGAGCTCCCTCAACTGCCGCGGCGATGCCGGCGCCGGCGCTCCCGTCAAGGGACAGCTCGCAGTCTGGGTCTTCGGAAACGCGATGACATCCCGAATGGACGACGAGCCACTCATCAGCATCGCGAGGCGGTCGAGACCGAAGGCGATCCCTCCGTGGGGAGGGCAGCCGTAACGAAGCGCGTCGAGCAGGTGTCCGAAACGCTCCATTGCCTCGTCGTCGGGGATACCCAGAGTACGCAGTACCGCCTCCTGCACTTCGCGGCGATGGATGCGCACGGACCCCCCGCCCACCTCACTGCCGTTCAACACCAGGTCGTAGGCCTTCGAGAGCAGCGCGCCGGGGTCCGACGCTATCCGCTGCGGGTCGTCCGGGTCCGGGCTGGTGAAGGGGTGATGCAGGGACTCCCAGCGCCTCTCGTTCTCGTTCCATTCGAACATGGGGAAGTCGACCACCCAGAGCATGCGCCACCCCCCGCCGGTGAGAGCGAGGTCGCGCGCCAGCTTGTCCCGAAGCGCGCCGAGGGCGGCATTGACGATGGACTCCCGGTCGGCGCCGAAGAACACCAGGTCCCCGTTGCGTGCGCCGCAGCGTTCGACGATACCCTCAAGCGCGTCGTCGGACAGAAACTTGACGATCGGCGATTGCAGCCCTTCGCGCCCGCGCTCGCGCTCGTTGACCTTGATGTAGGCGAGCCCTTTGGCGCCGTAGGCGCCTACCCAGCGGGTGTAGTCGTCGACGACCGAGCGCGGCAGCGCCCCGCCTCCCGGTGCGCGCAACGCCGCGACGCGGCCTCCGGCGTCCTTCGCGGGTCTAGAAAACACCTTGAATTCGCAAGTACGCACCAGGTCCGCCACCTCCACGAGCTCCAGAGGATTGCGAAGGTCCGGGCGATCGCTGCCGTAGCGCGCCATCGCCTCGCGATAGCTCATGCGGGGAAACGGCTCGGGCAGATCCACCCCGAGCACCTGGCGAAACACGTGGCGCACCAATGACTCCATCAGCGCCATGATCCCGTCCGCCTCGAGGAAGGAGACCTCGACATCGAGCTGGGTGAACTCCGGCTGGCGATCGGCGCGCAGATCCTCGTCCCGGAAGCAGCGCACGATCTGGTAGTAGCGCTCCATGCCCGACATCATCAGCAACTGCTTGAAGATTTGGGGCGACTGGGGCAGCGCGAAGAAGGTGCCGGGCTGGGTGCGGCTCGGCACCAGGTAATCGCGCGCGCCCTCCGGGGTCGCCTTGGTCAGCATCGGCGTTTCGATGTCCAGGAATCCGTGGCCATCGAGGAACTCGCGCATCGAACGGGTGATGAGGCTGCGCATCCTGAGCCGCTCGTACATCTCGAAACGGCGGAGATCCAGATACCGGTAGCGAAGCCGGGTCTCTTCTCCGGCGCTGTCTTCGTCGAGCGCGAAGGGAGGGGGATCGGAGCGGTTCAGCACCCGAAGACGGCGGCCCAGCACTTCGACCTGCCCGGTCGCGAGATCGGGATTGACGGTGCCCGCGGGACGTTCGCGCACTCTGCCCTCCACCCGCAGCACGTACTCGCTTCGTACCCGTTCCGCGGTCTCGAACGCTTCGGGAGTGTCCGGATCGAACACCACCTGGAGGAGGCCTTCCCGGTCGCGCAGGTCGATGAAGATCACCCCGCCGTGGTCGCGACGGCGATGCACCCATCCGCACACGCTCACCTCCTCGCCGAGGAGAGCTTCGGTGACTTCCCCGCAAAAGTGGCTGCGCATGACTCGTTCGGGCGTTCGGGATCCACCCGGTGGGGGGTGGGACGGGAACCTTCAGTCCGCCGGGGCGCCCGCGCTGCTGCCGCTCCCACCGGTGGAGGCCGGGGCCTTGCCCGCACCCTTCGCGTCGCCGGAGGAGGAGGTGTCCTTCTTGCCCGCAGTCTCCGTCTTGCTCTCTGTCTGCGGCTTTTTCTTGTCCGCCCCCTCTTCCGGTCTCTTCTTCTTGTCGTTGTCCCGGAAGTCGGTCACGTACCAGCCGGTGCCCTTGAGATGGAAGGCGGCCGCGGTGACCAGCTTGCGCAGGCGCAGCTTGCCGCAGCTCGGGCATTTGCGCTTGCGGCCCTCGCCCATCTTCTGAAGGATGTCGTGCGTCGCGCCGCAGGCACCGCATTCGTAGGCGTAGATAGGCATTGCTCGGCTGCGTTTCCGTCCGGGTCAAGCGGGCGAAAGATAGGGATCGGGAGAGCCAACTTCAAGTACGCGGCGCGGGCGCCTCCCGCGTCGAGGACCGCCTTGCCGCGTGCCGCCCCCGCATGGTCTCATGCCGTTAGCGTTTTCCCCGAGTGAATCCGACGCATGCATGACGAAGTGGTGCTCTACGAGACCGAGGGCCATGTCGGCTACATCACCCTCAACCGTCCCGACAAGCTGAATGCGATCAACGAAGAGCTGCGCCTCCGGGCGGAAGAGGTCTTCGACGAGGCGGATGCGGACACCGCCACTCGAGTGGTGGTGCTGCGGGGGGCGGGGCGCGCCTTCTCCGCCGGATACGACTTGTCGGGTGCGGACCCGGATGCGCCCGAACGCAGCGATGCCCTGTGGTGGGATCGTCTTCTTCAGGCCTGCGCGGACTTCGAGATGAAGCCCTTCGAGATGAAGAAGCCGGTCATCGCCTCGGTGCAGGGCTACGCGGTGGGCGGCGGCTGCGAGCTCGCGATGTTCTGCGACCTCACCATCTGTGCGCAGAGCGCGAAGTTCGGCGAGCCGGAGATCCGTTTCTCCAACCCGGGGCCCGGGCTCATCATGCCCTTCATCATCGGACACAAACGCGCCCGCGAGCTGCTCTACATGGGCGATCTCATCGATGCGCAAAGGGCGCTCGAGTGGGGCATGGTCAACCGGGTGGTGCCCGATGACGAGCTCGACGCCGAGACCCGGCGATTCGCCCGGCGCCTCGCCACCGTCGATCCCGAAGCGCTCTGCGGCACCAAGCTCGCGCTGCGCCGGGGCATGGAGGCGGCGGGTATCCGCAATGCGATGGACGCCGCGGTGAACGTGCTCGCCCCGGTCTACGCGGCGCGCACCGAGAGCGGTGTGGAATTCAAGAAGATCACCAGGCGTGACGGCCTGCGCGCGGCGCTGGCGTGGCGCAACGCCCACTTCGACCCGTGAAAGGTCCTCGTCCCGTCAAAACGATGTCCCGCAGCGATGGCGCCCGGGGCGCCCGGAGGTCGTGGCGATGAGAGTCGTGAGCTGGAACGTCAACGGCCTGCGCGCGTGCGCGAAGAAGGGCTTCGTCGACGTTCTGCGCCGCTCGGACGCGGACATCGTCGGCCTCCAGGAGGTGCGGGCCTTCCCGGAACAGATCCCCGACGAGGTTCGACATCTGGATGGATGGCACATCCACTGGAGCCCCGCCGAGCGTCCCGGCTACAGCGGCGTCGCACTGTTCTCCCGACAACCACCGAAGCGCATCGAGACTTCGCTCGACGAGCCACGCTTCGACGTCGAAGGGCGTGTGCAGATTGCCTCGTTCGACCGGCTCACGGTCATCAACGCCTATTTTCCCAAGGGAAGCGGCAAGGACCGGGACAACAGCCGTGTGCCCTACAAACTCGACTTCTACCGCGCGGTGTTCGACCGGGCGCGCAAGCGCAGGCGCCGCCAGCCGGTCCTGGTGATCGGCGACTACAACACCGCGCACCAGGAGATCGATCTGGCCCGCCCCAAGGACAACGTCAAGAACAGCGGCTTCCTCCCCGAAGAGCGCGCCGAAGTGGACCGCCTTCTCGAGGACGGCTGGGTGGACACCTTCCGCCACTTGCACCCGGAGGAAGCGGGCCACTACTCCTGGTGGAGCCAGCGCGGCGGCGCGCGCGCGCGCAACGTCGGGTGGCGCATCGATTACGTGCTTGCATCGCCCGCGGCGATGAAAAGGGTCCGGGAGGCGTTCATCTGGCCGGCGGTCATGGCATCTGACCACTGTCCGGTCGGCGTGGACCTCGACCTCGGATGAGACCGCACACGCAGGAGACGAGGATATGGGCGCACTATTCGATCTGAGCGGCAAGGTCGCGCTGGTGACCGGCTCTTCCCGGGGAATCGGCCGGGCCATCGCGGAAGAACTCGCCGGACACGGTGCGAAAGTGGTCATCACGAGCCGCAAGGCGGCCGCCTGCGCGGAGGTGGCCGGTGCGATCCGGGAGGCGGGCGGAGAGGCGGTGGAAATCCCCTGCAACGTGAGTCACGAGGACCAGATGCGCGACCTGGTCGCCCGCACCCTCGACACCTGGGGCCGAATCGACGTCCTGGTCGCGAACGCCGCCGCAAACCCCTACTACGGGCCCTTTCTGGACATTCCCGACGCGGCGTACGACAAGACCATGAACGTGAACGTGCGCGGCGTCATGAAACTTGCCCGCCTCGTCGTCCCGGACATGCAGCGACGCCGGGACGGCGCGATCATCGTGGTCTCCAGCATCGGCGCGCTAAAGGGTTCGGACTATCTCGGCACCTACAACCTGAGCAAGATCGCGTGTCTCATGCTGGTCAAGAACCTGTGCGTGGCCTACGGCAAGGACAACATCCGCGCCAATGCGATTCTTCCCGGGCTGGTGAAGACCGACTTCGCACGCGCGCTGTGGGAGGACGAGAAGCTCCTCGCCGAGACCCTGGAGCGCACCCCGCTCGGGCGCATCGGCGAACCGCGCGACATCGCGGGCATCGCCGTGTATCTCGCGAGCCGCGCCGGAGCGTGGACGAGCGGAGAGGCCTTCGTGGTGGATGGAGGACGCTGCGCGGTGGAGTGATGCGTGGCGCCCAAGGCAGCCAGGAAGACCGGCGGGCAAGCACCCGCCCTGATCTTCGCGCGGCTGCTCAGGCAAGGTCGACTGGCCGCTCCCCGCCCTTCTCACGTGCCGCGGCATGGAGGTCTATTGCCCCCGTGTCCCCGGGGTACCCGGTGGGGTTCGCGCCGGGCCGGGGAGACCCGGGGCGTCATCATCCCAGGACCGAGAAACTGCTCTCCTCGTTCACCTCGCGTCGACGCGAGTAGAACCCGACATCGATGCTGCGGCCCGTGCGCGGGAGGTGAAACTGAAGCGGGGCGGCGTCATGGTCGTTTCCGTCTTCGCAGTACTCCACCAGGGCCGCCATCATCGCACCGGCGATGGGCGCGTTCTTGAACTGGTTGCCGGATGTGCCGATGGCCATGTAGTAGCCCGGCACGGATGAGCGATCGTAGATCGGTATCCAGTCGTCGGAAACGTCGTAGAGACTCACGACCCCCTGCATCTGCCGGCCGATCTTCACCGCGGGAACCCGCTGGGCATATCGGTAAGCCTGCAGCGTCCACTGGTCACTGAAGCTGTCGTTCCAGTCGTCCGGATCCACCCATTCCCTCGGGTCGCATTCCGGATCTTCACTGCCCACCAGGATGTGGTTGCCGTGCTCGGGGCGGCAGTAGCAGCCGATGTCGTTGTCGGAAATCACGAGACCGGCGGCTTCCATGTCGAATCCTTCCGGTGCGTCGAGGTGCACCACCTCCTGCTTGAGAGCACGGGTGGAGATCGTCATGTCTCCGAGCGCTCCCGCCATCTCGTTCACCTTCGCGGAATGCGGACCGGCCACGTTGATGACGACCGGCGCCTCGACTTCAGTGCCGTCGTCGAGACGCACTCCACTCACCCGCCCCTCGCCGTCCTTCACGATGGTGGTGACCCGCCGGCCAAAGACGAATCGTGCGCCGCGCGCCTCGGCCGCTCGCTGCAGATTGTGGGTGGCGAGCTGGGGATCGGTCACGTAGCCCGCGGTGGGAAAGTACACCGCCGAGTGCACGCGGTCCTGTCCCGCTTCTCCGAAGTGGTCGTCATCCATGCGCTTCGGCGGCCAGTAGCTCTTGAGGTCATAGACCGGGAGCGTCTTCAGGATGCGCTCTTCGTCCCAGATTTCGAAGGGAATGCCGAGCTCCGCGCAGATCGAGGTGTGCTTCTCCAGGTAGCTGTTCGCCGGAGTGCGCATCACGATGCAACCGGCTTCCCGGAACTCGGCCAAGCCGCGCTCGTCCTCGACGCCCAGATAGTTCTCCCAGTCCTTCCAGTAGAAGTAGCCTTCGTATGCGAATGCGGTGCCTTCCAACGTGGAGTAGTGCACCCGGATGATCGCGCAGGAGGCGCTCGTGGGCCCATAGCCCGCGGCCGGATTCATGTCCACGGACAGGGGGCGATACCCCTTCCGACAAAGTTCGAACGCGGTCGCGGCGCCGATGATGCCGGCTCCGATGATTACGGCGTCTGCTTTTTGCGCCATGGAACTCTCCTCGATATCGACAAACGGCACGTCCGTGCGCCACCACTGCCGGCCCTGCCGAAGTGCCAGCCACCTGACCCGTGCATTTCACCGCCTTTCTACCGCGAACGCCAATCTGCAGGCGCTTGCGGGGTCGGACCGGGTGCCGACTCCGCATCGGTCATCGGACCGGCATGGGTTACACTGCGCGTCGCTCTCGACGCCCCTTCCGGTATGCGCGGCTCCACTCGGATCGCGGGTTGGGCTCCGGTCCATGTACCCGACGGTGCTCGGGCCCGACCGGAACCGGCGGCTTCGACAACTAGAACTCTGGTACACCTCAGGAGGCATCATGAACGACAAATTGGACAACGGCGCCGGTAGCGGACAGGAATCGCTTCTTCGCCTCGCGGCGGACAACCGCGTCACCCGCCGGGACTTCATGCGCTACGCAGGCGCGCTCGGCGTCAGCGCGAGCACCGCGAGCGTCCTCTGGACCCAAAGCGCCCAGGCCGCGCCCCGCCGCGGCGGCCATTTGCGGATCGGTTCCGAGGGCGGCTCGAACACCGACAGCCTGGATCCGCGACGCGGTATCGGCACCAATCAGCTCACCACCACCATCATGTCGGTGTACGACACGCTGACCTACCTGGACGCCAACACCAACCCCATTCCCGGCCTCGCCGAGAGCTGGGAATCCGACGACGCCAAGACCTGGCGCTTCAAGATCCGCAAGGGCGTGGAGTTCCACAACGGCAAGACGCTAAGCGTGGACGACGTGCTCGCGAGCTACGCCTACGAGGACGACGACGCCAACACCCACGGAGACAGCCGCGCGGTGATGGCGTCGATGGCCGAGCGCAAGAAGGACGGCGACTCCATCATCATTACTCTGAAGACGCCGAACGCCGATCTGCCCACCCAGCTCTCGGCCTACGGCCTGCTCATCGGTCCCGCGGGAACCGAAGGCGACGCCTGGAACCAGCCCGGCGTCGGTACCGGTCCCTATCGGCTCAAGAGCTTCAACCCCGGCGTGCGTGCCGAAGTCGAGCGCCACCCGAACCACTACCGCGACGACGAGGGCTTCTTCGACAGCGCCGAGCTCCTCAACATCCAGGATCAGGCCTCGCGCACCAATGCGCTTCGCACCGGGGAAGTGGACGTCATCAACCGTCCGGACCCGAAGACCGCGGGCCGACTCGGCAAGCTGCCGGGAATCGTGCTCACCGAAGTACCGGGCAACCAGCACTACACCATGCCCATGCGCATGGACCTCGATCCCTTCACCAACAACGACATCCGTCTCGCGTTGAAGTACGGCATACCCCGAAGCGAGATCCTCAAGAAGATCCTCGGGGGCTATGGCTACCTCGGCAACGATCATCCGATCGGAAAGGGGCAGGCCTACTTCAACAAGGATCTGCCCCAGCGCGAGCTCGACCCGGATCGAGCCCGATTCCATCTCAAGAAGGCGGGTCTCTCCAAGCTCGACGTCACGCTCTCCGCCTCGGACGCCCCGTGGGTTGGCGCGGTCGACGCCGCCCAGCTCGTGCAGGAAGCGGCCCGGCCGGGAGGCATCAACGTGAACATCGATCGGGTCGCCGAGGACGGCTACTGGACGGACACCTGGCTCAAAGCCCCCTGGTGCCTGAGTTACTGGGGAGGTCGGCCCACCGAGGACTGGATGTTT
This sequence comes from Gammaproteobacteria bacterium, assembly GCA_965221555.1. Lineage (GTDB taxonomy): Bacteria > Pseudomonadota > Gammaproteobacteria > HK1 > HK1 > JAJEAD01. The sequence continues at coordinate 206,750 of OZ244895.1, forward strand.
CAGACCGCCTATTCGGCCGAGTCTTCCTGGAACGAGACCTTCATGCAGCACGAGCGCTTCAACAAGCTGTTGCTGCTCGCCCGCGGCGAGCTGAACACCGAGCTGCGCCGCGCGATGTACTACGAAATGCAGGAGATTCTCCACAACGAGGGGGGATCGGTGATCCCGGTGTTCACCAGCTACCTCATCGGCGCGAAAGACACGCTCGCCCACAACGCCCTCAGCGGCACTTTCGATCTGGACACCTTCCGGCTCGTGCGCAAGTGGTGGTTCAAGGCCTGAACGGCCCCCTGCGGCAGGTCGGGCTCCGGCCTGCCGCAGCGTCCCTCCAGTGCGCACCGCTCTCTGGCCGCGGTCCCCGGCCGCGATCGCCCGGTTTCACCGATTCCGGAGCATGGAGGCGGTAGACGACGTCGAACCAGTCCCAAGGGGCGGCATGTCTCGGTCCAGACACGCCTGCGCACCGGGCTCGCGAACGCCCTCACCGATACCGACGTCCGCGCTCCCTTAACTCACGCGGATCAGTGAGAGAGTGCGGCGGGGCGGGGCGGCCCGGGCTGCGTTCCGGCCGTCATCATCTCGAGCTATAGCGCCGATTCGATCATCGCGAGGGTGAGCTCGATCCCGAATCCCGGGGCGTCGCTCGGCACCAGTTTGCCCTTCCTGGGCAGCGCCATACCCGGCACGTTGCGATAACCGTCGGCGAGATCCACCCCGGCGGCGGTGCGGATGAAGTACTCGCCCCAGCGGTTGCCGGGCAGGGCGTAACACAGGTGCTGGCCGTAGGGGTCGTTGCAGCCCGCGTGCATCGCGATCTCGATCCCCGCCGCATCGGCGATGTGCGCGACCTTGAGGCTCGCCGTCACCCCGCCTACCCATTGCACGTCGGGCTGGAAGATGTCCACCCAGCGCTCCGCGGCGGCGTGTGCGAAAGGCCGGTCCCCGTACCATCTCTCCCCCGCCGCCAGAGTCTGCCCCGGCAGCCGGCGGCGCACCTCGGGATAGACGAGGAAGTCGTCGGGATACAGAAAGTCCTCCACCCAGCGAAGGTCGTAGGGGCGAAGCCGGTGCCCCAGCTCGATGGTGAAAGCGGGATCGCTCACCGGCCAGAAGTCCATCATCAGGTCGAATGAGGGCCCGACCTTCGCGCGCGCCCCGGCCACCAGCGCCTCGTTGGCCTCGAGCGCGGCGGTGCTCTCACCCGCTCCGTGCGTGGTGGTGAGCTTGATCGCCTCGAAGCCGAGCTCCAGGTACCAGTCGATGTCCAGACCGGTGGCGTAACAGTGGATTCGATCACGGGCCGGACCGCCGATCAGCTCGTAGACGGGTCGGCCAAACACCTTGCCCTTCAGATCCCAGAGTGCGAGATCGACCGCGCTCAGCGCGTAGCCCGCGATGCCGCCGAGTCCGAAGCGGGCGCTTGCCACCCGCGACATCATGTTCCAGAGGCGTTCGGTGGCGAGCGCGTTCTCTCCCACCAGCATGGGAGCGAAGCAGTCGTTGACGATGGGCGCCACGGGACCCGAATGCGCCGTCACTCCGATACCGAAGGTCCCGTCCTCGGCGGTGACGATGCACACGCAGTCGGGCCACGGTTCGGCAAAACGCGCCCCCTCGCCCACGAACTCCCGGTAGCGCGACAGCGGGTTGCCGCCATCGCTCTCGAGACGCCACGCCGCACGAGCGGCATCGGGCTTCTTGAATAGGGCGATGTTGCGTATCGCGGCCGCCCGCACTTCCTTGATCTTCATGGAATCTCCTCAAGCTGGAATCAGCCGGGACTGAGCGCAGGCGAACGGTACGCGGCGCTACCCGCTCCGCGAACCCGGCCACCACCGGCCACCGCCGGGATATCCCATGCTGGAACACTGCGCGGATGGAGCACTGCGCGCCACCGGTCGATCTCGCAGGCGCGCGCCGCGTGGTCCTGGTGTATCCCGTGCTCTCCCCTGCTTCCACCGTGGCTCGAAGCGCCGTGTCGACCACGTCTGCGGTGATGATACTCTTGCCCCTCGTCCGCTGGCTCCCGTGCTCTCCAACGATGACATTCGCAGCTCTGGACCCGGTGCCGCCGGATCCGATCCTGGGGTTGATGGAAGCCTTTGCCGCGGACTCGGCCGCGGAGAAGATCGACCTGACGGTGGGCATCTACCGCGACGACGCGGGCCGCACGCCGGTGATGCGGGCGGTCGCAAGCGCGGAACGGGATCTCTTCACGGCCCAGGCGACCAAGGCTTATCTGCCCCCCGCGGGTGTCGCCGGCTTCCTGGACGGCATGCGCCATCTCGTGCTGGGAGCCGTCACGGAGAGGGTCGAATCGCGAATCGCGGCGATCCAGACTCCGGGCGGCTGCGGGGCGCTTCGCCTCGGCGCCGAGCTCTTCGCCCGTGCCGAGCCCGGCCGCAGGGTCTACCTCGCAGAGCCGACCTGGGGCAATCATGGACCGCTCATGACCGGCGCCGGGTTGTCGCCGGAAGCCTATCCCTACTACGACATGGCAAGACATGCGCTTCGTCTCGACGCCATGCTGGAGTGCCTGCGCCGCGCTCCCGCCCACAGCCTCATCGTACTGCAGGCATCCTGCCACAACCCGAGCGGTGCGGACCCGAATCCCTCCGAATGGGACGACATACTCGATGTCGTCGAGGAGCGGGCCCTGGTGCCGCTCTTCGACCTCGCCTACCTCGGACTCGGTGCGGGGCTCGACGACGACGCGCTCCCCGTGCGCCGCGCGGTAGAACGATTGCCCGAGCTGCTCGTCGCGGTGTCCTGTTCCAAGAACTTCGGCCTCTACCGGGAACGCACCGGCGCCCTCCTCGCGCTCGGAGCAAAGCCCCGCCAGCGCGCGGCACTGGAGAGCAACCTCGAGCAGATCGCGCGCTCGGTCTACTCGATGGCGCCCGCGCACGGAGCGCTCATCGTGGAGCGGGTGCTCGCAAGCCCGGTACTGCGCCGCCAGTGGAGCGAGGAGCTGGCGAACATGGCGGCCAGACTCTGTGGCCTGCGCGGCGAATTCACGGATGCGCTCGCGGCGCTTCGCCCCGACCTGGACACCTCCTGGCTCCGGGCGCAACGCGGCATGTTCTCGCTGCTGGGGCTCGATGCCGCCACCGTGCGCGCCTTGCGCGAGGAGCGGCACATCTACATGGTCGAGGACAGCCGCATCAACGTGGCCGGACTGCACCCGAACAACATTGCGCCCCTCGCCGAGGCCATCGCACCGCTTCTTCGCTGACGACGCGGGCGGCGCGACGGAGGGAGGCTCGCAACCGCGCGCGCATTGGCGTCCGCAGTAGGAAATCGGTGAAGTTTGCGGCTCAGCCGCCGTCGACGAACATGCCCTTCTCGGGGCGTTTCGCGGCCCCCTGGTACAGCGCATCCAGGATAGTGTCCGCAGCCGTCTCGCAGGCGGCGATGCCGACCGGATCGAAGTCGAAACGAGGTCGGGGCAGGCACTCGAAGTGACCGAAGGCGTCCTCACCCCGCACGAGACGGGCGAAATCGCGCTTCGCCACCACCTGGCGCATGCTCGGCGCCAGGTAGATCATCGTGATGCCGATGCGCCAGGCGTTCGTGGTGTTGGGTCCGGATGCATGGAAGAGGTGGCCGTGGTGCAACGACACCTCTCCCGGGGCAAGGGTGACCGGCACCGCCTGCGACTCGTCGATGTCCACCGCCAGGACCTGGCCGCGGGTAAGCTGATTCTCCTCGGCGAAAGTATCTTGGTGCGTCTCGATCGCACGCCGGTGCGAAGCCGGAATGAAGCGCATGCAGCCGTTCGCCTGCGTTATCGGGCTCAAGGCGACCCACGCCGAGACCTGGTCGGTGCCGTCGAAACCCCAGTAGGTGAGATCCTGGTGCCAGCTCACGAAGTCATCGCTGTGCGGGGCCTTGATGAAGAAGCTCGTGCTCCACAGCAACAGGTTCGGACCGAGAATGCGCTCCACCGCGTCGAGCACGCGATCGTCGTGGGCGAGACGGTCCACGAAGGGAAACACGAGATGCGGATTGGAGCGCATGAGCTGCAGGGAGCGCGCATCGGAGTCGATCAAGGCCTCCACCTCGCGCGCCAATCCGCTTGCCTCGGCTTCCGGCAGGGCGCGATAGGGAAAGGCGAAGCCGTCGCGGTGGTAGCGCGCCGCGAGATCGTCAAGGGCAAGAGCCTTCGTTTGACACGTCTCGACCTGTTGCTTCATCAGGTGCACCAAGAGCCGACCATCCCGACCAGGATCTTACGTCGCCGCATCCGGGGAAGACACTACCGGCGCCACACGGACCCGGCAGCATGAGACGGGCACTGGCCGGGATAGCCCTCTTGCCCCCGGGCTCCTCTCCCGCTTCATAATCGCACGATGAAACTCGTTCTCTACACGCGCGCCGACTGTCCCCTCTGCGACGAGATGCTGGGCGCGCTGGTCCCCTGGCGAGAGCGCTTTCTCCTCGACCTGGAGCTGGTGGATGTCGATCGCGACCCGGAGCTTCGGCATCTCCACGGGGCGCGGGTGCCGGTGCTCGCGCTGGAGGGCGAGGAGGTCTGCCACTGGTTTCTGGATGAGGACGCCCTCCTCGCCCGGCTCGAAGACCGCGGGGAATCGGAGCATTCGGCGCTGCGGACCGCGAATCCCTACGAACGCATCTATGCGCTGGTTGCGCAGATACCGGCCGGCAAGGTAGCCACCTACGGGCAGCTCGCCCGGATCGAGGGCCGTTGTACCGCGCGCATGGTGGGCTACGCGATGGCGGCGCTGCCGGACGGACGCGGCCTGCCCTGGCACCGGGTCGTCAACGGCCGAGGCAGCGTGAGCGAGCGCCGGGGAGGCGGCGGCACATCGGAGCAGGAGGCGCTGCTGCGCGCCGACGGGCTGCTCTTCGACGCGCGTGGCCGTCTCGACCTCGACCGCGTCGGATGGCGGGGGCCGGCCTGGGATTGGGCGGAACGCCACGGGTACGAAGCAAGCCCGCAACCGGCGGCGCGATGATGCCCTCCGGCCGCATCGAAAGCGCATCGGTCGACTGCGTCACCCTCGATCTGGACGATACCCTCTGGGACTGCCTGCCCGTGCTGGAGCGGGCCGAGCGCGCCTTCCATGCCTTCATCGACGAGCACCTTCCGCGCGTCAGCGAACGGCACGACGAGGCCTCTCTCGCCGCCCATCGCCAGCAGCACTACCGGCGCCACCCCGAGCATGCCCACGACCTGACCGCCAGCCGCAAGCACTGGCTGGCGAGCGTCGCCGCCGAGTTCGGATACGGCGCCGAGCTGGTGGAACCCGCGTTTGCGGCCTTCCTCACCGCCCGCAACCAGGTGGAGCTCTACGAATCGGCGGAGCCCTGCCTGCGGATGCTCTCCTCGCGATTCACGCTGGGCGCGATCACCAACGGCAATGCGGACCTCGCCGCGATCGGCATCGACCACTACTTCGACTTCGTGGTGACTCCCGCCGAAGCGGGCGCCGCCAAGCCGAGTCCGCGGATGTTCCTCGCCGCGTTGACCGCGGCCGGCGCCGAGCCCACGTGCGCGGTGCACGTCGGCGACGACCCCGAGCGCGACATTCTCGGCGCCGCCGCGGTCGGCATGCGCACAGTGTGGATCAACGCGTCGCTCGCGCCCTGGCCTGGCGGCCGCCTTCCGGACGCGGTCGTGCGCCACATCGGCGAGCTCGAACAGGTCCTCGCATGACCCTTCCCCGCCGCCCGCAAGACGGGAGGGGGTTCACCTCGGATGGGCGGGGCGGGGCTACGCCCTCGTCACGAAGTCCGGGTAGTGGCTATCGGACCAGCCCGCGAATCTCACCAATTTCTCGATTGGCGGGCGCCACCCTGCTCGCTGTTGCGTGCCGAACTGCGTCGCGCCGCAACGACTTCGTATCGGCTACGACTTCTGAGTCGTTCGGTCCGTGCTTCCTGCTATCACGGCATCTCGGCGCCCGAAGCGGCCGCAAATCGGCGAAATCTGCGGGCTAGTAGTGCGGCGCGTGTACTGCCGCCATCATGATCGAGCGTTCGATCTCCGCCACCGCTCCGCCGACTTCATGGCCGATGAGGTCCATCTTGCGCAGTTGCTCGATTCGCGGAGCGGCACGCTCGATCTCACGCTCGGAGAAGATGTCGGGCAGAATGCCGCAGGCATCGACGAGGCAGATCATGGCGACGTCCCGGGGATCGGGGATGTCGTCGGAGAGCAGGACACCGGTAATGCGGAGCTTGGCCTCGCGCTCGGCACGCCCGTCGATAAGCGGATAACGCCGGGAACGAAAGACCCACAGGAACTTCTCGTCGCGGACTTCCAGGATGCCGCGCTTCACCAGGCCGTCCAGCGCCATGCTGCGAATCTCGTCGGTATCCTCGCTGGTGATCTTCTCGATCCAGGCCCTGGTATCCCTCGCACCGCTGGAACGCGAGATTCGCGACAGCACCCGATCGAGGATTGGATTGCCCGTCTCCGTCTGATCGAGGACGAGGAGCTGCTGCTCGTCGGTGTCGATTCGGTTGGCGAACGCGAGGTCGAGCAGCACCGCGCCCGCAAGAACGTACTCGACGGCGCTGGTCCGGGTCGGCAGGAAGGTGCCGTCCTCGTCATCCAGCATCAAGAGCAGGATCTCTTCGGCGAATGTCAGCATGACGCGATCTCCCGGCTTCAGGACTCCGCCGCAACGGCGGCATCCCGGGTATCGTGGTGGTCGATGATCGACAGGAACCCGCTGACCTCGAACACTGTCTTGCAGGAGGGTTGAAGAGCGCAGAGCGTGAGCTTTCCGCCCGCCTGCTGGCACTGCCGGGCGCCCGCAAGCACCGCGCGCAGACCGGCGCTGCTGATGTAGCTCATCCGCGCGCAGTCGAGCAGCATGTGCACGTCTCCGCTCTCGACGCTTCGGGAAATACGTTCTTCGAGGTCCGGCGCCACCAGCCCGTCGACGCGCCCGATCGGCGAGATCACACTGAGAGAAGCGATCTTTTGCTCTTCTATTTCCATTGGCATCTTTGCCTTCGGTCGCGGTAAGGGGGGATCCAGTTCACCGATCGCCATGGAATACTAGTGCACGTCAAGGCCGGCGGACAACCATCGTAGCGACGCGCCCAGCCGCCCCTCCCGCCGCGACTCCGACTCCCCCGCGCAACCGTACTTGTCTGTTTTTTCATCAGTTTCCGGAACATACGACGAATGCCGACGCACCCTCCCCGCAACTGCGATGCGCCAAGTTCGAATCCGCATGAGGGTTGCGAAGTGGCGAGCGGGAGTCCTTCTTCGACGGGTGAGCAAAGGGCCCGTTATCGCGTCGGCGTCGACATCGGCGGAACCTTCACCGATTTTCTGGTCATGGACCGGGACAGCGGCGCCATCTACCCGCTCAAGACCCCTTCGACACCACAGCCCGAACACGCCATCGTCTCCGGCCTGAACGAGTACCGCGACCGCTTCGGAATCGAGCCAGGCGACATCGAGTACTTCTCGCACGGCACCACGCTCGCGGTCAACACGTTGCTGGAGCACCGCGGCGCCAGGGGCGGTCTGCTCACCACCGCCGGGTTCCGCGACATCCTGGAGCTCCGCCGTCTGCGCCTCGATCAGCCCAACAATCTCTTCGCCCATCGTCCGCACGTCCTGATCCCGCGTCGCCTGGTGCGCGAGGTGCGCGAACGCATGCGCCACGATGGCCGCGTCGCCATTGCGATTGCGCGCGCCGACGTCGAGGCCGAGGCCGCCGCGCTGGTGGAAGAGGGGGTGGAGACCATCACCATCGCCTTCCTGCATGCGCATCGCAACGCCACGCACGAACGCCTCGCCAAGGCCTGGGTCGAAGCGCGCTTCCCCGGCCTTTACGTGTGCACGTCGGCCGAGATATGGCCGCAACAGCGCGAGTTCGAGAGAACGCTCGCCGCGGTGATGAACGCCTACGTGGGCGCGCGCATGAAGACCTACTTCGACACGCTTAGCCATGAAGTCGAAGCCCTTGGGGTGCGGTGCCGGATCTTCTCGACCAAGTCCAACGGCGGGGTGATGTCGCTCGAGGCCGCGGCGCGCCGCCCGGTCGAAACGCTGCTCTCGGGACCCGCCGCGGGCGTCATCGGCGCTGCCTTCGTGGGCCGGCGCATCGGGGTGGAGCGACTCGTCACCCTGGACATGGGGGGGACCAGCGTCGACGTGTCGGTGGTCGACGGCGAGCTCTCCTACTCCACCGAGAACACCGTCGGCGACTATCCCGTGATCATGCCTGCGGTGGACGTGTCCGCGATCGGGGCGGGAGGAGGCTCCATTGCCTGGACCGATGCCGAGGGCGTGCTCAAGGTGGGTCCGCGCAGCGCCGGCGCGGTGCCGGGACCCGCCTGCTACGCGCGCGGCGGGGAGGACGCCACCCTCACCGACGCCTATCTCCAGGTCGGCATCATCCGCCCCGACGCGTTTCTCGGCGGCGAAATGCCGCTCGCGCCGGAGCGGGCGGAAGCGGCGCTCTCGCGCCTGGGCGCAAGTCTCGGTCTCGACGCGACGGCGGCGGCCGATGCGGTGCTGCAGGTCGCAAGCGCCAACATCTACGCGGGGCTCGTGCCGCAGCTCGCGCGCCGCGGCGCGGACGGCGCCGACTTCGCGCTGCTTGCCTACGGCGCCGCCGGCCCCACCCATGCGTTCATGCTCGCGCGCGAGCTCGACTTCAAGCGCGTGATAGTGCCGCCCGCGCCCGGCACGCTGTGCGCGCTCGGCTGCATTGCGGCCGACTTCCGGGCGGACTTCGTGGCGAGTGTCTGGCGGGAGTGTGACGCCCTCGACGACGATGCGCTTCGCGCCATATTCGAGCGTCTCGAAACCGAGGCGCGGGCCTGGCTCGCCGACCAGCGGGTCCAGCTCGACGTGGTCCATCTGCTGCGCTCCGCGGATCTCTGCTACTCGGGCCAGTCCTACGAGCTCGGGGTGGCGCTTCCGGTAGGGGAGACTGCCGAACTCGACACCGCGCGCCTCGTGGGGTGGTTCAACGACGCCTACCACCACGCCTACGGCTTCGCCGACCGGGAGGCGCCGGTGCGCCTCGTCGAGGCGAGAGTGCAGGTGGTGGGGGTCACGCGGAAGCCGCAGGTGCGCGCGCTCGGACTCGGCGCGGCGGCCGTCGGCGATGCCCCGTCTCGCCGGCGGATCGTGGACCGGGGACGAGAGATCGAGGCCACGGTGCGCCAGCGCGCCGCGATGCGCCCCGGCCAGGGTTGCGAGGGCCCCCTGATCGTCGAACAGTACGACACCACCGTCTACGTGCCGGAAGGCTTCCAGGTGGAGATCGACCCGCACCTCAACCTGATTGGTACCCGCGCATGAAGGAACTCGAAGCGGGCATCGACAAGGTATCGCTGGAGATCCTCACCAACCGTTTCCAGGCGGTGGTGGACGAGATGGCGCAGGTCATCTACCGCACCGCGCATACCGTCTTCGTCAAGGAGACGCAGGACTACGGCGCGGTCCTCGTCAGCCCGAAGGGGGAAGTCTTCGCGGCGCCACGCCGCTATGGCGTGCTGATGATGATCGGCATGCCGATGGACGACGCGATCGCGCGCATGGGTGACGACGTGCGCGAGGGGGACATCTTCATCTCCAACGACCCCGACAGCACCGGCGGGATGGTCACCCACCTCTCCGACGTGTTCCTGTGGAAGCCGGTGTTCCGGGACGGAGAGATCGTGTGCTACGTCTGGAGCTTCATGCACGTCAACGACGTGGGCGGGCGGGTGACCGGCAGCATCGCGCCCTCGAGCTTCGAGGTTTATCAGGAAGGGATCCGCGTTCCGCCGCAGCGTCTGTACCGGGAAGGCGAGCTCGATCGCACCTTCCTCAACCTCTTTCTCTGCAATACCCGCACGCCCGAACAGAATTGGGGGGACATGAGCGCCTGCCTCGCCGGCATCGCCACCGCGGAGCGACGGGTACACGCGCTGCTCGACCGCTACGGCCCTCCCCGCATCCGGGCCGCGATCGACGCGGTGCTCGACTATGCGGAGACCCAGGCGCGGCGGGTCATCGCCCACGTTCCCGACGGGCGTTACCGCCACTGCGACTACATCGAAGCGGACATGGTCGGACTCGGTCTGATCCGCATCAACCTCGAGATGCGCATCGATGGCGACGAGATGCTGCTCGACTTCACCGGCACCGCGCCCCAGGTGCGCGCCGCGCTCAACCTCCCGACCCACGGCAAGCACGGGCACTGGATGCTCATCACCGGGCTGGTGAACTGGATCTGCACCCAGGAGCCCGGGATCGCCTACAACGCGGGACTGGTGCGCCCCATGAAGGTGCGCATCCCGAAGGGCTCCATCCTCGACCCGGAACCCGGTGCGGGCTGCGGCACCCGCTACTCGACCTCGCACAAGGTATGCGACGTCTGCATCGGCGCTCTGTCCCAGGCGGTGCCGGACGAGCTGCCCGCGACCGATTCCGGCCAGGGCTCCATCCTGATGGTGGCGGTGCCGGAGTTCGAGACCGGAGGCACGCGGGTCTCGGTAGTACAGCCGATCGTGGGGGGGTCCGGAGGGCGCCCGCACGAGGACGGCATCGACGGAGCGATGGTGATCACCAACTTCCTCAAGAACGTGCCCACCGAGCTCGTGGAACAGGAGATGCCGGAAATCCTCATCCGGCGCTATGGCCTGCGCGAGGACTCCGGCGGTCCCGGGCGCCATCGCGGGGGCACCGGCATCGAACTGGAGCTCGAAACGCGTTCCCCCTACACCACGGTCACCGCCCGCAACATGGAGCGCTATCTCTTCCCGCCCCCCGGGCGCCTCGGGGGATGGCCCGGCACCACCGGCTACACCACCGTCAATCCAGGGAGCGCGGAGGAGCGCGACATCGGCAAGATCGACGTGCTGCACCTGGAGCCGGGGGCGCGCCTTCGCATCGGCACCCAGGGCGGCGGCGGTCTCGGCGACCCGCTGGAACGCGACCCGGAGGCGGTGCGCGACGACGTGCGCAACCGCATCGTGTCGGTGGAGACGGCCTCGCGCGCCTACGGCGTGGTCCTCGACGGAGACGATCGGGTCGACGACGCCGCCACCGCCGCCCGGCGGGCGGCGCTTCGGACCGAACGCGGCTGGACACGCCCGCCCGCGTTCTCCTTCGGGGGAGCGCGCGAGGCCTACGAGCGGCGCTTTAGCGCGGCGCTCCAGGACGCGCTGCAGGCGGCGATCGCCCACTTTCCGGGGCTCCGCCGCCAGGTCATGCACCAGCGACTTGAGCGGGCGGTGGAGGCGCGCATGGCGGCCGGGGAGTCCGTCGCCGCGAGCGAGATTCCGGCCATTCTCGAAGCACTCGAAGCGGGACCGACGGAGGAGGCGTAGATCCGCACGCCTCCCGATCCGCCTACCGGACCTTCCCCACCGGCATGAGCTTGCCTCAGGAGCGCTGGCGTTTACCGAGCGCCTACCAGCGATCGGCAGCCCGATCGGTCATGCCATATCGAGAGGACGGCGTGGCATTCACCTCACGCGGGACTCCATGCATGTTGCGTTGGCGCGACCTGCCGTCTGCACTGCAACTGCTGTCCCGCAGGTTCAGTCGCCGGTCCGAAAAGACGAGGTCACGTTACTCGTCTGGGGCGTGCGCGTGCAACCGTAAAATGAACCGCTCGTCCTGTTCGATCAGGTCCGGTTCGGTACCGTTGTGCTCTTTCATGCCCCGGACGATCTTCCGGGGAATCCCCATTCCCATGTGTTCCAGATACCGATAGTCTCGCATCACGTCTTTCAAAAGCTGGTTTCGGGCAGACCTTGTCCCGGTCCGCATACGGTCTGGCGTTATGCCGTTGGGTAATCGACCCGGAGATACGATTTCCAATCGGTCGCTGTAGATCGCCAATGTGACGTCGGTGCTGGTGAGCAGGTAGTCACGGTGAATGAGGGCATTAACTATGCCCTCGCGAAGCGCATCTCGAGGATAGACTGAACGCTCCACGCGTCTTCCACCTTGTGACTCGACGATTACACGTGTGTTGCGCTGCACGAAGTCCAGAGCCTGCTCGACGACACCGTTTTCCACGATTTCGTCACGTTCGTTCAGCAGGGGAGTCATGGGGCCTCGAAGCGTTGTTCGCTCCTGCGCACCATAGTCCTGTTCCGTACCGGGATAGGCGACGGCGTCTATCCCCGCATGCGGAAGAAATCGATTCGGTGTCGTACCGAACAACAACATGCCGCCCACGGTAACGCCTTCCTCCGTCATTACCTCTGTGTTGACGAGAAGTGTTTGCCAAGCTTGTTCATCACTGTCATCTGGCACCTCCTGCTGGCGGATGTCGCGGTAATAGATTCGCAACCGCCTACGGTCGAGGTGCGCGAGCACCGCACCCGACACCGGACGAAGCTCGGCCCGTACGGAACCCCGTCTCTGGAACAAGCGCGCGAGTTCCTCTTGACTTGCTTCCCGACTCTGTGTGCCGACACGGATCAGGTACCGGTTGGTAGTGTTGTGCCAGAGCGCGTGCACGTCGTAGCCGCGGGTCACGCGGACGACGGCAACATCATGGTTGCTCTGAACACCGCGAACCACTTCAAAGAACGGAATAATCGCCGGCCGGATCTTGTCTCGGCAGACGTTCATCACCCACTCTTCGAGGTCCTCCCGGTCCAGACCCGTGACTGTTCCGTCGTCTTCTACACCAAGCAATACCATGCCGCCTTCCAGGTTCGAGAAGGCGACCAACTCTTTGGCGAGGTCCTGGGTGCTCAGATCCTCCCTCTTGAACTCCACCCCGGAGCTCTCACCGCTTGAAATCAGTTCCAGTAGTTCGGTGCGTGTCATCACGTCTCAGAACCCATACTTGGAGCGGCGCATCTCGAATGCCATCTTCCCACCTTCGAGAACTTCCTCGACGAGCTCGCGTACCGGTCCGGAGTCGATCGAGGCCATATGTTCCGAGGCGACTCGCCCGCTGCCCTCCCGGGCACTATTCGTTGCTGCGAGGCCGAGGATGAGTTCCGCGTCTCCGAGGACTGGGATGTTGGCGTTTTACTCGCCTGAGCGGTCTACGTTCACCATCGAGCAGTTCGCCGTGGTCGATCGTCGACGATCTGGAGCACATAAGCGCCGCACAGCGCTCGGCAGTGGCGCGAAGCTTGCTGGTACGGCTCACGTTGTCGGGCTTGCGTTGCTCACGTTCCCAACGCTCATACAAGGCAACAGAGCCCGCACCCGTCATGGTCTCGCCGGTCAGAAGAGCCAAGTCACCGGCGAGGATGCATGTCTCGTCGGTCTCGATGTTGAGACTCATGATCTCTCCGGTGTAAGAAAAAAGCGAGTCTAACAAACAGGTCTCCGATGCTCGTGTCAAACAGCAGGGCACCGCAGGTACGGAGTGGTCATTCCCCGTCCGTGGCGGACAAGGGGAAACGCCTTGTGGTCATATCGAGTCGGGAGCGTCAGCTTGACGCCAATCCCCTCCCAACAGTGCCGCGCGAACGCCTTGGATCACGCTCGGTCCTGGTGCGCGTCTCGTGGATGAGGCGACGGACCAGCTCCTCCATCGAGCCGCCGATCTGCCGCGCCACCCGGTCGAGGCCGCTGCGGCCGTGCTCGGACCGCTACCGGGCGGCCGCCTTGCGGAACGCGGGGCGGGCCGTCACGCGCTCCCACCATCTGCGGATGTTCGGGGTGAACGCCTCCTCGAGTCCGAGACGCTGCGCGAAGTAGAGCGCGTAGGCGACACAGAGATCGGCGGCGGTGAAGCGGTCCGCGCACAGATAGTCGCTCTCGGCGGTCGCCGCTTCCACGCTGCGCAGGCGGCCGAGGAACCAGCGGCGATAGTCCTCGGCCACCTGGGGACTGCGTCGATCCGGAGCTTCGAGATCGCGGTAGCGGAAGACGAGCGCGAGCGGGAAGGTGAGCGTCGCGTCGGCGCGGTGCAGCCAGTTCAGATACGCGGCGTGATCCGGCTCGTTCGGCGCCACCGCGAGCGGGGTTGGACCGTGGTGTTCCACCAGGTACTGAACGATGGCGCAGGACTCGGTCATCACCCGCTCTCCGTCCTCGAGAAAGGGCACGGTGCCAAGAGGATTGATCGCCTTGAAGTCCTTGTGGTGCACGCGGGGCGGAAACTCGAGCGTGACAAGCTCGTAGTCGAGGCCCAGCTCTTCGAGCGCCCAGATGCAGCGCAGGGAGCGCGAATGCCGGCTGTGGTAGAGCCTGATCGCCATCGCCTTTCCCCTTGGACAGGTGCCGGGCAGTGTAACAAGCGCGCCCACCCGGCGACTCTTCCCGCCTCCTCAAGGCGCACTGTCGCATCGAGGTTGTTCGCGAGCGCGAGCAGGTGTCGCTGGGCACAAGGGCGACCGCGGAAGGGGGTGCGCAGGCACGAACGGACGGTGCCGACACGCGCCCAGACTCGCGTTCGACACCGTCAATGCCGGCGGGTGTGCATTCACGGGCGCGAATCGGTAAAACAGGGCAACTGAATCTCTCGCGACCGGAGCCTGCGCACATGTCCCTCGCCGTCGACCACACCTGTGAGCGCATCCGCAACATCCCGATGAGCGACATCATCGAGGTCGTGGATCTCGCCCGAGACGACCCCGACGTGTGCAAGCTGTGGGTGGGGGAGTCGGACCTGCCGACGCCCGAGTTCATCTGCGACGCGGCGGTGCGGGCGATGCGCGAAGGCCAGACCCGCTACACCTGGTCGCGGGGCATCCCCTCCCTGCGCGAAGCGATCTCGGAGTACCACTCGCGCCTCTATCGCACCCCGATCGACACCGAGCGCGTATCGGTCACGGTGGGCGGGATGCAGGCGGTCATGCAGGCGTTCCAGGCGGTGTGCGAACCGGGCGACGAGGTCGTGGTGCCCGCGCCGGCATGGACCAACGTGTTCGAGGCGGCCCGCATCGCGGGCGGGGTGATCAAGACGGTGCCCTTCCGCTTCGGCAACCAGGGCTGGCGCCTCGACCTCGACGAGCTCTTCGCGGCGGTGACGCCCCGCACCCGGGTCCTGGTGATCAACTCTCCCCAGAACCCCACCGGCTGGATCATGCCCCGCGGACAGATGGAGGAGGTGCTCGACTTCGCGCGCCGACGCGGAGTGTGGATCCTCGCCGACGAGGCCTACCACCGCCTCACCTACGAGATGCCCCAGGCCCCCTCGTTCCTGGAGTTCTGCGATCCCGAGGACCGCGTGATCGCGACCAACACCTTCTCCAAGAGCTGGGCGATGACGGGTTGGCGGGCGGGGTGGGCGATCGCGCCGCCTTCACTCGGCCTCATCTTCGAGAACCTGCTCCAGTTCGGCACCACCGGCTTGCCGACTTTCGTGCAGCACGGGTGCGAAGCCGCGGTCCGCCACGGAGAGGAATTCCTTCGGAACAACGTGTCGCGTTGCCGCGTGGGGCGCGACGTGGTCTGCGATGCCCTCTCCGGCGTGCCCGGACTGCGCTTCGAGAAGCCCGGAGGCACTTTCTACCTGATGGTGCACATGGAGGGACTCGACGACAGCAAGGCCTTCGTTATCGAAGTGCTGCGCGAGGCCAGGGTGGGACTGTGTCCCGGGGTCGCCTTCGGTCCCGGCGGCGAGGGCCACTTCCGCATCTGCTTCGGCGTCGATCCCCGCCTGCTTGAGGAGGCGATGGGACGGCTGGTGGGGTACCTCTCCTCCTCCCCCTGAAGTCCCGCCATCGGCCCCGGAAACCCCCTTCAGCGCAAGGCTTCGACACAACGTCGTAGCGGCTTGAGGGAGGGAGGCCCGCAGCCGTGAGCATATGGGCGTCCGTAGTAGAAAATCGGTGAAATTTGCGGGTCAACCCATTTGCGACTTGGGAGAAGCACCCGCCGGCACCTACGGAGTTGAACGCAGATCAAGGTACGGGACCCTAGTGTCCAGGTACGCTGACATGCCCCGACTCGCGAACACCCTCGACCCCGCCAACCTCGGCGCGCCCTCGCCTCGTGCATCGAGGAGACATAGAGCGCGCGTCATAAGGTCACGTTTCTATCGCGAACGTGACTATCAATCGCCCCCCGGGGGTGGACACTTCGGCGACCAGCCTGGGAGTCCAGGCGCCTTCCAGACGCAAGTTTCACCATGAACTCGAAAAAGTCCACCGGTACCGATCGCAGACCGCTGCGCAAATTGATGTTCCTCGTGACGAGCACCGTAACGATGCTCGCGCTCCTGATGGCTGGAAGCTTCCACTATCTCTCCGGAAAACTGACCTTTCACGCCTTTCAGGAGGCCCGGGCCAGTGGGGATGGCGACGGAGACGGCGACGGGGATGGAGACGGCGACGGGGATGGCGACGGAGATGGAGACGGCGACGGAGATGGCGACGGCGACGGGGATGGCGACGGGGATGGAGATGGCGACGGGGACGGAGACGGCGACGGGGATGGAGACGGTGACGGGGATGGAGACGGCGACGGGGATGGAGACGGTGACGGGGACGGAGATGGCGACGGAGATGGCGACGGCGACGGGGATGGCGACGGCGACGGGGATGGCGACGGCGACGGGGACGGAGACGGCGACGGGGACGGAGACGGTGACGGGGATGGAGACGGCGACGGGGATGGAGATGGAGACGGGGATGGAGACGGAGACGGGGATGGAGACGGTGACGGGGACGGAGACGGTGACGGGGACGGAGACGGCGACGGGGACGGAGATGGCGACGGGGATGGAGATGGCGACGGGGATGGAGACGGCGATGGGGATGGAGATGGCGACGGGGATGGAGATGGTGACGGAGAGAAAGCCCTTCCCCGGCTATTCCCGACCCAGTCTTTCTCGGACCGATAACTCCTTCGCGTCATCGATCGGTCGGTTGACGATTCGGGGGGCGCCACAGTCCCCTTACCCGCCCCTCGGAGCATCGCCTGTTTCACCTCGTCAGCTCGGATGAAGCAAGAAATACGGGGCTGAGCCGTGATCACCTATGGACAGAAGCACGAAACTTCGCCGCCGGCGATCGGCGCGGATGTCCGTGCCCGATGGGAGACAACACACGGACTCGGATCGCACTTCGTCAGACTGGCCTCGCACCTTGAAATCGAACCCCTCCTGGCCGAGCTGGATGCGGCGCCGAACGCGTGGTCGCTGGACACGAGCCGCCAGCGCAAGGTCCGCTGCCAGCGCCACACCCGCAACATCTTTCTCCGCGCGCCGAAGAAGCCGCTCCCACCGGGCGTGAGGAACCCCAACGATGTTCATGAGAGTCGTACCACGCCCGCGGCCCGAAAGTTTCCTCGCACCCTGGCATGGTGCGAGAGTGTCGCCGCCCTGCTCGGTGGGGCGCTTGGCCGCGCGACCCTGGTGGCCCTTCAGCCGCACTGCCGGGTTTATCCCCACGTAGACGCGGGTGACTACTACCGAGTACGTGATCGTTTTCATCTGGTCCTGTCGAGCCCGCAAGGGAGTCCTCTCACCTGCGCGGGGGAGACGGTCGTGATGCGCCCCGGAGAGCTGTGGGCCTTCGACAACAAGTCTCGACACTGGGCGGACAATCCAAGCTCCACGACTCGCGTGCATCTGATCTTCGACGTGCGGCCACCACGGGGTCGGGGGTTCTTCGTCCCTCCGCAGGATCCCGAGAGCTCTTCGGCACCAGGCGGGGCCACCGGCTGACGCGGGCATTGCAATGCGAAGGGTTCCTGGCCGGCGCCCTTCCCCGATTCACGGGGTCGCACGCGCATCTGCCGGCATGGACGGCGTCGAACGCGAACCGGGGCACCCGATGTACTGTCGAAGTACGCCTGCACGGCCCGCCTCACGCCCCGCCGGCCGATGGGAGGCTGCGCAACGCCCCGGGCCGCGACATCTTCGTGACCGCCAGCAGCGCGTGGGCCGCCGAATCCAGCCGAATCGCGTTGTCGTAGACCTCCGTGCGCAGGGCGCCGAGAACGCGGCGGCGCCGCGAGACGTAGAAAGCGTCGCGTTCATCGCGGAACTGCAACTGCCGCAGCGAGCGCAGCCCACGGGAGAGCGCGCGTTGGTAGGCGGAGGCGCGGCGCTCCTCGCCGAGCGCGCGAGCGAGCGCGGCGGCATCGGCGAGTCCCTCCATGTACGCTCCGGTGGACGCCGCATGCGGTGGCCCGAACTCCGGCCGGAGCGGATCGTGGAAACGGCCGCGCAGATCGGGCGCGAGTCCTTCCCACTGCTGCATCGGCAGCAACCAGTCGTTCATCTCAAGAGCGAAGTTCGCGAACGCGCGCCGGCCCGTATGTTCGAACAACGAAACACAGGCCTGCGTATGCCAGGGCACGAAAGCCGGGTTGCGCTTGCGAAGGTGGCGCGCGCGGCAACGCTCGAAGGCCGCCACGCAGCGTGGGAGCGATGGTGCGCACGGACTCCCCCGACGGGCCGCCTCCGCCCAGAACAGCAGCGCTTCGCCCGAGTAGAAGTTCCAGTTCTCACCGTCTCGCTCCATCGGGAAGAAGAAGGTGCGGAACCCGCATTGCGCGTCGGCGAGCGAATCGATGCCCGCCGCCAGCAGGCCCAGCTCCTCGCCAAACTCCGACTCCGCGCCGCACTCGAGGATCGCAAGCCCAGCGAGCGCGGCCGCGCCGAGCTTCGCGCCGGTGCGCTCGACGATGGCCCCGCGTCCTTCGCCGATGTTCCTGAAGTAGCGTTTCAGATTGAAGCGAAGATTCCGCCGCGCCGCGTCCCGAATCTCAGCGCTTGCGCGCAGATTGCCCAGACGCGCAAGGGAGAGCGACCCCAGGAAACGGCGAATGGCGTTGTCGGCGGGCGACTCCTCCCCGCGACTCGGCCAGTACTTGTAAGGCAGTGCGCCCTCGGCGCTCTGGTTCGCGAGCATCCACCGCCCGATCCCGTCCGCGAGCCTGGTCGCGCGTTCCGTGTCGATCGAGGGATCGGATTCGACCAGCATGGAGCCGCGGAACAACTCGATCGGGCCGCCTCCCTCCGCCCCCGGCAGCAGAAACTGCCGTGCGTGGAACGCACGCAGCGTCCCGCCGCCACGGAACTCCTCGAACGAGATCGCCCGCTCCGCGAGAAACTTCGATAGCGCCCGATCGAACCCCAGGTTGGCGGCGAGCATTCGAGTTGGCGCGAGCCGCACGGTCTCTCCTCCCAGCGTCATCTCCATGCCCACGAGCCCCCGTTCGCGGGGAAAGAACACGCGAGCAAAGCGCCTCGCCGCTACCGGACGAAAGCGACCGGCCACACTGACCTCGACCACGTCTCCGGGTCGCGCACCGACGCGCGAGCGCAGATCCGCCAGTGATACGTCGTCCAGCCAGCCTTCGTGCCTCGCCCTGCCCTTTCGCCGCACGCAGAACCACAGCGTGCCGTTGGGTGCGGGCGGCGAGTTCAACGCGCTTCTGCCCGTCCCTGCTCCGCCTTCTCATGCGCGATGCCGCCATCCGGAATGAACCGGAAGAGCGGCTGGATGATCTCGCCCACGAATTCGGCCCGCCCGCTCACCCCGGCCTTCGCGTACACGGAGGTCGCCTGCAGTCGGCTGGTGCTCTCCTTGACGCCTCGCGCATCGGCGATCTCGGAGAAGCGGTACCCTTTGATGATCAGCCAGGCGACCTCCTTCTCGCTGCGAGTCATCCGCCACTCCTCCAGTTGTTCGTTGATGCTGTCGACGAGCGCACCGGCGAGCGCCTTGTTCACCCTCGTCTCCCGAGCAAGCCGGATACGCAGGCGACGCAGATCACGCGCGCCGAGCACGAGCGCCATCGACACCCCGATGAACACGAAGAGTTCGATGATGAAGTGTGGCGATCCGAACTCTCCCTCGAAGAGGGCGTCCGCCACGAGATCGTAGGCAAAGAACGCGATGGCGCCCGCGAGCGCCCACAACGCGAGCAATCGGCGCTTGAGGATTCTCTTCGCTGTCGCTTTCATCCGACCCACCATCCACGCGTCGTAGCCGGGGAAGCGATGACGCGCCCAGCGCTGCGGCTGACCGCCCCAACCGCCACCTCCCGGATGAAGTGCCGAGAGTACACCGTATCAAAGTGTGCGGCGCCGCCCGGTAGGTGGCTCCCCCGCGGCGCTTGGGTTATCGTCCGCGCGGCCCTGCGAACACGGCGCCGCCCGCGCCGTCCGGGAGCCACGAGTCATGGCTTTTATCAACTCCTTCTACACCGACTGGCGTGGCGTCCTGAAGGACGGCTGGCGCAGTCCGCAGGTCCTGCTGCTCATCCTCGCCGCCGCCATCCCCATCGCCTTCGAGCCATGGATGGCGCTCATCAACAACTTCGCGGTCGAGAAGGTGGCCTTCACCGGGCTCGAACGCGGCATCCTGGAGTCGGTGCGCGAGATTCCGGGCTTCCTCGCCTTCACCGTGGTGTACCTGCTGCTCATATGGCGCCAGCAGACTTTCGCCATCCTCGCGCTCACCGTCATGGGGCTCGGGGTGGCGCTGACCGGCTTCCTGCCCGTGGTCTGGGGGCTGTACTTCACGACCCTGCTCATGTCCATCGGCTTTCACTACCTGGCGACGATGGAGCAATCGCTGTCCATGCAGTGGACGAGCAAGGAAGAGCTGCCTCTGGTGCTGGGCCGGATGGCCGCCGCGGCGGCGGCCGCCTCGCTCCTCGCCTATGGCCTGGTCTACGTGGCCTTCGAGTTCCTGGCCGCGCCCTATTGGATCGTCTACCTCATCGCCGGAGTCGCGACGGTGGGCCTCGGCTTCTTCTGCTGGACCTTCTTCCCGCGCTTCTCCGACGGGCACTTCCAGTCCATGAAGATAGTGCTGCGCCGTCGCTACGGTCTCTACTACGCGCTCGAATTCATGTCCGGCGGCAGGCGGCAGATCTTCGTCGGCTTCGCCGCCTTCCTGATGGTCGCGGAGTTCGGCTATCGCCCGGAGGCGGTGGTCGCGCTCTTCGCCCTCAACCACGTCATCGCGATCTGGCTCGCGCCGCGAGTCGGGCGGCTCATCATGCGCTGGGGGGAGCGCCCCGCGCTCATCCTCGAGTACATCGGCCTCATCGGCATCTTCATCGCCTACGCCTTCGTCGAAACCGGGTGGCTGGCCGCGGTGCTCTACATCCTCGACCACCTGTTCTTCGCGCTCGCGATCGCCATCAAGAGCTACTTCCGCAAGATCGCCGATCCCACGGACATCGCGTCAACGGCCGGCGTGTCCTTCACCATCAACCACATCGCGGCCGTCACCATGCCGTGGATGCTCGGCCTCATCTGGGTCGCGGACGAGTCGGGGCGAACCGCAGTTTTCCTGGTGGGGGCGGCGATGGCCGCGGTCTCGCTGGGACTCAGCCTGCTGGTGCCGTCGCGCCCCGCCCCGGGCCGCGAGACTACGCTCTGGCGAAGCCACCGGATGGCGCACCAGCCCGCCGCCTGAGCGGGGTGGGCGCGGCCGGCCCGGCCCGGCCGCGCTACCGCGGGTAGACGAAGGCGCGGCCTTCGCGCACCGCCACGCGAAGCAAGGCACCCTCGCCGGGGAGTGACAGGCCCGGGACCCGAACCTGCACCTCCGGGCCGTCGCCATCATCCCCCGCGCGCAGGCGAAGCTCGCTCTGCTGGCCGAGGGGTCGCGCGGACCGGACCCGCGCGGCAACCGGAGTCCGGCTCGCTTCGCCGCTCCCGAGCACCGCGATGTCGATCGCGCGCACCACCACCAGCACCGGGCATCCGTCTTGAAGACCACGCGCCTCCACCGCGCCGAGCGGCGTCTCCACCCGTCCCGTGCGCACCACGCCCTCGAACTCGTTGACCGGCCCGAAGAGACGGGCCACGAAGGGGTCCCGAGGCCGCTCGAAGATCTCGATCGGGGCAGCGTCCTGCACGAGGCGCCCCCGGTCGAGCACCACGATGCGGTCGGCGAGGAACATCGCCTCCTCCGGGTCGTGGGTGACCAGGAGCGTGCACGCGCTCGACCCCTCCAGCCGGCGCAGCGTCTCCATGCGGATCTGCTGTCGCAGGTGCTCGTCGAGCCCCGAGAAGGGCTCGTCGAGCAGCAGCACCGCGGGCCGGGGCGCAAGCGCCCGAAGCAACGCGATGCGCTGCTGCTGGCCGCCCGACAGCGTGTGGGGGTAGCGATCCGCGAAGTCCGCGAGACCCATCTCGTCCAGGACCCCCCGCACCCAGCCATCGCGCCGCGCATCGCTCCGGGAGACTCCAAAGGCCACGTTCTCGCGCACCGTCAGGTGGGGAAAGAGGGCGTAGTCCTGAAACATGAGTCCGACGCCACGCGCCTCCGGTGGGACCTGGCGCGCGTCGCCGCCCCGCGCCACGAGACGCTCGCCGATTCGGATTCGGCCCGCCTGAAGCGGCTCGAGCCCGGCCGCGAGACGCAGCACCGTGGTCTTGCCGCAACCCGAGGGACCGAGCAGGCAGACGATCTCGCCCGGTGCTACCGCGAATCCGAGATCGCGCAGCGCCCAACCGGTGTCGTAGCGGTGCGAAACCTCATCGAGTACGAGTCCCGGCATGGCAGGCGGGATTATGCACCGGCGGCGGCGCCCGCACAGGCGCGACCCCGCCGCGGGCGACGTTATCCGCCGCCCTCGATGACGCTCAGGTCCCGCCGGCGGGGGCGGGCGAGACCCGAAGCGCGGCCGCGGTGTGGCCTGGCCGCGAACCCGCGATGCCGACGCTCAACAGGAGTACGGGCAACACCCCGACCGCGACGATGGTCAAAGCGCCGAGGGCGCATTCCTCCAGCAGCTCGTCGGAGGCGTACTGGTACACGAAGGTGGCGAGCGTCTCGAAATTGAAGGGACGCAGGATCAAGGTGAGGGGCAGCTCCTTCATCGTGTCGACGAACACGAGCAGCGCGGCGGCGATCACGCTGGGGCGCACCAGCGGCAGGTGAACGCGCCACAGGGTGGCGCCCGGCCCGTGTCCCAGGGTGCGGGCCGCCCCCTCCATCGACGGCGTGACCTTCGAGAAGCTCGCATCGATGGGCCGGTACCCGAGCGCCATGAAACGCGCCACGTAGCCGACCACGAGGGCGGCGGCGCTTCCGCTCACCAGGAGCCCGAGGGGCAGGTCGAACCAACGCCGCCAGAGCGCGTCGAGCGCGTTGTCGAAGAGACCGAGCGGCACCATGATCCCCACCGCGAGCACCGCGCCCGGCACCGCGTAGCCGAGCGTCGCGGCCTCCGCCGCCGCCCGGATCTTCGGGTCTCGGGAGACCCGGACCCCGTAGGCGATCAGCAGTCCGAGGGCCGCGGTGCAGGCGGCGGCCCAGGCGGCGAGCCGGAGGCTGTTCCAGAGATAAACGGGGAAGGCGTGGTCGGACAGGGTGATGGCGTGGAACTCGATGGCGTAGGCGGCGAGCACCGCCGCGGGAAGCACGAAGCCGAGCAGCACCGGCGAAGCGCACCACAGGGCGGCGGCAAGGCCGAGTCCGCGCCCCAGCGGGTACTCCGGCAGCGCCCGCACCCGGGCGCTGGTGGCCCAGAAGCGCTTGCGCCGGCGCCCCGCCCGTTCGAGGAGTACCAGCCCGAACGTGAACACCACGAGCACCGTGGCGAGCTGCGCCGCGCCCTCGATGCTGTTCATGTTGAGCCAGACATCGAAGATGCCGGCGGTGAAGGTGGGCACCGCGAAGAACTCCACCGTGCCGAACTCGTTAAGAGTCTCCATGAGGGCCAGCGCCACGCCCACCGCGATGGCGGGTCGCGCCATGGGCACCGCGATGCGCAGGAAACTGCGCAGCGGTCCCTGCCCGAGGGTGCGGCTCGCCTCGAAGAGACAGAAGCACTGCTCCACGAAGGCGGCGCGGGCAAGCAGGTAGACGTAGGGATAGAGCACGAGGGAGAGCACGAGCGTCGCGCCGCCGATGGAGCGGATCTCGGGGAACCAGTAGTCGGCGGCGGACTCCCAGCCGAAGGCGGCGCGCAGGGCGCGCTGCACGGCGCCCGCGTACTCGAGCTGGTCGGTAATGACGAACGCGAGCACGTAGCTCGGCACCGCGAGCGGCAGAAGCAGGGCAAAGGACAGGATGCGGCGTCCGGGAAATCGGTACATGGTCACGAGCCACGCGGTGCTCGTGCCGATGAGAATGGTCCCGAGGCCCACCCCCAGCATCAGCAGCAGGGTGTTGGAGGCGTAGACGGGAAGGACGGTGGCGAGGAGATGGCTCCAGATCCCGTCCCCGGGACCGACGGCGGTGACGATCACCGTGGCGACGGGGAGCGCGACGAAGCCGCACAGGGCGAGGGTGAGCAGCGTCCATCGGTCCCCGCGAAGGAGTCCGGCGCCTCTCCCCGAGGCGAAGGGCGGAGCGAGTGCCCGGTTCACCGGGTCACCCGCCCCCGCGTGACGCCCGGTACGGGACGGGAATCCGCCGACCCGCGAACGCATTGGCCCTTGCCGATATCGGTGCGACATGACGTGGCCAACTGGTTCAACATGGCGGCTGGAAGCCTATCCTGGCCCGGGACGCGAAGCGACCGGCGCCGCCCTTGCTCCGGGCGGCGCCGCGGGTGCGGTCGCAGTCATGGGCCCTCGTCGAAGCGTACCCGGTCCACCATCCGGCTCGCCGCCTTGCGATTGCGGGCGATGTCTTCCAGATTCAGGGTGTCCGTCCTGAAGTCGCCCCACTGTGCCAGCATGGGATGCAGGGCCACTCCGGCGCGCACCGGATACTCGAAGTTGTCCTGGGCGTACATGGTCTGGGCGGTCTCGCCCGCGAGGAACTCGATGAGGCGCACCGCCGCCTCCTTGTTGGCGCCGGTGCGGATCACTCCGGCGCCGGAGATGTTCACGTGCTGGCCGCGGCCCTCCTGATCGAGGAACACGACCCGGACCGCTTTCGCCCAGTCTTTCTGCTCGGGTTTCTCCTCGTTGGCGGCCATCTTGCCCATGTAATAGTGGTTGGCGATCGCGATGTCGCAGACCCCCTCGTGGATCGCCTTCGCCTGTGCGCGATCGTTACCCTGCGGCTTGCGGGCGAGGTTCGCCTTCACCCCGCGCAGCCACTCCTCGGCCGCGGCTTCACCCTCGTGCGCGATTACGGAGGCGAATAGCCCGATGTTGTAGACGTGCTTGCCCGACCGGGTGCAGATCTTGCCCGCAAGCTTCGGGTCGGCAAGGTCGGCGAGCGTGCGTACCGCATCGGGGGCTACGCGTTCCTTGTGGGCCCACACTACCCGGGCGCGGGTGGTGAGCCCGAACCACAGCCCTTCGGGGTGCCGCAGGTGGGCGGGAATGTGAGCGTCGAGCACCTCGGAGTGCACGGGCCAGAGGAGATCCTCCGCGAGCAGCGCGTCGAGGCGTCCGATGTCGACGGTGAGGATCGCATCGGCGGGGTTGTTCTCGCCCGCCGCCTTGATCTTCTCGACCATGCCCTTCCTCGCATAGACCACATTGACCTTGATGCCCGTCTCGTCGGTGAAGGCATCGAGGAGAGGCTGGATGAGGAAGGGTTGGCGATAGGAATAGAGGTTGACTTCGTCGCCCTCGGCCAGGGCCTTGCCGCTCGCCAGCACGGCGCCGAGCAGGACAACGGACAGAATTCTCCGGAGCATTTCTATCTCTCAGTGCGGGCAGGTGCAACGCTAATGCAAATGCGATGTCTTCTCATTTGCATTAGCGGCGAGCGAGGGTAATGCAAACAATTCTTGTTTGTAAAGGGATATCGCACGGAAGATGACGAGTCAATGACGCGACGCCGTCAGTCGCCGTACCCACGACGAACCGTTGCCGTGGTGGCTTTGGCTCGGGTGGCTTCGGCCGGGGTGTTGTCGATGGCCGGACGCCCCACCCCGTGGTCCCCGCCCGTCCCCGCGCTCCCTTCCGCGACGTGGGCGCCGGGGGGACAACGCCCCTCTCGAGTATCCGTCATGACATCGCGATCCGGCGGCTAGTCGGCAGAAGGCTCCGTTGGGGGCAAAGCCCCTCCTCTCGCGGGGAGCGGGGTGGGGTGAGGGCGGGTCGGCCGTCGGCGGAGGCCGCACAAGGTTCGAGACCTTGACCGCTACGTCTCGGCGGTGTCTTCCTCGCGGGCGCCGGACCGTGCTCGGATCCGGGCCGGCGGAATCACGAGCTTTCGGCAATCGGGCGCCGCGACGGTGCGAAGCCCCTCCCCCCGTGAGCGGGGTGGGGTGAGGGCGGGGCGGTCGTCGCCCGAGGCCGAACAAGGCTCGAGACCTTGACCGCTACTTCCCAGTGGTTCTTGCCTGCGGGCACCGGACCGCGATCGCCGGGTGCACGCCCCGTCTCGGAGGGCCTCTTCTCAGTCCCCGTCGCGCCGATCGCAGTCCTCGCGACGGCAATGCCCATGCAGGACGAGGGAATGATCGGTCAGCTCGAAGCCGTGCTGCTCCGCGATCTGGGTCTGGCGCCGTTCGATCGTCGCGTCGATGAACTCGATGACCTCGCCACAGTCACCGCAGATGATATGGTCGTGGTGCTCACCGGAGTCGAGCTCGAAGACCGCGTGGCCTTCGGCGAAGTTATGGCGGATAACCAGTCCCGCCCCCTCGAACTGGGTGAGCACCCGGTAGATCGTCGCAAGCCCCACTTCGTCCCCGGAACCGAGCAGAGCACGGTACACGTCCTCCGCGCTCATGTGCCGATCCGCGTGCTGCTCCAGGATGGAGAGGATCTTGAGTCGGGGCAGTGTCGCCTTGAGCCCGGCCTTCTTGAGCTCCGCACGTTCGGCGAGGATGGTAGTGGGCAAGGCTCTCACCGGCGGCTTCGGCTGGCGGGTCAGGCGCGACGCGGGGGCGACGCGCACCGCCGCAAGATACACCTTTCCGCAGAGGCCATCCACCGCGTCGCCACGGGCGATGTTGGCGACCGATGGAAGAGCCCGGTTCGCAGCCCAAACGTTGTCCGGTTGATCTCTTGAATCGCGGCGGCCTGGTCTTGTGGCGCCTCGGGGCGATAGGCGCGAGAGCCCGGGCGGGGTGCGGAACTCATGCGCGCGCGGGCGCGGCTCATGTTGTGTTGGGTAAGACACTTCATGAGTCGGGACTCATGCGCGCGCACGGGCGCGGCGGCGGTACCGGAAGAGCAGGATCAGCGGGATCATGGCGGCAAGTGCGAGAGCGACGATCAGGAAGCTGTCGTTGTAGGCGATCATCGCCGCCTGCCGCGACACCTCGCCTTGCAGCGCGGCGAGACCGCCAGGATCGGTAAGCGACCACGTGCCGGAGCGGTTCGCGTGGCGGAGCGTCTCGCTCAGCGGAGAGATGTGCTCGGCGAGCACGCTGTGGTTGATCTGGCTGAGCCGCGCGTGCGCGCCGACGATGGCCGCGGTGCCGATGGCGCTGCCGACATCGAAGCTCAGATAGAAGAACGCGAAGCCCTGATCCTGCACCCGGCCCCGCAGGCGGGACAGGGTGAGGGAGTTGAGCGGCGTGAAGATGGGGCCGGCCGCGAGACCGTGCAGGAAGCTCGTCCAGATCACGTCCCAGGGACGTACCGCGACCGTCCACTGCGCCATCGACCACGTGGCGTAAGCGCTGATCGCGAGGCCGAAAAGCAGTATGAGCCGGGGGTCGCCGCGCCCGCGAATGATGCTCACCGCGAGGAGCCCGAGCATCGAACCGACGCCGCGCGAAAGCAGGAGGTAGCCGGTGTCCGCGGCGGAGTAGCCGGCGACCTGCTGGAGCATGAGTGGAAGCAGCAGCATCGGCAGGAACATCACCCCGCCCACCACGAACGAGAACACCTGCCCGGTCACGAAGTCCCGGTTGATGAAGAGCCGGCGGCTGAAGAAGGGCCGGCGCGACGCGATGGAGTGCGCGACGAAGACGTAGAGCCCGACGAGCGCGACTGCCGCCTCGATCACGATTTCGGTGGATTCGAACCAGTCGAGGCGCTCGCCGCGCGCGAGCGCGAGTTGCAGGAAACTAACGCCGATGATGAGCCCCAGGAAGCCCGTCCACGGCATGGGACGCTCGTTCTTCGGGGCATCGGGCACGAGCACCCAGGATGCGACGAACACCGCGACGCTCACCGGGATCGGCAGGTAGAAGATCCACGGCCAGCCGAACTCCTCCACGATGAGGCCGGCAACGGCGGGCGCGAACACGTTGGCGCTGACGAAGCCGAGCGCCCACAACGCGGTCGCCTGCACGTAGCGTTCGGCGGGGAAGGCATTGACCGCGATGATCTGTCCGAGCGGCAGGAGCGCCGCCCCGAAAACCCCCTGCGCGAAGCGCCACGCGACCTCCTCTTCCAGGGTGGTTGCGGCCCCGCAACCGGCCAGGGTGAGCGAGTAGCCCACGATCGCCCACAGGAACACGGGCCGGCGGCCGAAGCGGTCGCTCACCCACCCGATGGATGCGGTCGTCGCGGCACTGCCGATGATGAAGGCGATCATCACCCACGCGATCTGGTCCGTGGTGGCGGAGAAGCGCCCCTGCATGTGAGGCAGGGCTACCGTCACCGAGTTCCAGGTAAACGCGTAGACCGCGGTCGCAAAGGTCGCGCAGAGGACCGTGAAGATCTGCCGGGGACGAAGCGGCGTCACCCCGCGCAACTCCGCCGTGGCGGGGGGAAACGAAACGGTGGCGGGGGCGTCCTCGTCATTTGGTGTCATACTCGATCCGGCGCTTCGGGAGCCATCCTTGCCGGCGAGGAGTGCCGAACCGCCAGACCACGACATCTCGCGAGGGAGATCCTGACATGCCACCTACCGACCCCGCGCTGATGCGGCCGAGCAAGACCGCCGAGCTCGCCGCCGTCATCCGGGCGCTGCACCTGCGCCGCGCCTCGCCGCCATTGTTCGAAGACGATCTCGCGGAGAGGATGTGCGGGCCCTTCTGGCGGCAAGTGGCATCGAAGCGCGCGCTGTCCTGGCTGGTGGTGGACCTCCTCATGAGACGTCTCGTCCCCATCGCACCCGTGGTCTTCACCCGCGCGCGTTACGGGGAAGACCGCGCGCAGGTGGCGGTGGATCGGGGGATAGACCAGTACGTCATCATCGGCGCGGGATACGAGACCTTCGCGATGCGCCGCACGGACCTCATGACCCGGCTGACGGTCTTCGAGCTCGACCAGCCGGGGACGCAGGAGACGAAGCGCCGCCGCATGCGGGAAGCGGGCATTGCGGAACCCGACGGGGTCCGCTACGTCGCCGCCGACCTCAACGTCGAAACGCTGCACGGCGCCCTGGAGCGGGCGGGGTTCGACGCCGCGCGCCCCGCCCTCTTCTCCTGGTTCGGCGTCACCTACTACCTCGGCCGGGACGCCATCGGCGAGACGCTTCGCAGCATCGCCGCGCGGATGGCCCCGGGCTCGTCGGTCATGTTCGACTATCTTGCCGATGACGCCTCCACGCCCGTGGCCTCGCAGGGCCTGCGCAAGCGCTGCTCGGACTTCGTGTCGCGACGCGGCGAACCCTGGATCTCCAGCTTCAGTCCGAAAGAGATGTCCGACTTTCTCGTCGAGACCGGGTATTCGGAGATCGAGAACCTCGAACCGGACAAGGTGGGTCCTCGCTATTCGACCGGGCATCCGGATCTCGTCTATCCGCCCTTCTTCGGCCTGTGCCATGCGGCCACCGCGGCGCCCTGAGTTCGCCGGGCGGCCGATGCGGATCCCGCTTCCCTGAACCCCTCCGGCGTTTCAGCGCGGCATGGAGGCACGCCGGGAGTCGCGCCTCAGCGCGCCTTCCACCGCGGCGCGCGTTTCTCCGCGAAGGCGAGCGGCCCTTCCTTGAAGTCCTCGGAGTGCTTCAGGCGAAGGTGCGCCGCATTGCTCTCCTGCGCCTCGTAGGCGTCTTTCACGCTCAGCCCCTCGATATCGCGCAGGATGGACTTCGTCGCCTGCACCGAGAGCGGAGAGGCGCTCACGATCTCGTCGGCGAGGGTGCGCGCGGCGTCCATCAGTTCTTCGGGCTCGACCACCCGGTTGACGAGCCCCACGCGCAACGCTTCCTCCGCCGAGACGGGTCGACCGGTGTAGAGCATTTCCATCGCGAGCCCGTAGGGAATGCGGTGGGGCAGGCGGATGATGCCGCCGCCGGTCGCCACCACTCCGACCTTGACCTCCGAGAGCATGAAGGTCGCGCTCGTGGATGCGATGATGATGTCGCAGGCGAGCGCCAGCTCGAAGCCTCCCCCCGCCGCGTATCCGTTTACGGCGGCAATCATCGGCTTGTCGAGCGTCCAGTTTTCGGTGATGCCGCCGAAGCCGCCTTCGCCGTAGTCGTCGTCATCGGACTCGCCCGCCGCCGCGGCCTTCAGATCCCATCCCGCCGAAAAGAAGCGCCCGGCCCCGGTGAGGATCCCGACCCAGAGCTCGGGGTCGTTGCGAAACTCCGCCACCGCGGCCGCCATCTGCCGGCTCGTCGCGGCGTCGATCGCGTTGGCCTTGGGCCGATCGAGCGTCATCTCGAGGACGTGACCACGACGCTCGAGCTTCATCACACTTTCCATGGAATCGTGCTCCTCCTGTTCAAAGCCCGGGAGTGTATCGGGGCGGCCCGGCCGGGATCGAATGCGGGCCGGAAGGCCGACCGCCACCGCGCGCATGTTGGCGTGCGCTGGTTGGGAAATCGGTGCGTGTTGCGGGCTACGGGTCGGCGGACCGCGTGCTCGCCCCCGATGCGCACCCGGCTTGCACTTCGCGCAGGGCCGCATCGAGGATGTCGAGCGCTCCATCCAGATCCCCACGCTCGATGGTGAGCGGCGGACTCAGGGTGAGGACGTTGCCCATCGTGATCTTGAAGCTCAGCCCCCGCTCCAGGCAGCGGTAGAAGACCTCTTCCGCGGCCTCGGGCGCCGGTTCGCGGCTCTGCCGGTCCGCCACCAGCTCCACGCCCATCAGGAGCCCGCGGCCGCGCACGTCGCCGATCAGGGGATGGCGGTCTATCATCGCGAAGAGACGCTCCAGAGCGAAGGCTCCGAGCTCGCGCGCGCGCTCGACCAGCCCCTCCTCCTCAATGATCTCCAGAGTGGTGAGCGCCGCCCGGCAGGTCACGGGATTCTTCTCGTGGGTGTAGTGTCCGAGCGCGAAGGCGCCCGCCACATCCAGTTCGGGGCGGCACAGGGTGGCCGCGATGGGCAGGATCCCGCCGCCCAGTGCCTTGCCCAGCACCAGGATGTCGGGCACCACCCCCTCATGCTCGCAGGCGAAGAGACGCCCCGTCTTGCCGAGTCCGGTCGGAATCTCGTCAAAGATGAGCAGGGCGCCGTGCGCGTCGCAGGCGGCTCGCACCTCCTTCCAGAAACCGGGGGGCGCGATGTGGGGCACCGCGCGCATCGGCTCCGCCACCACCGCGGCGACGTCTTCCTCCTTTTCGAGCGCGGTGCGGATGAGCGCCGCGCAGGTCCGACCGCACTCCTCGCGGTGGGGTTCGCGCGCGGGGTGCGAATAGCCGTAAGGATTGCGGTAGCAGTCGTAGCCGGGAACATGCTCGGCCCCCGCCAGGAGCGGCCCGACCGGCCCGGAGCGAAACAGGGCCTCGCCGCCCACGCTCGCGGCGCCGAAGCCGGCGCCGTGAAAGGCGTCCCAGAACGACACCGTCTTGAAACGGCCGGTGGCGGCCCGCGCCACCTTGAGCGCGATCTCCACCGCGTCGGATCCGCCGGTCGCGAACAGCACCTTGCCCAGATCGCCCGGTGACATCTGTTCGAGGCGCCGCGCCAGCGCCACCGCCGGCTCGCAGGTATAGCGCCGGGGCGCGAAGGAGAGATCGTCGAGCTGAGCCTTGATCGCGGCGACGAGACGCGGGTGGCGGTAACCGATGTGATGGACCGAGTTGCCGTGAAAGTCCATGAAGCGGCGGCCGGCCTGGTCCTCGATCCATATCCCCTCCGCCTTGCGGATCGCCGCGAGACACGGCGTGGACACCGACTGATGCAGGAAGAGCCGGGCGTCTTCGGCGAGCAGGGCCTCGTTCTCCGTCCCCCCGGAGCCCGCGGCCCAGCGCCGGCGCAGGGCGGACAGGTTCGACTCCCCCTCGGACTGCGCGGGCGGCCCCGGGTCTCGCATGCTCGAGCCGACCGGCATCAGCGCCTCTCAACCGCGAGCGGCGGACTCGAAGCGCGCTCGTTGCCGGATCGATGTCTCGAACTCTGACACGAGCATCCGCGCGCCGCGCCGCGTTCCCCGGGTTACCGAGCGGGTGGGGAAGTGCGCTTCGGACATCAGGGCTTCGCGTCCCGGGACGCTGGCGCACCGCTCGACACTCCCATCTCTTCGAGTGCGGCCTCGACCGCGGCGAGCGCGCCGCGCATCTCGGGCGGGCCCAGGCGCCCGATGCAGCCGATGCGAAAAGAGGGGGCCTCGGTGAGCTTGCCGGGATAAATCACGTAGCCGCGGCGCCGCATCCGCTCGTAGAAGCTCTCGAACTCGAAGCCCGGATCCGCCGGCATGCGGAAGGTCACGATGATGGGCGCCTGCACGGCATCGGGAAGCAGGGTCTCGAAGCCGAGCCGGCGCATGCCCTCCACCAGGATCCTCAGGTTCTCCCGGTAGCGCGCACCCCGGGCCGCGACCCCTCCCTCGGCCTCGAACTCTTCGAGGGCGCGGTGGAGCGAGAGGATGGTCTGGACCGGAGGAGTAAAGCGCCACTGGCCGTTGCGCTCCATCGCCAGGTACTGGTCGCAAAGGTCGAGACTGAGCGCGTGAGCGTTGCCCTGGGCGTGCTCCAGGGCCTCGCGCCGCGCGATGCAGAAACCCATACCCGGGGTGCTCTCCAGACACTTGCCGGATGCGGCGACCATCGCGTCGAAGGGCGTCGTGCGCGCATCGAGGGGCAGGGCGCCAAAAGCGCTCATGGCGTCGACGAGGAGGCGGCGCGATCGCTCCGCGCAGACTCGGGCAATCGCTTCGAGAGGGTTCACGAGTCCCGATGTGGTCTCGCACTGGACCACCGCCACGTGGGAGATCTCGGGGTCGCCGGCGAGGGCGCGGTCGAGCGCTCGTGCTTCGACGGGCAAGTCTTCGGCCGTCTCCAGCACGTCGTGGCGGCGCCCGGCCACCTCGCAGATCTTCGCCATGCGCCGCCCGTAGGCCCCGTTTGCGAGTATGAGCACCTTGCCGGCGCGGGGCACGAAGGTGCCGAGCATCGCCTCGACCACGAAGGTGCCGCTGCCCTGAAGGGGCACGCACACATGGGTCTCCTGCCCGCCCGCGATCGCGACCAGCCGGTCGCGCACCTGCCGGTTCACGTCGATGAAGCGAAGATCGCGCGAGCCGTAGTCGTGCCGCGCCGCTTCCTTGACCTCCGGCGAGGTGGTGAGCGGGCCCGGGGTCAGCAGCCAGGGATCGCCGCTTGGCGAGCGCGCGCTCACGGGCTGGCGCCACTCACGTCGGAAGAGGATTGGGGGTAGTAGCCGATGACATCGCCCTTGAGGCTGACTCCGAGCCCGTTGAGCAGCCGGTTCACGTAGTTGAAGTAGCCGCAGACCTGATTGACCTCGAGAATCTCGCCGTCCTCGGCGCCCTCGTCCTTCATCGCCTGCACGTCGGCTTCCGCCATCTCCCCGGGACTGAGGGTGAGCTTGCGCGCATAGCGAAGCATTGCGAGCTCCTTGCCTGCAAAGGCGCGCTCGGGAGCATTCTTCTCGAGCGCCTCGCGGACGATCTCCGCCCTCTCTTCGTCCGCGATGAGGTGGCGGGCGTTGGCCCAGTGGTTGGTCAGGCTGTAGTGACAGCGGTTGAGGATGCTGACATAGGAAGCCACGGTCTCGAGAAAGGACCCGGGAAGGACGTTGGCGTCGTCATGCAGCGCGCTCATGTAGAGGGCGTGATGTCCGGTCATGGTGCTCGGGCGCAGGCTGTGCACGCGCATCACGTTGTCCACCGTCCCCGCCGGGCTGCGCACGCGTTTCAAGGCGGCGGTGAGCTCGGGGCCGGCTTCGCGATCCCCCAGCATGCGGATCCAGGCGCTCATCTCTCGTCCCTCGCTCGCACCCCGGTGGGCGGGGCGCAGATTCTACCGCGCTCGTTCCTGTACCACCCGGCAAAGTCCGCTAAAGTCCTCTCTCCCGGGGCGAGTCGCCCCCATGGCATTCGAGGAGACGCCACATGACCATCAAAGCCGGCGACCGGCTCCCCAGCGTGACCCTGCACGAGATGGGCGCGGACGGCCCCCAGGCGATAACGACCGACGACCTCTGCCGAGGCCGGCGGGTCGTACTCTTCGGAGTGCCGGGCGCCTTCACCCCCACCTGTTCGAACGCCCACCTGCCGGGCTTTCTCGCCAATGCGCACGCGATCAAGGCAAAGGGCGTGGACGAGATCGCCTGCCTCTCCGTCAACGACGCTTTCGTCATGGGCGCCTGGGGCCAGGCCCAGAACACCGGCGACGAGGTGCGCATGCTCGCCGACGGCGACGGCGCTTTCGCCAAGGCGGCGGGACTGCTGCTGGACCTCACCGGCCACGGACTCGGGGTGCGCTCTCAGCGCTTCGCGCTGGTGGTCAATGATGGCATGGTCGAGTCCATCGAGATCGATCCCGACCCCACCAAGGCCGAAGTGAGCAGCGCCACGCAAACGCTCGAACGCCTGTAGGCGCCCTCGCAAGCATCGGCGGATGATCCCCATCCGGGGCGCGCCGCGGCCCCGCGACTGGGCAGGGAAGCGAGCGGCGCCCCCAGCGTGCCGGTTCGTGCGGTCTCGTCCGCCCACGCGCCCGATGACCGGCGATTGCGTTCATCGTCCGGCCGGTCACGAGGGTTGCAAAATGCCGGACATGAGAATTACAAACCCCCGGTCAATTCGGTTACATATCCCCGGTCAATCGTTTTTCTTGTTGCCGGATCATGCGAATTCTGCGGTCGCGCTGGCGCTATGGCGCGTCCGGCGACGACCCGCCCGTGGTCGGCCTCGGCGTCGTGCGCAGCCCCCCACAAGGCCCAAGCCCCCCGCGTTACCCGTCGGTCACATGAGGGACCAATCGCGGGCGGGGCGACACGGGATCGCCCGTACGCCCCGATGGCGCCCGTGAAGCCCGGCAGCAGATGGCGCCGGATCACAGCGCACCCGGGAGCTCGGTTCGCGCCCCTCTTCGCCACTGCTGATGACCATGTGTCCAGTGCCGGCGGCGGATCAGGCCCACGATGAGCGCAAAGTCCGCGGCTCTCTCCACCGTGTGACGCAAGACCCCATGCTCCCCCTCGAAGGTGTCCGGATCCTGAGCGTCGAGCAGTACGGCGCGGGCCCTTTCGGCACCCTCTTTCTCGCGGATCAGGGCGCCGAGGTGATCAAAATCGAGAACCCGGGCAACGGCGGCGACATGTCGCGGGGGGTCGGTCCCTTCTTCTTCGAAGAGCACGACAGCCTCTTCTTCCACGCCCTCAACCGCAACAAGAAGAGTCTCACCCTCGATCTCTCCCGCGACGAGGGACGCGCACTGCTGCACGAGCTGGTTGCGGGCGCCGACGCGCTTGCCTCGAACCTGCGCGGAGACGTACCCGCCCGCCTCGGGCTGACCTACGACACGCTCGGGACCATCAACCCGCGCATAGTCTGCGCGCACCTCTCCGCCTATGGACGCGAGGGACCTCGTGCCGACTGGCCCGGGTTCGACTACCTCATGCAAGCCGAGGCCGGCTACTTCTCCCTGACCGGCGAGCCGGACGCCCCGCCCGCGCGTTTCGGGCTGTCGATGGTCGACTTCATGACCGGACTCGGACTCGCCTACGCGCTTCTCGCCGGGCTCACCGCCGCCCGGGAGACCGGAGTGGGCCGGGACATGGACCTGTCCCTGTTCGACATGGCGCTGTTCAATACCAGCTATCTCGCGGCGTGGTACCTGCACACCGGGCATCGCCAGGACCGCCTGCCGCGCTCGGCCCACCCCTCGCTCACTCCCTGCCAGCTCTACCGCAGCGCCGACGGCTGGATCTACATCATGTGCAACAAGGAGAAGTTCTGGCCCGCCTTGTGCGGGCACCTGGGCCGGAACGAGTGGGTCGAAGACCCGCGCTTTGCGAGCTTCGCCTCGCGCCTCGAACATCGCGAGGAGCTCACCGGATTTCTCGACGCGGAGCTTGCCCGGCGAAGCACGGCCGAATGGCTGGAACGCTTCGCGGGAACGGTGCCCGCCGCCCCGATCAACGATCTCGCCGAGGCGCTCGAGAATCCTTTCGTCACCGAGCACGGCCGGTTGCAGACCCTCCAGCACCCTCGTGCGGGTTCCTACCGCCTGGTCGCCACACCGGTTCGAAGCGGCAACGTAGCGGCACCGGCCCGGCCCGCCCCGGCGCTCGGCGAGCACAGCGACGAACTGCTGCGCGAGCTCGGCCACGACGACGCGACCATCGCGCGATGGAGGGCGGACGGCGTGGTATGAGGGCACGGATGGCGGCGCAGTTGCTCGAATGCCTCGCATCGGACCCCGAAAGACGCGCACACCGGTCTCGCGCTGGCCGCGAACGGTATGATGCGCGATCCGCGCAGCGAGGCGCTCGACCCCGATATGCCAGCGACCGAAGACTCAAGACCCTTCGCATCGGCAATCTCCATGGGAGAGGATGCGCCCACGGTCGCGGACTCGCTGGGCCAGGGACTCGGGGGCGCACAAGGGCGGCTCGGCATCCTCTACGCGACCGAGAACTTCGCGCCGCACCTCGAAGGGATGGTCGAGAAGCTGCGGCGGCACACCGGCGTGGCGGACTGGGTCAGCGCCGCGGGATACGGCGTGATCGCCGGTGGGCAAGAGCACTACGGGGAGCCGGGCGCGGCCGCCCTGCTGCTCGATGTGCCGGCCGACGGGTACCGCCTATTCGCCGGGGGAAGCAAGGCGGGGGCCGAGTTCGCCGCAAACCATGAGAAGTGGTTGAGCGAGGCGACCATGCCGCTCGCTCTCACTCACGTCGACCCCAGGCATCCCGAAGCGATGGAAGCGGTGGACCGGCTTGCGGCGGACACCGGCAGCTTCCTGGTGGGAGGGCTGACCGCGGCCGCCGGCGACGCGCCGCACCAGGCCGGCGACGCCACCGGGTGCCTGAGCGGAGTCGCCCTCTCGCCCGCCGCGATCGAGATCGCGACCGGCTTGAGCCAGGGCTGCACTCCCCTGGGCGCGGTCCACACGGTCACCCGCGGACAGGGAAAGGTCCTCGTCGAGCTCGATGGACGCCCCGCCCTCGATGTCTTCTCGGAGGATATCGGAGAGGATCTCGCCCGCGACCTGCAACGGGTCGGGGGTCTCATCTTCGCCGCCCTTCCCGTCACCGGCTCGGACACCGCGGACTACACGGTGCGCAACCTCGTCGCCATCGATCCATCGAGCAAGGCGATCGCGATCGCCGCGGACGTACCCGAAGGCGACCGGGTACTCTTCTGCCGTCGCGACCGGGAGAGCGCGGTAGAGGACATGCGCCGGATGACGGAGGATCTGGGGCGGCGGGTGGGCAATCGGGCCATCCGCGGCGGTATCTACATCTCCTGCGCCGCACGCGGCCCGAACCAATTCGCCACGCCCGAATCCGAAACGGAGATCATCAGCAAGACCCTCGGCGAGTTTCCGATGATCGGCTTCTTCGCAAACGGAGAGCTCAGTCGGGACCGGGTCTACGCCTACACCGGGGTGCTGGCCCTCTTCGTCGCGTGAACGGGGCCATCGGCGGGTGAGCGAAGTGCGGCATCGGCGCGCGGGCGGCACGGCGGCGGGCGCGAGCGCGGAGTCGGGGCGACCTCCACACACGGCGAGGACGAAGAGGTAGGCATGGCGAAGGCGCCGGAGCGGGCGAGCGGTGGTGGCCGGTTCGGGCCCGCCCCTCATGCGCAGCCACGCCTGCGTCCACGCTGGTTCGAGTTTCAGCGCCCGATCCCGGCGCGCGCGAGCCTCCTCCTCGGCGTCTCCATCTGGCTCATCTTCTTTCTGCTCTGGGAGGCGGCGGTCGTCTTCGAGTGGGTCAACGCCCTCTTCATGCCCCCGCCGGAGAAGGTCCTGCTCGGCCTCTGGTCGCTGCTGCTCGAAGACGCCTTCCTCGTGGACATCGGCATCAGCATCTACCGCATCGCGGTGAGCTTTGCGCTCGCCTGCGCGGTCGCGATCCCGCTCGGCATCCTCATGGGCTCGTTCCCGCGGGTCGAGGCTTTCGTCAATCCCCTGGTATCGGCCTGGCGCTACCTGCCCGCACCGTCGTTCATCCCCCTGCTCCTCATGTGGTTCGGCACCGGAGACGGACAGAAGATTGCATTGCTCTTCATCGGCGTGATCTGGTTCCTGATCACCATCATCATGGACCACGTGAAGTCGGTGCGCCGCGAACTCATCGAAACGTCCATGACGCTCGGGGGAACGCGCTGGCAGATCCTGAGCACCGTCATCATTCCCGCCTCGATGCCCAACACCATGGTGGCGATGCGCCAGATGCTCGCGGTGAGCTGGACCTACCTGGTCATCGCCGAGATCGTCGCCGCCACCACCGGCATCGGCGCCGTCATGATGCGCGCCAAGCGCTTCCTGCACGTGGAGAAGATAATGGCGGGGATCCTCGTCATCGGGCTGCTGGGGCTGCTGTTCGACTTTCTCTTCCGGCGTTTCCATCGCATGCTCTTCCCCTATCTCGAGAGCGAACGGCGGTAGCCCCGGACGGGGCGGGAAGGGCGGGCCGGATCGGCACGCCGCGGCCGGACTGACACGCGGACATCACACTGACAGGAGGAACGAAGGAATGAAGCTTCACCGAATTGGAGAACTCGGGCGCGGGGTGTTCGTGGCGCTGGTCGGCGCGGTCTTGCTGTCGATGGCCGCACCCGCGCTCTTGGCCAAGGAGGAAGTCCGCATCGCCGGCCTCACCTGGCCCGGCTACGGCTTCTGGTACATCGCACAGGAGAAAGGCCTTGCGCCGGATCTGGAGCTCAACTACCAGGCGATCGAGGATCCCTACCAGACCTTCAGCCTGGCGACCGCGGGACGGCTCGACGTCGTCTCCAGCACTATCGAGTTCGCCCCCATCGCCACCGCCGAGGGCATGCCGGTCAAGCTGGTGGCCTACGGCAACATCTCCTACGGCACCGACAAGATCGTGGTCGGCCCCGGCATCGAAAGCGCCCGCGACCTCGTCGGAAAGAAGGTCGCGGTGCTCGAAGGCGGACTCGCCCAGCTCTACATGGCGATCTGGCTGGAGCAGAACGGGGTGGCCTACGACCAGGTCGAGTACGTCAACCTCATCATGGACGACGCCGCCTCGGCCATGATCGGGGGCGACGTGGCCGCGGCCGAGTTCTGGGATCCCTTCGGACCGCAGGTTCTCAATTCCCGGCCCGACACCCGGCTCGCGGCCCAATCGCGCGAGCCTTTCTGGCTGAAGAATGCGCTCATCGCCGATGCGCTCTTCATGAA
Organism: Gammaproteobacteria bacterium; assembly: GCA_965221555.1. Taxonomy (GTDB): domain Bacteria; phylum Pseudomonadota; class Gammaproteobacteria; order HK1; family HK1; genus JAJEAD01. The sequence continues at coordinate 245,909 of OZ244895.1, forward strand.
CGCCGACTTCATCGAGAAGCGGCGCGAGGTCGCTCTGAAGACCATGCGGGCGCTCTACGACGCGATCGACTGGTGGCGGGAGAATCCCGAGGAAGGCAACCGCATCATCGCGGAAGGCATGAAGATGCCGCTCGATGACGTCGTGATGGTCATCGGCGCGGACGGCAGCGGAAAGGATGGCGGCCTCTATCCCTACACTTTCCTGGAGGCGGCGCGCTTCTGCGGCGCGGCGGCGGGCGATCCCCCCTTCGGACAGAGCAACGGCCAGATCGCGGACCACTGGCGCATGACCAACGAGTGGTGGATCAAGTTCGGCCAGATGTCGGAGACGATTGACCCGGCCGAAGGAATCGACTGCTCGCTGCTCGCGGACCTGAACGAGGCCGGTTACGGCGGCTGAACGCGAAACGCCATAAAGTGAGTCCTCACATACAGCCGGACCGGCGCCGCCGCCGGTCCGGCCCAATGATTCCATTCGGGTCGATTCGCGGCCCGATGCGCACGGCGCCGCGATCGGCGCGACTCCCATGAGCGCCCGCGAACGAAGGACCAAGCTCTCGGTCGTCGATCTCTCCAAGGAGTTCCGCCTCGGCTCCGGAGAGAAGATCCAGGCGGTCGCCGATGTCTCCTTCGACGTGCCGGACAACGAACTCTGCGCCCTTCTCGGCCCCTCCGGCTGCGGCAAGTCGACGATCCTGCGCATGGTCGCGGGCCTGGAAGAGCCTACGACCGGCTCGCTCATGCTCGACGGAAAACCGATCGCGGGGCCGGGACGCGAGCGCGGCATGGTGTTCCAGTCCTACACCTCCTTCGACTGGCTGACGGTGCAGGAGAACGTGGAGTACGGCATGCGGCTGAACGGCGTACCCAGGGCCGAGCGCCGGGAACGGGCCCGCCACTTCATCGATCTGGTCAGTCTCGGGCGCTTCCGCCACGCCTTTCCGATCGAGCTGTCCGGCGGCATGAAGCAGCGGGTCGCAATCGCGCGCACACTCGCCAACGAGCCGGCGATCCTGCTCATGGACGAGCCCTTCGGAGCACTCGATGCGGAGACCCGCTGGACCATGCAGGAGCTCCTGATGAATATCCTCGAGTCCACCGACACCACGGTGCTCATGGTCACCCACGATATCGAAGAGGCCATCTTCCTCGCCGATCGCATCGTCTTCATGACCCGGCTTCCCGGGCGCATCCGCGAGACCATGACCACCGATTTCAAGCAGGGGCGGCGTATCGCCGACAAGGAAGAGGTGGTCAACCTGCCCGACTACGCCGAGATGGAACGCCACATCATGCACATGATGCGCGAAGAGAGTCCGAGCCGCGAACACCTCGCGGCCAGTGCGTGAACGCCCGGCCGGCGCCCTTTACCATCCACCGGCCGCGCCAATCGACTAAGGAGCCGCGAGCGATGAACGAGACCGACATCCGCGCCTGGGAGTTCGTGCCCCACCAGCACCAGGGCCCGCAACGGCACACCGATGCGGACGACCACATCCGCTCTCCCCGGCTGCACAACGGCGCCTTCAAGTCGAGCGGGCTGGCGACCTTCATGGGCGCTCCCTACTGCCCGCCGGATCGTGATGCGATCCGAGCGATGGGGGCGAAGCTGTGCTTCCTCGGCGTGCCCTGGGACCAGGGACAGATCGTGCGGGCCGGCACTTCCCAGGGACCGGCCGGATTGCGCGAGGCCTCGACCCAGTACTTTCCCTACATGTTCGAGTACGACGTAGACCTGCTCAGCTTCTTCCGTCCCGTGGACTGCGGAGACGTGCCGATCGTTCCCGGCAACAACGACCGTTCCCACGAGTACATACACCAGTACATCACCGAGTGTCTGGAGGGTGGCGCCAAGGTCATCTTCTGCGGGGGCGATCACTCCGCCCCGATTCCCGGCGCACGCGCCCTCTCGGACTTCCACCGCGAGGGCCGGATCGGCTATCTGCACATCGACTGCCACCTCGACTCGGCGCCCGACTGGGGCGGCATCGACAACACCAACTGCTCGGGTCCCTCGCGCGCCTTCGATCTGCCCAACTGCCACGGCTCCAACATCGCCCACATGGGCTCGCGCAACGGCCTCAACCCCAAGGACTGGCACGACTTCTTCGTCGACCGGGACGTGCGCCTCATCCCGATGATGGAGGTGGTGGAACGCGGCATCGAGAGCTGCACCCGGGAGATCTTCGATATCGCCTGGAAGGGCACGGACGCCGTCTACTGCTCCTGGGACACCGACTCCCTGGACGCCGGTTGCATGCCCGGCACTACCGCGCCGGAGTGCTTCGGCATCAAGTCCCGGGAGGCGATCCAGCTCGCCCGCATCGCCGGCACCTACGGCGCCGACGTGCTGGAGATCTCCGAGCTATGCCCCCTCTTCGACGTGAGCCAGATGAGCACCAAGCTCGCCTGCTGCATGATCTACCACTACCTCGGCAGCCGCGCGCAGACGCTCGCGCGACAGGGACTCGCGGCCTGAGCGCGCAAAGGCCCCGCCCATGCGCCGAAAGGCGAAAGCCGGCTCAGTGACAGGCCCGCCCGTGCGCCTTCAGCCGCCAGTAGTTGTAGGGAAGCGGAGTGATGAAGCCCGCCGCCAGCATGATCGGTATCACCCACCATGTCAGAATGGCGCCGCCGGTCAGCGCCCAATCCACCGCGTTCATTACGGTCTCCATGGCCACCATGGAGATGAACGACATGCCGATCGCGGTGCGGAACGCGAGCCTGAGCTCCATCTGGCGAGACAGGATCACGGTCTCGAGCGCAATCGAGGTCAGCAGCCCGTTGACGATCGCGAGGCTCATGATCGCCAGGGTCGGCCAGGGGATTCCGGTAAATTGAAAGTAGGCGATCGTCCCGAAATCGCCGATGGCGCAGCCGAGAAGGCACCAGGCGGTGTTCTTGGACGCCCGGCGCCAAGTATGGCGACAGCGCCAGTCGAAGGGAGTGCTTGCGGCTATGGCGACCATGGCGGATCGACCCCGCTCGATTGCGACCTGCCGGAAGCCTAATGTCTCCAGTTACTGGAGAGTCAAGGGAAACAAAGGACGGGGCGCGCGATCGAGCCCCGATGGGCCGTTGTTCCACGCATAATCGAGGGCCGAAGAAGCCATCCGCCCTCTCGAGGAGACAGACCGACCGATGAACCCCGCCAAAGCCTACGCGCATCTCTTCTCGCCCCGGGGAGGCGACGAGGCCGACAACTACCGCGCCCCGGGACAGATCACCTTCCTGCGCTCGGACCACGTCGCGCTCGACACCGAAAAGCTCCGAGACTCAGGGGCCCGCTACGCGTTTCTCGGCGTGCCCTTCGACGAGGGCAACGTCGGCAAGCCCGGCTCCGAGGAAGGTCCGCGGGAGTTCCGGCTCGCCTCCCAGGAGTACTTCCCCTACTGGTTCGAGTTCAAGGTCGACCTCGACGGCAGCAGCGTCGACTGCGGCGACGTGCAGATGCCCAAGGTCAATCCGGCCTTGAGTCGCGAGCGCATCTACAAGGCGGTACGCGAGATCCTCGCGGCCGGCGTGACCCCCATCATCTGCGGTGGCGATCGCTCCATCTCCATTCCCGCCGCCCGCGCCCTGTCGGACCACATCGGCGCCGAAGCGAAGATGGGCTACCTGCACTTCGGCGCCCACCTCGACCTCGCCGACACCTGGGCAGGGGAGAGAACGGTCAGCACCTGCGCGCTCGCGCGCATCACCGAGCTGCCCAATCTCGCCGGCGCCAACGTCGGCCACGTCGGCGCCCGCAACTCCCTCAACCCCAAGGACTGGATCGATCTCGCGAAGGAGCGCGGCATCCGCTTCCATCCCATGTTCGAGCTCCTGGAACGTGGGGTCGACACCGCGGCCGCGGAGGCGATCGCGCAGGCCTGGGACGGGACCGACGCCCAGTACCTCAGCTTCAACTTCAACGTCATGGACGCCTCGATGGCGCCGGGAGTCACCGCGACGGAACCGGGCGGCATCGAGTCGCGAGAGATGATGCGCATCGCCGGCCTGCTCGGGGCGCGGGGCGGCGTCAACGTCATCGACATCTCCGAGCTCTGTCCGATCTACGATGTGAGCGGCACCACCTCGAGGCTCGCGGTGTGCGTCGTACTGCGCATCATGGCGGCGATCGCGCAGGCCCGGGGAGAGCTGGTCGATCAGTCCCTGCGGCGTCCGAGCTCCTGAGCCGGATCGTCGAGAGCCGCGTTGGCCCTTCGCATCCACCGCGTGATCGGCCATGCGCGGGACGTTGAGCTCGCCGAGCGCCTGCACCGCCTCGAACACGAGGGCCGCGTCGAGTATCTGACCCTCGAAAGCCACGACATGCACCGGCGCCGGCTGCGCGCTCGCACCGACGGGGAGACCGAGTGCCTGATCGCGCTGCCCCGCGACCAGACCTTGAGCGATGGCGCGGTACTCGCGCTCGACGAGGCGCACGCCGTCGTGGTGCGCCTGGAGGTGGAGCGCTGGCTCACGCTCGCCCCCCGGGACGCAAGCGCCGCCCTGGAGCTCGGCTACTTCGCCGGCAATCTTCACTGGCGGGTACGCTTTGCCGGCCCCCGACTTCAGATCGCCCTGGAAGGACCGAGGGAGGACTACATGGCACGCCTCAGGCCCATGCTCCAGGATGGGCGGACACGGGAGATCGAGGACGATGCACGCCCCGAGTGATCGGCTGGCCCTGCTCCAGCACGGCGACAGCTTCTTTCCCTCCGGCGCGCTCTCATTCTCCTTCGGCCTGGAAACGCTCTGCGAAAACGCAGCGCTCGACTCCGCGCCGGCGCTGGCCTCCTTTCTGGAGGGCCAGCTGGAACAGCGCTGGGCGACCTTCGATCGGGGCGCCCTGGCGGCGGCCCATCGGGTGGCGCCGGACTGCGCGGCCATCGCCCGGATCGATACCCTGCTCGAGGCCTCGACGCTGGCCACCGAACTGCGCGAGGGCTCGCGCCGCAGCGGCCGCGCGCTCCTCAAGGTGCATGGCGCCCTGGACACGGCGGGCGCCGCCGCCTACGGCGCCGTGGTGAGCAAGGGAGAGGCTCCGGGCCACGTGGCCGCGGTTCAGGGTCTGGTCTGGCGCGGCGCCGGTCTCGACCTCGCGGCGGCGGAGACCCTGTCCGCCCACACCTTCGCCACCGGCATCCTGGGAGCGGCCATACGCCTTGGCCTCCTCGGACACATCGGGGCGCAGCGCATCCTGCGCGACATCCACGACCTTGTCGCGCGCCTGCTGCGAGAGCCGGCCCCGGACCTCGATGACCTCTGCGCGTCGACGCCCGAAGCCGAGATCGCGGTCATGCGCCACGAGACGGCATCCGCCCGACTCTTCGCCAACTGAGACCGCCAGGCGCGCGCCGAGGGGATCCCCGATGTCATACCCTTCCCCGTCACGAGCAATCCGGACCGGACGATCTCGCGATGAGCCCTGACTCGCCAAGCCCCGACCAGCCCGCGCCCGCGCGGATCGGGATCGGAGGCCCGGTGGGCTCGGGCAAGACCGCGCTTATCGAAAGGCTGATTCCGCTCCTCGGAACGCGGGGCTCGAGCGTGGCGGTGGTCACCAACGACCTCGTCACGCGGGAAGACGCCGAGCGCCTGCGCCGGAGCGGCCTTCTCGATCCCCGGCGGATCCTCGCGGTCGAGACCGGGGCTTGTCCCCACACCGCGATCCGGGAAGACCCCACCATGAACCTGGAGGCGGTCGACCGCCTGATCGAGAGCGTGCCGGACCTCTCGGTGATCCTCATCGAGAGCGGGGGTGACAACCTTGCGTCCACCTTCTCCCTCGATCTGGTGGACTACTGGCTCTTCGTCATCGACGCCGCCGACGGCGACGACATCCCCCGAAAGCGGGGTCCGGGCATCGTGCGCGCGGACCTCCTCGTCATCAACAAGACGGACCTCGCCCCCCTGGTCGGCGCGGACCTCGGCCGAATGCGGCGTGAGGCGCGCGAGGTGCGCGGCGGGAAGCCGGTGCTGACGACGAACTGCGCCACGGGAGAGGGACTCGACGCGGTGGTCGAGCGCCTGTCCCGCGATGTCCTCTTCGACGACTGAGGCCCGGCGAGCGCCGGCGCGCACGCGTGGGCGCCTGCGGACGGCCTTCGCCGTCGACGCGCGTGGAAAGAGCTACCTCGCCCGACAGTACGCCTCCTATCCCTTTCATCTCTGCCGCGCGCAGTACCTCGACCCCGACCTCCCGGAGATGGCAAGCCTCTACGTCCAGACGAGCGCCGGAGGCCTATACTCCGGCGACCGGCTGGACGTAGAGATCCGCACCGAAGCGGGCGCCAAGGCCCACATCACCACCCAGGCGGCGAGCATCGCCTACCGCATGCCCGAGGGTGAAGCACGGCAGCGCATCCACCTGTCGGGCGGACCCGGGAGTCTGCTCGAGTACCTGCCCGACCCGACCATTCTCTTTCCCGAAGCGCGTCTGCGCACCGCGGTCACGCTCGAACCCGCGCCCGGCGCCCTCATCATCGCCGGCGACGCCTTCCTGCCTCACGACCCCGGAGGCGGCGACCGGCCCTTCGCTTTCTGCGCGGGCGAGAGCCGCGTCGTCGGCCCCGGAAATCGCCTGCGCGCGCTGGACCGCTTTCATCTCGATGGCGCCGCCTGGATGGCGGGGACCGCCGGGGTGAGCGGCAAGCGCCTCATGCAGGGCACCCTGATCGCGGCCGGAGACGCCGCGGCGCCGGAGACCCTGCTTGCAGCCCTGCGCGATGGGCTCGCGAAGGCGCCGCCCGCCGTCTACGGCGCGGCCTGCGCCCTGCCCAACCGCGGCGGGGCCTGGGCGCGCCTGCTCGCCGCGGACGCAGCGGAGCTCACCGAGACCATGACCGGGCTCTGGGCCGCGCTCCGCGCCCGCGTCACCGGCCACCTTCCCGCCCCGCGCCGCAAGTAGGGGGCCGATTCCGGCGCCCTGACCCGCAAACTTCACCGATTACTCAACTCGCGGACGCCAATCTGCTCGCGGGTGCGAGTCTCCCTCCCCCAAGCCACTTCGACTTCGTGTCGGTTACGACTTCAGCGTCTTCCGGTCCGCGCGCCACACTATCCCGGCGTCCTGGCGACCGAAGCGGCCGAACATCGGTGAAATATACGGGCAAACCGCCCTCGCCAGCTCCCATCGACCCCCGCGGGTGCGCATCCGCCGGCACGGACCGCGCTTCATCTCAGCATGTAGCGCTGGCCGAGCGTTACGCGTTCGAGCGGCTCGCACCAGGCCAGCTCGCCGTCCACGAACACGTCGAAGGTCTGGGCATCGACGCGGATCTCGGGACACACGTCGTTGTGCATCATGTCGCGCTTGCCGAGGCTTCGTGTCCCGGAGACCGGAAGCAGCGGCGTGGCGAGCCCGAGCCGGCCCGCGATATCGGCCTCGATCGCGCGGGGATGCACGAAGTTGACGGAGAGCCCCTGCGGCGCGCGGCCGTACGCTCCCCACTGCGGTCTCGCGATCAGCGGATCGCAGGTCGAGAGACTCGCCGCCGCGTCGCCGGACACCGCCCACGCGGCGAAGCCGCTCTTGATGACGATCGACGCCTTGATCCCGAAGTGGGTGGGCCGCCACAGGACGATGTCCGCCATCTTTCCCGGCTCGATCGAGCCTATCCACTCCTCGACGCCGAAGGTGCGGGCCGCATTGATGGTGTACTTGGCGATGTAGCGCTTGATGCGCTCGTTGTCGGCACGCGCCGTGCGCTCCTCGGGGAGGCGGCCGCGCTGGTCCTTCATCTTGCTCGCGAGTTGCCAGCATCGGGGAACGACCTCGTTGATCCGCCCCATCCCCTGGCTGTCGGAGCCGAACATCGAGATCGCCCCCATGTCGTGGAGGATGTCTTCCGCCGCGATGGTCTGGGGGCGGATGCGGCTCTCGGCGAAGGCCACGTCCTCGGGTATCGCCGGGTTCAATCGGTGGGCGACCATCGTCATGTCCAGGTGCTCGTCAAAGGTGTTGACGGTGTAGGGGTTGGTGGGGTTGGTCGAGGAGGGCAGGCAGTTCGGCACCGCATTGCAACGGATGATGTCCGGCGCGTGACCTCCCCCCGCACCCTCGGTGTGGTACATGTGGATGGTGCGCCCCGCAATCGCGGCGATGGTGTCCTCGTAGAAGCCCGCCTCGTTGAGGGTGTCGGTGTGAAGCTGCACCTGGAAGTCGTGCTCGTCCGCGGCCCGCAGACAGGCATCGATGGTGGCGGGCATCGCGCCGTAGTCCTCGTGGATCTTCACGCCGATGACCCCGCCCGCGAGCCCCTCCGCCACCGACTCCGCGAAGTGCAGGCTGCCGCGGCTGAAGAATCCGAAGTTCACCGGGAAGTGCTCCGCCGCCTGCAACATGCGCCCGGTGTGCCACTCTCCGCCGCTGTCGATCGCCATCAGGATGCCGTGCCCGCCGCCGAACATGGAGGTGAGTCCGGTGCTGAGGGCGTGGTGGGTGAGCTCGACGCTCTTCTGGTGCACGTGCACGTCGATGCCGCCGGGGGTGGCGATGTAACCCTCGCCGTGGCACACCACCGTCGACGCGCCGCAGACCAGCTCGGGATGCACGCCGGCCATGATCGCGGGATTGCCGGCCTTGCCCACGCCGACGATCCGGCCGTCGCGGATGCCGATGTCGCCCTTGACGATCCCCTGCACCGGGTCGATGAGCAGCGCGTTGTGCACCACCAGGTCGAGGCAGCCGTCGGCGCGCTTGACCCCGGCGGCAAAGCCCATGCCGTCGCGCATGGTCTTGCCGCCGCCGGTCATGCATTCCTCCCCCGGCACCGCGTGGTCGTGCTCGACCTCGGCAAGCAGCGACGTGTCGCCCAGACGGACGAGGTCCCCCCGGGTGGGTCCGTAGTGAGCGGCGTAGGCCGCCCTCGTCATCTTGACCATCAGCAGTCTCCTTCCTCAGGCGCCGAGAAAGCCGTGCTCGCGCGCGCGCACGATGGCGGCCGCCTTGACCTCCGGCGAGTGGATGGAGCCGTTGGTCAGACCGTTCAGCCCCGTGACCTCCCCCGTTCCCGCGATCTCGACCAGCGTCACCTCCCGGCTCATGCCCGGTTCGAATCGCGTCGCGGTGCCGGCGGGGATGTCGAGGCGCATGCCAAACGCCTTCTCCCGGTCGAAGTGGAGGCCCCGGTTCGCCTCGAAGAAGTGCAGGTGGCTTCCCACCTGCACCGGGCGATCCCCGGTGTTGCGGACCGTGAGCGTCTGGCGCCGCCGTCCCGGATTGAGCTCGATGTCCTCGTCGGGAGTGATGATCTCGCCCGCGCGTTCCTCCGGCGTATCGGCGCCGCCCTCGCGCCCCGGCCGGATCGGATCATGGACCGTCACCAGCTTGGCCCCGTCGGGGAACATCCCCTCGACCTGGACGATCGGCATCAGGCGGGCCACGCCGGGCATCACGTCGTCGGTGCTGAGCAGCCGGGAGCCGATAGCCATCAGCTCGGCGACCGAGCGCCCCTCGCGCGCGCCCTCCAGGATCTCGTCGGCGATGTACGCCTGCGCCTCGGGGTGATTGAGCTTCAGGCCCTTCGCGCGGCGGCGTCTCGCGATCTCGGCCGCGACGAAGATCGTGAGCCGTTCCATTTCGGTCGGAGTAAGCATCATGGGGTTGACCTCCTGGTGGGTGGCGACGAGGGGAATGCGCGTGGAGCCCCCGGCATTGGCGCGCGTACCGGCGAGCGGGCGGCCCCCGGTGCGGCGCGATCGCCGGGGCGGAGCGCGTTCGCGATGTGGCGAGCACACCACTCGCCCCTTCGCATTGCAACTGCGCTATGCCACGATGGGGCGGACCGAGAACACGGAGTGGCGCGTGAACCGGACCGGTGAAGACTCCGCGAGCGACGCCGCCGCCACGCTCTACGCGAGTGCGCTCGTCTGGGATCAGACCTTCCCCGCCACGCTCGCCTGCGGCGCCTGGGACGCGCACTTTCGCATGCTGGCACGCATGCGAGCGAGCGGCTACAGCGCGGTCTCGATCACCGTCGCCTACGACCCCGACGACAGCGAGAGCGCCATCGGGCGAATCGAGGCCTGGCGGCGCTTTGTCGATGCGCACCCGGACGAGTATGTACTGCTCGGCGCCGCGCAAGACGCCGAAGGGGCAAAGGCGCAGGGCAAGCTCGCACTGGGCTTTCACTTCCAGGGCACCACCGCCTTCGATCGCGACCTCGGACTCGTCGATGTCTTCCACGCGCTCGGGGTGCGCCATGCGCTGCTCGCCTACAACCGGCGCAACCCGGTCGGAGTCGGTTGTCACGAGCCCACGGACACCGGACTCACGCGCTTCGGCGGGGAGCTGGTACGCGAGATGCAGCGCGCCGGCATGCTCGTCGACTGCTCGCACACCGGTCGGCGGACCGCGCTGGACACGTTCGAGATCGCTTGCGCCCCCGTCATCTACTCCCACTCAAATTGCGCCGCCCTTCACCGCCATCGCCAGAACATCGACGACGAATTGGCGAAGGCCTGCGCGGCCACCGGCGGAGTGGTGGGGGTGAACGGCATCGGCATCTTCCTCGGAGACAACGATGCCTCGACCGACGCGCTGTTTCGCCACGTCGACCACTGGGTTCAATTACTGGGACCGCGCCACGTGGGCCTCGGGCTCGACGCGGTCAGCGACCGGGCGGCGATGGCGGCCGCGGTCGCGCAAGATCCCTCCCGGTGGCCGCCGGACCAGCTCTACGAGCTCGAGACCATGGAGTCCTGCCCGCCGGAACGGATCCCTTCGCTCTGCAGGCGGATGGTGGACGCCGGCTACCCTGATGAAGATGTCCTCGCGGTACTCGGTGGCAACTGGCTTCGTCTCGCCCGCGAAGTCTGGAAAGCGCCACTCGCCGATTCCGGGTCCGACCCGAGCGCGTAGCCCGCAAGTTTCACCGATTTCTCAAATCGCGGACGCCAGGATACTCGCGGTTGCGGGCCTCCCTGCGTCGCGCCGATTGCGACGTGGCGTCGGCTACCTGTTCGGCTCCGCATTCCTTGGGCGAAGCTTGCCCGCTCGCCGATCCTTGCACGCCACCGGCGCTTCGTCTGTTTCCGGCTCGCCGTTGCGCGTCTTACGGTCCGTGCGCCCCACTACGACGGTGTTCTGACGTCCGAAGCGGCCGAAAATCGGTGAAACTTGCGCGCTGACGGCACGACACGGATACCGGACCCGGAACGATGAATTCGCACCCACCGCGCACCCTCTCCCCGGGGGAGGTAACCGAGATCGAGACCGCCTGGATCCCGTTGTCCGACGGGTGCCGGCTGGCCGCGCGCATCTGGCTTCCCGCCGGCGCCGAGGAGCGGCCCGCGGGCGCGGTCATGGAGTACATCCCGTACCGGCGCCGCGATCTGAGTCGCATGCGCGACGAACCGATGCACCGGTACTTTGCCGAGCACGGCTACGCCAGCCTGCGCGTGGATCTGCGCGGTTCCGGCGACTCGTCGGGGATCCTCGAGGACGAGTACACCCGACAGGAGTGGGAAGACGGAATCGAGGCGATCGCGTGGATCGCGGCCCAGCGCTGGTGCAACGGGTCGGTCGGCATGATCGGGCTTTCCTGGGGCGGATTCACGGCGCTCCAGATCGCGGCGCTCCGCCCTCCGGCCCTGAAAGCGATCATCACCGTCGGCTCCACCGACGATCGCTATCGCGACGACATGCACTTCACCGGCGGCTGCCTCATCGACGATCAGATGGAGTGGGGCACCGGGTTCCTCTGCTACCTGAGCCTGCCCCCGGACCCGGAAGTCGTCGGAGACGAGTGGCGGCGTGAGTGGCAGTCCCGGCTCTCGCACCTCCGACCGCCCGTACACCGATGGCTCAGGCACCAGTGGCGCGATGCGTACTGGCGTCACGGGTCGGTCTGCGAGGACCCAAGCGCCATCGAGGCGGCGGTCTATGCGGTCGGAGGGTGGGCCGACGGATACTCCAACGCCGTCTTCCGCATGATGGACGGCCTCAGCGCGCCGCGCCGCGCCACGGTAGGTCCGTGGGGACACCTGTATCCGCACGAGGGGGTTCCCGGACCCGCCGTCGGCTTCCTGCAGGACGCGCTTCGCTGGTGGGAACGCTGGCTGGACGGCGTGGACAACGGCGTCATGGACGAAGCGCCCTGCCGAATCTGGATGCAGGAGTGGGTCCGGCCAGCACCCTTTCACCCCGAGCGTCCCGGCCGGTGGCTGGCAACGGGTGCGCGGCCCGGCGACGACACGCGGCCCGTCACCTTTCATCTCACGCGCGCGGGTCTGCGCGGGCGGGCGGGAGAAGAGGCACGCGTCGAGACCTCATCGCCCCAGACGTTGGGCATCGCCGCCGGCGAGTGGTACGGCAAGGGCTACGACACGGGGGAGCCCGTCGACCAGCGAGTCGACGACGCCTTCTCGCTCTGCTTCGACACCGAGCCCCTGACGGAACGTTTCGAGCTGCTCGGCGCCCCGGTCCTCGACCTGCACCTCGATTGCGACCGGCCGGTGGCGTTGGTGGCGGTGCGCCTGAACGACGTCGCCCCCGACGGCAGCTCGCTACGGGTGTCCTATGGCGTGCTGAACCTGACGCATCGCGACGGCCACGAGACACCGGCGCCCCTGGTCCCCGGCAAGCGATACGCGGTCCGCGTGACGATGGACCACATCGCCCACGCCTTCGCGCCAGGACATCGTATCCGGGTCGCGGTTTCGACCTCCTACTGGCCGCTCGCGTGGCCCGCGCCCGAGCCCGTGACCCTGGGCATCCACTGCGGCCCCAGCACCGCGACCCTGCCCCGCCTCGCGCGCGCTTGCGACTCGGGCGCGCCGCATCCCTTCGAAGCGACACGCCGCGCCCGGCCAATGAATCGAGAAGTTCATCGACTCGGGCGCTCCACCCGCACAGTGGTGGAGGATGTCGCCACCGGCGAAGTGCGAGTGATCGAGTACAGGGACCTCGGCGACTACCTCATCTCGGACATCGGGCTGCGCTTCCAAGAGATATCCGAGATCGAGCATGCGATTCGGCGCGACGACCCGCTCTCGGCGCGCTGCACGGCGCGCCGAGAGTTCACCTTGAGCCGCGGAGACTGGCACGTGCGCATCGACGCCCGCACCACGCTCACCAGCACCAAAGACGCGTTTCAGGTCTCGTCATCCTGCGACGCGTACGAATCGGGCCGCCGGGTGTTCGCCCGCAACTGGAACGACGAGATCGACCGCATGCTGATCTGAGAGAGATCTCAGGCGAACCACCAGCGGTCGGCGAGCCGATATCCGTCGGCGTCCCAGTTTGCCGCCACATCGCCGTGGGCGAGCGCGTCGCTCGCGCCCAGCAGATCCGCGGCGAAGACGGGCACCACCTGACCGCCCTCATTGCTCACCATGCGCTGCATCTCGACGTACATCTCGCGGCGCTTGCCCTCGTCGAGCTCCGAGCGCGCCTGGAGAAGCAGGCGGTCGAAGCGCTCGTTCCTCCAGAACGTGTCGTTGTAGTTCGCGGTGCTCAGGTAGCCCTCGGTGAACTGCCAGTCTTCGGTCGGCCGCCCGCTCCAGTAGGACATGCACCAGGCCTGGTTCATCCAGACGTTGCTCCAGTAGCCGTCGGCGGGGTGACGCACGATCTCGATGTCGATACCGCAGTCCCGGGCGCTCTCCTTGTACAGCGACGCCGCGTCGACCGCCCCTTCGAAGGCGACATCGGAGGAATAGAGCTGTACCTTCAGACTCTCCATGCCCGCCGCTTTCAAGTGGAAGCGCGCCTGGTCGGGGTCGTACTGGCGCTGCGGCAGCTCTTCCTCGGTCGCGATGTAGCGGTTGAAGTCCCCGATGGGGTGGTCGTTCCCCAGCTTTCCGTAACCGAACAGAATCTGGTCGAGTATCTGCTGGCGCTTGCAGGCGTACTTGATGGCGAGCCGCACATCGTTGTTGTCGAAGGGCGGGGTATCCGCGCGCATCGGCAGGGTGTAGTGCTTGTAGCCGTTCTGCACGACCACGTTCACTCCCTCGACCGCATCCAGGCGATTCGCGGTTGCGCGCTCGACGCGATTGATGACGTCGACATCGCCGGAACGCAACGCCGAGGTCCGGGTGTTGACGTCCTCGATGGCGAGGGTTTCGACTTCGTCGAAGTTCGCGTGTCCGTCCTTCCAGTAGTTGGGATTGCGGCGCGAGAAGGCGCGCAGTCCCGCGTCCCAGACTTCGAGGATGTAACCTCCGGTGCCGATCCCGGAATTGAAGTCCGTGGTTCCCGAGGGATAGATCTGCAGGCGGGGGTCCGAGAGCAGGAAGGGAAAATCGGCGTTGCCGGAATCCAGGCGGATCAGCACGCCACGCGCGCCGTCGTCCTTGATCTCGACGATCGAGGAGAGCAGTGCGCGCAGGGCCGACTTGTCGCTCGCCCGGTGCTGGTTGATGGAGAAGATGACATCCTCGGCCTCGAGCGACTTGCCGTTGTGGAACTCCACTCCACTGCGGATCCTGAACCTCCAGCCGGTGGCGTCGTCGGTGGTGGACTCCCACTCCTCACAGAGCTCGGGCACGAGGTTTCCTCCCGCGTCGACCTCGATCAGCCCGTTGCGGCACTGCCCGATCGCCACCACCGCCGCCATCGCGCTGAAGGGCAGCGCGGGGTCGAGCGAGTCGCTCGTCGAGCTGCCCGAGATACCCATGCGCAGGCGTCCACCGCGTTTGGGCATCGCGGCGCGCGCCGAAGGCGGCAGAACCAGTCCTGCGAATGCGCCCGCCGCCCCCAGGGCGGCGCCCTGCGCCAGAAAAGCGCGTCGCGTGGTGGTTGGCGTTGCGGAATTCGCCGTGGGCGCCCCTCGGTCACCGGACGACGTTCCGCGCTTCGAAGCCTCATTCTTCGTGTTCATGGCGTTGTCTCCCCTTGGGGCCCAAGGCCCATTGCCCTGCGATCAAGCGGCGCCAGTATCGCCTAAAAGAGTACTAACCTGCAGTGACGGGGCAGGCATGCGGCCCCGTGCCCTGACTCGCGTTCTGCGCCGCGCGTACCGGCGGGTGCGCGCCCGTAGCCGGGCATCGAGCGGAGACCGGGCGCTCAGCCCAGCGGAAAGTGGCAGCGCACGGTGTGGCCGGTTTCGTGCTCGGTGGGACCGGGGGCCTCCTCGCGACAGCGCTCCCGCGCGTAGGGGCAGCGGGTATGAAACTCGCAGCCGCTCGGGCGTTTCTCGAGGCTCGGCACCTCGCCCTCGATGGAGACGGTCTTGCGGCGGCGATCCGGATCCGGCTTCGGAATGCCGTCGAGGAGGGCCCGGGTATAGGGGTGGGCGGGGCGGGCGAAGATGCGCTCGGAGCTGCCCTGCTCCACGAATCGGCCGAGGTACATGATCGCGAGGTGGTCGCTCACGTGGCGCACCACCGGCAGGTTGTGGGTGATGATGAGGTAGGCGAGGCCGAGGCGCTCCTGGAGCTCCGCCATGAGGTTCAGGATCTCGCCCTGCACCGACACGTCGAGGCCCGCGGTGGGTTCGTCCGCGATGATGAGGCGAGGTTCGAGCGCGAGCGCCCGGGCCACCCCGACCCGACGCGCCTGTCCTCCCGAGAGCTCGTGGGGATAGCGCCCGAAGAACTCGGGCCCGAGTCCCACCAGACCCAGCAGCTCCTCCGCGCGTGCGTCCGGATCATCGAGCCTTGCCCGGTGGATGTGGAAGGGCTCGATGATGAGGGATCGCACGGTGAGACGTGGGCTCAGGCTCGCGGCCGGATCCTGGAACATCATCCCGATCTCCCGCCGGTGCGGCTTGTAGTCGCGCTCGGAAAGCCCGGTGAGCTCGCGTTCCCGGAAACGAATCGAGCCCGAATGGGCGCCGGCGAGCCCGATGACCGCGCGTCCCAGGGTGGTCTTGCCCGCGCCGCTTTCGCCGACGAGGCCGTAGGTCTGCCCGGTATCGAGCCTCAGAGAAACCCCCAGGACCGCATCCAGCCAGGGATCGCGCACTCCGGTGAGGAGCGCGCGCAACGCCCCCATTCGCCGGTAGCGCACCCGCAGGTGCTCAATTTCAAGCAGACGTTCCGGCATCGAGGAGATGGCAGCGTGCGCGGTGGGTGGCGGCGAGCGCGGATTCTCGCGGCGGCGTGCCGGCGCAGCGCCCAAGCGCGACCGGACAACGGTCCACGAACACGCAGCCCGGGGGCGGGTGGTGCAGGTCCGGCACATCGCCGGTGATGGTGGGCAGGCGCGCGGTGCGCTCGAGCACCCGGGCGGGGTCGCACTCGAGCAAGGCGCGGGTGTAGGGATGAGCCGCACGGTGGAAGATGTCGTGGCACGTACCCTTCTCGACCACCTCCCCCGCATACATGACGACGACCTCGTCGCAAAGCTCGGCGATGAGCCCCAGGTTGTGCGACACGAAGAGAATGGAGGCCTCGAGCTCATCCTTGAGCTCCCGCAGCAGGTGAATGATCTGTCCTTCCATGGTCACGTCGAGCGCGGTGGTGGGCTCGTCCGCGATAAGCAGGGCGGGGTGCATCATGAGCGCCATCGCGATCGAGAGGCGCTGGCGCATACCGCCGGAGAGCTCGTGGGGAAAGCTGTCGATCCGGGTCTCGGGATCGGAAATGCCGACTCGGCGCAGCATCGCGACCGCCGCCTCGCGCTTGCGCTTCCTGCTCAGACTCCGGCGTCGGTACTGGATGTCCACCATCTGCCGCCCGATGGAAATGACCGGGTTCTGCGCGGTCATCGGATCCTGGAACACCATCGTGATGCGTTCGCCCCGGATCTCGCGCAGCTCCGGTTCGGAGAGGCCGAGGAGGTTGCGGCCCTCGAAGATCACCTCCCCGCTCCCGATGTCCGCGTTGTTCGCGAGCATGCCGAGCGCGGCGGAGATAACAGTAGTCTTCCCGCAACCGCTCTCGCCCACCACCCCCACCACCTTGTTCCGGGGCACGGAAAAGCTCACCCCGCGCACCGCGTGCACGGGGCCGTAGTCGGTGGCGAAGCGGATGCTCAGGTTGCGGATGTCGAGGACATCGCTCATCGGCGACTCCCGGCCAGCCCCCGAGAGACGGCGGCACGCTGTGATACCGGTGCCTCTGTACCCGCTCCGACACGCCATCGGATCGGCCCCATGCACGTTCTCTCGCCTGGCGGGAGCTTGCGCACTTCCATGGACTGGGCCACTCCCTCAGGTGGAACGGCGAAGACGCGGGTCGAAGATGTCTCGCAGCGCCTCGCCGAGAAAGGTGAATCCAAGGGTGGTGAGGATGAGCGGCAGCCCGCCCGCGATCACCGGCCACGGCGTGTCACGGATCACCTGCCGTCCGTCGGCGAGGATACTGCCCCAGCTCGGGGTGGGCGGGCGCACCCCCAGCCCGAGGAAGGAGAGGCCCGCCTCGATGGTCACCACCACCGGCACGTTCATCGCGGCGAGGATGAGGAGCGGACCGATCGCGTTCGGCATCACGTGCCGCGCGAGCACCCGGATCGGGCCCGCGCCGAGCGCGCGCTCGGCGAGAATGAACTCGGTGCCGCGCAACGCGAGGGTCTGGGTGCGCGCGATGCGCCCGTAGCTCGGGATCGAGGTGATGATGATCACCGCGATCACCATGTGCAGACTGGGACCCGTGAGCGTGATGATCGCGAGCGCGAGCATGATGGCGGGAAACGAATTTATGGTGTCGAAGACCAGCAGCAGCGCGTTGTCCATCCAGCGCGGCCCGTAGCCCGCGAGCATCCCGAGCACCAGGCCCGCGAAGAGTCCGATCGACACCGCGACCGCCGCCACCTGGAGCGCGACCCGGCCCCCGTAGAGGACCCGGGTCAGGGTGTCGCGGCCGAGCTGATCGGTGCCGAGGAGGAAGGTGGCCGAGGGACCTTCGAAGCGGTGCTTGACGTTGATCTTGGCGGGGCTGTGCGGGGTCAGCCAGGGTGCGAACAGCGCGCTCGCGAAGAACACCACCACCAGCACCAGCCCACTCAACCCGAGCGGATCGCCGAAGAGGCGGCGAGTGCGCGCGAAACGCCGCCTCCGCCGTGATGCCGCGGAGCCGGTGGAGGCCGGCGCCGCCGGGTCAGAGGCTCTTGCGCACACGAGGGTCGAGGCTCGCGGCGACGAGGTCCGCGATCAGTACGGTGAGGACGTATAGAACCGCTGTGAGCAATACCGCCCCCTGCACCACCGGAAAGTTGCGGGTCACCACCATGTCGACGATAAGCTTCCCGACGCCCGGCCGCGCAAAGATGATCTCCGCGAAGACCGCGCCCGAGAGCAGATTGCCCATCCCCACTCCGAGCAGGGTCACGGTGGGAAGGATCGCGACCTTGAGGGCATAGCGGTAGATGAGCATGCCCGGCGGCAGACCGAAGGCGCGGGCGGCGCGGATGTGATTCTCCCCCATCACCTCCAGCATCGAGGCGCGCACCAGGCGGGCGAGGTAGCCCACCCAGCCGAGTCCGATCGCGAAGGCGGGCAGGACCAGGTGCCAGGCCTGGTCCGCGAGGTTGCCGCGCTCTCCCGCGCCGATCACCGGGAACCAGTCCAGCATGATGGAGAAGAAGAGCAGCGCCCAGATCGAAACCACGAAGGAAGGCACCGCAATGGAGCCCACCGAGATCACTCCGGTGAACTTGTCGAGGAAGCTGTTGCGCCGGACCGCGGAGAAACAACCGAGAGGAATGCCGACGAGCGCGGCCCAGCCAAGCGCGGCGAGCGCGAGAATCACCGTGAATCGCATCTGGTCGAGCACCGTCAGGGTCACCGATCGGTCGGTGAACACGTCGCGCCCGAGGTCACCGTGAAGCGCATTCCACATGAAACGCCCGTACTGCACGATGAAGGGATCGTTCAGTCCGAGGCGCTCCGCGTACCGGGCCTGGATCTCCGCGGTAGCCCGTGGCCCCAGCGCGATCGAGACCGGATCGCCGGGGATGATGTGGATGAGGCTGAAGAGCACCAGCATCGCGAAGAACACGATGATGATCGCAAGGCCCGCCCTCTTCAGCGCGTAGATCAGCATGCGCGGAGCCTAGCCCGGATGATTCACCGATTTCCTGCTGCGGACGCCAATATGCTCGTGTCAGCGGGCCGTACTCCCTCAAGCCGCTTCGACGTAGTGTCAGCTACGCCTTCAGCGTCTTTCGGTCCGTGCGCCCCACTATCACGGCATCTTGACACCCTCGCTACGAAAATCGGTGAAACATCCGGGCTCGCCACCACATCCCGGTTGGCCCGCGGCCAGGGTGATGCGCGACGACGGATGAAAATCGGAATGGCGCGACGGCGCAATGCACCGCTGTCGATTCGTTGCGCCATGCCGGCAGTTGCGCCAGGCGGTGGAAAGGCCGGCGACGCGGGGCGCGCCCGCGCCGCCGGCGAATCCGTAGCCCCTATCCGATTCGGGACATCTGGGTGAAGTCCATCTGGCCGGAGGGATCCAGACCGGGATTCAGCCAGTCCCGATGCATGAAGAAGGGCGGCTCGTGGGTGATCCATACGTAGGCGCCGGTGTCTTCCATGATCTCCCCCATGCGCAGGTAGATGCGGTCGCGCTCCGCGATGTCGGTCTCCGCGATGCCGCGTGCGTAGAGCTCCTCGAACTCGTCATCCGACCAGCGCTCCCAGTTCCAGATGCCGACCTGGTCGCGCACGAACCACTGGAAGTGGTCGAAGGGATCGGGCGAGCCGCCGTAGCGCATGATCCAGAGCTGGAGGTCCTTCCAGGCATCACCCTTGGATTCCTGTCCGAGGTTCCAGAAGGGGCCGGAGTCGAGCGGCACCACCTCGACCGTGATGCCGACCTCCGCGAGGTTGGCCTGGATGATCTGCGCGGCGGTCACGCGATCCTGAAGGTTCAGGGTCTGTAGCGTGAGAGTGAGGTCCCCCACCCCCGCCGCCTGCAGGAGCTCGCTTGCCTTGGCCGGGTCGTAGGAGTACTTGGACTCGTTGCGCTTCCCGATGAGTCCCGGCGGAACGATGCCGTACGACCTCGGCGCGACCCCGCCATAGGCCGCCTCGAGAATCGAATCCGCGTCGACCGCGTGCTGGATCGCCTGGCGCACCCGGATATCGGAGAGCTTCGGGTGCTCGGTGTTCATTCCCATCCAGGTATAGCGCAGGCCGCCCGTCGCCTTGACCACGGTGTCCGCGGGCGGATTCTCGTTGTAGCGAACCGCGGAGATCGGAGTGACTTCGGTCAGGTCGACCTCGCCCGCCTCGTATGCAAGCTCGGCCGAATTGGAGTCATCGATGCTGATGTAGTTGATGACGTCGAACCAGGGCTTTTCGAGCGGCCAGTCCGGATTGCGTTCAAAGACCATGCGCTCCTTGGGTCGCCACTCGCGGATTCGGTAGGGACCGCACTGGGCGGGAACGTCGGTGGTGAACTGGGTGATCCCCTTCGCTTCGAAGGCCGCTTTGCACACGATGGCGCTGGTCGAACGCGCGAGCGCGGTCAACCAGATCGGGGCGAAGGGCCGGTTCATCACCAGGGTGCCTCGGTAGGTGTCCTTGATCTCGACGTGATCGAGGGCGTCCCACTTGCCGCTCCACTCCGACTCCTTCATGCGTTCGTATGAGAACTTGACGTCCGCGGTGGTGAACTCGCCGAAGCCGTCGCTCCACATCAGACCGGGCTTCAGCTCGAAATCGATGTGGGTGGGATCGCGATGCCCGATGCTGCTCACGTACACCGCGGGCCTCCAGCTCCACTTGTCTCCGACCGGAACCTCGGCGAGGCGCGGCATCACCGCAAACTGGGCGGTCACTTCAGCGCCGCCGATCATGTAACCGGGATCGAGGATCTGAATATCGCGAATGAGGCGCACGTTGAGCACCTTCTCGCCTTGCGCTCCGACACTCGTCGACCACATACCACTCCCGAAAGCGGCGCTGAGCGCGGCGGAAGAGCTGAGGAACCGGCGTCTCGTCAGGGACAAACTGGACATGGGGGTCTCCTCCTGTTCACGTATTCCGGACGCGGCGCCTCTCGGTGGAACACCTCCGAGCGGGTCGGAGTGTTTCACTTGTTTCCCGGCCGGCAAGCGCCAATGCGCCGGCGTGTGCGGGCCCCGTTCCCTCGTGGCGCCACGAAGTGGCCTCGGCCAAGCCTTGCGCGCTTATTGAGTACGTGCGACCCGTTATCATGCGGCCTGGCTCCCAAGGCTACCGAGAGTCGGTAAGGGGTTGCGGCAAGCGCCCGGATCAGTTGCTTGTCGCCACAAGTGCGGCAAGTGAATCTAACTCACCCGGGTTTCGGGATTCAAAGTGCCGGGCGCGCGGCGCGGAGCGCGAGAGGCAATCGCCAGCGAGGCGGAGGACGCCCAGGCTGACGTCAAACCCCGGTTCCGGCGGAGTACTCGTGCCGGACAGGACCGTGCGCCGGTACCGAGGGCCCTTCGCCGGAACGTCCACTTCACGGGCGCCCGGTACCGGCCGGAAGGGCCGACTCCCGGGCGCGCGACGCATGCCGCAAAGGGGCCACGCCGCATTCGATCCAGCCGGAGCGAGGTGTGGCGGCGCCCGCCGGCGAGGGTGGCGTGGCGAGGGGGCCCTACCTGACCAGTTGGCCTATTGGCCGGAGGCGCTGCGGAAGGTGATGTCCCCGTAATAGGCGACCGCGGCGGCGCCGGTGTTGTCGGTGTCGCTCATGATCGCGACCGCATCCACGTAGCGGACATCCTCTCCGAACAGCGTCCGGAAGTCGGCGCGCACGTCGCGGCGCTCGTCGAGCCACCGCCCGGCATGCTCGTCTCCGGTCCTCACCGCGATATGCCGCGCGCCGTCGGTGTAGGCGTTGGGCCAGGACTCGCCCTCGGCCCGCGTGCTCGCCCACACGTAATTGATGGCGCGGGTGCGCCAGAAGAACACCGGGTCCGAGCGGATCACGTAGACCCGGGCGCTGTAGTCGTCGCCCTCGCGGGTACGCTCGTCGATGTCTCCCAGGGTTCCCTCTACCCGCCACGTCCACTGAAGGACGGGCGTCTTCTCGAGATCGATGCGCTGCTTGCGAAACAGCCCCGAGGCGGTCCCGCGGCTGGTCGCGCGGAGCACGATCCGCCCGTCGATACTTACCCGCTCGTACCGGGTCTCGCCGCTGAAGACCTTCTCCTCCCAGGCCCCGATGTCACCATCGCGCAGCACCGCCACGCTCTCGGCTCCGACCCCGAAGGGCGCGAGAAGGGGCAGGAGCAGGCCGGCGGCGAGACGCCGGAGCGCCTTCGTGGTGGCCCGTGGTCCCATCGAACGCTCTGTTGCCGGCATCACGCCCGTCCCCTCGCTCGGCCGCCCGGTTTCCTCGTTCCGCGGCTGCGGACGCGCATCCGCCGGCATGGACTGCGTTGAAAGCGAGTCGGGGTGGGTGACAGTGCTGTCGCAGCACGCCTGCGCACCCTGACCCGCAAACCCCCTTGCCTCTGCCGACATCCACACGCCCTCAGTCGCGCTATTTCACCTGTTTTCCGCTGCGCACGCCAATGTGCTTGCGGTTTCGGGCCGTACTCCAACGCGTCGCTTCGACGTGGTGTCGGCTTTCGTGAACCAGGGCAGCACGACGGTCCGCCCCGCCGGCTTCGATCCTGGCTGCGCGACCAGACAACCGGGCAGGCGACAGGGTCACGCGGCCACGTTCCTCCCGTATCCGGTTAAAGTGCGCGCTCCGCCGACGCCGCGGGCTAACAAGGAACCAGAGCATGCGAATCGGAGTGGTTTTTCCCCAGGCCGGGATCGGCCCGGACCCCGGGGCGGTCAAGGCATACGCGCAGGCGGCGGAGGGTCTCGGCTACGCGCACCTCCTCGCCTACGACCACGTGCTCGGCGCCAGTGTGCGCAATCGTCCGGACTTCCGCGGCCCCTACACGTCCGAATCGCTCTTCCACGAAGTCCTGGTGCTCTTCGGTTACCTCGCCGGGATCACCGAGCGCCTCGAACTCGTGAGCGGGGTCATCATCCTGCCCCAGCGCCAGACGGTGCTGGTCGCCAAGCAGGCGGCGGAAGTCGACGTCCTCTGCGGCGGGAGGCTTCGCCTCGGCATCGGGGTGGGCTGGAACGATGTCGAGTACACCGGCCTCAATGAGAATTTCCGCAACCGGGGCCGGCGCTGCGAAGAGCAGATCGCGCTCATGCGGGCGCTGTGGACGCAGGAGGTCATCGACTTCGAGGGCCGATGGCACCGGGTTCCCGAAGCGGGGATCAACCCGCTACCGGTGCAGCGGCCGATTCCGGTGTGGATCGGCGGCTATGTCGCCGCGACCATGGAGCGCATCGGGC
This sequence comes from Gammaproteobacteria bacterium, assembly GCA_965221555.1. GTDB lineage: Bacteria > Pseudomonadota > Gammaproteobacteria > HK1 > HK1 > JAJEAD01. The sequence continues at coordinate 269,074 of OZ244895.1, forward strand.
GCATGGGCGACGGCTGGTTCCCGGAGTCGCAGGACAGCGAAAGTCCCGGCGCCAAGGTGAAGAACGACCTGGAGCAGATCGCCCGCGCGGCGCGCGCCGCGGGCCGGGACCCGGCGGAGATCGGCATGGAGGCGCGCATCCGCCTCGACCGGGTGCCCCGTGACGACTGGGGCGCTCTGGTCGAGGAATGGCGTGCACTCGGCGCCACCCACCTCTCCGTCATCACCACGGACGAGAGACACGACGCATCGGGCCATATCCGCCACCTGCGAGAGTTCGCGGAGACAGTGGAGGTGGAGACGACCCCATGAGCGTCCTCGACCGGCGCACCACCGCGCGCGACCCCTCGCCTGGCGTCCCGACGCAACAACTCGCATCATGGAAATCGGCAATCTGCTGATCGAGACCCTCGGCGTCGTCGCCATCACCATCATGGTGGGGAGCTACGCGCTGGAGGAGCGCCACTCCTGCTGGGTGCTGGTCTTCTCCTTCGGCTGCGCGCTTGCCGCCCTCTACGCGCTGCTGATCGCTTCCCTCCCCTTTCTCATCGCGGAGGGCATCTGGGCCGCGGTCGCGTTCAAGCGCTGGCGCCGTGCCTACGCCCGTCGGGTCGGCAAAGAGCGCTGAGCCCGCCGCGCCATGTCATCGATTTCCGTCGCGAGTGCGCCAAGACCCCGTGGTAGCGGGTGGCACGTTGCCAGCGGCGTGCAAGCGCGCGCCGGAGACCGACGAAACGCCGGAGGGTTTCGTCCCCGCGAGCGGGCAAGCCACGCGGGTCCGGCGCGGCTTTACGTCTCGCCTCGCATCGCGAAGCGTGGCGGATGGCCGACACCGCATCGAAGCGCATTGCGGGGAGTTCGACCCGCAATCGCGAGCGGATGGGCGTCGGCAGCCGTGAATCGCTAAGACCGGCAGGCCGGGACCACGAACGGAAGGAGGCGCTTGCTCCATGTACGAGACGCTGGGTTTCGAGATATTGACTCCGATCGGCGCGTCCGTCGCGCTGGGTCTGGTGCTCGGTCTCGCCTACGGGGCACTGGCGCAACGTAGTGCATTCTGCCTGCGCCGCAGCCTGGTCGGCCCCTGGCGCGACTGCCTGCCGGCGCTCGGCGCATTCGCGATGGCCCTGGCGGTGGCGATTGCCGGGACCCGACTGGCGGTCGCCGGCGGCCTTGTCACGTTCGAAGCGCACCGCTTCCTCGCCCCCGAAGTGCCGGTCGCCTCCGCGCTGCTCGGAGGCGCCCTGTTCGGGGCCGGGATGGTGCTGACGGGGGGCTGCGCTTCTCGCCTCACGGTGCTGACCGGCACCGGCAATCTGCGTGCCCTGCTCGTCCTGGTGGTGTTCGCGGTCACCGCGCTTGCGACGATGCGGGGCGTGCTCGCGCCACTGCGCGAGACCCTCGGCGCGGCAAGTGTGCATGGCGGAGGGGCGGCGGCGTTCACGGCGCTTCCCGGCGGCGAGGTCTGGCCGCTCGGGCTCGCGCTCGCCGCCTTGCTCTTCGCGCTTCGCTCCGGTGCGTCGCGTGCCCATCTGGCGATGGCGGGCGCGATTGGAGCGCTGGTGCCGATCGGCTGGATCGGCACCGGGTTCCTGCTCCTGGACGATTTCGATCCGATTCCCTTGCAGTCCCTGGGATTCACGGGGCCGAACGCCGACACCCTGTTCTGGACCATGGCGGCGACCGCGATTCCCGCCGGGTTCGGCACCGGGCTCGTGGCGGGCGTCCTCGCCGGCAGTCTGGCGGCGTCACGCCTGGCCGGCGAGTTCCGCTGGGTGAGCCTGGAGGGGCCCCGGCAGACCGGGCGCTACCTGGCCGGCGCCGTCATGATGGGCGTGGGCGGCGTGCTCGCAGGCGGGTGCACGGTCGGCGCCGGACTCTCCGGCGTCTCGACCGCGAGCGTGGCCGCCCTGCTCGCCCTCACCGCCATGGTCGCCGCGGCGAGGACCTTCGGAGTGGCCCTCGCCCACCGATAGCCCGGTTGTCTCCATCACGCCGGAGACGCGTGTTTCATGACTCTCGCTCGCTTCGGGCGCCGAGGCGCCGATACAGTGGGGCCTACGGACCGGGAGACGCGAAAACGGCGGGCCGGAAACAGGCGAAGCGGCGAGGACTCTCGGATTGGCCCTCGCCCGTCGATAGGCACCGACCCGCGGTGCGGGCCGGCGCCGGTCATGTGCAACCGCGTTAGCGCCCGAAGTGCGGCCGCGCGGCGTCGAGCGTCAGCCGAAGATGTCCTCGGAGATGGCGGCGTACCAGCCGAGCGACTCCTCGTAGGTGGCCTTGCGCAGTTCCGCGCTCTCTCCGACCTCGGAGATGAAACCGTCGGTCTTGGCGATCTTTTCATCCGTCGCCTGATAGGAGGCGCCCACCTTGACGCCGTCATCGGTGCCGATCAGCGACCAGCAGGTATTGGAGAAGCGCGCGGGAAACACCTTGGAGTCGGTGAGCGCCCCGCGTATCGCCATCGCGCAGACCTTCGCCTGACTGTTGGCGGAGAAGCCGGACTTCGGCATGTCGCCCTGCTGAGAGGCGTCGCCAAGGACATGGATGTTCTCGTCCATCCGGCTCTGCATGGTCTGTGGCACAACCGGCGCCCAGCCCGCCTCGTTGGTGATGCCGGCAAGCGCCGCGATGCCTCCCGCCTGCTGTGCGGGGATGACGTTGCACACATCCACCTTCATCGCCTCGCCATCGACCACGACTTCCATGCTGTCGGGGCGCACTTCGACCTTGTCGCCGCCGAAGTCGGGGCCGATACGCTCGACCATGCCGGGGTAGTGGCGCTGCCAGCCGTCCTCGAACAAGCCCTGCTTGGAGAACTTCTCCTTGGGATCGACGATCAGGATCTTCGCGGTCGGGTTGGACTGCGAGAGGACGTGGGCCACCATCGAGATCCGCTCGTAGGGACCGGGCGGGCAGCGGAAGGGATTGGGCGGCGCGACCATGCAATAGACCCCGCCCTGGGGCATGGCGCCGATCTGCGCCTTGAGAAGCTCAGTCTGCGAGCCGGCCTTGTAGGCGTGCGGCATGCGGTTCTGCTGCGACAGGTCCCACCCCGGAACCGAGCCGGGTCGGAAGTCGATGCCCGGCGCCAGGACCAGGCGCTCGTAGGGGAGGCGGGCGCCGCCCGCAAGCCCCACGCTCCGCGTGTCGCGGTCGACGGAAGTCGCGAAGTCGTGCACCACGTTGATGCCGTGGTTGGCGGCCAGGGCGCCGTAGGTGTGTCCGATGGAAGCGAATTCGCGGAAGCCACCTATGTAAAGGTTCGAGAAGAAGCAGGAATAGTAGTTGCGGGTCGGCTCCACGAGCGTCACGTCCACCGCGCCCTTGGAGTCCATGGCGATGTAGCGCGCCGCCGTCGCGCCGCCCGCGCCCCCGCCCACGACCACGACGCGTGGGCGCGCCTGCCCGATCACCGCCGGGGCGGACAGCGCCGCCGACGCCGCCACCGCACCGGCAAGGAAGTGCCGCCGGCTCAGACCGTTGTTTCCATTGTATTTTTTCACGGTACGTTTCTCCTGGTTCAAGGGTCGTCTTCCACCCCGCGGAAGTGTGCGGCGAGGGCGGCGATCTCCTCGTCCGACAGGCGCCCGGTGACGAGCTGCATGACGGGATGCACCCTCATTCCGCGCTTGTAGGCGTGCAAGGCTATCACGAAGTCGTCGAGCGGCCATCCCGTGATCGAGGGAATGCCCTGCTCGCTCCCGCCCGCGCGGTGGCAGGTGGTGCACTCGCTCGCGAGCCAGGCGCCGTACTCGGGGTCTCCCCGGATGGTGAGGAGCTGCGGGTCGAGGCCGTACTCCTCGGGCGTGGCGGTCGGCTCCGCGGGTGGAAGCTCGGATCGGGGGCCGGAGAAGCCGCGCAGCCATGCCAGGAGTTCCGCCCGCTCCTGCGTCGTCGCCAACCCGGCAAAGCTCATGATGGTGCCCGGTACGAGCGCCTGGGGATCGGACAGGAACGCGTCGAGCGTCACCTCGGTCCAGACCAGGTCGCCGTCTCCGGCCGCCCTCATCGCCGGGGAGTAGCGAAAACCCTCCGACGAGCCGGCCACGCGCCCGAACAGGTCGTTCAGGTGCGGACCGATCCGGTGTTCCGCGCCCTTGCCCACCTGGTGGCAGCGCCGGCACTCGCCGTAGAGCGCCTTGCCACGCTCGGCATCGACACTCCATGCGCTCGCGGCGGGAAGAGTCACCAGCAACGCGACGGCAAAGGGTCGGAAAGCGGCCCGGGCCGCGCGGCCGGTCGGGCGGAGTCGGCTTCGCCCGAAGGTGCTAATCGACCTCGATCCGTCGGCGAAGGCCGTACACCATGCCGCCGTCTTCGATCCACTCGAACTCGAGCTCGCCCGAGTCTGGAACGGCCATCTCGAACTGAATGTATGGATCGGCCGATACCGCCGGTTCCAGATCGACGGAGATCGCCGTCTCGCCGTTGTAGCGCACTGAAAAGCGATTGATGATGCGGCGCGGCACGAGGTTGCCGCCGCCATCGTGGCGCAGCCCCGTATGCATCGGGTGGGTGATCCGGGTCTTGACGGTAAAGGGGACGCCCGCCGTAACCGACTTCGGCAGCTTCACGCGCGGCTTCGGTTTCGCCACCCCGCCCTCCTCAGGCGCAGCCGCCGACCGTCACCGCGATCCGGCGCGAAGCCCTGCGGAAGGTCCCGTCCGCCATTTCCGCCACCGCGATCACGTTCTGGCTCTGCGCAAGTCGGATGCGAATCGTGGCCGCGGGCGGCGCCAGGCTTCCGAAAGTGAATTCGGCAACGTTCGGGGACGGGTTCGCGTCGGCGAAGAGCGCGATGCGCCGGGCGCCCTCGGCCGCGACCCGGATCGGCACCGCGCCGCCGTTGTCGGAGATCTCGGGCACCTCCAGAAGGATGCCGCCCTCCAGGGGCATCGCCGCGCCGGTGAACTCGTCGACGGCTCGGGTCAGGTCGTTGGAGGCGCCGGCCGCCGCGCCGGGAAGCAGCGTGGCCACGGCCGCGGCCGTGGCGCCAAAGCGCAGTACATCCCTTCGCGTCGGAGCCATGATGCAGCCTTCTCCCGCTCGCGGGGCAGTGGGCGCCGCGACTACTCCCCCTGGTCGCCCGCCCGATGTCGAGATCCGGGTTGGTCGTTTCCTCGCTTTCGCATTCTAAGCCTCCTCCCCCAAAGGGTTGAAGACCTTCCATGGGATCGCGCCGGAGACAACTACCGCGCCGTGCGCCGCGCGTTCCTCACGGTATCGAGGCAGACCAGGGCGAGCGCCACGACCAGGACCATGACCGCGAGCCATACCGAGGGGCCGTGGCGCTCGGAGAAGACGATCATGCCCCAGCCGATGCCGGCGAAGAGGGAAACGAAGGTGCCGAAGGACACCAGCACGCCCCCGGTCACGCGAATCAGCCAGAAGTACATCAGCACCTCGAAGACGCCGCACAACACGAAGATCAGGATCGCGAGATCCGCGACCGAGACTCCGATGCCGAAGGATGCCGGCTCACCGAAGAGGAAGAACAGCGGCAGGGTCAGAATGGCGGCGACGAGTACCTCTCCCAGCCCCAGCTCCAGCACCCCCAGGCCCTTCGGCCAGCGGGCGGAGACGTAGATGGACTCCACCCCGTAGCACACGGGAATGACGAGCGCGAGCAGCATCCACACGAGCGACCCATGGCCGGGAAGCTCCACCTGGGGGCTCGCAACCAGCAGTGCCGATACGCAACCGAGCGCCATCGCCCAGATGCGGATGCTCGACACCGACTCGGTCCGCAGCCCGATCGCCACCGCGAAGGTCGCGAGCGGAGACAGGGAGGCGAGGAGCGTGATGATGCCCGCGGGCAGGTAGGGCGCCGCGTAGAGGGTCGCTCCCATCGGCAGGATGTAGCCGAGGATCGCGATCACCACGAAGAATACGAGGTGCTCGCGAGTGGGACGGAACACGCGGCCCCGGAAGGCGACGAGGACCGCGTAAACGACCGAGAGCAGCACGAGCGCCATCAGCAGCACGTTCAGCTCCGACCGGCCCCGCTCCACCGCGAGTTTGAGCATCGTGAACTGAAGCCCCCACATCATGCCCATGAGCAGGAGGACGATGAGCGGCCACCAGCGACGCATTGCTTCCCGGAGCGGCAAGGTGCGAGGTTTCATCGATTCACTGGCCCGCAGATTTCACCGAGTTTCGGCCGCTTCGATCGCCAATATGCCTTGATAACAGGGTGCACGGACCTGAAGACGTGCAACCGCGAGCCGGAGGCAGGCGAAGCGGCTTGAGGGACTGCGCTTCGCAACAGCGGGCATATTGGTTTCCGCCACCTGAGAAGTCGGTGAGTTTCATTGGGTCCGGGCTAACCCGGATGTTTCACGGATTTTCGTAGCGAGGGCGTCAAGATGCCGTGATAGCAGGAAGCACGGACCGAAAGACGCTGAAGTCGTAGCCGACACTACGTCGCAGCGGCTTGAGGGAGTACGGCCCGCTAACACGAGCATATTGGTGTCCGCGAGTTGAGAAATCGGTGAATCATCCGGGCTAAAGGCGCGAAAGGGCTTTCGTGGGGTGGGGAGACTCCTCGATCTCCGCCCCTCACCCCCGGCGTCTCCACCTCGGAAGAGGGCGCTGTCCCGGCTCCCTTCCGGTCGCCGAAGCGCGCGGAAGGCGCCGGTGAAGGTCGCGGGCGTCCCCTGGACCCTTCCGATTCGATGTGGTACCAGATGTTCATCGCAGCCGAGCCCGGATAATGGATAAGCGCTTCACGATCAAGGATTTCTTTCTCTTCACGGCGATCGGAGGGATCTTCGTCGCGCTGCTCGTGGCGATGTACATGATCGACCGGCAGTGGAACATGATGTCGCGGATGCGCGCGGCGATGCAGGAGCAGGCGGAAGACCTCCGGGCACTGCGGGTGGATCTGAAGGCGCTCGACGAGCGGGTCGCAAGCGGGGCGGTCAGCGCGCGCGCCGCGGCGCCCTCGTCCGAGCCGGCGGTGGCCGCGGCCTTCGAGCGGGCGCTCGACGCGACGAGGCGGCCCGGCTACGCGTCCGGCGACTGGCTCGTGCGGGCCTTCGCAGTGGGTCTCAAGACCATCACTCCCCTCGTTTCCCAGGACGCCTACGCCTCCGACGTGCAGGATTACGTGCAGGAGACGCTGATCGCCCGCAACCCCGAGACGCTCGAATGGGAGGGGCTCATCGCGCGCTCCTGGGACATCAGCGAGGACGGCCTAACCATCACCTTCCGCTTGCGCGAGGGGGTGACCTTCTCCGACGGCCGGCCGCTGACCGCCGACGATGTCGCTTTCACCTTCGCCTTCATCATGAACGAGTCGATCGCGGCGCCGCGCTATCGCGCCTATCTGGACAAGATCGAGTCGGTGGAGGCGACCTCCACGCTTGAGGTCCGATTCCAGTACCGCGAGCCCTACTTCAACGCCCTCGCGCTCGCGGGCGGACTCGAAGTGATGCCGCGGCACTTCTACGAGCCCTACCTCGAAGACCCCACGACCTTCAACGAGTCCAAGGGGCTGCTGCTCGGTTCCGGACCCTACCGCCTCGCGGATCCGAAGACGTGGACTCCGGATCTCGGCCTCGTCGAGCTGGAGCGCAATCCCCGCTACTGGGGACCGGTCACGCCGAGCTTCGATCGCATTCTGTGGAAGGTCATCGAGAACGACAGCGCGCGCCTCACCACCTTCCGCAACCGCGACATCGACTCCTACGGCGCCCGCCCTCGCGAGTACCAGGGGCTGCTCGACGACGAGACGCTGCGCGCGCAGACCCACAACTTCGAGTTCATGAACGCGGTGGCGGGGTACAGCTACATCGGCTGGAACCAGCGCCGCAACGGGGCGCCGACCCGCTTCGCGGATCGCCGGGTGCGCCAGGCGATGACCTGGCTCACCGATCGCGAGCGCATCATCGAGGAGATCATGCTCGGCTACGCGGAGCCCGCGATCAGTCCCTTCAGCCCGCGCAGCCGGCAGCACGATCCCGCCATCGAGCCGCGCACCTTCGACCCGGACCGAGCGAAGTCGCTGCTCGCCGAAGCGGGCTACCTCGACCGCGACGGCGACGGGGTAATGGAAGACGAGGCGGGCGCGCCCTTCGAGTTCGAGCTGGTCTACTTCCAGGACAACGAGGACACCGAGCGCATGGTCCTCTTCCTCAAGGACCTCTACGCGCGGGCCGGCGTGCACTTGAAGCCGCATCCCGCCGAGTGGCCGGTCATGCTCGAAATGCTGGACCAGCGCAACTACGACGCGATCACGCTCGGCTGGACGAGCGGCGTGGAAACCGATGTCTACCAGATGTTCCACGGCTCCCAGACCGAGGACGGCGGAGACAACTTCATCCACTTCCAGCACGACGAGTTCGATGCGCTGGTAGACCGGGCCCGGGCCACGGTTCGCGAGGAGGAGCGCATGCCGCTGTGGCAGGCGGTGGAGCGCATCTTCCACGAGGAGCAGCCCTACACGTTTCTGATGCGCCGCAAGACGCTCGCCTTCGTCGACCGCCGTCTGAGGAATCTCGAAGTCACCAAGCTCGGCCTCAATCTCGGCTCGGTGCCGGTGGAGATCTTCACGCCGGGCGCCGAGCAGCGCTACACCGACTGACGCACCCGAGCCGCCTGGTATTGGAATCAACGCCGGAGGCCCGGCTCGATCTCGCCTCCCGGAGCCGCCATCGAGCTCCGTCGTGAGAAGAGGCCGCGAACCCGCACAACGCGGGCGCTCGCGGGGCCAGCACCCGGCGATGTATAGAATTCACTGCAAAACGCCTGAGAGCGGGTTTCCATGATCACCTATCTCGTGCGCCGGGTGCTCCTCATGTTCCCGACCCTGATCGGGATCACCCTGGTGGTGTTCGTGGTGATGGCGTCCTCTCCGGGGGGCATCAGCGCCCAGAGCCTGGTCGAGGGGCAGAACCTGGAGCCGGCCGCGAAGAAGGCGCTCGAGGACTACTACAACCGCCTCTACGGCCTGGACCAGCCCGCCCCGATCCAGTACCTGCGCTGGCTCAACAACATCTCCCCGGTCGGCTTCACCTTCGACGCGGACAACCGTCTCTCCGGGTTCTCCTTCGTGAAGGGCTCGGATCTCGGAACCAGCTTCAAGTTCGGGCGCCCGGTGCTCGATCTGATCGCCGAGCGGGTGCCGATCACCCTGCTGCTCAATCTGCTCTCCATTCCCCTCATCTACGTGGCGGCGATCGGCATCGGGGTGCGCGCGGCACGCGAGCGCGGCGGCGGCTTCGACGTCGCGTCGGGGGGGATCATGCTCGCGCTGTGGTCGGTGCCGACCATGCTCGCGGGCATCCTGCTCATCGGCTTCCTCGCCTCGGAACAATACTGGCACTGGTTCCCGACCGCGGGACTGAGCCGGCGCGAGGCGCTCGACATGCCCTTCCTGCCCCACTGGCACAACGCGCGGGCCGGCCTTGCCCTCCTCGGCGCGATGGCGGGGGGAGGAATCCTCCTCGCGGCGGCGGGCCGATGGCTGCCGCGGCGCGCCCGGGTCGCGCTGATGGGGGCACTCGGCGGCGGCCTCGGATACGCGATGGCGAGCGCCCTGCCGGACGGAGGAGGTCCCGCCGTGCACGCCCTGCTGATGCTGGCGCTCGGATGCGCGCTCGGCGCTTTCGCCCACCTCGCCGGAGGCGCCCTGCGCGCCTCGGGTCTCGGGCTGCTCGGCATCCTGCTCGGCGCCTGGGTCGGCCGGCAATGGGGCGGGGACGAGTGGACGAGCGGTTTCCTCGTGGACCGGCTCTGGCACCTGGTGCTTCCGGTCGTCTGTCTCTCCTACGGAGGCTTCGCCTTTCTGTCGAAGCTGGTGCGCACTTCGATGCTGGAGAACCTGCTCTCCGACTTCGCGCGCACCGCCCGAGCCAAGGGGGTGCGCGAGCACGACGTGCTGTGGCGCCACGTGTTTCGCAACGGGCTGCTCCCGCTCATCACGGTATCGGCGGGAATCCTCCCGGCGCTGCTCGGCGGCTCGGTGATCGTCGAGACGATCTTCAGCATCGACGGCATGGGCAAGCTCGCGGTGGAAGCGGTGAAGGGGCGCGACCGCGAGCTCGTGCTCTCGCTCACCCTCATCAGCGGATTCCTCACCCTGATCGGCTACCTCGTCGCCGACCTCTGCTACGCGGTGGCGGACCCGAGAGTGAGCTACGAATGAGCGGCACGGGCAGCGCGGCAACGGCGCCGGCCGCGGGACCGGCGGCGGAGCTCGCCGGCTCGCGACGGCGCGGCTACGCGGCGCGCGTCCTGCGAGGCGCCTTCGTGCGTCTCGGCGCGCGGGCCGGGGCGGCGTGGATCGCGGTGCTCATCGTCGCCGCCTGCTTCGCGCCCCTTCTCGCCAACACCCACCCCCTTCTGATGCGGGCGAACGGCGAGCTGCAAAGCCCCGCGCTTCGATACCTCGGCACCGCCGATGTGGTGCTGATGTGCACCTTCCTCGTCGCGGCGGCGCTGCTCCTCGCGCGACGGGCCTTGCGGGCGAGCGCGGCCGCACTGCTGCTCACGGTGGCGGGCGCGGCGCTTATCGGCGCCGCATTCACCGACCCGCCGGTTCTCACCGTGTACGAACAGTACCGCGAGGCGGAGCACGCGGGAGAGATCGAATGGGCGATCCGCGCACCGATCCCCTACTCGCCCAAGGACTACCAGCGCGACGCGGGCGACACCGGCCTCGAGGCGCCGCTCGCCGCCCCCGACGGCCGCACCCACTGGTTCGGTACCGACGAGAACGGGGCGGACGTGCTCTCGCGCATGATCCACGCCTCGCGCATCGCGCTCGGAATCGGACTCATCGCGACCGGCATCGCAATGTTCATCGGGATCGCGGTGGGAGGGCTGATGGGCTGGTTCTCCGGCATCGTCGACCTCGCGGGCATGCGCCTGGTCGAGATCTTCGAAGCGGTACCGACCCTGTTCCTGCTCCTCACCTTCGTCGCCTTCTTCGGGCGCAGCCTCTACCTGATGATGGTGATCATCGGCCTCACCAGCTGGACCGGCTACGCGCGCTTCGTGCGCGCGGAGTTCCTGCGCCTTCGCGAGCAGGACTACGTGCAGGCGGCGGTGGCCTGCGGGCTGCCGCTGCACTCGGTCCTGTTCCGCCACATGCTGCCGAACGGCGTCGCGCCGGTTCTGGTCGCGGCGAGCTTCGGCATCGCCTCGGCAATCCTCGCCGAAGCGATGCTGAGCTTCCTCGGCCTCGGTCTCGTCGACGATCCCTCCTGGGGCCAGATGCTGAACCAGGCGGTGAAGTCCTCCACCTTCAACTGGTGGATGGCGGTGTTTCCGGGCGGCGCCATCTTCCTCACCGTGTTCGCCTACAACCTCATCGGCGAGGCGCTCCGCGACGCCATCGACCCCCACCTCTCGCAGGAGAAGCAGTCCACGTGAGCCAGGGCGCAACCTCGGGCCCGTCCGCCGGCGCTCCGCTGCTCGAGGTGCGGGACCTGCACACCTGGTTCCGGGTCGGCGCAGACACGGTGCGGGCGGTGGACGGGGCGAGCTTTCACATTGCCCCCGGCGAGACGTTCTGCCTCGTCGGCGAGTCGGGCAGCGGCAAGTCCGTCTCCGCGCTGTCCGTGCTCCGGCTGCTGCCCGCGGGTCTCACCGAACGCTGCGACGGAGAGGTGCTCTTTCGCCTCGACCGCGAGACCCACGCCCCGCCCCGGGACCTCTTGCAGATGCCCGAAGAGGAGCTGATGCGGGTGCGCGGCGGGCACATCGCGATGATCTTCCAGGAGCCGATGACCTCGCTGAACCCGGTGATCACGGTCGGAGACCAGATCATCGAGGCGGTGCGGCTCGCCCGTCCGAATCTCGGGTACGAGGAGGCCCGCACCCGCACCATCGAAGCGCTCGCGGAGGTGCACATCGACCGGCCCGAGCTGCGCGTGGACGAGTACCCCCACCGGCTCTCCGGCGGGCAGCGGCAGCGGGTGATGATCGCGATGGCCACCGCCTGCCGTCCCGCTCTCCTGATCGCGGACGAGCCGACCACCGCCCTCGACGTGACCGTGCAGGCCGAGATCCTCGCCCTGATGCGCGAGCTCAAGCGCCGGCGCGGCATGAGTCTCTTCTTCATCACCCACGACTTCGGCGTGGTCGCGCATATCGCCGACCGCGTGGCGGTCATGCGCGAAGGCCGGATCGTGGAGACCGGCACGCTGGAACACGTGCTGGAGCGCCCCGACCACCCCTACACGCGGCAGCTCCTTGCCGCGGTGCCCGAGAACCTGGCCCGCGCATCCCATCCCGATTCCGCCGCGGGCTTCGCGCCGGCAGGGTCTACCGTGGGCGCCGGCCCCTCCGGCCCGCCGTCCCAGTCACCGCCGGAGGCCGGGATCGGGATGCGTCCCACGTCCGGGTCCGTTGAAAGGGTTTCCCGCTCCGGCATGAGCGGGGCTTCCGATGGTATCGACCACGATCGCGCCGCTCAGGGAATTTACCGGCCGGTCACAGAAGCATCCGAGCGCCGAAGCGCGAGTGCGGGGACCGGCCGAACCTCGCCCACACGCGATCCGAAGGGGGCCGATGAAGCCCCCGGGAGCGCGACAAGCCATCTGGAGCTGCTCCGGCTTGCAGGTCTCGAAGTGCACTTCCCCATCCGCAAGGGCCTGCTCAAGCGCACGGTCGGGCATATCCGGGCGGTGGACGGGGTCGATCTGCGCATCCACCGGGGCCAGATCCTCGCCCTGGTGGGAGAGTCGGGCTGCGGAAAGACCACGCTGGGACGCGCGGCGCTGCGCCTCGTCGAGCCGACCGGCGGCCGGGTGCATTTCGACGGACGCGAGCTCACCGGCCTCGCCCGTCGCGAGATGCGGCCGATGCGCCGCCGATTGCAGATCGTGTTCCAGGACCCCGCCTCGTCGTTGAACCCGCGGCTCACGGTGGCGAGCACCCTCACCGAGCCCATGGCGGTGCACGGGCTCGGCGCGAGCCCCGACGAGCGCCTGGAGATGGCGGCGCGGACGCTGGCCGAGGTGCAGCTCCCCCGCGACCACCTGTGGCGCTATCCGCACGAGCTCTCCGGTGGCCAGCGCCAGCGCATCGGCATCGCCCGTGCGCTCTGTCTGCACCCCGACTTCGTGGTGTGCGACGAGGTGACCAGCGCGCTCGACGTCTCGGTACAGGCCGAAGTGTTGCAGTTGCTGCTGCACCTGCGACGAGAGCACGCCCTCACCCTGCTCTTCATCACCCACGACATCGGGGTGGTGGAGTACCTGAGCGACACCACCGCGGTGATGTTCGAGGGGAAGATCGTCGAGCTCGGCCCCACCGCACGCGTGTGTGGCGCCCCCGATCACCCCTACACCCGCCGCCTCCTCGCCGCGGTGCCGCGTCTGGCGAAGCGGCATTGACCCGACAGTTTCACCGATTTCTCAACCCGCGGACGCCAAGATGCTCGCTGTTGCGTGTCTTAGCCCGGAAGTTTCACCGATTTTCGTAGCGAGGGCGCCAAGATGCCGTGATAGTGGGGCGCACGGACTGAAAGACGCTGAAGGCGTAGCCGACACTACGTCGAAGCGGCTTGAGGGAGTACGGCCCGCTAACACGAGCATATTGGCGTCCGCAGTAGGAAATCGGTGAAATGTCCGGGTTAGGGTCCGTTCGCTCCACTGTCACGGCATCAGGGCGCCGTTGCCATGAAAGTCGGTGAAACTTGCCGGTCAGTGGTGTCCGCTATCTGAGAAATCGGTGGGATATCGCGCTCAGGCTCGCCGGGTCAGCACGAAGGATTCGTCGGTGAACCACAGTCCGCCGTGGCGGGCGAGCACCTCGGTGGTGGCCCGCAGGTAGTCGCTGCCGGTCATCGCCTCGGTGACCCGGGCATCATCGATCTGGGCCACGTAGACCGCGGCGTTCCAGGCCGCGAGCAAGGTGGAGGTACCGATGTGCTCCTGCACCTCGTTCGACATCACGTGCAGGCGGTAGCGGAACAGCGCGCTCGACTCGCTCGCGCTCACGTAGGAGCGATCGGGCAGCTCGCTTTCCAGGTGCCGGTGCAGGGCCTCGGCCAGCATCGGCCCCGGGGTCCGGAAAGGCTCCTCCCCCGGCCATACCTTGCGGATGATCTCCATGCCGGGGTCCTGGCCGGTGGACTGGATGGCGATCATGCGCCCCCCCGGCTTGAGCGCGCGCGCGAGCGGCGCCAGCACATAGCGCACCTTGAAGTTCGTGGGATGGCGCGCCCGGTACGGCTGGGCGGCGATCACGAGGTCGTAGTCGGGGGCTTCCTGCTCGCGCTGCGGGATCACGTTGTCCAGCGCGAAGCGCTGGTCGGCGCGGTAGAGCACGAGAACGGAGGGCTCCACGTACACGGGGTTTCCGGTGCGTGGACTGGTCTCGACCTGCCACCACTGCGCCAAACGCGGACGCAAGTCGTTGAGTTGCCTGTCGAATTCGTGCGCGCAGTGCCCCTTGAGCGCAACCTCGTGCCAGTTGAGGCGGGCCCGGGCCTCGGGGTCCGCCGGCAGCAGTTCCGGCGCCTCCCGGTAGTTCAGGTTGGTGAGCAGGACCACGGTCTGCGGGTGCTCGGAAAAGCGGTCGGGGAGCTTCTCGAGCGTCAGACGCACATCTTCCAGGCTGATTTCCTTGCCGGTGACGACGAAGGGCACGGTGGGGAACTCCCCGTGCAGCCGGCGCAGCACGCTCGCCATCACCGTGCCGTCTCCGGTCCCCGCGTCGAAGATCCGCAGCGCCGGAGGAGTGGGACGGAGATGGCGCAGCTCGTCCCCCACCCGCTCTCCGATCGCCCACTTCTCCGCGCAGGTGGTAACGAAGAGCAGATACTTCTCGCGGTTGTCGAAGAAGCGAAAGGGGCGGTCGTGGGCGGCGGGCATGTCTCAGTGTTCCCCCGCCGCGCACCCCTTCCCACCCGCGCCGAGCGCGCCTACGCGCTCCGGACGCCTCGACGGGATCAGCGCCATGCCGGGAGTGGCGCCCGGTCCGCGCGCCCGCGCGCCGTGGCGCCTCGCCGCCCTCCCGGCGAGGCCGGCCGGGAAACGCGGGCTTGCGTTCGGGGTGTTCATGGGCGGCGGAATATAGCACCGCGCCGGGCCTCCCACTTGCGCGCCATGCGAAGCACCGACTCCTCTTCGCTGAGCGAGCGGATCGCATCGGCCGCCACCCATTCGAGCGCATGGGACTCGTGGTTCTTCCGGAAGCGCTCGCTCTCGGCCACGACGAGAAAGCGCACGTCGTAGTGCCGGTGGGCGGGCTCGCCGCCGCGGGCCGGGATGCGGTGCACGTCGAGGTCGAAGATCGCGTGGTCGAGTGCGCGCACCGCGAGGCCCGATTCCTCGCGCGCTTCGCGCAGCGCGACCGCGAGCGGGTCGGGGTCGCCGTCACTGTGCCCCCCGAGCTGCAGCCAGCGCCCGAGCTTGCGGTGGTGGGTGAGCAGAACCCGTTCGCCCACGGCATCCACCAGCCACGCGGAACCGGTGATGTGTCCCGGCCGGCAACTGCGTTCGAAGCAGTCCGGGTGAGCGTCCACGAAGGCCTCGAAGTGCGAAACGGTGTCCGCCTCGTTCGGCCAGCGCGCCCGGTATTCGGCGAGCAGCGCCCTCAGCCTGTTTCGGTGCATGTCGGCGTTGGCATGGGTCCCGCGCCCGAAGATAGAATGCCGGCCTCGCGTCTTTCAATGCCGCACCCCCGTCCTCGGCGGGTCTTCTTTCGGCACGAAGCGGCAGGGGCGGTAATCCGGATCAGGAGCTTTGATCGCATGCAATTCCATCTCGTCATCAACATGGAACGCTTGACCCCGGACACCGACATGGTCGAGGTGCTGGAGCACACCACCGCGATGGTGGAACTCGCCGATCGGGCCGGCTTCGAGATCGTATGGGCGGCGGAACACCACGCCCTGGAGATGACGATCGCGCCCGGCCCCTTTCAGCTCCTCGCCCACTTTGCCGCGCGCACCCAGCGCATTCGACTCGGCACCGCGGTGGTGGTCGCGCCCTACTGGCATCCCATCAAGCTTGCGGGAGAGGCGGCGCTCTTTGACCTCATATCGGGCGGTCGTCTGGAGTTCGGCATCGGTCGGGGCGCCTACCAGCGCGAATTCGATCGCCTCGCCGGGGGCATGGACCAGAACATCGGCGTACCGATGATGCAGGAGATGATCCCTCTGCTCAAAAAACTCTGGCGGGGCGATGTCGCGCACGAGGGAAAATACTGGAGCTTTCCCGCCGCCACCTCGTGCCCCAAGCCGGTGCAGAAGCCGCATCCGCCCTTCTGGGTGGCGGCCCGCGACCCCGGTACCTGCGACGCCGCGATCAAGGAAGGCTGCAACATCATGTCCTGGGGACTCACCCGGCCCTTTGCCGAAGTGGAGAAGTACAAGGCGCAGTTCGAGGCGTCGCTTGCGGCCCATCCGGAGGCGCCTCGCCCCCGCTTCATGACCATGCGCCATACCGGGATCTACGAGAAGCCGGCCGAGCTCGATGTCTTCGTCGACGCGATCGTGCGCCAGGGACGTCAGTTCGAGAACCTGTTCCGCAACCTCGCCCCGGTCCGGGCCGGCTTTCCCGACGAGCCGGACCCCGCCCTGCTCACCAACCAGGCCGCATACGAGCCCGCCGCACTCAAGGAGAACCTGATCCTCGGCACGCCGGACGAGGCGATCGAGAAGCTCAAGCGCTACGAGGCGCTCGGCGTCGACGCCTTCTGCTACATGGGGAGCTACGGACTGCCGATGCCGCAGCAGCGGCGTTCGCTCGAGCTCTTCGCGAGCGAGGTGATGCCGGCGTTTGCGGGGCGCTCCAAGGCGGCGTAACGCGCCGTGCGTCACGCCGGCCGGCGTGAATCAGCTTGAGTCCGATGGCGACCGGTGCGCCGTCATGAGGAGTCCGCCATGAGCCTCGCGTTCGGCCTCGGTCTGGGTCAGGACCAGGATGTTCACAGCGTTGCGCGCTACGCGCGGCTCGCGGAAGATCTCGGGTACCACCACGTCACCATGATCGACATGGGCACCCTCTCCCAAGAGGTGCACGTCATGATGACGCTCGCCGCCGCGGCGACCTCGCGCATCCTGGTCGGCCACGGCGTGACGAACCCCGCGACCTACCACCCCGGTGCGATCGCGAACGCGGCGGCTTCGCTGCGCGAACTCTCCGGGGATCGAGCGTTCGTCGGGATCGGGGCGGGGGGACCCTATGGGCAATACCTTACCCGGGGCGTTCGGATGCGCGAGCTGCGCGAGGCGATCCGTTTCATCAACGACTACTCGGCGGGCGGAGAAGGCGAGTGGCAGGGCAACTCCTGGCATAGCGAGTGGATTCGCCGCTCGCGCCATGCCGGTCGCCCGGTGCCGATGTGGGTGGCGGTAGCCGGTCCGCGGACTTGCCGGATTGCGGGTGAACTCGGTCACGCCGTGTTCAGCATCGGAATGGATCCGGTGCTCCAGCAGTGGCGCCTGGATCAGATCGCGCGCGGCGCCGAGGCGGCGGGGCGGGATCCCTCGGAAGTGGAGGTGTGGGTCCGCACCCAGTGCTATCTCGCCGAGTCCAAGGCCGCGGTGCGGCGTGAGATGGCTCCCTACGCCGCCACCGCAGCCTGGGAGCTCTACCAGATACTGCGACAGAACAACCCGGAAGTCGCGGACCTGAGAGCCCGCCTCGATCGCGCCCACCCCGGTCTCCTCGAAGAATTCCGACAGATTTGGGAACACTGGGACCCCTACTGGACGGAGCGGATCGGCGGGCCACAGACCGAGTTCACCACGCAGCGGGTCATCGACTTCTTCCTCGCTTCGGGCTCCGCGGACGAAGTGGCCGAGCAGTGCCACGCGCTTCGGCCCCTCGGGGTGCGTGGCATCTCTTCCGTGCTCTTCTCGATTCGGGAAGACACCGAGGCGATGCGCCGCATGGCGGCAGAGCTGATGCCGCTCCTCTAACCCGGGTGTATCACTGACAGTCGGCCGCTTCGGGCGCTAACTCGCGTCAACCCTCGCCTTCGCTGCTGGTTGCCGGATATCGCGCGAGGTGATCTTCGAAGGGGAACCAGTTGGCCCGGTCCGCGGTGTGCACGTGCCCGCCCGGCTTCCGGTCGATCTCGCCCTCGAAAGCGGTCCGCACGATGTGAATCTCGCCCGGCCAGCGCGTCGAGCGGAAGAACAGGGTGGAACCGCAGCGCTCGCAGAAGCCTCGTTCGGCTCCGGGGGTGGATGCGAACCAGCGCAGCGTGGCGTCTTCGACGAGGGTGAAGTGCGAGTTCTCCACGCCAACCCAGGTAACCATCGGCGCTCCATGGGCGCGGCGGCACAGCGTACAGTGGCAATGCAGCGCCCAGCGTGTGGGCAGTGTTACCTCGAAGCGCAGCGCGGTGCACAGGCAGGCGCCGGAGCATCGACCGACCATGCCATTACTCCTTGGACGTACCGCGACGAAAACGCCGAATGCGGCGGTGGGTCATGAACACGAAACGGGGAGCGTGTAGCTCGTGGCGTTCTCGACGATGTCTGGAATGGAGAGCTCGGTGTCCGACGCCTCCATGATGAACTCGACACGGTGAGCTTCCAGGAAGCTCCTGATGACGCTCCACTTGATCGCGTAACTCACGTTCTCCGCGTCCGTGGCGTGGAGTGAGGAAGACACGATGCCAATGACCTTTCCACCCAGGTCGAGGAGCGGGCCGCCGCTGTTTCCGGGGTGAACGGGAGCGGTCAGCTGATATTCCCGTATGTCGTCTTTGTGGCCGGACAGTGACGCGATCAGGCCATCAGCTACAACCCCGTACCGCGACATGACCTGGGTAAACGGGAAGCCATAGACGACCACCGGCTCACCCAGTCGGACTTTGGGCGCGGAACGAAAGACGGCGACTTCCTTCAAGGAAAGTTCCGCTTCGACGTCCACGCTCAGAAGGGCCAGATCATTCTCGGCGCTCTGTGCATACACCCGCGCTGGCCCGTAGCCTCGTATGTCTATCTCGTTGCAGTCCTCGATCACATGGTGGTTGGTGAGCAACATGCCGCCCGAAGTGATCATGAACGCGGTTCCTATGATTCCACTTTCTCGGGGCTCTATTGATTGGGGATCCGGGCTGAAGGTGATTCGCTCAATCTCGCAGAGATTCAAGTCGTACTCGACTTGTTCCGGCCCCAATCCGAAGACGTCCGAGGTGATCTTGACGTCGAAGATGCAGTGGTCCTCGAAATCGCTGAGATCGATCAGCAACTCCTCGCCGGGCGCAATGGTTCGAGCGCCCAGCAAGCCGTCTCCCCAATCGATGGAGTAATCGGGAGAGATCTGGACCTCCCATATGCCAAGGGCACTCTCGTTTACGACAGTGACACTCGGAGCCGCGGCCCAGGCCGGGGCGAGACCGAAGGAAGGGACCAGGCCAGCCAACAAGACTGCGCAGATGGAGCGCCGGGAACACATGGAGCTTGCTCCTTTTCTTGAACGGGTAGAGATGGTACTTCAGGCGCCCCGTCCGAGCTTGCGCAGGGCGAGGCCGGCGGCGAGATACATGATTATGTAGACGATCACCCGGTAGATGACCGCGGAGCCGGGCGGTATGCAGATGAAGCTCATGCCGGTCAGCCCGCGCCGGCCGATCTCGTGGGCGATTCGGATGGTCTCGTAGTCGGTCATGCCCATCGGTTCGGCGAGCTCGCCGAGGATGTCGCCGGGGGCGGGGCCGGAGCCGCCGATGCAGTCCATGTCGAAATGGACGTACACGCCCCGGGTGCCCTTCCAGGCGCGGTCGAGTTCGCCCACCAGCCCCTCGATGCCGAGGCTCGTGCGCAGCTCCCACGCGCTTATGAAGCGGGCGCCCTCGCGCAGGTAGCGGCGCACGATGTCCTTGTCCTCGAGCATGCCGCGCTCGCCTATCTCGACAAGGTGGCGCGGGTGCATGTTGTCGAGAAACTCGTACATCTTGTGCTTCCAGGAGGAGGAGCCGGCGATGCGCGGGTCTCCGGTGAGATAGTCGAGCTTGCTCGCATCCCAGTGGGTGTCGAGGCTAACGCAGCCGACGGGCCCGTCGACGTGCTCCGCGCAGGGCTTGGCGATCGCGTAGCTCCCGCAGGGGCTGTTCTGTCCGATCACCACCGGCACCGCCCCGGCGCGCAGCGCATCGTTCACCTTGGTCTCGACCGCGGCCTGGGCGGCGAGCACGTTCTCCGGCGTCTGGTCGTGCATCACCGACTCCGGAATGTCGGCGTCGCCGTAGTCCACCATCCGCAGGTGCTCGAAGACATCGAGGTCGAAGTCCTGAATGTACCCGGAGGGGTAACGCGCGGATTGCTGGCGCACTCGCTTCGGCGCCTCGATCCAGTCCTCCATCGGCACTCCGGCGTAGTAGCCACCGGAGGCGGCGACGTAGGGGGCTCCGATGATGACCACCTCGGCGCCGTCGAGGTCCTTACGGTCTCTCGCGATGTCACGCGCCATGAAGGAGGGCGTCTCCGGGGCGAGCAGGGGCCACTCGTGCCGGGCCGCGAAGCTGGTGGTGGTGAACTCTTCCCAGGTCGGATAGTCGGTGGCGGCCATTGAACAGGCTCCTCGATGGTGGCGTTACGAATCTGGTGTCCGAAGCAGGATATCGGTGAAACAAAGCGGCTGAACCGACGTGGAGCCGCCGCGACCCGCGCCGATCACGGTACGCGCCGTCGGCGCAGCTCCGCCATCCCCCCATCGAGGCCCCCGAGGGTGAGTGGGAACATCCGCTCCCCCATCATCTCGCGGGTCATCTGGATGGACTGGGTATAGGGCCAGTACTGCTCCGGAATCGGGTTTAGCCAGATCGCGAAGGGCCAGGCCTCGAGCACGCGGTTCATCCACACCGCGCCCGATTCCTCGTTCCAGTGCTCGACGCTCCCCCCGGCCATGGCGATCTCGTAGGGACTCATGCTGGCGTCGCCGACGAAGATGACCTTGTGATCGGCGCCGTACTTGTGGAGGACATCCATGGTGGGGATACGTTCGGTGTGGCGGCGCCGGTTGTCCTTCCACACCCCTTCGTAGATGAAGTTGTGGAAGTAGAAGTGCTCCAGGTGCCGGAACTCCCCGCGCGCGGCCGAGAAGAGCTCCTCGCAGACCCTGACGTGGTCGTCCATCGAGCCGCCGACATCGAGAAATAGCAGCACCTTCACCGCGTTGTGCCGCTCCGGAACCATGCGGATATCGAGCAGTCCGGCGTTGCGGGCGGTCGAGCGCACCGTGCCGTCGAGGTCGAGTTCGCTCGCCGCGCCCTCGCGCGCGAAGCGCCGCAGCTTGCGCAGCGCCACCTTCATGTTGCGGGTGCCGAGCTCCACCGTATCGTCGAAGTTCCGGAACTCGCGGCGGTCCCAGACCTTGACCGCGCGCCGGTGGCGCGAGCCTGGCTGACCGATGCGCACGCCCTCCGGGTTGTAGCCGAAGGCGCCGAAGGGCGAACGGCCCGCGGTGCCTATCCACTTGTTGCCTCCCTGGTGGCGCTTCTCCTGCTCCTCCAGCCGCTTCCTGAGCTCCTCCATGAGCTTTTCAAAGCCGCCCATCGCCGCGATGCGGGCCTTCTCCTCCTCGCTCAGGTGCAGCTCCGCCTGGCGCTGCAGCCACTCCTCGGGGATCTCTCCGTAGACTCCCTCGAAGCGCTCTTCCATGCCCTTGAAGTACGCCCCGAAGCACTGGTCGAAGCGGTCGAAGTGCCGCTCGTCCTTCACCAGCGCGGCGCGCGCGAGGGCGTAGAAGCCGTCCACCTCCAGCATCGCGACCCGGCGCTCCAGCGCCTCGAGCAGGGTGAGGAATTCGGTTATCGAGACCGGGATTTCGTAACGCCGCAGCTTGAAGAAGAAGTCAACGAGCATTGCGGCGGTGCAGGAAGGCGAGGCGCTCGAAGAGGTGCACGTCCTGTTCGTTCTTGAGCAGCGCGCCGTAGAGCGGGGGAATGGCCTGGCGCGCGTCCTGGTCGCGAAGCGCCTCGGGCGGGATGTCCTCGGCGACGAGCAGCTTGATCCAGTCGAGAAGCTCCGAGGTCGAGGGCTTCTTCTTGAGCCCCGGCACTTCGCGCACCTCGAAGAAGGTCTCGAGCGATTCGCGCAGGAGGTCCTGCTTGAGGTCGGGGAAGTGCACCCCGACGATGCGGGTCATCGTCTCCCGGTCGGGGAAACGGATGTAGTGGAAGAAGCAGCGCCGCAGAAAAGCGTCGGGCAGCTCCTTCTCGTTGTTGCTGGTAATGATGATGATCGGGCGGTGGCGCGCGACCACCGTCTCGCGGGTCTCGTATACATGGAACTCCATGCGGTCGAGTTCGTGCAGGAGGTCGTTCGGGAACTCGATGTCCGCCTTGTCGATCTCGTCGATGAGAAGGACCGGACGGACCGCCGATGCGAATGCCTCCCACAGCTTGCCGCGCACGATGTAGTTGCCGATGTCGTGCACCCGGTCGTCCCCGAGCTGGGAGTCGCGCAGGCGAGCCACCGCATCGTACTCGTAGAGCCCCTGGCCCGCCTTGGTGATCGACTTGATGTGCCAGGGAATGAGCGGCGCGTCGATGGCGCGGGCGACCTCCTCGGCGAGCATCGTCTTGCCGGTACCCGGCTCGCCCTTGATGAGCAGCGGGCGCGCAAGCGTAATCGCCGCGTTGACCGCGAGCATCAGGTCGCCGGTGGCGACATAGGTGTCGGTCCCTTCGAATCGTGCTCCGGTCATGTACGGGCGGTCTCCCTGGGCGGCGGTGGCGCGCTCGGTGCGGGCGGCGGCACAGTGTAGACCACCGCCGGGGCGGCTCGGGAAAGCTGCCGCCTCGGGCGCGCCGAAGCACTCGGCGTGCTCTTGATACGCGGCGCCCGCGGAGTTTGCGATACTCGGGGACGAAGCCCCGCGGGGTCGAGGCCCGAAGACATTGAGCGACACGCTGCCGTGCCGGGGCCGGGACTGGTCCACCCTCAAGAAGGAGCTCGCCGCCATGGGCGAGAGCGACGCCCGATGGCGGGATCTGCGCACCGCGGTGTTCGTCTTCCACGCCGGGGACGATGTGCTGGACGTGGCCAGGTCCGCCTATGCAATGTACCAGTCCGAGAACGGGCTCGGCGCGGCCAGCGCCTTCCCGAGTCTCGCCCGGATGGAGGCCGACGTGGTCTCGATCGGCCTCGATCTCCTGAACGCCCCGGATGGAGCCTGCGGAGACATGACCTCGGGCGGCTCGGAGAGCATCTTCCTCGCCCTCAAGACCTGTCGGGACGAGGCCCGGGCGAGCGGCGCGAACACGCGGGGCATGCACGTGCTGATGCCCCGTTCCGCCCACCCCGCCTTCGACAAGGCCGCGGCCTGCCTCGATATCGAGATTATCCGGGTGCCGGTCGCGCCCGACTGTCGAGCGGACGTCGCCGCCATGGCCGCGGCGGCTTGCGAGCGCACCCTGATGATCGTCGGCTCCGCGCCCTGCTTTCCCTATGGCCTGATCGATCCCATCGAAGAGCTTGGCGCGCTCGCCGCCGACCGCGGCATCTGGCTCCATGTCGACGCCTGCGTCGGCGGCTACTTCGCCCCCTTCGCGAAGATGAACGGAGTGCCCCTGCCCGCCTTCGACTTCGGCGTACCCGGCGTGCGCTCGATCTCCGCCGACCTCCACAAGTACGGCTACAGCGCCAAGGGGGCCTCGACCCTGTTCCACCGCAGCGCGGAGCAGCGGGAGTTCCAGGTCTTCTCCTGCGACGCGTGGCCGGTGGGGACCATGCGCACCCCGTCCGCGGCCGGAACCCGGCCGGGAGGCGCCATCGCGTCCGCGTGGGCGGTGCTGCACTACCTGGGGGAGGACGGATACCGGAAGAAAGCGCGTCAGGTCGTCGAAACTCGGGAGCGCCTGGAAGCGGCGATCGACGACATCGAGGGGCTCCGCGTCGTCGCGCGGCCGCAACTCGGCCTCATCGCCTACACCTCGGATTCCCTCGACATCCACTCGATCGCCGACCGGCTCTCCGAGAAAGGCTGGTTCAGCCCACGCCTCGACGACCCGCCCGCCGTCCACCTGATGCTCTCGCCCGAGCACCGGCGCGTGATCGACGACTACATCGCGGATCTGCGCGACGCGGCTCGCGCGGTCTCGATGTCCCGAGCCAGAGCCCCTTCCGCGCACACCCGTTACAACTGAACGGGCGCGAGGGGCTCTGCCCGCGGTCCCGGTCAGCCTGACACGGCCCGGGGATAGAAGCACCGCCAAGCGTGAGTACCGTCTCCGCGCTCCAGATCGGGAAGCGTTTCGTGACAGCGCGCGCGCGCGAAGGGGCAGCGGGGATGGAACTCGCAGCCCGCCGGGCGCTCCATCAGGCTCGGGACCTCGCCGGTCAGCTCGAGCCGGTCCGCCACCGCATCGGGGTCGGGCTGCGGATTGGCGGACAGCAGGGCCAGGGTGTAGGGATGGCGCGGCTCGCTGAAGATGGTCTCGGTCGGACCCTGCTCCACGAGCCGCCCCAGATACATGATGCCCATGCGATCGGTGATGTGACGCACCACGTTGAGGTTGTGGCTGATCGCGAGGATGCTGATGCCGAGCTCCTGCTGCAGCCGGCCGAGGAGGTTCAGCACTTCCCCCTGCACCGACACGTCGAGGCCGGCGGTCGGCTCGTCGGCGATCACGAGCTTCGGCCCGAGCGCGAGCGCACGCGCGACGCCGATGCGCCGTGCCTGGCCGCCGCTCAGCTGATGGGGATAGCGGCCCGCGAAGTCCTCGCCGAGTCCCACCATGCGCAGCAGACGCCGCACCTCGCTTCGCAGGTCGCGTCCGCGGAGTCCGTGAATGCGGAAGGGCTCCGAGAGCAGTGAACGCACCGTGAGCCGTGGGCTCAAGGATCCGACCGGGTCCTGGAACATCGCCCCGACCTCCCGCCGGAACGCCTTGCGCGCCCGCGGTCCGACTCCCACGACATCCCGGCCCTGAAAGCGGATGCTGCCTTCGCACGGGCGCAGCAGACCCATGATGCTTCGCGCCAGGGTGGTCTTGCCCGATCCGCTCTCGCCCACCAGTCCGAAGGTCTCCCCCTCGCCGATCGCAAGCGAGACTCCGGCGACCGCATCGATGAACGCCTTCGACCCGCCCGGGCGCAGCGCCCGGAGCCCCGCCCGGACGCGATAGCGCACCCGCACATCTTCCACCTCCAGGACGGCGCTCACGCCACCGCACCCCCGGGTCCGGTTCCCGTGCCTTCTCCGGCTACGGCTCCGGCTCCGGCGGCGGCGCCGCCTGCCGCTCCCCCCGCCGCGCGGGGGCCCGCACCAGTCTCGGCCGCGCTCTCGAAGCCGGCGGCCGCTCCGCCCCCCGCCTCTCCCGCGAAGTGGCACTTCGCCCGATGTCCGTCCGCGAGTCGCGCCTCGGGGGGTGGGAGGCTGCCGCACACCTCCGCCACCCGGGGACAGCGCGGCGCGAATACGCAGCCCTTAGACAACGCGACGAGGTCGGGAACGTCGCCGGGGATCGTCGGCAAGGCGCGGCTCCTTCCCGCGATCCGGGCCGGGTCGCACTGAAGCAGCTTGCCGGTGTAGGGATGCCCGGGGCGGTGAAAGATGTCGCGCACCGTGCCGCGCTCCACCACTTCTCCGCCGTACATCACGATCACATGGTCGCAGAGTTCGGCGATCACCCCGAGGTGATGGGAGATGAACAGAATCGCGCAACCTTCGCTGCGTTGCAGCTCCTTCAGCCGGTGGATGATCTGCACCTCCAGGGTCGCGTCGAGAGCGGTGGTCGGCTCGTCCGCGATCAGCAGCGCGGGCTCGGTCTCTAGCGCCATCGCGATCGCGATGCGCTGGCGCATCCCGCCCGAGAATTGATGGGGATAGTGCTCCATGCGCCGCTCCGCGTCCGGAATCCCGACCCGACGCAGCATCTCCACCGCCCGCGCGCGCTTCTCCTCCCGGCTGCGCGAGCGCCGGTACTGGATGTCCACCATCTGGGTGCCGATGGTGAGCACCGGGTTGAGCGAGGTCATGGGGTCCTGGAAGACCATCGATATCCGCTCGCCGCGGATCGCGCGCATCTCGGCGTCCGACGCCTTCAGCAGGTCCCGACCCTCGAAACGCACCTCCCCCGAGGCGATGCGGGTGTTCTCCGCGAGCAGGCGCATCACCGCCCCGGCGAGGGTCGACTTCCCCGATCCGCTCTCGCCGACCACGCCCACCACCGACCCCGCCGGCACGTCGAGGTCCACGTCGCGCAGCGCCTTGAGCGCTCCCCGCGCGGTGGCGAACTCCACGTTGAGGCCGCGCACCTCGAGCACCGCACCCTTTGCTCCCACCCTCATGGCGACCCCTTGCGCATTCGCGGCCGGTCAGACCGGCGTACTCCCGCTCTCGCGGGAACGACGCGGACCGAACCCCGACCCGCCCGGCCTCATTCCCGCGAGATCGGGTGTCCACCGGTCCGCGCGGCGCCAACGAGGGCAGGGGAAGCAGGGACCCTGGCGCATGTACGTCACGGTTCGCCAAGTGCGAGGGTCGACGGGCCGCACGGGTTCACACGTCCCTGCGGAGCTTCGGGTCGAACACGTCCCGCAGACTCTCGCCGAGGAAGGTGAAGCCGAGCGTAGTGATGATGACCGGCACGCCACCCGCGATCGCCGGCCAGGGGGTGTTGTACAGGAAGGAGTAGCCGTCGTTGAGGATGGTGCCCCAGCTCGGCGTCGGCGGCCTCACCCCCATGCCGAGGAAGGACAGTCCCGCCTCGATGGTGATCACGAAGGGGATGTCCATGCTCGCTAGGATCAGCAGCGGACCGATCACGTTCGGCAGGATGTGCACCGCGAGGATGCGCACGAAGCCCGCGCCCATAACCCGTTCCGCCATGATGAACTCGGCGTTGCGCAGCGCCAGGGTCTGCGTGCGCACCATGCGCGCGTAGATCGGGATCTGGGTGGCCACCACGACCACGATCACCGTCTCCAGGCTGGGCCCGAGCAAAGTGATGAGGGCGAGCGCGAACATCACGGTCGGAAAGGAGCGCACGGTGTCGAAGAGAAGCACCAGGGCGTGGTCGAGCCAGCGCGGCCCGAAACCGGCGACGAGTCCCAGCACCAGCCCGATCGCGAGCGCCACCCCGATGGCCACGAGCGAGACCTCGAGCGCGATCCGCCCGCCCACGAGAACCCGCGAGAAGATGTCGCGGCCGAGCTGGTCGGTACCGAGCAGGTGCTCGGCGCTCGGAGGCTCGAGCTTGGACCGGATGTCTATCTTGTTGGGATCGTAGGGCGCGAACCACTCCGCCCCGAGCGCGCTCACCACGACCACCAGCACCATCACCAGACCCAGGGCGCCGAGCGGCTCGCGCACCACGCGCAGGAGCGAGCGTCGCAACGCGGTCCACGCGCCGGGGTAGGCGGTTGAAGATGCGTCCGCCGTCATCGTCGTCTCGTCAGTGCTCGCCGCGCACGCGCGGATCGACCAGCGCGTTGATGAGGTCGCTCAGGGTGGTGCTGACCACGAAGAGGACAGTGGTGACCAGCACCGCCCCCATCACCACCGGGTAGTTGCGGGTGCCGACCGCGTCGAATATGAGGCGGCCCACCCCGGGCCGAGCGAACACGATCTCCGCGAACACCGCGCTCGATATGAGGATCCCGATGCCCATCCCGAGCAGCGTGATGGTGGGCAGGATCGCGAGGCGCAGCACGTACTTGAGCACGATGGTGCGCTCGGGCAGCCCGAAGGCGCGCGCGGTGCGCACATGAGCCTCACCGAGGATCTCCAGCATCGAGGCGCGCACCAGGCGCGCCAGGTAGCCCACCCAGCCGAGTCCCACCGCGAAGGCGGGCAGCACCAGATGCCAGGCCTGATTGGCGAGGTCGCCGGGCGTCCCCGCCCCGATCGCGGGCAACCACTTGAGCGTGACCGCGAAGAGCATCACCGCGTAGATCGCGACCACGAAGGAGGGGATCGCGATACAGCTCACCGAGAGCACGCCCGCGATGCGATCGAGCACGCTGTTGCGGTAGATGGCGGAGACGCAACCCAGCGGGATGCCGAGCAGCATCGCCCAGCCGATCCCGGTCAGCACCAGCACCACGGTATGCGGCAGTTGCTCGAACACGATGGCGGTGACGGGGCGGTTCTTGAAGACATCGACGCCGAGGTCCCCGGTGGCGACGTTGCCCAGGAAGTTGAAGATCTGCACCGGCAGGGGATCGTCGAGCCCCAGCTTCTCGTGGATTGCGGCCTGAAGCTCCGGACTCGCGCGGGGACCCAGCACGATCTTCACCGGATCGCCGGGGACCAGGTGGATCATGCTGTAGAGCAGGGACACCGCGACGACGACGATGATCACCCCGAGCACGATGCGCTTGCACATGTAGAGCCACATGGGCCGAATCAGCTCCTCGCATCTCGTCTTCGCCTGGGGCGCCGAAACGCCGGGCGGCGCGCCAGTCTATCGCAGCTCCGGCGCCCTCATGGGTACTCCGCACGCGTGAGGACCACGATCACGACCATGCAGCGGCGCAGCTATCCGGCGGACTTCAGGGCGCAGATCGCCGGACACTCCCGCGAAATGCCATCAGAGAAGTGACATCTCTTCCGATGCCGATCGCAATCACGCTCGTTGGCCGGAACTGACTTACCGATATCACGTTCCGGCCCGTCGAGCTCCTCACGATGCGGGTGTGGCGCCAACGGGCGGGGAGACGCGTCGATGGGTCAGGTCGAGCTCAACCGGATTCCTCGCGGGTGCGAGTTCGAACCCCGGCCGGGATTGCTCCAGAAAGGTAATCGCCTCGTAGAAGTCGTCCAACGACACGAACACGCCATGTTGCTCTGCCCAGATACGCATCCGCTGATTTGTGGAGTGTGCCCATGAGAGGATCTCGATTCTCCACTGGCGTTTGTGCATTCGCTCCAGTGTGCTGTGAAACCCGGCACCCTCAAGGTAACCGGCGCCGTCCCCGGTCAGTAGCACCACTATGCCCGGGTCCCCGTTGAAATCGAGGGCGTCTTCCAACATCCGCAACTGGATCATTCGGTCCGGCATGCCCTGTTCGCCGCGGCCGGGGTTACCGCGATCGAACAGGTGGACTTCCACGCCTCCGCCTTCCATCCGATTCCACAACTGACGCATCTCCGGTGGCACGGAGCCGGCGGCAAACGCCTTCATCACGTGCCGGTCGGCATGCGCCAGACGCAGCATGTTTTCGAAGTGGATGCGAACGCGAGATCGCGCATCAGGCCCTCTCTCCCGTTCTTCGGCCAAGCGTTGCGCTTCGTGGAATATGTTCGAGTTGTCCCAGTAGATGAAGACGCTTTCCATGTCGGCCTCAATACGACAAAAGTCGGAGTTGCTGGATGGGATACGCACCCGGCGTAGTGTCTATCGCCAGCCCGTCGACCACCACGTCAACGACGCCGCGGGAGCTTGCCGCCGTCGCCATCAACCCGGTCCGGCAGACGAGGTGCTCGGTCTGCCCCTGGTTTGTCGCTTTGCCGTCCTGTGAGTTCATCCGAATGAGCGAGACTGTCATCGTGCCCCCTCTTCCGCATCGGCAAAGACCCACGACGCCATTCTGTATCTTCGCCAACGAAACACTATCAGGTTGACCCGCTCCGGGTCACGGAATCGGGAATCTCGCCGGGAGCGAGGTGGACCAGGACGGCAAGGCGTGTTCGAGCACTCTGGTCCATGTCCGAAGATTCAAAGGATATCTGATTTATTTGTCAATGATAAATTTTCTTTCATACAGAGCTCTTCCGTCAGGAGGCGGGCCGGCGGCCCGCGACTTCTCCGGCAACCGCACGCCCTGCGAAGGCACTCTTCGCTGCGATCCAGGCGGCCTCCGGGCCAATGGCCGGTTGGAGCCTCCGCCCGCCTTCAATCCCCCGGTGGGTTGGGATACTCTGGCGCCCCGTCTTGAGGAGGAAAAAATGAACAGACTCGCCCCCATTTCCCGGCGCCGCTTCCTCGGCACCACCGCCGCGGCGCTCGCCGCCTCCGGGCCCGGCGCCTCGGTGCTCGCCGATGCGCACGGCGACACGCTGCGCATGCGCACCCCGTCCGACATCGTTAACGTCGATCCCGCCTTCTGGCAGAACACCGGCGACCTGTGGACCATGGATGCGGTGCTGCCGAAGCTCATCAACTTCAAGCCCGGCGACAAGTGGGAATGGGAGCTCTACTGCGCGGAGTCGATCGAAGCGGTCGACGCGAAGACCATCAACTTCAAGCTCCGCCCCGGATACCAGTGGAGCGACGGCTACGGCGAGCTCAGCGCCGAAGACGTCAAGTTCTCCTTCGAGCGCTATCTCGACGCCGATCTCGCCGCCCCCAACGGCGGGAACTGGGCGCTGCTCGATCGGGTCGACGTGCACGATGCGATGAGCGGCACCATCGTCTTCCGGGAGCCCTTCTCCGCGGTGTGGTGGTTCGTGCTCCCTTACGCGACCGGTTCGATCGTGTGCAAGCGGGCGGTGGAGGACGCGGGCGGCACGTACTCGCTCGAGCCGCCGGCCCAGTGCGGCCCCTACAAGATGGTGGAGCACGTCCCGAGCCAGTTGAGCGTGTTCGAAGCCCATTCCGGCTGGAATGGCCCGCAGCCCGCATTCAAGCGAGTCGAGTTCTATCCGATCACCGACTCCAAGGCGGCGGAGAACGCCATCCAGGCCGGACAGCTCGACATCGCCCGGGTCAGCCTCAGCATCGTGCCGCATCTGCGGGAGAACATGCCCGAAGGGCTCCAGATGCAGCTCAAGTCGAGCCCGGACAACGTGTGGCTGGGCATGAACATGGCGCACCCGAAGCTCTCCGACCTGCGGGTACGCCAGGCCATCCTGAAGGCGATTGACGTCGACGCGATCCTCGAAGGGGCTTATTTCGGCGTCGCCGAACGCGCCCACGGCCCGGCCAGCAAGGGGCTGCTCGGTTACATCGACGAGCCCCCGCCCCCGCGCGACGTGGAGGGCGCGCGGGCGCTGCTCGCCGAGGCGGGGGTCGAAAGCCTCGACCTCGTTCTCGACACCCTCGCGGACACCGACTTCGTGACCGCGGGCCAGATCGTTCAGGCCAACCTCGCCGAAATCGGCATCAACCTGGAGATCGCCACCCACGAGGGCGGGACCTACTGGTCCCTGACCGAAACCAAGGGCAAGGAAGGGCTCGAAGTCCAGTTCCACCGCTGGATCGCGCCACCGGATCTCAACTGGACCACCCAGTGGCTGCTGCCGGAGCAGGCCGGGATATGGAACTGGCAGTGGTTCGACAGCAAGCGCTTCGAGGAGCTGCACTTCGCGGCGATGGCGGAGACCGACAACACCAGGCGCCATCAGCTCCTGGTGGAATTGCAGAAGGAGATGGAAGCGAGCGGCGCCTACCTGTGGATCACCCAGCCGCCCCGGCCCATCGTGTGGAGCGACCATGTCGTCCCCGCCATGAAGCCGAACGGCGATCCGCGCCTGGAGCTCTTCAGGAAGGCATGAGGGCGCACGCCCGGGCCCCGCGAGGCGGTCGGCGGCGGACGCCGCCGACCATGCGGGCCCCGTCCGAAAACGAGCGCCCCGAAAATCCGCCTCCGTGAGCATCGACGACACCGCCGCCTTCCTCTCCCGCCTGCGTCTCGAGCACCGCTCGGTCGCGGAGCTGCCCGCGGACCTGATGCCCCCGGACCTCGCCTCCGCGTACCGGGTGCAGGCGATGCTTGTCGATGCGCTCTGCGCGCAATGGGGCGGCGAGCGGGCGGGATACAAGGTGGCGGTTACCAACCCCGCCGCCCAGCGCATGCTCGGCGTGCCCCATCCGGTGTTCGGGCGCATCCTGAGTGCCCGTGTCCATCGCAGCCCCTTTCGCGCGCGCGCCGCCGACTACCGCACCTGCCTGGTCGAGGTGGAGATCGGGTTTCGCATGGCCGAAGACGTCCCGGAGCGCAAAGGCGGTCACGACCGCGCCTCCATCGCCCCTTGCGTTGGCGACCTCTATCCCGCCATCGAAGTGGTCGAGCACCACTTCGCCGGCATCGACAGGGTCACGCCCTTCTCTCTGGCGGCGGACAACGCCATCCACGGCGCCTGGATACACGGCGAAGCGGTCGCGGACTGGCGCGGAATCGACCTCGCCGCCCAGTCGACCCGCCTCCTCGTCGACGGCGAGGAGAACATGGTCGGCTCGGGCGGCAACGTGCTCGGCCACCCGCTCGAAGTCGTGGCCTGGCTCGCCAACGAGCTGCCGCGACACGGGCTGCGTCTCCGGCGCGGCGAATTCGTGACCACCGGCGTCACCACCGACGGCATCTACCCGGCGTCGGCGGGCGAGCACCTGGTCGCGGAGTTCCCCGGTCTGGGCCGGGTGGAGCTGCAACTGGACTGAGTCCCGGCCGCCCCGGCCGATCTCAGGCGCCCCAGCGCTCGACCAGCCGCTTCACCTCGGCGGCGAACGCCGCTTCCTTGAACTCCTTGAATACCTTCCAGGAGCTGAAGGTCGTGGGATCGCTCACCCGATGGGGAAAGAGGACTCCGTCGAGGTGGTCGAGCTCGTGCTGGTAGGTGCCGGCGGAGTATCCCCGCACCGCAAAGCGGCGTGGTTCGCCGTCCCGCCCGTACCCCGAGACCTCGATCTCCAGGTGCCGGGTGACCGAGCCTCGCAGATTGGGCACGGACAGACAGCCCTCGTTGTTCTCGAAGGTCTGGTCCGAGAGCGGCGTGATGACCGGATTGACGAGCACGGTCTGCGGGATGGGCGGCTTGTAGGGGTAGCGCGGGTTGCGTCCCTTCACCTCGGCGATGAATATCCGCAGCGGTACGCCGATCTGATTGGCGGCGATGCCGGATCCATTCGCGGCATGCATGGAATCGATGAGATCGTCGATACAGCCCTGCACGCGCGCGGTGCCGATGTCGCCGGGATCGACCTCCTCCGCCCGGGCCGCGAGCACGGGGTGGCCAATCTCGAGAATCTCGCGCACCGCCATCGTTCAGCCCCCGCCGGGCGCGGCGCCGCAGGACGGCGCAGGCGCGCCACGCGCTTCGACCGCGACGCCGCCCGCCGCCGGGACCGCGGCCGCTTCCCGCCCGGATGGCGGCGCGGGAACCGCGAAAAAGATGGACTGCGTGGCCCCGACCACGAAGTCGAAGCGGCGCATCGCGGCAATATCATCGTCGTCAAGCGGCCGCGGAAGCGCGTCGAAGTGGCCGAAGCGATCCTCGCCGCGCACCAGTTGCGCGAAGTCCCGCACACCGACGATCTGGCGCGTGGCCGGCGTGATGTAGCGCAGCGCAAGCCCGGCACGCCACCGCCCGCTCGTGTTCGGCCCGGAAGCGTGGAACATCCGCCCATGGTGCAAGGACGCCTCACCCGGCGCCAGACGCACCGGCACCGCCTCGTCCTCGTCGACCTCCAACCCCAGTTCCTGCCCGCGGCTCAGCAGGTTGTCCCGCTCGAAGGAGTCGTGGTGCACGATCGGTCCGAGGCGATGCGAGCCCGGCACGAAACGCATGCACCCGTTCGCCTCGTTCGACTCCGAGAGCGCTACCCAGACACTCACCTCGTCGGTGGTGTCGAGGCCCCAGTAGGCGAGATCCTGATGCCAGGACACGTACGAAGGGCTGCGGGGCGCCTTCACGAAGCAGGAGCTTCCCCAGAGCAGGATGTCCGGGCCCAGGATGCGCTCCACGCAATCCAGGATGGCCGGGGTACGGGCAAGTTCGTCGATGAAGCGGTACGCGAGGTGCGCCTTGCCGTGCAGGAAGCGGCTGCGGTCTTCTCCCGCGCGCTCCATCTCCACCACCCGCGCCAGGCAGGCGGCCGCTTCGCTCTCGCCGATCGCCCGGACGGGAAAGCAGAATCCGTCCTCCTCGTAGCGCTCCACGAGGGCATCGTGACCGACCACGTCGGCATCACCGGAAGCGGGACAGGGTGAGGGCCCGCGGGGGTCGGTCGAGGCGGCGGCCGGACGGGGCCCGGCGCCGCCCCCGTCAATGGGTTCGTCGTACACCGTAGATTCGTCCTCGATCAGCGTGAGCCATCAGGATTCGGCGTTTGCGCGAAGCGTCCTCCCCGGCACGAAACACGAAGAGGCAGGAGTCGCACCCCGCAAGTGCAGGCTCTACACTTGAACTTGGCTACTGTGAGTCTGGAGCGGCCGGAATGCAATACGCGGATCCCGACATGTTGAAGGGCCGGGTGGTCTGGGTCACCGCATCGGCTCGAGGACTCGGGCGCGCGATCGCCTTGCGCCTCGCCTGCTGCGGGGCCTCGGTGGCGGTGCACGGGCGCTCACCGGACACTCCCAAGGAGTTCGACGAGGCGCCCTCCACCGACCATGTGGCGGAGGGAATCGCGAAGACCGCCGGCAACCCCGTGATCACGGTCTACGGGGACTTGAGCGACCCCGACGCGGTGGACGGCGCCGTCTCCCGCATCGAGGAGGATCTCGGACCCATCGACCTCCTGGTGAACAACGCGGGCGGCGACATCGCGGCCGCCGGGGGCAAACCCGAGGGCAACGACGCCTGCTCGTTCTCGCCCGAAGACCTGCACGCGGTCACCGACCGCAACCTCACCACCACCATGCTGTGCTGCCGCCGGGTAGTGCCCGGCATGATCGCCCGCGGCCGGGGGCGCATCGTCAACATCGGCTCGGTGGTGAGCTTCGAAGGCACCGACGAGGGCGTCCTCTATGCCGCGGCGAAAGCGGGCCAGACCCACTACACCCGCTGCCTCGCCCGGCAACTGCGCCCCCACGGCATCACCGTCAACATGGTCTCCCCGGGCGGCACCCTGAGCGCGCGTTTCATCGCCACCGGCCAGACCCGCCCCGACTTCATGGCCGCGATGGACGAGAACACTCTGGTGCGCCACGCCCGCCCCGACGAGATCGCCCGCGCGGTGCAGTTCTTCGCCTCCCCCCTCGCCGACTTCGTGAGCGGGCAGGTACTGCGCGTGGACG
Source organism: Gammaproteobacteria bacterium (assembly GCA_965221555.1). Lineage (GTDB taxonomy): Bacteria > Pseudomonadota > Gammaproteobacteria > HK1 > HK1 > JAJEAD01. The sequence goes on from OZ244895.1 coordinate 303,898, forward strand.
GCGCCAAGCAGCTCGTGGCCGCCTGACCCGCAAACCTCACCGATTTACCGCCGCGCACGCCGACATGCCGGCGCTTGCGGTACTCCCTCCTTCGCGCCTCAGCGACTTGGTATCGGCCACGACTTGCGCGTGTTGCGATCGGTGCGCCCCACCATCACGGCACGTTGGCGCCCGAAGCGGCCGAAAATCGGTGAGGTCCGCGGGTTGATCCCGGGAGCAGGCTCGCCCCGCCGACGCCCGTCGGGGTTCACAACCTCCCGCGTCTCGGTCGCACGACCGACTTGACGCGCCGCGTAGCGGACTCGACGATCCGCGCATGTTTCGGCGTGAATGGGTGGATGTTGCGGGTGACCCGATGCCGGTGCTCGTCTTCGACGCACCGGGACCCGGTCCGCATCCCGGCCTGATCATCGCCCAGCACCTGCCGAACGCCCACGCCGGCCTCGAAAAGGACCCCTTTCAGATCGACGTGGGGGAGCGCTACGCGCGCGCCGGCTTCACTTGTGCGATGCCCTATGTCTTTCATTGGTGGCCGCCCGAAACGGACATGGAAGTGAAGCGGGCGGAGTTCTCCGACGAGCGCACGCTGGCCGATCTCCGCACCGCCTTCGATCTCCTCGCGGGCTCGGACGGGGTGGACGCGCAGCGCATCGCCATCGTCGGCCACTGCTGGGGCGGGCGCATCGCGTGGCTCGGGGCCACCGGCGACCGCCGCTACCGGGCCTGTGCGGTGTTCTACGGCGGGAGCATCAACCGGCCCTTCGGGGACGCCCCCGCGCCCATCGAACTCGCCTCCCGGATCCCCTGCCCGGTGCTGGGCATCTTCGGCAACGACGATTCCTCGCCTTCGCCCGGGGAGGTCGACGACTACGAGGCGGCGCTGCGCGCGGCGGGCGTGCCCTTCGAGTTTCACCGCTACGATGGCGCGGGACACGGATTCCAGGACTTCAACATGCCGGATCGCTACCGGGAAGCGCAGTCCGAGGAGGCCTGGGAGAAAGCCATCGCATTCTTCGACCGGCATCTCCGAGCGTAGAGGCCGGCGCCACCCGGCGGCGCTTCGTCCCTTACCGGCTTGCGGTGGCACGCCTGCCACGAGTCCGCGCGACCGAATACAACGGCGTCCTGGCGCCCGAAGCTACCGAAGACCAGGTGAGGCATTGCGGCTCGCCGCCTCGAGCCGCTCGCTCACCTCCACCCAGCGCGTCTCCAGGCGGTCGAGATCCGCCCGAGACCGCTCGTGGCGGGTGATGAGCTCGCCGAGCTCCTCGCCGCTCAGGCGCCGGTAGGTGCCGGTATCGGCAAGTTCGTCGCCGAGGGCCCGCACTTGGGGCGCAAGCCCCGCGATGCGCTGCTCGATCTCTCGAAGCGCGTCGCGCAGCGGCCGGACGGCCTCGCGCTTGCGGGCCGACGCGCGGCGCCGCGACGCGGAGCTCGGCCGCGCGCCGGACTCCGGCCGCCGGTGTCTCGCGTCGTCATCGCGCCGCAGCAGCCAGTCCCGGTACTCGTCCAGGGTCCCGTCCCAGGCGCGCACGCGCCCGTCCGCGACCAGCAGGAACTCGTCCACACTGTTCTCGACGAGACGCCGGTCGTGCGAGACGAGCACCAGCGCGCCCTCGCAGGCCTGCAGGGCCATCGTCAGCGCGTGGCGCATGTCGAGGTCGAGGTGGTTGGTGGGCTCGTCGAGGAGCAGCAGCGCGGGCCGTCGCCAGGCGACCACCGCGAGCGCGAGCCGCGCCTTCTCCCCGCCGGAGAGCGAGCCGCTGGGGCGAAAGGCCATGTCGCCGGGGAAGCCCCAGCCGCCGATGTAGGTGCGCATCTCCTGCTCGGTGGCGTCCGGACGCAGCGCCGCCAGGTGCTGGATCGCGCCGCGGTCCGCATCGAGCGTCTCCACCGTGTGCTGGGCGAAGTAGCCGACGCCGGCGTGGCGGCCGCGCTGCTCCTCTCCGCCAAGCAGCGGCAGCTCGCCCGCGAGGCTGCGCAGCAGGGTCGACTTCCCCGCCCCGTTGCGCCCGAGCAGCCCCACCCGGTCGCCGGGCGCAAGCCGGAGTCGCACTCCCTCGAGCACCGGCGCCGCGCCCGGGTAACCCAGCGCCCCCGCCTCGAATTGCACGAGCGGGGTCGACATCTTCCCCGCGTCCGGGAAAGAGAAGCGGTAGGGCGAGTCGACATGCGCGGGCGCGCTCGCGGTGAGGCGCGCGAGTTCCTTGAGCCGGCTCTGCGCCTGGCGGGCCTTGCTCGCCTTGTAACGGAAGCGCTCCACGAAGGCCCGGATCTCGCGCTCGCGCGCCCGCTGCTTCTCGTGCATCGACCGGCGCAGCGCCAGGGCCTCCGTGCGCTGACGCTCGAAGGAGCGGTAGTTGCCGCGGTAAGTGCGCGCGTGCCCGCCTTCCAGGTGCACCACGTCGGTGGCGATGCGGTCGAGAAAGTCGCGATCGTGGGATATCACGAGAGTGGTGCCCTCGCGCTGCTTGAGCCAGTGCTCCAGCCACAGCGTGGCGTCGAGGTCGAGGTGGTTGGTGGGCTCGTCCAGGAGGAGCAGGTCCGCGCGACACATCAGAGTCTGCGCGAGGTTCAGACGGATCCGCCAGCCGCCCGAGAACTCGTCGACGCGCCGCGACAGGTCCCCGGCGGCGAATCCGAGCCCGTCCAGGATCCTCGCCGCGCGCGTCTCGGCGGTATAGGCGTCGATCGCCTCCATCTCCGCATAGAGCATCGCCAGACGGTGTTCGTCCCCGCGCCGCCCGGCCTCCTCGATCGCACGCTCGGTCTCGCGCAGCGGCCGGTCGCCGTCGATGGTCCACTCGAGCGCACTCACCGCACGCGGCGCCACCTCCTGCTCCAGGTGCGCGATCACCCAGCGCCGGGGCAGCTTGACGTCGCCTTCCTCGGGGAGCAGCCGCCCCAGGAGGAGCAGGAACAGACTCGACTTGCCGATGCCGTTGCGCCCCACCACGCCGACGCGATGCCCCGCGTGCACGCTGAGGCTCATCTCGTCGAAGATCATCCGGCCCCCGCGCTTCAGGCGGATGTTCTGAAGGTGGATCAAGGGCGACTCAGCCCCGTTCGATGGGGAGGCTCTCGTCCTTCGCCCACTCGCCCATCGAGGCATCGTAGAGCGAGAGCGCTTCGTGTCCGAGCTGGTGGAGCAGGAAGAGGTCCACGGTCGCCGAGATCCCGCCTCCGCAGTACGCGATCACCCGCCGGCTCCCGTCCACGTCCACCCCCGCGGTGTCGAAGCGCTCGCGCGCGGCCTCGGGGGATACGAAGGCCCGGGTATCGGGGTCGAGCAGCGACCCGGCGGGAACGCTCACGCTCCCCGGGATGCGTCCCCGCCGTCCGTAGCGGCTCGGGATCTCGCCGCGGAACCACTCTTCGGCCAGCGCGTTGACGAGCACGGAGTCCTCGTCCCCGATCGCCTCGCGCACCGCGTGCCGGTCCACGAAGAGGCCGGGGCGCGGTCGGGCCTCGAAGCGCGCGGGGGGATGGGAGACCGCTTCGCGGGAGACGGGGCGCCCCTCCCGCTCCCACTTGTCGAATCCGCCGTCGAGCACCGCCGCGGCGAACCCGCACGCGCGCAGCATCCACCACACCCGGGTCGCCCACATGATGTTCTCGCGGCTGTAGAGCACCACCCGCAGTCCCGTGCCGATGCCGTTTCGTTCCATCGCCGCGGCGAAGCGTTCCAGCGGCGGGAACATGAAGAAGTAATCGGAATCGGGATCGGAGAGGTCGTCGATCAGGTCGAGGAAGGCGGCGCCGGGAACATGGCCCCGCTCGTGGTCCGCGCGTCCCGACTCCGGCCGGTAGGGTTGGCCCGAATCGGGGGGCGCGGGGCGCAGATAGACGGTGCAGTCGAATACGCGCAGATCCGCGTCGCCGAGATGGGCTTCGAGCCACTCGGTGCTCACGATGGCATCGGGGTCCCGGTACTGCATCGGCCTTCCTCTTCTACCCATGGGGCGCCCGATCCTGCCCCACCCGCGGGCCGCGTCTCAAGAAAGCGGCTAACGCCGCAAATTCACCGATTTCCTACTGCGGACACCAATATGCTCGTGTTAGCGGGCCTCCCTCCGTCGCGCCGCAACGACTTCGTGTTGTCTACGACTTCAGCGTCTTTCGGTCCGTGCTTCCGGCTATCACGGCATCTTGGCGCCCTCGTGACGAAAATCAGTGAAACATGCGGCCTAACGCCGCGGTCCCGCACCGACCCTCCGCGGTGGGCGGCGCCGGATTTGCAATCCCCCTGCCCGGGAGTGCAATGTCCAACTCACGGATGTCACCGATTTTCCTGGCGAGAGCGCCAGGATGCCGGGAGGGGGTGCAGCATGGCAAAGAACAAGGGTGAGACGGCAAGGGCGGCGAGCGCGAGCCCCGGGCCGGCCGCGGACGACAAGAGCGGGAAGGGCAAGGGAACGAGCGCGAAGGACGCCACCGGCAAGAAGGCGAAGCGGGAGTTCAACGCCCGCTACGAGCAGGAGCTTGCCCGCCAGCACATCGAGCTCGTCAAGCTTCAGGAGTGGATCAAGCACAAGGGCCTTCGGATCGTCGTCATCTTTGAAGGCCGGGACGCCGCGGGCAAGGGCGGCGTGATCAAACGCATCACCCAGTGCCTCAACCCCCGGGTGTGCCGCGTGGTGGCGCTCGGCACGCCGACCGAACGCGAGAAGACCCAGTGGTACTTCCAGCGCTACGTCCCCCACCTGCCGGCGGCGGGCGAGATGGTGCTCTTCGATCGGAGCTGGTACAACCGCGCCGGAGTGGAGCGGGTGATGGGCTTCTGTACGGAGACCGAGTACCGCGAGTTCCTGCGCTCCTGCCCGGAGTTCGAGCGGATGCTGGTGCGCGCCGGTGTTCAGCTCGTCAAGTACTGGTTCTCGGTGAGCGACGAGGAACAGGAGAAGCGATTCCGCTCGCGGATCACAGACCCCACCAAACGCTGGAAGCTGAGCCCCATGGACCTCCAGTCCCGCGCCCGCTGGATGGAGTACTCCCGGGCCAAGGACGAGATGTTCGCCCACACCGACATCAAGCAGGCGCCGTGGTACGTGGTGAACGCCGACAACAAGAAGGCGGCGCGCCTCAACTGCATCGGTCACCTGCTGGGTCTGATCCCCTACGAGGACCTCACCCCCGAGCCGATCGAGCTGCCGCCGCGCCAGGACGCGATCGGCTATGTGCGCCCACCCGTGAGCGACCAGACCTTCGTGCCGGAGACCTTCGGGGCGCCGTAGGCCACCATCAGGAGACCGGACGGCGCGGGCGGCGCATCGGCATTCGCCCGGCCCTCCCGGCAATGGACCCCCTCGCCGTCGAGGCCGGATCCGCGGACGCGGCTGGACACCGTCTCGGTCCAGGCAGGGCAGCGCTCGCGCGGCGACTTGAAGGCGTACGGGCAGTCCGCGGACATGGGGAAGCGGGGCGCTCGGGTGCGGCAGGGGTTGCCGGAGGTCATGTCGATACCCGCCGCGCGGGCGGGCGCGCCCTGGTAGCGGTGATGCGCCGAAGCCGAGACACGCATCGAGACTCCCCGCCGGTCCTCGCACTGCGCCTGAAGGAAGGTCAGGTGGCATAATTACCGCGCGAGGCGGGGAGGGCGACATCCATGCAGTCGCATGCAAGAGTGGTCGTGGTCGGGGGAGGCTGCATCGGGGTCAACATCCTGAACGAGCTCGCCCGGCGCGGCTGGAGCGACACCGTCCTGCTCGAACGCCGCCAGCTCACCGCGGGCTCCACCTGGCACGCGGCCGGCCTCATCCCGATCTACAGCTTCAGCTACAGCTTCGGGCGCCTCATCGCGAAGTCGATCGAGATCTACGAGGGCCTGGAGGCGGAGACCGGGCACCCGGTCGGCTGGCACAAGTGCGGCCAGTTGCGAGTCGCGAACAGCCGCGAACGCATGGACGAGTACCTCAACTACGCGAGCATCGCGGAGACCCAGGGGGTCCGCGCCGAGATCCTCGACCCGGCCGAGGTGCGCGCGCTGTGGCCGCTCTTCGAAGGCCATCGCGACCTCCTCGGGGGGGTCTACAACCCCGACGACGGGCACATCGCGCCCGCCGACGTCACCCAGGCCGCCGCCGCGGGGGCGCGCGCCAAGGGGGCGAAGATCCACCAGGAGACCCGGGTCACCGCGATCGAGGCCCGGCCCGGGGGCGAGTGGCGGGTGCGCACCGACCGGGGCGACATCGTCTGCGAGCACGTGGTGACCGCTACCGGCTGCTACGCGCGCGAGACCGGGGCGATGGTGGGCCTGGATGTTCCCGCGGTGCCGATCCTGCACCAGTACTGGGTGACGGAGACGGTGCCGGAACTCGTGCGGCGCCACGCCGAGGGCCTGCCCGAGATGCCGGTACTGCGCGACGAGAACATCAACGGCTACGTGCGCGAGGAAGGCGATTGCCTGATGTTCGGCCCCTACGAACGCCCGGAGAAGCTTGAACACTTCGCGCTCGACGGCGTTCCCGACTGGTTCGGCGCCGATCTCCTGCCCGAGGACATGGAATCGGTCGAGACCAACTGGAGCACGGCGGTGGAGCTGGTGCCGGCGCTGGGACGGGCCGGCATCCGGCGCAACGTCCGCGGCCCCATCTGCACCACTGCCGACAACCTGCCTCTGGTCGGCCCCGCGTGGGGACTGCGCAACTTCTGGTTGGCGGAGGGCGCCTCCGGCGGCATCCTCATGGGCGGCGGCATCGGACACTACCTGAGCCAGTGGATGGTGGAGGGCGAGCCCAGCATCGACCTCTCGGAGATCGACTGCCGCCGCTTCGGCGCCTACGCGAACAAGCACTGGACCTCGGTCAAGACCCGCGAGGCGTTCGGCAACAACTTCGGCATCCACTACCCGGGCTACGAGTGGCCGGCCGGCCGGCCCAACAAGACCGCGCCCAGCCACGGCCCCTTGAGCGAGCGCGGCGCGGTCTGGGGCGCGGTGTACGGTTGGGAGGTGCCGAACTGGTTCGCCCCGCCCGGAGTCGAGGCCCGGGACATCTACAGCTACCGCCGCTTCAACTACTTCCCCCAGGTCGGGGAGGAGGTGCGCGCGGTGCGCAACGCCGCCGGGCTCCTGGAGATGACCCCGATGGCGAAGTTCGAGGTGAGCGGTCCCGGCGCGGAGGACTGGCTGGACCGCATCCTCGCGAACCGGGCGCCCCGCGCGCCCGGCCGCATCGCGCTCTGCCACCTGCTGACCGAGAAGGGCACGGTGCGCAGCGAGTTCACGGTGACGCGCCTCGGCGAAGACCTCTTCTACCTGGTGGGCACGCCGCGGGGCGAGCGTCACGACTTCGACGTGCTCTGGCGCGCCCTGCCGCGCGACGGCGGGGTGCGTCTGCACAACGCGACCGCCGAGCGCGGCTGCTTCACGGTCGTGGGACCGACGGCGCGCGAGATACTGCAACCCATCGCCGAGGAGGACCTCGCCAACGAGGCGCTGCCGTGGCTGCGCGCACGCACGATGTCGGTGGGCTTCGCGAGTGACGTGCGGGTGCTGCGCATCGACTACGAGGGCGAGCTCGGCTACGAGCTCTATCACCCCATCGGCCATCAGCTCGCGCTCCTCGACACGATATTGGAGAAGGGCGAGGAGCAGGGGCTGCGTCTCGTCGGCTACCGCGCCATCGAATCACTTCGTCTCGACAAGTCCTACCGCGCCATGTACCGGGACCTCGACGTCGAGCACAGCGCGCTGGAGGCGGGCCTCGACCGGTTTCTCAAGCTCGACGGCAACCACGGCTTCGTCGGCCGCGCCGCGCTCGAGGCCCAGCGCGCGGCGGGGCTCGAGCGACGCATGGTGACCCTGAAGGTGGACACCAACGAAGCCGACGCCTACATGAACGAAGGCGTATACGCGAGCGGGGGCGGCCCCCTGGTGGGACGCGTCACCTCCGGCGCCTGGTCCCACACCCTGGGCCACAGCATCTCCATGGCCTATCTCCGCACCGACCACGCCCGGCCGGGCACCGAACTCGAGATTCCGCTGCTCGGCGAGCGCCGGCCCGCGACGGTGATCGAAGACTCTCCCTACGATCCCGCCAACCGGCGCCTGCGGATGTAGCGCGATGCCGGGCGAGGCGCGAGACCCCGAGCGCCGCCGCCGCGGGCGCGGCGCCCGCCGCGCGGCACGACTGCACGGCCCCATCGTCCATCTGCCCACCCTGGTGCGCCGGGTGCCGGCCTTCGAGGTCGCGAACGCGGAAGGCGTGGAGCTCATCCACGACCTCGCGATGCGCATGGTGGAGGAGGTCGGAGTCGAGTTCCGCGACGCGGAATCGCTCGCGCTGTGGCGTACAGCGGGCGCGGAGATCGAGGGCGAGCGGGTGCGCATCGACCGCGAAGCCCTCCTCGCCCTCGTCGCGCTCGCGCCGCCGGAGTACGTGCAGCACGCCCGCAACCCCGAGCGCACGGTGCGCGTGGGCGGCGAACACACGGTGATCTCCCCCTCCTACGGACCGCCCTTCATCCTGGATCTCGAAGGCCGGCGCCGCCATGCGACGCTCGAAGACCTCGACAACCTCCAGCGGCTCAATCACATGGCGTCATCGGTGCACATCGCGGGAGGCCCGATCGTCGAACCGGTGGACGTGCCGGTACCCCACCGGCACCTGCACATGACCTTGAGTGCGCTCACCCTCTCCGACAAGCCCATCATCGGCAATGTGACCGCGCGCGAGCGGGCCGAGGACACCGTCGAGATGCTGAAGCTCGTCTTCGGGGAGGAGCGTGCGACCCGAGACACCTTCGCCACCTCCCTCATCAACAGCAACTCGCCGCTGGTATGGGACGAGACCATGCTCGGCGCGCTCAAGGTCTACGCCGCCGCCAACCAGGCGGTGTTGTGTTCGCCCTTCTGCATGACCGCGGCGAGCACGCCGGCAAGCAACACCGGGACCATGGCCATGGTCACCGCGGAGGCCCTGATGGCGGTGGCGCTCGCGCAGATCGTCCGCCCCGGCTCGCCGATGCTCTTCGGAGTACCGGCGATGACGGTGGCGCTCGACACCGGGGCGCCGGTGCACGGCAGCCCGGACTCCGCCATCGTGCAGTTCCTCGCCGGCGCGATGGCCCGCCGTTACCGCCTCCCCCACCGCGCGATCGCGAACTGCGCGACCTCCAAGACCCCCGACATGCAGGCGGGCTACGACTCGATGTGGGGCCTCTTCCCCTCGTTCATGTCCGGCGCGCACTGGATAACCATGGCGGGGGGCATGATCGAGGGCACGCTCGGCCTCTCCTACGCGAAGACGGTCATCGACTTCGAGCAGGTGGACGCCTTCTACCACTTCATGCGGGGCATCGCCTTCGACGACCCCGATGAGCTGCTCGACACCGTGCGGGAGGTGGGCCCCGGCGGGCACTTCCTCGGCGCCGCCCACACCCGGCGCAGCAATCTCTTCATCTTCCCCTCCCAGAGCAACATCACGTACGAGCAGTGGAGCGAGGAAGGGGCCAGGGATTCCGCCGCGATGGGAATCGAGAAGGCCAAGCGCTGGCTCGCGCGCTACGAACCGCCCCCCATCGACCCCGCCCTCGATGCGGCGCTGCGTGACTTCGTGGCCCGGCGCGAGCGCGAGATCCCCTCCACGCTCAGTTGAGCCAGCGCCCCCGGCCCCGTGCGCCCCCGATGGACTCGGTGGCTTCGGGCGCTTCGCGGGTCAGATGAGCTTGACTCCGGCGATGATGACGCCGGCGAGGCCGAACGCCACGCCGTAGAGTCGATTCGTCAAGCGCGTCTCCAGAGCGGCCAGCTCGGCCTTCGTGGCCAAGGGCTCCAGCTCGGCCTTGGTGGCCAGGGGTTCCAGGTCGGTCTTCTTGGCGTAGGGCGTCAGGTCGACCTTGGTGGCCAAGGGCTCTAGCCCGCATTCGTCACCGATTCTCCAAGACGAGGCGCATTCTGGCTGAAGGAGGCTGATTATGGCGATGGAGTGGGGTGATCAGCGCCGATTGAGGTAATCGGTGCGTGTTTGGTGGTTGTTGAGAGCGACTTATCGGACTTTGGTGGGTCAAACAGGCGTTGGATACACGAAGCGAGCGAGCGGTGGCCTCGGCGGCGCGCCGATCAGGGGTTTCTGAGTCAGGTAGTGGTGCGGAAGACTATCCAGGCGGATGCCACAAGGGCGCTTTGTGCAAGTTCACCAGCACCTGGGTAAAGGTCTTGGCGTAGGGATAGGCCTGGGAGAACGACAGCCACACCCGCCGGGCGGTGATTTTGACCCGGGCGGCGACCTTGAGCAGTTTCAGTCGCAGCGTGGCGCACTGGGCGCGGGCGAACTCAGTGCCCTGTGTTCCGAGTCTTCGTAGCGCGTGCATGAGCACGTAGGCGAATGAGGAGAAGTACAGCCGCAACTGATTCGCGCGCATGGTGTGGGCGCTGGTGCGGTCGGCAAAGAGGTCGAGCTGCTGCTCCTTGATGCGGTTTTCCATCTCGCCGCGCGCGCAGTACAACTGTTCGTACAAGCGCTTGGCCGCGGCCTTGCGCGGGGAGAGGCTGGTGACCACGAAGCGCGGATTCTCCCCCTTGGACAGATACTCCGCCTTGCCCACCACTCGACGGCTGCGACTCCATGACTTGCGAGTGCGGTAGGTGAAGTCGCCGAAGCGCCGGGCCGGCTTACCAGTACGCCCATGTGCCGCGCGCGCCTGGTGCATCGCAGCGCCCAAGGCGCGCGTCAGACGGCGATTGCGCGCCAATCCCAGCACGTAGTCCACCCTATGGTCCTCGCACCACTTCATGATGGGCTCGCGACAAAAGCCCGAATCGCCTCGGATATGGATGCGTGTCCTGGGCCAGTGGCGGCGAATCTGACCGACAATGCGGGCGAGCTCCTCAATGCTGCCGGCCGAGGCATCCTGGTTGGACTCGCGCAGCCGCGCGCACAACAGGTGCTCGCCACAGAAGATGTACAGCGGCAGATAGCAGTAGCAACCGTAGTAGCCGTGAAAGAACCGCCCTTCCTGGCTCCCGTGCAACGGGTCGTCGGTCGCATCCAGGTCCAGCCATAGCTCACGCGGCGCCTGTGATTGCGATTCCACAAAGAGCTCCACCAACAGCTCATCGAACCCCTCACCACGCGCCACGATGCGCTTGTACCGGTCGTGCGCCGCCTGCTCAGGTGCGCCCAGCTCCATGCGGTTCAACGTGCTCGCACTGGCCAATGCACAGCCTCGGTCACGCTCGCGTACCCGACCCGCGCCTGTCACATCGCGCTTGCCTACCAGCACCGACAGCACCGCATCTGCGCGCAGCTCCCCATGGTCGTTGAGGTCTTCGTATCCCAACGCAATGCCATAAACCCGCTGCGACACCAGCTCATCCACGCTATGTTCCACGCTCGCACGGTTGCGGTAATCGACCATGCACCCCGACACCCGCGACATCAGACCGATACGCTTGTCCACCTCGCGTAGCAGTACCCCTCCGGCATCGCTGCTGATGTGACCGCCGTCGAATCGTCCGGTGACACATCGCCGTCCCAGCGCGTGAAACTCAAGCTGCTTGCCATTACACTGTGTCTTCAAGGCTGCTTCCTCGTCGTCTGGCTTAACTCGTTGATCCCACAACCGTTATGCCATGAGGAGCAGCCTTTTTCCATCCCCCCGGTGAGTTTTTCGGGCTAGCTCGGCCTTCGTGGCCAAGGGCTCCAAGTCGGCCTTGGTGGCCATGACCTTCTCCAGCCTGGAGATCCCGCTTGCGAGATCGGCCTTCGTGGCGAAACGTTCCAGCTCGGCCTTCGTGGCCAAGGGCTCCAGCTCGGCCTTCGTGGCCAAGGGCTCCAGCTCGGCCTTCGTGGCCAAAGGCTCCAGGTCGGCCTTCGTGGCCAGGGGCTCCAGGTCGGTCTTCTTGGCGTAGGGCGTCAGGTCGACCTTGGTGGCCAGGGGCTCCAGATCAGCCTTGGTGGCGGTGTGTTGGTGGTACCGCCAGATGGCCGTCGCGATGGCCTCCGCCTTGACCCGCTCGATTCCGGCGCTTTCCAGATCTCGGGTGGTGCTCAGAGTATCCACGGCGGGGGCGCTTTCGCATTCGTTACCAGGCAGGCACAGTGTACTCTTCCTGGCCCAGGCCCTGCGCAGACCCGGCGGGCAAGAGTGTCAGCCCAGGGCTCGCCCAGCGTAGGCGATCGGCCCGTTCGTTCATCGCAATCGGTGAAACATCCGGGTTGGCAGCCTGTCGGACTTGGGTGTGGGAGAATTCATAACTTATTGAAACAAAAAATCAATTTCAATAACTCATAGGCGAGTCCACAGAATATGTATGAAACAAAAACAAAGAGTTACAAGCATGCCGTTTCCAAGTCCGACAGCCTGTTGGCTCTCGCGAGTCGGTGAGTTACCGCGCTTTGCGGGACGTCCGGCCTCCATCCATGTTCGAGAAGCGGGCGTCCCCTGACAGCAGAGTGCGCAGGCGAGCGCGCTCCCGCCGGTAGGAGAGACGGAGCAGCCAGGCGACGAGGCGGTGCCGGCGCCCGTGACGCCGGCCCTCGTTGTGAAGGCCGGGCGCGATGCGCACTTCCTCGCATACCCCGAGGAAGGCGAAGACCCGGCGCAGCGTCTCGTCGTGGCGCTCCCGCAGGTCCTCGTGGCGAAGGAGGAGCACCTGGTCCGGCCCGAAGTGGCGATAGAGATTCCGCAACTGCCGGCTGTAGAGGCCGCGGGCGCGGTAGGAGGCCACCCGCTTCGCCGAGCGGGGAGCGCGAGGGTCCGCACAGCGGCGCAGGCGCCAGGGCTCCAGCAACAGGGCCTGCCACAGGGGGCGCCGCTCCCAGTCCCGGTTCCGCTCCATGTAGTAGTGCGATAACGCCCGTTCGACCGGATCGCGCAGCAGGACGATGAGCTTGAGCCGCGGGTGGTACCGCGCGAGTTCGCCGGCTATCTCGGGAAAGTAGAGGTAGATGGGGGTCGCCTCGCCTCGGACCCGCGCGTCCCGGCAGTGCTCGAAGAAGGGCCGGTAGCGCTCGTCGATCTGCTCCGGGGTCCAGGCCCCGGAGTACTCCGGGGCGTCGAAGAGGTGGACCTCCTTGCGCGACGACATCCCGATCTCGGGATGCTGGCCCAGGAACTGGTACAGCGCCTTGGTGCCGCCCTTCTGGGCCCCGATGACCATGAAGTCGAGCAGGGGACGATGGCGCCCCGGTCGCGCTGCGATAACGACGCTCACGCCATCCCCCAGAGCCGGTCGATGTCTCCGAGGATCGCATGGAAGCGCGCCCTCTCCGCCGCGAGCGAGTGGCGGGCCGCGGTGTCCCGGGCCCGCAGATGCATCCGCCCCCGCTCGGCCGGGTTCAGGGACAGCGCGCTTTGCACCGCCCGCGCCAGGGATCGTGAGTCCGGCTCGGCGACGATGCAGTTCCAGTGATCGTGACAGAAGCCGCGGTTGCCGATGCAGTCCAGGGTCACCACGAGCGCGCCCGAGCCCATGGCCTCCAGCGCGGGCAGGTAGAAACCCTCTTCCGCGTGGGGCAGGCATACCGCGACCCGGCTCTCGGCGAGCACGGCGAGGAACGCGCTCCGCCCCACCAGCCCCGCGTGCAGCCGGTGCTCGATGCCCTGCGCGCACAGCCCTTCGCAGAGCGCCCGGGCGAGCTCGGGGCGCTTGTAGCCCACCACGGCGACCGGCGCGGGGCGCTCTTCGAAGCCCGCGGGCGAGCCCTCTTCGCCCGCCTCGAAGGGCGCCACATCGATGCCGTTCGGGATCGTCAGCACCGGTCCTCGTACCCGCCCCGTGGCAAGGATCGCCCGTGCGACCTCGAAGCTCACGCAGATACGCACCGCACGCTCGCCGAGGTACCCGTAGAGCTCATCGCCTTCGCGTGCGTGGCGGACATGCTGGATGAGGTTGATGCGGGGAAGCGCGGAGTCGAGGAGACCGCGCTCGGCCGCGTAGCGCCAGTCCCTACCCGCGAGGAAGAGCAGATCGCTGGTTTGCGGCGCCCAGGTCTCCACCGCCTCCGCCGCCGCCACGGGCCAGAGCCGTTGGCGCTCGCGCGCATGGAACTCGCTCGGGGCCGCGCGGCTGAACGCGATCACCGGGGCGAAGCCCGGCATGCGCCGGACGTGCTCGAAGTAGTGGGAGTGCTTGACCTGCCCGCCGCTCAAGGGCGCGATCCCCCGGTGAAACCAGACCCTTCTCGGCATGTCCCGCGTCATGAGCCTAGCGCAGCCTGAATCGCCTGCACTGCTTGCCTTGTCGGTACATACGGGTCGACAGCCGTGCATCGTCGAGACCGACGGCCAGAGCCGCCAGGGCGACGCGATACGCTGACCTCTCTACAAGTGGCATGCGCTCGCTCGAAGCGGGTCAATCGGCGATCGGGCCGCGCTTCAAGGGCGCCGGATGCCTTCCGCGGCCCGCTCCAGATCCGAGGCGCGGTAGAAGTGCGTCCAGGCGCCGCCGCTCGCAAGCAGAGCCCCGAGCAACGCGTCGACGGTGGCCCCATCGTAGAGCCCGCTCTCGTTGCGGCTCTTCAACACCACGGGCTCGACCCGCTCATGGCCCAGACCCCGGAACAGCGTCATTCCGCCGCTTTCCACGAGATCTTCGTAGCGGATGACGCGGTTGCGCTCCAGATGCGCATGGTAGCGGGCGAAGAACCACTCCAGGATGATGAGCTGCCGGCGCAGGCGCTCCGGCTCCTCGTCCAGCGCCCGCCGCAGCTTGGGATCGTAGGGCTCCGCCCCCGCGATGCGTCCCCGGTTGAAGGGCAGGTTCACGGTCTGCCAGGACGCGAGGAGCGACAGGGGATTGCGCACCAGGGCGAGGCAGGCGAAGTGCTCAGCCAGTTCCGGGAGCAGGGCCGAGAACACCGAGGGCTGGCTCATGAAGAGCGTGAAGCGCTCGGACAGGGGCTTGTCGATGGCGACCGAGGCCCATTCTCCCCGCCGTTCGCGCAAGCCGGAGTCCGCGCTCCGCCCGGAGGCCATGATGTTGTCGTAGAGCCCTCCCCCGACCTGGTGGGAGGGCGCGCGTCCCTCGTGCCGAATCTGCCGCCGCACTTCGGCCGCGAACTCGTCGAGGCGCCCGCAGGCGGCCTGCGGCGTGCGGGGCAGGCTTCCGAAGCGCACCCCGTCGACCACCCAGCGCGGGTCGTAGGGCTGCGAGAGGGCCACCGTATCCGGCAGCTTGTCTGCGAGGCGGCAGCACAGACCGTTGCCCGAGCGTGGGATGCCACAGAGCAGCCAAGTTTGTGCCGTGCGTCCGGCCTCGCCCGCTCGTCCTTCAGGGGTCAGGCGGCCAGCTTGAGCGCTCAAGGGATGCGTCCGGAAGGAGCCCGTTTCGGCACCGGGAGAAGCCATGGGATCCCGCACCGTGAGCTTGACCGGGGGCGCCTCAAGAGTCCGGTCGGACTCCGCCTCACCGGTGGGCGAAGCGGCGGAATCCCGCACTTCGGGCTTGATTGATGGCGCCTCATGAGTCCGATCGGGCCCAGTCTCGCCGTTGGACGAGGCGGTGGCATCACGCACTGCGGCCTCAGCCGATGGCTCCTCATGGGTCCGATCGGAGCCCGCTTCGCCACCGGGAGAAGCCGTGGCATCCCGCACCGCGAGCTTGACCGATGGCGCACGGTGATCGTGGAGGAAGAGGGGCGGATAGATGGCGTAGGCATTCAGGGTGATGGAAGAGCGCTTCGACCACGCCCGGTCCGGCCGCTGCCCCCGGTAGAACCACACCGAGTCCGACTGGATGTCGGGGAGCATGCGCGCGCGCGTCCGCTCGCTCGTGGAGTGCCGGAGCACGACGGCATCCCAGTGGTCGTAGTTGCCGACATCGTCGAAGAGGGAGAGGAGCTTGTCGGCGCCCCGCGGGGTGACCGCATAGGCGCTTGCGGGCATTGCGCCAAGCCCGACCCGCCCGCAGTGCGAATGCAGCACCGTGTCGATGGGAAAGACCCGGAAAGGTCGGGTTAGGCACTGAAGCGGGGCGCGAAGGAGATGCGCCAGCACCTGTCGCGTGGTGGGAATGCGCTGGGCGAAGTGGTGCAGGTAGAGCAGGTCGAGGTCTTCGGGCAGCGCGGGAAGGGGCGGCGCTTTCCCGTAGAGCGGGACCGCGTCGTCCTCGAGGATGACGCTGAGGCCGGCCTTGCTCTCCCTCGCTCGGAGCCAGGCCCGCCGATGGCTCAGAAAGCAGCCCCGCTGTCCGGGGCGCAAGCGCTCGGCCATGCCGTGAAACCGGGCCCACTCCCCATCGTCCAGCGAACTCGCCTCGGCGGGATGGCAGGCATCGATGGCCGAGAGTCTCCATCCCCCGGGGTCCATTCGCGCCAACAGAGCGCGGCGGCGCTCTTTCGATGCGGGCAGGGAGATGAGCAGGCAGTCGACCCCTTCGCCACCGTTGCCAACGCGAGGGAAGAGGCGGGAAGAGAGTCGGGTGAGGAAGCGGTGGAAGTGGAGATGGGCGTCGGTCAGCTTGCTGCTTGGAGACGCCCGCATCCCGGGATGTCGCAGCGTGCCGGGGAGCGGGTACCTGCCGGAGACCATGCGTCGCAGTCCTCACTGGCCACTTGCCCGGACACCGGCGCACACCGGTCCTTCCGTGCTGGCGAGCAATCCCGAGAGTTCTCCCGGTTGTTGCGACAGGCTTGCCGCATCAGCAACTTTCCGGAGCCCGAAAAGAAAAGAAGGGCCGAAGCCCTTCTTTTCCGAGTCGCACCGCCTTCGAAGCGGCTTTGTCTCTTTGCGCGAAGTGACTAGTCTCGCGTCTCGTAGACCACCGTGTCGGTGCTGCCATTCTGCCGGTTGGTCTGATTGGTTGCCACGGTGACGGTTCCGGCAAGGGCTCCGAACTTGATGATGCCGGAAGCACGATGCGGCGGTCCGCCCTCGATCGTCACCACGTCGCGGGTTCTCAGCACCGTGGTGCCGGAAGGCAGCGCACCGCTCGCCCGCGCACCGGCCCGCGCCGTGACGTTGTGATCGCCTTCCGTCGTGAAGGTCGTCTCGTACGTCGTCGCCGCACCGTAGTTCACGATCACGATGCGCTGGTTGTAGCGCTCGTCGGTGACCAGATACGGAATGCGCACCGTCGCGCCGTCCCGGCCGATGGAGCCGTAGGTAACACTTGCCGTCGCCGAGGCGAATTCGGCGTTGACGGCGTCGGTCAGCTTGTACGTGATGTCGGCCGAATAATCACCCTCCGCGATCGCCATCGCATCGTCCGCCCCGCTCACCTCGATGCAAAGATCCTTGCCGGTGGCGAATGCGAGATTCTGCGCGGCGAGCTGCGTCTTGTCGTCGCTGAGAAGGAGATCGGTGTCGCGGTCGCCGGCGCAGTTGGAAGTGTCATCTTGCAGTGTCACCTTCGAGGCGAAGGAGAAATCGCCCTTGATGACGATGGAGCTGTCGGCAGGTGCCTCGCCGCCGGCGGCGATCGCAGCGTCAGTGCCCGCGGCGTAGAGGTCGGCGGCGGCTACGGCGTCGCCATCCGGCTTCAAGCGCGACTCCGCCGAAATGGCGAAGGTACCAAGCCCAGCCTTCAACCGGTCGCTCGTGACCCCGTTGCCCGACATGAACTTGCGGTACCCGTCTTCCACCGCGGCCGTGACGGAATTCGGGGTCGAGGTCACGGTGAGCGTGGACGACATGGCATCGATCGCGTTCGGGTAGCTCGCCTGGTGCGTCACCTGAGTGGTGCCTTCGGCCGGTTCCGCGCTCACATCCATCGTTATCGATACGGGCGCGCTGGCGGAGATGCCCACCCCGCCGGCGGGCATGTCCAGCGAGAACACTGTATCCGCCGGCAACTCGACGGTGGGGCTGAGTGCGTAAGTGACCGTGCTGTTTCCCGTGGTTCCGCCTCCCGTGTGCACCGGGGTCAAGCTGCGAATGGCGCTTCCGCTTGAGTCCGTGACGGAGGGAGCCGGGGCGGTGCTGGCATGGAGGAACACCAGGTTCTGGAAGGTGAAAGTCACGACCGCGTTCTTGTTCGCGGCGACCACCAGGCCCAGCTTGGCCTTGACGAGGCCGGTGTCACCCCCGCTGCCGGCGGTCTCCGTCACCGTGTAGTAGTCCGCGTCCCCGTGCGTGCTGGAGGTCTTCAAGAGCTCCTTGGCGTAGGTGACCGCGGCCTTGGTCTTGTCCGTGGCGTCGAGGTCGACGATCGCATGGGCGATATTGGCCCCCAGCAGGGCGAGGGAACCCAGAATGGCCGCCCCGGCAACCTGATAAGTTTTTCTGCCGAGCATTGGTTGCTCCTCCTTAACTCAAGTCAGAGTCGTGAATTCAAAAAAATGTTGCCGAATCAGCCAATTGGCCCGGGTTCGAAAGCCCCGGCCTGAAGTCATGCGGCTCAAGGCGGATTATCCACGATGCGATACCAATGGCAAGTCCCGCCTGGCGCCCATCATGCTCGAGCCCCGGGGTTCGTCCAAGTACGTTGATTTCCCTACCTTTTTCTGCGCGGCCGGACCTTGGCCAAGCGCGAGCCAAGTGGGTGGCCACACTCCGACCCGCGCGGCGGCAGTGTATCCATGCCACGGCACACATGACAACCCCGCATCGCGAAGCACCGCCCCCTGAGAGGCAGGGTGGAGGAGAAGCTTGCGAGCTTGGAAGTTCTGCCTTCCGGGGTTGACAAAGAAAAGGGGATTATAACCTTGTCTTGACGCGTGGTAGAATCCACGGCGGGAGCAGGGCTCAAATCCTACGGGGGAAAGGAGGTGGTTCCCTATGGGCAATAACCAAGCGTTAAAGGCACTTCGCGAGGCTAGTGCCGTAATGTAGCGAGGCCCGCGTAGCGAGCACTACGCGGGCCTCATCTCCATTCACCAGCAACGCCCCGTCGAGCCCTGCTTCCATTGCGCGCCACTCGATTCTAGCACATCGCCTGCGGTAGGGGTTGACTACCAGGCTCGCTAGAGTTGCAATCTGCGGTGCAGTCAAGCGGGGGGATAACGATGCCTGACTACGCGAAGGAGTTTGCCGGCGCAACGCCGGAGAAGCTCGCGCGGGCGCTACTTCGGCCGCTACGGCGCGAGTCTGATAATCTGAGAAAGGGGCACCCCGGCACCCCGGCACCCCGGCACCCCGGCACCCCGGCACCCCGGCACCCCGGCACCCCGGAGTAAGTGACGGGGTAGACGACCCGGGCCGGTGAGCGGCCCGAACTGGGCGAACCAAACGATTTGGACGGGGGATAACCTCGACATCATGCGGGGGATGAACACCGCATCTGTCGATCTCATCTACCTGGATCCGCCTTTCAATTCGAAGGCCAACTATGCTGCTCCTATAGGCTCTAAGGCGGCCGGGGCAGCGTTCAAAGACACTTGGGGGCTAGATGACGTGAATCTCGCTTGGCACGGCGAGATAAAGCACGGCCATCCTGGTCTCTATGCGTTGCTGGTCGCTACGCGGCAGATACACGGTGACTCCATGATGAGTTATCTCATCTATATGGCTATCCGGGTGATGGAGATGCGGCGCATTCTGAAACCCACAGGCTCAATGTATCTTCACTGTGACCCGACTGCCAGTCACTATTTGAAGTTGCTGATGGATAGCATCTTCGGCAAGAAAAACTTTCGTAATGAAATTGTATGGCAGCGTTATGGCTCACATAACGATTCAGGCAGATATGGGCGTGTTACCGATACGGTGTTTTACTATGCCAGCGCTGGTGCAACCTGGAATACACCACGGTTACCGTTGACTGAAGAAGACATAGCCAGACGCTACACTTATAAGGACAAACGCGGTTTGTACACAACCTCACCGTTACATGCCCGAACTTTAGCCGGTGGGGGTTACGGTTACACGTGGAAGGGCCTTACTGACGTATGGAAGTTTCCGCAGGAACGCCTATTACAATTGGAACAAGAAGGGCGTATCCATTGGCCAAAGAAAGGAAAGGTGCCACGGCGTAAAGTGTATCTAACAGAGAACCTTGGCAAGCCTCTATCGAATCTTTGGGTAGATATAGGCATTGTTTCTGGTAAAGAGCGGACTGGTTACCCAACACAAAAGCCACTCGCGTTACTGCGCCGTATCATAGACGCTAGCTCTAATGTGGGCGATGTAGTGCTGGATCCTTTCTGTGGCTGCGCTACGGCATGTATTGCAGCGGAACAACAGCAACGACAATGGGTAGGTATCGATATCGGCGAGAAGGCAGCGGACTTGGTGCGCGACCGTATGAAGCGTGAACTAGGACTTTTCTATCAAGGCGCGCATCGCACAAGACCACCCGAGCGGACAGATCTAGGCAAAGTGATACGTTACAATGATGCCAAGAACAAGCGCCATCTGTACGGCGAACAAGGCGGATTCTGCAATGGCTGCGAAGAGCATTTCCAGCCTCGAAACCTTACCGTCGATCACATCATTCCGCGCGCGAAGGGCGGGACAGACCATATAAGCAATCTGCAACTACTCTGCGGAGCGTGCAATTCAATGAAGGGCACGCGCTCTCAGGAATACTTGCTTGCTTGCCTGACTGACAAGGGTTGGATCAAGCGCCAGAAGGCGGCCTGAGCCTAAGACCGCGCTCCGCTCGGCAAACCATTATCGGCGGTAAGGGCGGAGTACATCAGCCGCTTGCCGACCAGTCCGGCCGCAACGGTGGTCATCTGCGCGAGGGTATCGGCATTGCGGATGTTGTGCTTGCCGGCGAATTCCTGAACGTAGCGGTCGAGGTGCTTGGCGCTCATCTTGTGGAACGTGCCCATGTGTGCCCGCTTGAGCATGGACCAGAACGACTCTATGCCGTTGGTATGCGCCTGGTCCCGGACGTACTCGGCAACGGAGTGCTTGACCACCTCATGCGGGGAGCGCAGCCCCTTGTAGGCGGCAGCCTCATCGGTATAGACGGTAGCGCTTGAGTCCGCGTGCTCGACCACGAAGCCTTGCAGGGTAGCTTTGTCGGTATGCGGCACTACGCGGGCGCTGACGCGGTTCGTGGCCCGGTCCCGCATTCCCACCACGGCGGTCTTACCGACGGTGCCACGGCCAGCACGGAGCTTCTTGCTGGCGTGCTTGTTCCGCTCCCGGCCGCCCATGTAGGTTTCATCGACTTCGACCGGACCGGCATACGGGCCAGCGTCGCTCTCGACGGCCCATGCCTGCCGGAGACGGTGCAGCATGAACCAAGCTGACTTCTGGCTGATGCCAAGGTCGCGGTGGAGCTTCATGCTCGAAATGGACTTCAGGCTTGTAAGGGTGAGGTAGATGGCGATGGCCCACTTGCGAAGCGGAATCTTGGATCGCTCAATGGCGGTGCCGGTGCGCACACTGAAGTAGCTACGGCAATCCGTGCACCAGTACGGCATCGGCTTGGCGTTCGGCACTTCGCGAGTACGAGTGCTTCCGCAGTGTCCGCAGCATCGGCCGGTAGGCCACACTTGCGACTCGAACCACTTGGTTGCCGTGGCCTCATCGGGGAACATATCCATAATCTGAATGAGGCTTAAGCCTTCTCGGTGCGCCTTGCCGGGGGCCTGGTATGCCATGACTCGTCTCCCGAAACCGTAGGGAGAAGTCTACCGACAACCACTGAAGTTGTCAAGCCAAGGTTATAATCCCCAAAGAAAAGAAGGGCCGAAGCCCTTCTTTTCCGAGTCGCGCGCCGCCGAGGCGGCCTGACTGACTCCATTAGTGAACTACTCGATACCCAGGGTGTAGACCACGGTATCAGTACCGCCATCCCCCCGGTTGGTCTGGTTGGTGGCCACGCTGATGCTTCCTGGAGGGGACTGGAAGACGATCGTGCCGGAAACGCGATGCGGCGGTCCGCCCGAGATGAACACCACGTCGCGGGTCTTCAGTACGGTAGTGCCGGTGGGCAGGTTACCGCTTGCCCTCGAACTGGGATCCGTCGAGATGCCATCTTCCGACGTGAAACTCATGTCATAGGTTGTCTCCGCCCCCCGGTTCACGATCACGATGCGCTGGTTGTACCGCTCATCGGTAGTCAGGTACGGAATGTGCACCGCCAAGCCGTCCCGGCCGATTGAGCCATAGGGCACGGTGTACGTCGCCGGGGCGAAATCCGTGTTGACATCGCCGACATAGACGAGCGTAACCTCGGCCATGTAGTCACCTTCTGTGATCGGCGTCTCATCGGCGGCCCCGCTCACCCTGACGCAGAAATGCCTAGGGGTGACATAGTGGAGATTCTGTGCGGCGATCTGCGTCGTGCCATCAGTGGGGACAAGGTTGCCAAAGTCGTTCTCGATGTGGTCGCATTCCGAGTCCAAATCGAATCTCGCTCTATCAATGAAGGAGAAATCGCCCTTGACGACGACGAAGCTGAGGAGACTCTGTGGGAGGTCGGGACGATTCGGCAGAAGGTTACCCGGAGGATAAGCACGGTAGAGATCGTTGGCCACGATGGTGTTGCCATCCGGCTTCAGGTGTGGCTCGATCGCAATGGCGATTCTACCGAGCGAAGCCGTCGTTCCACTGTCGTATACCCCCGGGCCCTCGCTGAACTTCCGATACCCCTCGGCAAGCGACGCCCTGACGGAATTCGGGGTCGAGGTCACGTTGATCGAGAGTTGGGCATCGATCGCGTTCGCGTAACTCGCCTGATGCGTAGTCGGTGTGCCGCCGACGAGGAAGGGATCCGCCGTCACATCCATCGTGATCGATACGGGAGCATCGGCGGATATGCCCACTCCGTCCGGAGTGCTGATGGTGAGCACCGCGTCCGCCGGTAATGCAACGGTGGGGCTCAGCGTGAAGGTCACCGTGCTGTCTCCCGAGATCCCGCCCGCACTGTGCGCCGGTTCCGCGCCCACCAATGCCGTACCGTCCGATTTATTGACTTCGAGAATCGGGGTGTTGGTGGCATGGACGAACACGAGGTTCTGGAAAGAGAACACAACGGTGGCGCTCTTGCCCCGGGAAACCGAAGTGCCCAGCTTGGCCCTGACGAGACCGGCGTCGTTCCCAGTGCCGGTCGCCGTCACCGTGTAGTAGGTGTCCTCCCCGTGCGTGGTGGAAGCGTTCAAGAGCTCCTTGGCGAAGGTGACCGCGGGCTCGCTCTTGTCCGCAGCGTCTAGGTCGACGATCGCGTGGGCCGTGCTGGTCGCCAGCAGGGCCAGGGAACCCAGTACGGCCGCACCGGCAACCCGGTAAGTTCTTCTGTCGAGCATTGGTCGCTCCTCCTTGACTCAAGTCAGCATCGAGACTCGAGAAAGTGGTTTCGATACAGGAAATTGTCCCAGGTTCGAGGCGGCGAGAAGAGCTTGCCGGCCCGGAGCTTGTGGCTTCGAGTCCCAAAAAGAAAAGAAGGGCCGAAACCCTTCTTCTCCGAGTCGCGCACCGCCGAAGCAGACTGACTCTATCGGTGCGTTACTCGATACCCAGCGTGTACATCACGGTGTCGGTGCCGCCATCCTCCCGATTGGTCTGGTTGGTGGCCACGCTGATGCTTCCCGGAGGGGATTGGAAGACGATTGTGCCCGACACGCGGTGTGGCGGTCCGCCCGCGATGAACACCACGTCGCGGGTCTTCAACACCGTGGTGCCGGATGGCAGGTCACCGCTCGCCCACACCGTGGGATCCGTTGAGATGCCATCCTCCGTAGTGAAGCTCATGCTGTAGGTGGACGCCGCCCCGCGGTTCACCATGATGATGCGCTGGTTGTACCGCTCGTCGGTGGTCAGGTACGGAATGTGCACCGCCAAACCGTCCCGGCCGATGGAGCCATAGGGCACGGTGTACGTCGCCGGGGCGAAATCCGTGTTGACATCGGAGACATAGTCGAGCGTAACCTCGGCCATGTAGTCACCCTCTGTGATCGGCGTCGCGTCGGAGGCCCCGCTCACCTGGACGCAGAGTCTCTTGCCGAGGACCCAACCAAGATTCTGGGGCACGAGTTCCATCTTCTCATCACCAGTGATGAGAGAGACGTTGTCGCCGGTACCGCCGATATTGTCGCACTCGGCATCCGCATCGAACATCGCCGAACTCATGAAAGAGAAGTCGCCCTTGGCGACCACGAAACTGTTGGCACGTGTAGTGCTGGCGTCAGTACTTGCACTACTGTTCCCCTGAGTGTAGAGAGCGGCGGCGTCGACGGCGGCGCCATCCGTCTTCAGGTGCGGCTCGACCGAAACCGCGATGGGACCGAGCGTAGCTCTCGTTCCACTGCCGTGCACCCCCGCGCCTTCGCTGAACTTCCGATATCCCTCGGCAACCGACGCCCTGACGGAATTCGGGGTCGAGGTCACATTGATCGAGAGTTGGGCATCGATCGCGTTCGCGTAGCTCGCCTGATGCGTCGTGGGAGTGCCGCCGACGAGGAAGGGATCCGCCTCCACATCCATGGTGATCGACACGGGATTGTCGGCGGATATGCCCACCCCGTCGGTCGGAATGCCGAGTTCGAGCACCGCGTCCGCCGGCAATGCGACGGTGGGGCTCAGCGTAAAGGTTACCGAACTGTCTCCCGAGGTCCCGCCCGCACTGACCGTGGGGCTCGCGTTAAACGCAGTTCCTCCCGAGTCCTCGACGGTGAGGCCCGGTGCGGTCGCGGCGGAGAACACCAGGTTCTGGAAGGAGAACACCACGGTGGCGGTTTTGCCCCGGGCAACAGATGTGCCCAGCTTGGCCCGGACGAGGCCAGCGTCGTCTCCAGCGCCGGTAGCGTTCACCGTGTAGTAGGTGACCTCCTCATGCGTGGTGGTGGCTTTCAAGAGCTCCTTGGCGAAGGTGACTGCGGGCTTGCTCTTGTCCGCAGCGTCGAGGTCGACGATCGCGTGGGCCGTGCTGGTCGCCAGCAGGACCAGGGAACCCACTATGGCTGCACCAGCAGCCCGATGAGTTTTTTTGCCGAGCATTGGTTGCTCCTCCTTAACTCGAGTCAGAGTATGTATTCAAAACAGTGTTGCCGAAGCAGCGACGCTCTTGGTGCACTACTCGATACCCAAGGTGTACACCACCGTATCGGTGCCGCCATCCCCCCGATTGGTCTGGTTGGTGGCCACGCTGATGCTTCCCGGAGGGGACTGGAAACTGATCGTGCCGGAAACGCGGTGCGGCGGTCCGTCCAGGATCGTCACCACGTCTCGGGTCCTCAACACCGTGGTGCCGGTGGGCAGCGTACCGCTCGACATGGCGCCGGCCTGCGCCGTGATGCCATCCTCCGACTCGAAACTCACGTCGTAGGTGGACTCCGCCCCACGGTTCACGATCACGATGCGCTGGTTGTACCGCTCGTCGGTAGTCAGGTACGGAATGTGCACCGCCAGGCCGTCCCGGCCGATGGAGCCGTATGCGACAGTGTACGTGGCCGAGGTGAAATCCGTGTTGACGGCGTCGACATAGTCGAGCGTGACCTCGGCCATGTAGTCACCCTCCGTGATCGGCGTCGCATCGGCTGCCCCGCTCACCCTCACGCAGAAGTGCTTGGGAGTGACATAGTAGAGATGCTGCGGGGTGACCTGCGTCGTGTCATCAGCGGGGAGAAGGTTGGCGTAGCGGGCGATGCCGTCATTCTCGATGTTCTTGCAGTCGGAGTCGGAATCGAACATCACTTTGTTTATGAAGGAGAAATCGCCTTTGACGACGACGGAACTACGTGAAATATTGCCGCCGCCGGGAAGATTCGCCAAAGCGGTATTCGCAGGAAAGGCTCTGTAGAGATCGCCGGCCACGATGGTGTTGCCATCCGACTTCAAGTGCGGCTCGACCGAAATGGCGATTCTGCCGAGCATGGCCCTCGTTCCACTGCCGTGCACCCCCGATCCTTCGCTGAACTTCCGATATCCCTCGGCAACCGACGCCCTGACGGAATTCGGGGTCGAGGTCACGTTGATCGAGAGCTGGGCATCGATCGCGTTCGCGTAGCTCGCCTGATGTGTCGTCGGAGTGCCGCCGACGAGGAAGGGATCCGCAGTCACATCCATCGTGACCGATACGGGAGCGTCGGCGGATATGCCCACCCCGTCGGCCGGAATGTCGAGTTCGAGCACCGCGTCCGCCGGCAATGCTTCGGTGGGGCTCAGCGTGAAGGTCACCGAGCTGTTTCCAGAGGTCCCGCCCGCGCTGACGGTGGGGCTCGCGGCCAACGCAGTGCCTGCAGAGTCCTCGACGGTGAGCGCCGGAGCGGTCGCGGCGGTGAACACCAGATTCTGGAAGGTGAACTCCACGGTGGCGGTCTTGCCCCGGGAAACCGATGTGCCCAGCTTCGCCCGGACGAGGCCGGCATCGTCCCCAGTGCCGGTCGCCGTTACCGTGTAGTAGGTGTCCTCCCCGTGCGTAGTGGGAGTATGCAAGAGCTCCTTGGCGAAGGTGACCGCGGGCTTGCTCTTGTCCGCAGCGTCGAGGTCGATGATCGCGTGGGCTATGCCGGTCGCCAGCATGGCGAGGCAACCCAGTACAGCCGCCCCGGCAATTCGATAAGTCTTTCTGCCGAACATTGGTTGCCCCTCATTGATGCAAGTCAGAGTCATGTTTCGTGAAAAGAATCGCTAAATCATCCAGTTGGCTCAGGTTCGAGATCCCCGGCCTGAAGTCACGCGGCTCAAGGTGGATTATCCACGATGCGACGCCAATCGCCAGTCCCGCTTGGCGTCAATCGTACTCGCCCTCCGGAGCCGGTCCAAGTGCGCTCATTCCCCTGCCTCGAACGTCGCGGCCAAGCCTTGACGCGCAAACAAAGTTGGCAGTCCACTCCAACCCGCGCGGCAGCAGACTATCCATGGCCCGGCGTACAAGACAAACCCGAATCGCCCCACCTCGCCCCTCATCGCGGAGCACCGCCCCATGAACAGCGGGGCGCAAGAGAGATTCCCAGGATTCGCCCTCCAGCGAACCCGCAAGCAGCCTTCAGTTATTCAACGATTCAGACCGCGGCAGCTCATCTGCCGACACGGAAGACGGTGTCGAACGTGCGTCAGAGCCCGCAATAGTGTCGAAGTACGCCTGAGCGCCCCGACTCGTGAGCTTCCCTGCCCCGTCGAGGTCTTTGGCGCCCTCAGCTCTCGCGAATCAGTAAAGCATTGCGGCGAGAAGAGGTTGCCGGACCGGGTGTTGCGGTTTCCAGGCCCGAAAAGAGAAGAAGGGCCGAAGCCCTTCTTCTCCGAGTCGCGTGCCGCCGAAGCAGCCTGACTCTATCGGTGCGTTACTCGATTCCCAGGGTGTACACCACGGTGTCGGTGCCGCCATCCCCCCGATTGGTCTGGTTGGTGGCCACGCTGATGCTTCCCGCGG
The DNA here is from genome assembly GCA_965221555.1 of Gammaproteobacteria bacterium. Classification (GTDB taxonomy): domain Bacteria; phylum Pseudomonadota; class Gammaproteobacteria; order HK1; family HK1; genus JAJEAD01. The sequence goes on from OZ244895.1 coordinate 331,046, forward strand.
GGGACTCGAAGACGATCATGCCGGACACGCGGTGTGGCGGTCCGCCCGAGATGAACACCACGTCTCGGGTCTTGAACACCGTGGTGCCGGTAGGCAGGACACCGCTCGCCCTCGAACTGGGATCCGCCGAGATGCCATCCTCCGACGTGAAGCTCATGTTATAGGTGGACGCCGCCCCGCGGTTCACGATCACGATGCGCTGATTGTACCGCTCGTCGGTAGTCAGGTACGGAATCTGCACCGCCAGCCCGTCCCGGCTGATGGAGCCGTATGCGGCAGTGAGGGTCGCCGGGGCGAGATCCGTATTGACGGCATCGACATACTTGGGCGAGAACTCGGCTTCGTACTCACTCCTCATGATCAGCGGCGCATCGTCCGCACCACTCACCCGGACGCAGAAGTGCCTGGGCAGAACCCATCGGAGTTGCTGTGGGGTGATCTGCGTCGTGTCATCGGCAGGGAGAACGTTCTTGTTGCCGTTGAGGCCGTCGTTCTCGATGTGATTGCAGTCCGAGTCCGAGTCGAACATCGCCTTGTCGATGAAGGAGAAGTCGCCCTTGATGACGACGGAACTCTCGGGGGGTGTGCTGCCGGGTAGAGTCGCCCCAAAGGCAGAGTCACTCGCAGTAGTGTAGAGGGCAGCGGCGTTGACGGTAGTGCCATCCGGCTTCAGGTGCGGCTCGACCGAGACGGCGATCCTGCCGAGCGAAGCCCTCCTTCCGCTATCGTACACCCCAGAGCCCGTGAACCTACGATACCCCTCGGCAACCGACCCCCTGATGGAATTCGGGGTCGAGGTGAAATTGATTGAGAGTTGGGCATCGATCGCGTTCGCGTAGCTCGCCTCATGCGTGGTCGGAGTGCCGCCGACGAGGAAGGGATCCGCGGTCACATTCATCGTGACCGACACGGGATCGTTGGCGGATATGCCCACCCCGCCGCTCGGAACGCCGAGAGTCAGCACCGCGTCCGCCGGCAATGCTTCGGTGGGGCTCAGCTCGAAGGTCACCGAGGTGTCTCCCGAGGCCCCGCCCGCAGTGCGCGCCGGGACCGCGGCAATTGCCGAACCGTCCGATTTCGTCACGGTGAGAGCCGGGGTGTTGGTGGCATGGATGAACACCAGATTCTGGAAGGTGAACACCACGGTGGCTTCCTTGCTCCGGGAAACCGATGTGCCCAGCTTGGCCCGAACCAGGCCGGCGTCGTCCCCAGTGCCGGTCGCCGTCACCGTGTAGTAGGGAACTTCCTCGTGCGGGGTGGAATCCTTCAGGAGTTCCTTGGCGAAGGTGACCGCGGGCTCGCTCTTGTCCGCAGCGTCGAGGTCGACGATCGCGTGGGCCACGCCGGTCGCGAACAGGGCGAGGGAACCCACTATGGCCGCACCGGCAACCCGATAAGTTTTTCTGCAGAGCATTGGTTGCTCCTCCTTAACTCAGGTCAGAGTCCTGATTGAAAAATGATGTTGCCAAGTCGGCCGACAGGCCCAGGCTCGAAAGCAGCCTGGGCCTGGGGCTCCACCTTGCGGACTACGGGGCTACCAGGGTGTACACCACCGTGTCGGTACCGCCATCCCTGCGGTTGGTCTGGTTGGTGGCCACACTTACGGTGCCCGTGGTGGCTTCGATCATGATCGTGCCGGAAGCGCGGTGCGGGGGTCCGCCCTCGACCGTCACCACGTCGCGGGTCCTCAGGACCGTGGTGCCGCTGGGCAGGTCACCGCTCGCCGCGGTACCGGCCGTCGCCGTGATGCCAGCCTCCGACGTGAACCTCATCCTGTAGGTGGTCGCCGCACCGCGGTTCGCGATCACGATGCGCTGATTGTACCGCTCGTCGGTGGTCAGGTAGGGAATATGCACCTCCGTACCGTCCCGGATGATGGAGCCGAGTGCGACAGTGTACGTCGCAGGGGCGAAGTCCGTGTTGACAGCGTCGACATAGTCGAACGTAACCTCGGCCACGTAGTTACCGGCCAGGATCGGCGCCGCATCGGCTGCCTCACTCACCCGGACGCAGAAAGTATTGTCTGTGACGCGTTTGAGGTTCTGTGCGACGAGCTGCGTCTTGTCATCGTCAGCGATGACGTTGCGGTTGATAGCGAGGTTTTCGAGGTCGATATGTTCGCAGTCCGACGCGTCATCGAACATCGCCTTGTCGATGAAAGAGAAATCGCCCGTGATGACGACGGAGCTGTCGGCAGGTGCGGCGGAGCCGGGCAAACGCGCATCCGCGCCACCCACAGTAAAGAGGGCGGTAGCTTCTGCGACGGTGCCATCGGGCTCAAGGTGCGGCTCGACCGACCAGCTCAAGTCACCGAACCTGGCCCTCCTTCCGCTATGGAACGTGTTCGAGCCCGTGAACCTCAGATACCCCTCGTCAACCGACGCCCTGACGGTTCTCGGGGCCGAGGTCACGTTGATCGAGAGTTGGGCGTCGATCGCGTTCGCGTAGCTCGCCTGATGCGTGGTGGGAGTGCCGCCGACGAGGAAGGGATCCGCCTCCACATCCATCGTGACCGACACGGGATTGTCGGCGGATATGCCCACTCCTTCGGTCGGAATGCCGAGTTCGAGCACCGCGTCCGCCGGCAATGCCTCGGTGGGACTCAGCGTGAAGGTCACCGAGCTGTCTCCCGAGGCGCCGCCCGCACTGTGCGCCGGGACCGCGGCAATTGCCGAACCGTCCGATTTCGTCACGGTGAGAGCCGGGGTGTTGGTGGCATGGATGAACACCAGGTTCTGGAAGGAGAACACCACGGTGGCGGTCTTGCCCCGGGCAACCGATGTGCCCAGCTTGGCCCGAACCAGGCCGGCGTCGCCGTCGCCCGGGGAGCCGGTCGCCGTCACCGTGTAGTAGGCGACCTCCCCGTGCGTGGTGGAAGCCTTCAACAGCTCCTTGGCAAAGGTGACCGCGGGCTCGCTCTTGTCCGCCGCGTCGAGGTCGACGATCGCGTGGGCCGTGCTGGTCGCCAGCAGGGCCAGGGAACCCACTATGGCCGCACCGGCAACCCGGAAAGTTTTTCTGCCGAGCATTGGTTGCTCCTCCTTAACCGAAGACAGAAATCGAAGTCAGAGTCCTGACTGAGAAATCATATTGCCGGATCAGCCCGCCCGCCCGGGTTCGTAAAGCCCCGGGTCATACGGCCAAGACGGTCCATCCACAGCGCGACACCCAGGGCAAGCCCTGTTTGCCGCCTGTCGGACCTGCCTCCCGGCGTTCGTCCAATTTATTGATTTCCTTGGCTTTTTCGTTGCGACCGGACCACTATGCGCCCAAGTGGACACTCCACTCCGCCCGCGCGACGAGAGTCTATCCCCGACCCGGCGTACAAGACAACCCCGCGACGTGAGGGGTTGTCCCGCGCCCGGTGCGCCGCTTGCCGGCGTCTCGCGGCGGGTTGCGCCCGCGCGGGCGGGCCGGACCATTCGCCCCGCGGACACCGCCGTATCGCGCCCCGCCCCGCCTTGCGCAATGCCCGTCGGGCGGGATCGGAGCGCGCGCCCGGGCGATGGATGGGGGCGCCGGCGCGCGCTCGAATCAGGGCAAGGGCTCGGTATGCAGGCGGAGCTGCTCGCGCACCTGCCGGGTGAGCTCCCAACCCTCCTCGTGGTCGGTGACCACGTAGGGGGTGACCATCACCAGCAGTTCGGTGCGATCCTCCTGCACGGCATCGGCGCGGAAGAGGCGGCCGAACACCGGAAGCTTTCCCAGGAAGGGTACGCCGCTCGCGCCCGCGTTCTGGTTGCCGGTGATGAGCCCTCCCATGAGGAGGGAGCCGCCGTCGCGAAGCGTCAGGCTGGTGCTGATCTGCCGGTTGAGGATGGTGGGAGACCCGGCGAGGCTTGTCGCCGCGCTCGGCCGCGCCTCGCTCAGTTGCTGGGAGATCCGCAGATCCACCAGCCCGTTCGCCTGAACGAGGGGTTCGATCTCCAGTTGCACGCCGGTCTTGCGGTAGGCGACCTCCTGAAGCACGTTGGTGGAGCCGCCGGCCTGGGTATTGGAATCCGAGGTCTGGGTGATCACCGGGATCTCGTTGCCCACGTCGATGCTCGCGGTCTCGCCGCTCTTGACGAGCAGCCGGGGCCGGGAGCGGATCATCACCCGGTCGTTCTTGTAGAAGAAGTTGAGCAGGGCCCGGGTCTCGCCCGCGCTGTCGAGGGTGAGGGAGAGCCCCCCCGCGTTGGCGCCCAGCGCGTCCAGGGCCCGCGCGGTGAGGCCACGGCTGCCGAGCGCGCCGCTGAGAACGAACTTGACGCCGGTGCTCTCCTCGTCGCTGAGGGTCAGCTCGGCCACCAGCACCTCGATGAGGACCGAGGGAACGGACCGGTCGAGCTTCTCGATCACTTCCCGGATCTCGGCCCACTCCTTGCCGGAGCCGCGGAAGAGCAGGAGGTTGCGATTCGGGTCCACGACGATGCGGCCTCCGCCCCCCGGCGGCGCCGTCTCGCCCCGCGGCGCCTCGCCCTCCTCCGGGTCGCCGTCGCCCGAGGGCGGCGAGACGGCGGTGGCGCCGGCGCCGAGCATCTGGTTGAGAGTCTCGGTCAGCTCCGCGGCCTGGGTGTTGCGGACCTCGTAGGTGAACACCGCCTCCCCGATGGATTCCCGGCGCTTGGTGTCGATGGTGCGCGCCCACTCGGCGACATGGTCGATGACGCCCTGGTCCGCGGCGAAGGCGATCACTTTGTCCACCGCCTCCAGCGGGACGAGGATCACCGCCCCGCCGGCCGCCCCGGCGCCGATGCTCGCCTGATAGCCCTCGGCCTGCAGCACCGATTCGAGCGCCTGCGCGAGCTCGCCGGCGGACATGAAGACCGGCTCGACGATGACCCCGTGACGACCGCGCAGCAAGGGCTGGTCCAGCACCTCGACCATGGCGAGCGCGCGCGCGAGGGTTTCGGCGCGGCCCTTGAGCAGCAGCGCGTTGCGCACGGGGTCTTCCAGGACCTCCAGGTCGCTGCGGTCGAAGGCCTCGTACAGCCAGCCCCTCACCTGCACCCCCCGCACGACCCGCAACGGCACCAACTGGAAGATGGTGCGGTGGGTCGCGGGCACCTCGGGCAGGGCGCGCCCGCTCACGAGCAGGGGCACCTCGCGCGAGGCGACCTCCTCGCTCGGGGTGAAGGTGAGGATGCCCTCTTCGGCCTCCCGAAGATCGACCCCGTACTCGCCGAGCACCCGGCGCGCGGTGGCGAAGAGCTGGCGCGGCGGCAAGGGCTCGGTAAGCTTGAGGGTGACGAGGTCGGTCTTCTCCCGCAGACCCGGCGAGATGACGAAGGACATGCCGAGTTCCTCGCCGAACACCGCGTTGATGAAGGCGACGAGGGGCACGTCGTGGAAGCTGACCCGGATGGGGTCGCCGGTGAGGTCCTGGCCGAGGCGGTCCGCGATGCCCTCGGCCACCGTGCGCTGAATGACGACCCCCGGGGTGCGCAGAGTGCGTGTCTCGGGGCGGACCTCCTGCGCGGCGGGCAAAGCCGGCGCCTCTTCCACCACCGCGGCGGCGGGGGCCTGCGCCTTGGGTGCGCGGATCGGTTCCGGCAGGGGCTCCATCCGCAGCGTCGCGCAGGCGCTCGCGAGGCAGGGCACGAGAAGCGCGGCGCACAGGCGAAGGCGCCGCGCGCTCACTGCGAAGCTCCGGCCCCGGCCGCGCCGGGGAGGACGGTGGCGTCCCCGCCGCTCACCCCGCTCGCTCCAGAGTCAGCGCGGGAAGAGGCCGGCGCGCCGGGCAGGGGCGGGAAGAGGGTGAGCACTTCGGTGACGCCGCCCTCGGCTTCGAGGCGGAGGCTGTTGTCGGCGACCGATACCAGTATGCGCCCGTCCGGCAGGGTGTCTCCGGGGAGCATGCGCACGATCTCGCCTTCCGGCAGCGCGAGGAGCACCGCGAGCTCGTCCTGCGCCGCGATGAGGCCGACGTAGCCCATCCGCGCGAGCACTGGATTGAGGACGGGACCGGGCTCTTCCGCCGCGGGCTCGACCTGCGGCGCGGGCGGGGGTTCGCCCCAGCGCTGGATGTCGAGGAAGGCGGTCAGATCCTCGGGCGCGGCGGCGACCACGCCCTCGGGCAGCGCGGCGGCGGGGTCCGCGGGTGCGCCGGGCGCGGGCGGCGGCACCGGAATCGAGAGCGCGGCGGCGGCGACCGCGCCGCCGGCAAGCAGCGCGCCCAGGAGGAGGCGCCAGCTCAAGGCTCTCTCGTTCATCGCGCCGATTGTAGGGCCCACGCCGTCAGGCCGGTAGCCGGGCTCCCCGAGGCCAGTGGGGCGCCCGGGCGAGGCCCGCCATGGGAGGCTACTGCCCCGCCTCCACGCCCATGAAGTAGGCCGAAATCATCAGGATGATGTACGAGTCGCGGTTCCGCCGCCTGATGTGGAGCTGGTCCACGACGAGCTTCTGCGGGTGGGTGGCGAGCGCGTGGAGCGCCCGCAACTCGCCGCCCGACTGGAAGGGGGCGTCGAGGCGAGTCTGCACCCGCCAGATCCCCGGCAGTCCCGGTGCGGGCTGGCTGGCCCCGGAACGGAACAGGGGCTGGACGAGGCCGAGCCCTTCGACCACCCCGGAAAGCGCGTCCTGGAGCTTCGCCTGGGCGAGCCCCTCGGTCTCCGCCTCCCAGAACTTCGACTGAAGCCCCCGGTGCGTCTCGCGCTCGGCTTCGAGCAGCGCGGGCCAGTCCTCGCCGGCGAGCACCTGCTCGGCCTTCGCGAGGCGCGCCAGCTCCGCGGCATAGTCGGCGTGGACCGCCGCGAGTCGATCGGACTGCACCATGATCCCGTAGGCGAGCAGGATGCCGAGAATCAGCCACACCCCGAAGCGCAGGCGCGCATTGGCGGCGAACTCCGCCCCGAGCGGCCGCAGCATCCCGAGCAGGGCCCTCATCCGCGCACCCTCAGGGTGATCTCCAACCCCTCTTCGCCGCCGCGGGCCGGCTCCGCGCGGACCTGTTCGAAGAGCGGCTCCGCCTCCAGGGCGCGCACGTAGGCGATGGGGTCCGGATCGGGATCCTCGACCAGCACCATCAGCTCGCGCTGCTGGTAGCGCCACTCCAGGAACTCGGCGTCGGCGTTGGGCAGCGCGCGGTCCACCAGGAGCATGATGCGGGCCTGTGAGGGCTCGTCCAGGATCCGCGCGAGCGCCTGGTTGGTCCGGCGAAGGCGCAGCAGCTCGTTGCGCGCGCCGAGCAGCGGCCCCAGCCGGTCCTGGACGCGCGCAAGCTCCGCCGCGGCCTCCCGCTCGAGCTGACGCACCTTCCACAAGCGGGCCTCCTGCCAGACGAGGGCGAGGGCGAGGGCGAGCAGGCAGGCGGTGACGAGCCCGCGTTCGTTGGCCTCCAGCCACTCCCGCGGGCCGAGGGTGGTGGACCATGGCTCCGGCGCGATGCCGACATCCGGCGCCTCGGCCACGGCGGTGGGCGACAGGGCGTGCGCCTCGCCCGCCTGGCGGCCGAGAAACCACTCCACCTGGCGCGCGTGCGGGCGCTCGGGGAACCAGAAGGAGTCGACGAGGAGGTTCGCGCGCCAGTGCGCGAGCTCGAAGCCCTCCCGGCACGGCTGCAGGTGCACACCGTCGGACTTGCGCGCGTGGAACACCGTCTCCGGGAGCACCCGGACCCGGGCCGCCGCCCGGGGGGCGGCTCCGCGCCGCTCTCCCTCGCCCGACCCGCGGCCGGCGGCGATCTTGTCCTCGTCCCAGTACCACAGCATCGCGGAGGCACCGGACCACACGCAGTGGTACCCGGTGCGCTCGAAGGGGCTCCACACCGGGAGCCTGAGCTCCAGGGCCGAGCGGCGCTTGTTGCGCGGCACGCCCTCGAAGTCCTCGCAACGGTACATGCAAAGGCCCCGGCCCACTATCCAGTGCGAACGCCGGGACCTCACCGGAGACGGCGCCGGGCCGTCCCGGGTCTGGATGACGTTGGGCTTATTCCAGAAGAGGCGTCGGAGGCGGGAGGAGGGGCTCAAGGGAGGTTCCCACGCCGCTCGTAGCGGTGATGAATTCGGAGTAGCGGTAGTCCTTGCGCCAGGGCGCCGAATCGCCGAAAGGAGTCATGGAGATGCCCGAGAGCTGGCGCGAGTCCTCGTCTTCGTGCCAGACCGCGATCCGCATGAAGCTCGAGGGGAGCAGGACCACTTCCAGCTCGTCGATGTTCAGGTGCACCCCGCTCAGCATCGCGATCCGGGACAAGCGCCACAGGGAACCTCTCTCCCGTTCCTCGAGAATCCGCAGCACGCCCGCGTCGTCGAGACCGAGGAGGGCGGCCAGGAGCTCGGGTCGCATGGTGTTGAAATTGTAACTGTACACCGAGCGTGTGGTGAGCAGGGGACGCAGCCGCTCCCACTGGGCGGGGTCGAGGAGGCGGTTCACTCCGAGCACGCTGCGCAGCTCGTCGGGGCTCGTCATGATCCAGTTGAGCGGCGGCGGCTCGCCGCCTTGCAGATAGTCGTAGCGCTCCGCGCCGTTCAGGTTGAGCACATTGTCGGAGTCGATGAAGTCCTCGACCCGGGCCACGATCCCCTCGACCTGGGAATCCGAGATGCCCACGTGCCGCAGCAGCGCCGCGAAGGGGAGGTAGCGGGGCGCGTTGACCGACACGAGGCCGCCCTCGTCCTGGACGGAGAAGCGGATCCCGTCGGCGCGGGCGTAGACGGCGCCCGTTACCAGCAGCTCCCCGTCGCCGTGATCGGGCAGATACTCGCCTTCCGGAAGCCAGTCGGAGAAGCGCTGCTCCTCCTCCAGGATGAGGGCGCGGTGGTTCATGCGCCCGGTGGCGAGCAGGTAGACGAGCGTCGTCTCGGTGCTGCGCCGCGCGAGCTCCACCTCGAGCGCCCGCTTCACCTCGACGGCGTGGCGGAGATCCTCGGCCACAACGCCGTCGATGTAGGCGGCGAGCACGGCGAGCGCCGCCAGCGCCCAGAGCGTCGCCACGAGCACGAAGCCCCGGGCGCGGGTATGGAGGGGGCCCCGATCCGCGCTTCGGTGCGGGGATGCGCTTGCAAGGCCCGGGGTGTGGGTGTGGGGAGAACCCTGTCCCGCGCTTCGGGGCGGGTATGCGCTTGCGAGGCCAGGGGTGTGGGTACGGAGGGGGTCCCGGCCTTTGCTGCCGCCGAGACCGAAGAGGCCGAAGCCCCGGATGCGGGTGCGGAGGGGGCTCAAAACTCCTCCCGATAGTTGGCAACGGGCCGGGGGAAGAGGTCGAGGCGCGCGACCCACAGGGGGCGGCCGTCCGAGGAGACGAGCCGGATGACGCGGGGAATACGCTCCTCGGCGATCCCCGACACCGGCCAGTTCTCGTGCCATTGGCGGTCGGTGCCGGCGTACTGGAAGGCGAGAGCGCCGCGCTCCCGCGTGCGCAGCACGGTCCAGGAGGGCGCATCTTCCTCCTCGTAGCGCACGACGCTAGCGGTACCGTCACCGCCGATGGACCAGCGCACCCGCACGGGCTGGCCCGAGCGCGCCCGCAGGGCCTGCAGGGTGACGCCCTCGAAGGCCGACGCGTTGCCCGAGAAGCGCCGCGCCTCCTGATCGGAGGGCACCATGGCCTGAAGCGTCGATGCGAACCAGTGCTGGCGGAGCTCGTCGAGGGAGGTTTCCCGGTGCGCGCGCTGCACGCTGGCGTACTTGCCGAGGAAGAAGCCCGCGCCCTGAATGAGCAGGGTCCCGAGCAACGAGACCAGCACGAGGACCACCAGCATCTCGATGAGGGTGAGGCCCCGAGCGGCCCGGGGGAGCGTAACGGACCGCGGGCGCCGCGTGGCCCGGGGGAGCGTGGCACACCGCGGGCGCCGCGTGGCCCGGGGGAGCGTGGCAGACCGCGAGCGCCGCGTGGTCCGGGGGAGCGTGGCGGACCGCGAGCGCAGCGCGGCCCTCACTCCGGGTTCATGCGGCAGGCGCGGGGCGGTGGGGCGAGCGGACATCAGAACTCGGGCTCGCGCACCTGCTCGTATCCGAGAGTGCGCAGACGCCAGACGCCGAGCGATCGCTCCGCGGCGCGCATCGTGAACTCGATCTCGTAGAGGCCGACCTCGTAGAGGCCGAGGGCGCCGCTGACGTTCTGGCTCTGGCGAGCGGGCTCCACCAGCGCCGTGGTCCAGGAGACCTGCACGCCATCGAGCTCGATGCTTCCCGCCGTTTCCAGCCGCGGGTCGATCGACGACAGGTGCTCGATGACCTGGCGCAGCGCCGGCGCCTGGCGCGAGACGTCATGGGCGCGGGCGAGCGCGATGAGGTTGGTGTTGAAGAGCCCGTACAGAGCCATCGCGGCCGCGGCGAAGATCACCAGCGCGACCATGGTCTCCAGCAGCGTGAAGCCCCGGTTGCGGGGCGCGCCGGGGCATTGAACGCGCTCAGGCATCGGGGGAGACGCGGCACCAGGGCGCGGCCAGATCGATCCGCGACTCCGCCTCGCCCTGGTAGCGCAGGGTGAGGGTGGCGCCGAGGCATACTCCGCTCGCGCGCACCACGAGGGGCGGATCGAGGAGGACTTCCCAGCCCTGCGGCAGGTCGATGTCGTAGGGGGTGTATGCGGAAAGCGGCACCGGTGCGACAACCCGGGTGTCGCTTCCCGGGTCCGCCGGCGCGAGACCGGCGCCGGGGTTCGCGGGGCCGGACGCGGCGGGAGCGCCGGTCCCGGAGACCACGAAACTCCGGCCCTGGCGCATCGCGCGCAGACCCAGGCCGGCGAACTGATCGAGGATGTAGTCGCGCTCGGTCGAGCGGGTCACCGAGGCGTAGAGCCGCTCCAGGTTCGGGAACGCGATCGCGGCGACGAGCCCGACGAGCGCGAGGGCGACGAGCAGCTCCAGAAGCGTGAAACCCCGCACCAGGGAAGGCATGCCCCGCTCACGCCGCGTCGAACACTTCCGCGACGCTCACCGAGAAGTCGCCCAGGCGCCCGGAGCGTGCGCGCTGCCCTCTGCGGAACACGCCGTGCTCGGCGTAGGCGCCGCCTTCGAGGACGAGAACCGTCACCGACTCGTCGACGGGGTCGACGATCCAGTACTCCGGAATCCGCGCCTCGGCGTAATCCAGGCGCTTGGTCACCCTGTCCCGCTCGGGGTCGTCGGGGCTGACGACCTCCGCGACCCAGTCGGCGCCGCGCCAGTAGTCATCAGCGCGGCGCGCATCGCGCGCGTCACGAAAGAGCAGCAGATCGGGCTCGCGGAACTTGTCCTCGCGGATACGCAGTCGCAGGGGAGCGAAGCGCACGACGCCTCCGCCATCGCGCACCACGGGAAGCAGCGAGAGAAAGAGGAAGCCGAGTATCGTCTGATGCCGATCCGTCGGCATGGGCAGCACGTCCAGGCGTCCATCCGTGAACTCGATCCCTCGTCTGGCGTGCTCGGTCAGGCGCAGGTACTGCGCTTCGGTCCAGTGCCCCTGGAGCGCGTCCAGATCCGTCACCGCTCCCTCCTGCGCGATGGAGAGGCACAGCCTCCGTCCTTGCGCCGCAATCGCCATGATCTCCGGGTCCTCGCGTGCCATCGTCTCCCGCGCGCGGGGGGGCGCCGATGGATCGCCGTATTCGGGTCCCATTCCCATTATCGGGCTTACCGGGCCGGAAGGTAGCCGACCTCGGCGTCGACGCCCTCGCCGCCTTCGGTGGAATCGGCGCCGAGGGAATAGAGCGCGAAGCCCTGGAGGTTGTCGGCCGGATACTCGTAACGGTAGGGCGCGTTCCACGGGTCCGGCGGCACTTCGTCATCCAGGTAGGGGCCGTTCCAGAACTCGGCCGCATCGCCCGGAGGCCGGACCAGGGCGGCGAGCCCTTGCGAGGTGGAGGGAAAGCGCCCGACATCGAGGCGATAGGCGTGCAGGGCCCCGCGCAACATCTTTATCTGCGTCTCCGCGGTCTGCACCTTGGAGGTGTCCACGCGTCCGAAGAGCTGCGGTCCCACCAGCCCCGCGAGCAGGCCGAGGATGACGAGCACGACCATCAGCTCGATCAGGGTGAAGCCCGCGCACCGGAGCGCCCCGCGCGGTGGCGTCCGCGCCCCGGCGGTCGGCGCGCTCGGCGTGACCGCGACCGCGTTCCCGGGCGACGGGCCACCCCCGCGGCCCCCACGCGAACGGGGTGTCACCCGGGAGGCGCCGCGCTCGCCGCGGGGCCGAAGTCCGCCACCGCCGCCTTTGCCCGCCGCCCTTCCCGCGAGCGCGGGTGCCCGCCAGATGCAATCGTTTCGCACCCCGGCGGCCGGCGCGTCGACGCGCCGGGAAAGGGGTTCTTTCGTGCCGATCATGACGGTCTTCGCTCCGACGAGGAGACGTGCGGGCGACCGCTCAGATTGCGAGGTCGTTGACACTGGTGATCGCGAGGATTATTCCAATCATGATGACCCCGAGAAATGCCCCGATCAACAAGATCGCGAGGGGTTCGATCAGGGTGAGGAAGCGCTTCATCCGCCGGGTGCCGTTCTCCTCGTAGAGCGTGGCGAGGGCGCGCAGCATCTGTGCGAGCTGGCCCGACTGCTCGCCGACCCGCAGGAGGTTGTAGCCGGTGGGCGAGAGCGCGCGCCGCTTCTCGAGCGCGGCGGAGAGCGCGGCGCCGCCGCGCACATCGCTGATGGCCTGCTCCAGGGTGTGCCGGCGCCTGGTGAGACGCACGCCGCGCGAGGCGAGGCCAAGCGCGTCCATGAGGCTCACGCGGCTTATGAGCATCGCGCTCATCACCGAGGCCCACTTGGCGGTGTCCACCTCGCCGAGCCATTCCCCGAGCACGGGCAGGGTGGCGAGCGCATCGCGGGCGCGCTGGCGCAGTGCGGGGCGCCGGAAGGCGGCCGCGAGGGCGGCGATGGCGGCGCCGAGCGCGCCGGCGAAGAGCCAGAAATTCTCGTTGAACCACACCCCGGCGCGCAGGACCACCTCGGCGAGCAGCGGCAGCTCCTCGGCCTCTTCGAGCAGGTTGGAGAACTGGGGGATGACGAAGACGAAGACCAGGAGCACCGCCGCGAAGCCGGAGGCGATGAGGATCGAGGGATAGATCAGCGCGCTTCGCATCTCCGAGGCCATGCGCTGGTCGTAGCGCATCTGCTCCACGGCCTGGCGCAGCGCCTCGGCGAGGCGGCCGCTCAGCTCCCCCGCCTCCACCAGGTGGAAGACGTAGTGCGGCAGCGCCAGTCCCGAGCCGCGCAGCGCCTCCCCCAGGCTCTGCCCGCGCAGCAGGGCCCGGGAGATGGACCGGAAGGCGGCCGCGAGCTCGGGGTGGTGGCTGCCGCTCGCCTGCGCGTGCACCGCGTCGCCGATCGTGACTCCGGATTCGAGCAGCGTCGCCAGCTCGTGAAAGGCCACCACCCGCTCCTGGGCGCGGAGGCGGCGGCGAAAGAGCGAGCGGGGGGCTTCGCGGCGCTCGGACACGTCGACCACACGGTGTCCCTCGGCGGCGAGGCCCCGCACGAGGTCGGTGACGGAGGCCGCCTCCGCCCGCCCCTTGGACAGGCGGCCCTCGGAGTCGACGATCTCGTACTCGTACTCCGGCATCCGGCCTCACTCCTCCAGGGTGAGGCGCGTCACCTCCTCGAGCGTGGTGTGCCCGTGGGAGGCCTTGATGAGACCGTCCTGGAGCAGGGTCCGGTGCCCTTGCGCCTGCGCGAGGCGGCGCAGATCGCCCTGCCGAGCGCCGCCGACGATCAGGTCCTGCAGCTCGCCCGACACCGGCACCAGCTCGTAGATGCCGGTGCGGCCGCTGTAACCGGTGTGGCGGCAGGCATCGCAGCCCCGGGCCTCGACCCAGCGCTCTCCCACCAGGTCGGGGGGCAGGCGCTCGAGCGGGGCGAGGATCCGGGCGGGGGGCGTGGCGGGCCGCGCGCAGCGCGGGCAGGCCTTGCGCACCAGGCGCTGGGCCTGGACGCCGCGCACCGGGGCGGCCACGAGGAAGGGCTCCACCCCCATGTCGATGAGGCGCGTGAAGCTCGCGAGCGCGTCGTTGGTGTGCACGGTGGACAGCACGATGTGGCCGGTCATCGCGGAACGGATCGCGATCTCCGCGGTCTCCAGATCGCGGATCTCGCCGATCATGATCACGTCGGGGTCCTGGCGCAGGATCGCGCGCAGCGCCCGCGCGAAGGTGAAGCCGATCTCGGCGTGGGTCTGGATCTGGGTGATGCTCGGCATCTGGTGCTCGACCGGGTCCTCCACCGTGATGATCTTCTTGATGCCGTCGTCCATCTCCTGGAGCGCGGCGGCGAGGGTGGTGGACTTTCCCGAGCCGGTGGGGCCGGTCACGAGCACGATGCCGTTGCTCGTCTTGAACCAGCTCCGGAAGAGGGCGAGGTGGTCCGGCGCCATGCCGAGGTTGTCGAGCACGAGCTCGTCGCGCTCCTTGGCGAGCAGGCGCAGCACGATGGATTCGCCGAAGGCGCCGGGCACGGTGGAGACCCGGATATCCATCTCCTGACCCGAGATCCGGGTGGAGATCCTGCCGTCCTGGGGCAGGCGGCGTTCCGCGATGTCGATGCCCGAAATGAGCTTGATGCGGGACGCGACGGCGGCAAAGCGCTCCACGGGCTGGGTGAGGCGGGTGTGGAGCACGCCGTCGACGCGCATGCGCACCGTGAAGTGGTCCTCGCCGGGTTCCACGTGGACGTCGGAGGCGGCCGCATCCACCGCCTGGGAGAGCAGGTTGTTGACCAGCTCGATGATGGGGGCCTCCTCCGCCATCTCGCGCAACTGCCGGGCGCCCTCGCCGGAGTAGAGGCTTTCTATCGCGCGCTCCTTGCGCACGAAGTCGAGCAGGCGGTCGATCTGGTGGTTGACGGCGAGGCAGAAGGTCACCGGCTCGCCCGGATAGAAGTAGTCGAGCGTCGCGAGGAGGGCGCGGTCCTGAATGTCGCGGGCGATGCAGTGGAGCGCCTCCTCCCGCCGCCACACCAGCACCGCGTTGTCGAGAAACCAGTCGACCTTGATCGGCGACTCGGATATGAACTGGTACACGTCGAGGCTGTCCGGCAGCTCGTCGGCGCCGCGCAGATAGCGCGCCCCCTGCTGCTCGGCGAGGCGGCGCATGAGCAGGTCCTCGGAAATCGCGCCGGTGCGCACCAGCAGCGCCCCGAGGCGCCCGCCCACCGACTGCTGGATGCGCAGCGTCTTCTCGATATCGGCGGGCTGGACGTCGTTGCGCGCAACCAGCAGCTCGCCGAGGCGCATTCCGCGAGCCGCCGCGTGCTCCGCGCGCTCTGCGGGCTCGGTGGGTCCTCCGGGCCCGGGGCGGTCGTGGTCGCCGCTCTTGAGTGCACGCCCGGCGGTCATCATTCGACGCGGCGCCTCCGGGAGCGGGGCGCGACGCTATCGGAAGCGGCGCCGCTCACGGTCCCGCGGGCAGGCGCTTCGCGTACCACGCCGCGAAGACGGCGGATCCCCGCTCCAGATACGACCAGCGCCCGGAGCGCGCGAAGGGTGACGCCATGCCGAGCTGCTGGCGCTCGAGCACCGCGATGTCCTCCTCCAGCGCCTCGTCCATGCGAGCGTAGTAGCGTTGCGCCTTCGCCTCGAAGCCCGGGGTGGCGACGCTCTCGGGCGGGAAGCACACCCACTGGGTAACCCGGCAGCGGTCGGGCCCGAGCGGCCACGCCCCGTAGCCCCAGAGCGCCTCACCGCCCGCGGCGAAGGTGAGCGATGGAAAGACCCAGGTGTAGAGGGTGCCATTGCGTTCGCGCGCGCCGAGGCCCGGCATGGCGGGCAGGATGTGCTCCTGCTCGTCCACCTTGAGCCCTCCGGTGCCCGCGGTGGGGCTGAACGAGGAATGCACGCAGTCGCCGACCGGGTCCGTCGACTCGGGCTTGAGAAAGATGTCGCCGAAGGTCGTCGGGTGCACGTACTCCAGGTGGTAGGACTCGTTGAAGACCTCCAGGAAGAGCTTCCAGTTGCAGTCGACCACGAGCTCGCGGCGCCTCGTGGTCACCAGCTCGTCGAGTCGCCATGGAGCATGCAGGGTGTCGAAGGCGCCGAGCCACTCGTCGATGCCGGGCGTTTCGTCGCTGAGGGTCACGAAGACGAACCCGCCCCGCTCCGCCGTGCGGAGTTCGACCAGCCCCATGTCGGCGTGGCAGAAGCCCTGCGTCGCCCCCATGTGCGCGGCGCCGCGCAGAGTCCCATCGAGGCCGTAGGTCCAGCCGTGGAAGGGGCAGCGGATGCGCGCCACGTTGCCGCGGCCTTCGAGAAGCTGGGTGCCGCGATGACGGCAACTGTTCGCGAAGGCGCGCAACCGCCGGTCCTCGTCGCGAACCACGAAGAAGGGCGCGCCCGCGAGCTCGAAGGCCGAGTAGTCTCCCGGCTCCGGCCACTCGTCGCTGCGCGCGATGCCGTGCCAGCTCCGCCACAGGAGCCCCGACTGCTCCGCCGCCAACGCCTGCGCGCCGGTGTAGCAGGAGGGGGGCAGGGTCAAGGATGTGGACGCGTCTTCACTCACCCCGCGCAACGCGTCCGCCAGGCTCTCACTCGACATCGTGCCCGTGTTCATCTCGACATCCCGCCCCCGGCATTGCCTGCCCGCATTTTCGTCTACCGCCGCGCCGCGCGCCATCACCGCGCGGGTACGTGGCGGTCCGCGCCAGTTCGAGCCGGGTCCGCGGCGGTCCGCAAGCGTGACGCCCGGCTTCGGCCCGCTTCGGGGCGCCGTCCGGCGGGTCATTGAGGTCGTGTTCCCGGCGCTTTCTGGAAGCGCGGCCGTAGATATGCGTCAACAGCCTGTCGGATTTGGGCTCGGAGAACTAAGAAGTTGCTGAAACATCTGGCGCCTCATATGATGCACAAATGAGTACATAGCACTTTTTCCAATAAATATTCCAATAAAAATAAAGAGTTAAGAACGCCTTGTCTTTTAGTTCGCGAGCCTGATAGGGTAGTTGCGCCACCATTGACAGCTCGCGTCACACAGCCCGCGTCACAAGGAGGCGGCTTCGCAGCCCCCGACCCCCATCATCACCCGGGCCCGGGTACGGGCCGCTCGCCGTCGCCACCTTCGTTACCGGACTACAGCACGAGGCCACACAGTTGAACACCGCTCGCACCGCTGCTCTTCGCTCCACGGCATACCGTTGGCTGGTCGCAGGTCTGCTCTTCGCTTTGGGACAAAGAGTTGGCCCCAAAGCGGCAGGTCGGAATCAGGCGCGGGTCGTTCGGGTGATCGCCAGGCGCGGGTCATCCTGGCGGACATACTTGCGCGGTGTTGTGGTCGGGTGGGCTCTCCTCACGGTGTCCATGCCGTCTCTCGTCTCCGCCGATTCTTCTTCCACCACGGAAGAATTGAGAGTGTCCGGCGAGGTGATGTTGGAAACGCAGGACGATAGATCAGCCGAGAAACGCGCACTGAAGCTCGATTCCTCGACCGCATCGCCAACGCTCAGCATCGTCCTGCCACCGCCGAGCGAAGACGAGCAGCAGTCGGTAAAGAAGAAAGCCGAGGCCAGCGGGCCATTTATAATCGGCTTCCATCGTGGCCTGCCGGACGCTTTCGACGACGACTTGTCGCCGCAGCTCAGCTGGACGGAGCTCTCAGACGGGTCATTCGTCACTTCGGTCTCGGTGACCACCCCCGGGGCGGAAGCGTTGAGGGTGAGTATCCGGGCGGATCTCTTGCCGGGTGGAGAAATACGCTTCTTCCGCCCGGGATCGGAAGAGATCTTCCAGGTCATCACTCTGGAAGACTTCCACTTCGTGGAGGACGAGATGGAGACCCTTTGGTCACCAACTGTCGACGGTGACACCATTGGAATCGAAGTCTACCTGCCTTCCACGAAGGCGTTGGGCGCCTTCTCGCTTACCGTGGACACGGTCGCCCATACCGTCTTTCCGACTACGTCGCTGCCAAAGGCACGCAAACTAGACTGCCCCAACATCCACATCGATGTCGCGTGCCGAAGCTCGAGCATCGACGACACGAACGAGAACGCAGTTGCGCTCATCCGGTACGAAAAAGACGGCTCTTCCCCCTCTTGCTCCGGCACCGTGCTGAACGACATCGACCCTGACACCCAGATTCCCTACTTCCTGACCGCGAATCACTGCGTAAGCACCGCGGCGGTCGCGAGGACGGTCGAGGTGTACTGGTTCTACCAGAGAGCTCGCTGCAATGGCAGTTCGCTGGACAGCCGCTACACCAGGATTAACAGCGGTGCCGATCTATTGGCCACAAGCGCTCAACACGATCAGACGCTGCTTCGCATTCGAGGCACCATCCCGGGGGGAACGGTGCTTACTGGCTGGGATGCGACGGACTTCACTCATCCGGCGAGCGTGTACGGAATCCACCACCCGGCCGGCACAGTCAAGAGATATTCCTCCGGATCCACCCTGCGCCACGCTGACTCCCGTGGCTACAAGAACATGATTCATGTGCAATGGAGCGAGGGTACTACCGAGGGCGGCAGCAGCGGTTCGGGACTGTTTCTGCGAGATGGCGGCGGTCTTGTAGTCGGGGCACTCTCTCATGGAGCGAATTGCGGCCACCGAATTATCGACAGATACGGATCACTTAGCGACTTTTTCCCCCAGATACGACGCTGGATCTACTCCGATGAACCGTCACCGTCGACCGACGATCACGGAAACACCCCGGAATCCGCGACCGTTGTGAGGGTCCCCTCGTCTACCCAGGGAAACCTGGAGCGAAACGCTGACAGCGACTACTTCAAGTTCACCATCGGCGCATCCGGGACACTCCGCGTGTACACGACCGGAACGACCACCACCCACGGAACTCTGACCCGGGCCGACGACGGCTTCTCGGTGGAGCACTGGGACGATGTTGAGGGTGATAACTTCAACATCGAAATCTCCGGGGCGCGCGCCGGAACCTACTACGTCCTGGTGCAAGGCTACATATTCACCGAGACGGGAGCCTACACACTTCACGTCAGCAATTCGGAGGAAAAGCTAGGCGAGGCGGACCATGTCCTGCCCCTGATGACCGAAGCCGGAAACACGCAACGCCAAGGTTTCATCCGCCTGATCAACCAGTCGGATAGCAGCGGCACCGTCACCATCCACGCCATCGACGACTCCGGTCGGCGTTTCGGACCTGGGTCCCTGAGTCTGGCCGCAAACAGATCTCTGAACTTCAATTCCCGGGACCTCGAGCAGGGCAACACCACTTTGGGATTATCCGGCGTTGGGACGGGAGGAAGCGGCGACTGGCGTGTTGAGCTGCGCACCGACCTTGACATCGAGGCGCGCGCCTACATCCGAACCCGCGATGGTTTCCTGACTTCAATGCAAGACGTGGCCGAAGAGTCCTCCAGCGGGTCGATGCGCTACCGCATTCCCTTCTTCAACCCTGCGAGCAATACTTCGTTGGTGAGCTGGCTCCGGCTGATCAACCCCAGTACTTCGTCCGCCACAATCGAGATCACCGGAGTGGATGCCGATGGTCGTTCGGCGCCAAGGGGCAGTGTACGCCTCACCCTCGCGCCCGGAGCATCGCGTACGCTGAGCGCTCAGCAGCTCGAGAACGGCGCCAGCGGCCTAAGTGGCCGTCTCGGCGACGGAAAAGGAAAGTGGCAGTTGTGGGTTTCATCGAATCGGCCCATACAGGCCATGGGCCTGATGCGAACTCGATCGGGGCACCTCAGCAATCTCTCGCGCTGAGAGGCATCTGGAACGTCGTTTTTTGTTAAGCACCGTATCCGCTGCGACTTGAATCGTCTAGATTCGGGCACTTTGTAGGAAGCAACATCGATGACACGAGTTGGCGCTAGAGTGTTGGAGTCCGGTGTTGTCCCGCTATCCTGTGCTACACAAGATGGCAAGTCCGGATAATGCGCTTCACGGTATCGTCCAGAAAAATGCCGTAGTTACGTTCTCGGAGACTGTTCTTTTTGCCACGAGTCATGATGTAAATTTTGAGAAAAACGCCGATTAGTAACGATACTCACCAGAAGCACGAGGCCCTATTAGTGAACACCATTCGCACGGCCTATCTTCGCATAACAGCGTATCAGCGGTTGGTCGCAGGACTACTCTTCGCATCAGGAGAATGCCCCAGCCTGAGTACGCAACGTCGGCTCCGAACACGGGTTGCTCTGATAGACACGACGCTCGATTCATTCAGGGACACCGCCTGTCGCGCTGTTGTAACGGGATCGTTCCTCCTTGCGATGTGTGTTCCATCTCTTGTTTCCGCTGATTCCTCGCTTACCCAGGACGTAGCGAGCGTCCCCAGTGAGGTGTCGCCTGAGACGCCAGACGACGTATCGACTGAGAAGCGTTCACTGAAGCTGGATTACTCAACCGTGTCAATGGCGCTCAGTATCGTACTGGCACCGCCAAGCGAGGAAGAGATACAGTCATTTAAGAAAGCCGAGAGTGGTGGACCGCTCGTCATCGGCTTTCATCGCGATCCGCCGGGCGCCTTCGACGACGACCTGTCGCCGCAACTCGACTGGACGGAACTCTCCGATGGATCATTCGTCACGTCGGTGTCGGTTACAACCCCCGAGGCGGAAGCGGTGAGGGTAGGCATCCGAGCGGGGCTCTCGTCTGGTGGCGAGATACGATTCTTCCGTCCTGGATCCGATGAACGCCTACCGTTGATCACACAGGAAGACTTCCACTTCGTCGAGGACGCGATGGAGACCCTGTGGTCGCCGACGGTTGACGGAGACACCATCGGAATCGAAATCTCTTTGCCATCCGCGAAGGCGGTGGATGCCTTCTCGCTAATGGTAGACAAAGTCGCACATACATTCGTTCCGACCGATTCTCTACCGGAGGCACCCAAGGCGTTGGACTGTCCCCACCTCCACATCGATATCGCATGCCGAGACTCGAGCGTAGTCAGCGGTCTCGAGGACGCAGTGGTGCGCCTTCGCTACGAGAAGGACGGCCGCTCCCGCGTGTGCTCCGGTACAGTGTTGACTGACAAGGACAAGTACACACGGATTCCCTACATCCTGACGTCGCAGCATTGCGTGAGCACCTCGACGGTCGCAAGGACGGTCGAAGCATATTGGTTCTACCAGAAGGCGCGTTGTAGTAGCAGTTCTCTGGACAGCCGTCGAACCAGGACCAGCGGCGGTGCCGATGTGTTGTCAAGCAGCTATTCATACGATCTTTCATTGCTTCGCTTGCGGGATACCGTGCCGGCAGGGGTGACTTTGTCCGGTTGGACTTCCGCTGCGATAAGCCACTCCGCGAGCGTGTACGCCATCCATCACCCGGATGGTACGGTTAAGAAATACTCCGCCGGATCCACCCTGCGTAACGCCGACTCCTCTGGCCGTGAGAACCTGATTCACGTTCGATGGAGCGAGGGTACCATGGAAGGCGGTAGCAGCGGTGGCGGACTGTTTCTTCGCAGCACCGGTCAACTGGTCGGGGCCCACTCTCGTGGGCCTGAAGATTCCTGCAGCCGCGGGGACATCGACAAGTCTGGGCCTTTCAGATATTTTTTTCCTCAGGTGAAGCGCTGGCTCTTCGTGGAAGGGTCTCCGCCACCCCCGACAGACGATCACGGAAATACCCCGGAAACCGCGACGCTCATGTTGGTCGGCTGGGCTACCGAGGCATACTTGGAGCAGGCCGGCGACATCGACTACTTCAAGTTCACCACCACCGAATCCGCACGGCTCCACGTGTACACGACTGGACAGACCGACACCTACGGAACGCTCACTCGGTCCACCGGCGGTGACGGGCAAAGCGACGATGACTCCGGGGAAGGCCAGAACTTCAGCATCGATCTCCCCAACGCACCCCCTGGTGACTACTTCATCCGAGTGCGCGGCGCTAGAACGACACAAACTACAGGAGTGTACACACTTCACATCAGGCAGCTGGAGGTATCGCTTGGCGAGGCGGACCACGTCCTGCCTCTAATCATCAGGGCCGACGATCCGCAACGCCAAGGTTTCGTCCGACTGATCAACAACTCAAGTAGCAGCGGCACCGTAACCATCCACGCCATCGACGTCAGCGGCAACCGCTTTGGACCCGGCACGCTGAATCTGGATGCGAAGGAGTCTCTGAACTTCAATTCCGTGGACTTGGAGCAGGGCAACAGCGCTTTGGGTTTGACTGGAGTCGGGACGGCAAGATTCGGCGACTGGCGGGTCGAGCTACGCACAGATCTGGAGATAGAAGCGCGTGCATACATCCGGACACCCGATGGGTTCCTGACGTCGATGCAAGACGTAGCCGAAGAGTCTCCCAGCGGCTCGATGCGCTACTACATCCCATTCTTCAACCCGGCGAGCAATACTTCGTTGGTGAGCTGGCTACGGCTGACCAACCTCGATACTGCCATGGCCACAGTCGAGATTTCTGGAGTGGATGCCGATGGCCGCCCAGGGCCGGGTGGCAGCATGCGCGTCTTCCTCTCGCCAAAAGGTACGCGTACCCTGGACGCACGAATCCTCGAGAACGCGGAGTACGGTCTGGGCGACGGAAGGGGTAAGTGGCAATTGTGGGTCTCTTCGGATCGACCATTACAGGTCATGAACCTGTTGTGGACCCGCTCGGGGCATCTCAGCAACCTTTCGCGGTAAGGCGCATCCTGGACATCATGGTGGTGTGTGATGCCCGCAGCGCCTTGAATGCGGGTGGTATGCTTCATGCAACGTCAGGCAGAGTGCTGATGTCTTGATCATGGTGCTGCCTTCATGCTAAATGGAAATGATTCTCTACGTCTCTCGCCACAAGGAGGCGGCTTCGCAGCCCCCGACACCCAGCCCACCCAGGCACGGGTGACGGGCCGCTTGCCATCGCCGCCTTCGTTACCGGGCTACAGCACGAGGCCAGAAAGTTGAACACCGCTCGCACTGCTTCTCTCCGCATAACGGCATGCCATTGGTTGGTCGCAGGTCTGCTCTTGGCACTGGGACAACCGGTTTACGCGCAGACCGAACACGAACTCCCACTGGTAATGTCCGCCTCGAGCCTGCGCCAGCAGGGTTTCGTCCGGGTCATCAACCGCTCCGATCGTGCCGGGACGGTGAGGATCAGCGCCATCGACGACGAGGGGCGGCGATTCGGACCGACCCACCTGTCGCTCGATGCCCTGGAGGCAGTGCAGTTCAACTCCCAGGACCTTGAACGAGGCAATGCCGGAGTGGGGCTGTCCGGAGGAGTCGGAGACGGAACCGGCAACTGGCGCCTTCAGCTTGAGACGACCCTGGACATCGATCCTCTCGCTTACGTCCGCACTCCCAACGGCTTCCTTACGAGTATGCACGAAGTGGCATCCGAAACAGCATCGATGCGTTACCGGATACCGATATTCAACCCCGCCAGCAATCGATCGCTCGTGAGCTGGCTGCGTCTGGTCAACCCCGGCAACAGATCCGCCAGCATCGTCATCAGCGGTCTGGACGCCCGGGGCAATGCGGCGCCCGCGGGAGACGTGCGCCTGACTTTGCCCGCCGGCAACGCGCGAGAGATCACCTCGCAGCAGTTGGAGAGCGGTGCCTCCGGCCTCTCAGGACGCCTGGGAGACGGCCAGGGCAAGTGGCAGCTCAGCATCTCTTCCGACAACCCCATTCAGGTCATGGGGCTGATGGAGACGCGCTCGGGGCACCTGACCAACCTCTCCCGAGGGGTTGCGCCCGGTCAGAGGACCATTCCGCTGATGTTGCCAGCCTCCAGCACGGGACGGGTGGGCTTCGTCAGGATCATCAATCGCTCCAACCGCGACGGCTCGGTGAGCATCGAGGCCATCGACGACACGGGTCGAAGCTTCGGACCCGTGGTCTTGACGCTGGACAAGAAGGGCGGCGTGCAATTCAACTCCGGAGACCTGGAAGGGGGCAACGAGGGGATCGGCCTCTCCCGAGGGGTCGGGGACGGTACGGGCAGTTGGCGCCTGAAGCTCGAGACCACCCTGGATATCGAGGCGCTTGCCTACGTTCGAACGTCCGACGGCTTTCTCACCAGCATGCACGAAACGGCGTCGCCGGAAGGCGCGTCGATGCGCTACCGGGTACCGATCTTCAACCCGGCAAGAAATCAATCCCTGGTGAGCTCGCTGCGTCTGGTAAACCCCGGAGACAGTGCGGTCGACATCACGATCGACGGTCTGGATGCCGATGGAGATTCGCCGCCGAGAGGCCAGGTTGAGCTCCGGTTAGCGCCTGGTGCGGCGCGCACGCTGACCTCCCAGGAACTCGAGAACGGCGCCTCCGGCCTGTCGGGCCGCTTCGGGCAGGGTGCGGGCAAGTGGCAGCTCTTCGTCACCGCGCGGGCGCCCATCTACGTCATGAGCCTGATGGAGACTCGCTCCCGACATCTCACGAACCTGTCCGGCACCTCGACGGAGCCGGAGTATCCGGGCTCCGCTCCGGTCGCCTATGACGTTTCGATTTCCGGCGATCCCTCCACTCCCTACATCGAGGCGCAGCTCGTCGGCACCGATTCGGACGGCGACACTGTCCTCTACGTACTGGACGGGCCGACCACCGGCCCAGGCTACCGGAACGCATTCATAGTGCCCAGCTCCGGGCGCCTCTTCGCCGGATTGGAACCCGGCGATCGCAGCCGCATCGAGATCCCGTATGCGGTTACCGACGGGACGCGCTTCAGCGAGCCGGCGCGGGTAATCGTCACCGTCCAGGCGGACGCCGACGACGGGGGGCTGGGCGACGTTCCCGAAGATCCCTTCGACTACGGCGATCTGGACCTCGGCTACTTCGACACCACCAGCATCCCGCGCTCGGTGGACCTGTCGGGCAACTTCCCCGTTCCTGGCAACCAGGGCGGACAAGGCAGTTGCGTCGGGTGGGCGACGGGCTACGCGCTCAAGTCCTACCAGGAACGCGTGGAGGAAGGCTGGGCCTTCTCACCCAGCACCACCTTCAGTCCGGCGTGGATCTACAACCAGATCAAGGTCCCCGGACCCTGCGGCGGTGATGATCCCTACGACTGCGGCTCCCGCATCTCCGACGCCATGGATCTCATCATCAGCAAGGGTGCCGCCACCCTGTCCACGATGCCCTACACCGACCGGGACTACCGGGCGAGACCGAGTCTCGCCGCGCAGCGGGAAGCCGCGCGCTTCAAGGCGCTCAGCACGAGGAGAGTGGGCTCCGTTCAGCACATGAAGGGCGCGCTCGCCAACCGTCATCCCGTCGTCATCGGCATGCACGTCTACAGGAGCTTCTTCTCGCTTTCCGGATCCGCATCGGTGTACAACGATCTGCAGGGCGCCTCCGCCGGAGGTCATGCGGTGACCGTCGTCGGGTATGACGACGATCGATTCGGGGGCGCATTCAAGGTCATCAACTCCTGGGGTACCGGCTGGGGCGACGGCGGGTACTTCTGGCTTCCCTACTCGGTTTATGCCGGCGGCCGCCTGGCTGCGTACGCATACCTGCTCGCCGACGGCCCCAACGACAAAGACGATGACGACCCCCCACCGCCCAGTCCGCCCGGTTGCAGCGGCGGCGACGACCGGCCCAATCTCGTGCCCAAGTCCTGGAGTGCAGAGTACGACGAGCGCCCCGGGGGCACGGGGACGTGGAGCTACGAAGTGCAAAACACCGGCTCCGCGCCCGCCCCGGCCGGAGTGGATATCAACCTGATACTCTCAAAGGACCGCAGGGCTGACACTTCGGATCACTGGGTAACCTACGAGGAAATCCCCTTCGTCCTGAGACCAGGGTGGTCCGCAGTTCGCGACGATGACAATCCGCTCAGCTTCCGCTTCCCGGAGACCATTCCCGCGGGCACCTACTACATGGCGATGTGGGTGGATGACACCAACGAATTGAACGAGTGTGATGAAACCGACAATGTCTCCTATGGCATCAACAAGGTGAACTTGCGCTCCAGCTTGCCTGACATCGCCGTAAATAGCTGGTGGGCCCAGTGGGACAGATACACCGGAGCCGGTAAACTGCACTACAGGGTCACCAACCTGGGGGCTACCATGGTGACGAATACCGAATGGGATATCAATCTGGTGCTGCACACCAAGCTCAACCCCGGCGATCGGCAGGGCCGTACGTATTTCCTGTTCTACGAGGATGGCACTCACCAATTACCGCCCGGCTATGAGATCTATCGTGACTCAAGAAATCCGGCGAGTTTCAACCTCTTCAAATCTCAGCTCGGCAATACCGTCGCAAGCGGCACGTACTACATGTCGCTGTGGGTCGACGATCTCGGGGAGATCCGGGAGAGCAACGAATGGAACAACGTATCGCTTGGAATCAACCGGGTCACGATCTCTCGCTCGTCCGAGCGCTCGGCCGAGGAAGGCCGGAAACAATCCGGGGGGGTGGACGAAGCGGCGGCGGAGAGTTCTCCCAAGGATGCGATCTGGCAGTCGACGTTCAACGGCAAGGAGCTTCCCGGACACCTGACGCGAAAGGTACAGATCGTCGACCACGATGACGGATCCCGACAGCTCATCTTCCTCGACAATGAGCCCCAGCCCCTGTCTGCCCCATCGACGACGGTGGGCACACCCATGTCGGCCAAGCAGGGATCCGGCAAGGTTTACGAAAAGACCAACCGGTCCGACGACATCATCATCTTCCCGAGAGTGGATGTGCTGAGGATGCCATGAACGTCGCGATCCACTGGTGTCGCGCGCGACAACGCCTCCTTCCCATCATGGGACCGGCTCTCTTCGCGTGCGCCTGCGTGGACACTGTCTCGACCCAGCCCCTTAACGTGACCCGGCCCGCTGTCTCGACCGAAGCGCAGGTGGCTGCGGCATTACCTGATGTCTCCGTGCAAAAGTGCATCGATGACGGGTTCGATGTCGCGGAAATCTACAACGCGAGCGGTGTCCCCGAGAGCTATATCTGCGTCGACCGGCAACACGGGCAAAAGTGCGAGAGCTGGGCATACTATCGTGGAGAGTGCGCGCTGGGCGCCGGTTGGAACACGCAGCCCGGCATCGCGCCAACTTCCCGAGAGAGCAGCGTTGGTCATGCGTCGAAGTGCCCATCCCACGAACAACCGGGAGATACGAAGCGGTACAACCAGTCCGTCACCGGAGGCGGCTGCCCGTAGGAAACGCTGTCCCATGGCCCCATGACGTACAGTCTGGGGCTTGGGGGCGGCAATGCGGGAGAATAGCGCGAGACTCTGTACACGGGGTCCGGAACTGCTCCAACACCGGCGCTCGTTTGTGCGCCGACGTGCAGTGTGCCGGCTCGTAGAGCAGCCGGTCCGAGCAGGGTTGTTCCGTATCTGGCCCTGTGGTGGAGTGTCCATTGAAGGCTTAATGGATTCATCATCCTGCATGATGGTGAGGGCTGGCATGGGCACGGCGCGCGAGGACCACGCGATGGTCTTCGCCTTCATTTGGTTACTCGCGGTCGCGCCGGGTACTTTCTGAAAGCTACGCTGGCGGCTGGCAGTACGATTCCGGTAGACCGGCACGCATCGGCGCCGGAGCAGGGACGCTCGACGCTATCCTGCTCACGGTCGTTATCCAGACCGGTAAGGCAAGGCGGCGCGCGCTGCGGCACCTTCCGACGGCGCGCCGGAGGTGTTTTCCCGGCGTTTCGTTCAACTGCGAGCCTGGTTGTGGGTTAAGGTAACAGCGTCACCACCGACCGCTGCCGCCGAAAAGAGGCGGCTTCGCAGCCCCCGACCCCCATCTCACCCGGGCACGGGTACGGGCCACTCGCCGTGGCCGCCTTCATTGCCGGACTACCGCACTGGTCCAACCATTTGCACACCACTCGCGCCGCTTCACTTCTCATCACCGCGTACCAGTGGTTGGTCGCGGGACTGCTCTTCGCACCGAGACAAAGAGCTGGCGCGGATGCGGCACGCCGGATCGGGATCCGAGTCGCCCTGATGACCGCGAGGCACGGTTCATGTGGGGGCACCTCCTGGCGCGGTGTGGTGGCCGGGTGGCTACTCATTGCGGTATCCATTCCGTCTCTCGTCTCCGCCGATGCCCTTGCCACTTCGGACGAACTGAGCATGTCGGGCGAGTTTATGCCCGAGACTCCAGACGACGGCTCGGCCGCGAAACGCGCACTGAAGCTCGATTATTCGACCGTGTCGCCGACGCTCAGGATCGTACTGCCGCCGCCGGACGAGGAAGAGAAGCGGTCGATCAAGAGAGCCCAAGGCAGGGGGCCGCTCTTGATCGGCTTCCATCGCGACATGCCGGACGCTTTCAAGAGAGACCTGTCGCCCCAGCTCAACTGGACGGAACTCTCCGACGGATCATTCGTCACGTCGGTCTCGGTAACCTCCCCGGAGGCGGAATCGGTGAGGGTGAGCATCCGGGCGGGGCTCTCGCCGGGGGGAGAGATACGCTTCTTCCGCCCGGGTTCAGAGGTGAGTCTCCGGGTCGTCACGCGGGAAGACTTCCACTTCGTGGAAGGCGCGATGGAGCCCCTGTGGTCCCCGACGGCCGACGGCGAAACCATCGGAATCGAAGTCTACTTGCCCTCTGCGAAAGCGGTGGGCGTCTTCTCGCTCAGCGTGGACACAATCGCCCATACCCTCGTCTCGACAACGTCACTGCCCCAGACGCGCAAACTGGCTTGTCCCGATCTCCACATCGATGTCGCGTGCCGAGAATCGAATATCGACCACGCGAACGAGACCGCAGTGGCGCGCATCCGCTTAGAGGTAGGTGGCTTATCCGGTTATTGCTCCGGTACCGTGCTGAACGACAAGGATCCGGACACCGCGATTCCCTATTTCCTGACCGCGAATCACTGCGTAAGTACCGCGGCGGTCGCAAGGACGATCGAGTTTGCCTGGTTCTACCAGAAGGCGCGCTGCAACGGCAATTCGTTGGACAGCCGCTACCGGAGTATCAGCAGCGGCGCCGATCTCCTGACCACCAGCTCTCAATACGATCAGACCTTACTTCGCATTCGCGGCAGCATCCCGGGAGGAGTGTGGTTCAGTGGCTGGAATGCGAGAGTTTTCCTGCATCCGAAAAGCGTGTACGGAATCCATCATCCGGATGCTACGGTCAAGAGTTATTCCTCCGGAACCAGCGTGCGCAACGGCGACGTCATAACCAGGACCGAGGATGGCACCATTGTCGAAATCCTCAAGAACTTGACTCGGGTCGAGTGGATCGAGGGTACCATCGAACCCGGAAGCAGCGGTTCGGGACTGTTCCTGCGAGATGGCGGCGGTCTTGTGGTTGGGGCGGCCTCTCTTGGACAGGAGGTCTGCGGTCCCGGAGACCCCGCCATGTACGGGTCATTCAGTGATTTTTTCCCTCAGGTGAGCCGCTGGCTCACCCCGGGAGAGCCGCCACCCCCGAAAGACGATCACGGTGATACCCCGGAGACCGCGAGTGTCGTGAAGGCCCCCTCGTCTGTCCAGGGAATCCTGGAGCGCAATGGCGACCGCGACTACTTCAAGTTCACCATCGGCGCACCCGGGGTGCTACGTGTGTATACAACCGGGACAACCGACACCCACGGAACGCTCACCCGGGTCGACGACGGATCCTCGGTGGAGAACGGAGATGGCGGCGAGGGTTACAATTTCAGTATTCGCTTCGTGTTCGCGACCCCCGGAGATTACTTCGTTCAGGTGGGCGGCTATCTGTCGCTCACAACGGGAGCCTACACACTCCACGTCAACCACTCGACAGATAACCTCGGCGAGGCGGATTACGTCCTGCCCCTGATGACCGAGGCCGGCAACACGCAACGGCAAGGTTTCATCCGACTGATCAACAAGTCGGACCGCAAGGGCACCGTAATCATCCACGCCATCGACGACTCCGGCCAGCGCTTCGGACCCGGGTCACTGAGTGTGGAAGCGAACGAGTCTCTGAACTTCAATTCCCGGGATCTCGAGCAGGGCAACACCACTTTGGGATTGTACGGCGTCGGGACGGAAGGAAGCGGTGACTGGCGCGTCGAGCTGCACACCAGCCTGGACATCGAGGCACGCGCCTACATTCGGACCCGCGACGGGTTCCTGACTTCTATGCAAGACGTGGCCGAGGAGTCCTCCAGCGGGTCGATGCGCTACCGCATCCCCTTCTTCAATCCGGCAAGCAATACCTCGCTGGTGAGCTGGCTCCGGCTGATCAACCCCGGTACTTCCTCCGCCACAATCGAGATATCCGGAGTGGATGCCGACGGCGCCGTGGCGCCAGGGGGCAGTGTAGGCCTCACCCTCGCGGCGGGAGCGGCGCGTCTGCTGAACGCACAGCAGCTCGAGAACGGCGCCAGCGGCCTGAGTGGCCGCCTCGGAGACGGAAAGGGCAAGTGGCAGTTGTGGGTCTCTTCGGATCAGCCCATCCAGGTCATGGGCTTGATGCGGACCCGCTCGGGGCATCTCAGCAACCTCTCGCGCTGAGACGCATTGAGGTCCGGCCTCAGCCCGCCTGGCGCAGCATGATCTCCGGGGGGTGTGGATCGAGGTAGACCTGCCCCTCCACGTAAGGGTTCGGGTAGCGCCGGAAGTGGTGCTTGAGCAGGACCAGGGGGACCACGCGGGGCAGGATCCCGGCCCGGTAGTCGGCCAGGACCTCCACCATCTCCGCCCGGTCGGTGGCGTCGAGGTGCCGGCTCACGAACCCGAAGAGGTGTTCGAGCACGTTGGCGTGCCGTCCCCGGGTCGCCCGACGCGTGAGCGCCGTCATGAGCTCCCGCGCGTACTCGGCGGCGAGCGCGTCGAGGCCGGGATGGCCGGCGCGGGCGACGAGGCGTCCCATGCGCCGGTAGGCGGCCTGGTTGTGGGCGAGCACCAGGAACTTGTGGGCGGTGTGAAAGGCGACGAGCTTCGCCGGCGTGAGGCCCGAGGCTTCGAGCTTGCGCCAGCGATCGAAGACGAACACGCGCTCGATGAAGTTCTCGCGCAGACCCGGGTCCCCGAGGCGCCCTTCCTCCTCGCAGGGCAACAGCGGCAAAGCGGCCATGAGCGTTTCCGCGTAGGCGCCGGCGCCGCGCCCCGCCGGCATCCCTTTAGTGTCGTACACCTTGACCCGCTCCATGCCGCAGCTCGGCGAGGCGCGCTTGAAGAGGTAGCCGCTGATCCCGTCCCCAAGGCGCGAAGCGGTCGAGCGGGCGAAGTCACGAAGCGCGTCGCCCACGTCGAGATCCGGATCCGCCCTGCCCCGCACCCGGATCTCGCCACCGGCGCGCACCAGGCGGATGGGCGGGCGGGGGGTGCCGAGGCCGATCGCCACCTCCGGACACACCGGGACGAACTCGAAGTAGCGCGCGAGCGTGCCGGTGATGTAGGCGTCGCGCTTGTGGCCACCGTCGTGGCGCACCGCCGCGCCGAGCAGGCAGCTGCTGATGCCGACCCGGATGCGCTCTTGCCGGGTTTCCGTTTGCGCTTCTCCGCCCGAGGGCGGCACGCGTCCTGTACCATCGCCGGCCTGCGTGTCCGGCGAGCCTTTGCGGGGAGGGTGAATGGCCATCAAGAACATTCTCGCGGAAGTCGAGGAGATCAAGAAGAACCTTGAGAATCTGGGCTGCGCCGAGCTCGAGGCGGAGCTCGAAGCCGATTCCGGGTTTCTGCTCCTCGACATCCGCGAGATTCAGGAACGCGTGGACCTCGGGACCATTCCCGGGGCGAAGCACGCGCCCCGGGGAATGCTCGAATTCTGGGCGGATCCGAAGAGCCCCTACTACCGCGACTGGTTCGAAGAGGGACGGCGCACCGTGCTCTTCTGCGCGGGCGGCGCCCGCTCCGCGCTCGCCGCGCGCGCCCTGCTCGACATGGGATTCCGGGACGTCGCCCACCTCGAAGGCGGCTTCAAGGCATGGAAGGAGTCGGGAAGAAGCGTCGAGGACGTGAGCGCGACCAGCCGCTGGGTGCGTCGCGACAAGAACTGAGAAGACGAGCCGAAGGCGGGTCCCGCGCGAAGGATCGGGATTCGCCGGCCTCGTCTCACGCCGCTACCCGGCGGCGCCCGGGGTGACCGAAAACCGGTGAGATTCGCCGCTCAATCGTCCTCGGGGGGCGAGCGCCGGGCCTGCTTGAGGAGGGCGCGACGGCGCTTGTCTTCGGCCCACCGCCGCTTCGAGGCCACGGTGGGCCGGGTCGCCACACGTGGCCGAGGGGCCTGCGCCGCGCGGCGGATGAGAGCGGCGAGGCGCGCCCGCGCATCCTCCCGGTTGCGCTCCTGAGCGCGAAAGCGCCGCGCCTCGATGACGAGCACGCCCTCGCGGTTGATGCGGTTGCGGGCGAGGCGCAGCAGGCGTTCGCGCACCGCCTCGGGCAGGGACTCGGAGCCGCGCACGTCGAAGCGCAACTGCACCGCGCTCGACACCTTGTTGACGTTCTGCCCGCCCGGCCCCGAGGCGCGGATGAAACGCCAGGTCAGCTCGTTCTCACGCAGCGCGATGGTGGGGGTGGCATGCAGCATGGCGGCGCTCGGGGCGCCGGCGCCCTACGCGAATGCGTCGTCCATCCCGCGCGCCACCGCGGGACGCTGCTCGATGGCGCGGTACCAGCGCGCGACGTGGGGGAAGTCGTCGAGCGCGACGCCCTGCCACTCGTGGCGCGCGGTCCAGGGGAAGACCGCGATGTCCGCGATCGAGTAGTCGCCGGCGAGGTACTCGCGCCCTTGAAGGCGCTGGTCGAGCACCCCCCACAGGCGGCGGGTCTCCTTCGTGTAGCGCTCGATGCCGTAGGCCACCTTCTCCTTGGCCGCCATGCGGAAGTGGTGGGCCTGGCCGAACATCGGCCCCACCCCGCCCATCTGGAACATCAGCCACTGGATGACCTCGTAGCGCTCGGCCATGTCCGCGGGCAGGAAGCGGCCGTGCTTCTCGGCGAGGTACATGAGGATCGCGCCCGATTCGATCACGGTGTAGGGCCGGCCGCCGGGACCCTCGGAATCGACGATGGCGGGGATCTTCTGATTGGGGTTGATCGCGGTGTAGGCGTCGGTGAACTGGTCGCCCGCGCCGATGTCGATCTTGTGCAGGGTGTAGGGAACGCCGAGCTCCTCGACCATCACCGTCACCTTGCGCCCGTTCGAGGTCTTCCAGCTATAAACGTCGAGCATGCCCTTCTCCTTCCCCACGCAGGGGCGCCGTTGCTCCTTGTGTGGCGCGCATCAGCCTACATCATTCCCCGGGTCCCGGTCCGGTGCGCGCGTGCTCGATCGCCCGCCACACCCGGAAGGGGGTGTAGGGCGGGTCGAGGTGGCGCACTCCGAGGTCCCACAGGGCGTCGACGAGGGCGTTGCCGATCGCGCTCGGCGGGCCATTGCTGCCGCACTCCCCCACGCCCTTGACGCCGAGCGCGGTGTGGGGGCTCGGGGTCTCGCGGTAGGAGAGGTGGAAGGCGGGCATCATGTCGGCGCGGGGCATCGCGTAGTCGAGGAAGGAGGCGCTGAGAAGCTGGCCGGCCTCGTCGTAGACGATCTGCTCCTGGAGCGCCTGCCCGATGCCCTGGCCGAGGCCGCCGTGGATCTGCCCGTCGACAATGAGCGGATTGATGACGAGGCCGCAGTCGTCCACGGTGTGGTAGTCGCGCAGACGCACCGCGCCGGTCTCGATGTCCACCCGCAGCACCACGAGGTGCATGCCGGTCGGGAAGGTGTCTCCGAGCGGGTCGTGGCGCACGGTCTCGTCGAGGCCGAGCTCGAAGCCTGCCTCCGGATAGTCGTTGCCGGTGTGCGCCAGGCGGGCGACCTCGCGAAAGCGGAGCGCGCGGTCGGTGCCGGCCACCGAGAAACGGCTCTGCGCGTACTCGATGTCCTCTACCGCCGCCTCCAGGAGGTGGGCGGCGAGGCGCCGGCCCTTCTCCACGATGCGCGCGCCCGCTTCGGCCACCGCCATCCCCGCGGTGGCGGCGGAGCGCATGCCCCCGGTGCCGATGTTGCCGGCGTCGCGGTCGGTGTCGCCCTGGCGGAACGCAACGTCGGCGATGTCCACCCCGAGCGCGTCGGCCGCGATCTGGCGGAAGGTGATCTCGTGGCCCTGACCGTGCGAGTGGCTGCCCGCCGAGACCAGGGCCCGGCCGTCCTCGTGCACCGTGATCCGGCCCGCCTCCCAGGTGCCGAAGTCCGCCTCCCGGCCGAGGCCCCGGCTCGGGCCGCCGAGGCCGGCGTGGTCGACGAAGGCGCTCATGCCGATGCCGAGACGCCACGGGCCTGCCTCCGCCCGGGACCAGGCCTGCTCCTCGCGAAGCGCCGGGTAGTCCACGGCGCGGAGCAGCGCCTCCTGCTGGGCGGCGGGGTGGCCGGAGTCGTACTCGGTGCCCAGCGGATTGGTGTAGGGGTAGTCGTGCGGGGAGAGGTAGTTGCGCGCGCGGAGTTCGGCCGGATCGAGGCCGGTCTCGCGCGCCGCCTGGTCCACCAGGCGCTCCCCGGCCGTGATCTGCGCTTCGGCGACCCCGCGGTAGGCGTCGATGGGCAGGGTATTGGTGTACACGCCCGTCACCCGCACGTGCGCGGCCGGCGTGCGGTAGAGGCAGGTGGCGAGGTTGCCGTAGCGCACCCCCGCGATCAGGGCGTTGAAGGTGCTCTCGTAGGCGCCGTGCGCCGCGAGCGCTTCCAGTTCGAGCGCGAGCATGCGGCCCTCGGCGTCGAGCGCAAGGCGGGCCCGGGTCAGGAAGTCCCGGGCGTGGGTGTCGCTCGCGTAGCTCTCCTGGCGGGTGGCGGCAAAGCGCACCGGGCGCCCGACGAGACGCGCCGCGTGAAGCACCACCGGGATCTCGGGGTAGAAGTACGCCTTGGTGCCGAAGCCGCCGCCCACGTCCGGAGCGATGACCCGGAAGCGGTGCACGGGCAGGCCGAAGACGTCGGCCGCGAGCCAGCGCCGCAGGGGATGGGGCACCTGGGAGCTGGCGTGAAGGGTGTAGCGCCCGTCCGCCGGATCGTAGGCGCCAAGGTAGGCGCGCGGCTCGATCGCGCTGCCCGTGACCCGGGGGGCGCGGATGTCGAGCTCGCTCACGTGGGCGGCGCGGGCGAAAGCGGCGCGCACCGCCCGCGGGTCTCCGAGGGAGGCGATGTGGACCACGTTGGTTCCGAACTCCGGATGAAGCACCGGGCTCTCCGGGGCGAGCGCTTCGCCGACACCGGTGAGGGCCGGCAGCTCCTCGTACTCGACCTCCACCGCCTCCGCCGCGTCCCGGGCCTCTTCGGCGCCGCGGGCGACGACCGCGGCGACCTGGTCGCCGACGTGGCGCACCGCGTCGCGGGCAAAGACCGGGCGCTGCGCGCAGTTCATCGGCCGCCCGTCGTCGAAGGGCACCTGCACCACCGGCGGAATCAGGCGCCCGAGCCCCGCCGCGTCCCACTCCTTCGCGGTGAGCACGCGCAGCACCCCGGGCATCGCGAGCGCTTCCCGGGTCGCGATGCGCGCGATGCGGGCGTGGCCGTGGGGACTGCGCACGAATGCGGCGTGCGCGGCGCCGGCGGGGAGGATGTCGTCGACGTAGCGCCCGCGGCCGCTCAGGAAACGGCAGTCCTCATCCCGGGGCAGGGGCTTGCCGACGTACCGGCGCGGGGTCTCGGGCCCGGGCATGGCGCGCCCTCACCTCGACCCGCGTTGGACGCGGTCCACGCCGGCAAAGGCGCGGCCGCGGCCGTGAATCGGTGGAGAATTGCGGCCAGGCACTGGGCTGTCCCCCGGTACGGATCGATCGGCGCGGGGCGGGTCAGAGCTCCGCCGAGACCCGACCCTGCTCGAGGAGGGCTTCGAAGGCGCTCAGGGTCTCCGCGGTGCCCTCTTCCACCGAGATCGAACCATAGTCGCCGATGTGGGCACGGAGCAGGGCGTCGGTGTCGTCGGCGGGAAAGGGCAGGGGCGCGCCGCTCGATCGCACTCGCGCGCCGGGACGCAGCCGGCGCAGCGTTTCGAGTCCCTCCTCCACGCTTGCGACCCTTCCGTTGCAGTCGAACACCGCCGCGCCCTCGCGCTCCCGGGAGACGGACTGGACGAACGCGGCCGCGATCTCGCCCGCGTAGAGGTAGGAGACGGCGCCGCTGAAGGGCACCTCGTA
This sequence comes from Gammaproteobacteria bacterium, assembly GCA_965221555.1. Lineage (GTDB taxonomy): Bacteria > Pseudomonadota > Gammaproteobacteria > HK1 > HK1 > JAJEAD01. The sequence goes on from OZ244895.1 coordinate 366,872, forward strand.
CTCGCGCCCCAGCGCCGCCGCGAGGATTGCGACCGTGGTCTTCGAGGTCATGCCCTGATCGCGGCCGACGCCGTACACGACGCCCGGGCGGATGCCGATGCTCGGCACCTGCCAGTCCCGCCAGTAGACCCGCGCCAACGCTTCGTCGCAGGCCTTGTAGGCGCCGTAGAGGGTGGCGAGCCAGGGAGTGTCCGGACCCGCCCCGTGGGCGGCGACGGAGCTCGCGTAGGCGAGCCGCCGCAAGCCCTGGCGGCGTGCCGCCTCGAACACCGCCACGGTGCCCACCACGTTGGCGCGCGCGCCCGCCACCGGGTCGGCGCGACAGAAGGGCACCTGCAACGCGGCGAGGTGAATGATGGCGCCGATCCCGTGCGCCGACACCACCCGGTCCAGGGCCTCGGCGTCGGCGATGTCGCCCCGCTCCCAGGCCACCCGGTCGAGCTCTTCCGCCGAGAGGAGCAGACCGGGGCGGCGGCGACCGGAGTCCAGATCGAAGGCGACGGTGGGGATGCCGGCCCGCACCAGGATTGCGAGCGTCCAGCTCCCGATGCATCCGCCCGCGCCGGTGACGAGCACCGGACGGTCGAAGTCCTCGCGGCGGGCGGCGAAGCGGCCGGTCAGAGAGTCCAAGGGCGGAACCGGTCGATGCGAAAGGGGCGCAGATCGATGCGGGGACTCTCGCCCGCGATCAGTTCCGCGATCACCTCGCCGGTGCGCGCGCCGAGGCTCAAGCCCAGGTGCTGGTGCCCGAACGCGAACCACACGTTGCGGTGGCGGGGCGAGGGTCCGATGACGGGGAGATGGTCGGGAAGCGAAGGGCGAAGACCCATCCACCGGCTGACCTCGCCGGCGCCCTCGGGGGGCAGGTCCGGCAGCATCTCGCGTCCCTTGCGGTAGAAAGTGCCGGCGCGCGCGTAGTTCGGCGCGGCCGCGAGGGAGGCGAGCTCGACGGTTCCTCCGATGCGCAGGCCGTCGATCATCTGGGTGAGACCCATGCCCACTTCGCCGTTCGTGACCGGACGCCGCAGCCCGCTGTCGACGCCGTGAATGACGTGGTGGTAGCCGCGCTCGGCCTCCAGCGGCACCCGGAAGCCCAGCTCGCCCACCAGCGCCTTCGACCACACGCCGGCCGCGACCACGAGGCGCTGCACCGGAATCGAAGCGTCCGCGGTGCGCAGCGCCCGCACCCCGTTCGGGCCGATATCGAAACCCCGGACCTCGTTCTCGATGAAGACGCCTCCCGCGGCGCGCACCTCGTCGGCGACGGCGCTGGTTAGCCGAAAGGGGTCCAGCGTATGCCCACTGTCGGGGAACCAGGAGGCAAAGCGGTAGCTCGCATCCAGCGCCGGCTCGAGCTGGCGGATCTCTTCCGCACCGAGCTCGTCCACCTGGGCGCCGAGGGAGCGCAGTCGCGCGCGCTCCGGCGCACCCTCCTCGAAGCGCCGCGCGGAGCGATACACGGTGAGGCTGCCCGAGTGGCGGATGTAGCGCTCGGCGGGCGAGCCGCCGGTCAGCCGGCGGTACGCGCCACGGGTGTCTTCGAGCAGAGAGGCGAGCGCGCGGGCGTTGCGCATGCGGGTCGCGGCGGGCGCATTGGCCGCAAAGCGCACCAGCCACGGAGCGAGACGGGGCAGATAGCGCCAGCGGATGACCAGGGGAGCATTCGCGTCGAAGAGCATGCGCGGAACCGCCGCGAGCAGCGCCGTGGAAGGCAGGGGCAAGGCGTGGCCCAGGTCGCAGAGCATGCCGAGGTTGCCGAAGGAGGTGCCCATGCCCGGTGCGCCCCGGTCGATCACCGTGACCTCGAAGCCGGCGCGCTGCAGGAAGCGGGCGCAAGCCACCCCGACGATCCCCGCCCCGACCACCGTGACGTGGCGCGCTTGCGTCACTGGCGCAATGCCCCCGGGGCGCATCCGGGGTGGGCCGAGGCAATGGATTGCCGCTTGCGCGCCCTGACTCGCGAACACCCTGGCCCCCGCCGACATCCGCGCGCCATGGCCATCTCACGCGGGCCGGGCAATGCCCCTCTCCACCCGGAAGAGGGAGGAAATGCCGGCTCGCCCCTTGCCGCCGGCCAACGTGAAAAGCCCGAGTTCGCTCGCCCTCGCTTCATGAATCGGCGGCACATGAGAGTCAGTACTGGCGTTCGAGGTCGACGCGGTGCATGAGCGCATCCCCGCGTTGCAGCCGGCGGTAGTTGTCCGCGACCTGGGCGGCGCAGAAGCGGGCCAGGGTATAGGTCGCGACGTGCGGGGTGATGCGGATCCGGGGATGGGGCCAGAAGGGATGGCCGGCGGGCATCGGCTCCTCGCGCTGCACGTCCAGGGTGGCGCCGGAAAGCCGGCCCTCGTCGATCGCCTCGACCAGATCGGCCTCGATGACGTGTCCGCCGCGAGCCGCATTGATGAGATAGGCGCCCCGCCTCATCATCGCGAATGTGTCCTTGCCCAGCAGGCCCTCGGTCCGCGCGGTGAGCGGCAGCATGCACACCACCACGTCGCACCCGGCGAGGAAGGCTTCGAGCTCGCCCTCCCCCGCGAAGCACTCGATTCCCGCGGCCTGTCGGGGGGAAAGGCTCCATCCCCGTACCCGGTACCCGATGTCGCGCAGCACCTCGCCCGTGGCCCGACCGAGCACGCCGAAGCCCAGGATGCCGACGGCAACTTCCGGGGGCACCGGCGCCGGCAGCTCTTCGTAGCGCCCGCGCCGCTGCAGGTCCCGGTACTCGTCCCAGCGCCGGAGGTGGGTGAGGAGCGCGAGCAGCACCCACTCCACCATCTGGGCCCGTACCGAATCGTCCACGATCCGAAGGCAAGGCACACCACGCGGCAGGGCGTCGCGGCGCTCGAGCAGATGGTCGACTCCCGCCCCCAGGACCACCAGCGCCCGCAGCCGCGCGAGGGGGACGAGCGCATCGAGGTTGTCCCACACCAGCGCCATCTCGACCGCCTTCGGGTCCGGGACATCCGGCCACACCCGGACCTCGGCATCCGGCAGCTCCGCGCGCAGACATCGCGCCCACTGCGCGGCTTCCGCCTCCTCCTCGATAACCAGGATGGACACTCAGCGGCTCCGGCCGCGCCACCACCAGCGGCCGCGCGCGATGTTGCGCCGAGTCACGCAACCAGGGCGCGCAGATGGCGGCAGGGGCAAGGGCGTTCGCGATTCGAGGTGCGAAGGCGCACCCGGGCGGTGCTGTCGCGAAGCCTTGCTCGTGTTCGACACCGTCCATGTCGGCGGAGGCGTGTGCGCAGGCTCGAATCGGGAGAACATGACCGCAAGTACGCCGCGAATACCCGACGCTGGCCCGGCCCCTCGTCTTGCGCCCTGGATGCGCGGGGTCAGCGCGCGATACCGGCGAGCCACTCGTTCTCGATGAGGCTGCGATTGGCCTCCATCCAGGATTTGGCGACCTCTTCCGGGGGCTCCTCGTCGTTGGAAATGCGCCGGATCCAGTCGCTCATCGCCGGCAGAGAGAACGCGACCTGGTCAAGGAAGCGGGCGATGTCGGGCGCCCGTTCGCTCAGGTTCGCCGAGTAGGCGACGTAGACGTCGGTGGTCGCCTTCGCGCAGGTGATGCTGCTCTTCTCCAGCCAGTCGGGATCCTCGCTCGCCTGGATGAAGTGGTAGCAGCCGTCCGGGTTGTAGCGAGGATCGTCCTTCAGGGACTCGCTGGCGAAGCCGTCGAAGGGCGGCTCTTCGATCTGGCGGAGATCGTAAACGGCGTGGATCCACTCGGGTTGGTAGCTGTAGAAGATGAAGGGCTGCTTGCGCTTGTAGGCGGCGTCGAGCTGGGACTCCATCACCCAGGTCTCGACCGTGGTGGGTGTCCAGTAGTCGGCGAATCCCATGGACCGGGCCTTCACTGCCCACTCGTTGACGCTCTGCCAGCCCGCCACGCCGGTCCACATCTCGCCCTTGCCGTCGCCGTCGGTGTCGAAGTGCTTCGACATCTCGGGGTCCGCGAGCTGTTCGATCCGGGTGAGGCCCAGATCGTCCTGCACGTAGCCGGGAACGAAGAGGCCTTCGGTGCCGAGGTAGGGCTTCGCGTTGACTTTCACGATGCCCGGTACGACGTAGCGCTCCCACTGGGCGGGCAGATAGATCGACCAGAAGTCGGAGAACACATCGATGGCGCCGTCGCCCTTCGCCATCGCTTCGAAGAGCGCGATCTCGTCGCCTCCGACGACCTCGACCTCGGCGTCGAGGTACTCCTCCAGTACCGCCTTCAGGACGTAGGCGCTCGCGCTCGAGCCGGCCCAGTTGAGCTCGGCGATCTTGATCGGCGTCGCGGCGGAGAGCGCGAAGGACCACAGGAATGCGAACAGCGCGGCAGTTGAAATGAACGAAATGCGCGGCATGGGGCTTTCCTCCGGATGTATCGTGATGGGGTCGGTGCGTTGATCCTTATCTTTCCCGAATCACGGGCGCGGGCGAGCATTTGTCGGAACGGACTGTCTTGTATGCGGCCCGGGGGCAGACCCGTACCGCACCCGGTACGCCTGCGTGCCCTGTCTCGCGAACGCTCTTGTCCCTGTCGACATCCGTACGCCCGTAGCTATCGTGAATCGACGCAGTACGGCGGTCGGCCTGCCCCCGGCCCTCGTAGCCACCAAGGGGCGAAGCGCCACCGGGTCTGTCGGGCACGATTGTAAGATTGCCGGCCCCCTCGGTAAACGAAGAGAGCCGGCATGAATGCGACCGCGGAGGCTCGGGACGTCCAGGGCGTCGGGCGGAGGAACGAAGAGGAGCTCGCGGGCGAAGTGGCCCGCTTTCTTGGCGACCAGTCAGGAGATCACGCCGCCCGTATCGCGCACCTGGAAACGAAAGGGTTCTCGCTCACCTCGTTTCGCCCCGCCGCCGCCCTGCTCGGTCCTGTGTGGGCGGCGAGCCGCGGGCTGTGGACGCCCTTCTGGATCGCGGCGGCGGTGGAGGCGGCGTGCCTCGCCGGCCTCGCGCGCGCCACGTGGCGCGGCGGATCATCCGAAGCGCCGGGCCTCGACGCGGGGTTGCTCGCCACCAGCATCGTGGTGCTGCTGGTAGCCCGTGCGCTTCAGGGCGCGCTCGCGGACTGGATGCTCTGGCGGGCGTGGCAGCGGTGGCGGCACACGGAAGGAGCGCCCGGCCGGGTCCGCGCGACGAACATGGCGCTCGGGGCGCTGGCCGCGCTCGGTCTCGTCGCGGTCTCCGTATGGCGCTACGGCATCCCGAGCGTGCCGGAGTATCTGCGGAATTTCCCCGCGCCGAGGGCCATCCAGCGAACCACCGCTGGCGCGATAGACGATGCGGTCGACTGGATGGTGCTCGAGTTCGAGGCGCTCTTCGCGTCCATCACGACGGGGCTGCGCGAGGTGCTGAACCTCATCGAAGCGCTCTTCATCGGCATCCCGTGGCCGATTGCGGTGGTGTTGATCGTGGTGCTCGCCTGGCGGGCGGCGGGCTGGCGAGTCGGGCTCTTCAGCGTGGTCGCGCTCGCCTATCTCGGGCTCTTCGGCTACTGGGAGAAGAGCATGAGCACACTCGCCCTGGTCATGGCCTCGGCGCTGCTGTGCATCGCCATCGGCACTCCGATCGGCATCTGGTGCGGCAAGGATGCGAAAGTGTACGCGGCGGTGAAGCCGGTGCTCGACTTCATGCAGACGATGCCGAGCTTCGTATACCTCATACCCGCGGTCGCCTTCTTCTCCATCGGCAAGCCGCCCGGGCTCTTCGCGACCGTGATCTTCGCGATGCCACCGATGATCCGACTCGCGGCGCTCGGCATCGCGCAGGTGCCGCACGACGTCAGGGAAGCGGCGCTTGCCTTCGGCACCCCGCCGTGGAAACTGCTCGTAAAGGTGGAGCTTCCGCTCTCGATGCCCTCGATACTCGCCGGCATGAACCAGACCGTAATGATGAGCCTTTCGATGGTGATCATCGCCTCGATGATCGGGGCGGGCGGGCTCGGCTACGACGTGCTGATCGCGCTGCGCCGCCTGAACACCGGGGAGGGAATGCTCGCGGGGACCGCGATCGTGGTCTGCGCGATGATCCTGGACCGCATCATCCAGGGCCGCAGGTCCCATCGGGGCCCGGGACCCAATCGGTAGGCGCAAAACGCCCCGGGGTGACGGGCGAGACGAGTGTTTCCGCTCCGGCGGACCGGATCCCCTATCCCACTTCACTCAGGGACACCGGGCGGCGCTCCATGCCCGAGAGGTAGGCGGCTTCGAGCACCGCGAGGTTGCGGCGACCCTCGTGGCCGGAGGTGATGGGTTCGGTCCGGCCGCGGATGCACTCGGCGAAGTGCGCAATGGACTTGACGCAGCTCGAGGCCCAGTCGTCGCGCGGCGTCGGCAGCACCTCCCAGTTCACGCCGTTGCGGTTGATCATCACCTCCGCGCCGCTCGCCACCGGCGGGTGCGACCAGCTCTTCAGGTACTCCGCCTCGCTGCCCGGAATCCAGATCATCGCATCGCGCGAGACCAGCTCGACGAGGTCGTCGAAGGTCTCTCCCGGGGCGTGAAAGGTCGAGTCGATGAGGCCGACGCCGCCCGCCTCGAACTCCATGACCACGAACCCGGTCTCGTCGCCGCGGCGACGCGGGTCGGCGGTGTCGAGCCACGCGGTGACGGACTTCACCTCGCCCATCATCTGGCGCGCGGTGTAGAAGCGGTGCGCGCCGGAATCGATGAGCAGGCCGCCCCCGCAGAGATCCGCGCGGTCGCGCCAGCCCCCGTACATGTTGCCGCAGGTGAGACGGGTGCGGAACAGGTGAGGGCGGTGGATGGCGCCCGAGACGATCAGGTCCCGCACCACACGGTGAGGCTCGTAGAAGAGCAGGTTGTGGCTCACCATCAGGCGAAGCCCGGCCGCGTCCGCGGCCGCGATCATGCGGTCGCACTCGCCAAGGGTGACCGCCATCGGCTTCTCCACCAGGACATGCAGTCCCGCGGAGAGCGCCTGCAGCACGGTATCGCAGTGGTGGCGGTTGGGCACGCAGACGATGACCGCATCGACCAGTTCGGTGCCCGCCCGGAAGAAAGCATCGAGGTCGGAGAAGGCGGGAACGCCGTTCGCCTTCGCGATCCGGGCCGCGAGCCCCGCGTCGAGATCGACCACCGCGGCGAGACCCGCCCCTTCGATCCGCGCGAGGCCTCCGATGTGCTGAGTCCCCTGGGCGCCGAGGCCGATGACGCCGATCCTCAAAGTCTCCTGCATCGTGGTGCCCCCATCTCTCGCTCTTCGTGGTCTCGTCGCGCCACCGGGAAGGCGCCCGGCCTTGCGCGGCTCTTCACACCCAGCCGCCGTCGACGATGAAGCTCTGACCGGTGATCATGCGGGCGTCGTCCGCGGCGAGGAAGAGCACCATGCGTGCGATGTCGTCCGGGTAGAGCTTCTGCTTCAGCGCCTGGCGTTCGTAGAGCATCCGTTCCCCTTCCTCGTCCAGCCAGAGCGCGATCTGGCGCTCGGTCATCACCCAACCCGGCAGGACCGCGTTCACCCGCACCCCGGACTCTCCGAAGTCGCGGGCGAGGGAGCGGGTGAGTCCGACGATCGCCGCCTTGGCGGTGGTGTAGCACACGTAGCCGCCCTCTCCCATCACCCAGCTCGTGGAGCTGAAGTTGACGATCGCACCCTGGCCCCGGCCCTTCATCCCCTTGAACACGTGCTGCGAGGCGAAGAACTGGTGCTTGAGGTTCACCGCCATGCGCTCGTCCCACATCGACGGGGTGACGCTCTCCACCGCGTGGCGCTGGTCGTTTCCGGCATTGTTCACCAGCACCGAGATGCCGCCGAGCGCCTGCTCCGCGGTGTCGATGGAGGTGGCGAGGGTTTCGGAATCGGTCAGATCGCACTCCAGGTAGAGAGGAGAATGGCGGTGCACACCTTCGAGCTCCGCCGCGAGCGCGCGTGACACCGGCGCCGCGATGTCGAGGAATGCGACCCGAGCCCCCTGCGCCGCGAAGTGCGCCACCAGCGAGGCTCCGATCCCCGAGCCGCCCCCGGTGATGAGCACTCCGCGGTCGACGAGGCTCGGATAGCTGGCGAAGCCGGACATCAGGCGGCGGCTCCCGGCGACGGCGCGCCCCTGCCCATGCCCGGAGGCCTCGTCGATACGGGAATGTCCGCCACCGGCAGCACCGGAACCTGCTCGACGTGCGGGTACGCTTCGTCTCCCTGATACGCCACGACGAGGTGCTCCAACTCCAGATCGTCGAGCGCCGCCCGCATCTGGCCGGGGGCGTCCGCAAGCCTTCATTCTAAACCGTTACGCCGTCTTCTCCCCACGGCCGGCGGATCGAGGTCCGCCCCGGTGCGTCGTTCGGAGACCGGTGACCCCGGGCCTCGGTGGCGTTGTCCGGAACTGGCGTCCCCTCGTGTGAAAAACCGGGAGGGGCCACTCGGGGTCCAAGCCGTGTCGCGTCACATCAACCCGCGCAGGCGCGGGCGACCATGCGCTGGAAGTGGTGGACGTTGGCGTCGAAGAACTCGGAGAAGTGGGCGCGCTCGAAGGCGGCGCTCTCGAAACTCTCCTGAAGGCGCCCGACGAGATCGACGTCCTCGCGGTTGAAGGCGGGAAAGCGCGCGACCACCGCTTCGCGTTCGGACGCGAGCGCGGGAGCCAGCGCCGCCTCGCCCGCGAAGAAGATCTCGACCCGTTCCCGGCAACTTCCGGGACCGGTCGGCTCGATCAGGATGAAGCGCAGATTGTCGCTGAAGACGGTGACGAGGAGGTTCGGGAACACCGACAGCGCCTCGATGGTGACGGCCTGCTCGGCGTCGAGCCCCGGAAACTCCGGCAGCCGGCCCGCCCCCTCGTCCCGCGGCGCGTAGGCCGCGCTCCCCTGGCCGACCACGTGCTCGCCTTCCTTCACGAAGTAGTGCTCCTGCATCGGGAGGTAGCGGTTGAGCGCCGGGTGCACGTAGGGCACGTGGTAGATGTCGATGAAGTTCTCCACCGCGAGCTTCCAGTTCGCGGCGACCTCGAAGGAGAGGCTCGCCCCGTGGACGAGGCGGCTGAAGTCGTAGTGCGCCCAGCGCCGGTCGAGCGGCCCGGTCACCCCTTCGAAGTCGGGCGCATCCGGGTCGAGGTTCACGAACACCACCTGGTTCCAGACCGCGCAGCGCACCGGGTCGAGGCCGGGCCCGTCTTTCGGATCGTGCTCGTGTACCCCGAAGCCCCCGTAGTGGGGCCGGCGCACCAGGGCGCCCGAGAGGTCGTAGCACCAGGCGTGGTAGGGGCAGGCGATCCGCTGCTGGCCCTTCCTCTCCTCGTCCACCAGGCGCATGCCGCGGTGGCGACAATAGTTGTGGAAGACGCGCAAGGCGCCGTCTTCGCCCCGCACCATCAGGAGCGGCCGACCCGCCGCGGAGGATACGGGCAGGATGTCGCCAGGTTCGGGGACATCGCCGGCCAGTCCGAGCGCGAACCACTCGCGGTGGAAGAGGCGCTGGCGTTCGAGCCGGAAGAAGGCATCACTGTGGTAGGCCTCGGCGGGAAGGCCGGGGGACTCGCCGGTCGGCAGGTCCGTTCGGGCGAGCAGGTCATGCGTCGCTTCGCGGGTCTCGCTGTTCAAATGCACTGTCTCCGGGGCCGGAAGGTTCCGCAGCCCGCCGCGCCGCTATCATCGCATCCGATCCGCACCGCGTGCAGGCTAGCCGAGACAGTGCGAACGGAAGCCGCGCGTGGCCGAACAAACGATGGGGACGAGGAGCCTGCCGAGCAGAACGGGGTCTCGTGGCTCTACCCGGAAGGCGAGCCGGCGCTCGATCCGCCACCGGGCCGGACCACGATGCGCACGTTCCAGTATGTGCACTCGGGAGGCGTCTGCATCATCTCCCGGTAGGGGGCCACCGCCTTCTCGAAGTCGCCGCTCTCCTCATTCGCATCGATGTCCGCGCGCGAGGCCCAGAAGGTGATCGATCTCGTCTTGCCGCTCATCCGATCACAGCACATCATCCCCCCGCCGAACCCGGGGGCGCCCAGGTAGGGGGTCATCGCCTGCGGCCAGACGTCGATCACCTCCGCCGCCCGCCCGGGATCCAGCGTGACGCTCGTGACTCGCGCGCACGCGGGCGACACCGGCTGCGCGGGGGCGATCTCCGCGCACACCTCCAGGGGGTGAAGCTCCGGCTCGCCGAGACGCAGGGCCGCAGCCTGCTGCACCACCTCGCCCAGGGAAGCCTCGGTGTTGGCGCGCATCGCCGCTTCGTCGCGGAAAACGACCACCGACAGGGTGCGGGAGGAGTCACCTTCGCGCAGGAAGTACCCGCACACCAAGTCATCGTAGTCTTCCACCACCCCTCGCCAGAAGTCGTCGATCTCGCGGAATCGCGCCGGATCCATGTCGACGTAGTTCAGTCGGGCGAACATTCCCGGCCCCCCTCGCTTGGTGAATGCCGCCGCAAAGTAAGTCCCCTTCGGAGCGAGTGCAACTTCGCGAATCCGGGATCGTGACCACCGTCCCGCTGGAGTGTCGGTCCGGGCCTACCGCCCGCGGCCCCGGCCGCGGGCGAAGGACACCCGGGAGCGACTATCGGCCGGGTTGGAGAACCCCATCCCCATGTTTGACTGGCTCGCGGAGGCCGTGGCAGGCTCTGCCCAGCATGAATACCCAGACCGTCTCCACCATCGCAACCGTCATCGTCGCGGTGGTCGCGCTCGGCGCCTTCCTTCGCAATGAGATCGGCAGCGTCCGGGCCGAGTTCGCACACATGCGAACCGATATCGCGGCGCTCAAGACCGACGTAGCGGTTCTCAAGAGAGATGTCGCGGAGCTCAAGCTCGACGTTGCGCAATTGAAGAGCGACGTCGCGGAGTTGAAGAGAGATGTCGCGGAGCTCCAGGCGGACGTTGCCGAAATCAAGAAGGACGTCGCGGAATTGAAGAGCGATGTCGCCATACTGAAAACCGACGTTGCCGTGCTGAAGACCGATGTCGCGGAGTTGCGCGCGGATGTGGCGGACCTCAAGGAGCGCATGGTCCGGGTGGAGGTGACGCTCGGTATTCCCGTCTCCACGAGCGCCAGTGCGTTAGCGGAACCAGGGGGTGGCATCTGAGCGCAGTGTTCCACCGATTGGCGGTTGCGCCCTCGCATCTGCCGGCATGGACGCTGTCGTACGCGGGCCGGGACACGGGACATCAGGGTGGAAGTACGCCCGCGCACCCGGATCCCTGAACGCCCTTGCCCCTGCCGACCTCTGCGCGCCCTTGGCTCTCGCGAACCGGTGAACCGTTGCGCCAGGCGGTGAGGGCGCCTGCACAAGCGGCGCGAGGACGACCCCCGGAGCCCTTTGCGCCACCCGCGGCGGAGTGCGGCGTGAACTCCGGACCCCGGTCTTCGCCCGCCGCCTCGCACCGTCCCCGGCATCCGTGAAGACGCTTCGCGCGAACGCCCAGGTGAGCCTGGTGCTGGGCGGGGCGCGCTCGGGCAAGAGCGCTTTCGCCGAATCGCTCGCGTGCGAGCAGGGGCGGGGGGTCTACATCGCGACCGCGGAGCGGGTCGACCAGGAGATGGCGCGCCGCATCGAGGAACATCGCGCCCGTCGCGGCGAGAGTTGGCGCACGGTGGAGGCGCCGCTCGAAGTCGCGGCCGCGATCCGCGGGGAAAGTGCACCGCGTAGCTGCCTGCTCGTCGACTGCCTCAGTGTCTGGCTCGGCAATCTCCTGCACCACGGACGCTGCGTGGACACCGCGCGTGACGACCTGCTCGACGCGCTGCGCGGCGCCGCCGGTCCCGTGGTGCTGGTCGCGAACGAGGTCGGCCTCGGCATCGTTCCGGACAATGCGATGGCCCGCGCCTTCCGCGACCATGCGGGCCGACTCAACCAGTCCGTCGCCGCGGTGGCGCAACGGGTCTGGTTCGTGGCGGCCGGCCTCCCCTTGGCCCTCAAGGGGCCCTGACCGCCATGACTTGCCGAATCAAGACTGCGTGCGGACGCACGGCGCCTGGCGCTTCGTTCGGCACGCCGGAACCACCTGCCGAACCACGGCTGCGGACGCGCGTCTGTCGGCACGGACGGGGTTGCTCGCGAGGCGGGGGGCGCGACAGTACAGTCCCATCGTGCCCGGGCGTCCCGGCTCGCGAACGCCCTTGTCCCACCCGGCATCTAGCCCGCAAGTTTCACCGATTTTCGGCCGCTTCGGGCGTCAAGATGCCGTGATAGCAGGAAGCACGGACCGAAAGACGCTGAAGTCGTAGCTGACACTACGTCGAAGCGGCTTGAGGGAGTACGGCCCGCTAACACGAGCATATTGGCGTCCGCAGCAGGAAATCGGTGAAATTTGCGGGCCAGGCGCCCCCGTTTCGGGAATCGGCAGTACCGGGCGGTCGAAGTCCTTCGGGAAGGGGATGTAGCGGCTCAATCCGGGGGCAAGCGGATACTGCCGCCGAAGTCGATGTGGACCTTCCAGGCCAGCGGGTCCTCGCTCTCGGCGAGCGCGGCCTTGATGACCCCGTGGTGAGTCACGACGATGTGCGAGAGGCCGCTTTGCCGATAGTCGCCGATCGCGGCCCAGGTTCGCTCGCGCAGCATGTGGACGCTCTCGCCGCCGTGGGGACGGGCGTGGAGGAAGTCCGCGTCCCAGGCGTCGATCTCGGCGCGGGGAATGGCGTCCCAGTCCACGCCCTCCCATGACCCGAAGTCCATCTCCCGCAGCCTCTCGTCGATTGCGGGTATCAGGTTCTTCGCGGCGCCGATGCACTCGGCGAGGCTCCGGCAGCGGTAGAGAGGGCTCGTGACCAGCCGCTCGGCCCGAGGCAGCGCTTCGACGACGCGCGCCGCCTCCTCCTCGAAAGTGGCGGCCAGATCGACATCCCTCGCACCGTAGCAGACACCGCCGGAGACCGCCGGGCGGGTATGGCGGACCAGGGTCAGATGCATGGATGCCCCTCCCGGAGCGGGACCCGACCCGCAAGTTTCACCGATTTCTCAACTGTCGGACGCCAACATGATCGCGATTGCGGACCGGACCCCGCCGTGCCGCAACGACTTCGGGTCGGCTACGACCTGGCCCGCAAGTTTCACCGATTTTTGGTAACGAGGGCGTCAAGGCGCCCAAAGCGGCCGAAAGTCGGTGAATTTTGCGGGCCAAGCGCGGACGCGGCGCTTCGCTAGAGCGCCGCCACGACGCCCAGGTACATCCCGAGCTCGCTCGTCTGCTGCACGCCCCCGAGACAGTCGCCGGTGTAGCCGCCGAGCTTGCGCTCATAGGCGGCGCGCATCGCGAGGTGTCCCGCTGCGAGCCCGGCGAGCCCGGCCAGCACCGCGAACGGCGCGAGCACCATCATGAGCAGTCCGAGCGCCCCCGCCCCGAAGACCAGCGCCAGCGTGAGACTCCCCCCTCCGACCGCGCCGGAGACCGGCTTCGCCATGCCCGCGTCGCGCGCGTAAGCGCCGGTCGCGAGCGCGAGCACCACGGAGGAACGGCTCGCGGCGTGGGCCGCAATCAACAGCCACGGAAGCGCCGCGGACGGCGCCGCGGCCAGCGCCAGAATCTTCGCCGCCAACATCAGGGCGAGACCGGCCACGCCGTAGGTGCCCAGGCGGCTGTCGCGCATGATCTCGAGCGCGCGCTCGCGGGTCCGGCCGCCGCCGAGTCCGTCACAGGCGTCGGCGAAGCCGTCCTCGTGCAAAGCGCCGGTGACGAGCAGCGAGGCCACGGCCGACAACACGAGCGCGAGTTCGAGCGGAAACACGATGTGCGCGAGCCAGAACACCAGGCCCGCGATGGCGCCGACCGCGGCGCCCACGAGCGGGTAGTAACGGGTGGCGGCCCCGGCGCGCGCTTCGCTCGCCTTGCGCGGCGTACGTACCGGGATGCGCGTGAGAAGCTGCAGCGCGAGCAGCGCCAGCTCGGCTTCCTCGCGGATGCGGGAGCGGGATCCGCCCCTCATTCCACCGGCCCGCTCACTCCCGCGTCATCGAAGCTCGCCATCTCCGAGAGCATCGCCGCCGCGCAGCGCAGCGCAGGCCACGCGAGCAGCGCTCCGGTGCCTTCCCCGAGGCGCATGTCCAGATCGAGGAGGGGCCGGGCTCCAAGCGCATCGAGCACCACGCCGTGGCCGGGTTCGGCGGAACGGTGGGCGAACACCAGGTAGTCGCGCAAGTCCCGGACGAGCCGGACCGCGGCGAGGGCGGCAACGCTCGATATGAACCCGTCGACGAGCACTACCGTCCCCACGCGAGCCGCTCCGATCATCGCTCCGGCCATCATCGCGATCTCGAAGCCGCCGTACTCGCGCAGCGCATCGCCAGGGTCGAGGCGTGGCGCGGTGCGGGCCGCCGCGCGCTCGAGGACCGCCAACTTGTGCTCGAGCCCGCGGTCGTCAAGCCCGGTACCGCGTCCGACGAGGGACTCGAGCTTCGCCCCGGTGAGCTTGTGGGCCAGGAGGCTCGCCGAGGATGTGTTCGCAATCCCCATCTCCCCGAATGCCGCCGCATCCGCGGAGACATCCTCTCCGAGGACGAAGCCGTCGCGCAGGGCGGCCTCGCACTGCTCGACGCTCATCGCGGGCTCGGCGGCGCAATTGCGCGTCCCCGCCCCGACGCGTCGCGACACCAGGCCGGAAGCATCCAGGGGGTCTCCGGCGATGCCCGCGTCGACGACGCAGAGATCCACGCCGACCTGGCGCGCAAACACGTTTGCGGCGGCGCCGCCGGCGAGGAAGTTCGCCACCATCTGCCGAGTCACTTCCTGCGGATAGGCGGAAACGCCCTCATGCGCGATCCCGTGGTCGGCCGCGAAGAGAACGAGGCGGCACACCCGCATGCTCGGAGTGAGCGTGTCCTGGATACGCGCAAGCTGCGCGGCAAGCGCCTCGACGACCCCGAGCGCGCCGAGCGGCTTGGTCTTGTAATCGATGGCACGCCGCAGCGCCGCGTCCAGCTCGCGAGAGACGGGCGGGATCTCGAATGCGGGAGGAAGCTTCATCGATTCGCGGCGGCGGAAGCGCAATCGATCTCCGGCGCCGCGTCCCCGCGGTCGACCAGATGCACGAAAGACCCCATGATGTTGCCCGCTCGGCGTCCCATCATGCCCAGATCCCGTCCGCTCGCGTCGGCGCAGCGGAAGAGCGCCGAGTCGCCGTCCTCGCGCACCACCCTGGCGTAGTGGAACTCGTGTCCGCGGAAGGGGGCGCCGGGGGCGCCGAGCGGGCCGTCTTCGACCACGACGGCGTTGCGGTACCCCAAGGTCAGCCCCCGCTCGGCGAAGGTGCATTGCACCGGAAGCAGACCGGCCATCGCATGCCCTTTGCCTTCCTTGTCCACCAAGCGCTCGCCGAGCACCATGTAGCCCCCGCACTCGCCGTACACCGTCGCGCCGCGCCGCGCCACGTCGCGCAGTCCGGACATGAAGTGCCGGGCGTTCGCGATGCGCCCCGCGTGGAGCTCGGGATAGCCGCCGGGAAGATACACCGCGTCGGCGGCGACCGGCGGGGCCTCGTCGGCGAGAGGCGAGAACATCGAGAGTTCGGCCCCGGCGCGGCGCCACCCTTCGAGCACCAGCGGGTAGGCGAAATCGAAGGCCCGATCGCGGGCGATCGCGATGCGCTGGCCCAACGCCGGAAGCGGGGTGGCGGCGACGCCCGACGTCGCGGGGGACGAAGCCCGGAGCCGTATGCGCCGGGGAAGCGCCTTCACGGCGTCGATGTCGAGCGCGGCCGAGACCCGGTCCGCGGCATGGTTCAGGAAGGCCTCCAGGTCGGGATGTTCGCAAGCCTGTACCAGTCCGAGATGCCGATCCGGCAGCGACAACGCCGGATCGCGGCGCAGGCACCCAAGCACCGGTACGCCCGTCTGCGCGCCCGCCTCCCGGAGCAGTTCCGCATGCCGGTCGCTGCCCACTCGATTGAAGACGACCCCCGCAATCTCGACATCGGACCGAAAAGTCGCGAAGCCGTGCACCACGGCCGCGGCGGAGGCCGCCATCGCACCCGCGTCGACGACGAGCAGCACCGGCCAGCCCGTGGCCGCCGCGACATCGGCAGTCGAGCCCTCGCGCGCGCTCGCCCCGTCGAAGAGACCCATGACCCCTTCGGCAATGATCAGGTCCACTTCGCGCGACGCGGCGGCGAGCGCGGCGGCGAAGGTCGCGCCGCGCATCGCCCAGGGGTCGAGATTGAAGCAGGGACGACCGCTCGCGGCGGCGTGAAAGGCGGGGTCGATGAAATCCGGCCCCACCTTGAGCGAAGCGGTCCGTACCCCGGCATCGCGGAGATGGCGCAGCAACGCGAGCGTGATGGTCGTCTTGCCGCTCCCCGAAGCCGGTGCGGCGATCACGAAGCCGCCGGTCACCTTCGGCGCCCAGGACCCGCGGCGCGGCGAGGTGCGCGCAAGGAAACGTCGAGCCCGGATGTTTCACCGATTTTCGGCCGCTTCGGGCGCCAAGATGCCGTGATAGCAGGAAGCACGGACTGAGAGACGCGCAACGGCGAGCCGGAAACAGGCGAAGCGCCAGTGGCGCTTCGCCCCGGCGAGCGGGCAAGCCAAGGATGGCTTGCCCTGGTCTGCAAGCGAAGCAGGGACTGCGTAGCGTTGCAGGTAGCAGACACTACGTCGAAAGCGCCGCGACGGAGTACGGCCCGCTGACACGAGCATACTGGCGCCAGCGAGTTGAGAGATCGGTGAAATTTGCGGGCCAGGCTTCCCGGTGGGATGGCGCTTTCCATGACCCATTGTATTGCGCGGGTGCCCGCGAGGGCTTCCGCACGAGGCCTCTGGGGCGGCGGCCGGCGCCGCGGCGAATCTCTACAATCGCCGGATGCCACCGCCGAAGAAAGAGCGCCTGCGCCGGGGCTGGACCACCGGCGCCTGCGCCACCGCCGCGACCCGCTCCGCGTACACCGCGCTGCTCACCGGCGAGTTCCCGGACCCGGTGACGATCACGCTCCCGAAGGGGCAGCGGCCCTCATTCGCCCTTGCCACGGAGGCGCTGGAACCCGGATGCGCCCGGGCGGGCATCGTCAAGGACGCGGGCGACGACCCCGATGTCACGCACCTCGCT
Organism: Gammaproteobacteria bacterium; assembly: GCA_965221555.1. Taxonomy (GTDB): domain Bacteria; phylum Pseudomonadota; class Gammaproteobacteria; order HK1; family HK1; genus JAJEAD01. The sequence continues at coordinate 383,862 of OZ244895.1, forward strand.
CTCGTCGAGTCCTCAGTGCGCGAGGGAGCGCCCGGGACGGGGGTGGAGTTCCGGGCCGGGGCGGGGGTGGGGATCGTCACGCGACCCGGCCTCCCGATCGCGGTCGGCGAGCCCGCGATCAATCCGGTACCGCGCCGGATGATGTGCGATGCGGTGGCGGAGGTCGCCGCCGCGCACGGGGCGCGGGGCGACGTGATCGTCGAAGTGGGAGTGCGCGACGGCGAGCGCCTCGCGGAGCGAACCTGGAACCCGAGACTCGGCATCGTGGGGGGGCTCTCGATACTCGGCACCACCGGCATCGTCATCCCCTACTCCTGCTCGGCCTGGATCCACTCCATCCATCGCGGGGTGGACGTGGCGCGGGCGGTCGGACTGCCCCACGTGGCCGGCTGTACCGGAAGCACATCCGAAGACGCGGTGCGGGAGCTCTACGGACTTCCCCTCGAGGCGATGATCGACATGGGAGACTTCGCGGGGGGCTTGCTCAAGTACCTGCGCCGGCGCCCGGTGCCCCTGGTGACCATCGGCGGGGGCTTCGGGAAGATCTCCAAGCTCGCCGACGGCCACCTCGACCTCCACTCCGCCCGCAGCCAGGTCGACTGCGCGCACCTTGCGGAGCGTGCCGCGGGAATCGGCGCGGATGCCGCGCTTTGCCGGCGGATCGGCGCCGCGCGGAGCGCGGGCGAGGTGCTCGGCCTCGCTCGGGATGCGGCGTTGCCGCTGGGCGGGGCGGTGGCGGAGGCCGCGCGCGAGACGGCGCTCGGGGTGGTGCGGGGCGGGATCGAGCTCGACATCGTGATCGTTGACCGGGAAGGCGGGATCGTCGCCCGCAGCGCGGGGCGCAAGTCTCGCTGATCCCCGCAGTGATGGCGCGGATGTCGGCGAGGATCGGGCGAACGCGAGTCAGCATGCGCAGGCGTACCCGTGCCGTGCTGCCGCGCATGCTGGCTCGTGTCCGACGCGGTCCATGCCGCCAGATGCGCGTGCACAGCCGCGGGTCGATGACCTATCGCAGCCGGGACCGGGACCTCAACCGGTGGTGAGAAGGCCCGAGCGACTGCTCCTGCTCGGAGGCACGCGCGAGGCGGCGGAGCTGGCCCGCACCTTCGACCGAGACCCGAGGATCGAGGCGATTTCGTCTCTCGCCGGACGCACGCGCACCCCCACGCCCGTCCCGGGGGCGCTGCGCCGCGGCGGTTTCGGGGGCGCGGAGGGGCTTGCAGCCTGGCTTCGCGCAGAGGAGATCGGCCTAGTGGTGGATGCGACCCACCCCTACGCCGAAGTGATCTCCGCACATGCCGCCCGCGCCTGCGAGGCGGCATCGGTGCCACGCCTCGCGCTCCTCCGCGCGCCGTGGACGCCCGGGCCGGGCGATCGCTGGACCGAGGTCCCCGACGCCGAGAGCGCGGCGCGGGCCCTGCCCGCACTCGGCGAGCGCGTGTTGCTGACCATTGGAAGCCGCGGGCTCGAACCCTTCCTGCGCATTCCGGGCCTTCGTTTCGTGGTCCGCGCCATCGAGGCGCCGGACCTTGCGCTCGATCCGGCGCGCGTGGAGCTCCTGCGCGCGCGCGGGCCTTTCGATCTGGAAGACGAGCTCCGCCTCCTGAAGGCGCACGCCATCGACGTGCTCGTATCGAAGAACAGTGGCGGAAGCGCGGTGCACGCCAAGCTCGCCGCGGCCCGGATCCTCGGGCTTCCGGTGCTCATGATCGCCCGCCCGCCCCGCCCCCCCGGCACCCACGTCGACTCCGTCGCGGGTGCGCTCTCCTGGGTGGAGGCCGAGTTAGCCCGCCGCGGATTTCCACCCCGGGGGGAGGGTCGCTGACCTCGACGGATGCCGCTTTTCACCACCCCCTTGGCATCTCTGCGGCCGTAACCCACGAGAATCGCTGAAAGATCCGGGTCAACGCCCGCTCGCGGTCTCCCCCGCGGCGTGGGACAGCGTGGCGTGCGCGCGGGCCGGCGGCTCTCCTTCCCGGGCTCGGAACCAGTCGAGGCGATCGCGCAAGCGCACCACCTCGCCCACGATGAGGAGGGCGGGCGCACGGGCCCCGGCCCCTTCCACCCGATCGGCCAGGGTGTCGAGCGTACCCTCGAGGACCCGCTGGCTCTCGGTCGTACCCTGTTCGACCAGCGCGGCGGGCGTGGCCGCGTCGAGGCCGTGGCGGACGAGCCCCGCGCAAATCTCGCGCAGGCTCTCGAGCCCCATGTAGACGACCACGGTCTGGCCGGGCCGCGCCACCGCCTCCCAGTCGAGCGCGACGCGGCCCGCCTCGCGGTTGCCGGTGACGAAGATGCACGCGTGGGCATGGTCTCGGTGGGTCAGGGGTATGCCGGCATAGGCGGCACAGCCCGACGCCGCGGTCACGCCGGGGACGACCTGGAAGGGAATCCCCTCCTCGGCGAGGGTGGCGATCTCTTCTCCGCCCCGACCGAATGTGAACGGGTCGCCCCCCTTGAGCCGCAGCACCCGCCGACCCTCGCGGGCGAGCTGGACCAGGAGCCGGTTGATGCTCGGCTGCCGCAGAGTGTGATCGGCGCGCCGCTTGCCCGCATAGATCTTCTCCGCGTCCCGCCGCGCGAGGGCGAGCACCCCCGGCGACACGAGGCGGTCGTGAACGACGACATCCGCCTGCTGCATGAGGCGCATCGCGCGGAAGGTGAGCAGGTCCGGATCACCGGGACCAGCGCCGACGAGGTAGACCTCGCCGACCGCGGAACCGGCATCACCGCCCTCGTCGAGCAGTGCCCGCAGCGCGGCGCGAGCGTCCTCGAAGCGTCCCGCGAAGGCCATCTCCGCGATCGGGCCCTCGAATACCCGATCCCAGAACGCGCGCCGATCGGAGATCCTGGGCAGACGCGCATTGACTTCTCCACGCGATGCGCGCGCGAGCTCCGCCAGGCGGCCGAAGGAACGGGGGATGAGAGTCTCCAGGCGCGCGCGCACGTAGCGGGCGAGCGAGGGCGAGGCCCCCGCGGTGGACACCGCGGCGAGCACCGGGGACCGGTCCACGATCGCGGGCATCGAGAAGTGTCCGATCCGGGCCTCGGAGGCGCTGTTCGCGAGCAGCCCGCGTGCTTCGGCGAGCGCGACGATTCGCCGGTTGAGCAAGCGCTCATCGGTCGCCGCGACCACGAGGCGACAAGCGTCGAGGTCCGATTCCTCGAAACGCCTGGCGCGAAGTGAAAGCACCCCCGCGCGCGCGAGCTCCACCGCGCGCTCGCCGGGCTCGGGCGCGATCATGCGCACCCGGGCCCCCGCCGAGACGAGCACTTCGGCCTTGCCGGTACCGACCCTTCCCGCTCCCACCACCAGGCAGGGCCAGTCGCGAAGGTTCAGGAAGACAGGCAGTTGCTCCATCGGGGCTCGTTCCACGGACGCTTTACGGCAAGCTTGAGGCAGAGGACGAGCCGGCACTTCTCACTTCCCCGGCAGAGTGCGAAGCGCAAGGGTGCCCGGCAAGAGTGTGATTCTATCCTGGCCAGGGTGAAAGGGGCCTGTCAGCCGGTCGCACGTTTCTTCTTTCGGGGACGCAAGAGATGGAAGTGCGTGGCGTCGTAGAGCGCGCTGTGGTCGAAGCTCGCGGCATCGAGCACCCGGCCCACGAGTATGAGGGCGGTGCGCCGCAGGCGCAGCGCCCGGGCCTTCTCCGCGAGATCGCTCAAGGTCCCGGTGAGGACGCGCTGATCGGGCCAGGTCGCTCGGTACACGACGGCCGCCGGACACTCCGCGCCGTACACCGGAGCCAGCGTCTCGCACACCGCGCGCAGGCTCCGGATGGAAAGATGAACGGCGAGCGTCGCCCCCGAGCGTCCCAGCGCCGCGAGCTCCTCCCCCTCGGGCATCGGTGAGCTGCGCGTGGCGGTACGGGTGAGGATCAGGGTCTGGCTCACCCCGGGCAGGGTGAGTTCGCGCCCGAGCACGGCGGCGGCGGCGGCGTAGGCGGGCACGCCGGGGGTGATGTCGTAGGGGATCCCGAGCGCGTCGAGGCGCCGCATCTGCTCCCCGATCGCCCCGTACAGGGAGGGGTCGCCGGAGTGCACTCTCGCGACATCTTCCCCGCGCTCGTGCGCCGCGCGCATCTCCGAGACGATTTCGTCGAGGTGCATCGGCGCGGTGTCGAGGACCCGCGCGCCCTCCGGCGCGCACGCGATCACCTCGCGCGGCACGAGGGAGCCGGCATAGAGCACCACCGGCGACGAGGCGATGAGGCGCTGACCGCGTACCGTGATGAGCTCCGGATCACCGGGTCCGGCGCCGATGAAGTGAACGCTCACCTACCTCGCCTCCCCCCCGTGCCCCCGTTCACGGCGTAGCCTCGCGGGGTGTAGGCGCGGTCGGTGGCGCCATGGGTGAAGGTCCGGGTCGTCGACGCACCGACGATGAGTGTCGTCGTCATGTCCAGTCGTTCCGCGCACAGGCGCCCGAGCGGCACCAGCGTGACCCGCTCGCCGTCCCGTCCGAGGTTGCGCGCGACCACCACCGGGGTCTCCGGCGCCCGATGCGCGTTCAGGATCTCGAGCGCCCGCGCGAAGGTCTCGCGCCGGGCCGCGGACACCGGATTGTAGAGCGCGATCACGAAATCGGCGGCCGCCGCCGCGCCGAGGCGCGCCTCGATCGTCTCGCGCGGGGTGAGCAGGTCGGAGAGCGAGACCGCGCAGAAGTCGTGGCCGATGGGCGCGCCGGCCCGGGCCGCCGCCGCCTGCAACGCGGACACCCCGGGCAGGACCCGGACCGCGATCCGGCCGAAGGCCGGGTCCGGCGCGGCATCCAGCGTCTCCATGACGAGGGAAGCCATGGCGTACACGCCGGGGTCGCCCGAGCACACCAGCGCGACCCGCTCGCCGTCGGCCGCGAGCCGGATGGCCTTCTCCACCCGGGCCCGCTCTTCGCCCAGCTCGTAGGGGTGCAGGTTCTGTCCGTGCAGCAGGGCGGGGACGAGGTCGAGATAGCGCCGATAGCCAACCACGTGGCGCGCGCCCTCGATGGCGGCGCGCGCGTCGGGGGTCAGGGTGCCGGCGTCTCCCGGCCCGATCCCCGTCACCCACAGCTCGCCGCGCGCCACGCCGACGGTGGCGGGGTCGAGCAGCGCCGGCGCGCGCGCAATCGCACAGGTCGCCCGTCCCGATACGGTCTTCTCCACCACCAGCTCGCCGTCGGGTCCCGCCGCCGCGAGGGCCGCGCCCTCCGCCACGCCGTGGCAGCCGACCGCGCGGTAAACTCGATCCGAGGGGTTGCGCAGGCGGCTCGCCTGCGCTTCCAGCACCGCCGCGCCGAAGAAGCGCGCGGGCGCCCCGAGCGACTCCGCGAGCGCGTGAACCGCGGGCTCGTCGGCCTTGAGATCGATGGAGAACACTCCGGCCACCGATGCCGGAGCGAGTCCGGCCCGGTCGAGGCAGGATCGCGCGAGCGCCTCGATCTCGCCCGGGGGCGCACCCCGTTCGCACCCGACGCCGAGCGCGAGGCGCCGAGGATGGTAGACGAGCGTGCTGGGCGACCCCGTGACTCTCCGGTCGTCCACCCGGATCGCGAGCGCGCCCGCGTCATCCCGGGAAAGACCGCTTTGCGCCAGCCACGGGAGGCCGGCGGGCAAGCGCACCCTCGCCCCGTCCAGGAGGGCGGCGGCGAAGGGCTTGTAGTGCTCGGGGTTCGCAAGCGTCCAGCCCTCGGGCGGGTCATCGAGCGCGACCCCGAAACGCCGATCTCCGGCGGTGGTGACAGCGGCCATGGACCCCGCGGCCGCCGCAATGCGCTCGGCGAGCTCGATGCCGCCGCGGTGCGCGCCGAGAAGTGGCACGGCAAACGCGCCGTCCTCGGAGAGCGCCACCACCGGGGGCTCGGTGCGCTTGTCGTGGAGGACCGGCGCCAGCGCCCGCACCAGGATACCCGCCGCGCACACCCCGGCGATGGGCCTCCCCGCTTCGAAGAGCTCGCGCAGTCGCCGGGTCGCGCTGTCGAAGAAGTGGTCCGCGTCCGCGACGCGCCCGCGCAGTCCGTGCACCTCCGCGTCACCGAGCGCGCCGGTGACGCGGCGCGCGAGTCGGCCGCCCCTCTCGGTCAGGGCGACCGCGGCCACCCGCGGGCTCACTTCCATGCCGCGCCACGGCGGTGAACCAGAACCATCGAGAAGTAGGGCGCCCGCGGCGCGCCGGCCTCGGAGAGCGGCATGACGCGCTCGCTTGCCATGGTGGCGTGCTCGACATAGCGCGCGCCGGACGCGAGACCGAGGGATGCGAGCACCGCGCGGACCTTCGGCAGGTGCCGGCCCACCTTGATGAGGGCCGCCGCATCGGCCGTGGCAAGCCGGGCGCGAAGCTCGTCCTCGTCGAGGGTTGCCGGTATCACCGCGAGGACGTCGTTGCGGGTCGCGAGCGGCGCGCTCGCCATCGCCGCGCACGCGGTGAGCGAGGAAACGCCGGGGATCACCCGCACGGGGTAGGGTCCCGCCATGCGCTCGAAGAGAAAGGAAAAGGAGCCGTAGAAAAAGGGATCGCCTTCGCAGATGCAAGCCACGTCGCGACCGGCGTCGAGATGCGCGCCGACTTCCCGGGCGGCACGGTCGTAGACCTCCTGGGCGGGAAAGGAGGCGGCCACGATCGGCATCCGGATCGCTATCTCGATCTTGGTCATGCCCTCGAGGTGGGGGGCGACGATTGCCCGGGCGAGGCTCTCCCCCGTCTCGGGCGCCGGATAGGCGAGCACCGGCGCCGACCGGAGCGCGGCGAGCCCCTTCACGGTGATGAGGTCGGGGTCGCCGGGGCCAACCCCGATGCCGATCAGCTCGCCGGACCCGTTCATCGCTCGTACGGCAAGCGCCCCGCTCCCCCGTCGTTCGTGGATGCCTTCCCCGGCGCGCGGGCAAGGCGTCTTGCCGCCACGGACGGCTTGCGCGCCGCGAATTGGGTCACCGGGAAGGCGGGACGGAAGGCGCGATAGCGACCGATGGGGGCGGCGTGGGACACCGCGATCCGGGCCAGCTCCCCTCCGAAGGCGGCGTGGGCATCGAGCAGCACCCGTTCGCCTTCCACGCTCACCGCGTGGGCGACGAGGCGCCCGCCCGCGGGGAGCGCGGACCAGCACCGCTCCAGGAGACCGGGCGCGGCCAGGCCGCCGCCGACGAAGATCGCGTCGGGCGGAGCATCGAGGGCATCGAGCGCCGCCGGCGTCTCGCCCTCCACGACACGCAGTCCGGGAGTGCCCAGGCGTTGCGCATTGCGCTCGATGAGCGCGGCGCGCGACGCGCTGCGCTCGACCGCGATGGCGCGCGCACCCGGCGCGGCGCGCATCCACTCGATTCCGATCGAGCCGCAGCCGGCCCCGAGGTCCCAGAGGAGCTGCCCGGGAAAGGGCGAGAGCGCGGCGAGCGCGGCGGCGCGCGGCACGCGCCGGGTAAGCTGCCCGTCGTGCTCGAAGGCATCGTCCGGCAGGCCGGGGACGCGGCTTCGAAGTGGCGCATCCGGGCCGGCGACGCACTCGACGGCAACCGTGTTGAAGTCATGCACGTCCTCGAGCGCGAAATCCCGGGCGAGGGCCTCCCGGACACGCTCCGCCGGACCGCCCATACGCTCCAGCACCACGATGCGACTCTCGCCGTAACCATCCCCGCGAAGCATCTGCGCAATGCGGGCCGGCGTCGACGCATCGTGACTGAGTACGAGCACTCGGGCACCCGGGCGGATCGAGGCGCGAAGGGTCGAGAGCGCGCGCCCGTGCAGCGTGAGGGTCTCCACCGCGGGCAGGCTCCAGCCGAGACGCGCGCAGGCGAGGCTGAACGCCGACGGCGCGGGATGGACGCGCATCTCCTGAATGGGAACATGCCGCGCGATGACCGACCCGACCCCGTAGCAGAAGGGATCCCCGGTCGCGAGCACGCAAACCGATCGTCCACGCCGGACGCGGAGCGCGTCTGCGAGCACCGAGAAAGGTCGCGGCCACTCCAGGCGTTCGCGGCCGTCCGGCGGGATCATGGCGAGATGGCGCGCACCTCCGATCAGCGTCTCGGCTTGGGCAAGCGCGGTGCGGGCGTCGGCGCCGAGCCCCGCGACGCCGTCTTCACCGATCCCGATAATGGACAGCCATGCCCGCGGCGATGACTCTTCCGGCGTCATCGTCTGTCGTGAATCTCCGCCCATCACGGGAAAGGGCGGGAAGGGGTGCGGGGTCCGGTGTTCGTCATTCCCGGACCTGTCCCGTTCTTCCCTCCACGGGCGGGAAGCCGCTGCCGCGGCCCTTCGCGCCGCCGGGCGGAGAGGGTTCCCGAACGCGGCCGACTCACCCCGTGCTCCGCGCGATCGCGTTGACCGCGGCCGCCGCCATCGCACTGCCCCCGCGGCGGCCGTGAATGGTGAGATAGGGGGGAGCGTCCGGCATCTGCGAGAGCGCGCGCTTGGACTCCGCCGCCCCGACGAAACCGACCGGAAAGGCGAGGATTGCCGCCGGAGGCGACGTGCCCGCCTCGCCGAGAACTTCAAGCAGACGGAAGAGTGCGGTCGGCGCGTTGCCGATGGCGACCAGCGCACCCTGAAGATGCGGGCGCCACAGCTCGACGGCGGCGGCCGAACGCGTCGTGCCGAGCCGGCGGGCGCGGGCCGCGACCTCCGCCTCACCGACGAAGCAGTGCACGGCGTTGGCCGCGGGCAGGCGGGCGCGAGTCACCCCGTCGGCGACCATCCGGCAGTCCGCGAGCACCGCACCCCCGCGCGCGAGCGCGGCCCGGCCCGCCGCGGCGGGATTGCCGTGCCAGTCCAGAGCGAGGGCGAGCTCGGGGGCGGCGCAGGCGTGGACGATGCGAAGCGCGGTGTCGTGCAGCGCGTCCGGCAGGCGGGAGAGGTCGGTCTCGGCACGGGCGATCTCGAAAGAGCGCCGGTAGATGTCCTCGGGATCTCGGAGGTGGTCGAGCGGACTCATCGGCGTCTGGATGGGCCCTCAGTCCTCGGCCGCTTGGAGGGTCTTCGGACCGAGGGGGTGGTTGGCGTGCGGGTAGGGGTGATGGTGGCCGTGGTGGTGGTCGTGCGAGTGACCCCCTTGCCCGTGAGAATGCCCATGGTGATGGCCGGCGCCGTGGTCGTGCCCGGCGCGGGCTTGGTCCTGGTCGTGACCGTGCCGGGCGAGAGCGCCGCCTTCGTCCGCGTGATCCGAAGCGCGGTCCGGCGCGTGTTTCCCGTGCGACGCCGCGCCGGAGCTCGTACCGATGCCCTCGACGTGATGGTGGTGGCTCTCCTGGGGCAGGCCCTTCTCGGCTTCGAAACCGAGGATTTGCTCGCGGTACTTGCAGAGCTTGCAGTTCATCAGGTTCGCCCCGCGAAGCGTCTCCTCGACCCGCTCCGCGAAGGCGTCGAGCACCCCGGGGTGATCGTTCAGGTAGGGCGCCTTTATAAACTCGATTCCGGGGTGCCGGGCGGCGACGCGATCGGTGTGCGCGTAGATGCGCTTGACGAGTACTCCGGTGAACAGAAACCAGGGGAAAACGACGATGCGCCGGTAGCCGAGCTTCGCCGCGTGCACGAGCGCGGGCTCGACCAGGGGAAAGGTCACTCCGGAGTAGGCGGTCTCGCCCCAGCCGAAGCCGAAGCCTTCCCACAGCATGCGCATCACCTTGGCGACGTTGCTGTTCGCGTCGGGGTCGGAGGCCCCGCGCCCCACCACCACGAGCATCGTCTCGTGGCGCGGCACGCCGTCGCCGGCCGCGTCGAGCGCCTCGCGAATCCGATCCCCGGCGGCGCGCAGCAGCTTTTCGTCGATGCCGAGCTCGCGTGCGTAGCGAATTTCCATTCCCGGGTGCTCCGCCTCGAAGGTGTTGAGCACCGAGGGGATGTCGTTCTTGGCGTGGCCGGCCGCGAAGAGCATTCCCGGAACCGCGAGGCAGAGACCGTTGCCGCGGGCGCGCAGCTTCGCGAGGCCTTCCCGGATGACGGGGGTCGCGAACTCGAGGAAGCCGCTCTCGACATCGTAGTCGGGCAATCGCACCCGGATCCCGGCGGCCACCGATTCGAATTCCGCGATCGCATCCTCGTCGCGGCTTCCGTGGCCGCACACCATCACCCCGATTCCGCTCATCGTCCTCCCTCTTTAGTAACCGTCCCGCTTCACCGATTCACGTCCGCGGCCACGCATCTGCCGGCATGGGCGGTGTCGAACGCGAGTCGGGAGCGCAACAGTATGACCCAGAGCACGCCCGCGCACCGTGGCTTTCGAAGGCCCGCCCCGGCCCCCGTCGACATCCGCGCGCCCGCAGTTATCGTGAAACGGGAAAACGCTGCGATCGCCCCGCCGCCGCGATCGGCCAAGCGGATACCATCCCCTCGCCAAACCGAGCGGCGTCCCGATTCCATGGCGGTCTTCGATCCCTTTCTCCTCGCGCTGGCGGCCCTCATGGTGGACGCCGTGATCGGCGACCCGCCCGCGCTGTACCGGAAGGTTCCGCATCCCGTCGTCCTCATGGGCCGCGCGATTGGGGCGCTCGAAGCGCGCCTTAACGACCCCTCGGCATCCGAAGCAAGGCGCGTCGCGCGCGGCGGCGCGGTGGTGCTCGCGGTGATCCTGGCCGCGGCCGGCGTCGGGGCCCTGCTCCACGCGCTCGCGTCCGCAACCCCGGCGGGCATCGCGGTCGAGGCGCTTGCGGCGAGCACCCTCCTCGCGTACCGGAGTCTCCACGACCATGTCCGGGCGGTGGCCCGGGCGCTTGGTCAAGGCATCACCGAGGCGCGCGCGGCGGTCGCCCATATCGTCGGACGAGACCCCGCGAGCCTCGACCCGCCCGCGATCGCGAGAGCCGCGGTCGAATCGGCGGCGGAGAACTTCTCCGACGCGGTGGTCGCTCCGATCTTCTGGTACCTCCTGCTCGGCCTCCCCGGGCTCTTCGCCTACAAGGCCGTCAATACCCTCGACAGCATGATCGCGCACCGCGACTCCCGCCACCTGCATTTCGGCCGGATCGCGGCCCGCGTCGACGACGCCGCGAACTGGATGCCGGCGCGCCTCGCCGCCGGTCTGCTCGCGGGCGCCGCCCTCTTCGTGCCCGGCGCGCGCGCGCGCGCCGGGCTGCGCACCGCCTGGCGCGACGCCGGACGGCACCGCTCCGTCAACGCGGGCTGGCCCGAGGCGGCGATGGCGGGCGCGCTGGGATTCGCGCTCGCCGGCCCGCGGCGCTACGCCGGGCGAGAGGTCGGCGACGCCTGGATGGGAGACGGACGCCGGGACCTCGGCGCGGCGGACGTGCGCCAGGGCTTGCGCCTCTACGCGGCGGCGACGGCGCTGCTCGCGGGCCTGCTCGTCGCGGGTTGGGGGGCGGGGGCGATAGTTTGAGCGGGGAGCCGCGGCCCCCGGCCGGAAGGTGCGATAACGCCACGGCCTTCGCCGCCAGATCGGGATCAGAACTCGATCCCCTTCTGGGCCTTCACGCCGGCCTTGAAGTGGTGCTTGACCATCGTCATCTCGGTGACGGTGTCGGCGATGTCGAGCAACTCCGGCTTGGCGTTGCGGCCAGTCACCACCACGTGCAGGGCGGGGGGCCTCGCCGCGAGAAAATCGCAGACTTCACCGAGAGGCAGATAGCTGTAGCGCAGCACGATGTTGAGCTCGTCCAGCAGGATCAGGTCATAGCGCGGCGCCTCGCCGCGACAGGCGTCGATCATCTGCTTCGACTTCTCCCAGGCCGCCTGCGCGGCGCGGATGTCGCGCGCCCGGTCCTGGGTCTCCCAGGTGAATCCCTCGCCCATGGTGTGGATGTCGACCTGCTCGGGGAAGCGTTCGAGGACCGCGCGCTCGCCGGTGCGCCACTTGCCCTTCACGTACTGCACGACCCCGACCCGCAGGCCGTTTCCGATCGCGCGGGCGACGAGACCGAAGGCCGCGGTGGACTTTCCCTTCCCCTTGCCGGTGTGCACGACGAGAAGGCCTTTCTCGAGGGTCTTGGTGGCGAGGATCCGGTCGCGCACTTCCTTGCGCTTGCGCGCCTTCTCGTTGGCGCGGCGATTGACTTCCCGCTCGCTTCGTACTTCGGTCATCGCGGTCTCAGTGGTTTCCGGTCGGGCTGAATGCGCAGAGCGCGGCGAGCCCGAGAATGCGCCGGAAAAGCCCATTCGTGGCGGTGGCCGGGAGCGCGGCAAACCCGCCCTTCGAGGCGGCATGGGAAAGGGCGTCGGAACGCTTCGTCGACGCGAGGGTCATGTCGAAACTCCATCAAGGGCCTGCGGCGGGGACGGCGCCGACGGACCAAAGCGCCCCGCACCCGCCGTGCCCGCGAAACCGTCGTGCTCTCGGGCGTGCCGCGGGTATTCAAGGCAATGTGCCCGGGGGTGTCAATCGCTACACTGTGGGCATTCGCCTCCCGGCGGCTGCGCCCCCGACTCTCGAACACGGACCACTCCCATGAGCACTCGTATTCCCGCCACCGTCATCACCGGATTCCTCGGCGCGGGCAAGACGAGCATGATCCGCCACCTGCTTGCCAACGCCCGGGGCCGGCGCCTCGCGCTCGTCATCAACGAGTTCGGGGACATCGGCGTGGACGCCGAGATCGTCAGGGGATGCGGGATCGAGGATTGCGGCGAAGACGACATCCTGGAGCTCGCTAACGGCTGCATCTGCTGCACGGTCGCGGACGACTTTCTCCCCGCCATCGAGACCCTGCTCGGGCGCGACGACCCGCCCGATCACATCGTGATCGAGACCTCCGGCCTCGCGCTGCCCAAACCGCTCGTCAAGGCCTTCGGATGGCCGAGCGTGCGCACCCGGGTCACGGTGGACGGCGTCGTCGCGGTCGTGGATGCGCCGGCCTACGCGGAGGGACGCTTCGCGACGGATCCGGTCGCGGTGCAGGCCCAGCGCGAGGCCGACGACGCGCTCGATCACGAGAGTCCACTCGAAGAGCTCCTGGAAGAGCAGCTCGCCTGCGCGGATCTCGTGGTCCTCAACAAGGCGGACCTCGTCGACGAGGCGCGGATGCGCCGCATCGGGGACGAGATCGGGGCCATGCTGCGCCCGGCCGTCAAGCAGATCGTGGCGCGCGAGGGCGCGGTGGACCCGGGCGTCCTCCTCGGACTCGAGGCGGCGGCGGAAGACGATCTCGACTCCCGACCCTCGCACATCGACGAGGCGGGTGAGCACGACCACGACGATTTCACCACCTTCAGCGTCGATCTCGGCGAGATCGACTCGCCCCCCCGGCTCGCCGCGCGGCTCGCCGAAACCATCTCCACCCACGGCATTCTGCGGATAAAGGGTTTCGCCGCGGTCGCGGGCAAGGACATGCGCCTGCTGGTGCAGGCGGTGGGCGAGCGCATCCGCCACTACTACGACCGCGAGTGGCGCGAAGGAGAGGCGCGGCGTTCCCGGCTGGTGGTGATCGGAGAGACGGGCCTCGACGAAGCGCGCATCCGCGAAGCGCTTCGGGCGATCTGATTACCGCCGCCTGAACCGACCGCGCAAGCGGCCACGCGCGGCCCCGGGTGGGAATCTGAAGCGATGCACCTGCTGCAGGCGAAGGCGGGCGCCGCGATCGACGAGAGCGAGGCGGTCGATCTCGGCCAGAGCCCCGGCGACATCGTGTTCCTCTCCGCCGCGGATACCGAGCTCGCGAGCCTCGCCGCGGCGCGGGCGGGCTTCGGCGACGCCTTCCCATCGCTTCGGCTCGCGAACCTCATGCACCTTGCCCACCCGATGTCGGTGGACACCTACGTCGAATCGGTGGTCGCGAAGGCGAAGCTCGTCGTCGCGCGCGTGCTCGGGGGCCGCGGCTACTGGCCCTACGGCGTCGAGCAGCTCGTCCTGGCCTGCGATGCCGCCGCCATTCCGCTCGCCCTCATCCCCGGCGACGATCAGCCCGACCCCGAGTTCGTGGCGCTGGGGAATGTGCCGGCCGAGACCACCCACCGCCTGTGGCAGTACTGCGTGCACGCGGGTCCCGCCAACACCCGCCACCTGCTCGCCTACGCGGCGGATCTCATCGGCTGCCCGACCGAGTGGCGCGAGCCCGCGCCCCTGCCGCGCGCGGGCGTCTACCGTCCCGGAGCGGGAATGTGCGGACTCGGCGAGCTTGCCCGGGAATGGATCCCGGATGCGCCCGCCGCGGCCATCGTCTTCTATCGCGCCCACCTTCAGGCGTCCAACCTCGCACCCATCGACGCGCTGGCGCACGCGCTGCGCGCCCGCGGGGTGAACGCGCTCCCCCTCTACGTATCGAGTCTCAAGGATCCGGTCTCCGCGGACCTCGTGGAGAGGATGCTGCACGAGGCGGACGCGCGCCTGGTGCTGAACACCACCGGCTTCGCGGTGGCGACCCCGGGGACGGCGCGGCGCAGCGGGCCTTTCGACGCCTGCGGGCGGCCCGTGCTCCAGGTGGTGCTCGCGGGCGGGGACGAGGAGAGCTGGGCGGCCGGCATGCGGGGACTGTCGGCGCGCGACATCGCGATGAACGTGGCGCTGCCCGAGGTGGACGGCCGCATTCTCGCCCGCGCGGTGTCCTTCAAGGCCGAGTCCCGCTTCGACGCGCGCACCGAGTGCCCGATCGTGGCCTATGCGCCCCGCCCCGACCGCGTCGAGTGGAGCGCCGAGCTCGCCCGCGCGTGGATCGCGCTGGCCGCGACGCCCCGCTGCGAGCGGCAGGTCGGCCTCGTGCTCGCCAATTACCCCAACCGCGACGGGCGCCTCGGAAACGGCGTCGGCCTCGACACGCCCGCCGGCACCCTGGAGCTGCTGCGCGCGATGGCCGCGGCGGGGTACGTCGTGACCGGCATCCCCGAGGACGGAAACGCGCTCATCGCGGCGCTGGCCGCGGGTCCCACGAATGCGCAGACGGCGGGACGCGAGATCCGCGAGCGGCTCTCGCGCGCCGACTACCTCGCCTTCTACGCCGGCCTCCCCGCGGAGCTGCGCGCCGAGATGGAGGAACGCTGGGGCGCGCCCGAGGAGGATCCCCTCTTCCTGGCGGCCGGGGACGGGGCGCCCGGCTTCGCGGTGGCGGCGATGCGCTTGGGCAACGTGACGGTGGGCATCCAGCCCGCGCGCGGCTATCACATCGACCCGAGCGCGACCTACCACGACCCCGCGCTCGTGCCGCCGCACGGCTACCTCGCTTTCTACGCCTGGCTGCGCGCCCGGGTGCACGCGGTGGTGCACATGGGCAAGCACGGCAACCTGGAGTGGCTGCCGGGCAAGGCGCTGGCGCTCTCCGCCGCCTGCTACCCGGAGGCGGCGCTCGGACCCCTGCCGCACGTGTACCCCTTCATCGTCAACGACCCCGGCGAAGGGACGCAGGCGAAGCGCCGCGCCCAGGCGGTGATCGTCGACCACCTCACGCCACCCCTCACCCGGGCGGAGAGCTACGGGCCCCTGAGCGATCTGGAACGCCTCGTGGACGAGTACTACGAAGCCTCCGGGGTGGATCCGCGGCGCCTGCGCGTCCTGCGCGACGACATCCTCGATCTCGTCGCGCGCCTCGGGCTCGACCGGGACTGCGGGATCGCGGCCGGCGAGGATGAGGGCGAGGCGCTCTCCAAGCTCGACGCCTACCTCTGCGAGCTCAAGGAGATGCAGATCCGCGACGGCCTGCACGTCTTCGGCCGCAGCCCCGAGGGCGACCGGCTCCATGACCTGCTGGTCGCGCTGGTGCGCCTTCCCCGCGGCGAGGACGAGGGCGCGAGCGCCTCGCTCCTGCGCGCGCTCGCGCGCGATCTGCGTCTCGACGTCTTCGATCCCCTGGACTGCGACCTCGGAGCGCGCTGGACCGGGGCGCGGCCCGCGGCGCTCGAGGAGGTGCTCGATCCTCCCGCCGCGTGGCGCAGCACCGGAGATACCGTGGAGCGGCTCGAAGCGCTCGCCCGCGCGCTCGTCGACGGCAGCCTTCCCTGCCCCGAGGCGTGGACGCGGACCCGTCTGGTGCTCGACGAGGTAACCGAACGGATCCGGCCCGCGGTAAAGCGCTGCGGAGAGGCGGAGATCCAGGGTGTGCTCACCGCCCTCGACGGGCGCTTTCTCGAGCCCGGACCCTCCGGCGCCCCGACCCGGGGGCATCCCGAAGTACTGCCCACGGGGCGCAACTTCTACTCCGTGGACACCCGCAGGGTTCCGACCGCGGTCGCCTGGCGCCTCGGCTGGAAGTCCGCCAGCCTGCTCGTCGAGCGCCACCGGCAGGAGCACGGAGAGTGGCCGCGGCGCATGGCGCTTTCCGCCTGGGGCACCTCGAACATGCGCACCGGTGGCGACGACATCGCCCAGGCCCTGGCGCTGATGGGGGTGCGGCCGAAGTGGGAGCCGAGCTCCGGGCGGGTCACCGGTTTCGAGATCCTGCCGCGCGAGATCCTGGACCGGCCCCGCGTCGACGTGACGCTGCGGGTGTCGGGTTTCTTCCGCGACGCGTTCCCCGACCAGATCGCGCTCCTCGACGCCGCGGTGCGCGCGGTGGCGCGCCTCGACGAACCCGAACGAGACAACCCCCTGGCGGCGGCCTGGCGGGCCGACACCGGCCGTCTCGCCGCCGCCGGAACGCCGCCTTCCGAAGCCGAGCGGCGTGCGGGCTACCGAGTCTTCGGCTCGCGGCCGGGGGCCTACGGCGCCGGCCTGCAGGCGCTCATCGACGAACGGGGGTGGCGCGAGGAGGCGGACCTCGCCCGCGCCTGGATCCTGTGGGGCGGCTATGCCTACGGGGCCGGCTCGGAGGGCGCGGCGGAGCACGCGCTCTTCGAGCGGCGCCTCGGCGGGGTCGAGGCGGTGGTGCACAACCAGGACAACCGCGAGCACGATCTCCTCGATTCCGACGACTACTACCAGTTCGAGGGCGGCATGAGCGCGGCGGTGCATCACCTCTCCGGAACGCGTCCGACGGTATGGCACAACGACCACTCCCGCCCCGAGAGCCCGCGGGTGCGGCGTCTGGAGGAAGAGATCGCGCGCGTGGTGCGGGCCCGGGTCGTCAACCCCAAGTGGATCCGGGGCGTCATGCGCCACGGGTACAAGGGCGCCTTCGAGATGGCGGCGACGGTGGACTACCTGTTCGCCTTCGCGGCGACCGCCCGCGCGGTGGCGGACCATCACTTCGACGCGGTGTTCGAAGCCTACCTCGAAGACCGCGAGGTCCGCACCTTCCTCGAGTGCAACAACCCGGCGGCGCTAAAGGAGATCGCCGAGCGGCTGAACGAGGCGATCGAGCGACGCCTGTGGCGACCGGGCTCGAACTCCGCGCACGTCATGCTCGCGGAAATGGCGTGAGCGCGCGATGAGAAGCGGAGCGCTCATGATCCAGGCGACCTGCTCGGACGCCGGCAAGTCCACGGTGGTGGCGGGGCTGTGCCGGATCGCCCGCCGGCGCGGAATCCCGGTCGCCCCCTTCAAGCCGCAGAACATGTCGAACAACGCCGCCGCCTGTCCCGGCGGGGGCGAGATCGGCCGGGCGCAGGCGCTGCAGGCGCACGCGGCGGGGCTCGCACCCGTCGTGGACATGAACCCGGTGCTGCTCAAGCCCCAGTCCGACCGGACTTCCCAGGTCGTGGTGCACGGTCGGGCGACCGCGACGCTTTCGGCCGCCGACTACATGGCGAGCCGCGACCGGCTCATGGTCCCGGTGATGGAGAGCTTCGAGCGCCTCGCGGGCGCGTACGAACTCGTGATCGTGGAGGGGGCGGGGAGCGCGGCGGAGACCAACCTGCGTGCCCGCGACATCGCCAACATGGGCTTTGCCCGCCACGCCGAGGTGCCGGTGTGCCTGCTCGCGGACATCGAGCGCGGCGGCGTCATCGCCGCGGTGGCGGGCACCAGGGCGGTGCTCGCTCCCGCCGACGCGGCGATGATCAAGAGCTTCGCCGTCAACAAGCTGCGGGGCGACTCCGCCCTCTTCGACGAGGGAGTGCGTGACATGGTGCGCCACACCCGCTGGCCCTGCCGGGGGGTCGTTCCCTGGCTCGACGCGGCGAGGCGCTTGCCGCGCGAGGATGCGGCGACGCTCGAGGAGGAGGGCCGGCGGCCGACCCGCTCGGACCGCGAAGGGATTCGAATCGTGGCGCCCCTGCTCTCCCGGATCGCCAACTTCGACGACGCGGATCCGCTGCGCATGGAGCCCTCGGTGGACTTCGACTTCGTGCCCGCGGGCCGGCCGCTGCCGCGCGACGCCGACGTCGTGGTGCTCATGGGCACCAAGTCCACCCTCGGTGACCTCGCCTTCCTGCGGGCACAGGGCTGGGATCACGACGTGATCGCGCACGCCCGCGGCGGCGGCCGGGTGCTCGGGCTCTGCGGCGGCTACCAGATGCTCGGGCGTACCGTGCGCGACCCGCACGGGGTGGACGGCCCGGCCGGCGAAGCGCCCGGGCTCGGTCTGCTCGACGTGGAGACGCAGATGGGAGGCGAGAAGTCGGTGCGGGCGGTGCGCGGAACCTGCGCCCGCAGCGGAGTCCCGCTCGCCGGGTACGAGATCCACATGGGCGAGACCACCGGCCCGGATACCGCGCGCCCCTTCGCCCGGATCGAGGGGAGAGCGGACGGCGCGGTCAGCGCCGACGGGCGAATCGAGGGCTGCTACGTGCACGGGCTGTTCGCGGGCGACGCGTTTCGCTCCCGCTGGCTTGCGGGAGTGCGCGCCGGGCCGCCGTCGAGTCTCGCCTACCAGCCGACCGTCGAACGGGCCCTGGACGAGCTGGCCGACGGCCTCGAAGCCGCCCTCGACATCGACGCGCTCTTCGCCGGCGGATAAGGGGAGGTGCTCCGTCCCCCTGCCGGCCGCACCGAGTGGCCGAACATCGGGGGCGCCGCCGCGTCTACCGGTTGTGCTCCCGGAGTATCGCGGCCGCCGCGTCGGCGAAGACCTGGCACCCGAGCACCACGTCGTCTTCGGAGGTGTCCTCCTCGAAGGCGTGACTGACCCCGCCGATGCTCGGCACGAAGAGCATCGCGCTCGGCATGCGCCGGGCGACGACCTGCGCGTCGTGTCCCGCCGCGCTCGGCATGTGCATCCAGGCCCCGGGGGCGTGGGTCTCCGCCGCCCGGGCGATATGGGACTGGAAGCCCTCGTCCATCGCCGCGGCGACGACCCGCTCGCTGCCCTCGCGCATGCCGACCTCGACCTCGGTGCCCGCGTCGGCCTCCCTCACCAGCTCGTGCAGCAGGGCGCTCAGCGCATCGAGACGCGACTCCTCGCCGTCACGGAACTGCACGTTCATCCAGGCGGCGCCGGGCACGATGCTCGGGGCGCCCGGGAACACGTCGATCTGGCCGATGGTCCACACCGACTTCGGCCCCACCCGCTCCGGAAAGCGCCGGTTGATGCGGTGGGCGAGATCGATGAGGGCGGTGGCCGCGTCCCGGCGCCGCGCCATCGGCGTGGTGCCGGCATGGTTCTGCTGTCCCTTGAAGGTTATCTGGTAGCTGCGGATCCCGACGATGCTCGTGACGACCCCGATCCGCTTGTGCTCTTCCTCGAGGTAGGGGCCCTGCTCGATGTGCGCCTCCAGGTAGCCGGCGTAGCGTCCGGGCTTCCACTGCTCCCGGGAACGCCCTTCGAGCCCGGCCTTGCGCAGCGCGTCGGGAAGCCGCACCCCACCCGGGCCGAGCGCTGCGCCGAGCGCCTCCTCTTCCACCATCCCGCACCAGGCCTGGCTGCCGAGGCATCCGAAGAAGGCGCCCTCTTCGTCGATCCACGAGGCCACGTCGAGGGCGAGATCCCGGGTCTCGTCGTGCTCGCGAAAAGCCCGTGCGAGCTCCAGGCCGTACATGACTCCCATCGCACCATCGAGCCACCCGCCGGTGGGCTGGGTATCGGTATGGGAGCCGACCAAAAGCGCCCTGCCCCCGGCCCGGGAGCGGCCGAACACGGTGCCGAGCCCGTCGATGCGCGCGTCGAGCCCCGCCTCGCGCATCCGTTCCACCAGCCAGTGGCGGGACTCGATGTCCACGTCGGAGAGCGACTGGCGCACCACACCGGTACCGACGCTGCCGAACTTGCGCAGGTTGCGCAGGTCGTCGATCAAGCGCTCGCCGTTGATTCTCACCATCCCCTTATCCTCTTCATGGCCGTCCATCGCGCCGTCCGCGCGTTTCCTCTGTTTCCGGCTCGCCGTTGCGCGTTCTCTGACCCGCAAATCTCACCGATTTTCGGCCGCCTCGGACTCTCGCGGTGGGCGGAGCGCGCAAGACTGGCCATCAGGACCGCTCCGCAGGGCCGAGGCCGGCGCGGCGCGACACCCAGCGCGAGCCGGCGATCGCGAATCGCCAGGGCAGCGCGCGGTGCTCGGGCTCGGCATAGTCGATGCCGATTCGCGATCCGCCGAGAATCTCGTCCGGCGCCGCTCCGCGGCGTACCTCCAGACCGCCGCGGCGGAAGAGGCGCTCCCGATTGACGGAGAGGTCGAGAGCGAGCGCGGCGCCCAGCCGGCCGGGGCCGGCGAGCAGCGCGGGACCGTCCGCCCCGTGGCGTCGGGCATGCACCCTCTCCATACCCGCTACCGGCTCCGCCGCGCGCACGAGCACCGCACCCGCCTCGCCATCGCGTCCGGTTACCAGGTTGAGCATGTGGTGGAGGCCGTAGCACAGGTAGACGTACGCGCACCCCGGCGGTCCCCACAGTGCATCGTTTCGCGCGGTGCGGCCGTGCCGCGCGTGACAGGCGGTGTCGCCCGGCCAGCGGTACGCTTCCACCTCGGTGATGCGCAGAACCACCCCGTCCCGGCAGAGCAGCATGCCGAGCAGCTCCGGGGCGACGACCTCGGCGCTGCGCGCGTAGAAGCGCTCGGGGATGAGCGGTCCGAGCCTGGTCGCCATGACTCACTGTTTCGCCGCGCGAGGGCGTGCGGACATCGTCCAGGGCGAGGCGAACGCAAAACAAGGCGCACCGGCATGCTGCATTCGCGGAGTATAGGCCCCGGTGCATGGGACCAGGCGCAACCTCTCACCGACTCTGCGGCACGGACGCCAATCCGCTCGGGTCGGTGGGCCGTGCTCCCTTGAGCCGCGATGTAGCCAAGTCCCGGGCCGGAAGGTAAGTTCCCGTCCGTGGCGTCCCCCCCGGAAACATGCCGCCCGGACTCCGGCGGCCGGAAGCGGGGCGGGGCGGCCCCCCACGCCCACCGAGAGGATCCCGACCAAGTGTCTACGGAAACCACCAAGAGCATCACCGCGGTCGCC
The DNA here is from genome assembly GCA_965221555.1 of Gammaproteobacteria bacterium. Lineage (GTDB taxonomy): Bacteria > Pseudomonadota > Gammaproteobacteria > HK1 > HK1 > JAJEAD01. The sequence goes on from OZ244895.1 coordinate 404,971, forward strand.
GACATCGCCACCGAGGCCGCCTTCGAGACGGTGACGGGGCGACTCGCCGGCGGCGCCGACTTCGAGATGATCACCCACGCGCGCCTCGGCTTCAGCCTGGAGGAGTATCTGCGCCGCTACGAGCTGGTGCTCGCCGCGATGGCCGAGCGCGGGCTCGACGCGCTGTGCCTGCGCTCCCCCGAGAACATCACCTACATGACCGGCTACGAGACCCCCGGGTACTACAAGTACCACTGCCTGGTCATGGGTCCCGGCTTCGATCCGGTGCTCATCCTGCGGCGCTTCGAGTCTCTCAACATTCCCGAGTACGCCTGGATTCCCCGCTTCGTGCCGGTCGACGACTGGGAGCACCCCCCGACCCTCACCGCGCACGTGCTGAACCTGCTCGGACTCGGAGCGGGCGCGCGCATCGGAGTGGAGAAGCAGGGCTGGTTCTACACCGTCGAGGAGCACGAGACCCTGACCCGCGCGATGCCCTCGTGCGCCTTCGAGGACGCCATCGGCATCCTCTGGGACGCGCGCATGATCAAGTCGGCCGAAGAGATCACGATGATGCGCCGCTCCGCCGCGATCCTCGACCGGGCGGTGCAAGCGGGCATGGACCTCTGCGCCCCCGGGGTCTCGGACGACCGCGTCAACGCCGAGGTCAACCGGGTGCTCCTGGAGAACACCGGCGAGTACATGGGCCTGCCTCCCTTCATCCTCTCCGGACCCCGCACCTGCTTGCCCCACCAGACCGCGCGCGGCGAGACCATCGGCGACAAGGACCTCGTCTACTTCGAGGTCTCCTGCAGCCAGTGGCGCTACGCGGTGGCGCTCATGCGCACCCTGTTCATCGGCGAGCCGGACGCGCGTCAGCGGGCCTGCGCGGAAGCGGTGATCGGGGCCGTGGACCGGGCGATGGAAGTCATCCGCCCCGGCGTGAGCTGCGAGGAGGTGGACCGCGAAGCGCGCGCGGTGGTGGAAAGGGCGGGGTTTGGCGACTACTTCCGGCACCGCCTCGGGTACTCGATCGGGGTCAACTACCCCCCGGACTGGGGCGAGGGTGAGATCATCAGCCTGCGCCAGGGCGAAGAGCGCGAACTCAAGGAGGGCATGACCTTCCACATGGTGCCGCTCTGCCTCATCTATCGGGACTACGGCGTCGGCTTCAGCGAGACGATCCGCGTCACCGGGACCGGATGCGAGCGCTTCTCCTCACTGCCCCGCGAAGTCGTGGTGAAGTAGCGCTCGCGCGCTTCGAGGCAAGGATGCGGCAGCGTCGCGGGGGCCGAGCCCGGGGCGCTGAGCCACCCACGGACGCGGAGTAGAATTCGCAGCGCGACAAGAACCTGCGGGCGCAACGATGGACTCGATCAGCAACTTCGGCGAGTACCTGGGTGGGCTCGGGCTCGCGCCCTGGGTCATCGAGGTTTTCGTGGTCGTGTTCGCGACCCTGCTCGGGACTTTTTTCCTCAAGGGCCTGTTCGACCGTTTCGAAGCGAAGCTCCGCACGACCCCCACGGTCTGGGACCAGAGCCTCTTCAGCGCGCTGCGCCTGCCGCTGCGGGCGATAATCTGGGTGGTCGGCATCGCGTTCGCGGCGGAGATCGTCAGGAGCAAGACCGGCGCGGTCATCTTCGATGCGGTTCCGGCACTGCGCGATGTGGCGATCATCGCGATCATCGCCTGGTTCCTGGTGCGCTTCATACGCGCCGCCGAAGCCAATCTGATCCAAGACAAGGAACGCCGGGAGGAGAGCTACGACCGGGCCACCTTCGATGCGGTCGCCAAGCTGCTGCGCCTCTCGGTGCTGATTACCGCGGTGCTGGTGACCTTGCAGACGCTGGGCTACAGCATTGCCGGAGTGCTCGCCTTCGGCGGGATCGGGGGCATCGCGGTGGGTTTCGCCGCCAAGGATCTGCTCGCCAATTTCTTCGGTGGGCTGATGATCTACTTCGACCGTCCCTTTTCGATCGGCGAGGTGATCCGCTCGCCGGATCGCGATATCGAGGGCACGGTGGAGCGGATCGGGTGGCGGCTCACGGTAATCCGTACCTTCGATCAGCGTCCCCTGTACATCCCGAACTCGGTGTTCGCGAACATCGCGGTGCAGAACCCCACGCGGATGCTCAACCGCCGGATTTACGAGTACATCGGCATCCGCTACGAGGACGCCGACAAGATGGCGATGATCGTCGACGACGTGAAGGCGATGCTGGCCGACAACCCGGAGATCGATCAGGAACAGCTCTGCATGGTGGCCTTCGACACCTTTGCTCCCTCCTCCCTCGACTTCTTCATCTACTGCCACACGAAGACTATACGGTGGGCGGACTTCCACGACGTCAAGCAGGATGTGCTGCTGCGAGCGCTCGCCATCGTGCATGCGCACGGCGCCGACGTGGCCTTTCCCACCTCGACCGTGCACCTGGCGCAGGGCGCCGACCGCGCGCTCGGGCAGGTGTCCGCGGGGGAGCAAGGCGCGTAGCGGGGCGGCCCCTAACCCGGTGGGCACACAGAGGCATTCGCCGTCGATGCCGCCCTGGCGGATGGAGCGGAGGCAGGGCGAGGCCAGCCCGGGGCGGCCCCCCACCGTGGCCGACCTGTATACTCACGGGACCGAACCGCCATGGAACGCCCCTCGGGTGCGCGCGCCGGCCGGCGCCCGGGGCGGGCAAAAAAAATAGGGGGAGCCTCATGCGTTCGATCCTGGTGCTCAACTCCAAGGGCGGCACGGGCAAGACCACGCTGGCCACCAACCTTGCCGCGTACTACGCGCAGGAGGAGTACAACGTCGCGCTCGTGGACTACGACGTGCAGCGGTCGGCTCTCGACTGGCTCGACACCCGGCCCGAAGACCGCCCCTACATCCACGGAGTCGACGGCACCCGGCCCGGCACCCGAATCCCCAGAAACATGGACTACGTGTTCATGGACGCGCCCGCGGCGAGCCACGGGGCCACGCTGGTGCGGCTGCTGCGAAAGGCGCAGACCTGCATCATCCCGGTGGTGCCCTCCCCCATCGACCTGAACGCCGCGGTACGGTTCCTCGACCGGCTCGTGAGCCTCGGCCGGGTACTCAACCGAAAGGTCCGGGTGGGGACGGTTGCGAACCGGGTGCGGGAGAATTCGGCCGGGCATGAGGAGCTCCAGCACTTCCTGCGCTCGGTGCGCCTTCCCGATCGGCGCCGCCTGCCCTTCGTGACCGCGTTGCGCAGCACCCAGAGCTACGTGCACGCGGCCGAGAGCGGGCTTGGCATCTGCGAACTCCCGTACTCGAAGGTGTGGCACGAGCTGGAGCTCTGGGATCCTCTGATCAAGTGGCTCGACAGCCGGCGCAGCCTGCCGCAGTAGTCCACCGCCCGGGCACCGGGACAGATTGACGCCGCGGATCGAGCGGAGCAGTGAAGCAGTTTCGGTCTCCGACGCCGGTTCGGACCGGGAGCCTCACCCTTGCGATGACTTCGCGCGAGGAAAGGCAGGGGCGGGTGTAGATGCCGCGCCTTCGCCTCGAACCGAGCGCACGGGTGCTCGAAGTGAAGTCCGGCGAGAGCGTGCTCGAGGCCGCGCTCCGCCAGGGCGTCGCCCTGCCCTACGGATGCCGCAATGGCGCCTGCCGCTCCTGCCGTGCGCGCATCCTCGAGGGCGCGGTGCACTATCCGCAGGGCCCCCCCAAGGCTCTGCAACCCTCGGACCACGACGACGGCTTCGTGCTCCTGTGCGCCGCCCACCTGCGTGCGGACGCGCGCATCGAGGTGGAAGAGATCGACGCCCGGAGCGAGATTGTGGTGCGCACCCTGCTCTGCCGCCTGGTGGAGAAGGAGATCCTCGCCCACGACGTGATCGCACTGCGCCTTCGCCTGCAGGAGGGCGAGCGCCTGCGCTTTCTCGCCGGTCAGTACGTCGACATCGTTCTGCGTGACGGTCGCCGGCGCGCCTTCTCGCTCGCGAGCCCGCCCGACGGGGAGTCTCTTTACGAGTTCCAGATCCGCCGCGTGCCCGGGGGCGAGTTCTCCGCTTACGCCTTCGAACACCTCAAGCCCGGGGCCATCCTGCGCCTCCACGGCCCGCTCGGCAGCTTCTACTTGCGCAAGACTCCCCCACGTCCCGCGGTACTCGTGGCGGGGGGGACCGGCTTCGCCCCGATCAAGAGCATCATCGAGGACGCCCTCGACGAAGGGTCCGGGCAACCGATGCACCTTTACTGGGGCGCGCGCGCCCGGCGCGACCTCTACCACGACGCGCTCGCCCGGCGCTGGGCGCGCGAGCACGAGAATTTTCACTACACCCCGGTGCTCTCCGAGCCCACCGCGCAGTGCGAGTGGCGAGGGAGAACCGGGTTCGTGCACCAGGCGGTGCTGGAGGACTTCCCGGACCTCTCGGGCTGGGGGGCCTACCTGAGCGGTCCGCCGCCGATGGTGAGCGCGGCCCGGCGCACGCTGGCGGCACAGGGCCTGGAGCCGACCTGCCTGCACTCGGACTCCTTCGACTACGCGTACGAGACCGGGCACGACGGCCTCTGATCCGGGCCCGGAAGTCTCTTCCCATCCCGCGACGAGCCCGAACCACGAAGGGTGGTAGCCGGCGGGGTTGCGGGCTCGGCAGATTGCAACGCGATCCGTTGGCCAGACCCGCCAGGCGCGAAGAGCCCGGGTCGGCGGAGCGCCGAGTGCATGGGGGACATCGATGACTTATCCTGCTCGACCGATTGTCAGGAAGATGTCGATGACCAACGCCGAACCAGGGCGTGACGATGAGCTGAAGCGCGTCATCCACGAACAAGTGGAAGCCGTGTTGAGTCCAATCTCGGTGGTTTCCGTGACGCTGGAGGATGACGAGGATGCCTATGGCGATCCGATGCTTCACGTCATCGTCGTCTACGCCCCGAACGACGCACAGCCGGAGATATCGGGGCTGGTGAGGCAACTGCGGCCGGCCCTCGAGGAACAAGGCGAGGATCGCTTTCCGGTGATGTCCTTCATCGCAGCGGAGGAAGCGGAAGCGTACTTTGCAGCCACTTGACCTGATCGAGACGGCACGTGACCTGACCGCTACGCAGAGAGGCAGGCCGCGCCAGTCGGATCTCCGCCGAGCGGTCAGCACTGTCTACTACGCGCTCTTTCACGCCCTCTGCCGACACTGTGCCGACACATTGATCGGTACCGAGGGCGCGGACCGCAGCGAGCCCGCGTGGCGACAGGCCTATCGTTCACCCCAACACGGGCAGGCGAAAGATCGCCTGAGCCACAAGAAGATGATGGCGGCGTTTCCGAGCGATGTTCAGAACTTCGGGAATCTCTTCGTGGCCGCCCAAAGCAAGCGGCACGCCGCCGACTACGACCCGTGCTACCGCGTTGCCAAATCGGAAGTCCTGGCCGACGCCACCGCGGCGGAAACCGTCATAGAGAAACTCAAGGACGTCCCGATCAAGGACCTGCGCGCCCTCGCCGCCTGGGTGACGCTCGCCAATCGCCCGTGAGGCAGTGTGAGCGGCGGCCGCGAAGAGTCTCTGTCAACCGAACGGTGAGCCCGAACCACGAAGGGTGGTAGCCGGCGGGGTTGCGGGCTCGGGGGATGGCGCATGGGGCCTGGATGATGGGCCTGGAGGCGTGTGGACCCGGCTCCTTCCCCGAGGTTCGTCTCTCCCGGTAAAACTCCCGCGTAGGGATCGCACGGCGGGTTGCGTTATGCTTTTCCGTTCCGTTCGCCGAAGCCCGCCATTCCATGCAAGCACACTACCTTCCCCAGGAGGTCGAGGCGCAAGCCCAGACCTGGTGGCGGGACCACCGGACCTTCCAGGTCGTCGAAGATCCGGACCGGGAGAAGTTCTACTGCCTGTGCATGTTCCCCTACCCGAGCGGGCGACTGCACATGGGGCACGTGCGCAACTACACCATCGGCGACGTGGTGAGCCGCTACCAGCGCATGCTCGGCAAGAACGTGCTGCAACCGATGGGCTGGGACGCCTTCGGCCTTCCGGCGGAGAACGCGGCGATCGACGCGGGCGTCGCGCCCGCGAAGTGGACCCGCGAGAACATCGCGTACATGAAGGGCCAGCTCCAGCGCCTGGGCTTCGGGTACGACTGGGAGCGGGAGATCACCACCTGTCGTCCCGAGTACTACCGCTGGGAGCAGTGGTTCTTCAACCGTCTCTACGAGAAGGGCGTCGCCTACAAGCAACTCGCCGAGGTCAATTGGGATCCGGTGGAGGGGACGGTGCTCGCCAACGAGCAGGTGGTCAACGGCCGGGGCTGGCGCTCCGGCGCTCCGGTGGAGCGGCGGCGGATCCCCCACTGGTTCCTGCGGATCACCGACTACGCGGACGAGCTGCTCGATTCCCTGGATCACCTGGACTGGCCGGAGGCGGTCAAGAACATGCAGCGCCACTGGATCGGCCGCTCCGAAGGCGTCGAGTTCGACTTCACACTCGAGACCGGAGAGGACGCGCTTCGCGTCTTCACCACCCGGCCCGATACCCTCTTCGGCGCCACCTTCATGGCGGTAGCCCCGGAGCACCCGGTCGCACAGCGCCGCTCGGCGGAAGACCCCGAGATCGCCCGCTTCGTCCAAGAGTGCCGCGCCGGAAGCACCGCCGAGGCAGAGCTCGAGACGATGGACAAGGTGGGGCGGCCGCTCGGCGTGAACGCTATCAACCCCGTCAATCGCGAGCGGATCCCGGTCTGGGTGGCGAACTTCGTGCTCATGAGCTACGGAACCGGCGCGATCATGGCGGTGCCCGGCCACGACGAACGCGACCACGAATTCGCCCGTAAGTACCGGCTTCCCATCCGGCAGGTTATCGCTCCCGCCGACGGCGGCGAGGTGGACATTCAGGCCGGCGCATGGACCTCGAAGGAAGACATGGTCACCGTCGACTCCGGGGACTTCACCGGACTCGACTACCCCCGCGCCTTCGACGCCTTCTGCGAGTGGCTGGAGGCGCACGCCAACGGCGAACGCAAGGTGAACTACCGGCTGCGCGACTGGGGCGTCTCGCGGCAGCGCTACTGGGGCTGCCCGGTGCCGATCCTGCACACCGAGTCGGGGGGCGAGCGGCCAGTGCCCGACGCCAGCCTCCCGGTCCACCTGCCCGAGGATGTGGCGCTCTCCGGGGGCGGCTCCCCGCTCGCCTCCATTCCGTCGTTTGTGGATGTCGTCGATCCGCAGACCGGGGAGCCGGCCCGGCGCGACACCGACACTTTCGACACCTTCATCGACTCCGCCTGGTACTACGCGCGCTTCGCCTGCCCGGACGCACAGAGCATGGTCGACGAGCGGGCCCGGTACTGGCTGCCGGTGGACCAGTACATCGGCGGCATCGAGCACGCGGTGCTGCACCTTCTCTACGCACGCTTCTTCTGCAAGCTCATGCGCGACGAGGGACTGGTCGACGCCGATGAGCCTTTCACCAACCTCCTCTGCCAGGGCATGGTGCTCAAGGAGACCTACTACCGCGAGAACCCCGGCGCCCCCCCGACCTGGTACTCGCCCTACGAGGTCGAGATCGACCACGACGAGAGAGGCAAGGTCGTCGGCGCCCGCCTGAAGAGCGACGGCCAGCCGGTCGAGGTCGGCGGGGTGGAGAAGATGTCGAAACAGAAGAAGAACGGCGTCGATCCGGAGGACATGGTGAAGCGCTTCGGCGCGGACACCGTGCGCCTCTACATGATGTTCACCTCGCCGCCCGAGCAGACGCTGGAGTGGCAGGACGGCGCGGTAACGGGCATGTACAGCTTCCTCAAGAGGCTGTGGAAGCGGGTACACACCCACACCGCCGGGGGCCGTTGCGAGGCGCTCGACCCGGCCACGCTCGACGCACGACAGCGCGCGATGCGCCGACGCGTGCACGAGACAATCGCCAAGGTCGGCGACGATGTGGGCCGGCGCTACAAGTTCAACACCGCGATCGCCGCGATCATCGAGCTCGACAACGAGCTCGCCCGCTTTCCGGTCGCAAGCGGCCAGGACCGGGCGCTGGTGCGTGAGGCGCTGGATGCGATCGTGCTGCTGCTGTCGCCGGTGGTGCCCCACATCTGCCACGAGCTGTGGTTCGCGCTCGGCCACGAACGGGCGGTGGTCGACGAAGCCTGGCCCCTTCCCTGCCCGGAAGCATTGGCCCGCGAACACGTCGAGCTGGTGGTACAGGTGAACGGCAAGCTGCGCGGCCACATCTCGGTGCCGGTGCATGCGAACGACCAGGACATCAGGCACGAGGCATTCAACAACGAGAACGTGCGGCGCTTCGTGGCGGGGCGCGACGTGCGGCGTACCGTGGTGGTGCCCGGACGCCTGGTCAATATCGTGGTGTGATTCGAGCCAGAGTATTTACCGGGTCCGCAAAGGGCGGGGCGGATCCGGCCCCGGCGCCACCCTTCGGCGCGCAAACGAGTCCCGAACCCCGAGGTGTCAAGGCAGTGAGCATCCCGATCCCGAATCGCTCCCCTTTCCCCGGCCTGCGGCTGGCAAAACGAAACACATGGCCGGCGGCGCTCGCATGCCTGCTGGTCGGCGCTCTGGTCGCCGGATGCGGCTTCACGCCCCGGGGTGAGTTGTCCATGGGCGCCGCGGCGGGCGGGCTCTATCTCGACGCGCCGCCCGCTTTGCGGACCGAACTCGAGTCGGCGCTCGCGGGGAGCATGGTGTCGGGATCGCCGCAGCGCGAAGATGCGCACGCGGTCCTCGTCGTCGCGTCGGAGCAATTCGAACGACGGGTGCTGTCGATCGACCCCTTCGACGGCAGCGAGCGGGAAGTCGAAGTGGCCTACGTGGTCGAGTTCCGGATCGGTCCGGGATCGGAGCCTGCCGCCATGGAGCAACAGCGCATCACGCTGGTGCGCGAGCTCCTCCATACGCCCGAAGAGATCGTCTCCAAGGAGCACGAGGAGGACCTCGTCCGCGAGGAGCTGCGCCGCGAAGCGGCGGCCCGGATGCTGCGCCGCGCCGCGGGCGCGATGGGCGGCGCCACGTCGCAGTGAGCCGGCGCGAAACGGCCGGTCATGCCCGGTAGGGCGCCGGATCTCGGAGGGCGCCAAGTCGTCTGTCGACCCCCGATGGAGCGATTTCGCGTGAAGCCATCCTCTGACCTCGCTCGCAGATTTCCCCGATCTGCTACCGCGCACGCCACGAAAATCAGGGAAAATTGCGGGCCAGGACTCCGCTTCGAGGTGCTCGCGTAGCGTGCGCGTTCGTCCCGAGGACCTTGTGCGCAGACTCTCCCGGGGAGCCCTCGCCCCCGTGTACTTCGTGTTCGGAAACGAAGCGCTTCAGATCGAGGAGAGCCTGGATGCGATTCGGGCCGCGGCCCGGGAGCGCGGACACGACGAGCGTATCGTGCTGCACGCCGATGCGGGCTTCGACTGGAGCGAGCTGCGCCAGTATCGCGACAGCCTCTCGCTCTTCGCGGAAAAGCGCCTCGTCGATCTGCGCCTGTCCCGCCCGAAGCCCGACCGGGCGGGCGCGGAGGCCCTGCTCCACTACGCCGAGCGTCCCAACCCGGACTGCGTGCTGCTTCTGAGCGCGGGCGCGCTCGACTGGCGCGAGCAACGGGCGCGCTGGTACCGGGCCTTCGATGCCGCCGGCGCGGTGGTGCAGACCTGGCCGGTACCGCCCCGGCAACTGCCCCGCTGGATCGTGGAGCGGGGCCGCCGGCGCGGCCTCGCCATCGCGCGGGATGCGGCGAGCGCGCTCGCGGATCGGGTGGAGGGCAACCTGCTCGCGGCCGCGCAGGAGGTGGACAAGCTCCTGCTGCTGCGCGGAGGTGGCCCGGTCGGCCTCGAAGACGCGCTGGCCTCGAGCGCCGACAGCTCCCGTTACGGCGCGTTCGACGCGGGAGACGCCGCGATGGCGGGCAACGCGGTCCGCGCGCTGCGCGTTCTCGAGCGCCTGCGCGAAGAGGGGATCGAGATCACCTATGTGTCCTTTGCGCTCGCACGCGAGATACGCGGGCTCGCCTCGATGGCGGACGCGGTGTCGCGGGGGGAGGACGAAGCCCGGGTGCTCGCCCGGCACCGGGTCCGGGAGCGGCGCCGGGCGCTCGTCTCCCATGCTCTGCGTCGCCATCGTCCGCGGGCCTTCATCGCGATGCTGCGGCAGGCGGCGCATCTCGACCGCATCATCAAGGGCGCGGAGCGCGGCGCGGCCTGGGACGAGGCGGCCCGACTCGCGCTGATGCTCGCGGGCGCACCGACCTTTTCGCCCGGGCGCCCTTGATTGACGGAATCGGCTCGCCGGGTACCATCGAGAGTCCGAACACCGCGAGGAAGCCGTCATCGCCACCCTTGCCCAGGAAGTGACTTCGATTCGCGCCGAGCCCCGCGATGTCGACGCGTACATGCGCGATGTCGGCCTGCGTGCCCGCACCGCGGCGCGGGCCCTCGCCCGTGCCGGCTCCCGGGAGAAGAACCTCGCGCTCGAATCGGCCGCCCAGGCGATCCGGGACTCGGGCGAGTCCTTGCGGGCGGCGAACCGCGAGGATCTGGAGCGCGCGCGCGAGCGAGGGCTGGCCCTGGCCCTGCTCGACCGCCTGGAGCTCACCCCCGCGCGGGTGGCGGCGATGGCCGAGGGCCTGCGCCAGATCGCCGCGCTGCCGGATCCGGTCGGGGAGGTGAGCGAGCTACGCCAGCGTCCTTCCGGCATCCGGGTCGGGAGGATGCGGGTGCCGCTCGGCGTGATCGGTATCGTCTACGAGTCGCGGCCCAACGTCACCGCGGATGCGGCGGGCCTTTGCCTCAAGGCCGGCAACGCCACCATTCTGCGGGGAGGCTCGGAAGCCATCCGCTCCAACCTCGCCATCGCGCGCTGCATCGACCAGGGCCTGGAGCAAGCGGGGTTGCCGGCGGACGCGGTGCATGTGGTCCAGACCACGGACCGGTCCGCGGTCGGAGCCCTCGTGCGCATGGAGGAGTCCGTCGACGTCATCGTGCCGAGAGGGGGAAAGAGTCTGATTGAACGGATCTCGCGGGAGGCGACGGTCCCGGTGATCAAGCACCTCGACGGCGTATGCCACGTCTACGTCGACGATCGCGCCGACCTCGACAAGGCGGGGGAGATCGCCTTCAACGCGAAGGCGCAGCGCTTCGGCACCTGCAACACGATGGAGACGCTGCTGGTCGCGCGCGGGGTCGCGGAAGAGTTTCTGCCCCCCCTGGCGGCGCGCTTTCAGGCGGCGCGGGTGGAGCTGCGCGGCTGCTCCGAGACCCGGAGCATCGTGCCGGAGTGCGGCCCGGCGAACGAGGAGGACTGGGGCACCGAATACCTCGCCCCCATCCTGTCGGTGCGGGTGGTCCGCGGTCTGGACGAGGCGCTGGACCATATCGGCAGGTACGGATCCCGACACACCGACGCCATCGTCACCGAAGATCAGTCGCGGGCGTGGCGCTTTCTCGGCGAGGTCGATTCGAGCTCGGTGATGGTCAACGCGTCGACGCGTTTCTCCGACGGCTTCGAGTATGGTCTGGGCGCGGAGATCGGTATCAGCACCGACAAGCTCCACGCGCGGGGGCCGGTGGGGCTCGAAGGCCTGACCTCGCAGAAGTTCATCGTGATCGGAGACGGCCACGTCAGGACCTGAACGAGAAGACGCGGCCGGCGCGGCATTGCGACGCGGCGCAAGCGAGGCGGTCTCCAGGCCGCGAAGTCCCGGATCGCCGCTCCGGCGCCGGCGGCCACGTTCCGCGCGCTGCCCGCACCACTTGGCCGCGTTCGGCGGCGGGCTCGCACCCGAGCGTCGGACGCAGCCCCGCCCGACGGATACTCGCGCGCGGACGACCGGCGCTGGGCGCGCCCGCGCATAGTGGCCGCCATCGGCATCCTTGGAGGCACCTTCGACCCGGTTCACTGCGGCCATCTGCGCCTCGCGGTGGAGATGCGCGAACGCATCGGGCTGGACACGGTGCGCCTGGTTCCGGCGGCCGACCCCCGGCTGCGCACGCCGCCGGTGGCGTCGGCGGCGGCGCGCCTCGACATGCTGAGAGCGGCGATCACCGGGATCGAGGCGCTCACGGTGGATGAACGCGAGCTCGAGCGCGGCGGACCCACCTATACCGTGGACACCCTGGTCTCGCTGCGGTGCGAACACCCGCGGGAGCCCCTGTGCTTCATCGTCGGTCTCGACGCCTTCCTGCGCTTCGACGACTGGGAGTGCTGGAGGAAGCTCCCCGAGCTCGCGCACCTCGCCGTCGCCCGGCGGGCGGGGGCCTCGCTGCCCTGCCACGGCCCGCTCGCCCGGCTCCTGCGCCAGCGCGGCGAGACGGACCCCGCGCAGCTGCGCCGCCGACCGGCGGGGCTCGTGCACGTGGCCGATCTCCCCCTTCCCGACATCTCGGCGTCGTGCATCCGGCGGCGCCTGGCCCGAGGCGAGCGCGTGGACGGCATGGTCCCTCCCGCGGTCATCGAACTAATCGAAAGGCAGGACACCTATCGCCCATGCAAGCGAAGCAGTTGACCCGGCTTGTGCTCGACGCCCTCGACGAGCGCAAGGGCGAGGACATTCTCGTCCTCGATGTGCGCGAGCTCACCGACATCACCGATTACATGATCGTCGCGAGCGGACGGTCCCGCCGGCAGGTCGCCGCCCTCGCCGACGAGGTGATCCTGAGGTCGAAGCGGGCCGGCCGGCCTCCAATCGGGGTCGAGGGGCTGGAGCGCGGCGAATGGGTGCTCATCGACCTTCTCGACACGGTGGTCCACGTCATGCAGCCCGAGACCCGCGACTTCTATCAGCTCGAGAAGCTCTGGGGCGGCAAGGAGGCGGCACTCGCACCGTCGCCGAAGAGTCGTGCGGGACCCGCGTGAAGATTCTCATCGTGGCGGTCGGGACCCGGGTGCCGCGGTGGGTCGATGAGGGCTGCCGGGACTACACCCGCCGACTGCGGGGAGGCTGGTCGCTCGAGCTCGTCGAGGTGCCGAGCGCTCCAAGACGCGCGCGCTCCCCGACGCCTCGCATGGTGGAAGAGGAGGGCGATCGCCTGCTCGCCGCCCTGCCGGCGCGAGCCACCGTCGTCGCTCTCGACGAGAAGGGCGTCGCGCTGACGAGCGCCGGCCTCGCAAAGCGCCTGGCCGGGTGGCGGGGAGACGGGGCGCCGCTCGCCCTGATGATCGGCGGCCCGGACGGCTTGTCGCCGCGCTGCCTTGCGCGCGCGACGCTTCGCTGGTCCCTGTCGCCCCTGACCATGCCCCACGCCCTGGTGCGGGTAGTGGTCGCGGAGCAGATCTACCGCGCGTGGTCGATACTGCACCGCCATCCCTACCATCGGGAGTAAATCGCCCGCCACTGCGAGCTTGGCGTCTGGCCCGCAGATTTCACCGATTTTCGGCCGCTTCGGGTGTCAGCCATGCGGTGGTAGTGGGACGCGCGGACTGAAAAAGCGCGCAACGCGGGCTGAAATCAGGCGAAACGGTGTGAGGAGCAGGCCCGCGACAGCGATTACATTGGCCCCGCTAATTAAGAATTCGGTGAAATTGCGGGCTGGATGCGTCGCGCCGCTTTGCCACATCTGGCGGAGAAACATGCCCGCATCGGGCGTTGACCCCTCCCCACGCGCGGGAGAGACTACGATGCACATGAACGCCATCTCACCCGAGCTCATCGCCATCATCGCAGCGGCGATCTCGCTGGCCGCGCTCATACTTCCCGGGCTGCACGCCATGCGCCGGGACATCGTCGATCTGCGCGAACGGATGGCGAGGCTCGAAGGTGCGGTCGATGTGCTCACGAACTTCCTGATCGACCGGGAACGCCGCGGCGGGCGGGAGGCCACGGGCTGAGCGAGGCGCCTTCGCCCGGATTCTTCACCGATTTTCGGCCGCTTCGGACGTCAAGCTGCCGTGATAGTGGGGCGAACGGACCGAAAAACGCTCAGGGCGTAGATGACACGAAGTCGTTGCGGCGCGACGCAGGGAAGACCGCAAGCGCCCGCGTACTGGCGTCCGCGAATTGAGAAATCGGTAAAAAATCCGGGTCAGATCTCGGCACCGCCGACTTCTCACAGCCGGTCCTTGAGCGCGTAGTAGAGCATTCCCGCCGCGAGCAAGGGCTGTCGTGCCCACTCGCCCCCGGGAAAGCGTCGATGCGGCAGGCCGGCGAACACGTCGAAACGCTCCGCGCTGCCCGCCACCGCCTCGGCAAGCAGCTTGCCCGCGAACGGGGCAAGGGCGACGCCGTGGCCGGAGAATCCCTGCGCGAAGAAGGCGTGGTCCCGGATGCGCCCGAAGTGCGGCAGGCGGCTGCGGGTGATGGCGAGGCGCCCGCTCCAGGCGTACTCGATACCCACGTCGGAGAGCTGGGGAAACACCTTCACCATGTAGCGCCGCACGAAGGCGCGGAGATCGGGCAAGGGCCGATCGCGATAGGTCTCCCCTCCGCCGAAGATCAGGCGTCCATCCGGAGACAGTCGGTAGTAGTCCACCACGAACTTGCTCGCGTGCACGCAGCAGTCGGCCGGGATCAGAGCGGCGGCGCGAGCCGCGCCGAGCGGCTCGGTGGCGAGGACATGGTTCGCGATTGGCATGATGCGCGAACGGATCCCGGGCACGAGGGCGCCGAGATAGGCGTTGCCGCAGAGCAGCACCCACCTCGCCCGGACCTGCCCTTCCCCGGTGCACACCAGCGGGCGCCGATCCCAGCGGATTCGGATCACCCTGGACTCCTCGTGCAGACATGCTCCGGCCTCAATGGCGGCGCGGGCGAGTCCGAGCGCGAGCTTCAGGGGGTGGAGGTGGGCGCCGCCGGAGTCGAACTGGCCGCCGCAGTAGCTTTCGCTCGCGACCATCTCCCGCACCTCGTCACGATTCAGCATGCGCAGCTCGCGATAGGCGTAGTGCGCGGCGAGGTGCTCGGTTTCCCGCTCGAGCTCCGGCAGGTAGCGCCGTCTGGTTACCGCCAGCAGGTTGCCGGGCTTCCAGTCGCACTCGATGCGGTGGCGTTCCACCCGCTCGCGGAGCAGCGCCTTCGCCTCTTCGGCCAGGCTCCAGAGCGCGCGGGTCCGATCGCGCCCGTAGCGCGCTTCGAGCTCGAGCACGTCCTGGCGCTGTCCGCTGCCGACCTGCCCGCCGTTTCTTCCCGATGCCCCGAAGCCCACCCGCGCCGCTTCGAGCAGCACCACGTCGTAACCGCGCTCCGCGAGATGCAGCGCGGCGGACAGGCCGGTGTAGCCCCCGCCCACGACGCAGACGTCGGCGTTGCGCTCTCCCCGCAATCGCGGCCGGGACGGGGGAATCCGCGCGCTGGCGGCGTACCAGGAATCGGGGTGGTCGATGGTCACGCTCCTTCCCCCACTTCGGATCCGTTGCCGGCCAGCCCGGAAAACGGCTTCGGGAAGCTCCGCCACAACCCACAGACTTCGTCGATCACCGGTCGCTTCGGGCGCCGAGATGCCGTGAAAGTGGAATGCACGGACTCAAGAAACACGTAGCGGCGAGCCGGAAACAGACGAAGCGCCGGTGGCGCGGACTTCCCCGCGAGCGGGCGGTCTCCCCCTCTTCCCCCGGGAAATGAGAGGGGTCGTGGGTGAGCGGCGGTGGCCGAGGAATCTCCCCGCGGGGGGAGGACGGCTCGGCACGGCGAGGCCAAATTGTCGCATACTGGCGATTCCACTATATTGCGGCGCTTTTGCGGCGGGGGAAGGACCGAGCCGGCGCTCGCGCGGCAGCGCGAAGCCGCAGGTACCGGACCGGCCCCGCCCTTCGATTGACAAGCTCGGGAGGTTTCATGAGCGCGAACGTCTGGCCGGTCATCTTCGGCCTCGTCGGCCTGGGCACCGCCTGGTACATCTACCAGCGGGTGAAGGACTTTCCCGAGGGCGAGGCGAAAGTCGCCGAGATCGCGGAGCAGATCCACCTCGGAGCCATGGTGTTCATGCGGCGCGAATACACCATGCTCGCCTGGTTCTGCCTCGTGTTGATCGTGCTGCTCTTCTTCTCGCCCGGACTGGGTTGGAGCACCGCGCTCGCGTTCCTCATCGGCGCGCTGTGCTCGGCCGGCGCCGGCTACATCGGCATGAGCACCGCAACGCGCGCCAACGTGCGCACGACCTCCGCCGCGCACACCAAGGGTCCCGCCGACGCCCTGACGGTGGCCTTTTTCGGCGGCTCGATCATGGGCCTCGCGGTCGCCTCCCTCGGCCTGCTCGGGCTCGGCGTACTGTACCTGCTATTCGGTGGCGACCCCCATACCGCCCACCATATCCACGGATTCGGGATGGGCGCATCGAGCGTGGCCCTGTTCTCGCGCGTGGGCGGGGGGATCTACACCAAGAGCGCCGACGTGGGCGCGGACCTCGTCGGAAAGATTGAGGCCGGAATCCCGGAGGACGACCCCCGCAACCCCGGGGTCATCGCGGACAATGTGGGCGACAACGTGGGCGATGTCGCCGGCATGGGCTCGGACATCTTCGAGTCCTACTGCGGCGCCATGATCGCCACCATCGCCATGGCCTCGACGATGTCGCTTGGCATGATCGAGAACCTGGGAGCGCGAGAGGCCCTGATGTTCCTCCCCCTCGGGCTCGCGTCCACCGGGCTGCTGTGCTCGATCATCGGCATCTTCGTGGTGCGCAGGGTCTCCTCCAGATCCCCGCAGACCGCGCTTCGCATCGGCACCGTGGGCACCACGGTGCTCTTCATCGTCGTCTCCTTCTACGTCATCACCAGCCTCGTGGGGGTGAGCGCCAACGTGTGGTGGGCGGTGGTCGCGGGCGCGATCGGCGGCATCATCATCGGACTCGTCACCGAGTACTTCACTTCCAGCCAGCCCGTGCGCGAGATCGCGCTGGCCGGGGAAACCGGCCCCGCCACCGTCATCATCACCGGCCTTTCCGTCGGCATGCGCTCGGTGGTGATTCCGATCCTCGCGATCTGCGCCATCATCGCGATATCGAGCGAGCTCGTGGGGCTCTACGGGGTGGGCATCGCGGCGGTCGGGATGCTCGCCACCGTCGGCATCACCATGGCCATCGACGCCTACGGCCCGGTGGCCGACAACGCGGGCGGCATCGCGGAAATGGCCGGGCTCGGAGAAGAGACCCGCGCGATCACCGACTCCCTCGACGAACTCGGCAACACCACCGCCGCGATCGGCAAGGGCTTCGCGATCGGCGCCGCGGCGCTGGCCGCGCTCGCCATCATCACCGCCTTCGTGGAGACGGTGTCCGCGAGCAAAGCCGACTTCGCCCTCGAGATCGGCAACCCCCACGTGCTGATCGGCATCTTCATGGGCGGCGTCATCCCCTTCTTCCTCGCCGCCCTCACCATGGATGCGGTCGGCAAGGCCGCGTTCGAGATGATCAACGAGATCCGCCGCCAGTTCCGCGAGATAACCGGGCTTCTCGAGGGCACCGCCCGGCCGGATACCGAGCGCTGCGTCGACATCGCCACCACCGCGGCGCTCAAGAAGATGGTGTTGCCGGGCGTGATCGCGGTCGCCGCCCCGCCCGTCGTCGGCCTGCTCATGAGCCCCGAAGCGCTTGGCGGCATGCTCGCCGGCGCGCTGCTGGGCTGCGTGCTGCTCGCCCTCACGATGGCGAACGCGGGCGGCGCCTGGGACAACGCCAAGAAGCACGTCGAGAAGGGCCATCACGGGGGCAAGGGCTCCGACACCCATACCGCGACGGTGGTCGGCGACACGGTGGGCGATCCCTTCAAGGACACCTCCGGGCCCTCGATGAACATTCTCATCAACGTGATGGCCATCGTGAGTCTGGTGATCGCACCGCTGCTCTGAGTGGGGGCCTCTGGCGCGGAGCCGGACTCGTCTCGGGAGACATGGCAAGGCGATTACCGGGCGCGAACCGGAAGGCGCGATGAGCCGCCGGGCGGCCGTTGTTCGCTGTTTAAGAAAGCGATGGCGCGAGGGTGTGATGCGGACCGGGGCAAGGCGCTCGCGGGTTCTGGTGCGCAGGCGTACGCTGACCGCGCGCCCTGATTCGTGAACAGGCAGGCGATGAAGATACTCGTGCTCGGTGGAGATGGTTTCTGTGGCTGGCCCACCGCTTTGCATCTCTCCGACCTCGCCCACGACGTGGTGATTGTCGACAACCTGTCCCGGCGACGGATCGACGAGGAGCTCGGCGCGCGCAGCCTCACTCCCATTCGCAGCATCGAGGAACGCGTCTCGGCCTGGCGTGAGCTCTCGGGAAGGGCGATTCGTTTCATCCGGACCGACATCACCGAGTTCGAAACCGTTCTGGAGCTCTTGCGCGCCGAGCGTCCCGACGCCGTGGTCCACTTCGCCGAGCAGCGCGCCGCGCCCTACTCGATGAAATCGGCGGAGCACAAGAACTACACCGTACGGAACAACGTGAGCGGGACGCACAATCTGCTGAACGCCATCGTCGAAACCGGCGGAGAAGCCCACCTCGTGCACCTGGGAACGATGGGAGTCTACGGCTACGGCCACGAGGAGCCGGTGCCGGTGCCCGACGGCTACCTGGATGTGCGCTTCGATACCCGCAACGGCCGCGAGGTCGCCGACAGCATCGTCTACCCGCCGAACCCCGGCTCGGTCTATCACCTGACGAAAGTGCTGGACGCCTTCATGTTCCAGTACTACGCGAAGAACGACCGCCTGCGGATAACCGACCTCCACCAGGGGATCGTGTGGGGCACGCAGACCGAGCAGACTCGCCGTGACGAGCGTCTGATCAACCGCTTCGACTACGACGGCGATTACGGCACCGTGCTGAACCGCTTCCTGATGCAGACCGCCATCGCCTATCCGCTTACGGTGTACGGCACCGGTGGGCAGACACGCGCCCTGATCCACATTCAGGACACCTGCCGCTGCGTCGAAAGGGCACTGGCGAGCCCCCCGGCGCCCGGCTCTCGTCCCCGGATCATGAACCAGTTAGCCGAGACACAGCGCGTGCGCGATCTGGCGCGAATGGTCCAGCGCATGACCGGCTGCGAGATCGCCTGGATACCGAATCCGAGAAACGAGAAGGCGGAGAACGAGCTGCTCGTTCGCAACGACGCCCTGCTCGCGCTCGGCTGGGAACCGATTCTTCTCGAAAATGGACTGTTGGCGGAAGTAACCGACATCGCCCGCAAGTACGCGGACCGCTGCGATCCCGCAAAGATCCCCTGCACTTCCTTCTGGACGCGCGAGCTTGCGCCGGACGCGCTCTCCGAGGGGACGCCGGGGGGGTGAGCCATTCCGCCGCCCCTCCCCGAGTCCTCGTCGCGGGAGGCGCGGGATACGTGGGAAGCCACACCTGCAAGGCACTCGCCGCTTGCGGGTTCCTGCCGGTGGTGTACGACAATCTCTCCACCGGCCATCGGCGCTTTGTGCGCTGGGGACCCCTGATCGAGGGCGACCTGCTCGACCAGGACGCCCTGGCGCAGGCGTTCACCGCGCATCGCCCGATCGCCGTCCTGCACTTCGCGGCGTGCTCGCTCGTCGGAGAGTCCATGGTGGACCCCGCCCGGTACTACTCGAACAACGTGGTCGGAGCGCTGCACCTCATGGACGCCGCCCGCAAGGGCGGAAACGCGCCGATCGTGTTCTCCTCGACCTGCGCGGTGTACGGCAAGGCGCAATCACTTCCGATTCGCGAAGACGACCCGCTCGCCCCCCTCAGCCCCTACGGGCACACCAAGCTGGCGGTCGAACATGCCTTGTCGGACTACGATGCGGCATACGGGTTGCGCTCGATCCGCCTGCGCTACTTCAACGCCAGCGGTTGCGATCCGGATGGCGAGGTCGGAGAGAGCCACGATCCGGAGACCCACCTCGTGCCCCGCGCGCTCCTCGCCGCCCTGGGACGGCTGGCCGAGCTGACCGTGTTCGGCGCCGACTATCCCACCCCCGACGGCACCGCAATCCGCGACTACGTCCACGTCTGCGACCTCGCGGACGCGCACGTGGCGGCGCTTCGCCTTTTGCTTGCGGGAGGGGAGAGCGCCGCCCTGAACCTCGGGACGGGGTCCGGTCTCTCGGTTCGCGACATCGTGAATGCGATCGAGCGCGTGACGGGGCTGAGCGTGCCATGCCGACTTGCCGCGCGCCGTGACGGCGATCCCGCGGTGCTCGTAGCCGACAGCGCGCGGGCGAGGCGACTCCTCGACTTCTCGGCGCCGCGCTCCGACGTGGACACCATCGTGCGCACCGCGCATGCCTGGCTTGCGCGCACGGACTCCGGCGCGATGGGCGAACTTCCGCCGAAGCGAGCGGCCTCCTCTCCTGGCGGGTAACCCGGCCCGGCGCCGCGTGGACCGGCTCACTTCGTCACTGACATCCGCACCAGCGCATCTTCCATCGACTTCTTCGTCCATTGCGGTGGAGATGCCCCGGCGCGGCACCGCGGATAAGGCGCTCTGGACGCTCCCGGTCCGCTGACTGAAAATGCGCGCGCCGCCCAACGACATGTTCGATGCGGACACGGGTCGTGCGCTGGAGGGTTCGCCGATGCGTTGTGAGGGAGGGAGCACGATACGCGGGGAGCGGCGCGCCGGGCGATGAGCGGCGGGGCCGCCGGATGCGGGGTCGAGGCTGTGGTGGACGCGATCGCGACGCTGGACGGGGACCTGTGCGCTGGGGATGGCGCGGGGGGCGAGGCGCGCAAGCGGATCTGCATTGCCACTCCGGACATCCTGGGTCCGGTCAAGAACGGGGGGATTGGCACGGCCTACCACCACCTGGCGCGTTCGCTGGCGCGCTCGGGACACGAGGTGGTCATCGCCTACGTCTCGGAGCAGGCGGGCGACGAGGGGCTCATGGAGCGCACCCGCGCGCTTTACGCGGAGTACGGAGTGGAGGTCGCGTGCGTCGTGCCCCGGCCGGACACCGACTATATCGTGAGCCGGGTGCGGGCGCCGACCTTTGCGCTGCACGACTGGCTGCGCGCGCAAGCGCGACCCTTTGACATCGTGCATGTTCCGGACTGGCGCGGTCTTGGCTACGGGGCGCAGCTGGCGAAGTCGCTGGGGGTGGCCTTTGCGCGCACCCACTTCGTGGTGGTGGGTCATGCGCCCACGTTATGGGCGGTGGAGGGCAACGGCCAGTTCGTGTCGAAGGAGCAGGAGCTCGGCTGGGTGTTCATGGAGCGGCGCAGCGTCGAGCTTGCCGACACGGTCATCTGCGTCAGTGCGCACCTTCTGGGGTGGATGCGTGAGGCGGGCTATGCGATGCCGGAACGTGCCTTCGTGTGGCCGAACCTGTTTCCCGAGCCGGACCCTGAGCCGGAGGCGGTGCGCGCGCGCGCGGCGCGCGACGGCGCGGCGCTCGAGGAGGTGGTGTTCTTCGGTCGGCTGGAGCCACGCAAGGGGCTGGTGGTGTTCGTCGACGCCATCTCGCGCCTGGCGCGCCAGGGCCGGGCGCCGGCACGGGTGACCTTTCTCGGCAAGGTGTCGGATCGCATCGACGCCCTGGAGCTCATTCGCAGCGCGGCGCGGGCCTGGCCGGCCGAGGTGCGCACCCTCACCGATTACGGCGCCGAGGAGGCGCTCGCCCATCTCTCGCATCCGGGGCGCCTGGCGGTGGTCCCCTCATTGCTGGAGAACTGCTCCATGGCCATCCTGGAATGCCTGCAAGCGGGCATCCCCTTCGTGGCCACCGCCACCGGGGGCACACCGGAGCTTGTCGCCCCCGAGGACCACCCCCGCGCCCTCGTCGCGCCCGACCACGTCGCGCTCGGCGAGCGCATCGCGGCGGCGGCCGGCGCCCCGCTTCGCGCGGTGCGCCCGA
This sequence comes from Gammaproteobacteria bacterium, assembly GCA_965221555.1. GTDB lineage: Bacteria > Pseudomonadota > Gammaproteobacteria > HK1 > HK1 > JAJEAD01. The sequence goes on from OZ244895.1 coordinate 426,629, forward strand.
GCCGCGACTTCGCGCACACGCTTGCGGTCTGGGAGCGCTGGCACGCCCAGAACGCACCCTTCGAAGCCTCCGCCGCGCGCTTCGCCCGGCGCGCGCGCAGCGCCCGCGCCCACACGCCCCCGGTCACGGTGTGCATCGTGCACCACGAGCGCCCCAGGATGCTGCGCATGGCCGTCGACAGCGTGCTCGAACAGGACTACCCCGCGCTCGAGGCGGTGCTCGTCGACGACGGCAGCCTCAGCGTCGCCGCCATTGCCGCCCTCGACGACATCGAGACGCAATTCGCCGCCCGCGGCTGGCGCGTGCTGCGACAGGAAAACCTCTACGCCGGCGCCGCGCGCAACACCGCCGCCCAGGCCGCGCACAGCGAATGGCTGCTCTTCTTCGACGACGACAACGTGCTCTTCCCCGACGCGGTCTCGCGCCTGGTGCGCGCCGCGCTGTTCTCCGGCGCCGACTGCGTGCCCGGCGCCAGCATCCGCTTCACTGGCGACGGCGACCCCCGACGCAATTCCGACTCCCACGGCCCCCCCATGCGCTTCCTCGGCGCCGCGCGCGCCTGGAACCGCGTGCGCAACGTCGCCGGAGATACCTGCGCGCTGGTGCGCCGCGAAGCGTTCCTGTCCGTCGGCGGTTATCCGAGCGAACGACTCTGGCGCGAAGACATGTGCTTCAACAACCGCCTCATCCACGCCGGTTGGCGCATCGAACCCCTCCCCGACCCCGTCTACTACTACCGCGTCGCGATACCCAGTCTCGAACGCGCTCAACGTCCCAGCGAAGCCGCGCGCGCGCGCGCCCTCTCCCCCTTCCTCAATGGCCTCAGAGACGAAGAAAGAGCCTACGCGGCGTATGCCGCCACCCGGATCCACCATGCGCTCCCCGCACCACCCGCGCGTTCGCCAACGCGGCCACCTTCCCGGAAGGTGCATGCGATGGCGTTCGCTCGACGTCGATCGGGGTTTCGGGTCGACACTCTGGAGCTTGGCGTCATGCTGGACCCCGAATGGATTGCGGAGACCGGGAAACGCGGCAATGACGAGCCCGTCTTCGAGTTTCGTCGCAACGGCCGGATCCTCGCCCGGGTGCGGCCGCAAGAAGTCCTTGGCGACACCCTGTGGGTGCGGGCGGGACTGCGCATTCCGGCCCTTGGCGATATCCTGTACAGCGTCCACGATGCCGCGACGGGCGAGATCCTCTCCTCCCTCGCCGCCCCCGCGGCTCGCGAGGCCCGGCGCATCGTCGGGGGCCTCGACAGCCGGCGGCAATCGGACGTGCGGGGGTGGGTACTCGATCCACAGTGCCCTGAACGGCGCAGGAAGGTGGCCCTCCATGTGGACGGCCGACTCCTCAAGGTCCTCACCGCGGACGCCCCACGCTCCGATATCGCGAAGCGCAGAGGAAGCGATGGAAACCATGGCTTCCTGTGGCGTCTTCCCGAAAGCGTTCCCCTCGGTGCAACAACGCGCATCGAAGTCTTCGACGCCGAGACCGGGAAGCCTCTGCGTGGTTCGCCGCTCCGAGTGAACGGCGGGCTCCTTGTCGCCAGCACCGCGAGCGACAGATGAGCGACGGCGCGCAGATGCGGATGGCGATCCTCGTGGCGGGCATGCACCGCAGCGGCACTTCGGCGTTGACCCGAGTCCTGAACATCGCGGGATGCGACCTGCCCGAAACCCTGATCGAAGCCCGGCCCGACAACGTGTCCGGATTCTGGGAGTCAGCGCCGGTGGTGGACTTGAATCAGGAGATCCTCGCGTCCGCGGGCTCCTCCTGGGACGACTGGCGGCCCTTTCCCGGGGACTGGTACGAATCTCCCGTCGCCGAGGAGTTTCGGGAACGCGCCGCGACGCTGGTGCGAAGCGTGTTCGGTGGCAGCCGACTCTTCGTTCTCAAAGACCCGCGAGTGTGCCGGCTGCTCGGATTCTGGACCGAGGCCGTAAGTGCCTGCGGCGTCATGCCGCTCGTCGTGTCACCGATCCGCAATCCCTTCGATATCGCTTCTTCCCTGCATGTTCGCAGCGACATCGATCCGGGCGCCGGGCAACTGATCTGGCTGCGTCATGTCCTCGACGCGGAGGCCGCCTCACGGGGAGTGAGACGCGCCTTCCTGCGCTACGAGACGCTGCTCGAGGAGCCCCATGCCGTGGTCAAGCGGCTCGAGAACGATCTCGGAGTCATCCTGCCCCGCGCATCGAGCCCCTACGCGGAGATGGACATCGACGAGTTTCTCTCCCCCGTGCTGCACCACCACAGTAGCGACGACCGGAGCCACCGTTCGCATCCCCACCTCTCGATCTGGATCAAGGAGGGCTTCGAGATCCTCGACCGCTGGGCGCGGGGTGAAGTGCGCGAGGAGGACGCTGCCGATCTCGATCGGATCAAGGCGGCCTTCGACGATGCCACGCCGGCCTTCAGTCGCGCCATGGCGGCTGGCCGGATCGCGGCGCGGAGCAACCGGGAGCTCCGCAAGGAGCTGGATGGCTCCCAGCGGGACCTCGGGAAGTCCCGGCGGGAGCTTGAGGAGTCCCGACGGGAACTCGAAGAACTCCGGCGGGAGCTGGATAGCTCCCGGCGGGCACTCGAGGAATCGCAGAGGGAATGGGAGGATTCCCGGAGAGAGAGAGAGCAACGCGACGAGCGAATCCGGGCCTTGTCGGAAGACCTCGAAATCGCCCGCAGGGGACATGTGATGGCTCTTGCGCAGCGCAGATCACGTATCGGAGCCGACGAAGTGGGGGTGGATGTCCTGCTCGACGCCCACTGGCTCGACCAGGCCAGACGCGAGAGCGGGCGTGAACCGGTGCTCGAGTTCCGGCGTAACGGACGAAAGGTGACCGAGGTCCCGATACCGGCTCGTTCCGGAGGCGTGGTGCGGATTCCCGTAAGGCCACGCATCCATGCGGTGGGCGATACGCTATTCAGCGTCCACGACGCATCGAGCGGCGTAGCGCTTGCCGCGCTCGCCACTCCCGCGCTCCGACGGGCTCGGCACGTCGTTGGCGGCGTGGAGAGCAGGGAGCGCCCCGAGGTACGCGGCTGGGTGCTCGACACGCGAACGCCCGAGTGCGCCAGGAGGGTTGCCTTCTACCTGGACGGCACTCTCCGGGAGGTCGTCGTCGCGGACCTGTGGCGCGAGGACATCGCGCGCTCCCGGGGCACCGGGGGACGACACGGCTTCCTGTGGAGAGTGCCGGCAGCGTTGCCGGTAAGGGATGGCACGCGCATCGACATCTTCGATGCGGACACGGGTCGTGCGCTGGAGGGTTCGCCGGTGCGCCTTGGGGGTGGGAGGGCGGTCCGGAGCGAGCGGCGCGGCGGTCGATGAGCGGCGGGGCCGCCGGATGCGGGGTCGAGGGTGTGGTGGACGCGGTCGCGACGCTGGACGGGGACCTGTGCGATGAGGGTGGCGCGGCGGGCGAGAAGCGCAAGCGGATCTGCATTGCCACGCCGGACATCCTCGGTCCGGTCAAGAACGGGGGGATTGGCACCGCGTACCACCACTTGGCGCGTTCTCTGGCGCGCTGGGGACACGAGGTGGTTATCGCCTTCGTCTCGGAACAGGCGGGCGACGCGGCGCTCATGGAGCGCACCCGCGCGCTGTACGCGGGGTACGGGGTAGAGGTCGAGCCCATCTTTCCCCGTGCCGACAACAGCTACATAGTCAGTCGGGTGCGGGCGCCGACCTTTGCGCTGCACGACTGGCTGCGCGCGCAGGCGCGGCCCTTTGACATCGTGCATGTTCCGGACTGGCGCGGTCTTGGCTACGGGGCGCTGCTGGCGAAGTCGCTGGGGGTGGCCTTTGCGCGTACCCACTTCGTGGTGGTGGGTCATTCGACGACGCTGTGGGCGGTGGAAGGCAACGGCCAGCTCGTGTCGAAGGAGCAAGAGCTCGGCTGGGTGTTCATGGAGCGGCGCAGCATCGAGCTTGCCGACACGGTCATCTGCGTCAGTGCGCACCTTCTGGGGTGGATGCGTGAGGCGGGCTATGCGATGCCGGAGCGTGCCTTCGTATGGCCGAACCTGTTTCCCGCGCCGGACCCCGCGCCGGAGGCGGTGCGCGCGCGCGCGGCGCGCGACGGCGCGTCGCTCGAGGAGGTGGTGTTCTTCGGCCGGCTGGAGCCGCGCAAGGGGCTGGTGGTGTTCGTCAACGCCATCTCGCGCCTGGCGCGCCAGGGCCGGGCGCCGGCGCGGGTGACCTTTCTCGGCAAGGTATCGGGTCGCATGAACGCTTCGGAGCTCATTCGAAACGCGGCGCGGGTCTGGCCAGTCGAGGTGCGCACCCTCACCGATCTCGGCGCCGAGGAGGCGCTCGCCTATCTCTCGCGCCCGGGGCGCCTGGCGGTGGTCCCCTCGTTGCGGGAGAACTGCTCCATGGCCATCCTGGAATGCCTGCAGGCGGGCATCCCCTTCATCGCGAGCGATACCGGGGGCACGCCGGAGCTCGTCGCCCCCGAGGACCACTCCCGCGCCCTCGTCGCACCCGACCACGTGGCACTCGGCGAGCGCATCGCGGCGGCGGCCGGCGCCCCGCTTCGCGCGGTGCGCCCGAGCCGCGACTTCGCGCACACGCTTGCGGTCTGGGAGCGTTGGCACGCCCAGAGCGCACCCTTCGAAGCCTCCGCCGCGCGCTTCGCCCAGCGCGCGCGCAGCGCCCGCGCCCACACGCCCCCGGTCACGGTGTGCATCGTGCACCACGAGCGCCCCAGGCTGCTGCGCATGGCCGTCGACAGCGTGCTCGAACAGGACTACCCCGCGCTCGAGGCGGTGCTCGTCGACGACGGCAGCCGCAGCCCCGCCGCCATTGCCGCCCTCGACGACATCGAGACGCAGTTCGCCGCCCGCGGCTGGCGCGTGCTGCGCCAGGAAAACCTCTACGCCGGCGCCGCGCGCAACACCGCCGCTCACGCCGCGCACGGCGAATGGCTGCTCTTCCTCGACGACGACAACGTGCTCTTCCCCGACGCGGTCTCGCGCCTGGTGCGCGCGGCGCTTTACTCCGGCGCCGACTGCGTGCCCGCATCCAGCATCCGCTTCACGGGCAACGGCGACCCCCGACACAAGCCCCGCTCCCACGGACTCCCCCTGCGCTTCCTCGGCGCCGCGCGCGCCTGGAACCGTGTGCGCAACGTCGCCGGCGATACCTGCGCCCTGGTGCGCCGAAGCGCCTTCCTCTCCGTCGGCGGTTACCCCACCGAACGCCTCTGGCTCCAGGACATGTGCTTCAACAACCGCCTCATCCAGGCCGGCTGGCGCATCGAACCTCTCCCCGACCCCGTGTGCTACTACCGTCTCGCCAAACCCGACCCGCAACGCGCTCAACGCCAAAACAACGCCGCGCGCGCGCGCGCCCTCTCACCTTACCTCGAAGGCCTCAACGCCGAGGAAAGAGCCTTCCTCTCCTTCGCCACCGGTTGTATCCACTCTCCGCTTCAAAGGGCGTTGCAGAAAGAGGTGGCGCCGAAGCTCTTCAAGGTGTGGCGGTGGATCTTGCGCCGCTTCGCCCGCTTTCTGCCCTCGAGCGCCCTCGGCCTGCGAAAGCGTTCACCCGCGGGCACGCAGTCGACGCGGCCCGGCACATGACATTGGCCCGGGTCGGTAACGCGCCGGCGCGAGCTCAGTGAATGAGCACGAAGAGAGCGATCGTGACCGCCACCGCCGCCGCGACCTGAGCCAGGACGCGCACAAGCCCCGCCGGCGCCTCCTCGTCCGAGGACTCGACGGGCCTCTCGTACTCCGGCGCCGAAGTGTCGAAACGCGCGGGGGAGTCGGCGCCTCGAAGGAGAACCTCGCCGTCCTCGGCGCCCACCGGCATCCCCGTCTGGCGGGCGTACCGGATCACGTCTCCCAGCACCTTCCCCGGTCCGAATCTCTCGTCCTTGCTGCGCACGAGGGCGAGGACATTCAATGCATCCAGATTTACGTCGAAGTCCTGGATGTACCGACGAATGCGGGCCGCCTCCTGATTGAGCTCCGATATCGAAACCTGGATGCCGGCCAGCCGTTCCAGCGCCGCCATCAGTCGCTCGTCGGTGTGGGGTGCTTGCGCGTCGTCGTCCATCATCGCCCTGGTCATCAGTCCGCTCCCTGCCAAGCGTCCCCGTTCACCTATTCACGCGAGTCAAGGACGGCAAGGCGCATTGTCTCCCCGGGCTTCGCGAGCCTCGGGCGTTTAGTCCAATCGAAGCACCGTGGAAGTGATGGCCGCAAGCCGAAAGAGGATCTCGGAGACCGTGGCGGCGACCTGGAGGTTCTTGACCGGCACCTTCGGGAACACCACGAGTTCATCACCTTCTCGAACTTCGACCGATGTGCGCCCCTGCGCCAATTCGCCCTGCACGACCTCGCCGTTGCGGCGCCGAATCATGATTCGGCTCTCATCGGCGCGCTCGGTGTATCCGCCCACTCTGGCCACGTAGTCCCGAAGGCCGTCCCCGGGCACATGCACCAGTGCCTGCGGCGCCATGACCTCGCCGCTCACCAGCACCACCCGCGATCGTTGTGGAATCACCACCACGTCCTCGGGTTGCAGGCGCAGATCGGCCACCACCCCGTCCCGGGCAACCACCAGCACGCCCTCCGGTTCGATCCGACGCGCCCGCTCCACGAACTTCGCGATCAGCTCGGCTTCCTTGACTCGTATCGCGGCCTCGGCATCGGTCTGCGACGTGGCCCCGAGCACGGTGGTCTCCAGTCTCGTCAGGCTGTCCTCGAGCGCCTTCTTCTGCCTGCGCATCACGCTCTTGCGCATGAGATGGATGGATGCGGTATCGGCAAGACCCGGGTCCACCTCCACATTGTCGAGCAGGGCGAGCAGCGTCGTCCCTTGTTCGACGGCGAAACGCGATGGACCCAGGTGACTCTCCCGCACACTGACCATCATGGTGGAGCGCCGCTGGTCCATGTGGAACTCCACCTGGTCGCCGTCATGCACGACGGCGGTGAGGAAGTCGGAGAGCGGCATGTAGTCCGAGTAGGGGCTATCCGGCCGGTAGCCGTTGACGGAAACGTGGGACGCGCCGGCCTGCGGCCTCGCCATATGCGCGACATCCCGTCCCGACACCTCGTCGCGGGGAAGCTCGAACTGGTACTCGTTTCGCGCGGCGCCGCGGACCTCCACTATGCCGCCTCTCGGACGGACCACGATCGTGTCTCCATCCATGAACTGCAGGCGCGGCAGCTCGCCTTCGAGCAGGAAACGATAGAGATCGACTTCCGCCAGAATCTCGGCCCCTCTCTTCACCGTCACCCGCCGGTAGCTCCCCTGCCTCGGGTCCACTCCTCCCGCGCGGCTCAGGAAATAGAGCACTGAATCCGACGAAACGCCCGCAAAGCTCCCCGGAGCCCGCACGTAGCCGGTGACGTAGACGATCACCGGACTGGTGCCTTCGAGGTTCGTGTACACGTTGACGTTCTGCGTGAACACGGTACCCACCGCCTGCCTGATCCGGGCGGCCAGATCACCGTTCCTGGTCCCCGCCACGCGTATGGGGCCGATGTCCGGCACGAAGATGTTCCCCTGCGCATCCACCGCGACCACGTCGGCATAGTCGACCGCGCCCCACATCCGCAGCGTGATGCGGTCTCCCGGGCGCACCAGGTATTCGGGATTCAGCCCGTCCTCGCGCTCGCGTTGAAAGCCGCCATCGAAGAGCTTCTCTCCGAAGGGACGTACCCGCGCCTCCGCCGCCCCCGAAGCCGGCCGCGGCGGGGAAACGGCATCGCCGTCGTCGATCGACTGGGCCTGCGAGACCGCCGCGGCCATGGCGAGGAAGATCCCGGCCGCCGCCAGAGACGCGGAGGAGCGGGCTCCGATGAAGCGAGATGGCATTGTCACAACCCCATGTGGTCGTAGATCGAGGCCAGGATCAGGGCGCCGATGCCATAGATCAGACTGGCCGCCAGAAAGACTATCAGTGTGTTCATCAAGCGTTCCGGCTCTATCGCCTCGTCGGGCAGCGCCGGCTTGACGAAGGGGATCAGATAACGCTGCTTGCGCTGGGCGTCCGCCCTCGCGACTTCCAGGGAGGCAAGCGCCGACGAATAGCGGTGCTGCGCGAGCTCCTGCTCCAGGAGCAGCGGCGCGTAGCCTTCTATCAGCCGGGTGAGATCGGAGCCCCCTTCGCTCGCGAGACGGGCCCGCTCGCTTTCCACCTGCGCAGTGAGCGCCGCGACGCGGTTCTGCAAAGTCTTCACCTGCACGCTCTCCGAGTGCATGACGCTCTGCGTCTCCAGCAGCTCGGCCTTCGCCTCCGCCAGCTGGCTCTCCAGCGTGGTGACGATGCTGAGCACCGCCGCGGTCTCCTCACCCGGGTCTATGGAGCGGCTCTCGTTGCGAAAACGGGTGATGGCCCGATTCGCTTCCCGCACCAGGGTCTCCGCCTGAGCGAGTTCGCGGCGAGCGAAGCGCAGCGTATCGTCGGTGATCCGCTCCGACATGCCATTCACCAGACGCTCACTGCGTTCGATGATCTCGCTGGCGATGCGTCGCGCCGTTTCGGCGTCGAAAGCGCGCACCCTGAGCACCGTGATGTCGGTCCCCGTCTCCACCTCCACTTCAACCTTGTCGCGGTAGTACTCCAGGAACTCCTCCTCGGTGGCGTCCGCCCAGAGCCGCGACAGGAGGTCCACCGTGTCGGCCATGTAGTGCGCGCGCAGGTCGAGCTTGCCGTCGAGCTCGTCGAGCATGTCCCGGGCGAGAATGTAGTCGCGCACGATGCTGGCGTCATCCCCGGCCCGCGTGGTGGCGGCCGGCCCGAGCATGCTCGCGAGGATCCCGGTGGCCGGCGCCTGCTCACCGGTCCGGATCGCGTAGCGGGTCTCGGACACGAATACGTCCGAGGCCATCAGGCCGAAGTAGCCGCCCGTCAACAGCGTGGGAAGCCCCACCATGATCAGGAAGGGGCGCAGAATGGCCCACCAGCGGCCCCGTTTCCGGCCTGGCGTCGACTCCCCGCCGAAGGCGAGCGCCTCGGAAGTGTCCGCCAGAGGTTGCGTCCCGGTGCCCGCCACTGCCATCTAACTCCTGTCCATCAGCCGATCGTAGACGTCCATCGCCGTGTCCACCGATTCGTAGAGGGTGAGGCTGCCCCGGGTGAGCACCGCGGCATAGTCGCACTCCGCGCGAATCGCCTCCGGGTTGTGGGAGACGAGAATCACCGAGGCGTTGCGGGAGCGCTCCTTGAACTCGCGCCGGTACTTCCGGCTGAAACGCGCATCTCCGGTCGCGATGACCTCGTCGACCAGATAACAGTCGAACTCCACCGCGAAGCTGATCGCGAAGGCCAGGCGGGATCGCATACCGGAGGAGTAGGTCCGGATCGGCATGTCGAAGTAGGGGCCGAGCTCGGCGAAGTCGCGCGCGTAGCGCTCCACCGCGCGGGGCGCCTCGCCGTAAATTCTGGCCACGAAACGCGCCCCCTGGCGCCCCGTCATGTTGGGGCTGAACCCGCCGCTGAATCCCATCGGCCACGAGACCCGGACATCTTTGAATACCCGGCCGTGGTCGGGAGGCTCCACCCCTCCGATGATGCGCAGCAGGGTCGACTTCCCCGCTCCGTTCACCCCGAGAATGCCCACGCTCCTGCCGGTGGGAAAGACGGCGGATACCGAATCGAGAACGGTATGCCGGCCCGATCCCAGCCGGTACGACTTGGAGATCTCCTTGAGCTCGATCATGGTATCCAGGAGATTGCTTCGCCGAACGATGTAGCGGATTCTCGATGGGCTCACGCCGCCAGAGGCCCGTCAAGGACGCCCCGTTGCCGGCGCCCTCGTCCCGAATTCGAACCCTGAGTCAAGGTCTTGGCGCAGTGCTCTCCCATGAGAACTCCTTGCGGCGCAGGCGTACAGGGAAGCAACCACTTTCCGGTGCGCCGGCACGCCGGTCGCCAGGGCGCATTCTCGTCTCCGCCCCACTTCCCCGATGCGCGAAGCGAGAACGCACCGGCGTACTTCGACCGCGATATCCCATCCCCGGGACGCGTTGGCGGCCGTCCTTGCCGGCGGATGCGCCGCCGGTGCGCCCGTGCATCGGCGAAATGTGGTGACGGAGCCTCATTGTGCGTGGATTGCGATCAGGATGTGACGGCGTAGCGCGCGGTGCAGCAGAGCGGCGATGAACAACACGGCCAGCAACCAGAAGAGCGCGTAGAAGGAGCTGGTGTGCTGGCTCTCGAACTCGTGAAAGAAAGCCGAGCGCAGAAGATCGGTGATCTGCAGCAGGGGATTGATCAGGGCCAGGTCCCGGATGTCCGGCGGCAGCATCCCGGAAGTGAAGAAGACGCCGGATATCCAGAACAGCGGGCGCAGAATCACCGCGGGCACGATGCGATCGATCGCGGGGAAGAGCGGCTCGAGCGCCCCGCAGGCGGCGCCGAACCCGAGACCGGCCAGTCCCATCGCAATCAGCCAGCCGAAAGCCTCGATCGGCCTTTCGATCCGCACGTCTATCCCCAGGCCCCGCATCGCGACAAGCAACGCGGCCAACACCACGATCGCGGTGGCGGTCTCGAGGAGAAAGCGCGCAATCACCACATCGAGGGCCGTTACCTGAGGGTAGACGAGCAACGCCTTGTTCGCGCTGACTCCGCGCAGCGTCGCCTGCGCCACGTCCCGAAACAGGAAGAAGGGAATGACGCCGGTCACGAAGAAGGGTACCGCCGGCATGCCGGCCGGCAGCGCCTTGCCGCCGACCGCGAGGATGAGGGAGAACGCAACCACGAAGGCGACCGGCTCCACGAAAGCCCAGAGATAGCCGAGCCGGTGGCGCGCGAACTTGACGTTGACCTCGCGCAGGACCAGGGCGTGAATGACCCGCGCCTGGACCGCCGCGCTCTCCCACCACGACTCCGACTGGGCGGACTGGGTGCGCACGCGGCCTCAGGGCGAAGCCGGGACCAGCAGCACGGCCCGGGACCAGGCGCCATCCGGACGCTCGCACGCCAGTCCCGCCTGGTCTCCCGCCGGGATGGCGTCGCCGGCCGCGGTGTAGCGACGGCAGAGGCGTCCGCTCGCGGCGTGATAGGCGCGTCCCGCGCTCACCACTGCCCGGTGACCGGTGGTGGGAAGGACCAGCTCCCGGACTTCGCCCTCCCCCGCCCCGGCGAGGAAGTCGAGCAGGGCGTCCCCCGTGGTACGCGGTGAAGCACTGACGACCGCGGCCGCCGCCTCGACCGCCCCGGCCGCGCTTCGCGCGAACTCTTGCAGCGCGGGGGGAGCACAGGCGGACACTCCGCACACGATGAGGAGGAGCGCCGCCGCGCCACGCGGCCCGGATCGGGTCGACCGCACTCTAGCCTCGATAGCCAATTGCTTCGTCCACGTCTGGATATGCCGCCGTCTTCGGTCAATTCAAGAGGAAGGGCGGGAGCTTCTTCTCCACCGCAACGTTGTCGAGGCGGACGTAGCGCGGAAGACCGCCCTCGTAGGGGGGGTAGTCCTCTCCCTGGATGAGGGGCCGCAGATAGCGGCGGCACTCGGCGCTGATCGAGAATCCGTCGGCGGCGATGTATTCGCGCGGCATCTTTTTCTCCACGTTCGCCACATCGGCCAGTGACGCCTCTCCCACTTCCCACTCGTAGGGGGTATCGGACTTGCGCACGATGACCGGCATCATCGCGTTCCGGCCGGCGAGCGCCATCTCCACCGCGGCCCGGCCGAGCGCATAGGCCTGCTCCACATCGACCCGGGAAGCGATGTGACGCGCCGAGCGCTGCAGGTAGTCGGCTACCGCCCAGTGGTACTTGTACCCGTGCTTCGCCTTGACCAGGTTCGCGATAACCGGCGCGACCCCGCCAAGCTGCGCGTGGCCGAATGCGTCACGGGCGCCCGCCTCCGAAAGGAAACGGCCATCGGGGTCGCGGAGCCCTTCGGAGACCACGATTGCGCAATAACCGACTCTCTCGACCACCTCCTTCACCCGGGCGAGGAAGGCCTCCTCGTCGAAGGGGATCTCGGGAAAGAGGATGATCTGAGGCGCATCGTCCTCGTGCTCGGCCGCGAGTCCGCCCGCCGCCGCGATCCATCCTGCGTGGCGGCCCATGACCTCCAGCACGAAGACCTTGGTCGAGGTCAGCGCCATGGACGCGACATCGTAGGCGGCCTCGCGTATGGAAACCGCCACGTACTTCGCGACCGAACCGAAGCCGGGACAGTTGTCGGTGACGGGGAGATCGTTGTCGACGGTCTTGGGAATTCCGACGCCGACGAGGGGATAGCCGGCCTCCTCCCCGAGCCGCGACACCTTCCAGGCGGTATCGGCGGAATCTCCGCCTCCGTTGTAGAAGAAGTAGCCGATGTCGTGCGCACGGAAGACCTCGATGAGACGCTGGTACTCGGCCCGGTTCTCCTCGAGACCCTTGAGCTTGTAGCGACACGACCCGAAAGCCCCGGACGGGGTATGGCGCAACGCCGCGATCGCCTCGGGCGAGTCCTGGCTGGTATCGATGAGATCCTCGGTGAGCGCTCCGATGATGCCGTTGCGGCCCGCAAGCACTTTGCCGATCCGCTCGGGATGCGCCCTCGCGGTCTCGATTACCCCGGCCGCGGTTGCGTTGATGACGGCGGTGACGCCGCCGGACTGCGCGTAGAACGCATTTCTGCGCATGAAAAACCAGTTTGGGGGAGTGGCGTTGCGCGCGATCCTAGCCACGGGTGCGGCCATCGTCCAATGACCGCCCGAGACTGTCGTTGCGCCGCGACATATCGCCGGCTTTCGTCGACCTCGGGCGCGAGGACGGCGTGGCAGCGGGGCGCACGGACCAGAACGCGCGAAAGGGTGAGCCGAAACACACGAAGCGCCGGTGGCGCACAGCTGCTGATCGGTGAGATTTCCGGGCTAGACTTGGGAGGTGCCTTCGATGCCGCCATTCCATTGCCCCGTCGGCCCGGGAATCAGGGCCGCGCTGATCGCCTGCGCGCTGGCGATCGCGCCCTCGGCGCTCGCCAGCACCGAGCTTCCCGATTTCGGCGACATCTCGTCGACCGCCCTCTCACCGGCCGAGGAACGACGCCTCGGCGAGGCCTTCATGCGGGAGATTCGGGCCCGCCTTGCCCTTGTCGACGACCCCGAAGTCGAAGAGTACGTGGACTCGGTGGGACGCCGGCTCGCGGCCGCGGGCGATACGGGCAGCCAACCTTTCCACTTCTTCGTGGTGGCCGAGGACGACATCAACGCCTTCGCCGGACCCGGAGGCTACATCGGCATCAACGCCGGACTCATCACGAGCACCGACTCGGAAGCGGAGCTCGCCTCGGTCATCGCCCACGAGATGGCGCATGTCACTCAGCGCCATATCGCCCGGCGCTTCGAACAACAGGAGCGCTCCACCCTTCCGGTCTTCGCCGCGATCGTGGCGGCGGCGGTGCTCGGATCGCAGTCTCCCGATCTCGGACAGGCGGCAGCCACCGCGGCCCTCGGTACGGCCGTTCAGGCGAACCTCAACTTCAGCCGGGAGGCCGAACAGGAAGCCGATCGAGTGGGTCTCACGGTGCTCGAGCTCGCAGGCTACGACGCGCAGGCGATGCCCGCTTTCCTGGAGAAGCTGCAACTGTCCCAGCGTTACGCCCACAAGGCGCCGGAGTATCTCTCCACCCACCCCCTCACCACGTCACGCATTGCCGACCTGCGGGCCCGGGCGGAGCAGTCCCCGCAGCCCGGGCGCCAGGACAGTCTGCGCTATCTGCTGGTCAAGGCGAGGCTGGAGGCGCTGTCACGCGACGACCCTCAGCGCGCGCTCGAGTTCTTCGAGGATTCCCTGGAGCGCGGCGGGCACGGGAACGTCTCCGCCGCCTACGGCCTGGGTCTGACGCTCGCGCGCACCGGCGCCCACGACGAGGCGAGCAGGATCTTCGAGACCCTCGTAGAGAAGCATCCGGAGGAGGTGGCACTGCGCATCGCGGCGGCGGAGAACGAGTTCACGGCGGGCCGAGTCTCCAGGAGCTTGGAGATCTACGAAGACACTTACAAAAAGTATCCGGACAGCCGGGCTCTGGTCACCGCTTTCGCGGAGGCCCTGGTACGCAGCCAGCGCGCCGACGAGGCGCTCGATCTCATCGGCGCTTTCTCTCGCTCGACGCAGAGGGACCATCGCCTGCACCGGCTCGAGGCGGAGGCGTACGCGCAACGGGGTGAATCGACTCGAAGCCGCCTGTCGCTCGCCGAGCACTATTTTCTGATCGGGCGGCTCGATGCCGCCATCCACCAACTGCAACTCGCGACCCAGGACCGGGATGCCGGCTACTACCTCCTCTCCCGAGTGGAGGCGAGACTCAATGAGCTGCTGGAGGAAGGGAGACTGCGCTCCGCGGCGGGCGCCTGAGAGGCCACCGCCAGGCACCATCCAACACATCAGGCGCTCCCTCTGTCTCACCGATTCACGAGGGAAAGCCCGCAAACCTCACCTGTTTCTCGACTGGCGGATTCCAGTACGCGGGCGCTTGCGGGCCTTCCTCCGTCACGCCGCTTTCAACTTCGTTTCGCCTACGACTTCAGCGTCTTCCGATCCGTGCGCTCCACTGTCACGGCATCCTGGCGCCCGAAGCGGCCGAAAGTCGGTGAAGTTTCCGGGCTGCAGACGCTTCACTTCCGCGCTTCGCTCGGATCTCCCGCGTGCACCGCGTTGCGTTCCCGGCGCCCCGCTCGCCCGTCCCGGGAGGGAGAGCGGAGACTGCGAAGCAGGGTCTCGTACTCCGCGGCCGCGCGGTCCACGGAGAAGTCGGCGGCGCGTTCCCGCAGCAGGCTTTGCTCCGGTCGCCGCTCCAGGACGCCAAGCATCGCCATTGCCAGCGCCCTCACGTCTCCCACCGGGACCAGGGGGCCCACCTCTCCGTCGCGGAGAATTTCCGCCGGACCCGAAGGGCAGTCGGTACTGACGCACGGGCAGCCGCAGGCCAGCGCCTCGACGACAACCCTCGAGAACCCTTCGTAGCGCGAGGACACCACGAAGAGGGCGGCGCGGGCCATGAGCGGGAACGGGTTGTCGGTCCATCCGGGCAGCGAGACCCGATCCTCAAGGCCAAGCTCTCTGACCAATCGCTCGAGTCTCTTTCTCTCCTTCCCTTCGCCGAGGATCACCAGACGGCTGCGACGCCGGGCGGTGACGAGAGCAAAGGCCCTGACCAGGGTGCGGAAGTCCTTCTGCGCGGTAAACCTGCCGGCGGAGAGAATGACGGGATCGCCACCCTCGAGAAACCACGGGTGATCGTGAAGCGGCGTCATGCCGCGCCGCGGGTGGGGGATCGGAACCGGGTTGTAGATGGTTCTGATCCGGTCTCTGGCCACGCCCAGGACCGATGACAAGCTGTCGGACACGCCCCGGGACACCCCCACGAGGCACGCCGCGTCCGTATAGAGGTCCCGGCGCATCCGTTGGCGAAAGCGCCACGATCGGTCGTGCGTCACGACGACACGAACCGTCGGCACGATGGGTGGGGGGCGAGCGGCGAGGCGGCAGGCCAGAAGGGTTGCCGCCTCGCCGCCGAACGAGTTCGGCAGGATGCAGTCCGGGTTGCGCAGCTCCAGGTAGCTCGCCACCCCTCGGGTCCAGCGCGCCAGACGCGGTCCGGGGAGGCAGGACACTCGCCAGGCGAGGGCGCCCGCCATGTCCCGCCAGCGCGGGGACCGCGCCGGCACGTTCAGCCGATTCATTCGGGCGAGCGCCGCGGCGGCGCTCTTTTGCGTCACTTCGTCCGTGCTCCGGTCAACGACGAAGAGGCGGGCCCGCCGCGGCACTTCGTCGGGGTAGTGAACGCGCGACCGGAGCAAGACGATATCGACCTCGTGGCCGCGGTCGATCAATCCCCGCGCCAGCCAGAGCACCGACCTCTCCGCCCCTCCTCCGAAAAGATCCCGGATGATCAGAGCGACGCGCATCGTCATCCGCGTGCCCGCAGCACTCGGGAATCAAGGAGACCGGATGGTTAGCCCGGAAGATTCACCGATTTTCGTAGCGAGGGCGCCAATATGCCGTGATAGTGGGGCGCACGGACTGAAAGACGCTGAAGGCGTAGCCGACACTACGTCGAAGCGGCTTGAGGGAGTACGACCCGCTAGCGCGAGCATATTGGCGTCCGCAGTAGGAAATCGGTGAATCTTCCGGGCTAGTAAACCGGCAGACGCCACTCGGGGTAGTCGTCGATCTCGCCTTTCGTGACGTTGAAGTACGCTTCCTTCAACCGGGTGACGACCGGACCGATCGCACCGGAGCCGACCGGCAGCCGATCGATGTCGAGAACGGGGGTTATCTCCCAGGCGGTGCCGCAGAAGAACGCCTCGTCGGCCGCCGCGAGTTCGCTGCGATCCACATCCCGCTCCTCGACCTCCACATCGCAGTAGCGCGGCAGGAGCTCGATGACGGCATCGCGAGTGATGCTCTCCAGGATGTCGTTGTTCGTGCTCGGAGTGATCGCCTTGCCGTCACGGATCATGAAGAAGCACTGGCCCGGTCCCTCCGAGACCTTGCCCCGGGAGTTGAGCAGGAGGGCGGTGTCGTAGCCGTCCGCACGTGCCTGCACCGCCGCGAGCCGGCCGTTCTGGTAGTTGGCGTTGCACTTGACCCTTATCGGCATCGCGTTGTCGGGAACTCTCTGCCACGAGCTGACCTGGACGCTGCACCCGGTTTGAACGAATCCGCGAGTAAAGCCGGGATTCGCGGTGATGGACAGGGCAACCGGCCCTCGGGTCTCCGGCCCCCCTCTGCCGTTGACGAAGACGGTGGGAACCATGTGCAGGGTCTCTCGCACCTCGTTCGCACGGACCAGCTCGATCGCTTTGCCGGTGATGTAGTCCGCATCGATGATCTCGTCGAAACGCATCATCCGCTGCGAATATTCCAGACGCGCCATGTGCTCGGGCATGCGGAACAGGTAGAGCTGCTCTTGGGCCTCGTTCCAGTAGCCCCGCACCCCCTCGAATACCGCCGCCCCGAACTTGAAGGCGGTAGTGCCGACGTGAACCTTCGCCTCGTCGTGAGGCACGATCTCACCATCGAAGAATACGTACTTGGTCGTTGCCATTTGCTCGGTCCGCGGGATGGGTGTTTCGAATTTCGCCGCGCCCGCCACCGCCCCGTCCCGGTGTGGGCGCGGCCCCTACTCTAGCCCGGATGATTCACCGATTTCCTACTGCGGACGTCAATATGCTCGTGTTTGCGGGTCGTACTCCCTCAAGCCGCTTCGACGTGGTGCCGGCTGCCTGCAACGCTTCGCAGTCCGAGGCGTCGCTTTCCGGCCGGGCAAGTCATCCCTGGCTTGCCGGCTCGGCGATCTGTTGCGCGCCACTGGCGCTTCGCCTGTTTCCGGCTCGCCCTCCAGCGTCTATTCGTCCGCGCTCCCCACCATCACGGCGGCTCGGCGCCCTCGGGCGTGCGGGCGACGCTCTCGAACGCCTCCCCCGCCACCTCGACTACGCGATCGACATCGCCAGCCGTAAGCGCGGCGCTGATGAACCAGTTGTGGTGGGGATGCAGGAAAACGCCACGGCGCATGCACTCGGCCGCGAAGTGCTGGTTTCGATAGAGGTTGCGCCCGTCGCGGAAGGTGAGGAAGGGGCAGGCGGGCGGACCGGAGATCTCGATTTCAAGCCCATGACGCGCCGCCTGGGCGCGCAGTCCGTCGGCGAGCGCACGCCCCGTGCGCGCAATGTGGGCGACGCCGTCGTCGCGCTCGAGGACCGCCAGCGTCTCGAGCGCGGCGGCCATCGGCACCGCGCTGTTCCAGTAGCTGCCGGTGAGGAACACCCTTTCCGCCGCGCGGCGCAAGGAGGGCCGGCCGAGCGCGGCGGCAATCGGATAGCCATTTCCCATCGCCTTGGAAAAGCAGATCAGATCGGGCTCGAAGCCGAAGCAGCGGTGGGAGCCGCCGAGGTCGAGCCGGAACCCCGCCCTGATGTCATCGAGGACCAGCACCGCGCCGTGGCGGGCGCACTGCGCCTGGACGTGCGCCAGAAACCCGGTGGCCGGCATTTCCGACGGCGCGTAGAGGGGGTGGTGATAGGGAGTCACCACTACCGCCGCGGTCTGATCGCCATGGCGCCTCATCGCCGCGTCAAAGCTCGCGGTGTCGTTCCAGGGGAAGTGATGCACGTGGGCGCGGTCTTCCTCGATGAGTCCGCCGTGTCCGGGGGTGCACCACGCGCCGATGCCGTGATAGGCCCCCTCGACACAGAGGATCTTCTTCCGGCCGGTATGCTCGCGCGCGACCCGTACGCACCACGTGGTCATGTCCGAACCGTTCTTTCCGAACACCGCCCACGCCGAGAAGTCGACGAGCGAGACGAGACGTTCGGCCAGCTCGACCATCACCGGGGCGGGGTGGTTGAGGCAGTCGCCGAACGCCGCCTGCCGCTGCGCCGCCGCCTCCACCTCGGGATGCCGGTAGCCGAGCACCACGGGACCGTAGGCGCACATCAGGTCGATGAACTCGTTCCCGTCCACGTCGCGGTACCGTGCGCCCTGCGCCCGATGCGCGTAGTAGGGCGAGGCGCCAGGGACGACGAGGGCGGGGGTGGCGTGGCCGTAGATCCCCCCCGGGATGACCTGCCGTGCCCGTTCGAAAAGCTGTCGGGAACGCTCGATTTGCAAGGGTGGCCGGATTCCGGTTTCAACCCGGATATTTCACCGATTTCCTGCCGTGGACGCCAATCTGCTCGGGTCAGCGGGTGTCGTCGAGCAACGCGGAGACCCGCTCCATTACCCGGGAGAGGGCATCGGCCAGAGGAATCATGCCGCGTACCGAGACCTCTCCCGTCACCGAAGCGGCGAGGGAATCGAGCCTGCCGTCCGCCGCCGACAGAGCCACCTCCGGATCCCGGAATTCGATCCGCACGTCGGGAGCGACGGGCGGATCGCCCCGGCCCCACGTCATGCGCCCCCCACATCGCAGGATCCACCCCTGCGCCACCGGCGGCACCGACAGCCAGGCGGCAAAGTCCCCGAAGGGAAGCAGCAGGCGCCGACACTCGTCGTCGTGAGTACCGAGCTCCGCCACCGCGGCGGGAAGCAGTGCGCCGAAGAGGAGCGCCACGCGCAGTTCCCGCCGGGCGCTGATACGAGACCCACCAGACGCGCTCGTTACCCCCTCACCCCCGCTTGCGCGGGGATGCGGGGAAGTGGCGGCTCGACCGCTCGTGTCCCCTGGCGGCAAGACCTCACCGACGCTCGTCGCGAGGACGCCAGGATGGCGTGGGGGCGGGGCGGTCTTCCCCCCTGGTCCGCGCTCGGGGGTCCCGGTCAGGGGAGTGTTCAGCACCTGCGCCATGTCGGCAAGCAGGGTCGAAAATGCCCGGAACCGGGCGAGATGGTGGAGCCCTCCCCATGGAAGCACCCGGGGCAGGCCCTCCCCCCGGAAGGCCCGAACCAGGTCGCGATCGCGAAGAAAGAGCAGGCGAAGAGCGAACCCGGGCCCGGGCTGGTCGATCGCGACCGCTGCGTTGCGAACGCAGAGGGTGGTGGTGACCCCGCTGACGCTCGTGAAACGCACCGCGAAGCGCCAGCCCTCGATCGCGGTGCGCGCCGACTCTTCTCTTTCCACGTAGAGGGGAAGAACGGGCAGGACCGCCTTCAGATAGAGCCTGGCGATGATGTGGGCGGGAACCGCCGGAGGCGTCGCCCCGCGTCCTCGGGCCGGCACGCTTCCCGCCGACGTGTCGCCCCGATTCACCGCTTCGGGCTTGCAAGCGCAGGCAGGGGCGAGGCGAAGTACGGAATCTACACCGGGCGCAGGGAAGCGCCCTTGCGTCCGAGGCGCTCAAGCTCCCTGGCCACCGCGTCGACGGTATCCCGGAGCTGCTGGTCGGTATGTGCGCAGCTCAGGAAGAAGCGCAAGCGCGCCGCTCTCTCCTCCACCGCCGGATAGATGATGGGTTGCACGTTGATGCCACGCTCGAAGAGCGCGTTCGACAGCCGGGCCGCCTTGATCGAGCTCCCGACGATAATCGGCACCACGGAAAAGCCTCCGCTGTGCCCGGTGTTGAGCCCGCGATTGCGGGCGAGTTCGAGAAAGCGCCGACCGCGCTCCCGAAGCCGCGCCACCCGGTCGGGCTCCGAGTGCATCAAGCGCAGCGCGGCGAGCGCCGCCGCCGCCGCGGGCGGGGGCATGCCCACGCTGTAGAGGAATCCGGGCGCGGAGTACTTGAGGTACTCCACCAGCGCGTGCTCTCCCGCAATGTAGCCTCCGCAGCTCGCCAGCGTCTTGCTGAGCGTACCCATCCAGATGTCCACCTCCGCGCCGTCGACTCCGAAATGCTCGCGCAACCCCGCCCCGGTGCGTCCGAGCACCCCGAGGGAATGGGCCTCGTCGACCATCAGGAAGGTCTTGTGCCGACGCTTGACCTCGATGAAGCGCGGAAGATCCGGACAGTCCCCGTCCATGCTGTAGATGCCCTCGATGACTACGAGCACCCGCTCGTGCCCGGGGCGCTCCTTGCGCAGGATTCGATCGAGGGCCTGCCAGTCGTTGTGCGGGAAGGGCAGGCGACGGGCTCCGGAGAGCAGCGCCCCCTGCAATACGCTGTTGTGGATGAGGGAATCGTGGAGGATGAGGTCCTTCCGTCCGAAGAGGTGGCCAATGGTGGTCACGTTCGTGGACCACCCCCCCACCAGCACTACGCAGTCCTCGACGCCATACATTTCCGCCAACGCCGCTTCGAGCTCCTGTTGCACCGGGCGTTCGCCCGAAACCGGACGACTCGCCGAGGCGGAGGTTCCGTAGCGATCGATGGCCTGCTTGGCGGCGGCTCCGACTGTCTCGTGCCCGCAGAGATCCAGATAGTTGTAGCTCGCGTAGTTGACGTGCTCCTGGTTGCCGATGAAGGTGGTGTTGCGTGCGACACGCTGGTGGATCTTGAAGAAGGGATTGGCGATGCCCAGGTGCTCGGCCGCCTCCTTCTGAATGTGCAGCTCCTGGTACCCGGGAAGCTGATCGAATCGGAACCAGGCCTCCTCGACCACGCCGCCGTCGCCCTGGA
This sequence comes from Gammaproteobacteria bacterium, assembly GCA_965221555.1. Taxonomy (GTDB): domain Bacteria; phylum Pseudomonadota; class Gammaproteobacteria; order HK1; family HK1; genus JAJEAD01. The sequence continues at coordinate 447,594 of OZ244895.1, forward strand.
CGCGCGGCGCAACCCCGGGCGTGCCGGCCGGGCGCTTGACGCGGCGCTCGATCATCTTCTTGACGAGCTGCTCCTTGGCCTTGGCAGAGAGCCCGAACAAGGGGCCGCGCGCCTTGTTCACGAGCGCGCCTCCATCCCGGCGAGAAACGCTTCGATCTCTTCGTCGTCGAGAGACTCTCCGTGCCGGGCGGCAAGCTCCTCGACCACTTGCGACCGGGTACCCGCTCCTTCCCCGGCGGCGCCGCCTCGGCTGGCGAGCTGGCCCGCGATGCGGCCCGCCAGAGCGGCGATCGATGCGCCTTCGGTCACCGCCATTACCGGCACGTGGATATGGAACTGTTCCTCCACCGCCATGTGCAGCTCGACCGCCATCAGCGAGTCCATTCCGAGATCATAGATGGACGCGTTGCGTTCGACCCGCTCCACCGGCAAGCGCAGCACCCTCGCGACCTGTTCGGTGAGCAGCTCGGTCACCGTTTCCTGTACCTCCGCGTCCGACAGTCCGGCGAGCAGCCCGTGGAGGTCGTCGCCCTTGCCTCCTTCCTCCGTGAAGGGATCGAGAAGCGCGAAGCGGCTCGTGCGTACCGTGCTGAGAGTGCGGCGCAGCGCTCGCCAGTCGAGATTCGCGACCGCGACCCCGCTCCTTCCCTCTTGCATCAGCCCTTCCAGGTGATCGAGGGCCTGGCTCGCGCTCAACGCCGGCCCGCCGGTGCGGGCTTCGAGCGTGTCGCGAAGCCGTTCATTGCGCGCGAGATAGCCGACATCGCCGATGGGTCCGAAGCCCACCGCGAGCGCGGGCAGTCCCAGGGAGAGGCGCCGCAAGGCGAGGCTCTCCAGATACAGGTTGCCCGCGACGTAGTTCGACTGTCCGGGGTTCCCGAAGCTGGTGGTCACCGAGGACAGGAGCACGAAGAAATCGAGCTTTCTCGCGTGCGTCAGCTCGTGGAGGTTGAAGGCCCCCAGCGCCTTGGGATCGAAGCACCGGGTGAAGCTCTCGGTGCTCTGGTTGATGACGAGCGCGTCGTCGAGCACCATCGCCGCGTGCACCACGCCGCGCAGAGGCCGGTCGCCGCCATCGATCGCCTCCATCACCCGCGCCAGCGCGGCGCGGTCGCACACGTCGGCCTGGTGTACCTCGACCGTGGTCCCGCGGGCGCGCAAGCCCTCCACCGTGGTCTGCGCCTGCGGGGTGGACGCTCCGCCGCGCCCCACCAGGACGAGCTTGCCCGCGCCCTTCTCCGCAAGCCACGACGCGATAGCCAGACCGAAGCCCCCGAATCCTCCCGTCACGAGGTAGCTCGCCTGCCCGTCGAGCGCCAGGGGCGCCGGTCTCGCCGCGGCGGGCCGGACCGGCTCGATGCGCTCGACATCGTCGTAGGTCACGACGATCTTTCCGATGTGCGCGGACTGCTGCATGCACCGGAACGCATCCACGATGCGCCGTGCGGGAAATGTCCGGTGGACGAGAGGCCGAAACGCCCCCTGCTCGAAGAGGCTCATCATCGCGCGGAAGAGCGAGCCCGCGAGGTCGCTGCGCTCGGCGAGGAGCTGGTCGGCGTCGATGCCGTGGTAGGCGATGTTGTTGCGGAAGGGCCGCAGCCCCACTTTGGCGTCTTCATGGAAGTCGCGCTTGCCGAGCTCGAGAAAACGCCCGAAGGGCTTGAGCACCTGCAGGCTGCGGCGCATCGCCGCGCCCGAGAGCGAGTTCAGCACCACATCGACGCCCTCTCCCCCGGTGGCCTCCATTATTCGGTCGGCAAAGACGAGACTGCGCGAATCCAGCACGTGCTCGACCCCGAGCAGGCGAAGGAAGTCTCGTTTCTGGGGCGATCCGGCGGTGGCGAACACTTCGGCCCCGACGTAACGCGCATACTGGATGGCCGCCATGCCCACCCCGCCCGCCGCGCCGTGGATGAGGATCCTGTCGCCGCGCGAGAGATCGGCGAGATGGTGAAGCGCGTAGTAGACGGTGAAGAAGACTGAAGGAATGGTCGCGGCTTCCTCGAAGGTCCAGTCCGAGGGCCGGTGAGCCACCGCGGTGGTTCCGGTGGTGACGTAGGTGGCGAAACAGGCCGGCGCGAAGCACACCACCGGATCGCCGGTCGCGAAACCGGTGACGTCGGGCCCTACCGCCACCACCTCCCCGGCACACTCCATCCCCAGCGTCGCTCCCGCGAATCCGCTCTCGACCGCCTCGTCCGACAGGATGCCCATGGCATACATGACATCGCGGAAATTGAGCCCGGTCGCGCGCGTCCTGATCTCGATCTCTCCCCGGCCGGGCAAACGCCTCGCGACCTCCCGCCAACCGAGGTTCGTGAGTGGTCCCGGTGTCGCGAAATCGAGGCTGAGCGCGCGGCGTCCCGGTTCGACGCCAGGCGACACCCCGGAATCGGCGGGATTCGCACCTGGACGCAGGAGTTCGAGACGCGGGGCGTGGCGGGCTTGCTCGCTCACCAGTACCTCGTGTTCGTCGTCGGGGTTCTCGATCTCGTCCATCAGCAGACGGGCCGCGACAGCCGCATCGGCGCAGCGAAGATCGACGGTGCGGCAGTGCAGCTCGGGGTGTTCGTTCGCGAGCACGCGCGCAAAGCCTGCGAGCGCGCTCTGGGACGGAAAGTGCCGGGGAGACGGGGCATCGGAGTCGATCGGAAGGGCGCCGCTCGTGACCAGCCACATGCGGGGAGGCACTTCGCGGCCGGCGAGGCAACGCGCGGTGTGCATGGCGCCGAGCACGCGCGTTCTCGCGGTCTCGACGTCGGTCGCGGCGGGAAGATCATCGAGGACGAGGCCTGTCATGTGGACCACTTCGGCGATGCGCACTTTGTCCTCGTCCAGGATGCGAAACAGGCGATCCACGTTGCCGGCGCAGGTGAAATCGAGTTCGAAGGCATCCGCTTCGTGGCGCCGGAACCCGGCGCCGGCGCCAGCGACGATCACGCGTCGCCCTCCCGAGCGCAGCGACTCGACGAGGTGGGAGGCGACCGGCGCAGTGTCGGCAAGCACCAGCCAGGACTCCGGCTCGGGGAGAGAAACGTCGCTCGCGATCTCGTCGAGTTCGGGGTTCCGGGCGACGATCAGGAAGCTGCTCGCATCGGTGCTGGCCACCGGTTCGGCGAGCGGCACCGCGTCGGAGAAGCCTCGCTCTGCGAGCAGGGAACACCACTCGTCCTCCCCGAGCAGGCGACTGCGAGGCCGCGCAGGCGGGGGGAGAGAGCGGCGCCACCAATCGGGGTCGAGCCCGAAGATGAGATCGCTCATTCGCTCCGGCGCGCGTTCGATCATCAGCAGGAGGCCGTCCTGCGCCACGAGCCAGCGAATCACCGTGAGAGCCATGCCCGGATCGGGCATGGCATGCAGCGACCAGGGCGCAATCACCACGTCGTAGTCGTTGGGGGCGAGCTGTTGATCCCGCGGGTCGCGCCCGAAGTCGATCTCCACCGTCGAGAAGCCCCGCCGTGCGCCGAACTCCGCCTCCGCCCGGGAGGAGAGCTCCCGATTCGCGCTCGCGAACACGTAGTCGCATCGCTCCACCGGCGCCATCGCGAGCAGCTCGGCGCTCGTTCCCATCGCCCCCGCGCCGATCTCGAGGATGCGCAGGCGTCGGCTGGCCGGCCATTCGGTGAGGATCGCCGCCAGCCCCTCGGTGAGCGCGTAGCGGCTCATCCACAGGATGGGCGAGGCTTCGAAGAGGTGTTCGTCCACCGCAACACCCTTCGTCGGCGCCAGGACGTCGGCCGGATCACGCTCGCCCCGAAGCACCGCGGAGAGGTGCAGGCCCGCCCGCCCCCCCGCCACGGCTTCCGGCAGACAGGCGGGAAAGTCGGCCAGCACGAGGCGCCAGATCTCTTCCGGCCCGGCGAGCTCCGGCGCCCCGTTGAGTTTCCACTGTGCGCCCTGACGCTCCACCACCGCGTCTTCCTCCAGCATTTCCACCAGGCGCTGCAGCAGGGGCGCGTGCGCCGCGTCGGCCCGCGACGCGGCGAGCAGGGAGGGCAGGGTGAAGAGCGTGCGTGAGCCGAGGACCCTCTTCAGCGCCCGGTAGGCGAAGGCCGCCGCCAGGGCGTCGAAGAGGGGCAGCACCTGGTCGTAGTAGTCGGCACGGCTGTGCGCGAACCACTGCTCGGTGATCCTCGGAACGAGATGCTCGGCGATATCGGTGGGACGCGGAAGAAAGTCTCCCGATCGCCCGGTTCGCCGCGTGCGGAGTTCGGTTGCGAACGCGTAGCGCGCCGGCCGCGTGTCGTCCTCGCGGACCAGGCGCATCCGGCGGAAGCGGAACCCCTCGATCTCCACGCGGGCCGCGCCGCCGTCGTCCACGAGGACGAAGTCGGCGACCAGCGAACGCGAAGCGGATCGGACCACCACCGCCCGGCAGTGACGCACATCGCCGCCACCCTCGTGGAACACCATGCGGCCCGCCTTGAAGGGCAGAAATCCGATCGTTTCACGCCGATCCTCCGCCGCCCCCATGCTCGCGAGCATCTGCAGGCAAGCGTCCAGCTGGCAGGGATGCAGACGATAACGCTCCACTTCTTCCAGAGGCAGGTCCGCCGCGGATCGGATACGCGCCCACGCCGCATCGCCTTCGCAGAGGATCGTCTCAAGCCCCTGGAACGCGGGCCCGTAACGCAGACCCAGGGCTTCGGTAGCGCGATAATGTTCCGCGGCGTCGAGAGCACTCGCGGCGGCGGACAGCCCGGCGTCGATGTCGTGGCGCGGCGCCTGGCCCTGGTCCCGGGCGCCCTCGAGCTTTCCACTTGCGTTGTGGGTCCACGCGGCGTCGCCAAAACGCACGCGGCTCGCGATGGTGAAGGCGCCGTCCTCCTCGAGCCGGAACCTCAGGGTCTTCGTGACGCCGGATTCCAGGAGCACCGGGGCCCGGATCTCCAGGTTCTCGATGATGTGCCGATTCCCGCGAAAACTCGACCGGGACGCGGCGAGCGCCATCTCGATGAACGCCGCGGCGGGAAAGACCACCGCACCGCCCACCACGTGGTCGGCGAGCCAGGGAAGTCGCTGGGAATCGATGTGGCAGCGCCACTCCCCCGGGGCGTTTCTCACCGGAAAGCCGAGCAGGGGATGGTCCAGGCGCTCACCCTGCGCACCGAGCGCCTCGTCGGTCGATCGGTACCAGAAGGACTCCTTCTGCCAGGGATAGGAGGGCAGCGCCAGCGCCCGTACCCGACCGGGAAACAATCGCTCGAGGTTCAGTGCGCCGCCATGCGCGTGCGCCGCGCCGACTGCCTCCCATACCCGGGCCACGCCGTCGTCGTCGCGACGCAGAACGGGAAGGGCGCGACCCTTCGACCCCGCGGCCCGGAGATTCTCGTTGAGGTAGCCCTGCATTATGGGGTGGGGGCCGATCTCGAGAAGAATCGACGGCCCGTCGCCGGAGATGGTCGCGAGCGCCTTGTCGAAGCGCACGGGGCGACGCACGTTGTCCCACCAGTAGCGCGCTCCGAGCGCGTCGCCGTCGCGCACCTTGCCGCTCACGGTGGATACGAAGGGGATAGCCGTGGCGGAAGGTTCGAGTCCCTGAAGCCCGGCGAGCAGGCCATCGCGAATGGAATCCATTTCGCGGCTGTGGAATGCGTAGTCGATGTCCAGGATTCGGAAATAGGGGGCGCGATCGCCCTGCACTGTGCGCCCCACCTCTTCCAGCGCTTCGAGCGGACCGCTGAGCGTCACCGACGAAGGACTGTTGACGGCGGCGAGCTCGACCTCTCCGTCGTAGGGCCGGATCACATCGATGGCGCGACCGGGAGACAGCCCCATCGCGGCCATGCGCCCCCGGTCCCGAGTCGGCGCCTGGGCCCGGCTTCGCTCGTGAATCACTCTCGTCGCCTGCTCGAGATCGAGAGCGCCGCTCGCGAAGGCGGCGGCCACCTCCCCCACGCTGTGTCCGAGCACCAGATCGGGCCGCACTCCGCGTCGGGCGAAGGATTCGATCAGCCCCACCTGCAGCGCGAAGAGGGCAGGTTGCGCGAACTCGGTCAAGTGCAGGCGGGACGCTTCGCGCTCCGCCTTGAACTCCGCGATCACCGAGAACCCGCAAGTGTCGCGAAGGAGAGCATCGATCTCTCTGACCGCGCGCCGGAAGTGCGGGTCTTCGCGCAAGAGGCGCTGGCCCATTCCCGCCCACTGGGAGCCGTTGCCCGAGAACACGAAGACGATACGCGCGGGCCGCGCGATCGCCTGCCCCGATACGAGATCGGCGCCGCGGCCCTCGGTCGCGAAGACCTCTAGGCGGCCGGCGAGCTCGACCGCGTCGCGACCGAAGACGACGAGGCGATGATCGTGGTGCTGGCGCCGTCGCGCCGCATTGGCGGCGATCCGCCGAGGGCAAGGCGCCTCGGGGGCAAGGAGAAACTCGCGGTAGCGGGAGGCGAGTTCCGACAGCGCGCCCGGGCTGCGGGCGGACAGCAGCAGGGGAAGCGTCGTCCTGCGGCGCGGGGCCCGCGCGCGCGGCGCCTCCCCGCGGTGCTCTCTCAGGACCACGTGGGCATTGGTCCCGCCGAAGCCGAAGGAGTTGACGCCGAGCGTCGCCGGCGCTCCGTCGGCCGGCAACTCGGTGTACTCGCTCGCCACCCGGATATTGAGCTCCTCGAAGGGAATGTCGGGATTGGGGGTGTTGAAGTGGAGCGAGGCGGGGACGGCGCGGTGCCGGAGCGCGAGCACCGCCTTGAGCAGCCCGGCCATCCCGGAAGCCGGCTCCAGGTGACCGAGGTTGGTCTTGACCGACCCGATCGGCAGGGGGTCCCCGGCGCGGCGCCCGCGGGCGAGCACCCGGCCGATCGCGCGCGCTTCCTGCGGGTCCCCGGCCGCGGTACCGGTGCCGTGGGCCTCGACGTAGGCGAGCTCCCGGGGATCCACCCCCGCGTCGGCATAGGCGCTCGCGAGTAGCGCCTCCTGGGCATCCGGATTGGGCATCGAGAGCCCCCGGGTGCGTCCATCGGAGTTGACCGCGGAGCCGAGGATCAGGGCGTGAACGGGATCTCCGTCCCGGCGGGCCTGAGAGAGAGGCTTGAGGTACACCACCGCGCCGCCTTCCGCACGCACGTAGCCATCGCCCGCGGCGTCGAAGGCGCGGCAACGCCCGGTCGGAGAGAGCATCGACGCCTTCGAGAAGCCGATGAAGCTGAAGGGCGTCATGAGGATGTTGACGCCGCCGGCGAGCGCCGCCCGGGACTCGCCCCGCCAGATGCCGAGGCAGGCCTGGTGCAGGGCCACGAGCGAGGAGGAGCAGGCGGTGTCCATCGCCATGCTGGGTCCGTGGAGATCGAAGACGTAGGAGATCCGATTGGCGGCGATGCTCAGCGTGCCGCCGGTCATCGCATAGGCGCCGCCGGAGCCGGGGTCGTCGATCCGGCTGTTGGCGTAATCGGTGCTGGAGACCCCGATGTAGACGGCACAGCCGCTTCCCGCGAGGCGCTCGGGCACCTGGGCGCCGTCCTCCAGCGCCTCCCAGGCGAGTTCGAGCAGGAGCCGTTGCTGCGGGTCCATCTCGGCCGCCTCCCGGGGAGAGATGCCGAAGAAAGCGGCATCGAAGCGATCGATGTCATCGAGGACTCCGGCCGACCAGGTGTAGCTTCGACCCGGCGCCCGAGGGTCGGGGTGGTAGTAGTACTCGGTCCCCCAGCGCCTTTCGTCGATCTCGCCGACGAGGTCGCGTTCCTCCGCTAGGCAGCGCCAGAGCGCTTCCGGGCTCGACGCGCCACCGGGAAAGCGGCAGGCCATGCCCACGATGGCGATGGGTTCTTTCCTCTTTCCCAATCCCCTGTCTCCTTGTCCCCGTGGCCCTGAGGACCAGTAATCCCCGGTCTCGGGTTCAGACTCCCTTCATCGAAAGCGGTGTGCGGACTCTCGCCGGCGATTCCCCGAAATCGTGTCCCGGAATCCCGGCCGCCTTCGGCCCCCTCGTATCCATCGCGCCGCGCAGCGAAGGGGCGGGGGCAGTCCGCTCAACTACTTGATTGCCAGCATCATTCTCGCACAAAACGGTCCGCGCTCCGCCGCCCGTGGTCGAGGGAGCCGGTTTCACCGGGTTTTGGCCGCTTCGGGCGCCAGCATGGCGTGGCAATGGGACGCAAGAACCGGAAGACGCGCAACCACGTGCCGGTAGCCGCGCAAGCGCCGGTGGCGCGGACGCAGCGGCAAGCGGGCAAGCGAGCGATGGTCGGCCCGGCCGGCAAGCTTCGTACGGGGCCTGCGCGGCGTTGCCGGCAGCCGACACGAAGTCGAAGCGGCGCGACGCGGGACAACCCGCCAACGCGAGCATATCGGCGTCGGCATTTTGCGAAATCGGGGGAGATTTCAGTCTAGGCTTCAAGTCGGTAGTAGCGCATGAGTCCCCAGCGAAGGGCGCGGGTGGGTACGAGGCGCGCGAGCAGCGGCGCGATGACGGCCTGGAAGCGACTCCCGACCGCCACCCGGGCCGGACCACGATGGTTCGCTTCGACCAGGCGCACGATCAACTCGCCTACGCGCTCGGGCCCGCAGGCCCGGCGGTGATTGGCGTCGAAGACCCCGAATGCGCGCTCCAGGTTCTCCCGGTAGGCGCCCGGCTCGCTCTTCGGCAGACGTTCGTTGAAGCGGGTGAGGATATCGCCCGGCTGAAGGTCCACGACCTCCACCCGCCGCGCTCCGAGCTCCATCTGCAGCACCCACGACAGAGCGCTCAGCGCGGACTTGGCGGCGCTGTAGGGACCCATGAACGGAATGGGATACTGGGTCGCGAGAGAGCTCACGTTGATTATCTTCCCCCGAGATGCGCAGAGATCCGGAAGGAGCAGGCGAATCAGGTGCAAGGGCCCGAACACCAGGAGCTGGAACTGTTCCTTCACCTCGGCGTCGCTCAGGTACTCCAGAGGGCCCCAGTGCCCGCTGCCCGCATTGTTGACGAGCACGTCGAAACCTCCCGCCGAAGCTCGCGCCGTCGCCACCGCCGCCTCGATCGATTCGTGCGAAGCGAGATCCAGGGCCACGGGGTGGAGGCCGGGAATTCGTGGCATGTGCTCGGGGTTCCGTGACGTGCCCCAGACCTGGTGCCCGTTCCCGATCAGGCGCGAAGCGGCGGCCAGACCGATCCCCGAACTCGCACCGGTCAGCAGGATCCGTTTCGGCTTTCTCGTCGCCACCGGGATTCGATCTCCGCCCGAGCGATGCCGCGTGGACTCTAACACCAATTCGCCCGAGCCGCCGGATACGATACGGAGGATCGTGGATGCGGAGGGGTTGTGATGATTCGTGCCGGCGTTCCTGTCCTCCATTCGGACCCGGAGCTGATCCCGACCCGGACCGACGAGCGACTGGACACCGCGCGTCTCGCACCCTGGCTGAGCGAAAGGCTCGAGGGTGCGCAGGGCCCCCTCGGCGTCGCCCAGTTCGGCGGTGGCCATGCGAACCTCACCTACCTGCTGCGATTCCCGGCACGCGAATACGTGCTGCGCCGGCCGCCGCTCGGCCCGGTGGCGCCGAGTGCGCACGACATGCGGCGCGAGTACCGGGTGCTGTCGAAGCTCCACCGGCACTTCTCCCTCGCACCCGCGAGCTATCTCTATTGCGAAGACGAGTCCATCATCGGTGCGCCCTTCCAGGTCATGGAACGCCGGCACGGCACCGTGATTCGCCGCCTGGTGCCCGAGCCCTACCGAGATCCGCGCCTGCTGACCCGCATCGGCCACATGGTGGTGGACACGCTCGCCGACCTCCATCGCCTCGACCGCGATGCGGTGGGACTTGGCGCTCTGGGACGCCCCGAGGGCTTCGTGGAGCGCCAGATCGACGGATGGGCGAAGCGCTGGGACGCCGCCCGCCACGAAGACAACCCCGACATGGACCGCCTCGTCTCCTGGCTGCGCGCACGTCGCCCGCCGCCCGGCCCGTTCGCACTGGTCCACAACGACTACAAGCTCGACAACATCCTGGTCGATCGCGAAGACCCGGCGACGGCGGTGGCGGTCCTGGACTGGGACATGTGCACCAGTGGCGACCCGCTCGCGGATCTCGGCTACCTCCTCAACCAGTGGGCGCAGGCGGACGACGACCCGAAGTGGATCGAAGCCGCGTCGATGCCCTCCGCGCAAGCCGGTTTCCCCCGGCGCGCGGACGCGATCGAGCGCTATGCGCGGCGCACCGGTTTCGACGTCGGGGACATCGACTGGTATTTCGCGCTCGCAACCATGAAGTTCGCCGTCGTCCTGCAGCAGATATTCATCCGCTGGCGGCGCGGCCAGACCCGGGACGAGCGCTTCGCCCACTACGACGAACGGGCCCGGGAAGGGATTCGAAAAGCCTGCCGCATCGCCGGGCTGTGAGGCAGGAAGGAAGGGGTTGCGGCGTAACCCTGATGCGGACTCCCGCGCCCCTCAATGCGCACGATCGACCAGGTGCACGAGGATCCGGCGGGGATCACCAGGGGGCAGCGCCTGCGCCATCCGCGCGCGATCCCGCTCCGACTCCCCGGCATCGAATACCGCGCCCAGCGCCGCGGGCAGGTCCGGGGCCCGGCGCACCCGCCTTCCCATTCCGAAGCGTTGCAGGTAGCGCAGGGTCACGCCTTCCTGGGGCATGACGCCTCCCAGGGCGTTCACGATGAGGGGGCAGGCGCTGCGCAGCGACTCGCTCGTGGTGCACGAACCACCCCTTGATACCAGGGCGTGCACCGCGCTCAGCAGGCGCGGCATCTCCTCGGTGTACGGCAGCGCGGTGAGCGCGAGCTGCGAGTGGCGCGGCGTCCACCCTTGCAGGCGCTCGCGAAGCGAGCTCCGGTGCGCACACAACGCGAGCACGTGCAGCGCGAGGCCGGCGCGGTCGAGGGCGTCGAGGAAGGCCACATGGTTGTTGGCGCCAGCCGCTCCGGTGGCCAGCAGCACGACGGGGCGATCGGCCTCGATCCCGAAGGATCGGCTCAGAAACGCGCGGCGCTCGGTCTCTCCCAACGGGGCGCGGTAGAAGCCGGGCCGCAGCACGAAGCCCCCCAGTCGCGTACGCTTCGCCGGCATGCCGAGGCGACGGGCCTCGGCGCAGGCCGGCTCGGTCGCCCCTATCCAGAGATCGCTGTTCGGGTTCACCCAGTGCCGGCTGAAGCCGTAGCCTCCGTCGAGCTCGGTGCAACAGGTGCCGACGCGAACCTTCCCCCGGCCCAGCACTTCCCGGGCGAGGTCCAGAAACCCCCCGTTCAGGTGCGGGTGCACGCTCAGCACCCAGTCCGGCCGGTAGTCCTCGAGCTTCTCGACGAAGGGCCGCACCCCGAGGAGCTTCCACCGCCGGCTGTGCAATGCCGCATGCTCCAGGAAGGCGAAGTACAGATGGTGCGCGCGCGGCCAGTACAACTGCACCGCACGATAGAGATGCAGCCCGAAGCGGTAGAAGGGACCCGACGCTTCCAGGGGGGCGCAGGTCTCGACTTCCACCCCGAGCTCCGGATGCCGTTCGGCCCACTCCACGAAGGCCCGGGCCCGCGAGTCGTGGCCGCCCCCGGTGCTCGCGGTCAGAATCAAAAGACGCACTTGAGGCTGCCCCTCCCCGCACCGCGGGCCCATCGGTGTGCCGGCACCGTCCGCACCCGCCGGCCGGGGGTCAGATCATGGCGGTGCCGCCGTTGGCGACGACGGTTTCGCCGACGATGTAGCGGTTGCGCCGGGAGGCGAGGAAGAGCACCACTTCGGCGATGTCCTCGGGCTCCGCCGCGTAGCCGCACGGGATCTGCGCGATGCGCGGCGCGAACCAGTCCATGTTCTTCGCCCGCTCGGTGGCCACCGCGCCCGGGCTTACTCCGTTCACGAACACCCTATGGGGGGCAAGCTCCAGCGCGAAGGACTTCACCAGGCTCGCCACCGCCGCCTTCGAGGCCGCGTAGTGGGCGAGCTTCGGCTTCGCGACGTAGGCGTCTTCGGTGACGATGCACACCACCCGGCCGTAGCGGCGGGCGATCATGTCCGGCATGAAGGTCTGGGTAGCGAGCATCACACTGCGGGTGTTGACCGCGAAAACCCGGTCCCACTCGTGCGCACTCATCTCCGACAGCGACAGGTATGGGTAGATGCCGGTGTTGTTCACCAGGATGTCGACCTTCCCGAAGCGTTCCAGAATGCGCTCGCGGGCCTCGGCGAGCGCGTTCGCATCACTCACGTCGGCGGGGACCCCGAGCAGGCGGTCGCCACCCTCGAGGCGACGCGCGGCTTCCTCGATACCCGCCTCGTCGATGTCGAGAACCGCGACGCGGGCGCCACGCCGAAGGAAGAGGCCCGCGATCGCCCGGCCGATGCCGCTGGCGGCGCCGCTCACCACCGCCACCTGTGCCTGGAATTCCTGCTCCACTACATCCTCCTCGAGCACCAGGGCCGGCCTGCGATGTCCGGCCGGACACGTGCCGGCGATCGTATCACCGGGCGTGAGACGCGGCGCCCGTACAGAGCCCTCCGCGCCCCGGCGGCATCCCGGCTCGGCCCGGTTCCAGACCCGGTGGCCGCCGCCGGCAGTCGCGCCCGGCCGGCCCCGGAGGGGGCCGGGATCGACCCCGTGCAAGGCCGCGCTTGCACATTGAGGCCAGTATTCTAGGATCACGCTCTTCCCCGGTACCCGGCCTGGCCCGCACGCGGCCCGTAGTCCGGCCGGGGATTGGGCAAGAAACAGGACGAAATCACGAAACAACAAGGGCCGCGGCCCGTGCTTTCGGGAAGGGCGAGGGAACCGTCCGCTTCTCATGCATGGCCACCCGTCAGGTTCCCGACCACCGGGAGCAGGTGCGCCGCCATCACAGGAACCAGTGGAGGAAAGGAAATTGAGTCATTTCACAAGAACGCTTCCCGCCGCACTCGCGGGCACGATGCTGCTCGCGGGTCCGGCCCTCGGGAATGAACCCATCAACCTCGTGTCCTGGGGCGGGGCCTGGAGCGCCGCGGTAAAGAACGCGTGGACCGATCTCTACGAACAGGAAACCGGCCAGGGATTCAACTTCATCGACTACAACGGTGGAGTGGCCGAGATCCGCGCTCAGAACGAGGCCGGCAACGTCACCTGGGACATCGTGGACATGATCCCCGGTGACATGACGATCGCGTGTGACGAGGGCCTTCTGGAAGAGCTCGATACTCCGGCCGCCGACGACTGGTTCGCCACCCACCCCTGCGGGATCGGGGGCGTGATCTGGGCGACGGTCATGGCCTACAAGGACCCCACTTTCGCCGACGCGCAGCCGACGATGGTCGCCGACTTCTGGGATTTCGACCGTTTCCCCGGCAAGCGCTCCATGCGCAAGGTCGCCGAAGTGAACCTGGAGTGGGCGCTCATCGCCGACGGGGTGGCGGTGGACAGCGTCTACGAGACGCTGAGCACCGAGGAAGGAGTCGACCGGGCCTTCGCCAAGCTCGACGAGGTGAAGGACCAGAGCGTGTGGTGGGAAGCCGGCGCCCAGGCTCCGCAGATCCTGGTCGACGGCGAAGCGGCGCTCGGCACCGCCTATAACGGGCGCATCTACAACGCCCAGGTCAACGAGAACCAGCCCCTCACCATCATGTGGCTCTCCCAGGTGTGGGACATCGGATTCATGGGGATCCCGAAGGGCGCTCCGAACGCCGACGCGGCGAGGGAGTTCCTGGTCGGAAAGTACGCGTCACCCGAGTACCAGGGACGGATCACGTATCACATCGCGTACGGCCCGATGCGCAAGTCGGCCTCCGAGTTCAACGACCCGAATGTAAAGGGGCACCTGCCGACGGACAACATGAGCGCGCACTCGCTGCAGTTCGACTACCTGTTCTGGGCGGACCACCGCGACGAGCTGCAAGAGCGCTTCTCCGCCTGGCTCGCGCTCTAGGTACCAGAGGTCTTTCATCACGCAGCGGCCGGGCGGCGCGCGAATCGCCGCCCGGCCTTGTCACCTCACCTGACCCGGGCCGGGCAATACGTGCGCCCAGTCGCCTCATGACAGCGTCACGCGAAGCGGCGGCGGCCCGGCGGCATCGGAGCGCAAGGTAGGAAGGACATGCCGGAACCGGAGATCCTCGTCCAGTTCAAGGACGTCCAGAAGAGCTACGACGGCGAGACGCTCGTCGTCAAGTCGTTCAATCTGGACATCTACCGGGGCGAGTTCCTGACCATGCTCGGACCCTCGGGCTCGGGCAAGACCACCTGCCTGATGATGCTCGCCGGCTTCGAGGCGACCACCCACGGCGACATCATTCTGGAAGGGCGCTCCATCAACAATCTGCCCCCGCACCGTCGCGACATCGGCATGGTGTTCCAGAACTACGCCCTGTTCCCGCACATGACGGTGTTCGAGAACATCGCCTACCCCCTGGAGATGCGCAAGACCGCCAAGGACGAGATCTCGCGGCGGGTGGCCGGCGCGCTCGACATGGTGCAACTTGGCGGCTTCGGCCACCGGCGCCCCGGGCAGCTCTCGGGCGGCCAGCAGCAGCGGGTGGCGGTGGCGCGCGCGCTCGTCTTCGAACCCAAGATCGTACTCATGGACGAACCGCTCGGGGCGCTGGACCGCCAGCTCCGCGAGCAGATGCAGTACGAGATCCGCCACATCCACGAGAGCGTGGGCGTCACCGTGGTCTATGTCACCCACGATCAGGGCGAAGCCCTCACCATGTCGAACCGCATCGCGGTCTTCAACGACGGGGTGGTGCAGCAGCTCGCCTCTCCGAACGAGCTCTACCAGGAGCCGGGCAATGCCTTCGTCGCCCAGTTCATCGGTGAGAACAATGCGCTCGCCGGCAAGGTGATCGATCAGGATGGCGAAGGCTGCACGGTGGAGGCCGATGGCGGCCACGTCGTGCGGGCGGCGGCCATCAACATCGACGGCGTCGGCTCCCGGACCACGATATCGCTGCGCCCCGAGCGGGTGCTCATCAACCCCCCCGAGGGGTCGGTGCCCAATCTCTTCGACGGCCGCGTGGAGGAGCTCATCTTCCACGGCGATCACCTGCGTACCCGATTGCGGGTATGCGGCCGTGACGACTTCATCGTGAAGGTGCCCAACAGCGCCGGCCACGTCGAAATCCGCACCGGCGACGTGGTCAAGGTCGGCTGGCAGAGCGCGGACGCGCGGGCTCTCGACGCCCCGGGAGGCTGAGACCGTGGCGGTCACCGCCATCGACGCCGCTGCGCCCATCACCACCGCGGACGGGGTGCCGCTCAAGGTCAGCCTCGCGCGCACCGAGCGGCGCAAGACCCTCACCGCCTTCCTGCTGGTCGCGCCGCTGCTCACATTCATCCTCATCACCTTCGTCTTCCCCATCGGCGACATGCTCCTTCGCAGCGTGCAGAACCCGGTGGTGGCGGAGCTGCTGCCCCGCACCATGGAGGCGCTGAAGAGCTGGGACCCGGCGAGCGGGGAAGTGCCGCCCGAAGCGGTCTTCGTGGCGGCGAGCGAGGAGTTCGCCGCCCGCCACGAGGAGAAGCTGATCGGCAAGATCTCGGGGCGCATCAACTACGACCTCTCCGGCGCCAAGAGCATGATCAAGAAGACGGCGCGCAAGTTCGCGAGTGGTCAGACGAGCGGCGCCACCGCCCGTGAGGCATTCGTCGACATCGACAAGAGATGGGGAAAGGTCAAGACCTGGGCGATCATCAAGCAGGCGGGAAGGAACCCCACGCCCGCCTATTACGTGAACGCGGTCGACCGGACCTACGACGAAGCGGGCGACATCGTGCCACAGCCCGAGAATCGGCAGATCTACGTGAAGCTCTTCCTGCGCACGCTGTGGGTGAGCCTCGCCATCACCGGGGCCTGCCTGCTGCTCGCCTACCCGGTCTCCTACATTCTTTCCATCGTGCCCACCCGCATCAGCAACCTGCTGATCATCATGGTGCTGCTGCCCTTCTGGACCTCCCTGCTCGTGCGCACCACTTCGTGGATCGTGCTGCTGCAGTCGCAAGGGGTGATCAACGATCTGCTGGTGTGGATCGGAGCGATCGACGACGAGGGCCGCCTCTCACTGGTCTACAACATGACCGGCACCATCGTCGCAATGGTCCAGATCCTGCTGCCCTTCATGATCTTGCCGCTGTTCAGCGTCATGAAGACCATCTCCCCCTACCACATCCGGGCCGCGAAATCGCTCGGCGCCTCGCCCGCCAAGGCGTTCTGGACCGTGTACTTCCCGCAGACCCTGCCCGGCATCGGCGCGGGATCCCTGCTCGTGTTCATCCTCTCGGTCGGCTACTACATCACGCCCGCGCTCGTTGGCGGGCGCACCGGCCAGCTCATCAGCAACATGATCGCCTACCACATGCAGAAGTCGCTCAACTGGGGCCTCGCCGCCGCCCTCGGCGCGATCCTGCTCGGGGGCATCCTCGCGCTCTACTGGCTCTACAACCGTCTTGTCGGCATAGACAAGATGAAGCTCGGATAGCGATCGGAGCAACGAGTGGCCCTTCCCGCCTACGCGACTCCCGTGGACCACATGGTGCACTACGGCGTGCGGACCGCGGCCGGCCTCGTGTTCGCGTTCCTCATGCTGCCGATCCTCGTGATCGTGCCCCTGTCCTTCAATGCACTGCCCTACTTCACCTTCAACGAGGAGATGCTGAAGCTCAGTCCGGACGCGTACTCCCTGCGCTGGTACCAGGACATGTTCGCCAACGAGCAGTGGATCCACTCGATCAAGAACAGCTTCGTCATCGGAATCGCCGCCACTCTCCTCGCCACCCTTCTCGGCACCCTGGCCGCGCTGGGCCTGAGCCGCCCGCACATGCCGTGGCGGATCCCGATCATGAGCCTGCTCATCTCGCCCATGATCGTGCCGATCATCATCACCGCCGCCGGGATGTTCTTCTTCTACTCGAGCGTGGGACTCGCCCAGACCACGACCGGCATCATTCTCGCTCACACCGCGCTCGGAACGCCCTTCGTGGTCATCACCGTCACCGCAACCCTGTTCGGGTTCGACACGACCCTGATGAGAGCTTCCGCGAACCTGGGTGCGACTCCGGTTCAGACCTTCTTTCGGGTGGTGGTGCCGATGATCCTGCCCGGCGTCATCTCCGGAGGGCTCTTCGCCTTCGTCATCTCCTTCGACGAAGTGGTGTGCGTGATCTTCCTCGCCGGTTTCGAGCAGCGCACCATTCCGCGCCAGATGTGGGCGGGAATCCGCGAGCAGATAAGCCCCACCATTCTCGCGGTGGCGACCCTCCTCATCGTGTTCTCGGTGTGCCTGATGATCGTGCTGGAGATGCTGCGGCGGCGAAACGAACGCCTTCGGGGCATCCGCCCGACCTGACACCTTGCGCGGGTTCGACGGACCGTTCCGGTTCGTTGTCCAGGACCTCCGGAAACGAAAAGCCCGGCGCGGGGCCGGGCTTTTCGAGGGGGATGAGACCGGGAAGGTCTACATCATGCCCATGTCGCCCATTCCGCCTCCAGGCGGCATTGCGGGCGGCTCTTCCTTCTTCGGCTTCTCCGCCACCGAAGCCTCGGTGGTGATGAGCAGGCCGGCGATCGAGGCGGCGTTCTGCAGAGCACAGCGCACCACCTTGGTCGGGTCGAGAATGCCCATCTTGACGAGGTCACCGAACTCCTCGGTCTGGGCGTTCCAGCCGAAGTTGCCCTTGCCGTCGCGGACCCGGTTGAGGACCACGGAGGGCTCGCCACCGGAGTTCGCGACGATCTGGCGAAGCGGCTCTTCCATGGCGCGCCGCGCGATGGTGATGCCGGTGTTCTGATCGTCGTTGTCGCCCTTGAGGTTCCGGACCTTGTCGAGCGCCCGGATGAGGGCCACCCCGCCGCCGGGGACGATGCCTTCCTCGACCGCGGCCCGGGTCGAATGCAACGCGTCCTCGACACGAGCCTTCTTCTCCTTCATCTCGACCTCGGTCGCGGCCCCCACCTTGATGACGGCAACGCCGCCGGCGAGCTTGGCCACCCGCTCCTGGAGCTTCTCGCGGTCGTAGTCGGAGGTGGTCTCCTCGATCTGCTGGCGGATCTGGGTGACACGGCCTTCGATGTCCTTCTTCTTGCCCGCGCCGTCGATGATGGTGGTGTTCTCCTTCGCCACCTGCACCTTCTTGGCCCGTCCGAGGTCATCGAGGGTGGTCTTCTCGAGGCTCAAACCCACCTCTTCGCTGATCACGTTGCCGCCGGTGAGGATCGCCATGTCCTGCAGCATCGCCTTGCGGCGGTCCCCGAAACCGGGCGCCTTGACCGCGGCCACCTTGACGATCCCGCGGATGGTGTTGACCACCAGGGTGGCGAGCGCCTCGCCCTCCACGTCTTCCGAGATGACCACGAGCGGCTTGCCTGCCTTGGCGACGCCCTCGAGGACGGGCAGGAGATCCCGGATGTTCGAGATCTTCTTGTCGTGCAACAGGATGAACGGGTCGTCGAGCTCCGCCATCATGTTGTCCTGATTGTTGATGAAGTACGGCGAGAGGTAGCCGCGATCGAACTGCATGCCCTCGACCACGTCGAGCTCGTTGTCGAGCGCGGACCCATCCTCGACCGTGATGACGCCTTCCTTTCCGACCTTGTCCATCGCATCGGAAATGATGTCACCGATGTTGCTGTCGCCATTGGCCGAAATGGTGCCGACCTGGGCGATGGCGGTGCTGTCACGGGTCGGACGGCTCAGCCCCTCCAGACCGCGGACCGCGGCCTCGACCGCCCGGTCGACCCCGCGTTTGAGGTCCATCGGGTTCATGCCCGCGGCAACCGCCTTCATGCCTTCGCGCATCATCGAGTGAGCGAGAACGGTGGCGGTGGTGGTGCCGTCGCCCGCGACGTCGGAGGTCTTGGAAGCCACCTCCTTCACCATCTGCGCGCCCATGTTCTCGAACTTGTCCTCGAGCTCGATCTCCTTCGCGACACTGACCCCGTCCTTGGTGACGGTGGGTGCGCCGAAGCTCTTCTCGAGCACGACATTGCGTCCCTTGGGTCCGAGGGTAACCTTCACGGCGGTAGCCAGGGTGTTTACCCCCTTGGCGATCCGGCCCCGCGAATCCTCGTGAAATCGGACTTCTTTCGCTGCCATTTTCTGATTTCTCCAGTTGGATGATGAGCGGTGGCCGTTACTCGACGACCGCCATGATGTCTTCTTCGCGCATCACGAGCAGGTCATCGCCTTCGACCTTGACCTCGGTGCCGGAATACTTGCCAAAGAGGATCTTGTCTCCGACCTTGACGTCGGGCGCGCGCACTTCGCCACTGTCGAGGATCTTGCCGTTACCGACGGCGAGAACCTTTCCCTGGATGGGCTTCTCGGTGGCGGTGTCGGGAATGACGATGCCGCCGGGGGAAGTCCGCTCCTCCTCCTCGCGCTGCACGATGACCCGATCGTGCAGGGGACGCAGCTTGAGCTTGGCTTTTGCCATGGGATTGTGTCTCCTGAATTCAGTGATAGAGGCCCTGGGGGACTCGGGATCTTCCGTCCACCCCCGTTTTTTGGCACTCGCGAATATAGAGTGCTAACAAGAAAATTCAAGGCTCCCGCGGGAAGAAATCGCCAACCCGTGGAGAGCCCGTCTCGCGGCGGCCTCGCTCCATCCACCCTGTTGCCTCGATCCGCGAAACGCGCACGCGCAGACTGCGGCAGGGGCAAGGCGGGTTTCGTATACTCGGAGCGGCAACACGAGTTGGTCAAGGATCCCGGCTTTGGTCTCGGGGAAAGGGAGAACCTCTTCTGCCGCACTCTGGCCGGTCGCCCGCCGGTTGCGCCGTCAGGTGGCGGGACTCTCCTTCTCGCCTCCCGTCACCCATGTCTACAACCCCCTGGACTACGCGTGGCGCACCCACCGCGCCTATCTCGATCGCTACGGCGGCCTGGGGGCGAAGGTCCTTCTGCTCGGCATGAACCCCGGGCCCTTCGGCATGTCCCAGACTGGCGTCCCCTTCGGCGACGTGGAGATGGCCCGAGGCTGGCTCGGCCTCGAGACTCCCGTGCGGCGACCGCCGGCCGAACATCCGAAGCGCCCGGTCCTGGGTTTCGCCTGTCCTCGAAGCGAAGTGAGCGGCACCCGTCTGTGGGGCTGGGCGCGCGACGCCTTCGCAACGCCGGAGCACTTCTTCTCGACCTTCTTCGTGTGGAACTACTGTCCGCTTGCGTTCATGGAGGCGAGTGGTCGGAACCGCACCCCCGACAAGTTGCCGCCCGGGGAGCGCCGGCCTCTCTACGAAGCCTGCGACGATGCCCTGCGCGACGTGGCCGCACGCCTTCGGCCCACCCACGTCATCGGCATCGGCCGCTTCGGCGGCGAGCGGGCGCAGGCCGCACTGGCGGACTCCGGGATCCGGGTGGGGTGGGCGCCCCATCCGAGTCCGGCGAGTCCGGCCGCCAACCGCGGGTGGAGGGAGCACTTCGCGGCCGCCCTGCGGCGTCAGGGCGTGCGCGCGCAAGCTCCGCGCACCGGGTAGCGCGCAGAAGACCACCACCCGCGGACATGGCCCGTACTTCGCCCTTTCCCGGTCCGAAAGCCCGTGGCGAAACGCCACCGCTGCGGGAAAGCGGCCGCGACAGCAGGGCCGGAGGTGGCACTTTTTACCGCTCGCGCCCGAAGCGGCGCCGATCCCGCGGACCATGAGCGACTTCGTCCGACATCTGCTCGATCAGTTGCGAGACTTCGAGGGCGTGAACGCGCGGCGCATGTTCAGCGGGACCGGACTCTTTCGTAACGGGTTGATGTTCGGACTCGTCCACGCCGACACCCTCTACTTCAAGGTCGACGAGGAGAACCGACCCGACTACGAGGCGCGCGGGCTGCCGCCATTTCGCTACGAACGCAAGGGAAAGACGGTTGCGCTCGGCTATCGCCAGGCTCCGGAGGAGGCTCTGGAGGACGAGGCGATGCTCGTCGACTGGTCACGCCGGGCCTTCGAGGCGGCGCTCCGGAACCGATAGGGGAGGCTGGCTGGCATGTACCGGATGCTCGAAGGCATGCGCGTGGTCGAGGGCTCGGCCTTCGTCGCGGCGCCGCTCGGCGGAATGACGCTGGCTCAGCTTGGCGCCGACGTCATCCGCTTCGATCCGATCGGCGGGGGCATCGACGCCCGGCGCTGGCCGCTCACCCGGGAGGGCCGCAGCCTCTACTGGGCCGGACTCAACAAGGGCAAGCGCTCCATCGCGGTGGATCTGGGCAAGCCCGAGGGACGCGAGCTGGTGGCCGCGCTCGTCACCGCGCCGCGGGAGGACGGCGGAATCCTCCTGACCAACCTGCCGCTGCGCGGACCGCTCGCCTACGAGCGCCTGCGCGCGACGCGCGACGACACCATCGTGCTCGCCATCAAGGGGCACTACGACGGCGGCACCGCCCTCGACTACACCGTCAACTGCGCGGTCGGCATCCCTTACGCCACCGGAAACGCGACCCGCGACGCACCCGTCAACCACATGCTGCCGGCCTGGGACATCGCGACCGGCCTCTGCGCATCGACGGGACTGCTCGCGGCGGAGCGCCACCGGCGCCACACGGGTGAGGGTCAGCTCGTCTCCCTGGCGTTGTCGGACGTCGCCTACGCCGTGGTCGGCAACCTCGGACACATCGCGGAGGCCGAGATCAACCGCACGGAGCGCGCCGCCGGCGGCAACCACCTCTACGGCGCTTACGGACGGGACTTCGCGACCCGCGACGGGCGCCGCGTCATGGTGGTCGCGATAACCCGCCGCCAGTGGCGGAGCCTGTGCGAGGCAACGCGGATGGCGGAAGCGATCGCCACGCTGGAACGCGAACTCGACGCCGATCTCGACGATGAGGGCGCGCGATTCGAGGCCCGCGAGCGCATCGACCCCCTGGTCGAGAGCTGGGTCGCCGCCCACCCCCTCGACGAGGTGGGCAGAGTCTTCGACGCGGCGGGCGTGTGCTGGGGACCCTACCGGAGCTTCACCGAGATGGTGGAGGAGGACCCGCGCTGCTCGAGCGCCAATCCCCTGTTCGAGCGCGTGGAGCAGCCGGGCATCGGAGAATATCTGATGCCGGGTTCGCCGCTTGAACTCGGCGCCTTCGAACGTGAGCCGGTCCGGCCCGCACCGGCACTCGGCGCCCACACCGACGAAGTGCTCGCCGAGGTCCTGGGCCTCGGGAGCGCGGAAATCGCGTGCCTGCACGATCGCGGGATCGTGGCCGGCGCGTGAGGTAAGCCTTCATGGACTACGGAGAACGCATCCCGCACGGGCTCCGCGCCTACACCCTGTCGGCCGGTGACGACATGTGTGATTGAATCAATCGACACGATGATGAGACGGGGAGCCATGGCCCCTGGCGTGGGGGGTGGTATTCTGAACCCGTGATGACGCCCGAACTCATCAGCATCTTCGCGGTAGGCATCGCGCTCGCCGGCCTGATATTGAACGGTCAGCGCCGAGCCGATGCGCGCTTCGAGCGCATCGAGAAACGCCTGTCCGCACTGGAAACCCAGCAGGCGGCGCTGCGAATCGAACTGATTGAGCGCATGGATGGGATTCGCGCTGTACTCATGGAGCGCATGGACGGCATTCGTGCTGAACTGATCGAGCGCATGGACGGGCACCGCGCCGAACTCATCAAGCGCATGGACGGGATTCGCGCTGAACTGATCGAGCGCATGGACGGGTACCGCGCCGAACTCATCGAACGCATGGACGAGTTTCGTTCCGAACTTATCGAACGCATGGACGAGATCCGAACCGAGCTGATGGGGCGCATGGACGGGACCCGCACGGAGCTCATCGATCGAATGACGGCGCTCGAGACCGAGCTCCGGGAGCGCATCGCCAAGCTCGAGGGACGCTTCGAGGGCTTGCGCGAAGCACTCGTCTCCCGTCGGATCGCCTGAGGACATCCGAGGCTCGAAGCGCGCACGGGTTCGCGACGGGCGGCTCCTCGCGCAGTCAGTCGCCGGCGGCCGATGGCACGACGAGAGCGTCGACCGCCACCGCGCGTTCCGGCCCGACGATGATCGGATTCACATCGAGTTCGCCGATCCACGCTCCCAGCTCATGGGCGAGGACCGAGAGGCGCGCAAGCGCCTCGGCGAGGGCTTCGACGTTGGCGGCGGGCCGGCCACGATGGGCGTCGAGGAGAGGCCGGCAGCGCAACCGGGAGATCAACTCCTTCGCCCGATCGCACGCGAAGGGCGGCACTGCGAGGCGCCGGTCGGCGAGCATCTCGATGAGGATTCCCCCCGCCGCGACCATGACCAGGGGCCCGAAGTGGGGGTCTCGCACCACTCCGAGCGCCATCTCGACCCCCGGCGGCGCCATGTCCGCTACCAGCACCCGCGGACCAAGACGGGCGGCAAGCGCGTCATAAGCCTCGGACAGCCGCGCGGGCGCCACCCCGAGCCGCACCCCATCGCACTCGCTCTTGTGGTGCACCCCAGGCATCGCGGTCTTGAGCGCAACCGGCGCCTCGACGCTCCGGGCGAGCGCCTCGATCTCGTCACGGCACTCGACGACGCGGGCGCGGACGACATCGATTCCGTAGTCGGCGAGCAGCGCAAGACTCTCCGCCTCGTCGAGCACTGCGCCGCTTTGCAGGCGAGTGCGCCATTCGTTCAGACGCGAGGCTTCCAGACCGGCGGGCGCCGCCGGCGCCTCGCGGGCGATGAAGTCTCTCCACGCGAAGAGGTGCGAAGCCGCGTCGAGACCGTTGCCCATGCCGCCGATCACCGGTATCCCCGCGTCGCTCATGCGTTCGACGATGCCCCCGTCTTCCACCCAGGGAAAATTCGAGACCACGGCGATCGGCTTGGCGCTTCGCCGGGCGCACTCCCGGGCGACTCGGGACCACGCCTCGCTGATCCAGAAATCCTCGCGCAGGCTGTGGGAGATGAAGGCGCAGGCGGTGTCGGGATCCTCCATCAGGGCATGCAGGCACTCGGTGAAGACGCGCTCGTAGTCGCGGCCCGTGCCCCATGCGTCGAGCGGATTCACGGGTTCGAGTCCGGGATCGAGCAGCGCCGCGAGGCGTTCCCGGGTCTCGGGCGAGATGCGTGCGAGCGCGGTGCGGTGGTCGCTTGCGAGATCGATCGCCAGTTCGCGCTCGAAACCGGAGTCGTGAATCAGCGCGAGCCCCCCCGGCTCCACCCGGTCCGCGTGCGAAAGCAGGAGCAGGCCGGCCGCGAGCTCCTCGAGCGTCCGGGCCCGGCCGACCCCGTAGTGCTCGAAGATCGCATCGAAGGCGGCATCGTCTCCGACGATGGCGCCCGAGTGGCTGATCGCGAGCCGGGCGCTCTGCTCGGTGCGCCCCACCTTGAGCGCCATGACCGGCACCCCGCGCGCGTTCGCCTCCGAGAGGGCGCCCACGAAATCCTCCGGCCGGCGCACGGTCTCCAGGATCAGTCCGATCGCGCGGGTGCCGGGCATGGCGAGCGCGTAGCGCAGGTAGTCCGCGGTTCCGACGTTGATCTCCTGTCCCGAGGAGACCGAGAGATTGAACTTGAGCCGTCCATCGTTGTGGGTGAGCGACGACCACGAGGAGCCGGAGTGGCTGATGAGCGCTACGTTGCCCGCCCGCGCGGCGCGGGGCGGTCGGGAGAAGGTGATTCGCAGCCCGGCATCGAGGTTGTAGAAGCCCATGCCGTTGCCGCCGCATATCGGCATGTCCGCCTCCGCCGCGATGGCGGCAAGGCGCCGCACGAGGCGCGTCTGCTGGGGTTCTTCGAGATTCGCTCCGCCGAATATGACCGCAGCGCGCGTCCCGGCGCTCGCCGCTTCGCACAGCGCACTCTCCAGACGCTGGTCGGCGAGCCCCAGCACCGCGAGGTCCGGAACCTCGGGAAGCGCGCGGACGGATGGATAGCAGTCGACTCCGTCGATCCGGGAGTAGCGGGGATTCACCGGATAGAGGCGCCCTTCGAGAGCGCCGCCGCGGTTCAGATCCAGCATGGTGTGCCCGGGCGTGCCCGCTCGGGCGGAGGCGCCCACGAAGGCGATGGAGCGGGGGGCGAGGAGCGGGGCGAGACGGGTCTCGGGACGCACCTCGACCCCGGACGCGTTTCCGGGGTCGGTGGCGCCCCCGGGTGACCTGGCCTTCACGTCTCTCGATCGAAGCGCGCGTCGCGCCACGCGAGCGCCGCCTTGAGCCCCTCTCGGCGGGAGACTTCGCGAAAGCGCTGACGGTCCGGCGTATCGAGACAGGTGATCTCGACATCGAGGTCCACCGCGGCGCGCATCGACTCGCGCAGGCCCATGATCTCGTAGGTGCGGTTGATCGCGGTCTTGCTGAGCGCCATCGCGTGTTCGTCCATCACCGCAATCTGGCCCGCCATCTCCAGTGCCGCCGGGAGCGCGTCGCCCTCCGGCACCACCCGGTTGACGAGGCCCATCGACAGGGCACGCTCCGCCGGAATCCGGTCGTTGCCGGTGAAGATCAGCTCCTTTGCCTGCTTGGGACCAGTCAGCCAGGGCAGGATGAGGCATACGATCCCGGCGCCGAAGCGCAACTCCGGCTCGCCGAAGAGCGCGTCCTGCGACGCGATGGTGATGTCGCAGGCGAGCGCCACCTCGCAGCCTCCCGCGAGGCAGTGGCCATGCACCGCGGAGATCGTCGGCTTGCGGCAGTGCCAGAACCCCATCGTCATTTCGCAACAGAGCTCGAGCCGGCGCCGGGTCGCAAGCAGGTCAGGCGCGGAGGATTCCTCTTCACCGGCGTCGGCCTCCTTCAGATCGTAACCGGCACAGAAGGAACGCCCGGCGCCGGCGAGCACGAGCACGTTCACTTCCGGGTCCGACTCCACCCGGGACTGCACGTCCATGATCTCCTCGATCATCTTGCCGCTGATCGCGTTGAGCACTCGCGGCCGGTTCAGGGTGAGCACCCCGACGCCGCGATCGACCTCGAACAGGATTGTCTCGTACACCCGCTTGGTCCTCGCTCCCCCGACGCTGGCGCGCATCCTACCCCGGATGTTTCACCGATTTCTCAACTCGCGGACACCGATATGCTCGTGTCAGCGGGCCGTACTCCCTCAAGTCGCTTTCGACGTAGTGTCGGCTACGACTTCAGCGTCTTTCGGTCCGTGCTTCCTGCTACCACGGCATCTTGGCGCCCGAAGCGGCCGAAAATCGGTGATACATCCGGGCTATCGCCTCCCCCATCGACTGGCTCGCTTGTTTCGCGCGCCCGGAGATGGATTGCGTCGAGTCCGCCCCGGCGGCGGGGCTCAGAACGAGGCGTTCCTCGGGGTGCGCGGAAAGGGGATCGCGTCGCGGACGTTGCTCATCCCGGTGATGTAGTTGATGGCCCGCTCGAGCCCGAGCCCGAAACCCACGTGCGGTACGCTCCCGTAGCGCCGGAGATCCCGGTACCACCAGAGCTCCTCGCGAAGACCCTTCTCCTCCAGTCGCCGATCGAGAACATCGAGGCGCTCTTCACGCGCACTGCCCCCGATGATCTCCCCCATCCCCGGTACGAGCACGTCCATCGCCCCCACCGTCTTGCCGTCGTCGTTGAGGCGCATGTAGAAGGCCTTGATGTCACGGGGGTAGTCGGTGACCACCACCGGACCACCGAAGTGCTGCTCGGTGAGGTAGCGTTCGTGTTCCGACTGCAGGTCGGCGCCCCAGCGCACCGGAAACTCGAAGCGCTTCTTCGCCCGCGCCAGGATGTCGATCGCATCGCCGTAGTCGATCCGCTCGAAGCGCGAGGCGACCACCCCCTCGAGCTTGGCGATGACTCCCTTCTCCACCCGGTCATCGAAGAAAGCCATCTCCCGCGGGCATCGTTCGAGCACCGTGCCGATGATCGCCTTGAGAAAGGACTCGGCGAGATCGACGCCATCGCCGAGCTCGGCGAAGGCGAGCTCGGGCTCGATCATCCAGAACTCCGCGAGGTGCCGACTGGTGTTCGAATTCTCGGCCCGGAAGGTGGGACCGAACGTGTAGACCCGGGACAGCGCCTGGCAGTAGCACTCCACGTTGAGCTGACCGGACACGGTAAGGAAGGCTTCGCGGCCGAAGAAGTCACGGCCGAAGTCCACCGCTCCCGAGGCGTCCCGGGGCGGGTTCCGGGGGTCCAGGGTGGTGACCCGGAACAGCTCGCCCGCCCCTTCGCAGTCGCTCGCGGTGATGAGAGGCGTGTTGATCCACACGAAGCCCTGCGAGGTGAGATAGTCGTGCACCGCCCCCGATATCACGTGACGCACCCGCGCGATCGCGCCGATGGTGCTGGTGCGCGGCCTCAGGTGGGCGACTTCGCGCAGGAACTCGAAGGTATGGCGCTTGGCCGCGACCGGATAGGTGTCGGGATCGTCGACCCAGCCGACCACCTCCACCGACTCCGCCTTGAGCTCGCGGCTCTGTCCCCGTCCCGGCGACTCGACCACTTCTCCGATCACCGCGACCGCGCACCCGGTGGTGAGGTGGCGAATCTCCGACTCGTAGTTGCCGAGCGTCGCCTCCGCCACCACCTGAAGAGCGGGCATGCAGGAGCCGTCGTGCACCTGAAGGAAGGAGAAACCATGTCGGGAATCGCGCCGCGTGCGCACCCAGCCCCTGACCCTCACCGCGGTGCCGCTCGGCGCGGCGCCGGAGAGCACCTCCTGAACCCTTGCATCGTGCATCATGAGATCGTCTGATCAGGCGCCAGGGCCACCTTGTCTCCTTTCGTTACCACCGGTAGTGGTGGGCACTTCGGACCTCCCGAGGGAGTTCTGAGCGGAGAGCATGGGGCGGGTGGCGGACCCTTGCAGGGTAAAGTCATCCGGGTCGAGGGAGAAGGGCGAGATGAGCCGACTCGAAGGAAAGGTCGCCATCGTCACCGGCGGCACCCGCGGCATCGGGCGCGCGATCGTCCGGCGATTCACCGAGGAGGGCGCTCACGTCGTGACGAGCGCGCGCAGCGCGCCGGAGGAGGGGTCGAGCGAAGCGCACCCG
Source organism: Gammaproteobacteria bacterium (assembly GCA_965221555.1). GTDB lineage: Bacteria > Pseudomonadota > Gammaproteobacteria > HK1 > HK1 > JAJEAD01. The sequence continues at coordinate 475,391 of OZ244895.1, forward strand.
GACTTCGTGCGTGGCGACGTCGGCAACGCCGCGGACGTGCGCGCGATCTTCGAACACGCGCTCCGGCGCTTCGGCCGGCTGGACGTGCTCGTCAACAACGCCGCGGTACAGATCGAGAAAGACATCGAGCACACGAGCGAGGCGGAGTGGGACGCGCTCATGGCCGTCAATCTCAAGGGGGTCTTCCTGTGCTGTCGCGAGGCGCTGGCGCCCATGCGCGCCGCGGGCGGAGGCTCGATCATCAACATCGGCTCCTACGACGGCTTCGTCGCGGATCCGGGGCTCGCCGCCTATTGCGCCTCCAAGGGCGGCGTGCACGCGCTCACCCGCGCGATCGCGGTGGACCACGGCAAGGACGGCATCCGCTGCAATGTCATCTGTCCGGGCTGGATCCGCACCGAGATGATGGATGCCTACCTGCACTCCCTCCCCCCGGGCTCGGAGCGGGGCATCATCGACCAGCACCTGCTCGGGCGCCTGGGCCGCCCGGAGGACATCGCGAACCTCGCGCTGTGGCTGGCGAGCGACGAATCGAGCTTCGCCACCGGGCAGCTCCACGTGCACGACGGCGGCCTCACCGCGCATGCTCCGTACGCAAGCTGAGCGCCGGCCGATAACGGGCAACAGGGTCCGCCGAGCCTTCCGGCGCGGGCGGGCCGCCGAGACGGGCGGGCGATCCTCGTTTGTCAGCCACCGCCGCTTGCCTTAACCTGCCTCGCTCGACGCTTCACCCAAACCCGCATGTTTCACCGATTTCTCAACTAGCGGACACCAGTGTGCTCGCAATGACGGGCTCTACGCCGTCACACCGCAACGACTTCGTGTCGGCCACGACTTCGGCGTCTTTCGGTCCGTGCTTCCTGCTATCGCATCATCCTGACGCCCGAAGCGGCCGAAAATCGGTGAGGTATCCGGGCTTGAGCGACACGACGCCACGCCCCAACCCCTTCGCCGCGACGAGGCGGCGCGAGATGGAAAGAACCCGCAGCCCATGAGCGCCCGGACCGCGTCCCCTGTCGTCGGTGACGAGATCAAGATCTCCTGCCGAAACGTGTGGAAGATCTACGGAGGAGAGCCGGATCGCTTCTTCAGGGGACGAAACGGCGACGTGGAAGCGCCAGAAGCCCTGTACCGGCAGATCATCGAGTCCGGACACATCGGAGCCGCCTGCAATGTGAGCTTCGATGTCAAGGTGGGCGAGATCTTCATCATCATGGGCCTGTCGGGGTCCGGCAAGTCGACGATGGTGCGCTGCATCTCGCGCCTCGTGGAGCCGACCGCGGGACAGGTGATCATGGACGGTGGGGATCTCCTCGAAGTGAACGAGAAGGAGCTCATCGAGATCCGCCGCCACAAGATGGGCATGGTGTTCCAGAACTTCGGTCTGCTTCCGCACCAGACCGTGCTCGAAAACGTCGCCTTTCCCCTCAAGGTGCAGGGCGTGACCAAAGAGGAACGCGAGAAGCGGGCCCTCGGGGTCATCGAACTCGTGGGCTTGCAGGGCCGCGAGACGAGCTTCCCCCGCGAGCTCTCGGGAGGACAGCAGCAAAGGGTGGGGATTGCCCGCTCGCTCGCGGTGGAGCCCGAGATCTGGTTCCTCGACGAACCCTTCAGCGCGCTGGACCCCCTCATCCGAAGGCAGATGCAGGACGAGTTCCTGCGCCTGCAGCGCCTGCTGCACAAGACCATCGTCTTCATCACTCACGACTTCCTCGAGGCGCTGCGCCTTGCCGATCGCATCGCGATCATGAAGGACGGCTGGATCGAACAGATCGGCACTCCTTCGGAAGTGGTGATGAATCCCGCCACCGACTACGTGGCGGAGTTCACCCAGGACGTGCCGCGGGTGAAGGTGATCACCGCGGGCGACATCGCCGAACCGGCGGACGAGGGCATGGATCCGGGAACTTCCATCTCACCCGCGACCACCCTCGAAGAGCTGATGCCGCAGCTCGCGGGCCTCGACGAAGGGCTCGCGGTCGTGGACGAAGGCGGACGGGTGCTGGGACGAGTGACGCCGCACACCGTGGTGTCCGCGCTCGCCACCGCCGAGGCGCAGTCCGAGGATTAGCCCGCAAGTTTCGCCGGTTTCCCGCCGCGGACGAAAATCGGCGAAGCATCCGGGCCAACCCGCCCATCACCGTCCGATGGGCGTGCATCAGGCTCCATCGAGCGCCGCGACCACGTTCTCCGGCGTCATCGGCATGTCCACCCACGTCCCGATCGCGTTGTAGACCGCCTGGGCGATGGCCGGCCCCGCCGCCGCGGCGGGCGCCTCCCCCGCACTGCGCGCGCCGAAGGGCCCTACTGGATCGTAGGAATCCCCGTAGATCACCTCGCCCCGCAACGGGAAGTCGGCCGCGCGCAACAGCTTGTAGTCCAGCAGGTTCGCGTTCTCGATGCGACCGCTGCCCTCTTCGAACACCAGCGCTTCGTAAATCGCGAAGCCCGCCCCGCAGATGGCGCCCCCGATCATCTGGTTCTTCATCACCTGGGGGTTCATGATCGTTCCGCTGTCCTGGGTCGCCAGGAAGTCGAGCAGCCTGATCTCACCGGTTTCCGTGTCGACCTCCACGTCCGCGAAGTGCGCCGCGAAGTGCCTCGCGAAGGTACTGGCGGGAGGCATCGGTCCCCCGGGCCGGCCGGTAATCGAAGACGCCTGACCCAACGCGTCCGCACTGCGAAAGTGGTTCAGGGCTTCTTCGATCGTGATGCGGATGTTCCGCTTGTGCGGGTCGGTGGAGTGTATGACTCCGTCCACCACATCGAGCTCGTCGGGCGATGCGTCGAAGAACTCCCTGGCGGCGATCTCGAGCAACTGCCGTTTGGCATCCTTCGCCGCCGCCCGGGTCGCCCACCCGACCCGGTACATCGTATTGCTGGCAAGCGATCCATGACTCCAGGGGCAGGAGTCGGTGTCGCCCGTTTCGATCTCCACTTTGTCGAAGGGAATACCGAGCTCCTCCGCCGCGACCTGCGCCTGCGTCGTCTCGCTCCCCTGACCCTGACGGCCCACCGCGCAGTGCACCTTGGCGCTGCCGTCCGGGTTGATGCGCACCACCGCCGACACGTTGCCTTCGAACTCCACGCCGCACACGTGGGCGCCGGTACCCACCCCGACCGCGCGGCGCCGCGCTCCGTCCACGGCATAGGGTATCCCCCAGCCCTTCCACTTCTCCTTCCAGCCGAAGGCCTGCGCGCCCTTTCTCAGGATCTCGTCCGTCGATCCGCTCGACAGGTGAAACAGTTTCGGCCACTCCTTGCGCTGCTCCTCCGGAATTCCTTCCAGATACTCCTCGAGACTTCCCCGCATGTATTGCCGGCTGTGCTGCATGCGCAGTCTCTCGCCGGTCTTGATCTGGTTCTTGAGGCGAAACTCCACCGGATCCATGCCGACCTTGATGGCGCACATGTCCGCGACCCGTTCCACGCAAGCCCCGAGCGTCACATCGCCGACCGCCCGCATGCATCCGGCGGTGAGCAGATTCGTGTTGACCCCGTGAATGGCGTAGTGCCCGTGGTGGGCCCGCCCCCAGTTGTCCACACAGAAGAAGCCCACGTCGTCCTTGAAGCCGTAACCTCCGTTGTCGATGATGTGGTCGAATTGGGCGAGGGTGAGGGTTCCGTCGTTCTTGCACCCCATGCGCCCCCGGGATATCTCGATGTGGCGGCGTTTGACGGTCGCCATGCACTCTTCGTTGGTGAGTTCGATCTTGACGGGCTTGCGCACCTTTCGAGCCAGCAACGCCGTGATAAGCATGAAGTTTGCGCTCCACCAGTTCCCGAAGGAGCTGCCGGAGGGCAAAGCGAAGACGCGAATTCGACTCAATGGAATGCCGAATGCCTCGTGAATGCCGTCACGCAGCTCGGACGGGGTCTGAGAGGAAGTCCACAGTGTTACCCGATCGCCACTCCATTCCGCGATGCACGCATTGCGACCCAGCGGCGCCATCTGCTGGCTGGCGAAGCGAATCTCGCAATCAACGGTGAAGTCCGCTTCCTGTTCCCCTTTCTCCACGTCTCCCCATTCCACCACATAGGGATCGCGCAAATTGCCTTCCTCGCGGACCTGCGGGGCATCGGGCTTCATCGCCTCTTCGGGATCGAACACCGCCGGGAGCATCTCGTACTCCACGTCGATGAGCTCCAGAGCGGCTTCCGCAATGTCCTCGCTCATCGCGGCCACCGCCGCCACATCGTCTCCGTGGAAACGGGCGATGCCGTCCAGTACCTTGCCACGGTAATTGAACCACGCGTTCTCCCACACGTGCGGCGGCGCATCGAGATGCGTGACCGTACCCACGACTCCGGGGAGCGCCTCCGCCCGGCTGGTGTCGATTCGCACGATGCGTGCGTGCGGGTGAGGGCTCCTCAGGATCTTTCCGTGCACCATGCCCTGCACTTCCATGTCGACCGCGTACTTGAGAGAACCGGTGACTTTTTCTTTCGCGTCCTTTACCGGCACCCCTTTTCCCGCAATCCTGAAAGCGGAGCGATGTCCTTCTCCGCGCATCGTCACGTCGGACGCAATCGCCATTGTGCTGTCTCCTCTACTCTCGGACGGCTCGTCTCACGCCGGTATCCGTTACGTTGCGATGTCCATCAGCTCGGGTACGACCTTGGATCCCCCAGCATCTCGACTCCGCCGGGGCGCCACACCGGGCGCCTTCGCCCTCCTCGCGCCCTCATGACCACGGCCGCATGCACGCGGCGCCGCGCGCGCGGAAGAGTCTCCGGTCATCCGAGTTCCCTGCCTCACGGCTTCGCCGGCGCATCTACCGGCTCTCCTTGAGCTTCCGCGCCGCGCTCAGCACCGACTTCACGATGTACGGGTAGGCGCCACAGCGGCATATGTTTCCACTGACCCCCAGCGCCGCCTCTTCCGCCGTCGGATCGGGATTCTCTTCCAGGAACGCCTTGGTGGTCATGATGAAACCCGGAGTACAGAAGGCGCATTGAAAGCCCTGCTCCTCGATGAATGCCTCCTGTATGGGGTGCAGATCGTCGACGTTACCCAGGCCCTCCACCGTCAGGATCTCCCTTCCCTCCGCCTGCATGCCCAGAACCAGGCACGCGGTAACCGGCATGCCGTCCATGATCACGGTGCAGGAGCCGCACTCTCCCTCGCTGCACGAGACCCGTACCCCGTACAGTCCGAGCTGCCGTCGCAGGACATCGGACAAGCATTCGTGTCCCTTGATGTCGAGATCGTAGACCCGCCCGTTTACCGTCATCTGTGTCATCGACCCGCTCCGCTCAATCTTTCCAGAGAGTCCGCGAGGGCGCGACGCGTCAGCACCGCGCACATCCTGCGTCGGTACTTCGCGCCGGCGCGCAGGTCCGAGATCGGTTCGGCCGCGGCGGCGGCGTGCGCCCCCGCTTCCGTCAGCACCTCGCCGTCGATGGCGGCGAGCTCACGGCCGACAAGTACCCGCTCCGCCTCGCGCGCTCGAATGGGCACGGGCGCGACCGAGCCCAGTGAGATGCGCGCGCCGCACACCTTGCCCTGCGTCTCCGTCACCGACACCGCGGCACTCACCAGCGCGATATCCACCACGGTTCGGGCCACGCGCCGGTAGCTGGCCTCGCGCCTTTGCGCGGGAACCGGAACGACGATCCGGGACAGCAGCTCCTCGCCCCGCAGGACGGTCCGATTGACTCCCGTGAAGAAGTCCTCCATGGGCACGGTACGCTGGCCCCGCACGCCCAGAATGACCGCGTCCGCGTCCAGGGCCACGAACAAGGGCGAGAGATCGGCGCCGGGCGAGGCATTGCACATGTTGCCGCCCACCGTCCCGATGGTTCTCGTCTGCTTCGTGCACATCAGCCTCGCCGTGTATCCCAGGACCTCCATCAACGGGTTCAAGCCGCAGGCATGGTCGAGATCGTCCAGAGAGGCCATGGCCCCGATGCGCACCTCCCCCTCGCCGTTCTCGATCCCCTGGAGCTCCGGCACCCGGGTCAGGTCTATGCAGTAGTCCACATCCACTTCGCCATTTCGCCACTGCAGCATCAGGTCCGTGCCGCCGGCCCAGTAGCAGGCGCGGTCCGCGTGCTCCGCCTTCATCGCGATCGCTTCTTCCGCGCTGCCAGGTCTCAGGTGGTTGAACGGTCGCTTCAACGTCAACTCCTCATGAGAAGCCCAATGGTGGGAGGGTACGAGGTGTCGGGATGCGCAAGGGCGAGCCGGAAACAGGCGAAGCGCCGTCGGCGCACCGCCGCGCACCGGTTGAGCGCCTGCGGCCCATTACCATGGCATCCTGGCCCCCTCGCAACGAAATCCGGCAGTACATTGCGCCAGTGCGACCATTTGAGCAGCTTGCCGGACTTCGATCCAGGGTAGAGTGGCGCGAGTGAGGCGAGCCGCGGGCAGGCGTCTGCCCGGGAGGAGAGCGAATTGTGACCAGACCCCTGAAGATCGACTCCCACGCGCACATCTACGAGACACGCGAGATCGGCCACGCCGAGAAGACCGGTTACGAGGTCTGGGAGTACGGTGAGCTCCCGGGGGTGCGCACCAGCGCCCTCGACGGGACGGTCGACGAGCTGCTCGACTCCATGCGGGTGGCGGGCATCAGCAAGTCGGTCATCGTCAACCTCTACACCACGGCATCCATCCGGGCGGCGGCGATCTCGGCCCTGGCGCCGGGGAAGAGCGAGTCGGAGAGGGAGCGGGCGACGAGAGAGATCGATGCCCGCCTCGCCGAAGAAATGGGCCGCTTCAATCGATGGGCGTGCGCGGTGGGACGGGAGCACCCGGAACTCGCGGTGTTCGTCGCCGCGGACCCCACCCTGCTGCCCGATGAAGCGGGCGCGGCCCACGTCCGGGAGCTGCACGAGGCGCATGGCGCCCGAGGGGTCAAGCTGCACGGGGCGGCGCAGGGATTCAACATGTCCGATCGCCGCATGTGGGCGACCTACCGCACCTGCGAGGAGCTCGGGATGCCGATCATCGCCCACGCCGGGCCCGATCGCTGCGGGAAGGGCTACGCCGAGCCGCCGGCCTTCGTGGAGATGCTGCGCGCTTTTCCCGAACTCAGGGTGGTCGTGGCCCACCTCGGCGGGGGCGCCTGGAGGCTCACCCGGGCGGTGGCGGACGCGTTCCCGAACGCGTACTTCGACTGCTGCGAGATCATCGACTGGACCGGCAGCCCGAATGGACCGACCCAGGTGGAGCTCGCGCGACTCATCAAGGACATCGGCCCGCACCGGGTGATGATGGGCTCGGACTTCCCGTGGTACGACCTGGACAACACCGTCGATCGCGTCATGTCCCTGCCCCTGCTCGCGGCGGAGGAGAAGGAGCGCATACTCGGAGCCAACGCGCAGGAGATCCTCGGGTTATAGCCGCGGTAGCGCGGCGGGGCGGGGCGGAGCGCTTCACTCCGGCGACATGACCTCTCGCCGGTGGCCGAGCTTGCCTTCCACCACCAGGGTTCCGAGCACGTCGAGGATCACCCGGCAGGCGAGCTGGGAGGTGTTGTCGTTCACGTCATAGGGCGGCGAGACCTCCACCACCTCCATCCCGCACAGCCCCTCCCTCGCGATCAGGCGCACGATCTCGAGCGCCTCGCGGGGAAGCAGTCCCCCCGGCTCGGGGGTACCGGTCCCCGGAGCGAAGCCGGGGTCGATGGAGTCGATGTCGAAGGAGAGGTAGACCGCCTTGGCGTTGTGCCAAGCGAGCTCCAGCGCCCGCTCCGCCGCACCCTTCGGGCCGAGCTCCTCGATGTCGGTCATCGTGAGTACGCTCGATCCCCGCTCTCTCGCCACCGCCGACCCCGGACGAGATCCGTACCAGCCGCCGATCCCCATCTGCACCAGATTCTTCGGCGGACAGTTGGCAAGACCCACGTCGTGCATGTGGCTGTGGTCTCGATGAGAGCTGTGCACGTCGACGCTCTCGTGGCCGTGGGTGGTCCAGAACCACGGCGTGGTGTGCATCCGCTCGTCCATGTCCATGTCCTGCATGTCGATGTGGCGGTCGATGTGGATGATGCCCACGTTGCCGTCGATGTGGGGGGCGATGCCCCGCACGTTCGGGTACCCCAGGCTGTGATCGCCGCCGCACAGAATCGGAAAGGCGCCGGAGGTATAAACGTGCGAGACCGCCTTGGAAACCTGGTCGAAGGTTTTCTCGATGTTGCCGGGGATGACGAAGATGTCTCCCGCGTCGCAGAGATCGAGCTCCTCGAAGAGATCGACGGCGCCGTCGACCGAGTAGCCGTCGTAGACTGCGGAAATGCGCCGCACCGCCTGGGGACCGAAGCGGGTGCCGGGACGATAGGTGGTGCCGGTATCGAAGGGGATGCCGACGAACGCCGCCTCGTAATCGCCGACCTTGCGCACGTCCTCGCAGTAGTGCGACTTCATGAAGGTGTTGATGCCCGCGAAGGCGGGCTGGTGACCGCGGCTGAAGAGCGAGATGCGTCGATCGTTGATGGAATCCGCCGCCTCGAGCCCCAGCTCCAGACATCGTGCGGTCTCTTCCTCCTGCCGGGTCTGCGAGACGCGTGACAGACGCTCGAGGTTGCGGTTACCGCGGAATTCGCCGGTCTTCGGGTCGGGCATCGTCACTCTCCGCCGTCACGTTGGAACAAGGACGATCATCGTAACGCAGCGGCCCGGCGTTTCGCACAAGACCTCCAACCCGCAAATTTCACCGATTTCTCAACTGGCGGACGCCAATGTGCTCGCGATCGCGGGCCTTCCTCCGTCGCGCCGCTACGACTTCGTGCCGGCTACCCGCATCGCTGCGCAGTCCCGGCTCGCCGTTGCGTGTCTCTCGGTCCGTGCGTTCACTGCCACGGCATCTTGGTGCCTGTAGAGACCGGAAATCGACGCCACCTGAGGTCAGGAAGCGCGAGGCCGTCCGGTACGGAGGCGTTCGGACACGTTCGTCGCGCGGGTGCCCGGCATCCGGCCGAGCCGCTGCGCACGCTGGGGAGCGGCGCTGTGCCATGATCTTCGGACCACGAGTTGCGCAAACACGAAGGGAGCCATGCCGCACATCACGACCCCGAGACCGGCCGCCGGCCTCCATCGCCAAAGCCGGGAGCGCGTCCGGCCCGGGAGGGCGGGCCACTCGGACGCCGGCAGTCCCCGCGGCGCCAGCCTCCTCGCCGCCCGCGGGGGCGAGACGGCACGGGTCGCGCTGATTCCCGACGGGTCTGCCCACCGGTGAGCGTCGCCGCGGCGGCGCGCACTCGCGCCTGGCTCTTCCTTTGCCTGTTGCTGTGCGGCGGGGTGTGGGGCGCGACGCCGAGTCTCGCCCGCCTCGCGACCTCGGAGGGCGCGGATCCCCTCGGCCTCGCGGTGTGGCAGGGCGTGCTCGGCGGCGCCATGCTTCTGATCGTCTCGCTCTTGCGCGGGCGCCGCCTGCCCCTTGGCGCTGCCCACCTCAAGTTCTACGTGGTGTGCGGCAACGCCGGCACTCTGCTCCCCACCGTCGTCATGTTCAGCGCCGCCCCCCACATCACGGTGGGAGCGATGTCGATGATCATCTCCATGGTGCCGCTGCTCACCTACGTGCAGTCCCTGCTCCTGCGCATCGATCGCCCTTTGTTCGGCCGGCTCTTCGGGCTCCTGCTCGGGGCGGGGGCGATCGCCCTGCTCGTCCTGCCCGGAGGCGAAGCCGACTCGATCAGTGCGCCGCTGTGGATTGCGATTGCGCTGCTCATTCCCTTCAGTTTCGGCTTCGAGAGCGTGTTCGTGGCGCTGCGGCGCCCCCCGGATACGGACTCGGTCACCCTCGTCGCCGGCATGCTGCTCGCGGGTGGGGCCATGCTCGCGCCGATCGTGCTGCTCACCGGCACCGCGCTGCCCCTCTATCCGCCCTGGGGAACGGTGGAGTGGGCCACGGTCGGCATGGTGGTATGCAACATCTCCAGCTATTCGGTCTTCCTCTATCTCATCACCCTGTCCGGCCCGGTGTTCGCCACCCAGTCCTCCTACTTCGTCACCCTCTTCGGCATCCTCTGGGGCATGCTGATCTTCAGCGAACAGCACCCGGCGTGGTTCTGGCTGGCGCTCGCTCTGCTCTTCGCGGGAATGGCGCTGGTGAAGGAACGACCCATCGGCTCCGGGGCGGGGAGTGAGAGCGCCGCAGGTTCCTCGCCAGGATCGGCGTAGGCGGCTACGCCTTGCGCGTCTTTCGGTCCGTGCTCCCTGCTATCACGGCATCTCTGTGCCCTGAGCGGACGGAAATCGGTGAAACATCCAGGCTAAGCCAGACGTCCATCGAGCAGGGCGCCGAAGCCCGGCTGCGGCATCCGCTCGCCCCCGAGCGCCATCGCCTCCCACAGTGACACCGCGTTCGCGGTGAGGACGGGACGCCCCGCCGCCTCTTCCAGGCGCTCCAGGATGGAAATGGTCGGAAGCGCGGTGTCGGGGACCAGCACCACGCCGGCGCCGTCCACCGCCGCCTCCCGAACTCCGTTCACGATGCGTTCCGGATCCATTTCGGTCGCGTCCCATCCCCCCGGCGCATCGAGCCACTGGAGGTGAACCACTTCGATGCCGAACTCGGTGAGAAAGGAGGCGAAGGCGCGCGCGGCGGGCTCGGGATAGGTCGCGACCACGCTCACGCGGCTTACTCCCAACTCTTCGAGCACTCTCACGAAGGCGAGCGAGGTGCTGCCCGCCGGCACCCCCGCGGCGCTCGCGATGGCCTCGCACTGGCGCTCGGCATGGGCGCGTCCGAGCACGAAGCTGCCGCTGGTGCAGGCCCAGAACACGGCGTCCGGATCGAGCAGCGCGCTGCGCGTGGCCGCCCGCGTCAGCCAGTCAATGCGCGCGGTCTGCTTGAGCGCCTCGATGTCGTGATCCCGACCCTCCTCGCCGCCGACGGGGGTCGAGGTGAGGTAGAAGCGCAGGCGCTCGCCAGTGGCCCGCGAATACTGGAAGTACTCGAACTCCCCACTCCCCGAGGGCCAGATGAGTCCGACCCGGACGATGCGATCGCTCATGCTCATGCCTCCTTCAGCACCGCAAAGGCCCGCTCCGCCGCCGCGAGCGACTCCTCGATATCCTCGTCGGAGTGCGCGGCGGAGAGAAACCAGGTACCCCGGGCGGTGACGCGCACGCCTTCGCTGTGCAGCCGGGCGTTGAAGCGGTCGCGCCGGGCGCCGTCTATCCGTGAGAAGGCGCGGTAGTCGTGGACGTCGGGATCGCCGGTGAACGCGACGTGGAAGGCCGGCCCGACGCCGAAGATCCGAACCGCCTCGCCGTGACGGCGGGCGATCGCGGGCAGCTCTTCCATCAGTCGCTCGCCGCGCCTGTACATGTCGCGGTAGGCCCGCCCCTCGTGGCGGGAGAGCTCCTCGAGAGCCGCGAGACCCGCGGCGATGGACATCACGTTCGCGTTGTAGGTCCCCCCGTGCATCACTCCCCCGGGCCCGACCTGTTCCATGATCTCGCGTCGCCCCACCACCGCGGCGAGCGGGAAGCCGGCCGCCAGCGCCTTGGCGAACACGGCGAGATCCGGGGTCACTCCAAGGAGACCCTGCGCTCCCTGGAGCCCGACCCGGAAGCCGGTGATGACCTCGTCGAAGACGAGCACCACGCCGTGGCGGGCGGTGAGCTCGCGCACGCCTTCGAGGTAGCCCGGGCGGGGCCGAAGCGCCCCGGTGTTGCACAGGATCGGCTCCATGATGACGCCGGCGATCTCGTCGCCGTGCGCCCGCAGCGCCTCTGCCAAGGCGTCGATGTCGTTCCAGGGAAGGACCAGCACGTCGCCCCGCACGCTTTCCGGCTGGCCAGGGGTGTGGGAGACCGGTACCGGAGCCGAGGCCGGCCCCGCCTCGTTGGGCGAGGGCGCCACGCTCATGAAGATGTTGTCGAGCCATCCATGGTAGTGGCCCTCGAACTTGACGATCTTTTGCCGACCGGTGTGGGCGCGGGCGAGGCGCAGCGCCGCCTGCACCGCCTCGCTCCCCGAGGAAGCGAAGCGCACCAGCTCCGCGCAGGGCACGATCTCGGTGATGCGCCGCGCAAGCTCGAGCTCCAGCTCGTGCTGGCCGGCGAAGAGCTGCCCCATCGTCAACGTCCGGGACACCGCGTCCAGCACCGCCGGTGGCGCGTGGCCCAGGATCGCGGGGCCGTTGGCGAGCGCGTAGTCGATGTAGACGTTGCCGTCGACATCGGTAAGGCGCGAGCCCGCGCCCTTCGCGTAGAACAGCGGCGCCGGACTCTCCCCGTAGCCGGCGTAGCGGAAGTTGCTGCTCACCCCGCCCCCGAGATACGCCTTCGCCTGCTCGTAGAGCGATGCTGACTGCGTGTATTCCATCGTTGTCCTTCGTTGTTCCGGGTCAGTTCCCGATCACGGTATCAAGCCGGATATCCCGATTCTCCCCGCAACGCCAGGTGATTACGAGAATCCGACTCCTTTGCTCGTGAACGCTGGCCGTAGTACCTCAAGGAGCATCGACGCATTGTCGGCGACGCGTGATGCGCCAGCTTCAAGTCCATGCGACCCGCCGCTGCGGCCCCGACGCCTTCGCGATCAAGTCCGACACGAATCTTTGGCGAGCCCGCAAAGTGCACCGACTTTCGGCCGCTTCGGGCGCCGATATGCCGTGATTGGGGGGCGCACGGGCTATGAAAAAAGGACGCACGCCTCCGACGCCAGGTCGGAAAAGCCGGACCGTTCCAGCGGATAGGCGGGGACCGGGCGGCGCCGGTACTCGAAGTGGCCAAGGTTCGAAGCGCACACTCCCGGCGTATTCACGAAGATGACTTGCCGGGCGACGGGCTCGAAGGCGGCGCGCCAGGCGCTCGCGGACTTCACCACGATGATCCGCTGTTCGGCGGGCTCGATGCCCATGCAGCGCAGCTGCTCCGCATCGAAGGGCATGGTGCGCCGGGAAGTGAGCAGGATCCGGATTCCCGAGGCATCGACCACCGCACACCGTCCCATCGAAGTCTCGTAGCCGGTCATGTAGCTGCCCTTGTGCACGTAGCGCCCGTCCCCCAGGCGAGTGACGACGCCCCGGATCGGCACCGGCATTCCGTGCCGGTCGTCGACCTTGGCTCCGACCGGGGCTTCGAAGACGCCGCGCTCGCCCGCGGCATCCGCGACGGCGACCGCTTCCGGGTCCGCAATGACGACAATCGCGTCTTGCGCACGGTGGCGCACCAGCGCTTCCAGTATCGCCGTGCCGTCGCCCGCGCTGCCACCGCCCACGTTGTCGGCGGGGTCGACGAGCACCACTGGCCACCGCGGGGAGCGCATTGCATCGCACACTGCCTTGTCGGGAGAGACGAGCGAGATGTCGAAGGCCTCGCGGCGCGACCATATCTCCTCCGCCAGCATCTGTGCGGAGCACCGGGCGCTTTGGAGATCGTCGGCGTGGACCAGCACCGATGCGCCCAGGTGGGGTGCGTCGGCGTAGGGAAACCCGAGCGCGACCGAGGCGCACCAGACCTCCGGTCGGGTCTCGACTTCGCGCAGGGCCGCCATGACGGACGCTGCCGGTTCCTGGTCCGTGGCCTGTTTCTGAGGAACCGTCAACAGCGGCAACTTGGCGAGCGCACGCGCCGGGCGTTCCCTCGACCCGAGCAGGCGGGCGAGCAGACGGGCCGCCTCCGCCCCACGTTCGGCCATGTCGACGTGGGGGAAGGTGTCGTAGCCGACCAGCACGTCGGCGCTGGCCACCATCGTCTCGCTCAGGTTGGCGTGGAAATCGAAGGTGGCGGCGATGGGCAGCGGACGGGGCAGGACCTCCCGGATGCGCTGCAGCACGAAGGCGTCGGCGTCGTCGACCCCCTCCGCCGATGCCGCGCCGTGCAGCACGAGGAGCATCCCGTCGACGGAGCCCATTGCGGCGAGACGCGAGCAGAGGCCGTCGCAGAGGGCATCGAGGGCGGACCGGGCGATGGTGGCCGAGGGCACCGCGCCCGCAAACAGCGTGGGCAGCAACTCGAAGGCGCACTCCTTGGCCGCCTCGATCATGCCCCCGAGCTCGGTCCCGGTGCCCCGGTAGCGCGCAAGCAGCGCCGCCCCCTCCGCGTACTGGTAGGCGCGGAAGTCGTCGAGCCCGGTGAGTCCCGCCGCGAAGCCGTTGGTCTCGTGCCAGATCCCGCCGATCGCGATGCGCTTGCTCATGCTCTATACCGACCCACCTTGCGAGTGCATTCTCAAGAAACCTTCCGTTCAGGTCCGGACCCGTTCACGGGCCTCGCCCCGCCTTCGCACTCGCCCGGTTGCCCGCCTGGAGCAGCACCGCGAGCAGGATGATGGCGCCGCCGATGAAGGTCGCGCCGGCCGGCACTTCACCGACCCCGAGCCAGGTCCACAGCGGCTGCAGCACCGGCTCCAGGAGGGCGTACAGGGTGAGCTGCGCCGCCGGCACGGTACGGGCCGCGATCGCGAAGAGGATGCCGCCGATCCCTATCTGCACCACTCCGAGAAACACGCACAGCCCGATTTCGCGGGCGGGCGCGGCGAATCCGGTGCCGGTCGCGACTGTTGCGAACCCTCCCACCGCGGCCGCGATGATCCCCGAATAGAGAACCGCGGGGACCATGTCCACCCCGGGCTTGCGCCGCAGGGCCACCGCGTAGAAGCCGAGAAACATCACAGTGGTGAGCGCGATCACATCGCCGTAGAGGCCGCCCCGCGTCACTCCGCCCCCGACGATGATCGCGATCCCGAGCGTCGCGAGCACGATGCCCGCGAGCACCACCCGGGTCAGTCGCTCGCCGAGGAAGACGCGGGCGGTGACCGCGGCCACGAGGGGGGCCACCGCCATCAGCAGCATAGCGTTGGCCACCGTGGTGTGCATGAGGGCGACGATGTTGCCGACGTAGGCGATGGAGATGCAGGCACCCGCCACCACCGCGGTCAGGCCGGCGGCGCGGATCGTCCGCCCCAGACCGCGACGGTACCGAATCAGGAGAACGACGAGCACGAACACCGCGAGCGCTCCCGAGCGGTAGAAGTTGATCTGCCACTCGTTGACCTCCTCGGTGCTGCGAATGACGACCCCGGAAATGCTCCAGAACAAGGGCGCGAGGAACGCGCACAGGTGGCCGTGGCGCCTTATGGCTCGCGCTCCACCAGGTTCGCCAGCATCGCCGCGCGCAGCTCTTCGGGCAGGGGCGTCTTGCGGCGGGTTTCGAGGCTCGTGTAGACCGTCACCTTCTCGGAAGTGGCGGCGAGCTCCCGGCTCTCGGTATTCCACATGCGGTGAAAGCCGACGATGGAGGTGTTGCCGAGGTGCACCAGGGCGCTCTCGATTCTGAGCAGGCTGCCCGGGGGCTGCTCGGCCTTGTACTCGATGGTGTCCTTGACGTCGAAGAAGCCGGTGCGCCGCTCGCGCATGAAGTCGCGGGTGAAGCCGAGCGCGGACAGATGGTGCCAGAACGCGGTGTCGAACATGCCGACGTAGTGCATCGTGTTCAGATGACCCTGGTGGTCGCAGTGCCAGGAATAGACCATCGACCGGAAGGTCTCGATGTACTTCGCCATGCTCCCGTCCCGTTCAACCCCGCCGAGCGCGCGTGCCCCCGGACTCGGCGCGCCGGCGCCGGTCGGGGCCGGCGAATCGTACACCGGGGGAGGGTTCGGAAGCTCCATTCCGAGGGCGCGACGCTTCGCGAAAGAGACGCCGGATCCGCTCGCGGCCGGGCTTGAGCGCAGTCCCGGCAGCCCGGGAACAGATCAACAGATCAGAAAGGCTCGACGATCGTCGCGTGCATGGTGTACCCGGCGTCGCCGACTTCGTTCAGGTGCGCCTTGGTGCTGATAACGCCGGTCACCCACACCGCATCGAAGAGATCCTCGAGCGGATAGCCCGGTTGCGTGGTCACGTAGACGATCTGGTTCGGGGGCGGCGGCGGCACGTGAATGCACGCGCCGAAGTAGGGGACGAGCAGGAACTCCGAAGTTGTTCCCGCTCCGTCGAAGTCGAGCGGCACCACGAATCCGGGAAGCCGTATCTCCCGGCCGTCGAGGTCGCCCACCACCGGAGCCGAGCGCACCGCTTCGAGGTAGGCATCGAACATCGCGATCGCCTCCGGGCTGTCGTCGGAGAGGTTCTCCGCGCCACCGTCGAACAGGGCCTCGAACCCGGACAAGGGATCCCAGTCCTTGGGTATGAGGTCCTCCCACTCGAGCTCCTGTACACCGTCCGGCGTCGCCGCAAGAGCAGGCGGGGCCGGTGCCACGGCAAGCGCGAGGGCGAGCATCACCCATGCCGCCGCCGGCGCGCCATGCTTGCGTCTTCGTGGTCCGGACATGTTCATATCCTCATGGAGAGTCCGTCGGCAAGCGACATCCGATAGGCGCGCAGTGCCGGAACCGTACCCGCCGCGAACGCCGCCAGCACGACCGCCGAGATTATCAGCCAGTCCGCGGGCGCGGGCGCCGCAATCGCCAGATGCAGGCCGAATTCCCTGGCGATGAGCGGCCGGCCGATCAACAGAGCCGCGTAGACCAGGGCCACTCCGACCGCCACCCCGAGCAGGGCAAGGACCACGGCTTCGCTCATGAACAACGCAAAGACGTGCAGGGGCCGCGCGCCGACGGATCGAAGCACCGCCATTTCCCGGCGCCGCGCCTCGAGGCTCGCGAGGACGACGGTCAGCATTCCCAACAGCCCGGTCACCACGACCATGGTGGACACCACTCGCAACACGTTCTCCGCCACCTGCATCAGATCCCACAGCTCCTGGAGCGCGACCCCGGGAATGACCGCAAGGAGCGGCTCCTCGCGGTACTCGTTGATGCGCCGCTGCACGCCGAAGATGGCGATCTTCGAATCGAGGCCGACCAGAAAGGCGGTGATCGCCTGCGGGGTGAGGTCCATGGCGCGAGCCTCGTCGGCGTCGACCTCCGCTCCGGGCACCCGGACCCCGGCTACCCAGTCGATGTGCATCGCGGTGAAGCCCTCGATGCTGATGTGAACGGTGCGATCCACCGGAGTGCCGGTAGGGGCGAGGATCCCGGCCACGCGAAAAGGCTTGTCCTCGTGGTCGGAGAAGCTCACCGCACCCGCCCCGTGGGAGACGACGAGCGCGTCGCCGAGCGAGTACTCGAGCCGTCGTGCGACCTCCGCCCCGAGCACCGCGTCGTAGAGGTCGTCGAAAGGGCCGCCGGCGGCGAAGGCGAGCGACTCGGTGCGGGCGTACCGGTAGTGGTCGAAGTACGCGCGGGATGTCCCCATCACGCGATAGCCGCGGTGCGAATCGCCGAGCGAGATCGGTACCGTCCACCGAACCTGGGGCAGCGCCGCGATGTCCTGATAGCTCTCCCAGGAGATGTTGTTGGTGGCGTTCCCGATGCGAAACACCGAATAGAGCAGGAGCTGGATCGCGCCGCTGCGCGCCCCGACGATGAGGTCGGTGCCGGAAATCGTGTTCGCGAACGCGCCGCGGGCATCACGCCGCACCTTCTCCACCCCGAGCAGCATCGCGACGCTGAGCGCGATGGCGAACACGGTGAGCCCGGCGGTGGCTCGGCGGTTGCGCACACTCTGAAACGCCAACCGAACGAGAGTCATCATGGGCCCGGATTCCGGTACTCAGCACACCGAGGCGGCGGCATCGCCCCGTCCCCGCCCCGCGGGATCGGCGCGGTTCAGTTCGGGAAGAAACACCCGGCGGTCGAAGAGGGGGCCGAGGCGCGTGTCGTGGCTCGCGAAGAGCAGCGATGCGCCGACCTCGTCGCACTGCGCGAAGAGAAGCTCGAGGAAGCGCTCGCGCGCACCCTCGTCGAGAGCGGAGGTCGGCTCGTCGGCGATGATCAGCTCCGGTGCTCCGATGAGCGCCCGCGCGACCGCGACGCGCTGCTGCTGGCCGACGCTGAGTTCATTCGCCGCCCGCGCGCGCGCATTCTCCGCTTCGAGTCCGAGCCGGGAGAGCAGCCGGCGTGCCTCCGCATCGGGGGTCCCCGACCGCGAGACCGCCCGCTCGCGCCGCCGACGCGAGAAGCGGCAGGGCAAGGTGACATTCCCGACCATCGACAAGTAGGGGACCAGATTGAACATCTGGAACACGAATCCGATGTGATCGGCGCGAAAGGCGTCCCGACGTCGCGCCGGCATCTCGGAAACCCCGACGCCGAGGATGCGCAGCGTTCCCTGAAGTGGGCAGAGCACCCCGCCGAGCAGGCTGAACAGGGTGCTCTTGCCGCTGCCGCTCGGCCCTTCGATGAATACCCGTTCCCCGGCCTCGACCACGAGATCCTCGATGTCGAGGATCTCGGGCTGGCCGGGTTTCCAGGCGAAGCGAAGGCGATCGATCTCGACGGTTGTCGTCGTTGCTTCGCTCCGCTCGCCGTGACGCGTCACGGCGTGAGTTCGACGACCCCGGAATCCGGATGGAGCTCCTGCGAGAGTTGCGCCATCGGCGTCACCACGCGCACATCGATCTCCTCGGCATCGAGCAGATGCTCGAACACGCGCACTTCGACCTTCAGGAGTCGGTCCGGTTCGTGGCAGTGGAAGTGGTAGGTCGCTCGCAGCTCCGAGTGCGCGTCCGAGTCGGATGCATCGGAATCATCACCTTCATGCTCGTCGTGCTCTTCGTGCTCGCCATGCTCCTCGTGTTCTTCGTGCTCGTCGTGTTCCTCGTGTTCCCCGTGTTCCTCCGCCTCGTGGCCGTGATCCTCATGCTCGTCTTCATGCGCCATGCCCATGATGTCGGCTCGCGCCATTTCGACCTCGCATTCCGCTTCCACCGGAAGCACGAACAGGGATGCCGCGTCTGAAAAGGGTATGAGCGCCTGGCGCACCGCTTCACGTTCCGCATCGTCTCGCGGGGTGTGTTCGAAGCCGACCACGTTCACCCCGGGGATTCGAAGCTCGATTACGAGCTCTTCGCCTTCGAGCACGATGTCGAGCGCCCCATGTCCGTGTTCATGGGCCATGTGCTCGCGGTGCTCATCCTGTTCCGCCGCCAGCGCGGCACACGCCAGGAGAGCGGGGGCAAGTGCCGCGGTGCGCCCATATCGGCGCGCAATGCTCGGGTTTCGAAGAATTTTCATCCTGCGCTGTCCTCCTGTCGCGACCATGCGGCACCGCGGTGGCGCCGGATCATGTGACGTTATCGTATAACACTCTACGATGAACGATGACGCCACATGAGGCGAGATGCAGCCAACCGCAACATCGTGCCAATCTCGTCCCGACGACGCCGGGATGCCGGTGCGTTGCCGCGGCCGGGTAAGGGCCACCTCACCCCGGCCGGGAAAAAGTCGCCTTTTCCGCCGCCCTACTCGCTCGATTCCGCGGGCTTGACGAGGTCGGCCACCGGCACCGTGAAGTAGGAGCGCTTGAAGTCGGCGAGACGGAACTCCCAGCCCTCCCAGGCCTTGCCGAAGCGCTCGGCTTCTTCACGCACCGCGTCCGCGGCCCGCAGCCCTTCGATCGCTTCGAAGTCGGCGAGCCCCGAAGCATTCCTCTGTGCCTCGTCTTCGGGTGCGTCCCCTTCGGCGCCGCCGTCGCCGGCCTCCCCTGCGCCCGAGGGGGCGGGAGGGCCGAAGCGCGGGTCCAGCGCCTCGTCGTCGAAGGCGGCGCGAATGCGCAGCCAGCTCCCGTCGTCCTCCCGCCAGGTCAGGACGTGCACCCGGAGCCCATCGAATGTCACGAGCTCGGCGCTAAAGCCGGGCTCCCCCCGGGGCTCGGCCGAGGCGCGGCGCACGTCCTCAAAACGCAGGTTCGCGAACCCCCGCCCGATGTCGTTGACTCGCCACCGACTGTCGACCACGTGGCCGGGAGGCGCGTTGTCGAGCGCGAAGTCCTGGTCGTCGGGCCGCGCTCGGCTCACCTCGAGCCGGCCGCCATCGGGCTGGCGGACCCGCACCGCACGCACGCGTGCCTCTTCGATGCGCAGCACTTCCCGTTCGAGCCATTCGACCGGGTCGCGCGAGGCACTGAGCTTGCCCTCGACCAGCCAGGACTGCGCGTCCGCGGGTTCGCGCAGGTAGAACTCCGACACCGAGAGATCGATCCTCGATGCCTCGCGTTCTCCGATGATGAAGTCGGCGAGCACCTGCGCGGCGGCGTCTTCGAAAGTGAAGCGGATCGAGCCCGAGCCGGACTCCGCGGGGTCTTCGAGGCCGAGGCGCGGGTAGCGTGCCGGGTCCGAGGTCTTCGGCTCCCGGCGTTCGAGGCCGGCGGCGCCGACCACGAGCTTGTGGATCTGATCGGGCACGGCCCGGTATCCGTCGCGCTCGGGCATCGTCCACTGCGCGCCGTCGTGCGCCAGAGTGAAGGTGTCACCCCCGCTCACCGCCCGGATCCGGCGCACTTCGTCGACGCGAGAGAGCAGCTCGGGGAACACCAGCTCACCTTCCCCGGGGATTGCGGAGTCCCCGGTTTCGGACTCGAGCATCACGACAGCGATCACCGCGGCGAGCGCGGCCACCCCGAGGATCGTCAGGGAGCGAATGCGTTTCACGGCCCTCACCCGCATCTTTCACCGATTTTCGTCACGAGGGCGTCAACATGCCGTGATGGCAGTAAGCACGGAGCGAAAGACGCGCAACGGCGAGCCGGAAACAGACGACCCGCCGGTCCCGGCGGGTGCGGCCAGTAACGTTCTCGGAACGAGCGCGACGGACTTGAGGGCATCGGAACTCGGAGACGAGTCCGTCCCGGGGGTCGCGAGTACGCGGGCGAGTCCGTTGCATCTCATTGCGCGCGCCGCCGACGCAGCTGCCAGATCCCCGCCGCGAGCCCGAACAGGGTGATGAGGATCGGCATCAGACCGATGTTGATGAACTTCAGCCATCCTTCCAGCGACTCGATGCTGCGGCGCAGCTCACGGCGTACGTCGCGGAGTTCTCCGCGCACCGCCAGGCGCTCCTCGCGAAAACGGGTGAGCTCGTCCTGCTGAGCGCTGGAGAGGAGGAGCGCGTCTTCGCCCTGTCTCGTCTCCTCGAGCGCGAGGAGCCGTTCCTCGGTCTCTTCGAGGCGCAGGGCGAGCTCTTCCTCCTTCTCCCGGAAGCGGGCCTCCGCTTCGCGGCGCAAGGCGTTGATACGCTCGAAGGGGCGCAGGAAGGTGCCGCGATTGCGCACGTCGATGAGATCGCTCGACCCCGTGAGGTTGTCCAGCGCATTGATTACCAGCGAATTGTTCGCCGCGGTGGGCACCATGAAGCGGGTGCCGAGCAGGCTCTGCACCTGCACCCAGAAGTGATCCGCAAGCAGGTCGGCATCCGCGAACACGATGAGGTTGATGTCGCCGTCGGACTCGTTGCGGTGGGCGGACGGGTCCGCCGTCGTGCCCCCCGCATCGCCGGAGGGCGACGGCGGCCCATCCGGGAAGGCGCTGCGGGCGGGCCCGGAGACACGCGCGGCCAGCGTGAAGGACTCCCCCTCCGGGGCGTAGCCTTCGAGCAGCGCCTGCGGATCGGCGAGCGCGCCGACCGCGCTCTGCGGATAGCGTTTGGCCTGATCGCTGGTGCGGATCAGGGAAAAGAGTCGCGTGGTCGCACCCTCCGTCGCCCGCAGCACCCCCGCCGTCCCGAACGTGACGTTGCCGAGTTCTCCGGTCACGATATCGGAGGGATTCATCAGATCGGGACGCAGGTTCATCCACACCGGGTAGTCGAATTGCACCACCCGCCCCGACTTCTCCATCTGCACGGTGGGAGCGATGCTGAGATCGCCGACCACGGTGTCCTCCTCCAGCTCCAGCCCCCACGCCGCGAGCAGCGGGCCGGCGTCGGAACGGCGATCGGGCTCGCTCACGCCCCCCATCATCATCGACGGCTGGGTCTCCGAATGGGGGTCGACGAAGACCAGCGCCTTGCCACCACCCAGCACGAACTGATCGATGCGGTAGAGCAAGTCCGGCTCGTACCCCTGGGGATGCACGAGCATCAGCACGTCGATGGCCTCCCCGAACTCCGAGCCGGGATCGAGCTGGCGCACGTCGAAGATCTGCTGCATCTGCTCCACCACCGCCCACGGTACCGGCGCCTCGTCTGGCGCCTGATAAGGAGAGGGCATTCCGAACACCGGCAGCGTGCCAAGCACCCCCACCACCGGACGCTCGGGATCGGCGAGGCTGTGGACCATCCGGGTGAGGTCGTACTCCAGGAAGCGTTCCCGCAGGGGCGAGAAATAGGGGATCACCTCTTCGTCGTCCACCGAATTGGTCCCGACGAGACCGAAGTAGATGAGGTCCTGGCCCTGGCCGGCGCGCGCGGGCAGACCGCGCAGTCCGTAGCCCACCGCCCGGTCTTCCTCCTCGGAAAAGGGCTCGGGATCGATCGACTCCAGTGTGAGTTTGCCGCGCGCCTCGCGCCGGTACTCCTCCAGCAGACCGAGGACGCGCCCCGCGTAGGTGTTGATGCCCGGCACCTGGGCGGCGAGGCTCTTCGAGTAGTAGAAGCGCAGGGTGATCGGCTCTTCGAGCTTCGCCAGCGTCGCCCGGGTGCCCTCGGAGAGCGAGTAGATCCGGCTCTCGGTGAGGTCGATGCGCGAGGACGAGAAGAGCGCGCCGCTCAGGGAGTTGACCGCGAAGAAGAGCACAAGGGCGAGCGCGAGCCCGCCGGCGCCGAGCAGACGTGCGGACATCTATCGCCCCTTCTTCATGTCGATGACGAGCGCGGTCGCGTAGAGCCAGAACACGATCGTCGAAACGAAATAGACGATGTCGCGGAGATCGATCACCCCGCGCGAGATCGCGTTGAAGTGCG
The DNA here is from genome assembly GCA_965221555.1 of Gammaproteobacteria bacterium. Lineage (GTDB taxonomy): Bacteria > Pseudomonadota > Gammaproteobacteria > HK1 > HK1 > JAJEAD01. Next base: position 498,036 of record OZ244895.1, read on the forward strand.
TGAGGAAGCTCAGGGCGCTCACCGCCTCGACGACAAAGGCGGGCGCGAAAGCGCCGAAGATCTCCAGTACCAGGGGGTAGCCGCTCAGCACGAAGGCGAGGCAGACCGCCGCGCTCGACACGAAGGCGATTACCTGGTTCCTGCTGATCGCCGAGAAGCAGGCTCCGATTGCGAGAAAGGCGCCCGCCATGAGCGCGCTCCCGACATACGCGGCGAAGATCACCCCGTTGTCCGGATCGCCGAGATAGTTGACGGTCAGCCATATCGGCGCGGTCAGGGCGAGCGCGACGATGCCCACCGTCCAGGCGGCGAGGAACTTGCCGAGCACCGCCTGGGACATCGTGACCGGGAGGGTGAGGAGCAGCTCGATGGTTCCCTCCCGGCGTTCCTCCGCCCACAGGCGCATCGAGAGCGCCGGGATCAGAAACAGGTAGAGCCAGGGGTGGAAGAGGAAGAAGGCCCCGAGATCCGCCTGGCCGAGCTGGAGGAAATTCCCCAGGTAGAAGGTGAACACCCCGGCGAGCAGCACGAAGATGGTGAGGAACACGTAGGCGATGGGGGTGGTGAAGTAACCGCCGAGCTCGCGCTTGAAGATTGCCCAGATCGCGCTCACCGCCGTCTCCCCTCAGCTCAACTGTCCGCTCGTGATCTCGCGGAACACCTCGTCGAGGCGGCCGCGCTCGCCGTGCATTTCCGCCAGGCGCCACCCGCGCTCGCGGGCCAGCGCGCCGACCTCCTCGACGAGGGATCGGCCAGGCCGCGGAAAGACCCGAAGCTCGGTGCGCGACTCCGAGCGTATCGACACTTCCACCGAGGCCGCCGCGGCGAGGGCTTCGAGGGCTTCGAGATCGACCGCCGACAACGCCTGGTCCACCACCAGGCTGAGCGCGTTGTGAAAGCGCGAGCGTTCCATGAGCGCCCGCGGAGTGCTGTCGCTGACCAGACGCCCCCGGGATACTATGAGCACGCGGGTGCACACCGCGTCGACCTCTTCCAGAATGTGGGTGGAGAGAATGATGACCTTCTCGCTCGCCATCCCCCGGATGAGGCTGCGGACTTCGTGCTTCTGGTTCGGATCGAGTCCATCGGTGGGCTCGTCGAGAATGAGCACGGCGGGGTCGTGGACAATCGCCTGGGCGAGGCCCACCCGGCGCTTGAAGCCCTTGGAGAGCGTCTCGATGGGCTGGTTCAGCACCGAGCCGATGTGGACCATCTCGACCACTTCCTCGATGCGGGACCGGCGCGATGCCGTGGGGATTCCACGGACCTCGGCGACGAAGTCGAGGAAGGCCCGGGGCGTCATGTCCGAATAGAGAGGCGCCCCCTCCGGCAGGTATCCGATATCGGCCTTCACCGCGACCGCTTCATCGGCGGTGTCGCGGCCCGCGACCCGGATGCTGCCCGCGTCCGGGGTGAGGAATCCGGTAATCATCTTCATGGTGGTCGACTTCCCCGCCCCGTTCGGACCAAGAAAGCCGAGCACTTCGCCGCGCTCCACCGAGAAGGAGATGTCGTCGACCGCGGTCAGCGCGCGAAAACGCTTGGTCAAACCCTGGATCTCGACCACCGGGCTCATCTTTTCCTCTTCGAATCTGCGCGCGCCACTGCGCCTTCGCGGATGGACTGGCGCGCATACATGCGGACCACGGTGCGAGTTTTCAAGGCCGCGCCACCGCGCGCTTGCCCGCTCCCTTGCCCACACCCCGCCGGACGGATCCATCTGTGGATTGAAAGACCCTCCCCCGGTCTCGGGAGCGCTTCGCGCCCCGAAACGCGAGTTAGCATACGGGGAATGGAGACTCGATTGAGGTGTGCGATGCGCGATCCCCTGTTTCACCTGTTTGCGGAGGCGCCCCATCCGGTGGCGCCCTACAGCCATGCGGTCGAGGCCGACGGCTTCGTGTTCCTGACCGGACAGATTCCGAACCATCCGGACGATGATGCGGCCCCCATCCCGGAGGGCATCGAAGCGCAGACTCGGCGCACCATGGACAATCTGGTGATCGTGCTCCGGGAGCTCGGACTCTCTCTTTCCCACGTGGTGGCGGCCCGGGTATTCCTCACCCGTTTCGAGTCGGACTACGAGGCGATGAACGCGGTCTACGAGAGCTACTTTCCCCCGGATCGCCGGCCGGCGCGCACTTGCATCGGGGTCACCGCGCTCGCGCGCGAGGTTCGCATCGAGATCGACTTCATCGCCCGCCGCCCCGATTCGAAGTAACGATGCGGGGCGCATCGCACGCCTGCTCCCGTTGCGCCCCCGGGGAACGGGAATCCGGAGACGACAAGAGGTAATGGCAAGTTCCGCAAGAGTCTTTCTGCGCAGACGGCGCTCCCTGCTCGTCGCCCTGGCGATCGCGGCCGGGGTGAGTGCCTGGGTGTGGTCGGGCGACCACTCGGGCCCGTCCTCGCTGCCTCCGGCCCAGACGGAGTCGGTTCTGCAACGCCAGCGCGACATCGAGGTGCGGATCACGGAGCTGGCCGCGCGGCCGGTGAGCCGTACGGTCGTGCTCAACGGGCGCACCGAACCGGCCCGGGCGGTGACCCTGCGCGCGGAGATCGACGGGCGCATCGTCGCGATCGGAGCCGAACGCGGGGCCCGGGTCGATGAAGGCGACCTGATCGTGCGCATCGACCCCCGCGCCCTGGAGGCCCGCCGGCGTGAAGCCCGCGCGCTCGCCCGGCAACGGGAGATCGAGTTCGACGCGGCGAAGAAGCTCTCCGCCCGGAACTTCCAGACCCAGAGCGCGCTCGCGGCGGCGGAAGCAAGCCTGGAGGCGGCGCGGGCCGCGGTGGCGCGGGTGGAGATCGACCTTGCGAACACCCGGCTGCGCGCTCCCTTCGCCGGGCGCCTGGATCAGCGCACGGTCGAGATCGGCGACTACGTCAACGACGGCAGCCCGGTCGGGCGGATCCTCCAGGAGGACCCCATCCTGGTGGCCGGCCACGTCATCCAGCAGGAACGCCACCACGTCAGAACCGGAACCCCCGGCGAGGCCCGCCTCATCACCGGCGAGACGGTACAGGGGCAACTGCGCTACGTCGCTTCGGAGTCCGACGAAACCACCCGGACCTTCCGCGTCGAGCTCGAGGTGCCCAATCCCGACGGCGCGCTCGTGGCCGGAGTCTCCGCGGAGATTCACCTGCGCTTGCCGCCGGCGGGCGCCCACCGGGTCTCACCCGCCCTGCTCTCCCTCGACGACCAGGGGCGCCTGGGAATCAAGACCGTCAACGGTACCGGCGTGGTCGAGTTCCACCCGACGGAGATCCTGCGCGCCGAGGCGGGCGGGGTCTGGGTCTCCGGCCTTCCCGATCCGGTCCGCGTCATCACCGTCGGACACGGCTTCGTCCGACCCGGCCAACAGGTCACCGCGGTGCCGGAGGCGGTGGCCGGGAGCGCTTCGAGTTGAATCGGGTCATCGACGCCGCGGTGGCGCGGGCGAGGCCGGTGCTCCTGGTGCTGGCCCTGGTCCTCGTCGCGGGCTCCATCGCCTACCTGACCATCCCGAAGGAATCGGATCCCGATATCGCGATCCCCATCATCTATGTCCTGATCCCGCACGACGGCATCTCTCCCGAGGACGCCGAGCGCCTGCTGGTGCGGCCGATGGAGCAGGAGCTGCGCAACGTGGAAGGCCTGAAGGAGCTGCGCGCCACCGCGCGGGAGGGCCAGGCCACGCTGGTGCTGGAGTTCGAGGCGGGCTTCGACTCCGACCAGGCCCTGAACGACGTGCGCGAACAGGTGGACATCGCCAGCAACGAGCTCCCCCGCGATACCGAGGAGCCTTCCGTGCACGAGGTGAACATCGCGCTCTTTCCGGTCATCGTGGTGACCCTGTACGGCGAGGTCTCCGAGCGGACGCTGGTCAGCCTCGCCCGTGACCTGCGCGACAAGCTGGAAGGGCTTCCCGGAGTGCTGGAAGCGGACATCGCGGGGGATCGGGAAGACATGCTGGAGGTCATCGTCGATCCGGGGCGCCTGGAGAGTCTGCACCAGACTCCGGGCACCCTGCTCGAAGCCGTCGCCCGCAACAACCAGCTCGTGACCGCGGGCGCGCTGGACACCGGCCAGGGACGCTTCTCGGTGAAGGTGCCGGGACTCTTCGAGAGGACGGAGGACGTGCTGGAGGTGCCCATCAGGACGAGCGGCGACCGGGTGCTCACCCTCGGGAACATCGGCTTCGCCCGGCGCACCTTCAAGGACCCCACCGGCTTCGCCCGGGTGGACGGCCAACCCGCCATCGTGCTCGAGGTCTCCAAGCGCATCGGCACCAACATCATCGACACCATCGCCGAAGTGCGCGCGGTGGTGGAGGAGGAGCGCCTCAACTGGCCGGAGGGCGTGCAGGTGCGCTTCTCGCAGGACAAGTCCGAAGACATCCGCAACATGCTGCGCGACCTGCAGAACAACGTGGTCGCGGCGATCGTGCTGGTGATGATCGTCGTGGTGGCGGCGCTCGGTCTGCGCACCGCGGGTCTGGTCGGGGTCTCCATCCCCGGCTCCTTCCTGGCCGGCATCCTCGTCCTCAGCTTCGCCGGCCTCACCATCAACATCGTGGTGCTCTTCTCGCTCATCATGGCGGTGGGCATGCTCGTCGACGGCACCATCGTGGTGGTGGAGCTGGCCGATCGGCGCATGGCGGAAGGACACCCGCGACGCCAGGCCTACGCGATGGCCGCCAAGCGCATGGCATGGCCGATCATCGCCGCGACCGCCACCACCCTGGCCGCCTTCATGCCGCTGCTCTTCTGGCCGGGGATCGTCGGCGAGTTCATGAAGTACCTCCCCATCACCCTGATCGCGACCCTGTTCGCGTCGCTGTTCATGGCGCTCGTCTTCATCCCCACCCTGGGGGGCGTGATCGGCCGGCGCGCCCCGGACTCCGACTACCAGATCGAGAGCCTGAGCGCGGCGGAATCGGGCGACCTCGAGCGGATCACGGGTCCCTCCCGCGTGTACCTCCGGGTGGTGCGGGTCGCGGTTTCCCATCCCCTGGTGGTGGTGCTGCTCGCGGGCGGGCTGCTGGCCGGCGTGTACGCCGCCTATGGACAATTCGGCCGGGGGGTCGAGTTCTTTCCCGATGTCGAGCCCGAGAACGCGGTCCTGCACGTGCACGCCCGGGGCGACCTGTCGGTCGAGGAGCGCGACCAGCTCGTGCGCGAGGTAGAGCAGCGCATACTCGACATGCCCGAGTTCGCGAGCATCTACGCGCGCAGCGGCACGCGTTTCCGCAGCGAAGAGGTCAGTGAGGACACCATCGGCATCGTGCAGCTCGAGTTCGTCGACTGGAGCCAGCGGCGGCCCGCCGCGGAGATCCTGGACGAAGTGCGGGCGCGCACCGCGGATCTGGCCGGGATCGTGCTCGAAGTGCGCAAGGAGGAGATGGGGCCGCCGGTCGGCAAGGCCATCCAGATCGAGCTCGGCGCCCCCGATCCCGACCTTCTGCCCGGTACGGTGGAGCGGATCCGGACCGCCATCGAAGGCATGGAGGGCTTCGTGGACGTCACCGACACCCGCCCCATCCCCGGCATCGAGTGGCAGTTGCGCGTCGATCGGGAGGAGGCGAGCCGCTTCGGCGTCGACGTGAGCATCGTCGGCGCCACTGTGCGGCTCGTCACCAACGGCATCAAGGCGGGAGAGTACCGGCCCGACGACACCGACGAAGCGGTGGAAATCCGGGTGCGCTATCCGTTCAGCGAGCGCAGCCTGGGGCAGCTCGACCGCCTGCGGGTGACGACGAGCGAGGGCGCGATCCCCGTTGCGAACTTCGTGACCCGCGCGGCGATTCCGCGCACCGGCACCATCAATCGCACCGACGGCCAGCGCATCCTCAAAGTCGAATCGGAGGTCGAGGAAGGCGTACTGGTCGACGACAAGGTCACCGAGATCAAGAGCTGGCTCGCCCGCGCCGGCCTCGATCCGCGCATCGCGGTGGCCTTCAAGGGCGAGGACGAAGAGCAGCGCCAGGCGGAGGCCTTCCTGACGAAGGCGTTCGGCGCCGCCCTCTTCGTGATGGCGATCATCCTCGTCACCCAGTTCAACAGCTTCTACCAGGCTTTTCTGATCCTGAGCGCGGTGCTCCTGTCCACCATCGGCGTGCTCCTCGGCCTTCTCGTGACCGATCAGCCATTCGGCATCGTGATGAGCGGCATCGGGGTGATCGCGCTCGCCGGCATCGTGGTCAACAACAACATCGTGCTCATCGACACCTACAACATCCTGCGCCGCGGCGGCATGGACCCCATCGAGGCGGCGCTGCGCACCGGCGTGCTGCGCCTGCGTCCCGTGGTGCTCACCTCCGTCACCACCGTGCTCGGACTGATGCCGATGGTGCTCGGAGTGAACATCGACATCGTCGGGCGAAGCATTGCGGTGGGCGGCCCCTCGACCCAGTGGTGGACCCAGCTCGCCACCGCGGTGGCGGGGGGACTCGCCTTCGCCACCGTGTTGACCCTGGTGCTGACCCCGAGCCTGCTGGTGCTGGGCGAGAGAGACTGGCGCCGGCGCGCCCTCGCTGCGGCCCCGGTGCCGAGCCCCCGGCCGGCCTGAGCTGGCCCGCCTATCGCGCCCCCATCGCCTCGCCGGTATCCAGGCGGGCGGCGAGGGCATCGGCGACCGCGAGCCCGGAGGCGGTGGGCGCGAGACGGCCTTCGCGCAGGGCCAGAAGTCCCGCATCGCGGCACTCGTCGACGTAGCGGCGATTGCGCGCAACCAGATCGACACCGAAGCGGTCCCGGAAGTCCTGGAGGTCGATACCGTCGACGCAGCGCAATCCGAACATTAGCGCCTCGAGCGCGAGATCGTTTCTGCCAAGGGTCTCGCTTCCCGCCACCGGACGCGCGCCCCCGTCGAGCGCGACCCGGTAGGCTCGAGCGCCACGATGGTTCCACCAGCGCCGCTTGCCGTCGAAGGAGTGGGCGGAAGGACCGAGGCCGAGGTAGGGAAGGTGGCGCCAGTACTTCATGTTGTGCCGGGAGCGATGCCGTGCCTCCCGGGCGAAGTTGCTGACCTCGTAGGCCGACCACCCCGCGCGACCGAGCACGTCGTGGACCAGCGCATAGCGCTCGGCCTGGTCGTCCTCGGCCATCTCGACGAGCCGGCCCCGCGTGCGGCGGCGGCCGAAAGCGGTACCCTCGTGCACCGTCAACTGGTAGCAGGAGACGTGGTCCGGGGCCAAAGCGAGCGTGGCGTCGAGGCTGGCGCGCAGCGTGTCGGCGGACTGGTCGGGCAGGCCGAAGATGAGGTCCAGCGACACGGTATCGAAGCCCCCGGCCAGGCACCTCGCAGTCGCTTCTCGCGCCCGGATCGCGTCGTGGCGCCGGCCGAGGAAGCGCAGCTCGCGATCGTCGAAGGACTGCACGCCGAGGCTCACGGTGGCCACCCCGAGGTCGCGCCACTCGCGCACCGCCTCGCGGGTCACGTCCTCGGGGTTGGCCTCCAGGAAGATGCGGGCGCCCGCGCACACCGGGAGATTCCCGCGCACCGCGTCGAGGAGGCGATGGAGCTGGTCGGCGGCCAACAACGAAGGGGTGCCGCCACCGAGGTAGACGGTATCGATCGGCGCCGGCCAGTCGCTCCACAGCGCCATCTCTCGAGTCAGATCCCGGACGAAGGCCTCGCGCTCGGGCGGCGCTGCGACCCGTACCGCGAAGTCGCAGTAAGGGCAGAGCGCGGAGCAGAAGGGTATGTGCAGGTAAAGCCCGGCCCCCTCCGCCGCGCCGGGCTGGACCCGGGAGGGACGGGCGGCGCTCAGCGCGCGCGCTCGGTGCGCAGCACCGCCACGAAAGCCTCCTGCGGGATCTCGACCGAGCCCACCAGCTTCATGCGCGCCTTGCCCTTCTTCTGCCGCTCCAGCAGCTTGCGCTTGCGGGTGACGTCGCCGCCGTAGCACTTCGCGGTGACATCCTTGCGGAAGGGGTTGATGGTGGAGCGCGCGATGATCTCGCCGCCGATCGCCCCCTGGATCGGGATCTTGAACTGCTGGCGCGGAATGGAGCGCTCGAGCTGAGCACAGTAGTGCAGCGCCCTCGACCTCGCCTTCTCGCGGTGGGCCAGAAAGGCGAGGGCGTCCACCTTCTCGTGGTGCACGAGGATGTCCACCTTGACCACCTCGGCGGCGCGGTAGTCGAGGGGCTCGTAGTCGAAGGAACCGTACCCGCGGGTCACCGTCTTGAGCTTGTCGTAGAAGTCGAAGAGCACTTCCGCGAGCGGCATCTCGGCGGTGACCTCGAGCCGCCCGCGCGCGAGGTAGCCGGTGCCGAGCTTCGCGGCGCGGTGCTCGCGGCAGAGCTCCATCGCGGCGCCGAGATAGTGCTCGGGCAGCAGAATCGAGGCCCGTATGTAAGGCTCCTCCACCGCGTCGATACTGACCGGCTCTGGCCAGTAGGCGGGGTTGTCGATATCCACCTTCTCGCCGCCGCGCAGCTGCACCCGGTACAACACCGAGGGCGCGGAGAGGATCAGGGAGAGACCGAACTCGCGCCGAAGCCGCTCCTGCACCACGTCGAGGTGGAGCAGGCCGAGAAAGCCGCAGCGGAATCCGAATCCGAGGGCCACCGAGGTGTCCTTCTGGTAGACGAGCGCGGCGTCGTTGAGAGAGAGCTTTTCCATCGCCGCGCTCAGGTCCTCGTACTCGCGGCTCGACATCGGGTAGATGGACGAGAACACCACCGGGCGCGCGGGCTTGTAGCCCGGCAAGGGCGCGTCCGCGGGCTGGCGGGCGTGGGTCAGCGTATCGCCGATGCTCACGTCGCGGATCGTCTTGATGCCGGTAATCACATAGCCGACCGCGCCGGCGGCAAGCGTCTGGCCCTCCTCCCGGCGCAGCCGGTTCAAGCCCACTTCGTGTACCTCGTACTCACGCCCGGTGTGCATGAAGCGCACGCGATCGCCGGTGGAGAGACTCCCGTCCACCACCCGCACGTAGAGCACCACTCCCCGGTAAGGATCGTAGCGGGCGTCGAACACGAGCGCCTTGAGGGGTGAGCCGCGATCTCCGCGGGGAGGCGGCAGGTGGGCGACGATGCCTTCCAGCACCTCTTCGATCCCGGTGCCCCGCTTGGCGGAGACTGGAATGGCGTCGAAGGGGTCAAGCCCGAGGTCCTGGTCTATCTCCTCGCGGACGCGCTCCACGTCGGCGGCGGGCAGATCGATCTTGTTGATCACCGGCAGAAGCTCGAGCTCGTGCTCGAGGGCGAGATAGAGGTTCGCGACCGTCTGCGCCTCCACGCCCTGCGTCGCGTCCACCACCACCAGCGCGCCCTCGCAGGCCATCAGGGAGCGCCGGACTTCGTGGGAGAAGTCGACGTGGCCCGGGGTGTCGATGAGGTTGAGCTGGTAGACCGCGCCGTCCTTCGCCCGGTAGTCGAGGCTCACCGAATTGCTCTTGATGGTGATGCCGCGCTCGCGCTCGATCTCCATGTCGTCGAGCACCTGGTCACGGAACTGGCGTTCCTCGACCGCTCCGCACGCCTGGATGAGGCGATCGGCGAGCGTCGACTTGCCGTGGTCGATATGCGCGACGATGCAGAAGTTGCGGACCTGGTCCACGGGGCGCAGGGGGTGCCGGGCGGAATCGGCCAACAGGCTAACACAGCCCTCGGGCGGCTACTCCGGTGCGGTGGTGCGCATCGACTCACGCTCGGAGAACGACGCATACCACCGGGCAAGCCCCGGCCGCGCATCGCGCCACCCCTCGTCGGGGTAGCGGAAATCGAGGTAGCCGAGCGCGCAGGCCGCGGTGATCACGCCGATATCGAGCGCGCCCTCGAGCGAGGCGGCTTCCGCCTCGAGCGCGTCGAGGGAACGCCGGTACTTGCGCTTCTGATTCTCGATCCACTCCGGCCACTGTCGGGACGGCTCGCGCAGGGCGAGCTCGTAGCGCGCGCCCACGGCCGCATCGAGAATCCCGTCGCCGAGCGCCTGGCGGGTGAGCGCCGCGAAGCGCGCCTCTCGCTGGGCGGGGAACATCTTCGGGCCCTCGTTCAGGGAATCGAGATACTCGCAGATCACCCGTGAGTCGAATAGCGCGGTCCCGTCGTCAAGTACCAGCGTCGGGATCTTGCCGAGCGGATTGGACGCGAAGAGATCCGTATCGGGATTGACCGGTGTGAACACCGATTGCACCAGCTCGATCCGGGAGGCGAGACCGGTCTCCGCCGCCTGGACCCGCACCTTGCGCACGAAGGGCGACGCGATGTTGTGGAAGAGCTTCATGCCCGAGACTCCGAGTTTGTCCGCCGAATCGGGACGCCATCATCGCCGCGCGCGGCTCGGGACTCAATCGCCGCCGCGCATCGAGGGGCCGCGCAGGCGCCGGCTCAGAACATCCGAATCTGGTTGTCGGTCAACTCGGCGAAGCTGGTGTCGAGGAAGTGAAGGATGCCGTCGGCGGCGGGGGCGAGCTGGCGTTCGCGGTAGTGCTCGTAATCGGGCCGGGGCGGTGTTGCCGATCCGGCGACCGGCTCCGGTCCGTCGCGCGTTATCACGTAGCGCACGAAGCGCCCGGGGTGCGCGAGTTTGGCCGCGGCCTGCACGTGGGGCGGCATGTTGTGGATGTACTCGCTCACCGGGCGACGCAAGCGCTTTCGGTAGACGAGCTGATCGTCGAGTCGTCCCGCCCGCAGATCGTGCAGCGTTTCCCGCACGTACTCTTCGTAGGGCTCTTCCAGAAACACCCTGCGGTAGAGCTCGCGCTGAAAGGAACGCGCGAGCGGGGTCCAGTCGGTGCGCACGCTCTCAAGCCCCTTGAACACCAGGTCGAAAGCGCCATTGGTATCGCGCACCAGTCCCGCATAGCGCTTCTTGCTGCCGGTGCGTTCGCCGCGCACGGTGGGCATGAGGAAACGCAGGAAGTGGGTCTCGAACTCGGCCTCGAGGAACGACTCGAGACGATGCTCCCTCGCAATCTCGTCCCGCCACCAGGCGTTGAGCACCTGGGCCAGCGCCTCTCCCGCGGCGGCCGCGCCGTCCGATGCGCCCCCTTCGGGCAGGAGCAGAAACAGAGAGTCGGTGTCGCCGTAGATCACGGGATAGCCCCGCGCTTCGATGAAGTCCCGGCTCTTCTGGATGATCTCGTGCCCGCGGCGGGTGATGCTGGTCGCCAGGCGCGGATCGAAGAAGCGGCAGGCGCTGGTGCCGAGCACCCCGTAGAGGGAGTTCATCAGGATCTTGACCGCCTGGGAGAGGGCGCCGTCGCCGGCCGCCTTCGCCTCCTCCCGGACGGCGCCCAGCTCCGCCACCAGGTCGGGAAGAATCGCGCCCTCCCGGGCGAAGGCGGCGCCGGCGAAGCCCGGAACCGGATCCGCCCCCGGCTCGATCAGTCCGAAGGGGTCGATCTTGAAGGTCCGGATGATGCTCGGGTAAAGGCTCTTGAAGTCGAGCAGCAGCACATCGTCGTAGAGCCCGGGCTTCGAATCGAGCACGTACCCGCCGGGACTGCCTTCGGCATCGCCCGGCGCGGCGCCGACATCGCGCGCCACGCGCCCGCGCCGGTGCAGGCGGGGCAGGTAGAGGTGGTCGAAGGCGGCGACCGAGCCGCCGAGGCGGTCCATCGCCAGCCCGGTCATCTCGGACCGGCGCATCGCGAAGTCCACGAGATGCGCGCGCTCGAAGATCTCCTCGACGAGGCGGCAGTCCTCGAGGTTGTAGCGGGCGAGCTCGACGGGATCCTCGCGGTACAGGCGGGTGATCTCCGCGAGCTTGTCGCCGCCGCCGGACAGGCGCTTTCCCCGGCCGAGCATCGCCTGCGCCACATGCCCGAGCTCGAAGCTCTCGAAGGTGCGGAAGCTGGCGCGCAGCACTTCGATGCCGTCCAGCACGACACGCCCCGGCACCCGGGCGACTCGCACCCCCGAGCGTGACTGGGGCTGCAGGATGCGGGCCCCTTCTCCGCCGCGCGCGAGCGCGAACCTGAGGCCCACCGCCTCGCAGCGCCGCTCGAGGAAGTCAAGATCGAAGTTCAGCACGTTCCAGCCGAGAATCAGATCCGGATCGAAACTGCCCATCCATTGGAAGAAACGCGTCAGCGCCTCGCGTTCGTCCCGGCAGCGGACCAGATCGAGATCGGGCGCATCCACGTTGCGGTCGGTGACCATGAAGACGCGGTGATGCTCTCCGGCGCACACCGCCACCGAGTAGAGGCGACCGTCGAAGCCCGAGGTCTCGATATCGAGAACGGCGTATTTGAAGCGGGGACGGAAAGCGGCACGTCTCATAACCGGGTTTCGGAACTCCAGATGGACGCCCGGTTGCCGCGCCTTGCCACTGACCCGGAACGCGGCGCTGATGAAGCGCTCCATCAGGTAACGGTCGCTCGGTTTGAGGTCCGACTCGAAGACCGCCACGCCATGGCGGCGCAGAAGCTCGCGCGCCTCCTCCAGCGCACGCTGACGGCGGAAGTAGAGGCCGTCCACGGCCCCTCCGCCGAGATCGCGGAGCGCGAGGGATCGTCGCGTGATGTCCGGGTCCTCTGCGAGGCCCGGGGGAAGGGACGCCGCGCGCGGGATGAACGCGACCGCTCGCTCGCCCTCGATCACCACCCGGACCGGACCCGAGTCCGAGCAGCCCCAGAAGGAGAGTTCGAGCCCGGACGGGGTGTCACGCCACTGGCGCGTCAGGAGAAAGCAGTCGCGCGAGACCTCCGGCATCAGCCGCCGGCGTGGAGCCCGGCCGGCCGCCGCGGACCCTTCATGCCGAGGCGGGCAGGGGGTGCGTATGGAAGGCGTAGTCGGCGACCGGCCGGCCACCGACGAGGTGCTCCTGAATGATGCGTTCCAGCACCTCGGGCGTGCAGCCCCGATACCACGTCCCCTCCGGATAGACCACCGCGATCGGCCCCTGCTGGCATACCCGGAGGCAGTTCGCCTTGGTGCGGTACACGGTCCCGTCGTCGACGAGGCCGAGCTCGCTCAGGCGCCGCTTGAGAAAGCTCCAGGAGTCGAGACTGTCGTCCTTCCGGGAGCACTTGGGATCCGTCTGGTCCGCACACAGAAAGATGTGCCGCCGAACTTCTCCGATCTTCAGCTCCTCGACCTTGCGGGCCAGAAACACCGCCCGGTCGGGTACGCGACGCGCTTTCTCACTCACTTTCGAGCCGGTCTCCGCATCTCGGGGCGGAGCGCATTCTACACGCCCGACCACCGCTGCCGGCTGAGCGGGCGGCGAAGCTTGCGCGCGCCTCCATGCGTTTCGCCATCATGGCGCCCCGCCCCCGGAAAGCTGCCGGAGACCGGTGACGAGGCGCGTCCTGCCCGCCAATCGGCGCGATGTGGCAGTCCACCCGCGCTGGCGACAGGGCCTCGCCCCGGACGGGGCCGGGTGCGTTATCCGCGGTCTTGCGCAGGCGGGGGACCCGACTCAATCGATGTCGAGGGCGGCGCGCAGCGCAACCACCGCCGGACCATTGATGAAGTACTTGCCGCGGGTGTAGACCTGTCGCTGCTCACTCCACTTCCAGTCCGATTTTCGCCAGGTAATCAGCCAGGCATCGTGATTGCCGGTCACGGTACGTACCCGTAGTTCGATCCAGGCAATCTGGCGCCCGAGGTTCTCGACCTTGGTGTGTCCGGTCGCCTTCAGGAGTTCGCGGAAAGTGGCGGCGCCCCGCTTGCCGTCATACCGTTCCGCGAAGGCGCGCAACAGGTTGCGCGCGCTCTCCGGCATGCCATGCAGGAGGTGCTGCGCCTCTTCTTCCGTCAGGGGATAGGACTGCGTCCCATCGGGCTCCCATTCGAGCGCCGCATAGCGCTCGCGCGCCTCCTCGACCTCCGCGGCCATCACTTGCAGAAGCTCGCGCCGCGTCGACGGACTCAGTTGCCGCAGGTGCCGCTCCTCGATGACGAACATGACCATGGGGGATGTCCTCGAAGACCCGGGGGGATTATGCACCAGGGCGCTTGCGCGCCGGCTCTCTCACCGGTCGCGTCAGTCCACCGCGCGATAGCGTGCGTCCACTGCGAGAGTGTCCGCACAGGTCGCCCGCCCTTCCTCGACCAGGTAGAGGAGCGCGGCGAAGACCTGGCGCGCGGCGGCGGGATGCATCGAAAGCGGCAGATCCCGGTAGATGAGCGGCACCATGTCCGCCACGCGTTCGGTCCCCGCGCGCAGACACTGCACGATCTGGTCGAAGCGCTCCATCCGGTGCGCGATGCACGCGCGGACGAAGGCCTGGGGGTCGGGAATGCCGGGACCGTGGGTCGGCCAGTAGCGGGCGTCGTCACCGTCGAGCAGGCGCGAAAGGCTTCGAAGATAATCTCCCATGTCGCCATCGGGGGGAGAGACGATGGTGGTGCTCCACCCCATGACGTGGTCTCCGCTGAACAGCGAGCCTTCCTCGCGCAACCGGTAGCAGATGTGGTTGGACGTATGGCCCGGGGTGTGCACGCACTCCACCGACCAGTCCTCTCCCCGCACGATATCGCCGTCGCGCACTTCCACATCGGGCACGAAGTCCCGGTCCGCGCCTTCTTCCACCGATTCGCCGCGCTCGAAGCGCCCGGCGCCGTGCGGCCCGAACCCGTAGCTCGGTGCGCCCGTGCGCGCCTTCAGCGCGCGGGTCGCGGGAGAGTGATCGAGGTGGGTGTGGGTCACCAGGATGTGGGTGATGCGCTCGCCCCGCGTCGCGGCGAGAATCGCGTCGACATGCGGGGCAAGGTCGGGGCCGGGGTCGACCACCGCGACCCGGCCGGCGCCGATGATGTAGGTGCCGGTGCCGTGATAGGTGAAGGCGCCGGGATTGGCGGCGACCACCCGGCGGATCATCGGGCTCACGCGCTTGACGGACCCGTACTCGACCGCTTCCTCCCGGTGAAAGGGGATCGTTACCACGATCGACTCGGCGCGGCGCGGCGGCCGGAACCGGACGCTGCCGGCTCTCGATTGCGTGGGAATGACGATTCGTGGCGCCGGGCCTGGCGCGCCCCGGGCGCTGCGGCGCGACGACGAAACGCAACGCCGACCTTCGCGGCGCCGCGCATTGCGTGGTCCGAGCGCACCGGGGTCGACCCGCATGTTTCACCGATTTTCGTCACGAGGGAGCCAAGATGCCGTGATAGCCGGAAGCACGGACCGAAAGACGCTGAAGTCGTAGCCGACACGAAGTCGTTGCGGCGCGACGGAGGGAGGCCCGCTATCACGAGCAGATTGGCATCCGCGAGTTGAGAAATCGGTGAAATTTGCGGGTCAAGGAGTGCGACGCATGCGGAAGAGTCCGTTCACGCCCTGATCGCTCGTGAAGTAGAGGGCGCCGTCGGGGCCGAACGCAACGCCCACCGGCCGCGCCCAGCGGCGTCCGTCCGGCAACTGGAAGCCGGTGACGAGGTCGTCCACCCGGCGAGGCTTCCCCTCTTCGAAGCGGACCACCACCAGCTTGGGATGCCGACGGGTGCCGGGGTCCCCCGCATAGCCCCCGCTCGGCGAAGTGGCCCAGGAGCCACGCAGGGCGACCACCGCATCCCCGGTGAAGCGCTCGTCCAGGGCCCCGGGACCGACGAAGGCCACCGCCATCGGGGCGTTGCGGGCGGGAAAGGTCGCCGCCGGAGGCTGCGGCTCGCCCACGGGCGGATCGCTCTCGATACAGGGGTCGCGAACGACGCGCTCGCCGTCGAAGTGATACCACGGCATCCCATGGAAGGAGCCGGCCCGGATGTGGCTGAAGTACTCCGGGGGAAGCTCGAATCCGAGATGGTCCGGACCGTTGTTGCTCGCGAACATCTCGCCGGTCTCCGGGTGCCAGTCGAAGCCCACCGGATTGCGCAGGCCCGAAGCGAACGCCGACCATCGGATCGCGTCCTCCCCTTCCTCCAGCACGAGTATGCCGCCACGGCGGCGCTCGAAGGGATACTCGGCGCCGAGATATTCGTCCGAGCAGTTGCCCCGAATGCCAAGGCTCGCGTAGATGCGCTGATTCGGGCCGACGCGCACGGTGCGGGAGTTGTGGCCCCCTCCGCCCGGAAGCGCCGCGAGCAGGGCGAGATCCCGCGCCACCAGTCTTCGCTGGCCCATCTCCCAGGGCGCCCGATAGACGCCGTCGGTGCGGGCGATGAGGATCTCTCCCTCGCGAAACGCGACGCTGTGCGGGTAGCCGTCGAGCGCCACCAGCACGTCGGCTTCCCGATAGGGCGCCTCGAAGCGGTACACGTTCCCCGAACGGGATCCCGCGAAGAGATCATCGCCCGGGGCGAAGGTCAGCAGGCGAGGGGCTTGGAGATCGCCGTTCAGCAGCTCGATCTCGTAACCGCGCGGCAGCGTGACGGGAAGCTCGGCGCCCATCACCCGCAGGGCGCTCGTGCGGTACTCGATCGCCGGGATTTCCGCTCGGGGTTGCGGGACGAGGGGCAAGAACGAGAAGAGCGCAACCGGAAGGGCAAGCAACGCCCGACCGCGGCTCGCCCCCGAGCGCCGGCCCGGGTCGCGCACTCGCCGGTCCTTGCCCCGCAACATCACGCCGACTCTCGGGAGCTTCGGGCGCCAGGATGCCCCGACGTGGCGCTGCGCGACCAGGCCCGCGGCGTGCGCCTTCACCGCGGGAAGGTATGGCGAAATGCGTGGCAAGTGCGCGGCAAACCGGGAGGAAAAGATGCAATGTCACAGGCATTTTGCAACGTTCGGGCGGGATTGGCGAACGAGCGCGGCACCCGCACCCGCCTCCCCGGGGCCGTGTTTCGCTGGCCGGGACCAGGCCCCTCGCCCCAGAGTCCCTTCCGGCGGGCGCTCGGACGGTACCGGCTCGCTTCCTGCCGCCGCCCCGCGCGAGACGTCCGCGGGCGTCCCGATTCCGGGAAGACCTGCCATGGCTTTTCCGCTACGCTTCGCCGTCGTGGGTAACACGGTGGGCGCCGACGCGGCCCGTGGAAGTCATGACTCTTACCGGGGAGTAACTCGAGTGACGTGTTTGACACCGGCGAACGCGCATCCCGCCAGGACTCGAACCCGCCGCCGTTTCCTTCGAACGAGGGGGCGCAGCGCCTGGAGGCGGTGCCTCGCGCCGGCGCTTGCCGCATGCGCGCTCGGAGTCGAAGCGACCACCGTCGCGCAAGACTCCGATGTCCGACCCATCTACTACGCGATGCTGGAGGCGGTCGAATCGGGCTTCGGCGTCCACTCCGAGCGGATGGAGGAGGTCTACCGTACGTTCCGGGAGACCCTCGATGAACATGCCTCCCGGGAACTTCGAAGCCTGGAGAAGCAGCGAGCGGAGATCGAGCGCGTAAGCCGCGCCGTGGACGCCGGCTTCGAAGCGGAACGCGCCGAGCTCAACGCGCGCATCGAAGACCACAACGAGACCGCGGCACGGCTCGAGACCGACATTGCCGGAAGCTCCGCCGCCATCGAATCCTACCGGAAGGCATACGAAATCGTGCTCGCCGAGCTGCGGGCCGCTCGGGCCCTCTATCGCGAACTCGACGCCGAAGTCCAGGCGCGAAGAGAGGCCCTGAACGCCGCCACCGAAGCCTACCGCAGCGGTACCAGCGAAGACGCCCGGGAGATCGCCCGACTCGAGAATGACTATCGCCGCTTCGCGTCCCGGACGCGCGATGCACTGCAAAAGCGCGAAACGGCGCTGCGCAACGAGCGCGAGTCTCTGCGTACCTGGCTCCGGGACGAAGCCGAAGAGCTCGAGCGGGCCGCTCGGGAGCTCGAGCCGATGGCGAAACGATACACCGCCCTCGAAGAAGACCACGACCGCTTGCAAAGGGACCTCAATCAGCGCATCGAGGTCTACCACGAACAGGTGCGCGCCGCGGGTGGCGATGACGCGCAGAGTGACGAGGCCGCCACACTCGAAGATGAGATCGACGAGCACCGGGAATCGCTCCAGGTGCTTCGCGATCAGGCGGCCGGCCTCGCCGTCGACTTCATGAAACGCCGCGCCGCGCTCGAAGCCGGGCACGAGGCACTCGAAGAGGAACTACGCGAACGCAGGGCGGCGCTACACCAGCGCGGCGAGGAGCTGCGTGCGGAGCAGCGTGATGGCGACGCACGGATGAAGTCGCGGCACGCCGAGGTGCAAGCCCGGATTGAGACGATCGAAAATCGCGTCCGCGCTCACCTCGCCACGCTTCGCGAAGAAGTCGATATGGCGGAGCGAAGACTCGATGAGGAGTTCGGGCCCGATCCCGAGGCCCTGCACTCCGCGGCAACCGAATGGACCGCTTCGCTCGATCCCGCTCTTCTCTACGATGCGACGGGCGCGGCGCGTTTCGACCCTTTGCCACTTCGCAGCGCCGCAATCTACCAGGCGGTCGACGCCGTGCGCCGGCTTGAGAGCGAAGCGCAGAGCGCGTTCGGCTTGCGACTGGCGCAGGCGCAACGCCAACGCACGCGTATCGATCGGGCGAGGCAGGACCTCATCGAGCGGCAAGAAGCCTTCGCGGCCAGGCACGCCGAGCTGCAAGATCGATGGAGCGCGCGATTCGAAGCCGTGAACGAGGAACTGGAACTCCTTCGAGATGCGCTCGACGCCTGGTTCGATGGAAAGCTCTCTCTGCTCGGATTCGAGCTTCAGGCTCTGCAGGGAGCGCTGCTCGACGCGCTGGGCACCCCCGCCACGGCGCAGCCACCATCCGTTGAACGGGATCGCCTGCTCCAGTCGGTAACGGAAAGTGCGACAAGACTCAAGGGTCTGATCGACCTCGACTCGGCGCACGCGCACGGCGCCTCCCTGGTGGAGACCTTCGCCACGACGGGCGCGAGCCACGACCCGAACACGCCGGACATTCCATGGGAGCGCCCGAGCGCCGACTCATCCCCCCAGGACGGCGCGGCCGAAGAGCGCTTGCTTGAGGGTGAGGACAAACGCCGCTTTCTCGCCGCCTGGTACGGGCGCCTCGACGCAACCGGAACCTTCGATCCACTCCTGCAGCGTCTTGCCCAAGACTTACCCTCACACTCCGCCGCGCATCTTCGCAACGCGCTGCGTGGCCTCTTCGATACGGGCTTGCACGAGGCCGGCGACATCGTGGGTCTTGAGGGGACGCAGGGCGCAAGCACCTACCAGATCCGAATGCTCGACCGCAGCTACTGGATCCATCCCGACGGCCACCCGCGGCTCGTGCCCTCCGAAGGGTAGGCTCTCAGGAAGCGAGCGGGAACGGCCCGCCTACCGGCCGGACATCGGGTCGGTGGGGTTACCCTGGCGGGCGCGTGTTTTCGCACGCACGAGGCGCCGCCGATTGCCGACCCGCGGCCCGGAAAGGCTCTGTCCGTACCAATGCACCGAGTTCTTGGCTTGCGGAAGTCAATCTGATCGCTATTACGGGCCGGAGCAACGCACAAACGGCGTTTTGTCGTTCTCCGGTCCGCCTTTGCGCATTTCGCGTTGCGTGCCGCCCACCAACGCGGCAACTCGGCGCCCGCAGCTTCCGAGGGCCGGTGCGATATCGCGGCCGAAGCGCCCGTTCCCGCCCGCCATCGTCTCGGCGGCGGGAGCAGATGGCATGATCGGCGAACCACTTTGTTGTTGACGCAGGAGTCGATCATGACGGACATGTTCTTGGAGTACGGCCTCTTTCTCGCCCAGACGCTCACCGTGGTGGTGGGCATCGGAGTGCTCATCGCACTCGTCGCGACGCTTGCCCGGCGGGAGAGCAGGACGGAACACCTGGAAGTGCGCTGCATCAATCGCGCCTTCGAGGAGCTCGGGCGAAGCGTCCGGCACGAGGTCCTGCCCCCGAAACGGTTCAAGGCGGAGGAGAAGGCGAGAAAGAAGGCGCGGAAGGCGCGCGAGAAGTCCGGTGCGCATACGGAGCGGAAACGGGTCTTCGTCCTCAACTTTCGCGGTGACATCAAGGCATCGGCCGTGGCCTCCCTGCGCCACGAGATCACCGCGGTGCTGCGCAGTGCGAAGCAGGGCGACGAAGTGCTCCTGCGCCTGGAGAACTCGGGCGGGCTCGTGCACGAGCACGGTCTCGCGGCGTCGCAGTTGCTGCGTCTGCGGGAGCGCTCCATCCCGCTCACCGTCTCCGTCGACAAGGTCGCGGCAAGCGGGGGCTACATGATGGCCTGTGTCGCGGACCGGGTGCTCGCGGCGCCGTTCGCGATCCTGGGATCGGTAGGCGTGCTGCTTCAGCTTCCCAACTTCCGCCGGATGCTCGACGCGGGAGGGGTGGAGTTCGAACAGATCAAGGGCGGGGAGTTCAAGCGCACCCTCACGCTCTTCGGCCACAACTCCGATGCGGAACGCTCCGCCGCCCAGGCCCAGGTGGACGACACCCATGCCCTGTTCAAGGAATTCGTCTCCGAGTATCGGCCGGATCTCCCCATCGACCGCGTCGCTACCGGTGAACACTGGTACGGCAAGCGTGCGCTCGCCCTCAAGCTCTGCGACGAACTCGCCACGAGCGACGACTGGCTGCTCGCGGCGAGCGACAACGCGGAGCTCTACGAGCTGCGCTACGTCATCAAGAAGGGGCTGGGGGGAAAGCTGATGGCCACGGTGAGCGCCGCGCTCGCGCATCTCACCCTGCGCCTTCCCTCCGCCCACACCGCCTCGATCGGATGACCGGACATCGCCCGTACCCGAACCCGCAATTCGATATCATGGCCAGGGTACGAGCGTCACGAGACCCGCGTTCATGAATGTCCAGGAAAGAATGGAGCGCAAGCTTCGCGACGGCCTCGAGGTCTTCCACCTCGAGGTGGCAAACGAGAGCGACCAGCACAACGTGCCGGCGGGTTCGGAGTCCCACTTCAAGGTGGTGGTGGTCTCGCCGAGCTTCGAGGGACGCAACCTGGTTGCCCGCCACCGGGAGGTGTATCGCCTGCTCGACGAAGAGCTGCGCACGGGCGTCCACGCGCTCGCCCTGCACACCTATACCGAAGCCGATTGGCGGGAGGCGGAGGCCAACGCTCCCGACTCCCCCCGGTGTCGGGGCGGAAAGGCGAAGGAGAGCGGCGCCTGAGCGGAGCGGGTCGCCTCCGGCACCCCGCGGCGAAGTGGAGACCCCGATGACGGAGCTCGCCCCCTTGCCCGACCCGGCCCTGCCGGCCTGGCGGGCCTACGAGGCGATGCTGAAGACCAAGGAAGCTCACTTTTCCTTTCTCGAGGCGCTGGAGACAAAGTACCGGGACGGTGGCCGGCGAACCCTTGCCGAGGGCCGACGGTTGGAACAGCTCCTGGCGGAGCACGACGCGCAGGTTCGCGCCTTCCGGCAATCGGTCGCGGCGCTGCAACAGGAAGATCTCGCCGCCCACCACGCGCTCCTCATGCACATCAGTCGCGCGAACTCCGACCTCGGCAACGCCCCCTCCCACTGACCGGGCGCGGTGCGGTGCGCATCCCCCGCATCCATGTCGATATCGATCTGGAAAGCGGCGTCGAGATCACTCTGCCCGCCGACGCCGCACGGCGACTGTGCCGAGTGCTGCGCCTGCCGGACGGCGCCCGCCTGCTCCTGTTCAATGGTGAAGGCGGCGAGTTCGAAGGCGCTCTGGTTTCGGCGAGCGAGGCCAGGGTGCGCGTCGGTGCGCGCCGCCCCGTCGCAACCGAGTCGAGGCTCGAGATCGGCCTCGCGCAGGGACTCTCCCGGGGCGACAGAATGGACTTCACGATTCAGAAAGCGGTGGAGCTCGGAGTGCGCTGGATTCAGCCGCTTCTCACCGAACGAAGCGTGGTGCGACTCGATCGCGACCGGGCCGCGCGGCGCCGAAGTCACTGGCGCGGGATCGTGGCGAGCGCCTGCGAACAGTGCGGACGGACATCGCTTCCGCCGGTCCACGACCCGCTCCTCCTCTGCGAGTGGCTGGAGCGGCTTCCGACCCCCTCGGCAAAGCTGCTGGCCGCAGCGCAGGCGCCCCGGAGTCTCGCCGCCCTGCCGCGGCCTGGCGCGCCCCTGGTCCTGCTCGTCGGTCCGGAGGGCGGGCTCGCGTCCCGGGAGGTCGCCACCGCGCTCGAGCACGGCTTCGAGTCCTTCTCCCTCGGTCCGCGGACGCTTCGCACCGAGACCGCCGCGGTGATGGCGGTCGGCGCGGCGCAACTGCTCTGGGGCGATCTCGGAGATGACTCGCAGGGCGAGCGGTAGCGAACGGCGGCGCGACGGCGACCCCGTCGCCCGGCGCCGAGGCGATCGCCCGGGTGTTCGCGGCGGCGCCGGGGCTGTTCCCATTCGCGCGATCCGGAGGCTGGGCTGGGCGGACTTTGGTGCGGCGGGCGTTGTAAGGCACCCTTGCTTCCGCAACGATCGAGACGTGGACGCTGCGAGGTCCGGAGAGAATCCAATGCATGAACGAGGCGCGGTCCGTTGAAGGCCATGGTCATCGGCGCCGGCATTCTCGGCGCCTCGGTGGCGTTCAGGCTGGCCCAGGCCGGGGTGAAGGTCACGGTGCTGGAGAAGGCGCATGTGGGAGCGGGCGCGTCCGGAGCGTCGTTCGCGTGGACGAATTCTCTCAGCAAGCCTCCCCGCCCCTACCACGACCTCAACGTTGGCGGCATGGCCCTGTATCGCAGGCTGAGGGAGGAGTTCGAGGACACGTCGTGGTTCCGCGTCACCGGCAACGCGGAATGGGTGAGGTCGGAGCAGGCCCGAAAGGAGCAGAAGGACCGGATCAAGCGCCTGCACACGTGGGGATACCCGGCCGAGTGGATTGGCCCGGAAGATCTCGTGGAGCTTGTGCCGGATCTGTCCCGGGACGCGGTCGCAGACGCGCAAATCGCATACTTCCCGAACGACGGACTCGTGGAACCGGTACGCTTTGCCGCCGCGATGCTGGCCACGGCGACCCGCGAGCACGGCGCGGAGCTTCGAATTGGCGTGCACGCGACCCAGGTCGAGGTCAGGTCCGGCCGCGTCGTTGCGGTCCGCACGCCCGAGGGAGAGCGATTCGAAGCGGACGTGTTCGTGAACTGTTCCGGGCGATGGGTGAACGACGTGGTCGAGAATGCCCCCGACCTGTCGATTCCGATGGCGCCCACGGTGGGATTTCTCGCCTTCACGCCTCCCGCTCCCACCACGATCACGCGCCCGCTCCACTCGCCCGGCGTGAACATCCGACCCGACGGCGCCGGCCGGCTGATGATGGCGAGCGCCGCGACGGACTTGCAATCCAGTCTGGAGGCGCCGGCCGGCGTCTCGTCACCGCCGGCGATGCACCTCATGTCGGAGACCACCCGGCTCTTGCCCGCACTCGCCGGGATGAAGCCCGAAGCCACCCGCACCACGCTTCGGTCCATTCCGAGCGACGACATTGCGGTTCTGGGCGGATTTCCGCACGTCGAGAACTACTACCTCTGCGTCACGCACAGCGGCGTCACCCAGGCTCCGCTGCTCGGGAAGCTCGTGATGGAGGAGATCGTGCACGGCGAAGCGACGATGAATCTGGAACCCTTCCGTCCGACGCGCTTTGCCGAGGCGGCGGCCGATTGAAGCACGGCGCCACCGACTCTGCGTCTTGCGCCTCGTCCGGTCCGAGCTTCCTGCGATCCCGGCATCATGGCGCCCGAAACGATCGAAACCGAGCGAGAGCTACCGGCGAGCCGCTGAATTGAGTGGCCTGGTCCGCGCTGGTTGAGAGATCGGCGCGACATCGGGACCAGGGCTTTGGATATACTCCCGCCGCCGCCTGGCAGTGGCTCGCCGAACCCGCACCCATGCCCGCCGACCCGCCGGATCCCAAGCCCTGGAGCGGACGCTTCCGCGAGCCCACCGATGCGTTGGTGGAGCGTTTCACCGCTTCGGAGCACTTCGACCGGCGTCTCTACCGCTACGACATCGCCGGATCCATCGCGCATGCCACCATGCTTGCGCAGGTGGGCGTGCTGAGCGACGCGGAGCGCGCGTCCATCGTCGAGGGCCTCGCGGAGATCGAGGCCGACATCGAGGCGGGGCGCTTCGAGTGGAGCCCGGCGCTCGAAGACGTGCACATGAACATCGAGTCCGCCCTCATCCGGCGCATCGGGGAAGCGGGGAAGAAGCTGCATACCGGCCGTTCCCGCAACGACCAGGTGGTCACCGACCTGCGCCTCATGCTGCGCGACGAGAGCGACGAGATCGCGGCCGCGCTCCAGCGTCTGCAAGGCGTCATCGTCGATCTCGCCGAGCGCGAGGCCGATACCATCATGCCCGGGTTCACGCACCTGCAGACCGCGCAGCCCGTCACCTTCGGCCACCACCTGCTCGCGTGGTACGAGATGCTGGACCGTGACGCGGAGCGCTTTCGCGACGCGCGCGCGCGCATCAACCGCCTGCCGCTCGGCTCCGCCGCGCTCGCGGGCACCGGATTCCCCATCGACCGCGAGCTCACGGCCCGGCTGCTGGGCTTCGAGGGGCTCTGTCACAATTCTCTCGACGCGGTGGGAGATCGGGACTTCTGCATCGAGTTCGTCTCGAACTGCGCGCTGCTCATGGTCCATCTGTCGCGCATGTCGGAGGAGCTCGTGATGTGGACCTCGGCCCAGTTCGGGTTCGTCGAGATTGGCGACGCTTTCTGCACCGGTTCCTCCATCATGCCCCAGAAGAAGAACCCCGATGTCGCGGAGCTGGTCCGGGGCAAGTCGAGCCGGGTGATCGGGCACGCAACCGCCCTGCTCGCGCTCATGAAGTCGCAGCCGCTCTCCTTCAACCGCGACAACCAGGAAGACAAGGAGGCCGTCTTCGACAGCCTCGACACCACCAAGGACTGCCTGGCGGTCTTCTGCGCGATGATGCCCGGTATCGAGGTGAAGCGCGCGCGGATGCGCGAGGCCGCGACCCGCGGCTTCGCCACCGCCACCGACCTCGCCGACTACCTGGTGCGCAAGCGGGTCCCCTTCCGCGACGCGCACGCGGTGGTGGGCCGGGCCGTGCGCTCGGGAGTCGAACAGGGACGCGATCTCTCCGAGTTCACGGTGGAGGAGCTCAAGCGCTTCTCGCCGAGTATCGAGCCCGCTGTTCACGAAGTGCTGTCGCTGGAAGGGTCGGTGGCGTCGCGCCGTCATGTCGGAGGCACCGCGCCCGCCCAGGTGCGCCGGGCGGTGGCGCGCGCGCGCCGCCGGCTCGCCGCCGGGAGCGGCGAGGCGCCACGGGACTGAGACGGTGGACGGCGCGCCGGCGCAAGACTCGCTGGAGCAGCTCCGGGCCCGGCTCGCGCGATTCTCCGCGGAGCGGGACTGGGAGAAGTTCCACTCCCCGAAGAACCTCTCGATGGCGCTCATCGCCGAGTGCGCGGAGCTCGTGGAGCACTTCCAGTGGCTGAACGAAGAGGAGAGTCTGTCGCTCGACCCGCAACGCCGCGAAGCGGTGCGCCTGGAGCTCGCGGACATCCTCATCTTCCTGGTGCGCTGCGCGGACCGCCTGGGGATGGACCTGGTCGATGCCGCGAACGACAAGATCTCGATCAACGAAGCGCGCTTCCCCGCCGAACGGGTCCACGGGAGCGCGCCGCGCCGGGGAGAATGAAGCGCCGCCGGCCCGACTCCTTCGCCCCTCGGCTCCTCGCCTGGTACGCGCGCCACGGGCGCCATGATCTCCCCTGGAAGCGCGAGCCCACCCCCTACCGGGTGTGGGTATCGGAGATCATGCTGCAACAGACCCAGGTCGCCACCGTGCTCTCCTACTTCGAGCCCTTCGTGCGCCGCTTCCCGGACCTGCCCGCGCTCGCCGCGGCCGAGACGGACGAAGTGCTGCACCGGTGGAGCGGCCTCGGCTACTACGCCCGCGCGCGAAACCTGCATCGCGCGGCGCGCGTGGCGTGCGAACGCCACGGCGGTGAGCTGCCCGGAGACCTCGCGGGGCTATGCGACCTGCCGGGGATCGGCCGCTCCACCGCCGGCGCCATCCTCGCCCTCTCGCGCGGCGAGCGACACCCGATCCTCGACGCCAACGTGCAACGGGTGCTCTGCCGCTATCACGCCATCGACGGATGGCCGGGAGAGGGCCCGGTGCGCAAACGGCTCTGGGCGCTCGCCGAGCGCCACACCCCGAGGCGCGAGGTCGCCGCCTACACCCAGGCGATCATGGACCTCGGGGCCACCCTGTGCGTGCGACGGCGCCCGGTCTGCGCCCTGTGTCCGCTCGAGTCGGATTGCCTCGCCCGCGCCGGGCGCCGCCAGCATGAGCTGCCCGCGCCGCGCCCGAAGCGGGAACGGCCGCGGCGGCGCACCGCATTCCTGATTCTGCGCGACCCGGCGGGTGCAGTTCTCCTCGAGCGCAGACCCCCGAGCGGAGTATGGGGCGGTCTCTTCGGGTTTCCCGAGTGTCCACCGGGCCTCGATATCCGCGCCGCCTGCGAGCAGCGCTTCGATGTCGAGGTGAAGAGCGCCCGACGCCTCGGCGACCTGCGCCACGGCTTCACCCACTATGCGCTCGACATCGAGCCCCACCTCGTCGAGGTGGTCCGGCGAGACTGCGAGGTGCGCGATGGCGATGGCCGAGTGTGGTACACCCCGGGCGGTGGGTCGGAGGTAGGTCTCGCGGCTCCCGTTTCCCGGCTCATCGACATGCTGGCCTGCGATCCGTGAGAACGCGCGGCGCCCGGAGCGCTACGATTCTAGCCCGGATGTTTCACCGATCTTCGGCCGCTTCGGGCGCCAAGATGCCGTGATAGTGGGGTGCACGGACCGAAAGACGCTGTAGGGCGAGCCGGAAACAGGCGAAGCGCCCGTGGCGCTTTGCCCCGGCGAGCGGGCAAGCCAAGGATGGCTTGCCCAGGCCGGAAAGCTTCGCCCAAGGACTGCGCAGCGCAGCAGGTAGCCGACACGAAGTCGTTGCGGCTTGAGGGAGTACAGCCCATTAGCCCGGATGTTTCACCGATCTTCGGCCGCTTCGGGCGCCAAGATGCCGTGATAGTGGGTCGCACGGACTGAAAGACGCTGAAGGCGTAGCCGACACTACGTCGAAGCGGCTTGAGGGAGTACGACCCACTAACGCGAGCATATTGGCGTCCGCAGTAGGAAATCGGTGAAATACCCGGGCGGTGAAATGTCCGGGCCAGGATTGGGCGCCGCTCTCCCGATCGGCGTCGGCGGAGGAACGTTGACATGACGAGAATGGTGAACTGCGTGAAACTCGGCCGGGAAGCGGAAGGGCTCGACTTCGCGCCGCTTCCCGGAGAGATCGGACAACGGATCCACGAGAACGTCTCGAAACAGGCGTGGCAGGAGTGGCTCGCCCACCAGACGATGCTCATCAACGAGAACCGCCTCAACATCCGCGACCCCGAGGCGCGACGCTTCCTCTCCGCGGAGATGGAGAAACACTTCTTCGGCGAAGGCTCGCAGAGGCCTTCCGGCTACGTGGCGCCGGAATAGCTTGGTCGCCTTCTTCGCCCACTTCCTCTACGTTCTGGCGGCATGGACGCTGGTCATCAAGTTCGCCTTCCCGATCGCCATGGCGATCGCGGAGGGCACTCCCATCGGCACCTACATCTACTGGGACTTCTGGTGGGTGGCGCACATCTGGCTCGGGTGGTCGATGCTGAACTGGCGGCGCTACACGTGGTGGCTCGCGGTGGGGATCGCCGCCGTCGAGATCCTCATCGTGATCATCAAGCTCTGGTGGTTCCTCGAAGACCCGGAATGGACCATCTGGCGCACCAACTGGTTCATCAACAAGCTCTTCGTGCTCGCCTGCTTCTCCGGGGTGCTCGTGCTGTTCACGGTCCGAGGCCCGAGCCTGCGCCGGCGAGGGGCGGCGGCCCCTGGCGCGGGCGCACAGTGAACGCCGTACCCGTCCATGGGAGGCGCTTCCCACCGCGCCTTAATTCCAGTCGGCTTCCTGGCGGCGCGGACGGCGCCAATACCCGAGCCCTTCCACGCTTCGAAGCGCCGGTCCGGGGCGACACGCCGTTTCGCCCGACCAGATTCGTGGCGGTGCGCGCAGTCCGCACGATGATGACCCGAGGCAACGACACAAAACACACGCACGTCCAGGCGCGCGGGAGCTCTGACCGGGGTCGAACGTTCCGACGGCCGAAGGAGCTGGCGCCGCGCGGGGAGGAATTTTGATGACCCAACGGCTCGCCTCACTCGAGATCTACCCACCCGCGGAAAAGATGGCCTACGTCGATGCCGCGTCGGTAGGACTCATGCACGCGGGCGCGGCGCGCTCCATCAACCGCTGGCAGCAGTCGCTCGCCGAGGAGGGGACGGTCGCCTTCGACGAAGAGGCGGAACGGCGCATCCTCGACGACCTGTCGCGGGCGGCGGCCAGGCTCTTCAACGCGCAGCCGGAGGACATCGCGATCGCGTCGGGGGAGACGCCGCTCATGGCCTCCCTCGCCTGGGCGGTCTCCCCGCCGCGGGGCGCCAACATCGTCGCCTCGGAGGCTACCCACCCGAGCACCATCTACCCCTGGATGCGGGTCGCCGAGACGACGGAGGCCGAAGTACGCTGGGCGCGCGGCGAGGATCACTACGTCGCGCCGGAGGCGATCGCGGAGCTGGTCGACGAGCGCACCGCGGTGATTTGCCTGTCCCACGTGGAGTACGGCACCGGCCAGCTTCACGACCTCGCACGCTTCGCCGAGTTGGCCCATGCCAACGGCGCACTGCTCGTCGTCGATGCGACCCAGTCCGCCGGTCAGGTGCCCATCGACGTGAAGGCCACCGGGGTCGATGCGGTGCTGTCGTCCACCTACAAGTGGATGTGCGGACCCTTCGGGGCGGGAGTCATGTACCTCTCCCCCGGCCTGCAGGAGACCAGTCCTGGAATCGTGGGCTGGAGAAGTCACGACGACATGTGGGACTTCCAGGCCGACCGCCTGGTCTATCCCCGCTCGGCAAAGCGCTTCGAGTACGGAACCATGGCCTACGGCGCCGTCCTGGGGGCCGGCGAGGCGATCGACTTCCTGCTCGAACTGGGGATCGACACCATCGCCGCACACAATCGGGCGATCGCCGAAGAGCTGCGCCTCGGCCTGACGGATCTGGGGGCGGAGATTCTGTCGCCTCCCGACGCACGGGAGCGCTCCGCCATCGTCGCCGCCCGATTCCCGGGTCGAGACCGCCGCGCCCTGGGCGCGGCGCTGAAGGCCCAGGGTGTGGTGGCGTCCCTGCGGCGCGATTTCATCCGCTTCTCGCCCCACCTCTACAACGACTCGGAGGATGTGCGCGCGGTGCTTTGCGCTCTGCGTGCCGCCCTGACCGCGAAGTCGGCCTGAGTGTCATCGCGAGAGCGCGAGCGCGCCTAACCCGGATGTTTCACCGATTTCTCAACTCGCGGACGCCAATATGCTCGCGGCTGCGGGCCTCCCTCCCTCAAGCCGCTTTGACATAGTGTCGGCTACCTGCTGCGCTGCGCAGTCCTGCTTCGCTTGCAGGCCAGGGCAAGCCATCCTTGGCTTGCCCGCTCGCCGGGGCAAAGCGCCACCGGCGCTTCGCCTTTATCCGGCTCGCCCTTCAGCGTCTTTCAGTCCGTGCGCCCCACTATCACGGCATCTTGGCGCCCGAAGCGGCCGAAAATCGGTGAAACATCCGGGCTAAAGCCAACGAACATCGGTGCAACCTGCGGGCCAAGTGGCAAGCGGCGCGACGGAGCACCGCCCGCAACCGCGAGCAGACCGGCGGGCATGGAGGAGAAACAGGGAGATATTGCGGCCCGACCATTGAGCACGGCCGACCCGCACGGCGCCACTCGCATCCCAGTTCGCGGTGAACAGCAGCCAGAAAGAGGGGGCGGCGGACGAGGAATCAGCCCGCCGGGACCGTTTCGAGGTAATCCTCCCAGAGATCCACGTACACCGAGCCGCGAGGATCGCCGTCGCCTCCCCAGAGCTCGGCCGCGCTGAAGCGCACCGAGTAGAGCGGCTGCGGCTGGCGCCCCTTCCCGTGGGCGTGGGCGTCGGGAAAGACGAAGGTGCCGTGGCAGTGTTCGATGGCGCCGCTGCGCCCGCGCACGTAGCGCGGCGCCCGGGTGTGTCCCATCGGGTGACGGTTGCGCACCCTCACCCGGTCTCCGGCCCGATAGCGCGCGGGG
The DNA here is from genome assembly GCA_965221555.1 of Gammaproteobacteria bacterium. Taxonomy (GTDB): domain Bacteria; phylum Pseudomonadota; class Gammaproteobacteria; order HK1; family HK1; genus JAJEAD01. The sequence continues at coordinate 527,922 of OZ244895.1, forward strand.
CGGTCGCCGGCCCGAGCCGAGCCGCCGCGCTCCAGGATGGCCCGCACTTCATCCGGACCGGCAACTTCGAGCTCCGGTGGGCGGGGACCGGCGGAGCGGCCGGTCCGAAGCTCGTCCTCGCTCGCCAGGCCCTGCTCGACGAGCAGGGTCAGGAGTCCCTCCAGCCAGATCTCGTAGTAGCTTGACCCGAGGTAGCGCGGCGGCGGGATGCGCTCCCGGGCGTAACGGGCCATGTCCAGGTTCCAGCGCCCGAGCAATCCGCACGCGAGCGCGAGGGCGAAGGCGCGCCGCTCCCACTCGTGGTGGAACACCGGCTCGTTCGGCTCCGGCGTCACCGGACCGAAGCCGTGCATGCCGCCGAGATCGTGGCCGGCGTTCACTGGTTCGCGTCCCCTGAGGGCGTCAGCGCAAGACCGACCCCGATCATCGAATCCCGTGTCACCAGCGCCGCGAGCGCCTCTTCCCCCATGCCCTCGGTGCCGGGGGGTCGCCGGGGCAACACCATGTAGCGAAGCTCCGCGGTCGAGTCCCACACTCGAATCTCGGTCTCCCGGGGCAGTTCGACCCCGAAATCCGCAAGCACACCGCGAGGGTCGCGCACCGACTTGGCGCGATAAGGGGCGGACTTGTACCAGACCGGGGGCAGTCCGAGCACCGGCCACGGATAGCAGGAGCACAGCGTGCAGACCACCATGTTGTGTACGCGTTCGGTGTTCTCGAGCGCTCTCATGTCCTCGCCCTGCCGCCCCCGGTAGCCGAGCGAAGCGATCGCCGCGCCGGCGTTGGCGAGCAGCCACTCCCGATACTGCGGGTCCGTCCAGGCGCGTGCCACCACCCGGGCGCCGTTGCGCGGTCCCACCTTTGTCTCGTAGGTATCGATGAGGACGTCCAGGGCCTGTGGGTCGACCAGCCCCTTCTCCACCAGGAGCGACTCGAGAGACCTGACCCGCACTTCAATGTCCCCGAGCGTCGGATGGTCATGCTCGCTCATGTCCTGTCTCCTCCTCTCGTATCGAGTCGGACTTCGTGGCGTTTCACGGTCCGCGCCGGCCCCACGCCGGCGCCGTCCTCGAAACGATGCCCGGTCATGTGCTCTCTCGAAGCCCGAACTCCCCGAGGAGTGTAGCGCGGGAGGCGTCGCCTCGAACCACCCGGTATCCTCGTTGCGCGCAAGGAACAAAACTATTTTGTCTTTGACCTAGATGAATGGTTTCACGGCATACGTTGAACGCACCGGAGTGGCAAGGCGGTGTTGTCAGTCCACCTGGCTCGCTTGTTCGACAGGAACGAGTCGGGTCAGGGGAAGTCCGATCCGTGCACGCTTGCGCGCTCACTTGCGAACGCTCTGGGCCCCGACGGCCTCTGCCGGCCTCTGCGCACCCCTCGCTGGGTGAGTCGGGGCCGTAGCGCGGCTATGCGTCCTCGAACCGGACACGGGCGAAGGAGAGATCACGCACACTGTGACCGAGGCCCGCCGCGCGCCGCTCGAAGCGGGTGAGTACCCGCTCCGGCGCACGGGGCGCAAAGTGCCCCGCCCCCGCGAGATTGCGCAGCATGGGTTCACCTTCCAGCACCTCCAGCATGTGCAGGGCGTAGGGAGGCCAGTCGGTCGCGAGGAGGAAACGCCCACCGGGAACGAGGCGGCTCGCAACCAGGCGCGCGAAAGCGGGGTTGACCAGCCGGCGCTTGTGGTGGCGTTTCTTGGGCCAGGGATCGGGAAAGAAGAGATAGACCTCGTGCAGGGACTCCTCGGGCAGGCAGCCGGACAGGACCTCGACCGCGTCACCCGCGATCACCCGCAAGTTGGTGAGGCCGCGCGACATCGCCTGATGCAGCACCCGGCCGATGCCGGGCTCGTACACCTCCACTCCGAGGAAGTCGCGCTCGGGCGAGGCGCCAGCCATCTCGATCAGGGCATCGCCCATCCCGAAGCCCAGCTCCGCGCAACGCGGCGCATTGCGCCCGAATGCCTCCCTCAAGTCACAGCGGCGATCCGCGGGCAGGCCCAGGACCGGCAAGTACTCGTCGAGTGCGCGGCGCTGCGCCTCCGTCATGCGCCCCGAGCGCCGCACGTAACTGCGCACGGGGCGCCGGTGGTGCGAGTCCTCGGCCCGCATATCTCACCGATCTCCTGATACGGCACGCAACCGCGAGCACCCTGGCGCTCGCAGCCCTTCTGCGGGAAACCGAATGGTGGCTACAAAAGCGGCGACTCGGAGCTGGCCTTGCCGGCAGTCGCCGGGTCCGTCTCGCGCAACATTCGAATGATCTCTCGCTGGCCGGCCAGATAGCCACGCGCTTCCACCACCACCTTGTCCCCGACGAGGGCATGTGCCGCCGGCAGTGCGTGAAAAGGGAGGTTCGGAAACAGGTGGTGCTCGGCGTGATAGGGCATCTGCCACGCGATGACCCTGATGAGCGGATGGGTCAGCGTCGTACGGGTGTTGCGCAGGAGATCCGGGCTCTCGTCGCATCCGACATGCTCCGCCACCCTGAGGATTCTCTGAATGGGCTCGCCCGCGATCCGGGGCGCAAGCCAGGCCACGACCAGCACCCACGCGAATTCGAAGTACAGGGCCAACGCAAAGAGCGCCGCGTAGAGCAGCACCATGATGCGGGACTCCAGCACCATCAGGCCGCGCCGGCCGGCCGGGACGTACGTCGCGCTGGCCGGATGCACGAATCCGCAGGCATGCTTGACCATCCACGAGAGGTTGCGCCACCAGAACCACAACCCCGCGCAGTACCACAGGTACTGGCCGAAGGTCGCCGGGCTCGGCAGCACCAGGGAAGGATCCTTTCCCTGCACCTGGGTGTAACGGTGGTGGCCGAGATGGAAATAGCGGAAGTAGAAGGGCGGCACGATGTAGACGAACCCGGTCACCCAGAGCACGGCTTCGTTCAGCGCGCGGGTCCTGAACGCCGTTGCGTGGGCGCACTCGTGCAGCGGGGAGAACAGGAACCCGATGACAAACGCCTGAAATGCGAACACGGGCCAGAAGAGCGGCCCGGGAAAGGTCTTCCAGCACAGCCATCCGCCGATCCCGATCAGCGCGTAGTGGCCAAGAAAGTACACGAGTCCGTGCACGTCGCTTCGCCGCGATAGTCGCTCAAGCAGGGGCCTCGCAATCAACGAGGCGGGCCGGTGCGACACCGCCGCCGCATCCGGCCGCTCGCCTGGAGCCTCGCCAGCGCCGAGGCCGAGATCGGCGTCGCCAATCAGTTGCTCGCCGGACATGGTTCCTGTGTCAACTCCCGTTCGGCTCCGACCGGCTCGTCTTCATTCTCCGCAATAGATAGCGCGGTTACAATGCGAAGCATCGGCGGGTGTTGTTCAATGGTAGAACCTCAGCTTCCCAAGCTGATGACGGGGGTTCGATTCCCCTCACCCGCTCCAGACATCTCCTGAGCGCGGGTGTCGGGAGGCGCGCCACCGGTGCCCGATGGGCGGGGGCGGCCGTGCCTACCAGAGAGAGCCTCCCGCCACGTCGATGTCCGACATGTTGATGCCTTGCGCGTCGTCGCGGCACAGGAAGGCGGCCAGAGCGGCGATCTCGCCCGGAGGGATGGTGCGCTTCTGCGGGTAGCTGGCCGCAATCCCGGCCACGATCTCATCGACGCTGCGCCCCTCTCGCTCCGCGCGCTCGATGAGCGAGGCACGCAGCATGCCGGTGTCGACGTAACCCGGGTTGACGGCGTTGCAGGTGACCCCGTGCGGTGCGCCCTCCAGGGCGACGCAGCGGGTCAGGCCGAGGATGCCCGCCTTCGAGGCGCAGTAGGCGCCGTTGATCGCCTCGCCGATGTTCCCGGCGGTGGATGCGATGTTCACGATGCGGCCCCAGCCCCTCTCGATCATGCCGGGCAGTGCGAGCTTGGTCATGCGATAGCAGCCGTTGAGGTTGATGTCGATAACGCGGTGCCAGCTTTCGTCGTCGTGGCCGCAGATCGGATGCTCGAAGCCGACTCCCGCCGCGTTGCAGAGGATGTCCACCTTGCCGAAGGCGTCCACCGCGGCCTGGTAGAGCGCCGCACAGGACTCGGTGCTGCGCAGGTCGTGGTCGGCGCCGATCGCGCGCACGCCCTGCGCCTCGACGGCGCGCACCGCCTGTGCCATCTCCTCCGGCGTCGGAAAGTGCGCGTGCACGCCGGGTGCCGCACATCCTTCGCCTGCGAGCCGGGACCCGATCGCGACATCGCAGCCCCGAGCCGCGAGCGCGAGCGCGATGGCGTGCCCCTGGCCGGTGGCCCCTCCCGTCACCAGCGCGGCGCGGGACTCGAGATAGCGTTCCGTCATCGTCTTCGGCTCCTCGTCGTCATTCCGGGGCACCGTAGCGCAAGGCCGAAGAGGAAGCACCTTGGCCGCGGCGTTCGGACCCCGGAGTGGCGGCCACACCGGCGTGTTAATGTGCCCGGATTGTGCACCGTTACCCGCCCGTGGGCTTCGAAGGGTACGTCCACGACCTCCAGGAGGAGAGCAGCAACATGTTGCGACCGCCGAAAAAGAAATCCACCGAATCGATTCCCGTGTATTCCTCCCGTCCCGGGGACTTGTACATTCGAGTAAGCGACCTGCTTCGCAACAAGGACGCCCAGGAGCAAATTCGCAAGATGGCCGAAATAGCCGAGGCCGGTGAGACCCGGGGCAAACGGGGGCCGACCACACCTTGAACTTCGAGTCCGGATGCCCCTATAGAGGGCGTAGTTGCCGGGTAAGTCCGGCCGTTACAGGGACTGTGATCTCATGGCCAAGCGGTAAGGGGTAGATCGTCGAATGGCCAGCAGGGGCGGCGCAGGCGCCGGAAGCTACCAAGCTTGCGCACGTCGGGGTGGGTGACGCCCACCGCGTCCACCGGAATGAAGCGCTCGATTTTCCCGGCCAGGGCTTGACGCACATGCAGCCCGAGCCCTTTGAACCCGACCGCCTGCATCTGCCTCACGTCAATACCGAGCGCTTCGAAGATGTCGATGTTCTCTGTCACCATGCGCCGTTCCGTGACCACAACGTTCACCCCGCCCACCTCGAGCACCCCGACCGCCCCGAACTCGAAGGCACGGCCGGACCAGGTGTCGATGGCGAGCGGGCCGTGGTGAATGCGCCCCACCCGTCCGCTGACTTCAAGGCTCTCACCGTGGAGACGATCGGTCTTCGCGCCAAGGCGCAGCGTCATCTGCGAACCGGTGCCGGCCGCAGCCATGGCGCGGGCCGATTCGGCATCGAAGATCGTCGACAATCCGCCCCGTTCGACGCCGCCTTCCCGCATTGCGCGCAGGATGGCGACGCTGTCGCATGAGCCGCCACCGGCCGGGTCGTCGCACTCGTCGATGAGTCCCACCGGCTCGCCCGCGGAGAGCGCCTCGGCGACCGCGCGATCGAGCGGGACGAGCGGGACGACGAACTCCTCCCGGCGCCTCCACGCTTCGCGCGCGAGCCGCGCGGCAAGACGTTCCGCGAGCGCCCGGTCTCCGTCGGTGGTGCATACCACGCTGAAGCCTGCGTCGGGCTGATCGGAACCGTAAAATCCACCATGGATGGAGATGTCGAGCACCCCGGGCTCGGATTCGAGTTCGGCCCGCAGCCGATGCAGCTCGTGCATGGGACCCTGGTCCGTGGCCATGTTGATGGCGGGAAGCAACATCGGAGGGTGCACGCGCGCCGATACCGGAGAGATTGAGCCGGTCCGCGCCCGCAACGCGAGCTCCGCCGCCTCCACCCCACGTTCAAAAGCGTCGCGGTGCGGCTCCTCGTTGTACGCGAGAGTGAGGTCCGCCGCCTGTAGCAGACGAGCGGTGGTGTCCGAATGCAGATCCATCACCACTGCGATGACCGCGGGTCCGCCGGCCGCGGCGCGTACCGCGGCCACGATCTCACCCTCCGGGTCGTCCGCCGCCGCCCCTTCTGCGGACATCCCGCCGTGAAGGCTCAGCAGGATCGCGTCGAGCGGACCCGCCGCCTCCACCGCACTCACCAGGCGGTCTCGGACTTCGTCGAAGACCTGCGCCTCGACCGGCCCGGACGGAAGACACGATGCCGCGATTGAGGGAGTTACCTCGTGGGCGCCACCGGCCGCCGTTTCGAGGAAGCCGCCGAGCACGGTGCGCCGACCTCGGTGGGCGTCGAGCACCGCGTCTCCGAGGAGAAACTCATGCGCCTCGAAGTCGGCGCGACTGGTCGGACCCGCGCAGAAGCAGTTGCTCTCGTGCGAGAACTCGCCAACCAGGATGCGCATCGCTCGAGTCCTCCTGCCTGGAAGTGCGGGCGGCGGCATTCGGCCCGACCTTGACCTTCCGGATGGGAGGCCCTTCTCCCGCCTCGAGAGAAGGACCTTGCTACTACGCTACTGCCGCCGAAGCTGATACCAGAACACAATGTTGGCATAGGGGGGGTTCGGCTCGAATCCCACGATGTCGTCACCGTGGGCGATGATGGTGGGCGCATCCATGACGAAGATTGAGGCCGCATCGTCGTGCAGGATGCGCTGCGCCCGCACCCACAGGTCGTTCGCCGCATCCGCATCGGTGGCCTCCAGCGCCCAGGCGTCGAACACGAGCCGGTCGAACTCATCGTTCCTGTGCCCCACATAAGGCATCCAGCCGAGCGGCGAACTCGTGTACACCACCAGCCACGAGTAGGGCGACGGCACATCGCCCGCCGCGGTCACCACGAACACGTCGTATTCCTCGTTGTCGGGGTTGAACGCGTAGTCCCAGAACGCGCCGGTGGAGAGCTGCCGGATATTCAGATCAACATTGACCTTGGCGAGCTGTGCCTGCCACAGGCTCATCGCCTCCACAGTCTCCTTGACCCCCGCGGACAACGCGAGATCGAGCTCGAAACCGTCCGCGTGGCCCGCCTCCGCGAGTAGCGCCCCCGCCCGTTCCAGATCGAGTCGGTAGCGAGGGAAGTCGGCCGGCGCCTCCCAGAGTGACGAGGGACCGAAGCCCATCGCAATCTCGCCGTGACCGAGATAGAGGCCCTGGTGCACGTCCTCGTAGGGGAAGGTAAAGGCCAGCGCCTTGCGGACCATCGGGTCGTCGAGGGGTGGATTGTCGAGATCGAAACCGGCCACGAGGTGGGCGAGAAAGAGGACGGGATAAGCCACAAGCCCCGCCTGTCCCTGCAGCGATTCGAGCGAGTCGAAAGGCAGGGTGGAGGTCATGTCCGCATCGCCGGAGCGGATCATCTGGTCGCGCACCGTGGGATCCTCGGTGATGACGTAGACGACTTTGGTGAACTGGCCTTCCTCCCAGCCTCCCCAGTACTCCGCGTAGCGGTCGAGTACCACCCGGTTGCCCGGCTCGAAGGTCTCGAGCCGGTAGGGCCCGGTACCGGCATCGTTTCCGGCCGCCCACCACTCCGGCGTCTCGTCGACCGCACTCGCCTTGTAGATGAACATGCCGTACTGCGCCGACACGATCAGCGGCACGTTACGGGGCGCGCTCGCGACAAAACGCACGGTGTGGTCATCGACCACTTCGATCGACTCGATACCGATGAAGTCGTAGGCGACCATGCCGATCTCGATGTTGCGCTCGAGCGACGCCTTGACGTCGGCGGCGGTGAAGGGCGAGCCATCATGGAAGGTCACACCTTCGCGCAGGGAGAATGTCCACTCGGTGCCCTCCGGATTGGACTTCCAGGAGGTGGCGAGCACCGGAACCAGTCCCTCCTCGGGATCCCAACGGGTCAGCGTCTCGTACACGTTGAAGCCGATGCTGGTATCCCACGAAAGCATGAAGGGCGGATCCGCCGAAGGCATGTCCCCGGCGACGGCGTGAATCGCCACGTTGTCGGATATCGCGGCGGCGGGAGAGGCGAACACGGCGAAGCCCGGCACGATGAACAGCATCGAGAGCATCGAGCCGAGGGTTCGTGTAAAGCGTGACGGGAAGGAGGAAGTCATTGCCCGGGTCTCCTCTCTGTTTACGGCTCGCAAGCCGATGGGTGTTCCTGATATATCAGCTTCTCTTTCGGCCGATCAATCCGTCTGTTGAGCACCACCGAGTATCTCGTCCGCCGCCTCGCGCTCGCCGTGCTCGTTATCCTCGGCGTACTGATGATGACATTCGTGGTCTCGCGGGTGGTGCCGGGAGATCCCGCCCGCCTCTACGTGGGCTCGCGCGCGAGTCCGCAGGCCCTGGAGCAGGCGAGGGAGAAGCTCGGCCTGAACGACCCGCTCTTCGTCCAGTTCGCGCGCTACGTGCGTGACACCACGCGCGGGGAACTCGGCTACTCCTTCCGCACCAAGCGTCCCATTCTGGAGGATCTGAAGGTTCGCCTGCCCGCCACCATGGAGCTGGTGATCCTCGCGATGCTGCTCGCGGTGCTGCTCGGGGTACCGGTGGGTGTGTTGGGAGCGGCCCATTTCGGGCGGGGCGTGGACACTCTGGTACGCGTGATCTCGATCGCCGGAGTCTCGATGCCGGCCTTCTGGCTCGCCCTGCTCCTGCAACTCGTGTTCTTTCTGTGGCTGGGGTGGCTGCCGCTCGGCGGCCGCATCAGCCAGAGCGTCTACTTCACGAACCCGATCGAGACGATCACCGGATTTCACCTGATCGACGCAGCGATCACTGGAAACTGGGTGGCGTGGCGCAACGCCGCCTGGCATGCGCTCATGCCCGCCGCAGTGCTCGCCACCTACCCGCTCTCCCTCACCATACGCATGACGCGGGCATCGATGCTGGACGTGCTTTCTGAGACCTACATCACCGCGGCACGGGCGGCTGGCCTCACCGAGACCGAGATCCGCTTCAAGCTCGCGCTCAAGAACGCGGTGGTGCCGACGCTCACCGTGCTCGGGCTCGTGTTCGCGTTCTCGATAACTGGTGCGGTCCTGGTAGAGATCATCTTCAACTGGCCGGGCCTCGGCAGCTACATGATGGACGCGATCCTGAACGACGACATTGCGGTGCTCTTCGCGGTAACTCTGGTCGTCACCTTCATCTACATCGCCGTCAACTTGACAGTGGACCTGGTGCAGGCCGGCCTCGACCCTCGCATCCGCATGGGCGGACGTAGCGATGCCTGAGGCGCGGTGAGCGCGCCACTTACCCTCGTTGAGCGCCTGCTGGGCAGCCCGCGGCTCCTGAGACTCGAGCCTGGCGGCGCGGCCTGGCATTTCCGGCGCGATCGGCTCGCGGTGTGCAGCCTCGGGGTGCTCACCCTCATCGTGGCACTGGCACTCTTCGCCCCGCTGCTCACGCCCTACCCCGAGCAGGGAAGAGGTGAGCCTGCAATAGCCGAAAAGCTGAAACCCCCGAGCCTGGAGCATCCTTTCGGAACCGACGCACTCGGCCGAGACGTGCTCGCACGGGTGCTCTTCGGAGCGCGCACTGCGCTGATCGCGGGTCTCGCGATTCAGATTGTGGCGGTGGTCTTTGGAACCGTCCTGGGAGCGACCGCAGGCTACTTCGGCGGTTGGGTGGACGACGCGATCATGCGGGTGACCGACGTGTTCCTCGCCTTTCCGCCCCTTCTGCTGGCGATGACCATCGCGGTGGTCCTGGAACCCAGCCTTGTGAACTCGATCATTGCGATCTCTATCACTTGGTGGCCCTGGTACGCCCGCATCGCCCGTGGACAGGCGGTATCGGTGCGCGAGAGAGCCTACGTCCGAGCGGCACAGGGGATCGGTGTCGGCCGCGCCACCATCATTCGGCGGCACATCCTCCCGAACATCATGACGCCAATCATGGTGCAGGCGACCCTGGATCTGGGCGCTGCCATCCTTACCGTGACCGCGCTCAGCTTTGTCGGGCTCGGCGTGCCACCGCCCACCCCGGACTGGGGCGCGATGATCAGTGAGGGCCGAGTGTACGTGCAGAGCGGACGATGGTGGGTGCCCGCCTTCCCCGGTCTCGCCCTCTTCCTCACCATCATGGCCTTCAACCTGATCGGAGACGGGATCCACATCGCCAGCAACCCGCGGACGCGCGAGGGTCAAAGATGACGGAGAGTGTGCACCTTGCGGTGGAGGATCTTGAAATCCGCTTCCCAACCCCCCGGGGTGAGCTGCACGCGGTTCGCGGGGTAAGTTTCGAGGTACGGCAGGGAGAGATGTTCGGCATAGTCGGGGAATCGGGCTGCGGAAAGACGGCAACGGGACGAGCGCTCATGAAGCTCGTGCCTCCGCCCGGGCGCATCGCCCGCGGCCGCATCCTTTACCACGGCGAGGATCTTGCCCCCAAGAGTGAATCCGAGATGCGCGAGTTGCGCGGTCGGCGCATCGGCATGGTGTTCCAGGACCCTTCGCAGGCCCTGAACCCCCTGTTCACGATAGGGCGGCAGCTTGAGCGCATCATGCGGCGCCACCGCATCGCCGCGGGCGCGGCGGCGCGTGAACGTGCCCAAGACCTCCTCCACGAGCTCGGACTGCCGCATCCGGCCGGCATCCTCCGGAGCTACCCGCACCAGCTGTCGGGGGGAATGCAGCAGCGCGTCATGCTCGCCACCGCGCTTTGTGCGGAACCCGATCTCCTCATCGCCGATGAGCCGACCGCTGCCCTCGACGTAACGATTCAGTCCCAGATCCTCGATCTGCTGCTAGCACTGCGCGAGGAGCGGGCACTGACCATACTGCTCATCAGCCACGACCTGGGGCTCGTAGCCGAGACCTGCGAGCGGGTGGCTGTCTTCTATCTCGGCCGGATCGTCGAGGAAAGCACCGCCTCCGATATCTTCGCCCACCCGCGGCACCCCTACACGCGGGGGCTGCTCTCGGCCCTCCCGGAACAGCAGAGCTTCGGCGAGGCTCTGCATGTCATTCCGGGCTCGGTGGGCACGATCTTCGGGGAGCGGCGAGGTTGTGCGTTCGCGCCGCGCTGCGGGCACGCGATGACGGTGTGCGCGAGTGTCGACCCCACACCCATCCCGGTCGGTTCAACGCAGCGAAGCGCCTGCCATCTGCATCGCGAGGGAGGGGGCGAACCGCGATGAGCGCCACGGCGCAGGAATCCCTCTTCGAGGTACGGGGCTTGAATGTCGACTACGTCACCTCGCGAGGCTTCCTCGGGCGGCCACGGCAGACGGTTCGCGTGCTCGACGCTTTCGAGCTCCAGATCCGCCGGGGGGAGACGCTGGGAGTGGTGGGCGAATCGGGCTGCGGCAAGACGACGCTGGCGCACACTCTCGCTCGCTTCATCCGCCCCGCGGGAGGCGAAGTCCGCTTCGAGGGACGGGATGTTCTCTCCATGAATCCGACGGCGACGCGCAACTACCGCCGGCACGTGCAGCTCGTATTCCAGAACCCCTTCTCCTCGCTCAACCCCCGAATGCGGGTGCACTCCATCGTCGCGGAGCCCCTGCTGACCCATCTCGACCTCGAACGCGAGGAGCTCGACGCACGGGTCGAGGCGCTGCTGCGGGAAACCGGACTCGGGCGCGAGCACATGGACCGCCATCCCCACGAGCTCAGCGGCGGCCAGGCCCAGCGCGTCGCACTGGCCCGGGCCATTGCGCTCCGACCCCGGATGCTCCTCCTCGACGAGCCCACCTCGGCGCTCGACGTCTCGGTGCAGGCCCAGATCCTCAACCTGCTGCTGAAGCTCAAGCGCGAACACGACCTCACCTACATGATCATCTCCCACAGCCTCGGCGTGATCCGGCAGGTGAGCGACCGCATCGCGGTCCTCTACCTCGGAGAGATTGTCGAGCAGGGGACGCGGGAGAACGTGTTCGGAGCGCCCCGACACCCCTACACGCAGGCGCTCCTCGCCGCGACCCCGGCGCCGGATCCGGAGCGGCGACGTGCCCGCTCAGTCCTCGGCGGCAACGTCCCGAACCCGGCGAACCCGCCCCCGGGCTGCCGCTTCCACACCCGCTGCCCCCACGCGATATCGGTGTGCCGGACCCGGAAGCCTTCCCGGCATCAACTCGCCGAGGGACACTGGGCCGCCTGCCATCTCATCGCGACCTAAACCGCAAGTTTCACCGATCTCTGAACTTGCGGACGCCAATATCCTCGTGTTGGCGCGCCGTACTCCCTCAAGCCGCAACGATTTCGTATCGGCTGCGCCTTCAGCTTTTTTTGGTCCGTGCGCCCACTACCTCGGCATCTTGGCATCCTCGCCAAGAAAATCGGTAAATCTGCGGGTCAGCCGCCACGGAGTGCGTCGAGCACCTTGGCCGGGTGATCCGCGGCCCGGGCGACCCTCTTCCAGTGCTTGCGCACCGTGCCGTCCGGGGCGACCCAGACCGTGGAGCGGATGACCCCCACCGTCTTCTTGCCGTACATCATCTTCTCGCCCCAGGCCCCGTACCTCTCCATCACCTTCCGGTCGGGGTCGCAGAGCAGGGTGAAAGGGAGTGAGTACTTGCTCACAAACTTCCGGTGGGACTGCGCGTCGTCCGGCGAGACGCCGAGCACTACCGCGCCCTGCTCGCCGAGCTCTCCCCAGAGGTCGCGGAATCCGCAGGCCTCCTTGGTGCAGCCGGGCGTGTCGTCCTTGGGATAGAAGTAGACGATCACGTCCTTGCCCCGAAAGTCTTTCAGAGAAACCGCTTTCCCGTCTGCATCCTCGAGCGTGAACTCCGGAGCCGCTTTGCCTTCCTCGATCGCCATCGCTACCACTCCATCAGGTTCCAGGAGACGCGCATTGTAGTGGGGGGAGAGGCGTACCACCTTCAACCCCGCTCCAACGGCGCCCTTCAATCAACCCCGGGCCGGCTCTTCGCAGGCCGTGAACCGAACAGACACAATCCGGCGGTCGGCGCTTTGGAGCCTCCGGCCTCTCGTTCCTGGCATACCGGACAATCCGTCAATCACGCATGGAGACGTGATCCGCGCCGGAACAGCCGGGGCAGAGCACCTGTGTGTTGATTCGGATGCGCCGAGGGGTCACCAGGCCCGGACCGGCTGTCCGGGCGCTGTCTGCGCCTAAGGTGACGGGCCGGCGGGGATCGGTCCGGTGGGCGGATAGGAGCCGTCCTCGTCGTGGGTCTCGTTTCCGGTCAGGGGCGGATTGAACACGCTGATGAGGTGTACGTCGTCCACCGCCTCGATATGGTGGCGGTCGTCGGGGCCCACGAGATAGAGACCGCCGGGTCCGAGGCGATGGACATCCCCGCTCGCGTAGTCGGTCACCGCGAGGGTGCCGTCGAGGACGAGGTTCGCTTCCCAGTGGTGCTTGTACCAGAGATCGAGCGCGGTCCCGGCTTTTGCGCGCACCCCGTGGAGCGAGAAGCCCAGGTTGTCGGTGGCGAGCAGGTAGCGGGTGCTGGTGACCGCACCGCCCACGAGGACGAGCTCGTTCCCCGCTCGCCGCACGTCCTCCAAGGTCTTCACGAACATGCGCGGCTGGCCGGGCGGAATCTCACCCGTGGGGGGATAGGCGCCGTCCTCGTCGTGGGTTTCCTCGCCCACGATGGGCGGATTGAACACACTGATGATGCGCATGCTCTCGTTCTCGTCCCGAGTGACCCGGTGCCGGTCGGTGGGGCCCACGCAGTAGAGGACACCGGGCGCGAGGGGCCATTGCTCGCCGGTGTCGCGGTCCTCGAGGACTCCGTGACCGGAGCGGACGAAATTCGCCTCCCAGTGGTTCTTGTACCAGAGGTCCGAACTCCGGCCGCCTTGCGCCCTCGCTTCGGAGACGCTGAAGCCGACACCGTCGGACTTCGTGAGCAGGCGCACCGCCGACGCCTTGCCGTGCGAGATCGAGATTACCCGGCCTTCCGCCTCGAGTTGGTCCATGGTCCGAATGAGCATGCGAGGTTCCTCCCCGTGAAATCGCACGGTTCATGCTAACCCGCAAACTGCACCGGTTTCTAAACTTGTGGACGCCAATCCGCTCGCTGTCGCGGACCTTCCTCGCACAAGCCGCAACGACTTCGTGTCGGTTACGCCGTGCGTGTCTTTCGGTCCGTGCGCGCCCCAGTTTCGGCACCCTGGCGCCGGAAGCGGCCGAGAATCGGTGAAGTCGGCGGGCTAAACTACTGCGCGGGCGACGCCGAGAATCCCGAGGGACCGGGAAGGGTGCGGCGCCCCGGGGGACGCCTGCGGCTCAGGCCGTCGCAGTGTGCTCGCGCAGGGCCTTGAGCACCTTGGCCTGAAAGCCGTGCACCGCGTGCTCGCTGAAGTGCGGACGCTGCGAATTGGCGACGATGCGCCCCTGGGTATAGCCGAGACTGTGCAGGCCGCGCTGGACGCTTTCGCAGAGGGGTACGTCCTCGTCGCGCACCACGTCCACGAACTCGATCACCTCCCGCTGCTCACGCGTCGGCTCCTCGGTGGGGAAGTACCACTCCACCCACTGTACCGTGCGTTCGGGACCCGCCGGCTCGTGATGGAACACGTTGAGATAGCCGCCGGGATACACCTCGAGGGCGAAGTTGGGCCAGAGCAGCCAGCTCCCGAACTCGCGCGCATCGCCGTCGCGTTCCATCGAGCGTGCGTAGGCGGTCGACTCCCCCACCCCCCGGCTCGCGTGACTGTGGTACTCGGGATGAACGGTGATCTGGTAGGTGTCGAGGTCGAGCGAGCCCTGCAAGAGGCCGGGATGCTGATTGGGGCAGTGGTAACACTCCGAGTAGTTCTCGACCGAGTTCTTCCAGTTCGCGGCAAGCGGAATCTTGCGTTCGTATGCGAGCTTCAGGTTCTCGACATCGGGGGAGAGCTCCCGGATCTCGCGGTCGAGGCCCTCGCGTCCCTCCATGATCGGCCTCGCCTGCGGGTCGAGGTTCACGAACACGAAGCCGCAGAAGAGCTCGGCGCGCACCTGGCACAGACGGATGCCGCCGCGATCGAAATCCGCGACCTCGTCACTGTGGCGGGCGTGGCGGAGTTCCCCTGAGAGCTCGTAGCTCCAGTTGTGGTAGGGACACACGATCGCGGAGTGGAGACGGCCCGCGCCCTCTATCAGTCGATGGGCGCGATGCTGGCAGACATTGTGAAAGGCACGAAGCTCGCCGGCCTGGTCGCGCAGCACCACCACGCTCTGGTCGCCGATGTCCCGGACACAGTAGCGCCCGGGCTCCGCGACCCGGCTCACGTGACAGACGTACTGCCAGGTTCGGGTGAAGATCGCCCGCTTTTCAAGCTCGAACACCGCGGGATCGTGGTAGTAGCTCCCGGGCAGGGTATGCGAGCGGTAAGGATCGTCGGAAAAGCGCCCGACATCGGGCAGTGCGGTGGTAACCCCAGCGTGTGCCATCGATTCGCTCCTCACTGGCCGGCAAGCCAAGCATAATCCCGCGAGGCATCGCTCCGCCATGCCCGGCGGAGCCCGCCGTACCGCTCCCGGTCGGGTGCGACTTCGCATTGACAACCCCAAACGTCCCGAACATGACCGAGCACCGGCGCGACCGCGAACGCGGAAGCCGGCGCGCCCGCATCCTTGCGATGGCGCTCGGCCAGACCCTGGTGTGGGCCGGCATGCTCTACTCGTTCCCGGCCCTGCTGCCGCACTGGGAGAGTGCGCTCGGATGGTCCAAGGCCTCGCTCTCCGGCGCCTTCACCCTGGCGCTGCTGCTCTCGGCGGTGGCGGCGCCGGCCGCGGGCCGCCTCATCGACCGCGGGCACGGCGCGCTTCTCCTTGGCGTCAGCGCCCTGCTCGGCGCCTTGCTGCTTGTCGTGCTCTCGCAGGCGGTGGAGATCTGGCACTTCTACCTGATATGGATGGGCTTGGGAGTGCTGATGGCGGGCGCCCTGTACGAGCCCTGCTTCGCCCATCTCACCCACCTGCTCGGGGCCGGGGCGAGAAGCGCAATCACCACGGTCACCCTGATTGCCGGGTTCGCGGGCACGGTGTCCTTTCCCACTTCGCACCTGCTCGCGGAAGCCTTCGGCTGGCGGGGAGCCACCATCGGCCTCGCGCTGATGGTGGGCCTCGCCGGCTGCCCACTGGTGTGGTGGGGAGCGCGGCTGCCCGCGGACTCCCGCTCCGAGAGCGGAGGTGGCGCGCCCTCGCCCGAGGGAGCACTCGCACAAGCGCTGCGCTCCCCCGTGTTCTGGCTCATCTCGGTCGCCTTCGCCGCGACCGCGCTGAACCACGGCATGGTCATCAGCCACTTCCTGCCCCTGGCGGGCGAGCGAGGGGTGGCCACCGGCACCGCGGTGCTCGCGGCATCGCTGATCGGCCCGATGCAAGTCGTGGGCCGCCTGGCGATGGTGGCGGTGCAGAGACGCCTCTCCGTGGTGGCCATCTGCATGATCTCCTTCGCATTCCTCGCGACCGCGTCCACCGCGCTCTTCTTCGTGGCTATCCTGTCCCTGCTGGTGTTCGCCTTCGTGGCCTTGCAGGGCTCGGGCTACGGTGTCACCAGCATCGCCAAGCCGGTGGTCACGCTGCAGATCCTCGGCCGGCGAGGCTTCGGAGTGATCTCGGGCGCGGTGGCCACCGCTTACATGGGCGCCTTCGCCATGGGTCCGATGTCGGCGGCGCTCCTCCACGGACTCGGAGGCTACGACCTCGTAATCGGGGCATGCGTGGTGCTCGCGCTGATCGGGATCGCGTGCATCGGGGCCGCGGGCCGATTGCATGCGGCGCGCAACGCTCCGTGAGCGGCCCGCGGCGATGGGAGATCCCCGCTCGATTGCGAAGTGACGGTGGCGAACCTGGAGACATCGGTATGCGCGCGCCCCGAATGAGCCACTTCCCACGCCGAGGCGCGCGAGCGCGGACGCCGGTGTCGGGAATGAGGAGTCAGTGTCGACACGCCGCTCACCGCCGACACCGCGGTGTATAGTGACCGCGTGCTGATGCGGCATTCCCGTCAACGTCCCCGGATCTCGAGTAGGCGTTCGCATGTATGACCTGTCGGGACGAGTCGCCCTCGTCACCGGTGCCGGAGGCGAGCGGGGATTCGGTCGCGCGATCGCCAGACGCCTGGCGGAAGAAGGCGCGGCCGTCGCGGTGAACGACGTCGCGGCGCGCCCCTATGCGGATGTCGGACACGGATGGGGCGGCATCGACGCGGTGGTCGCCGAGATCGAGGCGACGGGAGGACGTGCGTTCCCGGTCATCGCCGACGTTTCGGACGCCGCCGCCGTCGACGCGATGGTGAAGAAGGTCGTCGCGCGCTTTGGACGCCTCGACATCCTCGTCGCCAACGCGGGATCGCGGCCGGGCCGGGACCGGGTGCCGGTCGTCGAGCTGAGCGAGGAGGCATTCGACGAGGTGCAGCGCGTCAACGTGAAGGGCACCTTCCTCAGCTGCCGGGCCGCGGCCCGCCACATGGTCGCCCGGGGCGGAGGGGGTCGCATCGTGGTGATCTCGTCAACCGCCGGCAAGCGGGGGGTGGCCCGGTTCGCCGCCTACTGCGCCTCCAAGTTCGCACTGGTCGGATTCACCCAGTGTCTGGCGCACGAGCTGGGCCCGCATGGCATCACTGTCAACGCGATCTGCCCCGGGTTCGCGCTGACCGAGAGAATGACCGAGATCGCCGGAGCCCTGCGGGAGGAGGGCGAGAGCGTCGAAGAGAGACTCGCCGTCATGCGCCGGGCGCGAGTCGACGCCACGCCCCTGGGACGCGTCACCGAGGCCCGGGACATCGCCAACATGGCCGCGTTCCTCGCCTCCGACCAGTCGGACTACCTGACGGGCCTGGCGCTTCCGGTGGCGGGCGGAGACATGATGGGCTGAGTGAGCGCCCGCCCGATCTCGTAATGAACCACCTGCCGAAGTTGGGCCGGATTGCGAGGAAGCTCGCCCCGGTAGTGGCGGCGGCGCTGCTCCTTGCGGGGTGCGAGGTCAGGAACCCTTCCGCCGCCGACCCGCTCGACCTGCTCGGCACTCTCGTCAACACGCCGATTGGCGCCCACTTCGCCGCCCTGGGCATACCTCTCGGCGATGGCGCGACGACCGAGCCGGAGCTGCACGCCAGCCCGCGGGCGCTCGATGGCCTGGACCTGCCGTCGCAGGCGCTCGCGCGAAGGAATCTCGACTACGCGCTCGAGGAGGGACGGGCGCAGGTCGGCGTCTACTGGGAGAACACCGCCAACCGCGGCGGTCGGGCCGCGGGCGCGGCGACCGTCATGCGCGAGACGACCGACGAGGATGGCCGCCGGTGCCGCGAGGTACTGATCGAGACCGAGATGGAGAGCGAGGCGACTGACAAGCGCCTGCTCACCTACTGCCGCGGCGAGGCCGGCTGGCAGGGGCTCGATTGAGACCGCGTGAAGGCGGATCGGAACGAGGCGTCCGATTCAGCTCTCGAGCACCCGGCGCGCCGCGACATCGGCGCTGCGCACCGCTCCGTCGGTGTTCGCGCAGAGCACATAGTCGCCGCAGAAGTGGATGCCGCCGACCGACGCCTCCAGCGCCGGCTGAAGCTTCATCCTCCCGGGATAACAGGCGGGCAATCCATGTTCCCAGCGGGCGATGTGGACCTCGCGCACCCGTCCTTCGTACTGCGGATAGGTGTCGAGGAGGGCTCTCACCACCCCCGTCCTGATGGTGTGGTCTTCGTCGTCCCATATCTGGCGCGCGTAGGCGTCGTAGACGAAGGAATGGAAGCAGCCCCCGTCGCGGTCCATGTCGCCGGGAGTGCGTAGCGCGAACTCGTTGGAGTTGTAAGCCTGCCGGGGCCGGCACCAGGTCATGGGGAAAGGTGCACGTGCCTCGTCGGCCGGGGCGATGCGGATTGGGGTGCAGAGAAAGCGGCCGTAGCGCACCGCGAGCAACGCCTCGCGCTTCCAGTCGGGGAGCTCCCGCACCACCCGGGCCGCGACCGGCGCGGGCAGAGCCACTACCACCTGGGCCGCTTCGATCGTCCGTCGGCCCTCCCGACTGTCCACGATCACGCGGTAGCGCCCCCGGCCGGGGGCCACCGACACGACGCGAGTCTCGAGCGATAGCGCGGCCCCGCTCGCCTCGGCCAGCGCCTCGGACAGGCGCTGGGTGCCGTTCACGACCACGCTGTCGCCGCGGTTGCTGCGCCGGACCGTCTCGTTGGTGAACGCGGCCTGGCGCTGATCGCCCCACAGGCGCAGCGCTCCGTACAGGGAGGTCTCGGCCGAGCTCACGCACACCACCGTCGCGCACCACTGATCGAGAAAGCGCACCACGTGCGCGGGCTCGCCCTCCAGCCACTGCGCGAAGGTGAGATCGTCGAGCTCCGGCAGGGTGGGGTCGCGAGGATTGGCCTGCTCGGCCTCGATACGGGCGATGGCCGCCTCCAGATCCCGGCTCTCCCGCACCGTGAGCGCGCCGCGGCCGCGCTCCGCCGCTTCCTCGAAGCCATTCGGAACCAGCTCCACTCCGAGCTCGTCGGCGAGATCGATGACCGCGGTCTTGTCGGCGCTCAGGTACTGCGCGCCGAAGTTGGCCCACGTGCCGTCCGCGAAGGTAGTGGAGCGAGTGCGCCCGCCCAGCCATGTCGCGGCGTCGACGACCTCGACATCCAGATCGCGTAGTCGATAGGCGGCGCACAGGCCGGCGATTCCGGCTCCGAGCACCACCACATCACGCTCGGACGCAACGACCTCACCCATGCCGCACCCGCTCAACTCCACCCGAGGGTGATGTCCGTTCGTTCTCGAGACACACTCTCCTCATGTCCCTTCCGCCCGCCTCGGCGGCCCGTCATCGAGGCTCCGTTCCCGCCACAGGCGCCGATGGGAAGACGCCGTGTGCCCTCAAACGATCACGGCTGCGCCGGAGTGCTCGGAGCGGGCCGGGGGGCGCCACCGCCGCGGCGGGCGTGGACCGAGTCCGCCATCACGCAGAGCATCTCGAACATCAGGTTCGCCACCGTGACGCAGGTGATACCGGTGGGATCGAAGCAGGGCGAGACCTCGCTGATGTCGGCGCCGACGATCTCGCGCCCGCGCAGGGATCGCAGGATGACCTGGGCGTCACGCGGCGTGATGCCACCGATCTCGGGCACGCCGGTGCCGGGCAGGAAGGCGGGATCCAGTCCGTCGATGTCGAGTGAGATGTAGACCGGTCCCTCCCCCAGCACGTGGTCGATGCACTCGATGACCGCGGCCCGGCCCATGTCCTCGTATTCGTCCATGGTGATGATCCGATAGCCGACGTCGTGGCCGAACTGAACGTCGTCGTCCCCGAAGCGGCTGCCCCGCATGCCGACCTGGACGACGCGCGCGGCGTCGATGAGGCCCTCCTCGAAACCGCGGCGCATGAAAGTGGCGTGGTTCACCTTGTCCCCGCAGATCTCGTCGAGCACGTCGGCATGCGCATCGAAGTGCAGCACGCCGACCGGTCGCTCGCGGGCGAGCGCGCGCAGGATGGGCAGGGGGATGGTGTGGTCGCCGCCCACTGCGATGGGCACGATGTCGAGAGCGCGGAGCTCGGCGAAGAAACCTTCGATCATCGCGATCGATGCGTCCTTGTTCATCGGGTTCACGGGCGCGTCGCCGAGGTCGGCGACGTTGCATATCTCGAAGGGTCGGATCCCGCTCGTGGGGTGTACGCGCCGGATGATCCGGGATGCCTCGCGCACTCCGGCCGGGCCCTGGCGGGCGCCACTGCGGTAGTTGAGACCGATGTCGAAAGGCACCCCGACCATCGCGATGTCCACTTCGTCGCGGGGCTCGCAACGCCGGGTGCGCATGAAGGTCGCGATGTCCGCGAAGCGCGGCACCACCGCCGGATCGATGGGGCTGAAGTCCGTTTTGTCCGCCATTGCCGTGTTCACCCGCTGGCAGCGGCGGGGCGCCCCGGCAGGTCGCCGACGAGACCCACCGCCCGCATGGGGACCAGCGGGCTGTACCAGGCCTTGAGCTCGCTCACCTCGCCCCCCGCGAAGCGCAAGGTTATCGCGAACCTGAACTCGATGTGCTTGCCGGTGGGCGCCACCCCGTAGAGCGGCCCCCGGTCGTGGGTGGCGCTGAAACGCATTTCCAGCGCCGCTTCGTCACCGGAGACGATCTTTCGCAACGGCACCAGCGCGCCGTCGGAGCAGGCGTCAAGCCAGCCCGAAGCGTAGTCCCGAAACGCGGCGCGGCCGGTGAGCGCAGGGCCGCCGCCGGTATCCTCGTAATGCATGTCTTCGGCAACCCCGGCCACGAAGCCGTCGAGGTCTCCGGCGGTGTAGGCGGCGAACATCCGGTCGATGGCCGCGCACATCTCGTCGGCGTTCATGGCGCCTCCTTCGGGGTGGTCCGACCCGGCGTTCATCGCCCGGCTTCCCTCGATCTCAATGCGCCGCGGACGCGGTGTCGGCGGTGTTGAAGCGGGGAATGACCCGCTCCGCGAAGAGCTCGATGCCGCGGCGCACCTTCTCGTAGGGCACGAAGCCCGGATTCGGCCACAGGGTCACGTGCCGGCAGTCGAGCTCGCTGCGGAACTTGTCGATGCGCTCGGCCACGAAGTCCGGGGAGCCGACGAGGAGCATCTCGTACTTCTGGAAGAAGTCGAACCAGTCGAGGTTGCGGTCCTCGTCGCTCAGGGCCTCGCCCCGGGCGAGGAAGCCTTCGCGCGCCCAGTTCGGATTGAGCCCCACCGCCATGTCGAAGAAGGTGTTGATGCCGTGCCGGGCATCGCGTTCCGCCTCTTCACAGGTCTCCGCGATGTGGAAGGTGCGCATGATGTTGAGCGTCTGCCCGTTCGCACACATCCCCATCGGGACGTCCCGTCCGCTCACCTCGCTCGCCACCTCCCGGTAACGGGTCCACGCCTCTCGCGTGCCTTCGAAGGAGCGGGCAACCCCGATCACCGAGTGTCCGCGCCGCGCCGCGAACTCGTAGGAGGAGGTCGAGTCGGCCGCCTGCCAGATGGGCGGGTAGGGCTTCTGGTAGGGCTTCGGCGTGACTCCGAGCGCGATCAGCTCGCCGTTCGGGCCGTAGTGCTCGGGGTCCTTCTCGTAGATGCGCGGGTCGGACTCCGACCAGCCCGGCACCGGGAACGTGTAGAACTCGCCCTCGTACCGGAACGCGTCCTCCGTCCAGCACTTCTGCATGATGTCCAGAGTCTCGGTGAAGAGCCGGTAGTTGGTCGCAGGGTCGCGGCGGTCGGCGGCGGGGTGAAATTGAATGGACGCCGAGCTGTTGGTGCCCCGTGCGATGCCCACATCGAGGCGCCCGCCCGTGAGCTGGTCGGCGGTGGCGAGGTCTTCCGCGAGGCGGATGGGGTGGTGGTCGGGAAGGATGCAGGCGCTCTGCCCCATCCGCAGGTTCTTCGTGATGCTGGCGATGTGCATGCCGACGAGCACCGGATTGGGGCACGCGACGGGATAGCCGCTGTACCAGAAGTGGTGCTCGCCCAGCCAGCAGGTGGTGAAGCCGCCTTCGTCCAGCACCCGGGCGGTATCGGCCCACTCGCCGAGCAGGCGATGTTCCGGGTAGGGCTCGCACTCGTGGTAGTAGACGTTGCCGTCGAATCGCATCGGGTGAACCAGAACACGCGCCGGAGCGGCCGGCGAACAAGAGCGACAGGCTATTTGCGCGCGGTCCCGAGGGCAAGGCCGCGGGCGCGTGGGCAGGGCAAGCCGGCGAGCCCGGTCTCTTCGCGGCTCGCCTTCGTGGTGACGAAGGAGGAAAATCGGCAAGGCACCGTTTCAAACCCCGGCGCTTCATCGCATGGATCCCGACCAGTCAAGCAGCACGACCCTGATCCGCAACGCGACGTGGGTGGTCGCCTGGGACGGTGAGCGCCACCACTACCTCCGCGATGCGGACATCGCGTTCGCCGGCGGCGTCATCACCCACATCGGGAAGCGCTACGAGGGTCCGGCCGGGGAGGTGATAGATGGCCGGGACCGCCTCGTGATGCCGGGGCTGGTCAACCTGCACTCCCACCCCTCGAGCGAACCGCTGCGCAAGGGCATTACCGACGAGACACTGAGTCCGGGCTTCCACCACAGCTCGCTCTACGAGTTCCTGACCGTGTTCGACACCGACCCTCCGGGACGGGTGGCGTGTCTTCAGGTCGCGATCGCGGAGCTGCTGCTCTCGGGGTGCACCACCGTCACCGATCTCTCCGCTCCCTACGACGAGTGGCTGGACGTTCTCGCCGCGAGCGGCATCCGGGCGGTGGTCGCCCCCGGATTCCGCGACGCGCGCTGGTTCACCCGGGATGGCCACTCGCTCGAGTACGAGTGGTCGCCGAATGCCGGACGCGAGGGCTTCGACGAGGCGAGGCGCTTCATCGAGCGGGCGCGACAGCATCCCTGCGGGCGTCTCGGCGGCATGGTCTACCCCGCCCAGGTGGATACCTGCCGCCCCGACCTGCTGCGCGACTCCTACGACTATGCGAAGGAGTACGCACTGCCGTGGCAGACCCACGCCGCCCAGAGCGTGACCGAATTCCACGAGATGCAGCGCCGGCACGGCAAGTCGCCGATCCACTTCCTGCACTCGGTCGGAGCGCTCGGCGAACGCAGCGTGATCGGTCATGCGATCTTCCTGGACCACCACCCCTGGCTGCACTGGACCACGCGCGGAGACCTCGACCTGCTCGTCGACAACGCGGTGAGCGTGGCCCACTGTCCCACCGTATTCATGCGCCGGGGAATATCGCTACGCACCCTCGGCGCCTACCTGCGACGCGGCATCAACGTCGGCATCGGCACCGACACCTACCCGCACCACCTGCTCGATGAGATGCGAAGCGCGCTTTATTGCGCACGCATCGCGGGAGAGAGCGTCGCCGACCTCACCACTCGGGACGTCTTCGACGCCGCGACCATCGGCGGCGCGAAGGCTCTCGGCCGCGACGACATCGGACGCCTCGCCCCCGGCTGCCGGGCGGACATCGTGGTCGCCGACCTCAGGGCCCCCTCGATGATGCCGGTGCGCGAGCCGCTGCGAAGCCTCGTCTACGTCGCGGCGGAGCGCGCCATCGAGCGCGTCTACGTCGACGGCACGCTGGTGGTGGAGAACGGCACGGTGCTCACCATCGATCACCGCGGCGCGCTGCAGGCGCTCGAGGAGACGCAGGCCCGCTCGCTCGAACTCACTCCCTCGCTCGACTGGGCGGGAAGGAGTGCGGGGGAGCTCTCCCCCATGGTGCTGCCGATCCGCGGGTGAAGCGGGCCAATCGCCGGCATGACCCGGGAGGGTGGCCTGACCCGCGGACTTCACCGGTTTCCGTAACGAGGGCGAAGAGCCGCGCTGCCGCGGCCCGGCGGCGGCCCAAGTACTGCTCAGTCACCACGAGGCGAACGCCGCTCGCCGGGTGAAAGCTGCCGATCGCCAGGTGGCGGAGTCCCGAGCCGAAGCGGACGAAACCCGGGTCACGGAGCCAGCAGCGCTCCTCCACGAGCGACGTCGCGGAGCGAATCGGTCGCGCGGTGTCCGGTGCTTTTCGACCGACGCCGCGGGAGCAACCACCTCACGGCATCGTGTAGTCCGGACTCAGCTCCACCAGCTCGCGCCGGTAGGGCATGGCGTCTTCCGGCGGCGTCTCGCCGAGTTCGCGCGCGTAGCGGTAACCGCCGTAGACCGCGGCGGCGATGGTGCCGGGGGCGAGACAGTCGCCGATGCGCGTAACGCGACGGATGCCCGCGCTCGCAAGCGCATCCTGGTCCGCCACGAGTTCATGGTAGAGCGCGTCGTCCGCGAGCGGCGCGGTGACCAGGACCAGGGTGGCGCAGTCGCGTTCGAAGGCGCCGCCCCCGTACACGGGTTCGATGCTCACCTTGCCGTCTCCGAGTGCGCCCACCGCGTGATTCGCCAGCACTTCCACCCCCGCCTCGCGCACGCGGACCTGGATGCGGCGAAGCTCCAGGGTATACGCGGTCCAGGCCGACACGAGAGACTCGGTGGTGACCAGCGCCACCTCGTGTCCTTCCGCCGCGAGTTTCTCCGCGATGACGCCGCCGAGGTAGTAGTGGTCGTCGTCGAAGACCACCACCGGACCCGCCACCGCCGCTCCGCGCATGATGTCGTCGGGAGTGCGTACCCGCTCCGGGAAATCGAGCGCGCCCGGCATCGGCCACTCGTGGTGCCGTCCGCCTCCATCGCGGCGCCAGGTCGAGCCGGTGGCGAGAGCGACCAGGGAGCAGCCGGCCTCGCGCACCTCGGCCGCGTCGAGACGGCTCGCCCGGTACACCTCGACGTTGGGCAGATTGTGGAGCTGCCCGACGCGCCAGTCGCGCACCCGCCCCCAGGCGGAGAGGCCGGGGAGACGACTCTCGAGCGAGACGCGCCCTCCGAGCTCGGCGCCGGCTTCCGCGAGCATGACTTCGTAACCCCGCTGGCCGAGCGCGCGCGCCGCCTCCAGTCCCGCCGGCCCCGCTCCGACCACGAGCACCCGCTCGTCGCCGCTCCGGGCGGGGATCCGTTCGGGATGCCAGCCCTTGCGCCACTCCTCCCCCTTGGTCGGATTCTGCGTGCAGCGCATCGGCGCGCCGAGGTTGTCGCTGGCGACGCAGATGTTGCAGCCAATGCACTCCCGGATGTCTTCGATGCGGCCTTCCTCGATCTTCTTCGGCAGGAAGGGGTCCGCGATCGAGGGGCGGGCGGCGCCGATCATGTCCAGCACCCCCTTGCGGATCAGGCTCACCATCCGGTCCGGCGAGGTGTAGCGCCCGACCCCCACCACCGGCTTCGAGGTGAGCTGCTTGACGAAGCTCGTGTAGGGCTCCTGGAAGCCCTCCTCCGAGAAACGGGAGGTGATGGAGTCGTTGTCCCAGTCGCTGCAGTTGACGTCCCAGAGGTCGGGGAGCTCTCCCAGCATCTCGAGCACCTCGCGGCCCTCGCGCTCGGCGAGAATCCCCTTCTCGCCCATGAGTTCGTCGACCGCGAAGCGCACGACGACCCCCATGGTGTCGCCGACCGCCTCCTTGGTGTCTTCGATCACCTCGCGCAGCAAGCGGGCCCGGTTCTCCATCGAGCCCCCGTACTCGTCGCGGCGCTGGTTGTGGCGCGGCGAGAGGAAGTGCATGAGCAGCGACAGATCGTGAGCCGCGTACACGCACACGATGTCGAAGCCCGCTTTCTTCGCGTTCAGCGCGGCACGCCGGTGCCAGCGGCGGTAGTCGGCAATGTCGCCCTTGGTCATGGCGCGGGCGTGGATCGGCGCGATGCCGTCGACCGGGCGCGCGCGCGGCGCCATCGGCACCTCCCGACTCGTCAGGTTGCTCGCGTGATAGCCCATGTGGGTGAGTTCGATCGAGGCGAGGCTGCCGTGGCGGTGCACGAGCTCGGTCATGCGGGCCAGGGTGGGAATGTCGCGCTCGTCCCAGAGGCGAATCTCGCGCGCGGTCTCGGTGGTGGGATGGATGTCGCACTGCTCGGTGCTCACCACCGCCCAGCCTCCTTCCGCCTTCACCCCCCGCATCACCGCCATCGAGGTGGGGTGGAGGCGCCCCATGCCATTGCAGTGAGGCACCTGGTAGAAACGGTTGCGAGCGGTTACGGGACCGATCTTCACCGGCTCGAAGAGGATGTCGTAGCGGGGATCGCGGGTCATGGCAGCATTTCCTCGGAGGAGATGCCGCGATGCTATCGACCACGGCACGCTTTGCGAACTCTCATCGGGAAACAAGAAGACCCGAGTTCTCGCGTCCGCCGCAACGTTATCCACCGAGGGATCCCGCCCCGGGACGCGTGCGGCCCGGCGGCCGCGTCCCGGCTCAGGCAGCCGGAGCGGGGGCGGTCTCGGGTTCGCGCATCTGGATGACCGGCTCCACCGCGCGAAGCTCGCGGATCGGAATGTGGCAGGCGATGACGTGGTCCTGCCCAGCCTGCTGCAGGGGCGGGGGAGTCTCGTCGCAGATTGCGCCGAGGTGCCGCGGGCAGCGGGTGCTGAAGGGGCAGCCGCTTGGCGTGTCGAGGGCGCTCGGGAGATTGCCCGAGAGCAGGATCTCGCGCTTGGTGATCGCGGGATCGGCGATCGGGATAGCGGAGAGCAGCGCCTCGGTGTAGGGGTGGTAGGGCGGATCGAAGACTTGCTTCGTCGTGCCCCGTTCCATGATCCGGCCGAGGTACATGACGACGATGCGATCGGAGAGGTAGCGCACCACGCTCAGGTCATGGCTGATGAAGAGCAAAGTGGTCCTGTTCTCGCGCTGAATCTCCATCAGCAGCTCGGTGACCGCGGCCGCCACCGAGACGTCGAGGGAGGAGACCGGCTCGTCGGCGACCACCAGCGAAGGGTTGCCGGCGAAGGCGCGGGCGATGCCGATCCGCTGCTTCTGTCCCCCGGATAGCTGGCGCGGGCGCCGGCGGTAGAAGTCCCGCGGCAGCTTGACGGTATCGAGCAGCCGCAGCACCCGTTCGCGCACCTTGCGCCGGTCGCTCTCCACCCCGAAACGCCTGATCACGCGGCCGATCTGCCACCCGATGGTGTGGCTCGGGTTGAGCGTGTCGAAAGGATTCTGGAACACCATCTGCAGGGACCGGATGCGCTTCGGGCCCCGCTCGCGCACCGGAATCGAGCCGATGTCGCTCCCTTCGTGGCGCACCTCGCCGTCGGTCGCGACCTCGAGCCCCATCAGCACCTTGGCGAAGGTGGACTTGCCACAGCCCGACTCGCCGACGATGGCGACCGTCTCCGCCCGGCGGGCGTCGAAGTCCAGGGACTCGTTGGCCTTGACGTGGCGGACCCGGTTCCCCCGGATCCACGCCATGAGGGAGCGATCCTCGACCTCGTAGTACTTCTGCATCGCGTCGACTTCGAGCACGGTGTCCCCGAGCCGGATCGGGTCAGCCTCGGTGCCTTGCGCAATCCGGGCGCCGTGGTCGATCTCCTGGAAACGCCGGCAGCGCACGCGATGCGCGCTCCCGTTCGTCGACGCGACCGGCTCGATCGGGACGACCCCGGCGTCGCATTTACCCGGGGTGAAGTGCTCGCAGCGCGGACCGAAGTTGCAGCCCTCGGGCCGCTCGTGGGGCAGGGGCAGCTGGCCGCGGATCGGGCGCAGGGGCGCGCTGTTCTTGTCGGTAGCGGGCAGGGGGATGCAACCGAAGAGCCCGTGCGTGTAGGGATGCCGGGGATGGTGGAACAGCTCTTCGATGCTTCCCTCCTCCACGACCTCTCCCGAGTACATGACGGCGACCCGGTCGCAGACCTCCAGGATCAGTCCCAGGTTGTGCGAGATGTAGATCTGCGCCGCGCCGTACTTCTCGCCGATGTCCCGAACGAGATCGACGATCCCCGCCTCCACGGTGACATCGAGGGCAGTGGTCGGCTCGTCGAGAAGCAGCAGGGAGGGGCTGGACAGAAGCGCCATCGCGATGACCGCCCGCTGCTGCTGTCCTCCCGAGAGCTGGTGGGGAAAGGAGGCGAGCACCCGCTGCGGGTCCGGCAGCCGGCAATCGGCGAGCAGGGAGGCGGCGCGCTCCAGCGCCTCGCGCTCGCTCACCCCCTCGTGAAACATCGGGATGTCTTTGAGCTGGGAGCCGATGGTGAGGCTGGGATTGAGCGCCGCGAAGGGCTCCTGGTAGATCATCGCGATCTCGGAGCCGCGCAGGCGTCGCAGCGCGTCTCGGTCGAGCGAGCGGAGATCGGTCCCCTTGAACTTGATGCTGCCGCTCTTTACCGACCCGTTGGTCCCCATGTACTGCATGATCGCGAGCGCGACGGTGGATTTGCCGCAGCCGGACTCGCCCACGAGGCCGACGCTCTCGCCCTGCTCCACGCGGAGCGAGAAGTCGATGACCGCCGGGATCTCACCCGCCCGCGTCCAGTACGAGATGTTGAGATCCCGGATCTCCAGCAGCGGCGGGTTCCGGTCGTCGGCGGGCATCGCTCAGTCGCGCAGCGAGATCTCGCGCAGCCCGTCGGCCATCAGGTTGAAGCCGAGGATGAGGGTCGAGATCGCGATGCAGGGGAACACGGTCATGTGCGGGAAGGTGATTGCCATCGACCGGGTCTCGTTGATCATGCCGCCCCAGTCCGGGTCGGGCGGCGGCAGGCCAAGCCCGAGGAAGCCGAGCACCCCGATGGTGATGGTGACGTAACCCAGGCGCAGACAGGCGTCGACGATGAGCGGGCCGCGGGCGTTCGGCAGTATCTCCACCAGCATGATCCACCAGGCCGGCTCGCCGCGGGTCTCCGCCGCCGCCACGTACTCCCGGGTGCGCAGGTCGAGGACCAGCCCGCGCACGATGCGCATGATCCCGGGGCCGCTCGCGAACACGATCGCGACCACGATGTTGACGGCGGACGCGCCGAAGTGCGCGATGATGAGGATGTAGAGCACCAGGACCGGAAACGAGAGGATGAGATCCGCGAAGCGGGACAGGATGTTGTCGGTCCAGCCCCGGTAGTAGCCGGCGCAAAGCCCCATGATGATGCCCACGCTGTACGCGCACACCGTGGCGAGCGGGGCGTAGATGAGCACTTTTCTCGCGCCCCACACCAGGCGCGAGAACACGTCGCGCCCCAGATGATCCGTGCCGAGCAGATAGAAGTTCTCCACTGGGTCGGTCGGGCAGTAGCTGTGCTGCCACCATGACGGACACCGGAACGGGTCCTGGGTGGCGAGAGGGTCGTAGGGCGCAATAAGCGGGGCGAAGAGCGCGACCAGCACCCAGAACGCGACCAGGGCGACCCCCACCATGCCCACCGGGCTCTCGCCGAGCAGGGCCAGGGGCTTGAACAGCCTGCGCAGCGCAGCTCCGGCGCCGGGGGCGGGCAGCACTAACTGGGCGCTCGGAGTGGCCATGGCTCGCCTCCTCAGGTGAAGCGAATGCGCGGGTTGAGGTAGGTGTAGGCGATATCCGCGATGGTCTGGGTCCCCACCGCCACGAACACCGCGACCAGAGTGCAGGCCTCGATGAGATAGATGTCCTGACTGAGGGAGGCATCGAGGAGCAGGGCGCCGAAGCCCTTGTAGGAGAAGAACACCTCGACCACGATGACCCCCGACAGCAGCCAGTTCACCTGCAGCATGATCACCGTGAAGGGGGCGATGAGCGCGTTGCGCAGCGCATACTTCCAGATGACGCGCGCGTAAGGCAGACCCGCGAGGATCGCGGTGCGCACGTATTGTGTGGTCATGACTTCGGCCATCGATGCGCGCGTCATGCGCGCCACATAGCCGAAGTCGTAGAGCACCAGCACCATGACCGGCATGACGAGCTCCGCGATGTTGAAGCCGTCCGCCATGGAGCTGGTGCCCGGGAGAATTCCGAGCACGAACACGAAGAGCGCGGCAATGAACACCGCGCTCGCGAACTCAGGTACCGAGGTGGTGGTGATACAGGTGACCGAGATGGTCCGGTCGAGCTTCGAGCCCTCCCGCATGCCGGCGAGTATCCCGAGGATCAGCGAAAGGGGAACGATGATCCCGAGCGCGTAGGTGGCGAGGATGACGGTGTTCCACACCCGCGGCCACAGCACGTCCGCGACGGGAGTCGAGTACCGCACCGAGCGTCCGAAGTTGCCGGTGGCCACATTGCCGAGCCAGGTCGCGTAGCGCTCGACGATCGGCCGGTTGTACCCGTTGCGCTCGAGCCACGCCGCGCGCTGCTCGGGGGTGGTGTACTGACCGATGACCCGGACCGCGACGGTCTCCTTGTCGATCTCGAGCAGCGCGAACAGCACCATCGACACCACCAGCATGGTGAGTGCCATGAAGCCGAAGCGCTTCAGGATGAAGATCAGCATGAGACGCTGTGGTCTTCGAGGAGCCGGCGCATTCTCATGCGCCGGCTCCCATCATCGCCGCCCTCCCGAGGGAGGCGCCGGCCTCAGGCTGGCTCGATCGCCAGCAGGTCGGCGAAGTAGTACAGGGTCGGATGCGGCTGGTAGCCCTTGACCCGCTTGTCGAAGGCGGTGAAGGACTTCCTCCACAGCGGCTGGGCGATCGGTCCGTCCTCCTGCATCAGCTTCTGGATCTCCGCCATCACCTCACGCCGCGCGTCGACATCGAGCGTGCCTTCGGCCTTGGTGAGCAGCCGATCGAACTCGGGGTTGTTGTAGGCAGTCTCGTTCCAGGGCACCCCGGAACGGTAAGCGAGCGCCAGCACCATGACCCCGAGCGGACGATGCGTCCATCCCGTGAACCCGAACGCGGTCTTGTCCCAGATGTCCCAGTAGGACGCGGACGGCATCGAGTTGATCTTGCAGTTGATGCCCGCTTCCTTCCACTGCTCCACCATCGACTGCACCGCCGCGATCTCCCACGCGGGATCCGGCTTGCAGTCGATCGTCACCTCGATGCCGTCGGGGTGGCCCGCCTCGGCGAGCAGCTTCCTCGCCGCCTCGGGGTCCCGCGTCATCTCCGGCAGCTCCGCGTATTCCGGATGAATGGGGCACACGTGATGGTGTTCCGCCTTGAGGCCGAGCCCCTGGATTGCGAGTTGCAGGGTCTTGCCGCAATCGGTGGCCAGGCGCATCGCCTTGCGCACGCGCGGGTCCGTGAAGGGCTCTTCCGTCACCCGCATGCGCACCACGCCGGTGCGGGCGGTGGTCACATCGTAGACCTGCACGTGGGGGATGTTCGCGAGCAGGGGGAGCTGCTCCACGTTCAGCTCGGAGACGCCATGCACCTGCTTGGAGATGAGCGCGTTGACCTCCGCCCCGGGATCGTCGCCGAGGTCCAGAAACTCCATCGAATCGAGGTGTACCGGATCGCCCCACCAGTGGGTATTGGTGTTCTTGATGATCACCTTCTGGCCGACCCCCGCCTCGACCACTTCGA
The DNA here is from genome assembly GCA_965221555.1 of Gammaproteobacteria bacterium. GTDB lineage: Bacteria > Pseudomonadota > Gammaproteobacteria > HK1 > HK1 > JAJEAD01. The sequence continues at coordinate 559,411 of OZ244895.1, forward strand.
AGGCGCCAGTGCCGTTGGCGCCGACTCCGAACACTCCGCCGTCCTCCGGATCGAGGATGTGCAGCGGATAGTGGAAGAGGTGCTCGGGCACCGCGAGCTGGGCGTTGCGGCAGTTCAGGCGTACGGTATGGTCGTCCACCTTCTCGATGGCGTTCGCGTCCCAGAGCGCAGTGCCATCCTCATTCATCATGTAGGCCTTCATCAGGCCGAGGACCGACGAGCCGGTATCGGGATCGAGGACGCGTTCGAGGTTCCAGATCACGTCGTCGGCGACGAAGGCACGCCCGTTTCGCCACTTCACGCCCTGGCGCAGATGCAGGTGCCAGGTCTTGAGGTCGGCGCTCGCCTCCCAGCGCTCGCAGAGCCAGGGACGGGTCACGTTGTCGGGGGTGGTGCGGGTCAGGTGCTCGCACGTGGAACGGGTGTACTCGGAACCGCCCCAGGCGAAAGTGTGGGGGCTGTCGAGTTCCGGAACGCGCCAGCCCAGTCTCAGATGCCCGCCCTTGGGCATGTCGGCGGCGGCGGCCTTGGGAAGCAGGCTGCGGCCTTCGATGCGGCCCGCGAACTCGTAGGCTGCGAGCGCGGAGACCCCGAGCAGGGTCGAGGTACGCAGAAATTCGCGGCGGTCGATCTTTCGCTCGGCGAATTGCTGCTTGAGTTTCGGGACGTACGGGTGCTCTTTGTAGTCGCTCATCTCAAGTTACTCCTCCGTCAGGTACTCTCCGGTACTCATTGGGCTTGCAAGCGTAACGCCAAGGTACCGTGGTGACAAATTTCAGGTATTGACCTCGGTCAATCTCCGCCCGGCGTAGACTCGGCCGCGGTGGAGGAAGGCGAGCGCGATATGACGAACGCTTCGGCGGAAACGAACGAGTGGCGCAGGAGCCCCCGGCGGGTACGGGTGTGCTTCGGTGGAGTGAGGGTCGCGGAATCGGACCGGACCATGCTGCTGCGCCAGCACGGTTTCCTGCCGGTGTACTACTTCCCGGCCGAGCATGTGCGCACCGACCTCCTCGTGCCCACCGATTACACGACACACTCCCCCTACAAGGGCACCGCGCGCTACTGGCACTTGCGCACGGCGCAGCGCACCGCGCGCTTCGCGGTCTGGAGCTATGAGCAGCCGAAGCCGGGTTCGCCCGACACCCGGGGTTACTACGGCTTCGACTGGCACAGCATGGACGCCTGGTACGAAGAGGAGGAGCGCATCTACGTGCATGCGCGAGACCCCTTGCTGCGGGTGGACGCGCTGCGCAGCGGGCGGCGGGTCGAAGTGCGGATCGGCGGTACGACGATCGCCGAGTCGCGCCGCCCGGTGCTGCTCTTCGAGACCGGTCTCGTGACCCGCTACTACCTGCCTCCCGAGGATGTGCGGCGGGATCTGCTGCGCCCGAGCCCGACCTTCACCCTCTGCCCCTACAAGGGACGCGCGCGCTACTACCATCTGGAGCACGGCGGTGCGCTCCACGAGGACGTGGCCTGGCAGTATGTCCACCCCCTGCCCTCCATCGCGGCGGTCGCCTCGCACCTCACCTTCTGGAACGAGCGCGAAGACACCACGATCTTCGTCGACGGCGAGCCGCTCGAGCGGCTCGAGATCCGCGAGAGCGGTCCGGGCGGCGAGCTGCTGCCGCCCTCGCGCGAGTTCTGGGCCGAGCCGCCACCGGCCGCGATGAAGGGTAGCGACCCGGCCGAGCGACAGCTCCCCGCCGCGCGTCCCAACCGCCGGGCGGAAGGGCCACCGGACGGTGTGATGGACATGCGGGTCGAACGGGCGGGGGGAGGCCCGGAGGAATGGCTGGAGCAGGGCTGAGGCCGCGGGTCCTCGTCGGCCGACGCCACCGAAGCGCGGTGCGGCGCCGCGGCCGGCGCGAGAGAGACAGCGCTACATGGCCAGGTAGCCGCCGTCGACCGGGAGCGAGATCCCGGTGACGTAGCTCGACTCGGACTCGCAGGCGAGGAAGAGCGCCGCGCCCACCATTTCCTCGGGTTGGGCGACGCGGGCCATCGGCACCCGGGGCAGCACCTTGCGGCGCAGGGGCGCGTACTCGCGCCTCATCGCCTCCGAGCCGGTATCGGTGGGCCCCGGAGCGATCGCGTTCACCCGGATGCCGTGCTCCACCAGCTCCATCGCCATCGCCTTCGTCAGCATCCTCACCCCGCCCTTGGCCGCGACGTAGTGCGAATAGTTCGCCTGCGCCACCTCGTCGCAGATCGAGGAGATGTTGACGATGGCGCCGCCGCCGTGCTCGGCCATGTGCCGGGCCGCGGCCTGTCCGCAGAGGTAGTGCCCCTTGAGACTCACGTCCACCACCCGGTCCCACTCCTCCTCGGGAAGATCGAGAAAGGCCCGGGTGGTCGAGATACCCGGCACCGAGACCAGAATGTGAATGCGCCCACAGGCGTTGAAGGCGGCGTCGAAGAGCGCGTCGACCTGCGTCCTGACGGCGACATCCACCGCCACCGCCTCGGCGTCGCCGCCCGCGGCGCGGATCGCGGCGACGGTCTCTTCGACCGTGGCGCCATCGATGTCGCCCGCGACCACCCGGGCGCCCTCGCGCGCGAAGCCGATGGCAATTGCCCGCCCGATGCCGCTGCCGGCGCCGGTCACGATCGCATTCTTGCCTTGAAGCCGCATGATTGCCTGCCAGTCAGCGAGTCGCGTGGAAGGGTTGGCAAGGGTAGCACCCCGGCGCGTAGGAAGGCCCCTCGACCAGCGCCCGGCGAGACGGCAGGCCGCGGTAGCACCCCGGCGCGTCGGAAGGTCCGGCGGGGGTTTGCGCCCCGCATTGCCGCTTCCTCCGATCCGCCCGCCAGGCGGAGAAGGCCCCACCAGGGATCGAGTCCATGGCTTGCCGCGCCGCTGCTCGGCCGCCCTGACCCGCAAACTTCACTGGCTTCTCAACTGATGGGCGCCGATATGCTCGCGGTTGCGGGCCATACTCCGTCGCGCCGCAACGACTTCGTGTCGGCTACCTGCTGCGCTCCGCTATCCTTGGGTCAGAGCTTTCCGGCCGTAGACGGCTCCCCACACCCCATACCGAGACCGAGCCCATGCATTGCGAACCCTACCCCCGCGACCTGATCGGCTACGGCCCCGAGCCTCCCCACGCCCGTTGGCCGGGCGACGCGCGGATATGCGTCTCCCTGGTCATCTCGGTCGAGGAAGGCGCGGAGTACTCCATCCTGCACGGCGACGCCCACAGCGAGTCCATCCTCTCGGAAGTGGCCGGCCTCGTTCCGATTCCCGGGGCACGGGAGGTCAACATCGAGTCCATGTACGAGTACGGGAGCCGGGCCGGCTACTGGCGCATCGTGCGGGCACTGACCGAGCGGGGTCTGACCGCGACCGTCTACGCGGTGGGGATGGCGCTCGAACGCAACCCGGCCGCGGGGGAGGCGGCGGTGGAGGCCGGCTTCGAGGTGATGAGCCACGGCTACCGCTGGATCGACTACCACGGTGTCGACGAGGCCACCGAGCGCGAGCACATCGACCGCGCGGTGGAGGTCATCACCCGCGTCTGCGGCCGACGGCCGGTGGGGTGGTGCACCGGGCGTCCGAGCCTGAACACGCGCCGGCTGGTGGTCGAGGCGGGGGGCTTTCTCTACGACTCGGACTCCCTCTCCGACGACCTGCCTTACTGGGAGACCGTCAACGGCGCCGGCCATCTCGTCATCCCCCACCAGTTCGACAACAACGACTCCAAGTTCGTGCACACCAACGGCTTCGCCTACGGCGGCCACTATGAGCAGTACCTGAAGGACAACTTCGACGTGCTGTACCGGGAAGGGCGGGAACGCCCCAAGATGATGACCGTGAGCCTGCACCCGCGCATCGTGGGCCGGCCGGGGCGCATCCGCGCCCTGGAACGCTTTCTCGACCACGTGCTCGATCACGACCGGGTATGGATCCCGACCCGGGAAGAGATCGCCCGCCACTGGATGGAGACCCACCCCTACCGGCCGCCGGCAACGACATGACCCTGCTCGTCACCGGCGGTACGGGTTTCGTGCTGAGCCACGTGGTGCGCCAGTGGCTCCTGCGCTTCGAGACGCGCAAGGCCATCGTGGTCGACCGGGCCGGATTCGACGCGTCCGCCGAAGTGTTCTTCGCCCCGGTCCGGGAACGCATCCGGCTGATCCAGACCGACGTGGTCGACACCGCATCCTGGACCGAGGAGGTCGACCCTGGCGCGGTCACCGAGCTCGTCAACGGCGCGGCGCTCAGCCCCATCACCAGCGACCCGGCCCGGAGCCCGGACCGGGACACGCCGGCCGAGACCGTGCGCGTCAACATCCTCGGCGCGACCCGGGTCTTCGACTGGGCGCGGACCCTGCCGAATCTGCGCCGGCTCATCTACATGAGCTCGGGGGTGTACGGATACGGTGCGCGGGGGGCTCCCGAGGACCCGCCGGAAGCCCCGATCGAAGAAGAGGCGCCGCTCGAGCCGGACGCGGCGCTCTACGACATCAGCAAGGCGACCGGCGAGCTGATCGCCCGGCGCTTCGCCGATGTCTTCGGCCTCTCCTGCGTCTCGGTGCGTCCCTCCGCGGTCTACGGCCCGATGGACCGGCACACCGATGCCCGCATGGTCCACCCCCTGCCCTGGTACATGGCGCACCGTGCGGTGGCGGGGGAGCCACTCTCGGTGAACAGCCTTCGGATCTCCTACGACTGGGTCTACGCGCCGGACGTGGCGCGCGCCATCCTCTGCCTGCTGGCCGCGCCAGCGCCCCGGCACGCGGTGTACAACATCGGCTACGGGCGCCCCGCGAGCGCGGCCGACCTGCTGGTGGGCGTACGGGCGGCGGCGCCGGAGTTCCGCTTGACCGAGGCCGGCGAGGGGCGCGCGGACTACGAGCAGCCTCTGCACATGCGCGGCGGAGTGTGGCGAGTCAGAAGCTCGAAGCGCCTCGAGGACGAGTTCGGGTGGCGTCCCACCCCCCACCGGCAGGCGATGGCGGACTACGTGCGCTGGCTCCGCGACTCCGGCGCCCCGGCGTAGGGAAGGACTCCCCGACCACGCGACGGACCATCCGGCCGTCAGGGGCAATCGGGACGAAACCCCCGCAGACCTCGCGCGTGCGGTGTCCCGAAGTGGCCGCTCTTCCGTGCGGAGCTCCCCGTTCGCCTTCGTTCACCGGGGAGCTTTCATGGGTTACCGCGATCGACCCGGGACCGGACCGCATGAACCGGAGACTCAGGCGGACGGGGTGTCACCCGACGCCCGCACCGCGGCCCTCGCCTGTCGCATGAACTTCTCGTTGTGGAGCGCCCCGGCGCTGATCGGCGGATACTTCGCCGGGTTGTCCGCGTCGGCGGTGCCGGGCAGGGCGCTCACCTCGACCTCCGGATTGATCTCCTGGAAGTAACCGAGCGAGAGGCGGCGGCTTCGTGTGGCGTCGGCGCCCGCGGGATTGACGACCCGGTGCAGGGTGGACACCCAGCGGTCGTTGGTCCAGCGGGCCATCAGGTCGCCGATGTTGACGACGAAGGCGCCGGGGACGAGCGGCGCCTCGGCCCATACCCCCGGCTTGGTCATCACCTGCAGGCGGCCGGGCGCCCGATCGGGGCGCAGTATTGTGAGAGCGTCGAAATCGGTATGGGCGCCGGAACGCAACTGACCGGGCGCGGGCGCCTCGTGCTGGTCGGGATAATGGAGCGCCGAGAGCACGCTGAAGTGCCGGTCCATGCGGGCGTCGAACCAGTCCTCGTCGAGCCCGAGGGCCAGTGCGCAGGCGTGCATGAGGTGACGGGCAAGCCCTTCGAAGGCGCGGTAGGCGCGCTCCCACGCCGGTCGCAGGCCGACGGGGCGCGCGGGCCACAGGTTGGGCGCGCGCAGCGGCGCCATGTCCGCGGACGGCACGGGATGCACGGCGAGGGGGCCGATGGTGAAGCTCTCCTTGAGGTCGGGATGCACCGGACGGTCCTCCTCGGCCGCGGCGAGCGCGCCCACCCCCTGCGGGATGTAGCCGCGCACGATCTCGAGCGCGGGCTGCCGAATCAGCAGCTTCTCTTCGAGCGGCAGGTCGAAGAAGGCAATCGCCTCGTCGTAGCATGCCTGCACCACGGCTTCGTCGACACCGTGCCCGGTCACCCCGAAGAAGCCCGTCTCTGCGCAGGCTTCGTCGATCCGTCGGGCCACGGCATGGCGGGCCGCCGCATCGCCGGAGCGAAACGGCGCCAGGTCGATGACGGGGAAAGGACCTTCGCTCATGACGACAGGCTGCTCACCCCGCGAGTATTAGGCATCGCGAGCGCGATCGGAACCCGGCAACCGGCCAACCCGAGAGTTACACCGGTCTCTCGCTTGGCGGACGTCCATGAGCTCGCGGTTGCATACCGAACTCCCTCAAGGCGCTTCGACGTGGTGTCGGCTACACCTTGCGCGTCTTCCGATCCGTACGCCTCACTACCACGGCATCTTGGCGTCCGAAGCGGCCGAAAACTGGTGAAACTCTCGGCTTCAACGCGGCGGACGAGCCCGGAGCCCGCCTGGCTCGTGCAGTATCATCGACGCGCTCGCCCGGCGGGAGCGCCAACCGAGGTACCCATGCGCTTCGACAAGGTTCTCGTCACCGGCGGAAGCGGCCGTCTCGGACGCTTCGTCGTCGATGCGCTCGTTCCCGATTGCAGGGTCTCGGTGCTCGATATCGCGCCGCCGCGCCAGGATGTCCCCTACCACCAAGTCGACATCCTCGACGCGGAAGCGCTCGCCGCGGCGGTGGCGGGCCACGACGCGGTCGTCCATCTGGCCGGCTTCGACGACGGCAAGGCCGAATGCGAGGAGCAGTACATCGCCACCAACGTCACGGGGAACTGGAACGTGCTGGAGGCGGCGGAACACGCGGGGGTACGGCATGTGGTCGTGGCCTCGAGCATTGCCGCCTACGGGCTTCGGCCGGGGCGGAAGCTGGATCTCGACTACCTGCCGGTCGACGAAGCCCATCCACTGCGTTCCGGCGACGCCTACGGACTGTCCAAGCACCTCATCGAGGTCACCTGCAGAAACCTTGCCGCGCGCGGACCGCTTCGCATCGTGTGCCTGCGCCCCACCCTGATCCTCACGCCGGAGTCCGAGCCCGAGGTCCTCGCCCAGCTCGCCCTGCCCGACCCGGATGCCGATCCCCCGTCGGACTCGGCGCCGGACGGCGGGGTGCGACCCTGTGGCGCCCTCTCCGCCACCCGTGGCTACGTGCGTTCGCGCGATGTCGCGCAGTGCTTCCGCCGCGCGCTCGACTACGCGGATCGGCGCTTCGACGTCTTCAACGTCAGTGCGGCGGACACCATCGGACGCGTGGCCACCCTGGCCCGCATCGAAGCGATACTCGGGCGCCGGCCCGAGGTACGAAAGCCCGAAATCTACGCACGCGACCCGAGTGCGAGCGTGCTCGACATCAGCCGCGCCCGCGAACGCCTCGGATGGGAGCCCGGAGGCGACTGGAATTCGGTGGTGGCGGAGCATGCTGCCGCCGGGGCGGGGCGGCCACGATGACGCAAGCACCGCGTCTGGCCGGCAAGCGCGCGCTGGTCACCGGCGCGGGCAGCGGCATCGGGCGGGCCATCGCTCTTGCCTTCGCCGCTGCGGGGTGCCGGGTCCAGTCGAACGACATCGATGCCGAGACCGCGGCCGAAACGGTCCGCATGATCGTCGCGGCGGGCGGCGACGCGGTAGCGCGCCAGTGTGACGTGTCGGACCCGGACTCGGCCCGGGGCGCCGTCGCCGCCATGGACGCGGAGTTCGGCGGCATCGACATCCTCGTCAACAACGCCGCCTTCTTCGCGACGAGGATGCCGCTCGGCGAGCTGGACGAAGCGCTCTGGACGCGCACGATCGAGGTCAACCTGAGCGGCCCCTTTCTCATGAGCCGCCACGCGATACCGCTCATGGCGCGCAGCGGCGGCGGGAGCATCATCCATGTCGCTTCCGCCCACGGGCAGGTCGCCAACTTCGGCCAGGCCGCCTACTGCGCATCCAAGGGCGGGCTGATCATGCTCTCCAAGGGCATCGCGGTGGACCATGCGCGGGAGGGCATCCGCAGCAACACCCTCTCCCCGGGCGGCATCGCCACCCAGGGCATGGCCGACCTCTACGGCGGCGACTGGGAGCGGGCCGAGAAGGAATGGGGCGAGCCCATGCACGTACTCGGCCGCAACGGCCGGGTGGAGGAGATCGCCGCGGGCGCGGTGTTCCTGGCAAGCGACGAGTCCAGCTTCATGACCGGCGCCGACCTGCTGATCGACGGCGGCTACACCGTACGCTGAGCCCCTGCGAGCGAGGGCTCGTCCGCCCGAGCCACCGGATCCCCCGCGGACGTCTCACACCGGCCGGCGGCGGGCAGCGAGCCGGCACCCGCCCCTACCCCGGATGTTTCACCGATTTCTCGACTGGCGGGCGCCAATTTGCTCGCGCTGGCGAAACGCATTCCCTCCAGGCGCTTCGACGTGATGCCGACTACGCGTTGCGACCGAAAGTCGTTGAAACATCCAGGCTAACCCCCGAAGAGGGGTCGGGACATCGAACCACTTGCTCGTTCGTGTTGTAACCCGCGCCCGAGCGGGTACCCTTGGTGGCCGCGCGTCCCGCCGCCCGTGCCCGCGCCGTGCCGGCGTTGCGGGAGCGCATCCTGTGCAACGGAGCCCGAAACCATGGCACGACTCGAAGACCTTCATCCTGATCTCGCGGACTTCCTGCGCAAACACGAGTGCCCGAGCATCGACACCGGTGCGTGGCGAAGCGGCCCGCCGGTGGCAAAGCGGCGGGTGGCGCTCGTCAGCAGCGCGGGCCTGCGCCGACGCGGCGATCGGCCCTTCGGGGAGAGCTCCGCCGACTACCGGGTGATCCCCTTCGAGCGGCGCAACGAGATCGTCCAGGACCACGTCTCCGCCTCCCACGACCGCACCGGCTTCCACCAGGACCTGAACGTCGTGTTTCCGCTCGATCGACTCGCGGAGCTCGCGGAAGCGGGCGAGATCGCCTCGGCGGCGCAGTATCACTACTCCTTCATGGGGGCGACGAACCCCGTGAAGATGGAGCCCGCGGCGCGGCAGCTCGCGGCCACGCTCCGAGCGGACGGGGTCGACGCGGCGCTCTTCTGTCCGGTCTGACCGCTGTGCACGTCCGCCGTGAGCGGACTCGCACACTACTTCGAAGACGAGGGCGTACCCACGGTGGTGGTGGCGCTCGTCCGGGAGCAGGCGGAGAAGATGCGCCCTCCCCGCGCCCTGTGGGTCCCGTTCCCGCTTGGCCGGCCCTTTGGCGCACCGGACGATGCGCAGCAGCAGAAAAGGGTGCTCCGCGCGGCGCTCGCCCTGCTGGAGGCCCCGTCCGGACCCCTGCTCGTCGACTTCGACGAAGCCGGCGCGCCCGAGAGAGAGGAAGCGGCCTGGATCTGCCCGGTGAGCTTCGACCCGCCGGCCGTGGCGGAGGACGGCATCGGCCGGCGCGTTGCCGACGAGGTGGCCATGCTCCGGCCCTGGCACGATCTCGGGGTCGAGCGCCGGGGCCGCACCGCGACCGGGCTTTCGAAGCTTCCCATCGAGGCGGTGGCGGAGTGGCTGAGCGCGTTCACCGAAGGCCGCCCCCTTCCCCCCGCGGCGCCGGATAGCCCCCTCATCGACCATCTCCGGTGGGCGGCCGAGGACATGAAGGCCTTCTACTACGAGGCGGCCACCGCGCGGCCCGGCGCCGCCTCCGGGACCCGCCTGGAATCGTGGTTCTGGGAAGAGAGCGCGGCGGGAGAGCTTCTGAAGGCCCTGCGCAGGCGCTGCCTCGACGATGAAAATGACTCGGTGCGTGAACTTGGCGAGTTCATGCTGGTGCCGGAAGCCTACGCGGAGTGAGCGGTAATCTGCCCCCATTCCGGCGAGCGCGTGGAGCAGTGGCCGGCGACGGCGCGCACCGCATCAAGATAGATATCGCACAAGAGAAGATCCGAAACGACTGCTACCGGCCGGCGCACCGCGCCATGCGCTTCCCATCGACTTCGGGAATCGCCCGTAGCCCTTCCCGGCCCGCGGCCTTGCGCTGGCTGGATTGTTCCGGATGTGGACACCAGCGCCATGTTGGGTGACGCCTTCTACGTCGTGGCGCGCGAAGCCGGCCATGAACGTCAGGATCTCCCGACCTGGGCGGATCGCGGCCCCGGGAACATTGTGTTCGATGCCGGCCCGGGGCGCACGGTGCAACGCCGCGACATCGAAGAGGTGCCCGGCGCGTTCCAGCTCCTCGGCGTGCTGAGCGATGCGGAGTGCGCGCAATTCGTCGCGATATCGGACGCGCTCGGCTACCACCAGGACGCTCCGGTGTCGCTGCCCCACCACGTGCGCCACAACACCAACGTCAACTGGGTGGTGGACGAGAGCATCGACGCCGCGATCTGGGAACGTTGCCGGCCCCTGGTCCCGGAACGGGTCGCGGGCGCGGCGGCGCTTGGACTGAACGCGCGTTTCCGCTTCTACCGCTACCGCGAGGGCGACTTCTTCCGCCCGCACACCGACGGCGCGTGGCCGGGGAGCCGGGTGCGGGAGGGGCGCCTCGTCCACGACGCGTACGGCGATCGGATCAGCCAGATGACAATGCTGCTTTTCCTGAGCGACGGCTACCTCGGAGGCCGGACCCTGTTCTACGTTCGCGACGGCGACGGGGATGTGCAAACGGCACCGTTGGGCGTCACCACCCCAAAGGGCGCGGCGCTGTGCTTTCCCCACGGCTTCCATCCCCTGCACTGCCTGCATGCGGGCGAGCCGGTGTCTTCCGGCGCCAAGTACATCATCCGCACCGACGTGCTCTTCGGCCTGCCCAAGACGACGCCATCGGCCTGACGCCAAGGTCGCGACTCTGCTTCCCCGATCTGCGTAGCGGGGGCGCGCTCGGAACGGGAACCGGGGGCCGCCGCGTCACGCAGCGGCGCCGGCGAGAGTGGCCACACCCCCGAAGACGAAGGCGATCGCGCCCCACTGCCGCCACATGATCGGTTCACGGAGGATGACGCGGGCGAGAACTACCGTGACCACCCCGAAGGTGGATGCGACGACCGCGGTCGCGGCCGGATCGGGCCCGGTACTCCCGGCGAAGAGCGCGAGGTAACCGCTCGTGTCCAGCACGCCGAGCAGAAGGAGAAAGGGCAGCCAGCTCCTTTCGCAGCGCGGGCGTTCGCGGCGCAAGGCAAAGAGCGCGAGCAGGGCCGCGAGCCCCGTGAGGCGCCCGATCCAGGTGGTCTGAAGCTCGCCCATGTACGGCACCGCGGCCTGTCCGCTGATGATGATCAGCGCATAGGCGAAGCTCGCCCCCACGGCGATCGCGAGCGTCGTTCGCCGCGCGGCGGCGGGATCCTCGCTCGAGAGTGGCCCCCCATGACCCTTGTCGGCGCCTGGACTCCCGATTCTCGCCTTCGCGGGGACCGGCTTCCCGGAATCACGGAGATCGGAGACGTGCGCGCGCGGACTCCCGCGAGACGCTTCTGCGCGCGGCACGGCACTCCTCCACCCGGGTGGGCTCGTTTGCGCCTCGCCCTGCGTGGCGCGAGCGAAGCGGGCCACCGCCACGACACCGGCGACGATCGCCGCCATCGCGAGCCACTGAGCGAGGCTCGGGCGCATCCCGGTCGCGACCGCGAACGCGAGCACGAGCACGGGATGGGCGGCGACGACGGGCGCCACCATGCTCACGGGACCGCGCGCGAGCGCGATGTAGAGCAGCACGCTCATCAGCACGACCGAGAGGCCGTGGAGGGCGCTCAGAGCCAGCCCCGGCGGGGACCGGACGATCGGCGCACCGGAAGCGATGACGACGACGGTGAGCACCGTGGCGCCGATCGCGAGGACTGCGAGGTAGACGCTGCGCGCGCCCAGCGCCCGCGTCCCGAAGCGGGCCATGAAGTCGGCGGACCCGAGGCACAGCGCGCTCAGGCACCCCCACAGTACACCGCCCACGTCAGCCGCCAGGCATTACCGATTCACGACGGCGGACGCGCCGGCGGACCGGCGAGCGGGCGGCCACGGGTGGCTTGTCCGGCCGGAAAGCGTCGCCCAAGGACTGCGCGTCGATGCAGGTTGCGACACCACATCGAAGCGGCTTGAGGGAGTACGGCACGCTCGCGCGAGCATGCTGGCGGCCGCGAGCTGAGAAGTCGGTGAGACATGGCGGCTAAGGCTTGGAACGGGCGAGCGCGTTCGCCAACGCGTCGATGTACTTCACCCCGAACCCACAGCACCCCCCGACTATCCGCGCGCCCCTGGCTCTCGTGGATCGGGGAAATGGCGACAAGTCTGCGCACTAAGCGAACCATCGCGCGTCCTCCTCCGACAACGTGACGAGTCTCGCCTCGACGCCGGCGCGCATCTCGTCGCGGAGCGGTGTCGAAGCGCGCGCACGCAGATCGAAGAGGACTTCGGTCAGGTCGGATGAGGCGGCGAGCTCGCCGTCGCTCTCCCCGATCATCTTGTGCACGTGGCGAAAGCTCGACCGGCCGAGGCGCACGAAGGCGCTCACGATCACGAAGGGGTCGCCATCGACGAGCTCCCGCCGGTAGCGGATGGTGTTCGACACCGTGCCCACCCCAACGCCCGAGCGGACCACGTCGCTGTAGTAGAGACCGGCCCCCTTGAGCAGGTATCCCGCCGCGAACCCGAAGCGGTCGAAGTAACCCTTCACATTCATGTGGCTGTTGACGTCGCAGTCCTCGGGACGAACGATGCCGCGGTGAGTTTCAATCCATTGGCTCATGACTCAAATTCTGCTTCCGGCGGCGGGCGAAGCGCGGATGGTAGCAGCGCCCCAGACCCCGGGGGCTCGCCGGGGCGCGACCCCGCTCCGGTTGCCCGTATCGCCCCGACGAAGAGCAGGGTCGGCACACGGATCATGAGGCGGCGCTGACGAAAGCCCTCTCACGTCTCCGCGTGATAACCGGCGATGGTGTTGTTGATTATCATGGTGATCCGCGACCGCGTTGCCGCCTGACACCGAACGTGCGTTCCGTGGCGCCCGCCGCGGCGGCGGGGTGAACGAGCCGGGCGGCGGACCCGCGGTGCGTGGGCAAGTGGGGCCGAGGCCGCACCCCGATCGGAGCCGAATGCCGAACATCGAGGAGAGACACGATGCCGATGCCGGAACTGCCCCCGATGAGCGACTACGAGGCGACACGGCGCGACTTCAAGCTCCGCACGCCCGAGCACTACAACTTCGCTTTCGATGTCATCGACCGGCGCGCCCGGGAGGCGGACAAGGTCGCGTTCATCGCCGTCGACCGCGATGCGCAGCGCATCGAGTCCCACCGCTTCAGCGACTTGAGCCGGGCTTCGAACCGCTTCGCCCGGGCGCTGCTCGCGCTCGGAGCCGGCAAGGGCGACCACGCCCTGGTGATCATTCCGCGTATCCCCGCGTGGTACGAGGTGCTCATCGGGTGCGCCAAGGCCGGGGTGGTCGCGATGCCGGGCACCAACCTGCTCACGGCCAGGGACATTGAATACCGCGTCAACAAGGCGGGCGCGAAGCTCGCGATAGTGACCGCGGAGCACCTCGACAAGATCGACGCGGTCCGTTCGCGGTGCCCATCGCTTCTGCACGTGATCGCGGTCGGCGGAGCCAAGCGCAAGGGAGTGCATGACTACGAGGAGGCCTGTGCGCAGCAGTCCGACCGCCTAGAGGCGGGGGAGCTGCCCCCGTCGCGGGCCGACGAGCCGATGCTGGTCTACTTCACCTCCGGCACCACCTCGATGCCGAAGATGGTGGCACGCGACCACGCCTACGCGTATGCGCACGCGATCACCGGGCGCTACTGGATGGATCTCCGCGAGGACGACATCCACTGGACGCTGTCCGACACCGGGTGGGCGAAGGCCGCGTGGGGCATGGTCTATCCGCCCTGGCAGATGGGTGCGACCACGGTACTCTACGACGGCGATGCGCGCTTCGATGCCGACGCGCACCTTAAGCTCATCGGGCGCCTCGGCGTCACCACCTTCTGCGCGCCGCCCACCGTGTACCGGCTTTTCGCGCAGATCGATCTCCGCGGTTACGAGCTCGGCTCGCTGCGCCACTGCCTGGGTGCGGGAGAGCCGCTGAACCCCGAGGCGATGCGGGTGTGGAGGGAGGCGACCGGCACCGAGATCCACGACGGCTACGGTCAGACCGAGACCATCAACATCGTCGCCAACTTCCCCTGCCTCCCGGTGCGGCCCGGCTCGATGGGCAAGCCGGTGCCGGGATTCGACGTCGGCGTGGTGGACGACGAGGGCCGTCCAGCGCCCACGGGTCAGATCGGCCATATCGCGCTTCGCACTGGCGACCCGCATCCCCCCGGCCTCTTTCATGGCTACGAGCACGACGACAAGAGCACCGCGGAGGCGTTCCGCAACGGCTGGTACTACACCGGCGACACCGCCACCCGCGACGAAGACGGCTACATCTGGTTCGTGGGCCGGGCCGACGACATCATCACGTCGGCCGGCTACCGCATCAGTCCCTTCGAAGTGGAGAGCGCCCTCACCGAGCATCCCGCGATCGTCGAGTCCGCGGTGGTCGGCGCGCCCGACGCCCTGCGCGGCGAAGTGGTGAAGGCGTATGTCGTGCTCGCGGCCGGCCAGGCGCCCTCCGAAGAGCTCGCCGCCGACATCCAGGACTTCGTCAAGCGCCAGACCGCGCCTTACAAGTACCCGCGAGTGGTGGAGTTTCGCGACGCGCTGCCCAAGACCATCTCCGGCAAGATCCGCCGGGTGGAGCTGCGCGAGGAAAGCGCGGCGCGCTGAGCGCGGGGCGCATGCGGCCGATCCGGGCCGAGCCATGCGCCGAAAAACCGTGGCCCTCGGCCCGGGCTGGGAGCATGAGATCCACCGGAGGCTAATACCCGAGGCTGACGCGCACGCGTGCCGGCGGGTATCCTGACGCTCCGCTCATCACCGCCCGAGAGAGAACAGGCCTCATGATCATCGAGCAGATCTGGACCGGTAACTCGTACCGCAACTTCAACTACGTGATCGCCTGTCCGGAGACTGGCGAGGCCCTGGCCGTCGACCCGCTCGACCACGAGAAATGCCTCGCGGCGGCGCGAGACCGGGGGTGGGAGGTCACCCAGATCCTCAACACCCACGAGCACGGCGACCACACCGGCGGCAACCGACCGATGATCGCGGCGACCGGGGCGAGGCTGCTCGCGCACCACGGCGCCGGCCACAGCATCGAGGGCATCGACCGGGGATTGCGCGCGGGTGACGTGGTGAAGGTGGGCCGCACGGTGGAGCTGGAGGCGCTCGATACGCCCGGCCACACCATGAGCCACGTCTGCATGCTCTCGCACACCGAGACCCCCGCGCTCATCTGCGGCGACACGCTGTTCAACGCCGGCGCCGGCAACTGCCACGGCGGCGGCCATCCCGCCGAGCTCTACGAGACCTTCGCCAGCCAGCTCGCCAAGCTCCCCGACGATACCCGGGTCTACCCCGGACACGACTACTGGCAGAACAACCTCGAGTTCACCCTCGACCGGGAGCCCGACAATGCGAAGGCGAAGGCGCTGCTCACCGAGATGTCGGACCACGACCCGGAAGACGCGCTGATATCGACACTTGCACTCGAGAAAGAGGTCAACGCCTTCTTCCGCCTCCACTCCCCGAGCGTCATCGCGAAGCTGCGCGAGGCGTTCCCGGATCTCCCCGACGACCCCGACCCGAAGACGGTCTTCGTCCGGCTCCGGGAGCTGCGAAACGACTGGTAAGAGGGCGCCGCATCCGTGCGACCCGGCACCCCGGCCGTCACGCCACCGGGTCGAACCAGCGCCGGGTGGTGACGTGGTCCATGTTGACGCCCTCCACCCGGAGGAGGCGAGTCTCGCCCGCACGTAGCGGCGAGTGGATGTCCCCCTCCTGGTAGGTCCATGCGTCACCCGGGCGGAGCCGGTAGCGCTTCGCCTCCTCCACCCGTCCCGGGGACACCTCCCGCCAGTCGACCATCTCGGTCTCGCCTACCGCCTGACCGTAGATGGCCCAGCTCGGCCCGTGGTCGTGAGGACGGCTGTCGGTCATGCTGCGGTAGGCGTGCGCGATGATGCAAAAACCGAGGTCCGGGTCCTCGTAGAGGATCTTGCGGGGATCATCGTTCTCCGGTCCCAGGTGAGTCCGCACGAAGTCCGTGTCCGCGCAGGCCCGCTCGACGTGCTTGCGCACCGCTTCCCGCCCCGTGGGGCCGGGATCCATACGCAGCGCCTCCCGACAGTCCGCCGCCAGCTCCTGAAGCTCGTAGGCCATCGCCACCCCCTTGTCTGCCTCAACCCGTCCACGCCGAAGCTAACGCGAGTGTCCAGGCGGAGCAAGGAGGAGGGCTGATTGCGGGCGGTTCTCATGATGCCCGTCATGCGTTCAAGTTACTGCTCTCGAGAAAGGACTTGGCCAAGACGGAGTCGGTAATAGGGGGTGGCGGTATTCTCCTGACAGCGAGAACGGGCGCCAAAACGAGAATTGCCGGCATGTTGCCAACGCCTGTGGGCCGCCCGCAGCGGCCGCGAGGGCCCGAGCAAAGACGCGGCCTTGACCCTCCGATATCATGCCGGGACAACCCGAAGTGGCCGCCACAAGACGGCAAACGAGGCCCCCGATTGACCGCGCGAGATGAGTACCGCCGCTGGAACGTGACGCGACTGGAGCTCGAGGCGTGGCGCAACTTCCGCCAGCGCACGGAAGTCCGTCTCCGCGGCCGCGCGTTCTTCGTCGGCCCCAACGCTTCCGGCAAGTCGAACGTCCTCGACGCGCTGCGCTTTCTGCGCGACGTATCGCGAGACGGTCTCCAGAACGCGGTCACTGTCCGGGGCGGCATGAGTGAGATCCGCTCTCTGCACGCAAGGAAGTTTCCGGGTGTGCGAATCGTGGTAGACATCGGCCCATCCCACGAAGAGCCCGATCGGTGGTCCTACCTACTGCACATCCGCAATTCGAAGAGACACCAGCCCATCGTGGAGAAAGAAGAGGTTTTCAAGGACGGCGAGCCGATTCTGGAGCGGCCGGATGAAAGAGACGGGATGGACGAGGAGCGCCTTACGCAGACCCACCTGGAGCAGGTGAGCGAGAACCAGCCGTTCCGCCCTCTGGCCCGCTTCTTCGGTTCCATTCGCTATCTCCACATCGTGCCCCAGGCGGTGCGCGCATTCACGAGCGTCGGCGTCTCCCGAGAGGACCCCTTCGGAGCGAACCTCCTCGAACACATGGCCGCCACGGATAGGCACACCCTAGAGTCGCGACTAAGTAAGATTCAGGAGGCCTTGCGGATGGCCGTGCCGAACTTTGAAAAGCTGGAACTCGAACGAGACGCGGGGGGAGTCGTGCACCTCTACGCCAACTACAAGCATTGGCGTCACAGCGCCGTTTGGCAGAACGAAGCCACCTTCTCCGATGGCACCCTTCGACTCCTGGGTTTGCTCTGGGCGCTCACCGAGCGAGGTGGACCCTTGCTACTGGAAGAACCCGAGCTTGGTCTCCACGACTCACTCGTCTCGCGCCTTGCCCCCATCATGGCGCGGATGAACCGCAAGACCGGACGTCAGGTACTGGTGACGACCCATTCCGTGGCTCTGTTACGCGACGAGGGGATCGACCCGCGAGAGATTCACCTGCTGGCCCCCGATGAAGAGGGAACGACCATGTGCAGCGCCAGCGATTTGAAGGAGGTAACGGCGCTGATCGAAGAGGGCTACTCTCCCGGAGAGGCGATCATGCCCCGGGCCGCGGCGAAAGACACCCGACAATTCGCCCTTGACTTCTGATGCGCAGGCCCACGATCGGCTGTCTCGTCGAAGGGCCGGTAGATGAAGCAGTTGTGAGGCGGCTCTTCGCGGAGTCCGCCATCGAAGCCGGCGCCTTTCATCACGCGAGTCTTCCCGCATTCCAAACTCGCTTGCAACGCTTCAACCATGCTGCCCGTCACTCGACAGGGTTCGCGCTCTGTGATCTCGATCGGGACGAATGCGCACCATCTCGGGCTCATCGATACCTGCCCGAACCCGTTCCCGGCTTGTGCTTCAGAGTTGCGGTACGAGCCGTCGAAGCCTGGCTGCTGGCGGACCGCGAGGGGATTGCCCAATTTCTCCAGGTAGCGAGTAACGTCATACCTCATACACCCGAAGACGAACCAGACCCGAAGTCCCGACTGATCAAGATAGCTCGACGCTCCCGGAGCAAGGAGATACGAACGGGGTTGGCGCCTTCGCAAGGGGACGTTCGCAAGGTGGGGCCAGAGTACAGACTGATGATCGAGGAGTTCGTACGCGAGCGGTGGTCTCCCCAGCGCGCCGCCGATCGGGCAACGAGCCTGCGACGCACTATCGAGCGATGCCGAAATTTCTCCGAAACCGGGCAATGGTGACTTGGGAGTCCGGAACGGCGAGGATGGTGGTCGCGGCTCGATCGCGTTCTCACCAACCCTCACGTTCCGCATCGATCCAAGCGCAAACCGCCGCCAGATCCTGGAGTGATCCGGCCAACATGCAATCAAGTACCGATGCTCAGCCGAGCAACCGGTTCGGCGCGCGCAGCCAGCGATCGCCGCCAGATGGTTCGCGGAACACATAACGCAGATTCCTGTGGATATCCATCAGGATGGACAGTCGCTCGCGGGTACCACGCGAGATGCTCGAGGGCTCGACCTTCCCGGTCTTCCAACGCGCATAAGTCCGTACTGGCGTATTGCCCAGTCGCTGAGTCCCCAACGTACCGTCAGTCTGAAGGAGGCGCGCAGCATGGCACAGGTCTCCCCGTCGCTGATTCGGATGGCGACTGGACGTATGGTTCCCAGGGCAGAAGTAGACGGTGCCATTCGGCGAAGTATCGACTTGGTAGTGTCAGTCGACAAGACACCGCCCTAATAGAGAAACTCTTGTTACATGGACGACATGCTCGAACTCAGCAACACTACACCTTGATGAACTCATAGGGGAGGATTGACGCCATGTCCCGATGGTTTTTTACCTGCGTCATGATTGTCGTGATGGGTGCGGATGTTTACGCCAAGCCTTCTGACCACGACCTTTTTGGACTGTGCCCCCCGTTTGAGCGGATGAATTTATTCGTCGAAGAGATTGACGACGATGCAAGAACTGGAGGGCTTACGACCGAAAAGATACGGAATGCGGCTGAGAGCCGTCTTCGCGGAGCTGGACTTTACAACCCCGAGACACGCCCTAGACTCTACATCGGGGTAATTGCCGGTACCCCGGAGAGGGGTAGCGGGCATTACCCGTTCTTCTCGATTAATGTGATGTACCAGCAGAGGCTGGTAAATTCCTACATGCATACGGCTTTAGGGGCTCTATTATGGGAATTTATGATCGGATTGTCACGCACCGATCCCGAGCGCCTCAAGCGAGCACAGCAGTATTATTATCGGTTACAAGATCGTATAAAGCGTGGCACCGCCACCACTTGGTCTTCCCGCAGTGCAGGCCAGGGAGACAGCAGTTTTATTCTGTCCAGTTTAGGTGAACATCTCGACGAGTTTCTGGTTGAATATCTCAGAGTGCGCGACAGTGCGGAATGTCGGGATCTACGCGTCGACGATGGGATTTGAGTCGGCGTTGGTCTGTCCGGTACTGGTCCCCTATCCGTGAAGACTCGTGAAGAGTGACGAAGCGTTGATCGTGACCGGTGGAGTCTCGCTGACGCGGGAGAGACGAACGGGATGCAAGGTGGAGAGTCGTGGCATCGATGAGCACACCCGGAACAGAGAGCTTGGGCGGCAGCACCCCACCCGCCGAATGGAATGCGGGCGGCAGCCCCGATCCTGCGCACATGGACGCGTTGCGGCCGCTTATCCGGGGGCAGCGTCACATGGTGGCAAGCGGGCACTACCTCGCGACGCTGACCGCGTTTCAGATTCTGGAGGCGGGCGGCAACGCGGCGGATGCGGGGGTCGCGGGAGGCATCGTGCTCGGGGTGGTGCACAGCCAGTACGTCAACGTCGCGGGCGTGGCGCCCATCGTGGTCTATCTCGCGGAGGAACAACGGGTCGAGACGATCAGTGGACTGGGAGGCTGGCCGCGGGCGGTCACTCCAGACTACTTCCAGCGCCACCACGCCGGGCGCATTCCGGAGGGCGTGCTGCGCACGGTGGTCCCCGCCGCGCCCGACGCCTGGATCACCGCGCTCGAGCGCTACGGCACGATGGGCTTCGGGGAGGTCGCCGCCGCCGCGATCCGCTTGGCCGGAGAGGGCTTTGTCATGTATCCACACATGGCGGACCTCATCGCCGAGCACCAGAACGGCTACGCGCGCTGGCCGGGCAACGCCGACATTTATCTTCCCGGCGGCCGGCCGCCGCGCACCGGTGAGATCTTCGTGCAATCGGATCTCGCCGCGAGCCTTCAGTACATGGCGGACGAGGAGCGCGCGGCGGCGGGCCGCGGCCGGGCGGCGGGTTTGGAGGCGGCGCGACGGGCCTTCTACCGCGGCGACATCGCGAGCGCCATCCTGGACTACCACCGCGAGAACGGCGGACTCCTCGCTTCTGAGGATCTGGCGGAGTTCCGGGTCGAGGTTGCGGCCCCGGTACGCTTCGATTTCGAAGGGGTGGAGGTCTACGCGTGCGGGCCGTGGTGCCAGGGACCCGCGCTGCCGCAGGCCCTGTCGCTGCTGCGCGCGGAGGAGCTTCGGGCGATGGGCCACAACTCCACCGACTACGTGCACCGCGTGGTCGAGGCGCTGAAGCTCGCCTTCGCGGACCGCGAGCGCTACTACGGAGATCCGCGCTTCGTCGACGTGCCGCTGGACCGCCTGCTCTCGCCCGCGTACCAGGAGAGTCAGCGGGCCCGAATTAGGGCCGACCGCGCCCTGGTGCTGGATGAGAAAGCGTACGGCGACGTGCCGGCCGGGGCCGAGCCGACCGCGCCCGGGGATACCTCCTACATCGCGGTCGTCGACCGGCACGGCAACGCCTTCTCCGCGACTCCGAGCGACGTCTCCTACGACACCCCGGTCATTCCCGGCACCGGGCTGTGTCCCTCGTCGCGCGGCTCTCAGTCCCGGGCCGACCCCGCGCACGCCTCGGGGGTTGCGCCCGGCAAGCGTCCCCGCCTCACCCCCAACCCCGCGCTCGCGATCGCCCCGGGCCGCTTCGTGATGCCCTTCGGCACCCCCGGCGGCGATGTCCAGGTGCAGGCGATGCTCCAGACCCTGCTCAACATCGTGGTGTTCGGCATGAACCCCCAGGCCGCGGTGGAAGCCCCGCGCTTTGCCACCCGCGACTTCCCCGATTCCTTCGCGCCCCATGCGCGAGTCCCCGGGCGCCTCAACCTGGAGGGGCGCTTCCCCGCCGCCACCTTTGACGACCTCGCCGCCCGGGGCCACGACGTGCAGGCGTGGCCGGACTGGGCCTGGGTGGCGGGCGCGATGTGCGTCGTCTACCACGACCTCGCGCACCGCAGCATCGCGGGGGCCGCCGATCCGCGCCGCCCCGCTTACGCCGCCGGCTGGTAGCCAAGAGGGCGCCAGGCTGCCGCGGCGCGCGAGCCGCGGCACCGCAGCCTCGCGCCAGGAGTCGGACGATCATGATCGCCGCTGACGGCGGCCGCGCGCCGGCCCGGAACTCCCAACCTCCGCACCATAACCGCTATCGCCGCTCCCGTTTGACGATCGATGCAAAATTCGGCTGCGGACCGTCCCCGGCGCGCGCGCCCCATCGATCCCTCCGCGCAAGGACTCGGCCGGCGCCGCCGCCGCGGGAGGCGAGATGATCAATCGTGAAGTGAGACGCGTCGCATGACCGAGCTGAGTCTCGTCCACTGGCAGGCATGGCCGCTCGTCGCCGCGACCGCTCTCGCTGCGGGCACGGTGCGCGGCTTCGCCGGATTCGGCGGGCCCGCCATCATGATCCTGGTGCTCACCCAGTTCTTCGCACCGGCCTCCGTCCTGGCGCTGGTGCTGCTCGTCGACTACGCCGCCAATATCCAGCTCGCCCCCGCCGCGGTCCGGCACGCGGCCTGGCGCCGCCTCCTGCCGCTCGTGGTGGCGACCAGCGTGGCCATCCCCTTCGGAGTCCATCTTCTGCAGGGCCTGGATCCCCTGTGGCTGAAGCGCGGTATCGCGCTGCTGGTCGGTGTCTGCGCGTGCGTGATGCTGGCCGACTGGCGATACCGGCGCGAGGCCGGTCCCGTCATCGCCGTGGTGGCGGGGGTCCTCGGCGGTCTCATCTTCGGCGCGACCGTCATCGCGTTGCCGCTCATGATCTTCTTCTTCGCCGGCCCCGCCCCCGCCTTCCAGTCCCGGGCGAACGCCATAAGCTGGGGCCTGTTCACCTCGAGCGTCATGATCGCGCTCTTCGTTCTGGAAGGGCTGATCGGCCTCAAGGAGCTGTGGCAGGCGGCGCTGCTCGCCCTCTTCTACATGCTCGGCGCCCACGTCGGGGCGCGGGCGTTCCGCCGGGCGAGCGAGCGACGATTCCGCCAGCTCCTCCTCGCCCTGCTGCTCGCTCTGTCGGTCGTCGGGGTGGCGACCTGAAGCGGCGCTTGGGCCACCCCCGGTCCCGTACGCGCCGCCGCTACTCCCGCCTTCCCTCCACGATCATCACCAGCGTCGGCAACAGGAACAGGACGAAGACGCTCGACATCACGAGACCGCCCAGCATGCTCACCACGAGGTGGACGAGAACGCCCAACTCATCGCTGCGGTCGTAGATCAGGGGAGACAGGCCCAGAACCGTCGTCAAGCTGGTCAGGAACACCGCCCGAAAGCGGTGCCGGGTGGCCGCGGCCGCCGCGGCGATGGCCGGCAGCATCTTCCGCTCCCGGCGAATGGTGTTGTAGCGGTCGAGCAACACCAGTGCGTCGTTCACGATTACCCCTCCCACCGCGATAATCCCGAACAACGACATGGCGGTGAAGTCCCACCCCAGCAGCCAATGGCTCAGCACCGCGCCGGCAAAGGCCATCGGCACCCCCGCCACCGGTATCAGCGCCTTCCAGTAGCTTCGGAGAAAGCCCGCCATCAGCGCGTACATCGCGATCACCACGAGGGGCACCACCAGACCGAGCGTCTTCAGCATCTCCCCTTCGTCGCGTGCCGAGCCGTCCGCCTCGATGCGCAGTCCCGGATACTTGGCGAGCAGTTGCGGAATGAAACTCTCCCTCGCTTCCCGCCGGACCTGGACGGGGGTGATCACCGACATGTCCGCATTCGCGTGCACCAGCGCCGCTGGCTTGCCGTCGATGCGCGTCAGCTCGGCGAACTCTCTCTTCTCGACGAGGTCCGCGACCACCGAGAGCGGTACCTCGCCTCCTCCCGGCCGGTGGATGCGCTCGCTCGCCAGTTGCGCGAGGCTGCGCCGCCGCTCGGGGGGATATCGCACCATCACCTTGATCTCTTCGTGCCCCCGCTGAATGCGCTGCACCTCCGCGCCCTGGAAGTTGTTGCGAAGCTGCAATCCCACCGCCGCCGGGGTCAGGCCGGCGGCCAGTCCCGCCGGGGTCAGGTGCACTTCGAAGTGGCGTTTGCCGAGAACCAGGGTGTTCGAAACGCCGTACACGCCCGACACCGTGCCCAGCAAAGCGGTCAGCTCCGAGGTGGCCGCGCGCATGACCTCGGCATCCTCGTGCTTCAGGGAATAGGAGACGTTCGGCCCGCCTCTCACTTGAGTGGTGTGGAAATCCACCCGTTCGAAATCGGAGAGCGACCCCACACTGTTTCGCCAGACCCGCTCGACTTCATCGGCGGGAAGCGTCCGCGGGGGCTTCGGGTTCAGATGCAGCCGCACCGCAGCCTGGTGACTGCGGTTGGGCTGGTCGCTGCCCTCCAGCCAGGGAGCGGGCACATTGCCGATCATGACGCTGACGCCGCCGACGGCAGCCTCCCCAAGACGCTCGTTGATGCCTTCGGCCGCTCGCGCGAAGCGCTCCGCCGCGGCCAGGGTCTCCGGGAAGGGCGTGCCCTGCGGCAGATGGAGATCCGCCTGAACGCTCGGCGACGCGGCAACCGACTTGTCGAACACCACCCACCGAACCGCCTCGGATCGCAACAGGAACACGGCGAGGCTCACCACCGCGAGGCCGCCAACCAGCGTCCACGAGACATGCCGCACCGACCATGACACCGCCGGTACGACAATCCCCTCGCGCAGCGCGTCGAGCCGTCCCCTGATCCCGGTCTGAATCTCCCGCAGCGGCGACAGGCTCCATTGGCGCTGGTGCGCAAGATGGGCGGGCAGAATCAGGAAGGACTCGATCAGCGAAACCGCCAGCACGAAGATGGCGACGTACGGAAACACCTTCACCATCTGGTAGTCGCCCGCGGTCACGAAGAGCAGGGGCAGGAATCCGAGAATCGTGGTGAGCACGCCGATGCCTATCGGCCCCACCATCGCTCGCGCGCCGGATATCG
This sequence comes from Gammaproteobacteria bacterium, assembly GCA_965221555.1. Lineage (GTDB taxonomy): Bacteria > Pseudomonadota > Gammaproteobacteria > HK1 > HK1 > JAJEAD01. The sequence goes on from OZ244895.1 coordinate 583,760, forward strand.
CCGCCTCGAGCGGGTCCTTTCCGCCTTCGCGTTCCGACGCGATGCTCTCGCCCACCACCACCGCATCGTCCACCACGATGCCGATCAGGAGAAAGAAGGCGAGGATCGTGCCCAGGTTGAAGGTCAGTCCCCCGATCCCGAAGAACATCAGGGCGCCGATGAAGGAAATCGGGATCCCCAGCGCGATCCAGAACGCGTTGCGAAGGTCGAAGACCAGCACGAGGCAGATGAACACGAGCACCGCGCCGATGATGCCGTTCCTGACGACCCGCTCGATGCGATCCACCGCCTGCCCCGCCCGGTCGTTCCAGACGCCGATCCTGACGTGCTCCGGGGCGCGATACGTCGCCAGCCACCGCTTGATGTCCGCTCCCAGCTCCGCGATGGATTGTTTCTCGGTGGCTCCGATCCGCACCAGGATCGCGGGAACGCCATCCACCTCGGTGCGAATGTCCTCGTCGACGAATCCGTCCCGGATCTCGGCCACGTCGCCGAGTCGGATGATGCTCCCGTCCAGACGGGTGATGAGGGGGATGTTCTCGAACTCCTCGCCGTATTGCCGTTTGGCGATGGTCTGCAGAACGATGCCGCCCGCCTCGGTTCGCAGCTCTCCGAAAGTGAGATTGAGCGATTCCCGGTCGATGGCATTGGCGACCGCCGTCAGGGTGAGCTTGTTGCGGCGCAGCTCCTCTTCACTCAGCTCGATGCTGATCTCGCGATCCCGCGTTCCCAGCAATGTGACCTGAGATACCGAGGGCAGCTCCAGCAAACGGTCGCGCAGTTCCTCCGAGGCCTGGCGCAGCTCGTTCTCGGAGAGCAACGAGGAGCTCACCGAAAGGGTGAGAACCTCCAGCACCACCCGCTGGACTTCGACCTCGGGCCGCTCCGCGTTCGGCGGGGGAAAGTGCTCGATACCGTCGACCGCGTTCTCGACATCGGCCCGCACGCTCTCGGGATCGGCAAAGGTCGCGACCTCGACCGCTACCCGGCCCTGCCCCTCCCGCGCCGTGCTCACCACCCGCTCCACGCCCTGGAGACCGATCACGCCCTCTTCGATCCGGCGGTTGATGTCCTGTTCCACCTCCCGCGGGGACATCCCCGGAGCCTCCACCGTCACCGTGACGGTGCGAAAGTCGATCGGGGGCAGATGCTGAATCACCAGCCGCGAACCCGCCGCCAGGCCTCCGATGATCAGAAACAGCATCAGAAGATTGGCGGCAACCGGGTTGCCGGCAAACCAGGCGATGAGGCCGGTGCTCCCGGCCGCGCTGGAGGACATGGACGAATCGGCGGCGGTGGTGTTCACGTCGCGGACGCTGCCCACTAGGACCCGGCGCTCTCGACCTGGACCTCGAGACCCTCCCTGGCCCCCGGCACGGCGCCGACCACGACTCCGTCGGCGGCATCGAAAGCCTCGACGACCCAACCCTGCGACGTGTGGCCAAGCGTTTGCGGAGCAAGCCCGCGCAGAACACCGTCCTCGACCACCCACACCCGACCCCGCTCCTGCCGCGCCGCTTCCGGCAGAACGAACACGTTGTCGCGGGCCGGCCCGGTGATCGTGACGTGAACGAAGCTTCCCGGTACCGGTAACGCATCCGGCTCGTATTCCTCGGAGAACTCGAGGAACAGGGTGGCGAGGCGGGTCTTGGGGGCCACCACCGACGACACCCGTGCGATCCGCGCGGCGTAGGACCGGCCCATGGAGTCGACTTCCGCGACGCGCCCGATCACGGGGGCGAGACGCTCCAGATCGAGCGGCTCGATGGGTACCTCGACCTGCAGAGCTCCGCTTCGGTACACGAGTCCCAGCGACGAGTCCCGGCCCACCGTTTCCGCGGGGCCGACCAGCTCGCCCACTGCGACATCGGCACTCAACACCCGACTCTCATAGGGAAGCGAGATGTTCGTCCGTTCGAGCTGCAGCCGGGCGAGCATGCGCTCGGTTCGCGCCTGCCGGAGCTTGGCTACCGCCCTGGCGATGGCCGGCAACCGGCGCACCCAGGCGGACGCCTCCGCGTCCGGATTCTCCCGGGAAAAGGCTTCGGCTTGCTCCTGCCCTCTCGCTCTCTCCATCTCCACGCGAAGCACGGCCGCTTCGACTGCGCTATCCGCCGCTTGCACGAGAAGCTCGAACTCGACCGGATCGATCCGGACGATGCTCTCGTTCGCCGCCAGGGTCCCGCCGCTCCTGAACTCGGGCGAAACCCAGATCACGCGACCCGTGATCTCGGATCGGACCGTCGCACTCTCCGACATGTTCACCGTGCCCGTGAGCTCCAGGGTCAGCGCCTGTTCGGCGGGCACGGGCCGAACCACGCTCGCCACCGGGCTGGCTTCATCCCCCGACGCTTCGGACAAGGTGTCGCGCGCCATGCGATCCGGAGCCCGGGCGAAGTACAGGGCGGCCACGATCGCGACCACTATCAGCGCTACCTGAACATATCCCCACATCGAGGATGAGGAGGTTCGGGACTCGTCTGGTTGCTGCGCCATCTTGCGATTACTCGTCCAGTCGGTCGTAAGCCAATCCTAACCGCACCCGCTCACACTTTCACGAGCGATCCTTGTCCAACGCACAGTGAGCCTTGAGGAGGGTGGGTCGGGGATCATCGGGAGATGATCGTGACCCTTGAAATCGAACGCATTCGCACCATGGAACAGGTCGCTCCCAGTCAACGACGGTGTCACGGCGCGGTGGCGCGAGAGTGCGAACCGGCGCTGGGCCGGGGTGCGGATCCGCGGCCGCGTGCCCTGACCCCGAACGCGCCACCGCTACTCCCGCCTCCCTTCCACGATCATCACCAGCGTCGGCAACAGGAACAGGACGAAGACGCTCGACATCACGAGACCGCCCAGCATGCTCACCACCAGGTGGACGAGAAAGATCAACTGATCGCTGCGTTCGTAGAGCAGGGGAGACAGGCCCAGAACCGTCGTCAGGCTGGTCAGGAACACCGCCCGAAAGCGGTGTCGGGTAGCCGCGGCCGCGGCGGCGATGGCCGGCAGCATCTCCCTCTCCCGGCGAATGGTGTTGTAGCGATCGAGCAGCACCAGTGCGTCGTTCACGATTATCCCGCCCACCGCGATAACCCCGAACAGCGACATCGCGGTGAAGTCCCACCCCAGCATCCAGTGACTCAGTACCGCCCCGGCAAAGGCCATCGGCACCCCCGCCACCGGTATCAGCGCCTTCCAGTAGCTTCGCAGAAAGCCCGCCATCAGCGCGTACATCGCGATCACCACGAGAGGCACCACCAGGCCGAGGGTCGTGAGCATCTCCCCTTCGTCGCGCGCCTCGCCCTCCGCCTCGATGCGCAGTCCCGGATACTTGGCGAGCAGTTGCGGAATGAACCTCTCGCTGACCTCTCGCCGCGCCTGAAGGGGCGTGATCACCGACAGGTCCGCATCCGCGTTCACCAGCACCGCTGGCTGGCCGTCGATGCGCGTCAACTCGGCGAACTCTCTCTTCTCGATGAGGTCCGCGACCATCGAGAGCGGTACCTCGCCGCCTCCCGGCCGGTGGATGCGCTCGCTCGCCAGTTGCGCGAGGCTGCGCCGCCGCTCGGGGGGATATCGCACCATCACCTTGATCTCTTCGTGCCCCCGCGCAATGCGCTGTACCTCCGCGCCCTGGAAGTTGTTGCGAAGCTGCAGCCCCACCGCCGCCGGCGTCAGGCCGGCGGCCACGCCCGCCGGGGTAAGGCGCACCTCGAAGTGGCGCTTGCCCGGGGTCAGGTTGTTCGACACGCCGAACACACCCGGCACCGTGCCCAGCGAGGCGGTCAGCTCCTCGGCCGCCGCGCGCATGATCTCGGCATCCGCGTGCTTCAAGGCATAGGCGACGTTCGGCTTGCCCCTCACCCGGGTCGCGTGGAATTCCACCCGTTCGAGCGGGGGGAGCATTCCCACGCGGTTGCGCCACACCCGCTCGACTTCATCGATGGAAACCGTCCTGGGAGGCTTCGGGTTCAGATGCACCCGCACCGAAGCCCGGTGACTGCGGTTGGGCTGGTCGCTGCCCTCCAGCCAGGGGGCGGGCAGGTTGCCCACCATGATGCTGACGCCGTCGACGACATCCTCCCCAAGACGTTCGTTGATGCCTTCGGCCGCCCGCGCGAAGCGTTCCGCCGCGGCCACGGTCTCCGGGAAAGGTGTGCCGACGGGCAGATGGAGATCCGCCTGAATGCTCGGCGATGCGACGGATGTCCTCTCGAAGAGCACCCACCGCACCGCCTCGGATCGCAACAGGAACACGGCGAGGCTCACCACCGCCAGGCCGGCGACAAGCGTCCACCAGACATGCCGCACCGACCATGACACCGCCGGCACGACGATCCCCTCGCGCAGCGCGTCGAGGCGTCCCCTGATCCCGGTCTGAATCTCCCGCAGCGGCGACAGGCTCCACCGGCGCCGGTGCGCAAGATGGGCGGGCAGAATCAGGAAGGATTCGATCAGCGAAACCGCCAGCACGAAGATGGCGACGTACGGAAACACCTTCAGCATCTGGTAGTTGCCGGCGGTCACGAAGAGCAGGGGCAGGAATCCGAGAATCGTGGTGAGCACGCCGATGCCTATCGGCCCCACCATCGCTCGCGCGCCGGATATCGCCGCCTCGAGCGGGTTCTTTCCGCCTTCGCGTTCCGACGCGATGCTCTCGCCCACCACCACCGCGTCGTCCACCACGATGCCGATCAGCACAAAGAAGGCCAGGACGGTGCCCATGTTGAGCGTCAGCCCCCCGACCCCGAAGAACATCAGGGCGCCGATGAAGGAGATCGGGATCCCCAGCGCGATCCAGAACGCGCTGCGAAGGTCGAAGACCAGCACGAGGCAGATGAAGACGAGCACCGCGCCGATGAGGCCGTTCCTGACGACCCGCTCGATGCGGTCCACCGCCTGCCCCGCCTGGTTGTTCCAGACGCCAATCCTGACGTGCTCCGGGGCGTGATACGTCGCCAGGCGCCGCGTGATGTCCTCTCCCAGCTCCGCGATGGACTGCTTTTCCGTGGCCTCGACCCGCACCAGGACCGCGGGAACGCCGTTCACTTCGGTGCGAATGTCCTCGTCGACGAACCCGTCCCGAATCTCGGCCACATCGCCCAGTCGAAGGATGCTCCCGTCCAGACGGGTGATGAGGGGGATATCCGCGAACTCCTCGCCGAAGTGCCGCTTGGCGATGGTTTGCAGAACGATACCGCCCGCCTCGGTTCGCAGCTCTCCGAACGTGAGATTGAGCGAAGCCTGGTTGATGGCATCGGCGACCGCGGTCAGAGTGAGCTTGTTGCGACGCAGTTCCTCTTCACTCAGCTCGATGCTGATCTCGCGATCCCGCGTACCCAGCAGTGTGACCTGGGATACCGAGGGCAGCTCCACCAACCAGTCGCGCAACCCCTCCGTGGCCAGGCGCAGCTCGTTCTCGGAGAGCAACGAGGAACTCACCGAGAGGGTGAGGACCTCCAGCGCCACCCGCTGAACCTCGACCTCGGGCCGCTCCGAGTTCGGCGGGGGAAAGTGTTCGATGCCGTCGACCGCGTTCTCGACATCGGCCCGCACGTTCTCGGGATCGGCAAAGGTCGCGACCTCGACCGCCACCCGGCCCCGTCCCTCCCGCGCCGTGCTCACCACCCGCTCCACGCCTGGGAGACCGATCACGCCCTCTTCGATCCGGCGGTTGATGTCCTGTTCCACCTCCCGCGGGGACATCCCCGGAGCCTCCACCGTCACCGTGACGGTGCGAAGGTCGATCGGGGGCAGATGCTGGATGGCCAGCCGCGACCCCGCCGCCAGGCCTCCGATGATCAGAAACAGCATCAGAAGATTGGCGGCAACCGGGTTGCCGGCAAACCAGGCGATGAGACCGGTACCCCCGGCCGCGCTGGGGGACGTGGAGGAAGGGGAGGCTCGGGAGTCGCCCGGTTGCCGCGGCACCTTGTGCTTACCCGTTGAATCGGCCGGTGGCCGATCCTAGCCCGGATGTCTCACCGATTTCTCAAATGGCGCACGCCAATATGCGCGCCGTTGCGGGCCTCGATTCCGCGGCGCCCTCGCGCTACGAGCGCTCCTCCTCGACCCCGCGCTCGGCGGCAAGTGCGAGAAGCGTGACCGGATCCGGTCGTGGCCCGGCCGCGTGGCTCAGGCCGCCTTGCTTCTGCGCGCCGCGGTCTTCTTCGCGCCGGACTTTGTGGTCTTGGCGGCCTCTGCCGCCGCCCGCATCGCCTGGTGTTCCTTCTCCAACGTCACCCAGGGCCGATCCTGGCCCTGGAAGTTGAACTCCACCTTGATGCCGTGCGGGTCGTAGCAGAAGAGCTGATGCAGATCCATCCCGGGGACTTCGCGATCCTCGTAGGCGATGCCGTTCGCGTCGAGGCGAGCGGTGAACTTCTCGAAGTTGTGAGCGCGAAAGGCGATATGGTCGATGCTGCCGCTGTTCTTCGGCGGCATCTTGTCCACCTGAACGATATGCACCACCGGCTCGCCGCCCACGTAAAGCCAGATTCCGGGGGTGTCGAAAGCGGGACGGAATCCTTCCTCGAAGCCGAGGGCGTCGACGTAGAACCTGCGACACGCGGCGACATCGTCGGTGACGATGTTGACGTGGTCGAGAGAGGCGACGTCCGCCAGCTTTCCGGTGCGCATGTCGAAAGCCATCAGCCGCCCTCCAGGGCCTGCCGGGTAACCGGTTGCCTCCCGGGCACGGGAGAAACGCCGGAGTCGTGCCCGGATGATAGGCAATGGCCACCGGAGCGACAACACGACGCGCCTGCGCGGACCGGGAGCGAAGCCCGGAGCTTGAGAATACCCTTCGCCCGGATCTTTCACCGATATCTCGGATGGCGAACGCCAAACTGCTCGCGGTTGCGCGCCGTACTGCGTCGCGCCGCTTCAACGTAGTGTCGGCTACCTGCAACGCTACGCAGTCCTTGAGCCAAAGCCTTCCGACCGTTGCGCGCCACCGACGCTTCGCCTGTTTCCGGCTCGCGGTTGCGCGTCTTTCGGTCCGTGCTTCCTGCTATCACGGCATCTTGGCGCCCGAAGCGACCGAGATTCGGTGAAATCCGCGGGTCATCCGTCGGGGGCAGTGCTCACCATGCCCGCCGCGGTAGTCCGAGTCAGGCGCCGCCTCCCGAATCAAGGCCGAGCTCGCGTTTCTTGCGGCGCACCCAGGCGCTGATCAGGCGGTCCGAGATGATCGCGATGAACGCGACGCACAGCCCGGCCACGATTCCGCGCCCGGTATCGGCCTTGGTCAGCGCGATGTAGACCTCCTGTCCGAGATCGCGGGTGCCGACAAGGGCGGTGATCACCAGCATGCTGAGCGCCAGCATGATGGTCTGGTTGATGCCGAGCATGATCTCCGGGAGCGCGATCGGAAACTGCACTTTCCACAGCGTCTGCCGGCGCGTGCAACCGGCCGCGGTCGCCGCCTCGATGAGCTGCGCGGGAACCTGCCGGAGTCCGTGCGCGGTGTAGCGCACCGCGGGGGCCACCGCGTAGGCGACCACCGCGATCATGGCCGAGAAGTCTCCGACCCGGAACAGCATCACCACCGGGATCAGATACACGAAGGAAGGCAGCGTCTGGAGCGTGTCGATGATCACCTGCACGACCCGATGCACCCGGTCCCTGCGCGCCGCCCAGATACCGATGGGGATCCCGATCATCGAAGCGATCAGCACGGACACTCCGCAGAGGTAGACCGTGATCATCGACTTTTCCCAGTTCCCCGACACCGCCATGAACGACGCGAGGGAGGCGGTAAGCGCCGCCAGCCGCCAGCCTCCGAGCCGATGTCCGGCGATCGCGACCGCGGCGACCACCGCCAGCCACGGCACGGTGGTGAGGAAGCGCTTGACCGGGATCAGCAGATGGAAGAGCAGCCAGGTCTTGACCGCCTCCAGGTGGTCGTAGAAGTTGATGTTGATCCACTTGATGAGCTCCGACCACATCTGCGCGGTGCTGACCTCCAGACTCCGCGGATAGTCCTGCAGGGCGGGAGCGGCGGGGCCGGCGAGCCAGCAGAGGGCGAGAAGCACGGCCGACGCGATCAGGAAGGGGTGGCGGCGGACGAAGGGCATGGCCACGTCGCGGTGCGCGGGCGGCGGACGGCTCGAGAAGGCCTGCGAGAGGCGGTCCAGTGCAATCGCGAGCAGCGTGATCGCGAGCCCCGCCTCCACGCCGTCTCCGATGCGCAGGCGCTTGAGCGAGGTGAGCACGTCGTAGCCGAGCCCGCCCGCACCGATCATCGAGGCGATGATCACCATGTTGAGGGAGAGCATGATGACCTGGTTGATCCCCACCATCAGCGAAGGGCGGGCGGAGGGCACCTGCACCTTCCACAGAAGCTGGCGGCGGGAGCAGCCGGCCATGCGCCCGAACTCCACGACCTCGGCCGGCACCTGACGCAGCGCGAGCATCGTCACCCGCACCATCGGCGGCGTCGCGTAGATGATGGTGGCGACCATCGCGGCCACCGGCCCGAATCCGAACAGGAAGAGCACCGGAACCAGGTAGGCGAATATCGGTACCGTCTGCATGAGGTCCAGCACGGGCACGAGCAGGCGCTCCAGACGGATGCTGCGGAACCCCGCGATCCCGAGGAGGAGACCCGCGCCCGCGCCGAGCGGCACCGCGATCACGATCGAGGCCAGGGTCACCATCGCGCTGTCCCACTGGCCGAAGACCGCGAGGTAGAGAAAGGCGCCGGCCACCAGCGCGGCGAGACCGAAGCCGCGGGCGGAGAGCCCCATCAGCGCACACGCCACGATCAGCGCGATCCACGGCAGGCGCGGAAGGATCTCTTCCGCGTCGCGCCCGATGCCGCGCGAGAAGCCCTCCGCGAAGAGGCTCTGCGCCGCGCGCAGGGGCCATTCGAGCAACCACGCGAACGAGCGGGTCATCTCCTGGAAGGTGAAGAGCCCGAGGTCGAAATCGTTGATCAGCCACTTCATCGAGTCGCTGATCCAGTACCTCAGGGGCACGATCCACGCCTCGGGGTAGACCGCGGCCACGGGGAAGACGTCGCGCGCCAGATGGGCGCCGAGGGCGAGCACGAGCAGCACGAGCCACGCGATCGCGTAGCGCCACGAGGGGCTCGCGGCGAGCCACCGGCGGCGCGACTCCGAGGCGCTCACGCGCGCATCTCAGTTCCGATCAGAACCTCGAGGATGTGCTCGCGGGTGAGCGAACCGATCACCGCGCCGTTCTCGTCGAGGACCGCGAAAGACCGCGACCCCGCGGCGACGACCGCCGCCACATCCTGCACCTTGTCGTCCGCGCGCACCTCCCCCGAGGGAGAGTCGACCGGCTCGCGCATGATCGCTCTCACCGAGAGGACTTTGGCGCGGGGGATCTCTCGGGTGAAGTCGGCCACATACCCGTCCGCGGGACGAGTCACCAGCTCCTCGGGCGTCCCGATCTGGATGATCGCGCCGTCCTTCATGATCGCGATGCGGTCGGCGAGCCGGATCGCCTCGTCGAAATCGTGGGTGATGAAGACGATGGTCTTGCGCAACATCGACTGCAGGCGCATGAACTCGTCCTGCATCTCGCGGCGGATCAGGGGATCGAGCGCGGAGAAGGGCTCGTCGAGGAACCAGACCCAGGGCTCGACCGCGAGCGAGCGCGCGATGCCGACCCGCTGCTGCTGTCCGCCGGAGAGCTCGCGCGGATAGTAGCGCTCGCGCCCGTGCAGGCCCACGAGCTCGATGACTTCCATCGCGCGCCGTTCGCGGTCCGCGCGCGCCATGCCCTGAACCTCCAGGGGGAAGGCGACATTGCCGAGCACGTTCAAGTGCGGCAGCAATGCGAAGTGCTGGAAGACCATCCCCATGTTGTGGCGGCGCAGCTCGATGAGCTTCTTCTCCGGCATCGCGAGGAGGTCTTCGCCGTTGAACAGGATGCGTCCGGCGGTGGGCTCGATCAGGCGCGACATGCAGCGCACCAGGGTCGACTTGCCGGAGCCGGAAAGCCCCATGATCACGAAGATCTCGCCCTCGCGCACGCGCAGGGTCGCGTCGCGCACCGCGCCGATCAGTCCGGCGGCGTGCAGCTTCTCGGGAGTGGCGGCGCCGATGTCGGGACGCTCGGCGAGGAAGCGGGCGGCGCCGTCGCCAAAGAGCTTCCAGACGCCCGCGCACTCGAGCATGAAGCCCGGCTCGGTCGCGCCGGGGGGCGCGTCGTGATCCGGGGGCATTGCGTCGGCTTGCGGCAACCGGGCGGGAGAACGCGGGCCACCGGAAGGCGGCCCACGCTTCGATCTAAGCACCATGATTCACCGATCCACGCCGCCAGGCCTTGCGGATGCCGGTAAGGAAGAGCGAACGCGGGTCAGGGTGAGGGGCAGTGGTGTTGAACCACGCCCGCGCACCCTGACTCGCGTTCGCCATCGTCCCTGCCGGCAGATGCGCGTCCGCGGCCGCAAACCGGGGAAAGAGGGCGCTTACCACCAGGCACAGAGCGTCTGGCGGCCTCGCGCCATTGCGCCTACTGCGTCCACTCCATCCAGCGAGCCCGGTTCGCGTCCATCCAGTCCGCGACGACCTCGTCGACGCTCCGGCCGTCGAGATCGACCTCACCGACCATCTCGCCCATTTCCTGGTTGGTGATCTTGAAGTTGCGCACCGCCTGGTAGGCTTTCGGCCACTTCGCCTCGCCGCCCTTCCAGCCGACCTTCTTGATCCAGCCGCGCGGCTTGCCGCAGTCATAGGCCTTGTCGGGATTCATTCCCCATTCCGGATTCTTGTAGCACTCGTCGGTATAGCGCGGAAAATCGACCCATTCGCCCTCGTACTTGATGGGCGCCCAGTGCGGGGTATAGATCCAGAGCAGGATGGGGGCTTGTCGCTGCACCGCCGATTCGAGCTCGGCGAAGAGCGCGGCGTCGGTACCGGCGTGCACGACCTCGTAGTCGAGGCCCAGGGCGTCCGCCCGCTCGTCGTCGTAGCCGCCCCAGGTGACCGGCCCGCCGAGGTAGCGTCCCTTCGGATGGGTCTCGGGCGTGGCGAAGGCTTCCGCGCACCCGTTGAGCGCCGTCCAGTCGGGCAGACCCGGACACTTTTCCTTCATGTACATCGGATACCACCACTCCTCGATTGCGACCATGCCGGTCTCCCCCAGATCCACCGTCTTGCCGGTGGCGAGCGAGGCCTCCATCGCATCCTTGCCGGTGGTTTCCCACATCTCCATCGCGACGTGCAGGTCGCCGGCCTCCAGGCCCGCGAACTGCGCGATGTAGTCGGCCTGTACGTACTCGACGTTGTAGCCCATCTCCTCCAGCACCGCGCCCATGATGTGGGTGGTGATGTACTGGCCGGTCCAGTCGTGGATGGTGAGCTTGATCGGATCCTTGGACTCCACGGCCACCGCGCTCAGGGGGCCGGTGAGCACCGCCGCACCCAGGACCACCGCCGCGAACCTCGTGATGACTGTCTTCATTTTGGTTCTCCTGTTGGAACTCCGATTGCGACATCGGGGGCGGCATGCGCAACCGGCGCTTCGCCGGATGCCGCCGGTCTCCCGCCCGCTCGCCGGTGCGCGGTGCGATGTTTGCGCCGCGGCCCGGATCACACATGGTAGCCGACAAACCCGATGCGAACGCCAGACTCTCGTGCGGTCCGCAACGTTGCATGCCCTGGCCCGGATGTCTCACCGATTTTCGGCCGCTTCGGGCCCCAGGATGCCGTGATGGCAGGAAGCACGCACTGAAAGACGCGCAAGCGCGCGCCGGAAACAGGCGAGGCGCCGGTGGCGCGCAACGGTCGGCGAGCGGGCAAGCCAGGGATGGCTCGCCCTGGCCTGCAGGTGAAGCAGGGACTGCGTAGCGTTGCAGGTAGCCGACACTACGTCGAAAGCGGCGCGACGCAGTCCGGCCCGCTTACACGAGCATATTGGCGTCCGCGAGTCGCCCGGCGGCCCTTCTCAGCGCGGCTCGGGCAATGTCCTCAGGCATCGCGGAGACCCGCGTTTCACAGGCGATAGATGATGAGACGCAACGTGGTCTCGACCGGCGGATCGAGCGGCGAGTGGTCGTGGTTGCGAAGCGCAATCAGCAGCGAATGGGTGCCGTCAGTCACGTCGTCGGGCACGTTGACGACGGCGTTCGGGTCGGCCGACACCAGGAGCGGCTCTCCCCCGGAGGCGCCGAGGAAGACGTGGTAGTGGCCCGCGCCCGGCACCGCCTCGCTCCCGATGCTCGCGCCGTCGAGAACGAAGCCCTCGACGCTCACCGTGATGCGGATCTCGTCACCCGGCTGCACCGCGTGGGTCTTGTCGGCCTTGGCTTGCAGGGTGATCGGGGCGCTGCCGCCACTGGCTTCCGACGCGAGCACTTCAGTGGCGCTGCCGGCGCTGGCGTCCGCGGGCTCCGGGGTGGATTCTCCCTCGCCGCAACCGGCGACCGCGGCCAGCACCGCCGCACCGGCGAGGATGGCGGAGGCGAGCCTGGAGCGGCCCGGTGGCATGTGCGCCTCCTGTTCCCGTGAGCGAAGATCGACTGCGCGCGACTATAGCAGGGGCCGAGCGCTTTCTTCATCGCAAGCGCGGCGGCGCCCACGCGCGTTCCCAACCGCGGATCGGTGAAACCGGGCGCTTGGAGACCCCGGCGCCGCTTCGAGGGCCGGGTCTCCTCTCCCCCTCAGTCGACGGTCCAGGTGTCGCCGGACTCGAGCAGCTCGGCGAGCTCGCCCCGTCCTTCCCGGGTACGGGCCGCCTCGATCTGGTCGTCGACGAGGGCATCGAAGGTCGGCCGCTCGATGGCTCGCAGCACGCCGATCGCTTCGGGCAGGGCCGGGTACCGCATCCGCGCCAGCAGCGTAGCGAGCGCCGGCTCGGCCGCGGTCTCGTCATGCACCAGCAGATCCGACCCGCCGGCCGCATCGCGCAGCGGCACGACGCGGGGCTCGAGTCCATCGAGGCGGATGCCCTTGTCGCGCTCGGCGCCGAAGACAAGTGGCTGCCCGTGCTCGATCTCCACGAGGGTGTCGGAGCGGAGCTTCGGCTCCTTCGCGTATTCGAAGGCCCCGTCGTTGTAGACATTGCAGTTCTGGTAGATCTCGACGAAGGCGGTGCCTCGGTGCGCGGCGGCACGACGCAGGATCGCCCCGAGGTGCCGGGTGTATGTGTCCACCGAGCGCGCGACGAAGGTCGCCTCGCTGCCGAGCGCGATCGACAGGGGATGGAGCGGCGCGTCGACCGACCCGTAGGGGGTGCTTCGGGTAACGTGTCCGAGCAGGGAGGTCGGCGAGTACTGCCCTTTGGTCAGTCCGTAGATGCGGTTGTTGAAGAGCAGGATCTTGATGTCGACGTTGCGCCGCATCGCGTGCATCAGGTGGTTGCCGCCCATGCTGAGCGCGTCGCCGTCGCCGGTGATGACCCAGACCTGCAGGTCCCGACACACCGTCTTGAGGCCGGTCGCGATCGCGGGCGCGCGGCCGTGGATGCCGTGAACGCCATAAGTGTTGAGGTAATAGGGGAAGCGGCCCGCGCAACCGATCCCGGAGACGAACACCAGGTTCTCGGGCGCAACGCCGAGTTCGGGCAGCACTTTCTTCATCTGCGCGAGGATCGAGAAGTCGCCGCAGCCCGGACACCAGCGGATCTCCTGGCCGGAGGCGAAGTCGCCCGCGGTGAGCTTTCTCGCGGGCGGCGGCACCGGCGTGGGGCCACCCCGCGGGGAGCGGGATGCCTTTGCGGACACGTTCATGACAGCATCTCCTCGACCGCCTCGACGATGTCCCCGACCCAGAAGGGACGTCCACGTATCTTTCCCAGAGACACCACGTCGACGAGATAGCGCGCGCGCAGGATCATGGCGAGCTGCCCGAGATTGAGCTCCGGCACGAGCACCTTCGCGTAGCGTTCGATCACCTCGCCGGTGTTCGCCGGCAACGGGTTCAGGTGGCGAAGATGCGCGTGCGCGACCGCGCCGCCGCGTGCGCGAACCTGCTCCACCGCCTGCCGGCAGGCGCCGAGGGTCCCACCCCAGGAGAGAACGAGCAGGTCGCCGGTCTCGGGACCCGACACCTCGAGATCGGGGACGAGATTGACGGCATTGCCGACCTTGCGGGCCCGGAGCTTGACCATGTGCTCGTGATTGTCCGGGTCGTAGCTCACGTTGCCGGTACGGTCCTGCTTCTCGAGACTTCCGAGGCGGTGCATGAGACCGGGGGTACCCGGCAATGCCCACGGGCGCGCGAGCCACTCGTCCCGGGCGTAGGGCGCAAAGGGCTCGCTTCCGTCGCCGGCCGCGGGATGGGAGATGGCGATGGGGTCGAGGTCCGCGGTGTCGGGAATCCGCCAGGGCTCGGCGCCATTGGCGATGAACGCGTCGGAGAGAACCATCACCGGCGTCATCAGCCGGGTCGCGATGCGCCACGCCTCGATGACGATGTCGAAGCAGTCCGTGGGCCCGCTCGCCGCGAGCACCGGAAGCGGAGCCTCTCCGCTGCGCCCGTACATGGCCTGGAGGAGATCCGACTGCTCGGGCTTGGTCGGAAGCCCGGTGCTCGGTCCGCCGCGCTGAATGCCGATCACGAGCAAGGGCAGCTCCATCATCACCGCGAGTCCGATCGCCTCGGTCTTGAGTGCGATGCCGGGTCCGCTCGACGCGGTCGCGCCCATCGCGCCACCGAAAGCGGCGCCGATCGCCGAGGTCGCCGCCGCGATCTCGTCCTCGGCCTGGAAGGTGCGCACCCCGAAACGCTTGTGCCGGCTGAGCTCGTGGAGGATGTCGCTCGCGGGGGTGATGGGGTAGGAGGCGTAGAAGAGGGACTTCCCCGAGAGCTCGGCGGCGGCGATGAGGCCGAAGGCGAGCGCCTGGTTGCCGGTGATGTTGCGATAGCGCCCGGGCGCGAGCGCGGCCGGAGGCACGTGGTAGCTGCGGGCGAGCGACTCGCTCGTCTCGCCGAAGTTCCAGCCCGCGTGCAGGGCCTTCTGGTCCGCGTCACGCACCTCGGGCTGATCGCGGAAGCGCTTTCGCAGCCAGCGCCGGGTCGGTTCGAGATCGCGCCCGTAGAGCCAGTAGACGAGGCCCATCGCGAAGAAGTTCCGGCATCGCGTGGCCAGCTTGCGACCCACGCCGGCCCCTTCGACCGCCTCGCGGGTAAGGGAGGTGAGAGGGACGCGGATGACCTGGAAATCCTCCAGAGTGCCGTCCTCGAGGGGGTTCGACTCGACATGGGCGAGCTTCAGGCCCTTCGCATCGAATGCGTCTTCGTCGGCGACGAGGGTGCCCTGGGGCCGGAGGAAGCGCAGGTTCTGCACGAGGGCGGCGGGGTTCATCACGACGAGGACATCGACCAGGTCCCCCGGGGTGTAGATGTCGCGCGAAGCGAAGTGGACCTGGAATCCCGACACCCCCGCGAGCGTCCCCTTCGGCGCCCGGATCTCGGCCGGAAAGTCGGGAAATGTCGCTACGTCATTGCCCGCGAGCGCGGAGGCGCCGGTGAGCTGGGTGCCCGCGAGCTGCATGCCGTCGCCGGAATCCCCGGCGAAGCGCACGACCACGGAGTCGAGCTCTTCGACGGGCTTCGCACTGACGGGGATGGAGCGGTGATTCATCGGGCGTGGCTGGCCATGCGGCTCCCCCCCGAGCGGGCGTGTACCTGGAGACCCCGAGGTACGCACCCTAACCGCGGATCAGTGGAGCATGCGTCTTGCACTCGACGGAACGTGGGACCTTGGTGCGAAAGGCTGTACCTTGGCGTAGCGAACGTCAACCCGTAATCACCACAGGGCCACGCCGCGCGGGTGCGCGGCCCCCTTGGCCCTGACCCGGATGATTCACCAATTTTCTGCCGCGGACGCCAATCTGCTCGCGTAGACGGGCCTGCCTGCGTCGCGCCGCTTGCGACGCAGTCTCGGCTACCTGCAACGCTCCGCAGTCCTTGGGCCAAAGCTCTCCGGCCGGGCAGGCCATCCCTGGCTTGCCCGCTCGCCGGGACCGCGACCGCGAACAGATTGGCGCCCGCGTGGAAAAGCTGCTGAGATCTTGTGGCAAGCATCTACCGCAACGGAACGCGAACCCCATGGCGAGACTGACCGACTACCGCGTCCTCACCTTCGACTGTTACGGCACCCTCATCGACTGGGAGTGCGGCATCTGGGACGCATTGCAGCCCCTCCTGATGCGGGGCGGGCGCTCGGACCCGACCCGGGACGCGGCCCTGCGCGCGTTCGCGAAGTTCGAGACTCGAAACGAGAGCGATACGCCCGGCCTGCGCTACCCAGAGCTGCTCGCACGCGTGCACCGGGACATCGCGGAGGATTTCGGCATCGAGACCGACGACGCGCTCGATGAGGCATTCGGCGCTTCGGTGCCTCTGTGGCCCGCCTTTCCCGACAGCGCCGACGCTCTGCGGATCCTCAAACGGCACTACAAGCTCGTGATCCTCTCGAACGTGCATCGTGACGGTTTCGCGGCATCCGGGCGCAAGCTCGGCGTCAAGTTCGATGCGGTCTGCACCGCCGAGGACATCGGCTCCTACAAGCCGGCCGATGCGAACTTCGAGTACCTGCTCGCGCACCTCGAGACGGAGCTCGCAATGAACGCGTCGGACATCCTGCACACCGCGCAGAGCCTGCACCACGACCACGTACCGGCCAGACGCTTCGGACTTGCCAATGCCTGGATCGACCGGCAGCGGCTCTCCGAAGGCGGAAGCTGGGGAGCGACGGAAACGGTGATCGAGATTCCGAAGACCGACTTCGTCTTCTTCTCGCTGGCCGAAATGGCTGAAGCGGTACAAGCCGACGCGGGGTGATCGGAGCGCCCGACGCCGGGATCGAAGTATTCGCCGATATTCCCTTCGCCCTCGCGGGTCGAGCGGCGCTTCACTGCGTGTGTGGCCTCCCCCGCGCGGCGGGGGACATCTGTAACCGCGGAGTCGGGCACCGTGAACCGGGGCGCGATGTGCGGCATAGTGGGCGGCAGTTGCGCGTCCGGACCCATACGGGTCTCGGGAGGACTCGGTTGGCAAAACGCCCGTTGCAGATCATCCTGGCAAAGCCCCGGGGCTTTTGCGCCGGCGTGGTCAGGGCCATCGATGTCGTCGAGCGCGCGCTCGAAATCTACGGCCCGCCGGTCTACGTCCGGCACGAGATCGTGCACAACAAGCATGTGGTGAATGATCTGCGTGCCAAGGGCGCCCGTTTCGTCGAGGACGTCGCGGATATCCCCCGGGGTGCGGTCACCGTGTTCAGCGCGCACGGCGTTTCCCGAAAAGTGGAAGACGATGCCGGCGAACGCGGTCTGGAGGTGATCGACGCGACCTGCCCGCTGGTGAGCAAGGTGCACAACGAGGCGAAGCGCTATGCGCGAAGGGGTCTGGAAGTCGTTCTGATCGGTCACGCCGGCCACCCGGAGGTGGAGGGAACGATGGGCCAGGTGCCCGGCAGGGTTCACCTGATATCGAGCGTGGCCGATGTGGCCGCGCTACGCCCCGCCGATCCGGCAGAACTCTCCTACGTGACTCAGACCACGCTCAGCGTCGACGATACCCGCGAGATCATCAGCGCGCTCAAGAGGCGTTTCCCCGATATCCGGGGCCCAGACGTGAAGGACATCTGCTACGCGACGCAGAATCGGCAGAGCGCGGTGCGCCGCCTGGCTTCCCGATGCGATCTGATTCTGGTGATCGGCGCCCACTACAGCTCGAACTCGATGCGCTTGCGCGAGATCGGTGAAGAAGCGGGAATCAGGAGCCACCTCATTGCGGATGCCGGCGCTCTGCGCCATGAATGGCTCGAGGGAGTGCGAACGCTCGGCATCACCGCCGGCGCGTCCGCGCCGGAAAAGCTCGTCCAGGACCTGCTCGAGGGTCTCGGCGAGATCTGCGAGGTGACCGTTTCGGACCTGGAAGGCATCGAGGAGAACGTCACATTCAGGCTGCCGCACGCGCTGCAGCGCACCGAGCGACACACTGCTGACGGGCGCGCGACGAGACCATAGAAGTTCCGCCGGACGACTTCCGACAACGCCGGAGCGGCGCCAGGGCGCGGAGCCCGGCTCGTCGGCCGGCAGTCGGGCGGCGCCGATGAGACTCGCCGGGGCGCTCTCCCGCGGTGTCGCCTCGATAGCGTTGCCGGCGCCGGCCGCCCGTCAGAAACCGATGACGCCGCCGTGAAACTCCATGAGGTAGACCATGGTATCAGCGTATCGGATGTGCTCGCGCCCCGAGAACCCCGCGATATCGCCATCGACGCGGTTGTCGTAGCTCCACTGCCCGTACAGATAGTTGCGAGGTCCGCGCATGAGATGATCCGGATCGGGATCCCCGAGGACCCGGCGCTGAAACGCATAGATGTCGTCGCTCGAGGGTTCGTCGGCGAGGATCCGCGCGTGATAGCTCATCATCCAGACGACCCGCCCGTCGCGCCACACGAGTTCCTGTCCACCGTAGGGGTTGGTGCCGGCGTAACGATCGACATAGGCCCATGCGTCACGTCGCCAGGCGTTCTGGGAGGTACCGTCCCGGTTCTCGTCCCCGTCGGGGATGGCGTAGGTCTCGCGCCGGGCCTGCGCCAGAAAGCCGACCAGGTCGGCGAGTTCAATGGTTTGCGACATGGCATCCTCCTTGACAGGCCAGGGCCGACTTCGCGTGCATCGCCGCCTGCGCGCACGTGCCGAACCACACATCCTCGAACTTTCGCATATGACGAAACAGCTTCTCCAGCATCTTCAGGCGGCCCGGCCGCCCACTCAGATGCGGGTGAAAGGTGGAGTTGAAGTATCCGCATACCGAACGCAGGCCGTCGAACTCCTCGCTCCAGATCCGCAGAGCGTGGTCGGCCGGAGCCGCAAACGTCGAGCCCGCATCCAGAGAAGCGCCGAACAGCGCCCAGTCATCGAGCACCGTGCTGATCGGAAGCTCGATCAGCTCGGCCTCGCCGCGGCGCACCCGGTGCGGCCGGTCGTACTCCATCAGGCTCGCGTCGTAGACGAGGCCCAACGAGACCAGCACGTCGAAGGTCTCGGCGCTCAGGCCCCAGCTCGGTGCACTCCAGCCGAGCGGCGGCCGCCCGGTCCTCGACTCGAGCACCGAAGCCGCCCGACCGAAGAGCTCGAGCTGCTCCGATTGGCCAAGACCCTGCACGTTCTCGTGCAACACGCCGTGAAGGGCGATCTCGCTGTCCGCATCCACGACGATATCGACCAGCGCCGGACTGTGCTCGGCCAGCCAGGACGGCAGGAAGAAGGTCGCGGGAATCTCGTAGCGCCGGTGGAGCTCGATGATGCGCGGTAGCGCGGTGGTGGTCCCGTAAGCCACTTCCGAAAGCGCAACCGGATGCGGGGGCCGGGCTTTCAGTGCGCCCACCTTGACGTGCCAGCCCACGCTCACGCCGCAACGCTTGCCGTCGGGCCAGGAGAAAGCGTCGATGGGGAGACAGTCCAACCCGATCGACGACAGACTTCGGGCGGTCATGAGCTTCTCGAATCTGCCGAGCCGGTGCGCTAATTTATCGTACCCGGGCCTCCGGTGGGTGGGGCGTGCATCTGGACGCCGTGCACGAGGCGGTACCTGCCCGCCGACCCGGAGGCGTCGAGGAAAATCGCCAGGATCCCGGGCGAAGCGCCCCTGTTTCGAGGCACACCGTCCCAGAGCGTGAGTTCCATGCAGACGAACCCTCTCCATCCCCGATTCGGGGTCCGTATCGACGGCGTGGACCTGCGCCAGGTGAGCGCCGCGCACGGATTCCCGGAGATCCGCGCTCTGTTCGAGGAGCACTCTCTGCTGCTGTTCAAGGATCAGCAGGTGGACGATGCCGAACACATCCGACTGTGCAAGCTGTTCGGTCCGATGGAGGATCGCAGCCAGGGCGAGCCCGAGCCCGACCCGGCAGAGATCGGCGGCGTCACGAACTTGCGAAGCGACGGCACCGTGGCGAGCCCCGACGATTTCAGAACCTTGAATCTCCGGTCGAACATGCTCTGGCATACCGACAGCACTTTCCTGCCGGTGCCGGCGCTCATCAACATGATCGTTCCCCGGGTGCTGCCGTCTTCGGGGGGCGCGACCGAGTTCGCATCCACGCGTGCGGCCTTCGAAGACTTCGAGCCGGAGCGCAAGGCGCGGCTGGAAGAGACTTTCCTCTGGCACCGCTACAGCCATTCGCGCGCGCGCATCTCGCCGGAGCTGGCAAAGCAGCGGATCTTCACCAAGTGGCCGGACCAGTGCTGGCGCGCGGTCTGGACGAACCCCGTGAACGGTCGGAAGTCGCTCTACGTCGCCTCCCATGCCTACGGCGTGGAAGGGATGGGCGCGGCCGAGGGGCAGGCCCTCGTCGACGATCTGCTGGTCCGCGCAACCGCTCCCGACAAGGTCTACGCCCACCAGTGGGCGATCGGCGACGTCCTGGTCTGGGACGAGCGCGCGGTCCTCCATCGGGGCACTCCCTGGCCCAGCGATCAGCAGCGCACGCTCGGCTCCTATTGCACGACGGCGCAGGAGAGCGACGGCTTCGCCTCCATCCGGCCGGCCGACTGGTCGGCGCGCAACCGCGAGCTGCTCGAGGTGTTTCCGCGGTAACCCCCACCGGCGCGCGCAATCGCCCGGTCCAGACTCGCGTTCAACACCATCCATGGCGGCAGATTGGCGTGCGCAGCCGTCAGTCGGCGGATGCTTGCGACTGGGGCCCGAATCGAGGGACGACCCGTTCTGCGAACAGCGTCATGCTATTGAGGATCTTCTCGTAGGCGAGACCCGGAAAGGGTTCGAGCAGCATGATGTGCGAGAGCCCCATGTCGGCCTGAAAGCGTTCGATCTTCTCCGCCACGTAGTCCGGCGACCCGGCCCAGATTACGTCGCGCGCCAGCAGGAAGTCGTACCAGTCCGCATCGATGTCCTCGCTTCGAAGCTCCTCTCCCGTGTCCAGGAAGTTGCGCCGGGCGGCGGCCTCGTTTCCCGACATACGCCCGCTCGAGACCTTGTAGAAGGTGTTTGCCGCGTGCCGCACATCCCGGGCCGCCGCCTCCATGGTCTCCGCCACGTAGATCATCACGCAGATCGCCACTCCCTCCCCGAGCTCCGTGGCGCATCCCCGGGCGCGGGAAGCCGCCTCCCGATAAGCATGCCAGCAGGAGCGGATCCTTCCCGGCGCACTCGCCATGCCGATGACCTTCATCCCTTCCGCCCCCGCCGAGGCGTAGGCGACGGGAGTGTTCGACATGATCCACACCGGAGGATGCGGCTTCTGGTAGGGCCGGGGGTGTACGTACATGCCGACGTACTCCCCGTCCGGCGCGTGATACCGGGAGTCGAGAGGGGCGAAGGCCTGATTGGTCTCCTGCCATCCGGGCACCGGAAAGCGATAGAACTCGCCCCGGTAGCTGAAGGGATCTTCGGTCCACGCCTTGATGACGATGTCGAGGCATTCGCGAAAGAGCGCCTCGCACCTGGCGTGATCGCGGCGATCCGCGTCCACGTTGAACTGGATCGTGGTGCGTTCGTTGATGCCTCTTCCCGCCCCGAAGTCGACGCGGCCTTCGGTCATGTTGTCGAGCAGGGCGAC
Source organism: Gammaproteobacteria bacterium (assembly GCA_965221555.1). GTDB lineage: Bacteria > Pseudomonadota > Gammaproteobacteria > HK1 > HK1 > JAJEAD01. The sequence goes on from OZ244895.1 coordinate 605,267, forward strand.
ATCCTCCGCCACCCGCAGCGGATGCCAGTCGGGCAACACCACCGGCGCCTGACCGACCCGAATCTTCTTGCAATGCGCGGCCACGTCGGCCCCCATCAGAATCGGGTTGGGCGGAGCGTTCATGAAGCCGTTGTGCGCAAAGTGGTGTTCCGTGAACCAGACCGTGGTGAACCCCGCCTGCTCGGCGAGCTGCGACTGTTCGCGCAACATGCGAACCACGCGATCCCACGGGATGTTCTCCCCGGGGTTGAAGAAGGGTGTGAAGTCGAAGCGCACCCGCGCTTACCTCTGCCGGGATCCAACCCGCCTCGGTGAGCGGTTCATCGCTTCCTGTGCGTACTTACCACTGGCCGACGTTGGGCATCGATGCCCAGGGCTCGCGTATCGGCAGCGCGTCTCCTTCCTGCAGAAGCTCGATCGAGATGTCGTCCGGGGAGCGCACGAAGGCCATGCGCCCGTCGCGGGGCGGGCGGTTGATGACCACTCCGGCGTCCTTCAGCTTCTGGCAGACGTCGTAGATGTCGGAGACCGCGTAGGCGAGGTGTCCGAAGTTGCGTCCGCCTCCCATTTCCTCGGGGTCGTAGTTGTAGGTGAGCTCGACCTGAGCGGACTCGTCTCCCGGCGCCGCCAGCATCACCAGAGTGAACCTGCCCTCGGGGTTGTCGTAACGCTCGACCTCCCGAAGGCCCAGCTTGTTGCAGTAGAAGTCCATGGACTCGTCCAGATCCCTGACCCGGACCATGGTGTGCAGATACTTCAGACGCATGGCGGATACCGTCCTCAATCCTCAGGCAAGGGGGGCGAATGTACCGGCATTTGCGCGTGGCGCAAGCAGTTCACGCCGGCGGGATGGACCCCGGAGCGAGAAAGTCGACCGTCCGCGTCTCGCCGCCGAGCTTCAGCGTGGCCTGTTCCGGCGCGGAGCTCGCAATCACTTCGCCCCGGCGAAGCACATGGAGCCTGGTCGCGCGCAGCCGGATCGCTTCGATGGGATCCCGTGCCTGCAGGATGACGAGATCGGCCTGGCAACCGGGCTCCACGCCGTAGCCCTCCAGATGGAGGGTGGCGGCGGCGGTGGTCGTGATGCCGTCGAAGATCGATCGCATCTCTTCGGTCCCGGTCATCAGCCCGACGTGCACCGCCATGTTGGCGACCTCCAGCATGTCGTGACTGCCCAGGCCATACCAGGGGTCCATGACGCAGTCGTGGCCGAGGGCGACGGGGATGTCCGCGGCCAGCATCTCCTTGACACGGGTCATGCCCCGGCGCTTCGGATAGGTGTCGTGGCGCCCCTGGATGGTGATGTTGATAAGAGGATTGGCAATCGCGGCGACGCCGGCTTCGTGCATCAGCGGCAGGAGCTTGCTGACGTAGTAGTTGTCCATCGAGTGCATGGAGGTGAGGTGCGATCCGGCGACGCGCCCCTCCAGGCCAAGGCGCCGGCTTTCCTGCGCCAGGGTCTCGATGTGGCGTGAATTGGGGTCGTCGGTCTCATCGCAGTGCATGTCGACCGGCAGCCCGCGCGCCGCCGCGATCTCGCAGAGCTCGCGCACCGAGGCCGCCCCGTCGGCCATGGTGCGCTCGAAATGCGGGATGCCGCCGACCACCTCCACCCCCCGGTCGAGCGCGCGGATGAGGTTCGCCCGGGAGCTCGGGTGGCGATAGAAACCGTTCTGCGGAAACGCCACGAATTGGAGATCGATCCATGGCGCCAGCTCGGTGCGCAGATCCAGCAGAGCGTCGACCGCCACCAGCGAATCTTCGGTCACGTCGACGTGGCTGCGGATCGCCAGGCAGCCGCGCGCGATCGACCAGTGACACAGCTCGCGCGCGCGCCTCTGGAAGTCGTGCGCGTCGAGGGTCGGCGCGAGATCGCCCCAGATCTCGATGCCCTCCAGCAGGGTGCCACTATGGTTTTTTCGCGGCCGCCCGGCGCTCAGCGTCGAATCCAGGTGGAAGTGGGGGTCCACGAAGGGCGGCGTTACCAGCCAGTTGGCAAGCGCCAGCGTCTCGCGTGCCTCGGCCTCGATTCCGGGCCGCACCTCGACGATGCGCCCGCCCATGATTGCGATGTCGATTCCCTGGCGTCCGTCGGCGAGATTGGCGTTGCGGATGAGCAGGTCGAGCACGGGCACCTCCCCGAAATCAGATCCGGTCACCGCGCCGAAAGGGCGTGAGCAACGCCTTCGGATAGGCGGCGCGACGCGACATCACCACCATGGCGACGATGCTCAGAACATAGGGTAGCGCGAGGAAGAACTGATAAGGAATGACCGCGCCTGAAATCTGCTGGGCACGCACCTGGAGTGCGTCGAGACCGGCGAACAGAAGCGCTCCGATCAGCGCCTTGCCGGGCCGCCACGACGCGAATATCACCAGGGCGATGCAAATCCAGCCGCGCCCGTTGGGCATGCCGAAGTAGAACGCGTCGAACGCCGACATGGTCAGAAAGGCCCCTCCTATCGCCATCAGCGCCGACCCCGCGACCACCGCGCCGGTACGCACCATCAGGACATCGATGCCCTGGGCCTCGACCGAGACCGGATTCTCTCCGGCCATCCGGATGGCGAGACCGAGCGGCGTGCGATACAGCAGATACCAGACCACCGGCACCAGGATCAGCGCGAGGTAGGTCAGGGGCGTCTGGCTGAACAGCACCGGACCCAGGAAGGGAATCTCGGACAGTAACGGCACTTCGTACACCTGAAAGGGCACGATCTTGGGTGGCGTCGTCACCGACGGCAGCAACATGCGGAACAGGTAGGAGCTGAGCGCCAGCGCCAGCATGGTGATGCCGATCCCGGTCACGTGCTGGGACAGTCCGAGATGGACCGTGAACCAGGCGTGGAGCAGCCCGAAGAGCCCGCCCACCGTCGCGGCGAAGAGCACCCCCGTCCACAGGTCGCCTCCCTGGTAGACCCACATCCATCCCGCCATGGCGCCCATGGCCATGATTCCCTCGATCCCGAGATTGAGGACGCCGGCGCGCTCGCACAGCAGCTCGCCGAGGGTGCCGAAGAGGAGCGGACTGACGATTCGCAACGTCGCGGCCCAGAAGCCCGTCGTCGCGAGAATCTCGATGACGTCGATCATCTCAGACTCGCACGCGCTTGCTCATCGCACGGCTTCCTCACAACCAGCGCACGCGAAATCGCGTCAACATGACGCCCAGCAGCACGAGAAGCAGTGAAACCGCGGTAACGACATCGGCAATGTAGCTCGGGACGGCGCTCGAGCGGCTCATCGAATCCGCTCCAACGAACACCGCGGAAAGAAACACCGCCGAGACGACGACCCCGAGGGGATGGAGCTGCGCGAGCATTGCGACGGCGATGCCGGCGTAGCCGAATCCCGGCGACAGGTCCAGGGTCAGGTATCCCTTGAGCCCCGCGACTTCCGAGACCCCCGCCATTCCGGCGAGCCCGCCGCTGATGAGAGCGGTGCGAAGGACCGTGCCGTCGATCCCGATGCCGGCAAAGGCGGCGCCCTCGGGGTTGTACCCCACGGCCCGGATCTCGTACCCCCACACCGTCAGGTTCATGAGCAGCCAGATCGCGAGCGCCGCCCCGAGCGCGATCACGAGGCCGAGATGCAGGCGCGTTCGGTCGAGCAGCTTCGGCAGCACGCCCTCGTCGATGATTGGCGCCGCCTGCGGCCAGCCGAGCGACATGGGATCCTTCCACGGTCCTTCGATCAGATAGCTGACCAGGAGCAGGACGATGAAGTTGAGCAGCAGCGTCGTGACGACTTCGTCGACCTTGAGACGGGTCTTGAGCACCACGGGTACATACAGCAGCATGCCGCCCGCCATCGCGCCGGCGAGGAAGAGCAGCGGAATCATCGCAACCGGCGGGAGGGTGAACAGGCCGGTGCCGATCCAGGTCGCGGCCAGGGCGCCGAAGTAGAACTGGCCCTCACCGCCGATGTTCCAGAACTTGGCGCGAAACGCTACCGCCGCCGCCAGGCCGGTGAGAATGAGCGGTGTCGCCCTCGTGAGCGTTTCGGATATCGCGAACCTGGACCCAAGCGCCCCTTGCAACAACAGTGCATAGGACTCGAGCACGGACTCGCCGGCCCAGAGAATCAGCGTCGAGCAGATCAGCAGGCTGACCACGATGGCGACCACCGGTGCGACGCCGGCCAGCCATAACGGCACGCGCTCTCGCGGCTCCAGCCTCATTGCATCGCTTCCTGACCGCTCATCATCAGTCCGATGCGGGTGGTGTCCTTGGACGCTCCGGCCGGCGTCTCGCGAACCCGCCCCCGGAAGATCACCACCATGCGGTCGGCGAGCGACAGCAGCTCGTCAAGGTCCTCCGAGATCAGCAGGATTCCGGCGCCCCGCTTGCGGGCATCGAGCAGTCGCCGGTGCACGTAGGCGATCGCGCCTTCGTCGAGACCGCGCGTAGGCTGATTGGCGACGATCAGCCTGGGCTCGCGCGACAGCCCCCGGGCAAGGATCAGCTTCTGAAGATTGCCGCCGGAAAGGAGACGGGTCTCCGTCAAGGGGCCCCGGCACCGGATATCGAAGCGTTCGATGAGCGATTCGGCATGTTGCCGGGACGCGGCTCTGTCGATGAAGAAGGCGCCGCGTGAGAAGGGGGGCCGGCGCAGTTCCTCGCTGACCAGGTTTTCCCATACCGCCATCTCTCCGATGATGCCCTTGGCGTGACGGTCCTCGGGTATGCGGCTCACCCCCGCCGCGACCTGGGAGCGGGAGTCGACCTTCTCGATCGCTCGGCCCAGCAGCTCGACCCACCCCTCCGGGGGCACCCGGGCGCCCGACGCCACCTCGGCAAGCGCGTTCTGGCCATTGCCCGCGACGCCCGCGACTCCGACGATCTCGTGCTCTCGAAGCTCCAGGTCGACCGCTTCGAGGTTGTCGTCCTCCCGGCTGCCCCGGGTCGACACGCCGTGAAGCGCCAGAATCCGGGCGCCGGGCGCCAGGGACTCGGCCCGGGGGCGTACCACCTTGCGTCCCACCATCATCTCGGCGAGACCGTTACGGTCGGCCTCCTCGGTGCGCACCGTTCCCACCAGGCGCCCACGGCGCAGCACCGCGATGCGGTCGCTCACCTTCAGAATCTCGTCGAGCTTGTGGGAGATGAGGATGGCGGACCTTCCCTGGTCGACGAGGCTGCGCAGTGTCGCGAACAGGCTTCCCGTCTCCTGCGGCGTGAGGACCGCCGTCGGCTCGTCGAGAATCAGTATCCGCGCATCGGCGTAGAGCGCTTTCAGGATCTCGACGCGCTGGCGCTGCCCCACGCTCAGGTCGGCGACCCGCGCATCGGGCCTCACCTCGAGGCCGAAGCGCCGGGCGATCCCCCGCAGGCGTTCACGGCCCCCGGCGAGGTTCTGGCGCCAGCTCCACAGGGCTTCCCGGCCCAGAATGACGTTCTCGAGAACCGTGAGATTTCCGGCCAGCGTGAAGTGCTGGTGGACCATGCCGATCCCCGCCCGGATCGCGGCCTCCGACGATCCGGGCGGCAAGGGCAGTCCGCGTACCTCGACCTGTCCCGCATCGGCCACGTAGTGGCCGAAGACGACGTTCATCAACGTCGTCTTGCCCGCACCGTTCTCCCCGAGCAGGGCAAGCACCTCGCCGCCCGCCAACGACAGGTCGATCCCGTCGTTGGCGACAAGCTCTCCGAATCGTTTCGTGATGCCGGAGAGCCTGAGAACATCGTTCAATGTCGGGGGCGGCCTTCAGTAGGTCGACTTGGGCTCTTCATCGTTGATCTCGACCACGAAGCTGCCCGCGAGGATCTCCGCTTTGATCTCTTCGACCTTCGCTTTCGCCTCGGGCGGAATTCGATCCTCGAACTCGTAGTAGGGCGCGAGGCTCGCGCCGCCCTTCTGCATCATCGTCCATTCCTTGTAGTCGACGGCCTCGAAGCGGCCCTCCTTGACCTCCACAATGGCATTGCTGATGGCGGCGTTCATGTCCCAGAGCGCGGAGGTGACGACGACATCCGTGCCGTTTTCTTCCTTGTTCATGTCGTTCACGTTGCCGAAAGCGATGATGCCGCTCTCGCGGGCGGCATCCACCACCCCGGCGCGTTCGGCATAGAGCACATCGACGCCCGCCTCGACCTGCGCAAACGCCGCTTCCTTCGCCTTTGGCGGGTCGTACCAGGAGCCGATGAAGGTCACCTTGAACTCGACATCCGGATTGACCGAGCGCGCACCGTTCATGAATGCATGGAACAGGCGGTTCACCTCGCCGATGGGATAGCCGCCCACCATGCCGATCCGATTCGACTCGGTCATCGAGCCCGCGAGGATGCCCATCAGGTAGCACGGCTCGTGAATGTAGTTGTCGAACACCGCGAAGTTGGAGCCGTGCGGCTTGAAGGGATCGCCCATGAGGAACGCGACTTCCGGGTAGTCATCGGCGACCTGCCGGGCCTCGCGGCTGATGCCGAAGGCCTCTCCGACGATCAGCCGCACGCCGCTCTCGGCATACTCGCGCAGTACCCGGATGTAGTCGGTGTTGGAGACCTTCTCCGAGAACACGTAGTCGATCTCGCCGCGCGCCTGCGCGTTGCTGAGCGCCTGATGCAGTCGCGCGTCCCACTTCTGCTGGATCGGCTGGGTGTAGATCCCGGCGACCTTGATCTTCTCGCTGGCCATCGCGGCGAAGCCGGAAAGCGTCATGGCGGCCGCCACCATTGCCGTCGCCAACCATCTGAGCAGGCTTTTCATCTTCCTCTCCTTTCTCGCAAAGTGTGTTTGAGCAAATCCTCGGGGGGAGTTCCGTCCCATCTTCGTGACGCCGACCCGGGATGGCGTGGGGTCACTTGGTGCCGTACAACCGGTCGCCGGCATCGCCGATCCCCGGAACGATGTATCCGTGATCGTCAAGCCTTTCGTCGATGGCCGCCGCGTAGACCGGCACATCGGAGTGCGCCGCGCAAAAGGCGCCGACTCCCTCCGGCGCCGCCAGCAGACACAGCAGCTTGATATCGCGTGCGTTCGCCTCCTTCACCCGGCTGACCGCGGCGATCGCCGAGTTGCCGGTCGCCAGCATCGGATCCAGGACAATCACCGGCCTATCGCCGAGGTCTTCGGGCACCTTGAAGTAGTACTCCATCGCGACCAGCGTCTCCGGATCGCGATAGAGCCCCACGTGCCCGACCCGGGCCGACGGGATGAGGTCGAGCATCCCTTCGAGCAACCCGTTTCCCGCGCGAAGGATCGATATCAGGACCAGCTTCTTCCCGGTGAGGAAGGGCGCGCGCATCTGCGAGAGCGGCGTCTCGATCGGGCGGTCTTCGATCTCCAGATCGCGAGTGACCTCGTAACCGAGCAACAGGGAGATCTCGCGAAGCAGCAGTCGGAAGCGTGCGGTGTCGGTGTCCTTGCGGCGCATGAGGGAGAGCTTGTGCCGAACCAGCGGATGATCGATGACCGTGACGTTGTTCATGGACGAGACCTCGGGTGACTGCGCGCTCAAAAGACGGTTCCGTCCGATTCCAGACGGATCGGCGGGCCCCCACCCTCGCGCGCCGCGCCCGCCAGCATGCGTCCCGCGGCCCAGGTTCCGCCTTCGAGAAGCCCGGCGAGCGGAAGCTCCAGACGATCGACTCCGAGCTGGCCGCGGACAAGCGGCGCGAGCCGGTCCAGCAGCGCGACGGTGAGCGCGCGCCACTCGACGATGAGTTCGGACCCGGGCGGGTGGGCGACCGAAAGACATCCGTCATCGCGCGGCGCCAGCACGCGCGCATCGATGAACAGGCCGCCGTTGCGATACTCGGCGAGCCCCGTGAGCTCGTGGGTCTCGCGCATCTGGACGCCACCCTCGGCCAATGGCTCCATGAGTGAGTAGGTGAGCCATTGTGAAAGCTTGTGGAAGGGAACGAGCCGGTCGCTCTCGTCGTCACGTCGGATGCTTCGATGGTACCAGACGTCACCCAGGTTCGTGCCTTGCAGCAGGATCCTTCGGGGCCAGATGGGGCGAAACGCATCGAGCAGGGTCTTGAGGACCGAGGCCGCGCTCGGCGCCACGGGAAGCGCCCGGAAGTAGTCGAAGAGCCCGCCGACCCGCGGGGGGGTTCCGAAGAGATCCGTACGCGCCCGAAGCGCGCTTCCGAGCGAGCGAATCAGACTCGCGCGGCCCTCGATGCCCTCCATGTCGTTGCCCTCGCGCACCTGGAAGACCCGCGCCAGTCGCTCCGAGTCGAAGGCCAGCAAGGCATCGGCATCCGCGCGCAGCGGGCGATCCGGGTCGGAGGAAAGGGCCCCTTCCGAGAACAGCGCGAGGCTCCCCATCGCCAGACCTTCCGATCTCACGAGCTCGAGATTCGTCCCCGCTTCCCGGTAGCGCCACCCGTCCCCCGCCCCCGCATCCAGAAGAACGCTGGGGACGACCAGATCGAGCGCCGCGCGCGCTCTCTCGTGCGGATCGAGTCCACCGGCCAGCCTCTCCCAGCGCTTGATCCCGCCGGACTCGAAATGGCGCCAGCGACTGTGGGGCGGAACCCTGAGGTCGGGGTAGCGTTGCCTCGTGACGTCGGCGACGACGCGGGCGACCTCCGCAAGCCGGTCCGTGCGCACGTCGAAGTGCGACAGATCTCCGCGCTCGCCGATGGCGAGGATCTCGTCGCAGCGTTGCCGGATCTCGGAGGGATGATCGAGCCTCGCCGCCGCCGGGCTGCGACCCGAGGGGCGGACGGGCACTGTGTCTTCCCGATTCACGAAGCGAGGGCGCGGAGCCAGCCCGATAACTTCATCGATTTATGTAGCGAGGGTGCCAAAATGCCGTGATAGCAGGAAGCACAGACCGAAAGACACGCAAGGGCGAGCCGGAAACAGGCGAAGCGGCGCGCCGGAGTACGCCTCGCAACCGCGAGCATGTTGGCGTGCGCAATGGAAAGTCTGTGTCACTTTCGGGATAGCGGCAGGGGCAAGGACGTTATCGGGTCAAGGCGTAGCGGTGTGCCCGAACCGCAGTGCGCCGCACTCCGACTCGCATTCGACACTTACGGTGCCGGCACACGCGCGGCCGCGGCCGCAGAGCGGAGAAAGCGGGCGGCTATTCATGCAGCCCGCGTCCCTTCGCCAGATTCGTCTCGTCCTTCGCCGGCGGCGCGGCCGCACTGAAGTAACCGGCCGCCTTCTTCGCATCCATCTCCACGCTCGCGTCGTCCGGCACCAGGTCTTGCGGAATCTCCACCCGCTCGACGATGCCGATCCCCTGACGCGTCAGCGCATCGAACTTCATGTTGCTCATGGAAACAAAGCGGTCGATACGCTCGATGCCGAGCCAGTGCAGGGCGTCGGGCATCAGCTCCTGGAAGCGCACGTCCTGGACCCCCGCAACGCACTCGGTACGTTCGAAGTAGGTCTCCGCCCGGTCCCCGCCCGGCTGCCTCTTGCGCGCGTTGTACACCAGGAACTTCGTCACCTCGCCCAGGGCGCGACCCTCCTTCCGGTTGTAGACGACGATGCCGCAGCCTCCCTTCTGAGCCGTCTCGACGCAGACTTCCACGCCATGCACCAGATAGGGCCGGCAGGTGCAGATATCGGAGCCGAACACGTCGGAGCCGTTGCACTCGTCATGTACCCGACACGCAACTTCGCGCTCGGGGTCGGCAATCGCGTCGAGGTCGCCGAACAGGTAGGCGGTCGTGCCGCCGATCGGAGGCAGGAAGACCTTCAGATCTCCGCGCGTGACCAGTTCGGAGAACATCCCGCCCGAGTGCTCGAACAGCGAGCGCCGGAGCTCGGTCTCGCTGACACCGAAGCGCTCCGCGATCCCGGGCAGGTACCACACCGGCTCGATCGCCACCTTGGTGACGCGCACTTCCTCGCTCTCGGTCACGATGTGGCCGTCCACCTTCATCCGACCCGAGGCAATCGCTCGGGACAGTTCCGGCATGTTCAAGCGCGCCTTGGTCACCGCGATCGTCGGGCGGATGTCCCAGCCCTCGCTCAACAGGTCTCCCCACGCCTCATTGACGAGGTGGCCGTAGGGGTCCATGGAAACGATCCGTTCCGGCGAGGTCCATTGCGGATTCGGCCCGATTCGTTCCGCCGGCGACGTGTCGGTCAGATCGGGCACGTGCACCGGATCGAGGGTACCCGCCGCGATCGCGAGCGCGCGGTACACCGAATACGAGCCCGAATGTGCGCCGATTGCGTTGCGCTGCGGCGTCTGCGTACCGACGACGGGACCGCGGTCCGTGGACGTTTCCGCCCCCCAGAGAAGCTTCGTGGCGTTCTTGCGGCTCTCGGGATGCGAAGTGAGCCTGATGTGACGTTGGTTCATGACCGTGCCCTTGCGTCGTTGCTGGTCGACGTCGAGCTGCGGGATTCTGTAATGAGCTTGCGCTTCGATCCAGCCGGAGCCCGCGGGCGCGGGGATGCCCGGGGTAAAAACCCCGACTGTGCACTGCGCCGCAACGGGCCCTCGGCGCGGACGCGGACCCACCGGTGGTGACTCCGCACAAAGAGACCGGTCCCGGCGTTCGCGCTCCGTTCATCGTTAGCGAAGGTGCGGAACTCCGTCCGATCCAGGCACACTACGCGCATTCCCGGACCGCGAGCACATTGGCGTTGGCGACAGGAAGGCGGTGACCCATGCCCGATAGACTCGGTCCGAAGTTCGAGAGCTTCTGGCTGCGGGACGCGCACTGGGAGGACGATGCGCTGACCCCGGCTCTCGACGGCGACCGCCGCTGCGACGTGTGCATAGTGGGCGGCGGCTACACCGGGCTGTGGACCGCCATTCACCTCAAGCGGGCGGCGCCGGCCACCCACGTCGTGCTCGTCGAGGCGCGTCGCTGCGGCAGCGGCGGGAGCGGCGCCAACGCCGGATTCGCGGTGCCGCTCTGGGCGCACTTCCCGCTGCTTCGGCACCTGTGCGGCAGCGACGAAGCGCTGCGTCTGGGCCGGTCTTCCCTGGCCGCCATCGACGAGATCGAGACGCTGTGCCGCCGTCACGGACTCGATCCGGGGCTGCGCCGCAACGGCGTCATCTGGGGCGCCACCTGCTCCGCCCACGTCGGGGTCTGGAACGAGCTCGTCGACGCGCTGGAGCCCTATCAGGTTCACCCCTACCGGCACTTGAGCGGTGAGGAGATCACCCACCTGACCGGTGCGCGCACTTTCATCGCCGGCGTGCTGGAGTCGGCCAGCGCCACCGTGCACCCCGGACGCCTGGTGCGGGCGCTGCGCCGAATCGCGCTCGAACTCGGGGTGGAGATCCACGAAGGCACGCCCATGCGACGCCTGCACCGCGGGCGCCCGCCCCGAGTCGAGACTCCGCGCGGCACCATCACCGCGGAGCGGGTGGTGCTCGCCCTCTACGCCTGGTCCGCCGCAATCCCCGAGCTGCGCCCGAGCGTCGCGGTCATCTGCACCGACATCACCGTGAGCGAGCCGCAGCCGGATCGCATCGCGGCGGCGGGCTGGAGCGACGGTCCGGCGCTGATGAGCGCCCACACCTTCACCGAAGCGCTGCGCACGACCGCGGACGGGCGAGTGCTCTACAACAAGTCGGGCGGTGCGCTCGCCTACGGCCGGCGCATCGACGCCGCACTGGAGCGCCCCGGGCATTCCCGGGAACGGATGCGCAGCCTCCTCTCGCGGCGCCACCCGCCACTCGCCGAAGCGCCCACCGCGATTCAGTGGAACGGCCCCATCGACCGTTCCCGTCTCGGCGTGCCCCTCTTCGGCCACCTCCCGACCTGCCCGGATGTCTTCTACGGCTTCGGCTACTCGGGCCGCGGCGTGCTCACCACCGTGCTCGGCGGACGAATCCTCGCCTCGCTCGTGCGTGACGCCGACGACGAATGGGCCAACACCGGACTCGTGCGCCCGCTGCGCTACGACTTTCCGCCGGAGCCCTTCCGCTACGCGGGTGGGCTGCTGGTGCGCGGCGCCATCCGCACCAAGGACCGGCGCGACGACGAGGGCCGCGGGATCGGCCCCCTGACCCGCACCTTCTATCACCTCAAGCCCGGTGGGTGGACGGGTACCGATCCGAACCGGCCCGCGGCGCCCTGACCCAAGAAGCGTCGGGGTGGCGGCCATGAACGACATCGCCGAGTTCGTCGCCGGCCTGCCCAAGGCCGAGCTGCACCTTCACATCGAGGGGACGCTCGAGCCCGAGCTGATGTTCGCCCTGTCCAGGCGCAATGGCGTCACGCTCCCCTACGATTCGGTCGAGGCGGTCCGGGCGGCCTACGCCTTCTCGAACCTCCAGGACTTTCTCGACATCTACTACGCGGGGGCCAGCGTGCTGATCGAGGCCCGCGACTTCCACGATCTGACGGCGGCGTACCTTGCCCGCGCCCACGCCGACAACGTGCGACACGTGGAGATCTTCTTCGATCCCCAGACCCACACCGAGCGCGGCATCGCCTTCGAGACCGTGATCGACGGCATCGTCGGCGCGCTCGACGAGGCCCGCGACCGGCTCGGAATCACATCGAAAGTGATCATGTGCTTCCTGCGGCATCTCGACCAGGGCGCGGCGTTTCGGACCCTCGAGGCGGCGATGCCCCACCGCCACCGCATTGCCGCGGTGGGTCTCGATTCCTCGGAACGGGGTAATCCGCCGAGCAAGTTCCGCGAAGTGTTCCAGGCCGCGCGCGCCGCCGGCTTCGCCGCGGTCGCCCATGCGGGAGAGGAGGGTCCTCCCGAGTACATTCGGGAGGCGCTCGACCTGCTCGGAGTGATCCGCATCGATCACGGCAACGCGGCGCTCGGCGACGATCGCCTGGTCGCGGAGCTGGTGCGGCGGCGGGTGCCCCTTACCGTGTGCCCCTTGAGCAACCTCGCGCTTCGCGTGGTCGATGACATGAAAGCCCATCCGCTGAAGCGGATGCTCGAGCTCGGCCTCGTGGCGACCGTGAACTCCGACGACCCCGCCTACTTCGGCGGATACGTCAACGACAACTACATTGCGGTGGCCGAGGCGCTCGGGCTCTCGCGTGAGGATCTGGTGCTGCTCGCGCGGAACTCCTTCGAGGCCTCGTTGCTCGAGACGCCCGCCAAGGCGGCCCTTGCCGCCGAGCTCGACGCCTGACCCCGCCCGCGGCCTGCTCGTCGCGCCGGCGGACGCGTGTTCGCGACCGTGAACCGGTGAAGCAGGACGCCGGGGCCGATCAGGGGCTTCGCACCTTGAGCGCCATCGCCTCGATGTCGTTCTCGCGCAGGCGCACACGCGCATCGTTCAACACGCCGAGCTCGTCGTAGGGACCCACCTGCACCCGATGCCAAGTCGCCTCCCCGTCAATCGCGATCGTCTGCACCCGCGCTTCCAGTCCGAGGAGCGCGAGCCGGGCCCGGCGGCGCTCGGCCTCCGCCTCGTTTCGGAAAGAGCCGACTTGCAGGATGTAGGTTCCCCCCGATCCCGCCGCGCCGACGACCTGCGGGGAGGGCTCCGGGGCCCGTGCCGCCACGGTGGCGTCGACTACCGGAGCGGCGGGAACGCTGTCCGGCTCCGCCCTCTCCTCCTCACTCCCGAGCGCAGCCACCGAGGGCTTCTCCGGCGCGTCTTCCACGGATGCGGGGGGGGAGGCGGCGTCGGGAAGGGCCGCCTGCGTATCCTCCTCCTGCGTAATGGGCAGCGCGACCTCCATCTCCGGCAAAATGGTGTAGAAGTCGTAGCGGAGCTTTGCCGGGGCCGCCGCCGCGCCCTCCCCGTCCGCTACCGCGCTGTCCGGCGCACCCCCGCCCGGCTGGAGGCGTGGCAGATCGGCGGCATCGATGAAGAAGGCCGCCGCCGCACCCGTCGCGCAGCCGGCGAGAAAGGCGGGCCAGCGCGACGCGCCCTGGCCTCGCGGCACTCTCTTCGCTCGGTTGCGCCGCCTTGCCGCCATACGTCACCAATTCACGAAGCGAGGATGCGCAGATTTCGGCAGGGGCGAAGCCGAGCGCTCCGACTCGCGTTGCGCACAGTCCATGCCGGCTGAGAAGCGTGCGCAGCCGTGACTCGGGGGGACAGGGGGCCTGATGACCATGCCAACTGGCGGCGGCTACATCGATTCCGGCGCGCTCACGCCGAGAAGGGAGAGCCCGTTCGCGATCACCTGCCGCACCGCGCCGGCAAGGGCGAGACGCGCCCCGCGCAGTTCCGGGTCTTCGACGAGCAGAGTGTGGGCGTTGTAGAAGGCATGGAACTCGGTGGCGAGCTCGCGCAGGAAGAAGGCCACCCGATGGGGTTCGCGGGCAAGCGCCGCGCCTTCGACCACTTCCGGGTAACGCGACACAGTGCGTAGCAGCGCGAGCTCCTCCGGCTCGCGCAATCGTTCCAGGCACGGGGACGCCTCGCGCTCGCTGGCGTGTCCCCGGGCCGGCGCCTGGCGCATGACACTGCAGATTCGCGCATGGGCGTACTGAATGTAGTAGACCGGGTTCTCGCTCGTGCGCGACGTCGCGAGATCGAGATCGAAGTCGAGGTGCTGGTCCCCCTTGCGCATGATGTAGAAGAAGCGCGCGGCGTCTCGCCCCGTCTCCTCGCGAAGTTCGCGCAGGGTGACGAACTCGCCGGCCCGGGTCGACATCTGTACCCGCTTGCCCCCCCGGTAGAGGTTCACGAACTGCAGAACGGCGACTTCGAAGCGCTCGGGGGCACAGCCGAGCGCCGCGAGCGCACCCTTCAGCCGCGGCATGTAGCCATGATGGTCCGCGCCCCAGACATCGATGACGTGCTCGAAGCCGCGCTCGAACTTCTCCCGGTGGTAGGCGATGTCGGAGGCGAAGTAGGTCGAATCCCCATTCTCGCGTACCACGACCCGATCCTTTTCGTCGCCGAAGGCGGTGGCGCGAAACCACTTGGCTCCGTCGGCCTCGTACACGTGGCCGACGCGGTCAAGCTCTTCGATGGCGCGCTCGACCCCGCCTGCCGCCTTCAGCTCGCCCTCGGAATACCAGCGGTCGAAGACGATTCCGAACTCCGCAAGATCCCGCCGCATCTCTTCCACCATCGCGTCGCGCACGCAGTCGAAGAGCTCGCGGTACCGTTGCGCACCCAGGGCTTCCTTCGCCCACGCGATCAGGGTGTCGAGACGCCGCTCCTCCGCCGCCGCGTCACGGCCCTCCGGCGCTTTCGATCCCGGCGACGTCTCGCCCCCCGGGAACGGGTTCGCCTCGAGAGACGCGGCGAAGCGGTCTCCGTACTCCGCTTCCAGGCTGGCGGCGATGTCGCGCAGATAGCCGCCCTGATAGCCCCGGGCGGGAAAGTCGATCACCGCACCCCCGCGCTCCAGGTAGCGCAGCCAGACGCTGAGCGCCAGGGTGTCCATCTGCCGTCCGATGTCGTTCACGTAGTACTCGCGCTGCACATCGAAGCCGGCGGCTTCGAGCAGGTTCGCGAGCACCGCGCCGAAGGCGGCGTTGCGCCCGTGGCCGACGTGCAGAGGTCCGGTGGGATTGGAGGAGACGAACTCCACCTGAATGCGGCTTCCCGCGCCCCGGCGGGAACGCCCGTACGCCTCGCCCGCGGCCGCGACCTCGCGCACCACGCCCCGCAGGGCATCGGCGGACAGGTGGAAATTGACGAAGCCGGGTCCCGCGACCTCGACCTTGCCGATCCGGGTGGTCTCCGACAGGCGCGCCGCCAGGCGCTCGGCGATATCGCGCGGTTTCCTGCGCAGCACCCGGGCGAGGCTGAGCGCTACCGGGGTCGCGAAGTCGCCGTGACGGGGGTCGCGCGCGCGCTCCACCACGACACTCGGCATGCTCTCGAGGGCGAACTCCCCCTCGTCGCGTAACGCGCGCAGCGCGTCCTCGACGAGCTCTTGCACTTGCTGTTTCAAGACTCTCCGGCCACCGCGGCGGGGCTGCGTATTGTAGAGAGTTCGCAGCCGCTGGCCCGCAGTTTCTCACCGATTTCTCAACTGGCGGACGGCAATATGCTCGCGGTTGCGGACCGAAAGCGGCGCAATCCGTCACAGGATCTCGATGGGGTCGACGTCGAGGGACCAGCGCACGCGCCGGGCCGAGGGCAAGTCCTCGATCTCGGGCAGCCACGCGCCGAGAAATCCCTGCAACGAGCGGCGCCTCGCGGATTCCACCAGCACCTGGGCCCGGTGCCGGCCGGCCCGTCGCTCCATCAGGGCGGGGACCGGGCCGAGCAACGCGATGTGCGGCGAACGCGCCCGCTCTCCCGCGCGCCGCGCTTCCTGGAGGAAGGCCCGGGGCAACTCCGCGTTGGCGGACTCCGCGCGCAACAGCGCCATGCAGGTGTGGGGCGGCAGGCGCGCGGCCCGACGCTCTTCGAGCGCATCTTCGGCAAAGGAGCGATAACCCTTCCGGATCAGTTGGCGGAGCAGCGAGTTGTGGGGGTGGTGGGTCTGCACCAGCACCCGTCCCGGGCGCTCACCCCGCCCGCAGCGCCCGGCGACCTGCACCAGAAGCTGCGCCATGCGCTCGGTGGACCGGAAGTCCGCCCCGAAGAGCCCGCGGTCCGCGTCCAGGATCCCGACCAGGGTCACGTTGGGAAAATGATGTCCCTTGGCGAGCATCTGGGTACCGACCAGTATGTCCACCGCGCCGGCGTGGACCCGTTCGAGAACGGCCTCCAGGGCGCCCCGCCGACGGGTACTGTCACGGTCCATGCGCGCCACCCGGGCGCCGGGATGGACGGTGCGCAGGTGATCCGCCACGCGCTGGGTGCCGAGACCGATGGCTCGAAGGTCCGCTCCCCCGCAGCCCGGACAGTGTCTCGGCGGCCGGGTCTGCGCATCGCAGTAGTGGCAGCGCATGAGTGCCGCTTCCCGGTGATAGACGAGATGGGCGTCGCAGTGCCGGCACTCGGCGATCCATCCGCACTCGTGGCAGAGCAGCACCGGTGCGAAGCCTCGACGGTTGACGAACATCAAGGACTGCTCGCCCCGTTCGAGGCGATGCCCGATGGCGGCGTGCATCGCGTCGCTCACCCCTTCCTCCAAGCGCTGGCCCCGCAGATCCAGCACGTCCACGCCGGGCATGCGCGCGCCGCCCGCCCGGCGGGGCAGGCGCAGGTCGGCGTAGCGACCGGCGACAACGTTGTGCACGCTCTCCAGGGACGGGGTGGCGGTCCCGAGCACCGCGGGCACTGCGAAGGTGCGCGCGAGCACCACCGCGAGGTCCCGGGCCGAGTAGCGAAAGCCCTCCGTCTGCTTGAAGGAGGGATCGTGCTCCTCGTCGACGATCACCAGGCCCGGGCGGCGAAGAGGCGCGAACACCGCCGAACGGGTGCCGATCAGCACCGATGCCTCCCCGTTGCGCGCCGCCATCCAGGCTCGCAGACGCTCTCGATCGCCAAGACCCGAGTGAAGCAGCGCGAGCGAGTTGCCGAGGCGGCGACGAAAGCGCGCCACCAACTGGGGACTCAGCGCGATCTCCGGAATCAGGACCAGCGTCTGGCGATCCGCCCGGATCATCTCCTCGATAAGCGACAGATACACCTCGGTCTTGCCGCTGCCGGTAACGCCGTCGAGAAGGAACACCCCGAAGCGGTCGAGCCCGCCGCTGATGCGCTCGACCGCCGCGCGCTGCGCGGAGTCGAGCGCGACCGGATGCGAGTGGGCGGCAAGGGCCGAGGCCGGCCTCTCCTCTCCGGGCTTCGGAGCGGGCTCCACGATCCCCTTCGCGACGAGTGTCCGCAGACTCCCCCGCCAGGAGCGCCCGGCCGCGGCCAGGGCGTCGGCGCCAAGGCCCTCGGGCGCTTCCTCGAGCAGGGCGAGGATCCGCTCCCGCACCGGCGCGCTTGTCGGCGATGCGGGCCGGGAGGCGCGCCCGGCCTCGGCGAGGCGCCATCGTTCGGGCCGCTCGGGGCCGGGCAGCCGGCCGCGCCGAAGCGAGGGGGGCAGCGTGCCGAGCAGCACCTCTCCCGGTGGATGGTGAAAGTAGTCCGCGGCCCAGCGCAAAAACTCCATGGTGGACGGGGGGAGCAGGGGCTCGGGGTCGATCACCTCGAGCACCGCCCGCAAGCGCTCGGCCGGCACGCTGGCCTCATCGCTCCACTCCACGGCGAGCCCGACCCGCACACTGCCGCCGAAGGGCACGCGCACCCGCGTGCCGGGTTCGAGATGAGCGTGCGCGGCGCCGGCCGGAGGCAGATAGTCGAAGAGGCGGCGCAACCGGGACGCCACCGCCACCCGGACTATTCGCGCGCCCGGATTCCGCACGTCGGAGCGATTCCGAATGCGCCAGGCACTCGCCCGACGAGATGCCGGTCGCGACAGCTCACCGGCTCACGGCTGCGCACGCGCATCGGCCGGCCTGGGCGACGGTGTCGAGCGAGAGTCGGGGGAGCGAGACACTGATATCCAGACACGCCGGCGGGAAGTGACTCGGCAACGCCCTTGCCCCGGCCGATATCCGCACGCCCTCGTCTGCGTTTCGTGAATCAGTGAGTTGCCGCGGCGGGAGGGGAGAAGGGCTGGCCATTCCTCAGAAGAGACGCTCCGCGACGCCGCCGTCGCCGGATGAGGCATGCGCGACTCCGGAGGTGGAAGCCGGCGCCCGAGCGGGGGCGTTCTCGGCGCGGAAGGTCTCGAAGATCGCCGCCGCATCGCCGGCGAGCGCCGCTTTCCCCGATTCCGGGTCGATGCGCATCGTCACCATGCCCTCCGGGCGCTCGAGGAGCTCCTCCGGCACGCCATCGAGCGCGGAGCGCATGAACTCGATCCACATCGGCAATGCGGCCTTCGACCCCGCCTCACGGTTTCCCAGCGTCTGGTGCCCGTCGAATCCGACCCATGCGGTGGCGACGAGTCGAGGGGTGAAGCCAGCGAACCACGCGTCCCGGAAGTCGTTCGTCGTGCCGGTCTTGCCGGCCAGGTCCTCGCGCCCGAGCTCGAGCGCGCGCCGGCCCGTTCCCTGGCGAACCACGTCGCGCATCATGGACTGCATCAGCCATGCATTGCGCGCATCCACGCGGCGCGGCGCGGGGCGCACTGGAGAGGAGGTGTCCGGGTCGACGGACAAGACCCGCGAGACCGGCGCTTGGCTTGCGACCGCCGCGCCATCGCACTTCCGACAGACCCGCAGCGGCTGCGCCTGCCGCACCAGGCTCCCATCAGCCTCTTCGATACGCTCGATCAGGTAGGGCTCGACCTGGTACCCGCCGTTGGCGATCACGGCATATCCGGTCGAGAGCTCGAGCGGGGTGACCTCACCGCTGCCTACCGCCAGAGACAGGTTGGCGGGCAGGCGGTCGATGTCGAGACCGAAACGCGCGAGATGCTCGAGCGCGCGTTCGATGCCAATGGACTTGAGCAGCCGGATCGAGACCAGGTTCCGGGACTTGTACAGGGCGACGCGCATGCGGGTCGGGCCGAAGAATCTCCCGCTGTAATTCTCGGGTCTCCATACGTCTTCCAGCCCGTGGTCCTCGAACACCACCGGGGCATCGTTGATGAAGCTCGCGGGCGTGAAGCCCTGTTGCAGCGCGGCCGAGTAGATGAAGGGCTTGAAGCTGGAGCCGGGCTGGCGCATCGCCTGCGTGACCCGGTTGAACTTGCTGCGGTAGTAGTCGAATCCACCGGCAAGAGCGACGATCGCGCCATCCGCCGCGTCCAGGGCGACGAATGCTCCCTGGACCTCCGGCACCTGCGCCATCACCCAGCCCTCCTCGGTGAGCTGCACCCGGATCACGTCGCCCACCCGCACCACATCGGAGGGTTTTTCGGGCGCGGATCCGCGCCGGTTCACGTCGATGTAGGGTCGGGCCCACGCGAGCACCGCCCACGGCAGCTCGACCTCTCCGAAGCCCCGGGCATGGGCGAGCACGAAGTCGTCGTCGACGTCGAGAACCAGGGCCGGCGGCAGCCCTCCCACCACCGGGATGCCGGAGAGCAGCTCCTCGTTGCGCTCGGGAGTTCCGCCGACTTCTTCCCGGTGCAGCTCCGCGCCCCGGTAGCCGTGCCGACGATCGTATTCCAGGAGCCCCGTGCGCAGCGCGGCATTGGCGGCGCTCTGGCGGGCGCTGTCGATGGTCGTGTAGACGCGGTAGCCGCCCACGTAGACTTGTTCGCCCAACTCTTCCTCGAGCGTGGCACGCACCATCTCGGCCGCATAGGGAGCCTCCACCTCCACCTTGAGACCGTGCCGCCTCGCGCTGACCGGCGCGGCGACCGCGACGGCGTACGCATCGGCATCGATGAAGCCGAGCTCGCGCATACGCCCGAGCACGTAGTCCCGGCGGGCCAGCGCACGCTGCGCATTCACGATGGGATTGAAGCGCGAAGGCGCCTTGGGCAGCCCGGCGAGCATCGCGACCTGGGCGAGGTTCAACTCATCGAGGGACCGGCCGTAGTAGAACTCGCTCGCCGCGCCCACCCCGTAGGTACGGTGGCCGAAGAAGATCTTGTTGAAGTAGAGCTCGAGAATCTCCTCCTTGCTCAGACGCCGCTCGATCTTCAGGGCGAGCAGGATCTCCTTGGCCTTGCGTTCGTAGGTCTTCTCCCGGCCGAGAAAGAAGTTCCGGGCCACCTGCATCGTCACCGTGCTGCCCCCCGGGCCCTTCTCCCCGGTACGGACCAGGTACGCCACCGCGCGCACGAGTCCCCGCCAGTCGACGCCGGGATGCTGAAAGAAACGCTCGTCCTCCGCGGCGATCACCGCCTGAACCATCGCCGGCGGAACCTCGTCCAGACGCAGCGGCACTCGGCGCTTCTCGCCGAATTCCGCCATGAGACGTCCATCGCGAGTATAGACCCGCATGGGCGTCTGGAGCTGCACGTCCTGCAACACGTCGATCGACGGGAGATCCGGCGAGTACAGCCACACCACGAAAGCGAACGTGGCCGCGCCCAGCACCGTCGTCGCGAGCCCGAGCAGGAACAGGAGCTTGAAGACACGCTTCAACACGGACTAAAGGTCTCCAACCCCGAATGTATTCATGAAACTCGAGCCATCCGTCATCCGGTCAAGGGTATCGGCTGCTCGGACTCTCGGAAAGGACGGACAATGCGCGCCTGCGACCCGTTGGGTATAGTTTATCGCTTCGACGAGGCGCCCATCGCATCCTCGCCGGGACTTCGCAGCCAGCAGTTGACCTCCCCCAAGAACATATTCCTCATCGGCCCGATGGGGGCGGGCAAGACTACGGTGGGGCGCCGGCTCGCCAAGTCCCTCGGCAAGCAGTTCCTGGACTGCGATCGGGAGCTGGAAGAGCGCACTGGGGCGTCGATTTCGCTCATCTTCGAACTGGAGGGCGAAGAGGGTTTCCGCCGGCGCGAACGCGACATGCTCGACGATCTGACATCACGCGGCGGCATCGTGCTCGCCACCGGAGGGGGCGCGGTGCTCGACCCGGACAATCGGACGCGTCTTCGTTCACGGGGATATGCGATCTACCTCGATGTTCCCCTCGACCTGCTCGCTGAACGCACGAGCCGGGACCGTACCCGCCCCCTGCTCGACACCCCCGATCCCCGCGCCACGCTCGAGAGGATCCTGAGCGAGCGCGACCCACTTTACCGGCAGGTCGCCGACCTCGTGGTCACGACCCGGCACGGCACCGCGAAGCATGTCGTACGAGAGATCGTCAAACACCTTGCCCTCATCTGAGCCGCTTGAGGTCCGCCTGGGAAGGCGCAGCTATCCGATTCACATCGGTCATGGGCTGCTTGGCAATGGCGAGCTGCTGGCGCCCTTCGTCCAAGACCGTCAGGTGATGGTGGTTACCAGCGAGACGGTCGCGCCGCTCTATCTGGACCTCCTGATCGACAACCTCGCATCGCCAAGGCGCGAGCGGTTGGTTCTCGACGACGGGGAGGCGCACAAGACGCTCGAGACTTTCGGGCGCGTCATTGATCGTCTCCTCGGCGCGGGCTTCTCGCGCGACTGCGTGGTGGTGGCGCTGGGCGGCGGAGTGGTGGGCGACATCGCGGGCTTCGTGGCCGGCTGCTACCAGCGCGGAGTCTCTTTCGTCCAGGTACCCACCACCCTCCTCGCCCAGGTCGATTCCTCGGTCGGAGGGAAGACGGGCGTGAACCACCCCCTCGGCAAGAACATGATCGGCGTGTTCCATCAGCCCGTTTGCGTACTCGCCGACATGGCCACGCTCCACACGCTGCCCGTCGGCGAGCTCCGGGCCGGCCTCGCGGAAGTCGTGAAGTACGCACTGATCGACGATCCGCTCTTCTTCGCCTGGCTGGAGGAGCACGCGGGCGCGCTGCTCGCGAGGGATGACGAGGCGATGGCGCACGCGGTCCGGCGATGTTGCGAGATCAAGGCGGAAATCGTGGCCCAGGACGAGAGAGAAGGCGGGACCCGGTCGCTGCTGAACCTCGGACACACCTTCGGGCACGCCATCGAGGCCGGACTCGGCTATGGAAGCTGGCGGCACGGAGAAGCGGTGGCGGCGGGGGTCTGCGCGGCGGCGCACCTGTCCTGGCGCCTGGGCTGGGTCTCCGAGGCGGAGCGGGAGAGGGTCGACGGGCTCTTCGCGCGTCTTGGCCTTCCCACGAGAATACCGCGTGCACTGTCGCCGGAACGGATGCTCGAGCTGATGGCGCGCGACAAGAAGGTGCAACAGGAGCGCCTTCGCCTGATTCTGCTCCGTTCGCTGGGGAACAGCCGGATCTCGAGCGACTTCGATCCGGTCCTGCTGCGGGATACCCTCGCCGAGTGCCGCGGCTGAGCGTGCGAGAAGTCCGCCATCTCCCGCCCGCCCCTTCCTCCCTTCACGCTTGCCCCTTACGCGGCGAGCGAAGCGAACACCCGAGGCCGGCGCTACCCGGAAGCGGAGGCTCGCTATCGGGGAGCGTTCCAGCGGGATCGGGACCGAATCATTCACTCGGGGGCGTTTCGCCGCCTCGAATACAAGACCCAGGTGTTCGTGAACCATGAAGGCGACATGTTCCGCACCCGGCTCACCCATTCGCTCGAAGTCGCCCAGATCGCACGCAGCGTGGCGCGCGCGCTCGGCCTTAACGAGGACCTCACCGAAGCGATCGCACTGGCGCACGACCTCGGGCATACCCCCTTCGGACACGCCGGGCAGTTCGCCCTCAACGAACGCATGGCGCCCTACGGCGGCTTCGAGCACAACCTCCAGTCGCTGCGCGTGGTGGATTTCCTGGAAGAACGCTATCCGGAGTTTCCGGGCCTCAACCTGACATTCGAGACCCGAGAAGGCATCCTCAAGCATTGTGCACGCCGCCACGTCGCCGAGCTCGGGGCGGTAGCGGAGCGCTTCCGCGATGGCGGACAACCCTCACTGGAAGCGCAGGTTGCGAATCTGGCCGACGAGGTCGCCTACAATTCTCACGATCTCGATGACGGCCTCCGATCCGGGCTCGTCGCGGTCGAGGATCTGCTCGAGCTGGAGGCTTTTTCCGCACCCTATGCGGACGTGAGGCGGCGTTGGGCCGATCTCCCGACCCGGCGAGTAATCCACGAGGTGGTAAGGCGCATGATCGACGCACAAGCTACCGACCTCATCGAGACCAGCCGCGAGCGCATCGATGAATCCGCGCCGCGGGGCATCGAAGATGTTCGCGCCGCAAGCCACCCCATGATCGCGCTCAGCAACGCCTTCAGGACCCGACACCTGCGCATGAAGCGCTTCCTGCGACGCCATCTCTACCGCCACGAACGGGTGCGGTCCATGACCATGGAGGCCGAGCGGGTGATTCGAGGCCTCTTCGACGCACTGATTGGAGACCTGAACGCGCTGCCCGCGCACACGCGGAGCCAGGTCTCGGCGCTGGAAGGCCGCGAAGGGCTGGCGGGGAGAGCGAGAGGAATCGCCGACTACATCGCCGGCATGACGGACCGCTACGCCCTCTCGGAGCATGCCCGCATCTGCGCGCCGACGGCCCCGGGGCCGCACCCGGACCCATGACGCGAACCCGGTTCTTCCTCGAAGTCGACCCGTTTTCGAACGAGGCGCTCGGCGCGTGCTTCGTCTCGACTCCGGCCCTTCGTATTCGCCTGGATCGAATCCTGCGCGGCCTGCGCGAGGGCAGCAAGCCCATCTGTATCGTCGCCCCCGAAGGGGCGGGCAAGAGCGCTCTGCTCGGGCAGGTGAAGAGAGATCTCGGCCCACAGTGGCAAGTGGCGAGCATCGCGGGTGCGGCGGGCCTCGACCGTGACTCCTTCCTTGACGCCTTCAGCCGCGCTTTCGACCTCGAAGCGGGAGACGACGAGACGCTCGCCGTGGTTCTGGAGCGTCTCGAAACGCACCTCGCCACCCATCTGCCGCCCGAACGCAACGCCCTCGTGGCCATCGAGGATGTCGACTGCCGGAGCGCACGGACGCGCGCGCGTCTCGATGCCCTGCTCACCCTCCGGCAATCCCCGCGTCTTCGCTTCCTCACCACGCGCGCGCCCTCACCGGACGACTCGAGCGACGAGAATGCGCCGCACATGCTCGTGGACATCCCAGCCCTCACGCGCGCCCAGAGCGACGACTACATCCATACCCGCCTCTGTGCGGCCGGTCTTCGCGGGGACAGTCCCTTCACGGACGACATGTTGCGCTCGATACACAACGCGAGCGGCGGGCGGCCCGGCGGCATTCATCGCATCGCGGCCAAGATGCTCGCCAACCGGGGAAAGATCGCGCGGGGTTACGGGAAGGCGGGAGAAGGCGCCACGCGCTGGTCTCGCATCGCGGCCGTACTGCGCTCGAAGAGGCCTACGATCGATGCCTGAGCCCGCATCGCGGCCGGATCGCGCGAGACTGCTGCGGGCGCTGGCCCGTCAGCCGGTCGACCGCACCCCGGTCTGGCTGATGCGCCAGGCGGGGCGCTATCTGCCCGAGTACCGCCGGGTCCGCGAGCGGGCGGGCAGTTTTCTCAAGCTCTGCACCACTCCGGAAATCGCCTGCGAGGTGGCGCTGCAGCCGCTTCGCCGCTTTCCCCTCGATGCCGCCATCCTGTTCTCGGATATCCTGACGATACCGCACGCAATGGGGCTCGGCCTCCATTTCGTCGAGGGGGAAGGCCCCACCTTCGAGCAGCCGGTGAGAACCCCGCGGGACATCGATCGGCTCGCCGCCCCGGACCCCGAGGACGACCTGCGCTACGTGGTCGACACGGTGCGCCTGCTGCGCGCCGAGCTCGACGAGCGCATTCCCCTGATCGGGTTCGCCGGCAGCCCGTGGACGCTGGCCACCTACATGGTGGAGGGGGGATCCTCGGTGCACTTCGCGCGCGCGAAGAGACTGTTGTACGAAGAGCCCCGCGCCGCCCACCGCCTGCTGGCGGTGCTGGCCGAATCCGTCCGGACCTATCTGCGGGCCCAGGCGCATGCCGGAGCGAATGTGCTCATGGTCTTCGACACCTGGGGATCGGTGCTCGGGCCGCACGAGTATCGCGACTTCTCCCTCGCCTATCTCGCGCGCATCGTGCGCGCCCTCAAGAGCGAGGTCGACACCCCGATCGTCCTCTTCGGGCGGGGCGGGGGCCAATGGCTGAACGAGCTCGCGGCCACCGGCTGCGATGCCCTGGGCATCGACTGGACGGTAGACATCGGTCGGGCGCGGCGCGAAGTGGGCGACCGCGTGGCGTTGCAGGGCAATCTGGACCCCTGCGTGCTCTACACCTCACCCGCCACCATTCGCGGCCAGGTGCGACAGGTCCTCGACGCCTACGGGCCGGGACCGGGACACGTCTTCAACCTCGGCCACGGCCTCCAGCCCGGCATGGACCCCGCTCGAGTCGCGGCGCTGGTCGATGCGGTGCATGAGCTCGGGGTGGCGGCGGGTTTCGAAACCGGTCTCGAAGCGCAACGCGCGTCCCCGTGAGCACCGAGGGGCCGACTCGCCCCGAGGCCGACGCGGGGCCCTCGCCGCCGGCATCGCGAAGCCCCTGGACGGCGAAGCAGGCCGTGCTCGTCGCCGGCAAGGGATTGTGCATGGGCACGGCCGATATCGTGCCGGGGGTGAGCGGCGGCACGATGGCCCTGATCCTCGGCATCTACCCGCGGCTGCTCGAGGCGATCCGCGCCGTCGACCTCGACCTCCTCCGCCTGCTGGGGCGGGGCCGCCTCGCGGCCGCGGTCCGTCACGTGGACGCGCTCTTCCTGCTCTTGCTCGGAGCCGGCATCGCGGGGGCGCTGCTCTTCTTCACGCGGGTGATCGAACTGCCCCGGCTGATTGCGACCCACCCCGAGCCCGTTTACGGCGCCTTCTTCGGCCTCATCCTCATGTCGCTCTGCGTACTTCTTCGCCAAGTGGCCCACTGGCGCCTCGGGGACGCGACCTGGGTGCTTGCGGGCGGGCTCGCCGGCTTCGCCCTGGTTATGGCGGTGCCGGTGGACGCGCCGTCGAGCGCCCGTTTGCTCTTCGCGAGCGGCGCCGCCGCGGCCTTTGCAATGATTCTGCCGGGGGTGTCGGGGGCCTTCGTGCTGCTGATCCTCGACCAGTACGCGCGCGTCCTCGAGGCGGTGGCGCGGTTCGACTTCTCGGTGCTGGCGCCGCTCGCGGCCGGGGCGATCTGCGGGCTGGTGCTCGGAAGCCGCGCCCTGGTGTGGTGCCTGCACCGCTTTCCGCGCCACACCATGCTCCTGATGTCGGGGATCGTGCTCGCCTCCCTGTACGCGATCTGGCCCTTCCGGGCGCCCGGCCGGATGGCGACGGCGGACCCCACGCATGCGAACCGCTCCGTGCCGGTGTGGCCGGAGAGTCTCGATGGCGGTGTCCTGGCGAGCCTTGCGCTGGCGGCTCTGGCGGCGCTCGCAGTGCTCGCCATCGACCGACTGGCCCGAAGGGCGCGGCGCCCGCTTTCCCCGAACCACGAAGCGACGCCCCGATGATGGCGGCAGAGGTGGGGGCGTTCGCAACGGAAAGCCGGAACGTTGTCCCGGCCGGGGACGCTCGCTGATGCCGGAGCTGCCGGAGGTCGAGACCACGCGCCGCGGGATCGCACCCTGGCTGCTCGGCCGGCGCGTATCGCGGGTCGAAGTGCGGCGGTGGCGCTTGCGCTGGCCGATCTCCCGGCAGGTGCTGACCCGTCTACCGGGACAGCGCATCCAGGATGTCGGCCGCCGGGCGAAATACCTCCTGCTCGGGGCCGAGACGGGCACCCTGATCCTGCATCTGGGCATGTCCGGCCGCCTGCAGCTCGTGCCCCCGGATCGGCCTCCCGGCCGCCACGACCACCTCGACCTCGTGGTCGAAGACGATACATGTCTGCGCCTTGGCGATCCCCGGCGCTTCGGGGCCGCACTGTGGTGCCGGGGGGATGTGAACCGCCACTGGCTGCTGCGCGAACTCGGTCCCGAACCGCTGGACTCGGACTTCGATGGCGACCACCTCTACCGCCACTCCCGAAGACGCCGGGTCGCGGTCAAGAACTTCATCATGAACACCCGGGTGGTGGCGGGGGTCGGCAACATATACGCCTGCGAGGCGCTGCACCTCGCGGGGGTGCACCCCGCGCGGGCCGCGGGCCGGATCTCGCGGTCGCGCTACCTGCGCCTCGCCGCGTGCATCCGCCACGTACTGGAGGAGGCGATCCGGGCGGGGGGCACCACCGTGCGCGACTACGCCGCCGCCGACGGTCGCCCGGGACACTTCGGGTCGCGCCTGCGGGTCTACGGGCGAACGGGAGAGCACTGCATGCGCTGCCGGGCGACCCTGCGCCAGCGTCGCATCGGCCAGCGCTCGACCTGGTACTGCCCCCGCTGCCAGCGTTGAGAAGGCCGCAGCGCGGCATCCGACGGCGGACCGCATCCGCCCCGATGTAGCGTGACGGATCAGATCAAGGGCGGGGCGGGACTTAGCCCGGATGTTTCACCGATTTTCGTAGCGAGGGCGCCAAGATGCCGTGATAGTGAGGCGCACGGACTGAAAGACGCTGAAGGCGTAGCCGACACTACGTCAAAGCGGCTTGAGGGAGTACGACCCGCTAGCGCGAGCATATTGGCGTCCGCAGTAGAAAATCGGTGAAACATCCGGGTTAGGCCCGCAGTTTCACCGATTTTACGACCGGTCGGCGTCAGGGTGCTCGCTGTTTCGGGCCCCTTCCCCCAAAGCGCTTCTACTTGGTGTCGGCTACCTGCAACGCTGCGCAGTCCTTGGGCCAAAGCTTTCCGGCCAGACAAGCCATCCCTGGCTTGCCCGCTCGCAGGGAAGTCCGCGCCACCAGCGCTCCGTCTGTTTGTTGCTCGCCGTTGCTCGTCTTGCGATCCGTACACCCCACTATCCGGGTATCTTGGCGCCGGAAGCGGCCGAAATTCGGTTCAGGTGGCGCAGGGCTTGCGCACGCATCGATTATCCGCCGGTCAGACGCCGGTACTTGGCCCACAGCTCGTCCTTGGTCTCGGGGTGTTCAGGGTCCCCGGGGATGCAGGCGACCGGGCACACCTCGACGCACTGTGGCGTATCGAAGTGGCCCACGCACTCCGTGCACCGGGCGGGGTCGATGACGTAGATCTCCTCGCCCATCGAGATCGCCTCGTTCGGGCACTCGGGCTCGCACACGTCGCAGTTGATGCACTCCTCGGTGATCCTGAGCGCCACTGCGGTTCAGCCCGTTGCGTGGAGATGTTTCGGCGGGGAGCAGATGAAGACGCCGCGCGCCGGCCCCTTCCTCAGCGCTCTCGCAGGGCGGCTTCGACCGTGGGGTGCACGAAGGGGCTCACGTCCCCGCCCAGGGTGGCGATCTCGCGCACCAGGCTGGAGGAGATGTAGCTGAAGCGCTCGTCGGAGGTCAGACAGACGGTCTCCACCTGCGGGGCGAGGCGGCGGTTCATGCCGGCGAGCTGGAACTCGTAGTCGAAGTCGGAGACCGCGCGCAGCCCGCGGAGAATGACCGAAGCCCCCTGGTCCTGGGCGAAATTGACCAGGAGCCCACTGAATCTCGCCACCTCGACGTTGGACAGCTCGGCAAGCGATATGCGGGCGAACTCGACACGGGACTCGACATCGAAACGGGTGTTCTTGGCGCTGCTCTCCGCCACCGCGACGATGATTCGGTCGAAAAGCCGGGCCGCCCGGTTGACGAGATCCTGGTGACCGTTGGTGATCGGGTCGAAGGTACCCGGATAGATCGCGATCGTCGACATCTTGTTCCACTTCACTCCTGGTCATCAGGCGCCTCCTCGGCGCCCATCAGCCCGGACAACTCACGTACCACCACACCGCTTGGACCATCTGCTCCTGGTCAGCCCACCGGCGTGGGGCAGGGCCGCCGGCGCGCGAGATGATAGCGTACCTCTCCCGCTCGCCCCTCCCGGAACGACTCGAATCCATCCGGCAGCGGCGGCCTGCCTCGGGTCCGCTCGCATTCGAGGTAGAGCATCGCGTCAGGGGCGAGACAGCCGGATGCGGCGAGGACGCGGCAACTGCGCTCCAGCAGGGCGGTCCCGAAGGGCGGATCGAGAAATACGATGTCGAAGCGACCCGTCGCGCGGCGCAGCCACTTGAGCGCGTCACCGTGCACGACTTCGATCCCGGATGCGCCCAGACGCTCGCTCTCGCGGTGCAGATACGAAACGAGCGTGGAGTCGGCTTCCACCATGGTGACGCTTGCCGCTCCGCGCGACGCCGCCTCGAAGCCCAGGCTTCCGCTGCCGGTGAAGAGATCCAGACAGACCGCGCCTTCCACCCGGGAGCCGAGCCAGTTGAACAAGGTCTCCTTGACCCGGTCGGGCGTCGGCCTTGCTCCGCCGCGCGCGGGAAATCGAAGACGCCGCCGGCGCCATTTACCGGAGATGATCCTCGGGCCGCCCGACAATCCGCCACCCCACGCGAAGTCCGCGCATTCCGTGGCGCCATGGTAGCGCTCCCGTCCTTCCCGGACGACCAATCCACGTTTCGGCGCATGCTAGGATGCCGCGCTTCCAGGGCCGGGGCGCCCGCTCCCTCTCCGTCTCACTCTGGCGTTCGCAAGTGTTGTTCTCCCGCTCGAGAAGAGATCCGAAACCGGACGACGACGAGAAGGCGGGCGGCTTCTTCGGCCGTCTGAAGTCGGCGCTCGGGCGCACCCGGGGCGCTCTCGTGGGCCGCCTGGGCGCGCTGCTCGCGGGTCGCCGCTCTCTCGACGAGCAGCTCACCGAGGACATGGAAAGCGTCCTGCTCGGCGCCGACGTAGGCATCGAGGCGACGGGGCGAATCATGGACGCGATGCGGCGACGCGCGCGCACGCAGCGTCCCGATGACGAGGCAGCGCTCGCCGAGGCGTTGCGCGACGCGATGGTGGACATTCTCGAGCCGGTGAGCCGCCCCTTGCGTCCCTCCCCCGCGCGGCCCTTCGTGATCCTGATGGTGGGGGTCAACGGCACCGGCAAAACCACCAGCGCGGCGAAGCTCGCCCACCGCTTCAAGGGTGAAGGGCGGGCGGTGTTGCTCGCGGCCGGAGACACTTTTCGCGCCGCCGCGATCGAGCAGTTGCAGACCTGGGGCGAACGTCTCGAAGTCCCGGTGGTTGCCCAGCACGCCGGGGCGGACTCCGCCTCGGTGGTCTACGACGCACTTTCCTCCGCGCGCGCCCGAGGCACGGACCTGCTGATCGCGGACACCGCGGGACGCCTCCATACCCAGTCCGGTCTGATGGAGGAGCTGAAGAAAGTACGGCGCGTAATCAAGAAGATAGACGCGGACGCCCCGCACGAGACCCTGCTCGTGATCGATGCCGGCACCGGCCAGAACGCCCTCTCGCAGGCTCGGCAGTTCGCGGAAGCGGTCGGCGTAAGCGGCCTGGTCCTGACCAAGCTCGACGGCACCGCCAAAGGCGGGATCATCTTTGCCATCGCCCATACGCTCGGCATTCCGATCCGCTACGTGGGGGTGGGCGAGGGCCTGGACGACCTGCGGGACTTCGATGCCCACGACTTCGTGGACGCGTTGCTCGACGCCTGACGAGAAGCGCGGCGAAGTCTTCGCTCCTGACTTTCCGCCCGCTTCGATTAAGACCGGGTCCTCGTCGGCGGGAGGGTGGTCCGACCTCCAGCGAACGCCCCGCGGGCGAGGAGATGCCGGGTGCAGGCAGCGATGGCGCGTGGCGAGACAAGCGGGCGCCCCCTACGGGCGGTGAGATACCCCGGCCTCCGCCCCTCTACGGGGGAAAGGGAGTACCAGCATGCCCCCTGCCGCCCGTCCGTGTGCAACCTTCCTCACGCTTTGCCCACGGCGCTTTGGCACTCTCATTCCATGAGTGCTAGGATCGCGCGTTGCCCCCGGGAAGACACCGCTGTCGAACACACCCGCATCGTGAACACCAGCCTGGATCGCTCCCTCGCCGCGCTTCCGCTTGGCAGCATCGACGCCTATCGGCATGCGGTGTTCGACATGCCGATGCTGAGCGCGGAAGAAGAGTACGCGCTGGCCGAGCGCTTCAGGTCCGACAACGACCTGGAGGCGGCCTGGCGCCTCGTGCTCTCGCACCTGCGTTTCGTGGTGCGCATCGCCCGCGGCTACGACGGATACGGATTGCCGCAGGCGGACTTGATCCAGGAAGGCAACGTCGGGCTCATGAAGGCGGTCAAGCGTTTCGACCCGGACGTGGGCGTTCGCCTGGTCTCCTTCGCCGTGCACTGGGTTCGGGCCGAAATCCACGAATACATCTTGCGCAACTGGCGGATCGTCAAGGTCGCGACCACCAAGGCTCAGAGGAAGCTGTTCTTCAACCTGCGCAGCGCCAAGAAGCGATTGGGATGGCTGAATCGCGAGGAAGTCGATGCGGTCGCAATGGACCTCGGCGTGAGCCCCGACACGGTGCTGGAAATGGAGCAGCGCCTGAGCGTCCACGATGCCGCCTACGACGGTCACCCCGAGGACGAGGGCGGCGCCGAGTACGCCACCCCGGCGCGTTACCTGCAGGATCTGCGATTCGAGCCCGCGGAAACGGTGGAGCGCGAGGACTGGGAGGCACACAACCAGCAGGCTTTGCGGACGGCGGTGGGGGAACTCGACGAGCGCGACCGCACGATCGTCACCGAGCGCTGGCTCGCGGAAGAAAAGACCACCCTGCAGAGCCTCGCCAACCGCTACGGCGTCTCCGCGGAGCGCATTCGCCAGCTCGAGGCCAACGCGCTACGCAAGCTCCGGCGCGCGATGGAGGCCTGAGCCGGCCTCATCGCCGAACTGGAGAACACCGCGACAGACTGCCGCTTCAGTGTGGGATGATGGGCGCGCTAGCCAATCAGCCTGTTTCGGATTCTATCCGTCGTCACTGACCAGGCGCTCCTCCAGAGCCTGCAGGAAGGCGTCCCGGACTTCGGATTTCTGCGATATGTCCAGGTCATAACCAAGTGCTCTCCGTGAGTCAGCCAACAGTTTTCCGTCAATCTGCTGTGGGCGCTGATTCGTGATGTGGATGTGCTCCACCAGAGAGCGAACCTCCGCCTGAGCTACCTCACCGGCGATCTGGCGTGCTATCGATCGCAGGTGGCCGCTGGTAGAAGAGGTCTCCGCGGACTCCACATCAGACGCCTGCGTCTCCCGTTCTCCCGTCGTTTGCTCCGCAGGAAAAGCGCTCGACGGTCTGCAATCCAGGAACTCCCCGAGGTCCTTGGCGTGCCACTCGTGCGTCGAGTCGGCTTCCCGGAGGAGATAGGGGGACTGGTTGGGTCTCGCCGACTTGATTCCGAGAATATGGACCCGCACTCCATGCTCTTGAGCCTGCTGAACACCGACCCTGAGATCTTCATCTCCCGACATCAGCACGCATTCCGCCATTGCCCTGTTTCGAGCCAGCGTGAGCATGTCCGTCACGATCAGGGAGTCGACGCCCTTCTGCTCCCCTCTCCTGTTCACGAAACCGAGACGCACTTTGACATCTGCTTGATTGGCAAGCGTGATGTGCTGCGCTGTCGGGCCTTCAGAAGTACCGTCGTACCAGTAGATCCGCAGAAGCGGTAGCCCGGACAATACCTCCGCAAGCTCCTTCAGCTTGGAGAGCAGGGCTTCATGGTGGAGTCCGATGCTTCCACGTGGCAGCTTGGCGCCACACAGCTCCTCCGAGCCCTGTGCGAAGAGATAACCCGCATCGACAAAAACCACTACTCTGTCCAACATTGGACTCCCGGCACCGGTACGGCAGTCCTCAGGTCATGGCTGAGGCTGAAAAAATAAAGGGCCCCCGAAGGGACCCACTAGTAGGCCGCCCCATTCACTGAATAGTCGGAGCGGTAGCGGCAATGTCGCATCGGCTGACAACGACTGTCAATCCTTCATGCAGGAAGCCGCAACTCCGATCGTGCGCCACCGCAAGCGCGCCGTTTTGCCGCCGCCGGCGCTTTCGGTGTAGAGCGGTCACCGGACGGCTGCCCTTCAATCGCGATGGCCGTTACGAGCCGCCAAGTTCGTTCAGATCACCATGCCGAGGTAGTGGTCGGCGAGAAGGAAGGCGAAGAGTCCGAGCAGATAGTAGATGGAAAAGCCGAACACCTTCATCGGCCTTTCCCGCTCCTGGGCGGCGTAGAGCATGACCGCCTGGTAGACGAAGGCGGCGCCCAGCGCCACCGCTCCCGCCAGGTAGAGAACGCCGCTCATGCGGGCGACGAAGGGCAGCAGGCTGACTCCGAAGAGGATGAGGGTGTAGAGGAGGATCTGAAGCCGGGTGAAGGGCACGCCGTGGGTGACGGGGAGCATCGGAATCTCCGCCCTGGCGTACTCCTCGCGGCGCTCAATCGCCAGCGCCCAGAAGTGCGGCGGCGTCCACGCGAAGATGATCAGGAAGAGCAGCATGGCGTGGCCGTCCACGCTGCCGGTCACCGCGGTCCAGCCGAGCACCGGAGGCATGGCGCCCGCCGCGCCCCCGATCACGATGTTCTGCGGCGTCGCCCGCTTGAGGTACATCGTGTAGACGACCGAGTAGCCCACCATGGACGCGAGGGTGAGCACGGTGGTAAGCCAGTTCACGAGCACGCCGAGCACCAGTACCGACAGCACGCTCAAGCCCCCGGCGAACACGAGGGCCGCACCGCTCGTGACCCGGCCCCGGGGGAGGGGTCGGCGCTGGGTGCGGGCCATGAGGGCGTCCACCCTCTGGTCGACCACATGATTGACGGCCCCCCCGGCGCCCGCGGCCAGGCTGATGCCGAGCAGGGCGAAGAGGGCGGTATCGAGCGGCAGCGCCCCGGGGCTCGCGAGGCACACGCCGACCAGGGCGGTGAATGCGAGCACCGCGACCACGCGCGGCTTGGCAAGCTCCAGGTACTCCTTCCAGAGCGGAGATTCGCCGAGTACGACGGCCTGATCGCTCAAGTGCGCACCTCGAGTCTGTCCGCGTGGGGAGAGCCGGGCAGCCGGGCCATATGGTACACAGTGAGCGCCGAGAGCAGCAGGAGAATGGCCCCCGCGTTGTGCCCGACCGCAAGCGCGAGCGGCAGAGCGAACAGGACGTTGGCGATACCGAGGCCGGCCTGAGCGATCGCCACCGCCAGCAGAAACGCGCCCGCGCTCTTCAGAGGGCCGTCCCCGGTGGAGACGAAGATCCGCACCGTGAGCGCGACTACGTACAGCAGGGTCAGCACCGCCCCGAGACGATGAGCGAGGTGTATGGTCACCCGGGCGTCGTTACCGCGAACGCCACCTTCGAAGTCTCCCCCCGCGGCCTCAGGCCACGGATCGAAAGCGCCCGGGAGGTCGAGCGGGGGCAGAAGCCGCGCCTGGCACAAGGGGAAGTCGGGGCAGGCAAGCGCCGCGTAGTTCGTGCTCGTCCAGCCCCCGAGCGCGATCTGCAACCCGACGATCAGCACCCCTCCCAGCGCCCAGGTCCGCAAGGCGGGCACGGCGCCGCCGCCAGAATCAGGAGCGAGGGCTCCGGCGCGGCGCACGAGACCCAGTCGGAGCCACCACAGCAGCGCGACCGTGGCGAGACCCGCCAGCAGGTGCGCGGTGACCACGAGGGGGGCGAGGCCCAGAGTGACCGTCCACATCCCGAGAAGAGCCTGGAACGCGACCAGCGCAATCAGTAGAAAAGGCAGCGCCGGCACCCGTCCGGGCGAGCGTCTGCGCCACGCGAGCACCCCGATGAGGACGATCAGCACCCCCAGCAACCCGGCCGCGTAGCGATGCGCCATCTCCTTCCAGGCACGGGCGCGGTCCAGGGGCCGTTCCGGAAATGCCGCCTGCGCGTCGGCGGCATCGGCCGGCCCGGGAACGCCGAGCTGGCCGTAGCAACCCGGCCAATCCGGGCAGGACAGTCCCGCATTGGAGAGCCGCACGTAGGCGCCGAGCGTGCTCACCAGCACCGCGAGCAGGAACGCGAGCGTGACCACGCGCTGATAGGCGGTTCCCGACACTGTCATCGGCGGCGGACGTTCACCACGACATAAATCACGAGCAGGGTGGCGGCGAGCGCAAACCACTGGAAGGCGTAGCCGAGGTGACGATTTGGACTGAGACCCCCGTAGGCTCGCCACTCCCGTACGAATCCGTGGGGATCGTCGGGGTTCTGCTCGACCACGAAGGGGAGAAGGTCCATATCGAGGGCCTTCTCCATCTCGTCGAGCTCGATACTCTGCACCACCCGTGGCCAGCCCTCATCGCGATAGCCCGCCTCGCCGAGCAGGAATGCCTCCCCCGGAACGCGGGCTCGGCCCCGTACTTCGAGCATCCCCGCGGGCGTCTCGATCGCGGGCAGGCGGGCGCGGTCGGGACCCAACGCAATCCATCCCCGGTTGACCACGACTCCGAGCGTCCGGGCCTCGTCGAACGCAAGTGGGGTCAATACGTGGTATCCCGCCACTCCTCCCCGCGTGCGGTTGTCGAGAAGGAAGTGCGCAGAGAGGTGGTGTCCGGTTGCCCGCACCCGGCGGTGGTTCCAGGACTCCGGTTGCGCCACCTGCTCCCCGAGACCGGCGCCGAGCAGCGCCGGCGTTCGGGCATCTTCCACCTCCAGCCGGGCCTCCTCGGTCCGTTTGAAGTCGGCGCGCTCGAGCTGCCACCAGCCGAGCCCCAGCAGCACGGGAAACACCAGGAGCGTCGCCAGCGTCGGCCAAAGGGTGGGTCGAAAACGCCGTTCGCGCGTGGACCCCGCCGAATTCCCCGCACCCCTGTCGACTATACTGCCGGACATCGTAGTGAGGGCTTTGAAGTGTTCGCGAAGATCCTCGTTGTCGCCATATTCCTCGGCATCGTGACCGCGATGGGCTCGGCACTCTACTACTTCATCAAGGATCGCGGGGATTCCGACCGGCTGGCGAAAGCGCTGACGTGGCGGATCGCGATCTCGGTCTCGCTCTTTGCGCTGCTCTTCGTTCTCTGGTGGGCGGGCCTCATCCAGCCGCACCCGCTCACGCCCTGATCCGCGGGCATCCGGCCGGCGACCTCCCCCCGACCGGCCGCGGCATCGCGGCGACTCCAGCCCGCAAACTTCACCGATCTTCGTAGCGAGGGCGCCTTGGTGGTGGCACCCACCGAGAGACACTCAAGACGCGCTCGGCCGACACCACGCTGAAACGTGTTGAGGGAGTACCGCCCGGAGCCGCGGGCACCCTGGCGTGCGCGGTAGAAGGTCGCGCCGCCCCGGCCCGGGCGGCGACGCCATGGCAGACCTACAACCAGTACACGAAGATGAAGAGACCGAGCCAGACCACGTCGACGAAGTGCCAGTACCAGGCGACGCCCTCGAAGGCGAAGTGCTTCTTCGGCGTGAAGTGGCCTCTCAGCGTGCGCACCCAGATTACCGCGAGCATGGTGGCGCCCACGGTGACGTGGAACCCATGAAAGCCGGTGAGCATGAAGAACGTTGACCCGTAGATTCCCGATTCCAGCGTCAGATTGAGATCGAGGTACGCGTGGGCGAACTCCACCGCCTGGTAGTAGAGGAAGAGCAGGCCGAGCGCGACGGTCACGAAGAGCCAGAACGAAAGGCGAGCGCGCTGGTTCTTCTTCAGCGCCCAGTGCGCCAGCGTCACCGTGACGCCGCTGGTCAGCAGAATGATCGTGTTGAGCGCGGGTATCCCGAAGGCGGGGATGGTCTCGAAGGCGTCACCGATGTTGCCGGGGCCGTTGGTGGGCCAGGCGGACTCGTAGTCGGGCCACAGAACAGGGTGCGTAGCGAATGCGCCGACGCCTTCGCCGCCGATCCACGGCACCGAGTACACCCGGGCGTAGAACAAGGCGCCGAAGAACGCGGCGAAGAAAAGCACCTCGGAGAAGATGAACCAGCCCATGCCCATGCGGAAGGACACATCGACCTGGTCGTTGTAGCGCCCTTTCTCGCTCTCCCCGATGACGGTCCCGAACCAGCCGAACATCATGAACACGACGACCGCGAAGCCGATGATCATCGAGATCGGACCACTCGTGACGCCGCTCAAGTAGAACGCGAATCCTCCAAGCAGGAGGAAGAGCCCGATCGAGCCCACGATGGGCCAATGGCTCGGGTTCGGTAGGTAGTAGTCTTGCTCTGCTGCCGCCATGCGGTGGGTCCCCTTGGTCTGTTGTGCCGTCGATCGCTGGCGCCGGTGGTCGCGATCTCAGCTATCCGGTGTCGCGTCGAAGAAGATGTAGGAGAGCGTCAGCGCCTCGACGCGTTCCGGCAAGCGCTTGCTCACCACGAAATGCACCGGCATCTCGCGCACTTCCCCCGCCTCGAGATGCTGGCTGGTGAAGCAGAAGCACTCGGTCTTGTCGAAGTACTTCGAGGCCACGGTCGGCGCCACGCTCGGTACCGCCTGGCCGACGCGCGGGCGGCCGGACCGGTTCGTGGCGATGTAGTGGGTCTGGTAGAGCCGCCCCGGATGCACCTTCATCTCGCGCTCGGCGGGTTCGAGCTCCCACGGCAGCGCGCTGTTGACGGTTGCGTCGAAGCTCACCGTCACGAGGCGGCTCTCGTCGACACGGTCCGGCAGGGTGTTGGCCTGAACGACTCCGGTCCGCCCCCCGAGGCCGGTCACTTCGCAGAATATGTCGTACAGCGGCACCAGCGCGTAGCCGAAGCCGAACATCGCCACGACCACCAGGGCGAGCCGCCAGGCGGAACGCCGGATTCGCCGCGAGCGCGGGGCCGGGCCGCTCACCTGCCCCCCAACAGGAACATGCCGAGATAGAACGCGAGCGCCACGATGCCGAGCACCACCGCAAGGCGAATGCTGACGCTGCGGCGTTTGGCGGCGGCCGGCGGGACTGCGGGCATGCTCGCGCTCTCCTCGCTCACCTCAGGCCGGGAGCGCGCCGGCTTCGGGCGTTCGGCCCCTGACGCGGCCAGTCCGCGTCTGCCGCGATCGGCATGCGCCATTCTCGGCTCGCCACTTGCTCATCGGGACCCTATCCGACTCTCGCAGTGCGCCCAACCGTACGGCTAGCCCGCATGTTTCACCGATTTTC
This sequence comes from Gammaproteobacteria bacterium, assembly GCA_965221555.1. Taxonomy (GTDB): domain Bacteria; phylum Pseudomonadota; class Gammaproteobacteria; order HK1; family HK1; genus JAJEAD01. The sequence continues at coordinate 643,440 of OZ244895.1, forward strand.
GTTACGAGGGCGCCAAGATGCCGTGATAGCCGGAAGCACGGACCGAAAGACGCTGAAGTCGTAGCCGACACGAAGTCGTTGCGGCTTGAGGGAGTACGACCCGCTATCACGAGCATATTGGTGTCCGCAGTAGGAAATCGGTGAAATCTTCGGGCTAGCTGTGGGCGTCGGCTTCCGTCACCTTCGGCGGGGTCGCGAAGGTGTGGTAGGGCGGCGGTGAGGGCAAGGTCCATTCCAGACCGCGCGCGCCTTCCCAGACCCGATCCGGCGCCTTGGCGCCCCCGCGAATGGTCTTGAAGATGATGTAGACGAAGAGGAGCTGGGAGAGCCCGAATACGAAGCCGCCCACGCTGGAGACCACATTCCAGTCCACGAACTGCACCGAGTAGTCGGGAATCCGGCGCGGCATGCCCGCCAGACCCAGGAAGTGCTGCGGGAAGAAGAGCACGTTCACCGAAATGCAGGACAACCAGAAGTGCCACTTGCCGAGTCGTTCGTCGTACATGTGGCCAGTCCACTTCGGCAGCCAGAAGTACACCCCCCCGACGATGGCGAAGAGGGCGCCCGTCACCAGCACGTAGTGAAAATGGGCCACCACGAAGTAGGTGTCGTGGTACTGGAAGTCCGCCGGCGTGATCGCGAGCATCAAGCCCGAGAATCCCCCGATGGTGAAGAGCACGACGAAGGCGAGCGCGTAGAGCATGGGCGTCTCGAAGGTCATCGAGCCCCGCCACATGGTGGCCACCCAGTTGAACACCTTCACGCCGGTGGGCACCGCGATCAGCATCGTCGTGTACATGAAGAAGAGCTCACCCGCGAGCGGCATGCCCACCGTGAACATGTGGTGCGCCCAGACGATGAACGAGAGAAAGGCGATGGAAGCGGTGGCGTACACCATCGACTCGTAGCCGAAGAGCGGCTTGCGGCAGAAGGCGGGAAGAATCTGCGACACGATCCCGAAGGCGGGCAGAATCATGATGTAGACCTCGGGATGCCCGAAGAACCAGAAGATGTGCTGGAACATCACCGGGTCGCCGCCGCCCGCGGCGTTGAAGAAGGAAGTCCCGAAGAAGCGGTCGGTCAGAAGCATCGTGACCGCGCCGGCGAGCACCGGCATCGCGGCGATGAGCAGAAAGGCGGTGATCAGCCAAGTCCACACGAAGAGCGGCATGCGCAGCAGGGTCATGCCCGGCGCGCGCATGTTGAGAATGGTCACGATGATGTTGATTGCCCCCATGATCGACGACATTCCCAGGAGATGGACGGCGAAAATGAGGAAGGGCACGTTCATCCCGCCCTGGAGCACGAGCGGCGGATACATCGTCCAGCCCGCGGCGGGCGCGCCGCCCGGCATGAAGAAGGTCGAAATGAGGAGAATCCCGGCGAAGGGCAGGATCCAGAAGCTCCAGTTGTTCATGCGGGGCAGCGCCATGTCGGGCGCCCCGATCATGATGGGCACCTGCCAGTTCGCGAACCCCACGAAGGCGGGCATGATGGCGCCGAAGACCATGATGAGCCCGTGCATGGCCGTGAACTGATTGAAAAGATCGGAATCGAGAAACTGCAGGCCGGGCTGGAACAGCTCGGCCCGGATCCCCATGGCGAGGAAGCCGCCGATGAAGAGCATCGTCAGGGCGAACAGCAGATAGAGCGTGCCGATGTCCTTGTGATTGGTGGTCAGCACCCAGCGCAGCAGGCCGGGGGGAGGACCGTGATGGTGGTCCTCGTGGGCGTGGTCGTGATGTGTCGTCGCTGCGCTCATTGCCCTTCAGTCTCCAGATTTAGTCTCGCGACGGCGACCGCCGCGGGTTGAACGAGGTCACCGGTCGAGTTGCCAAACGCATTGCGCTGGTAGGTCATCAACGCCGCAAGCTCGACATCGTCGAGATCCGCGGCGAAGGCGCGCATGGTGGTGCCATCCCGCCCCTCCAGAACGACTCGCAGATGCCGATCGAGGTCACCGGTCACGACTGCGTTGCCCGCAATCGAAACGATGTGGTTCGGCACGCCTTGGCCGTCGAGTTGGTGGCACCCGGAACAGTTGCTGGAGTAAACCGCCTCGCCCCGGGCCATCAGCTCCGTGCGAGTCCACTCCCGTGAAGCGGCGGCCTGGGCTTCCTCCTGCGCCTGCTTCTGCTCCGCGACCCACTCGCGGTATTCCTCCTCCGGCTTCGCGATCACGACGATGGGCATGAACCCGTGGTCTCTCCCACACAGCTCCGCGCACTGGCCCCGGTAGGTTCCGGGCTCCTCGATGAGGGTCCAGATCTCATTGACGAAGCCCGGTATCGCGTCCTTTTTCTGGCCCAGCTCCGGCACCCACCACGCGTGGATGACGTCATCGGCGGTGAGGAGGATGCGCACTTTGCGGTTCGTGGGAAGCACCACCGGGTTGTCGACCTCCAGGAGATACCTCTCGCCGCGCTCTTCAGGACCGCCCACCTCATAGATCGCCCGGCGACTTTCCGGCGCGAGATTGCTGTAGAAGGTGATGTCGTCGTCCAGGTAGTCGTAGCGCCACTTCCACTGGTAGCCGGTCACTTTGAGGGTCATGTCCGGATCGCTGGTGTCCTCCATCTCGATCAGGGTGGTGGTGGACGGGATCGCCATGCCCACGAGAATGACGCAGGGAATCACCGTCCAGGCGATTTCGGCGAAGGTGCTGTGGTGGAAATGCGCCGCCTCGTGACCGCGGGATTTCCGGTGGTAGACGATCGAATAGAACATCACGCCGAAGACGACCACGCCGATGAGCACACAGATCCACAGGATCAGCATGTGGAGGTCGTAGACGATGGCGCTCAGTGGAGTGACCCCCACCGGCAGGTTGAGCTCCCATGCCGCCGAGGCGGAACCGGAGAGGCTCGCCAGCAACATCCCCAGCAGCAGGCGGCCCGGCCTCGCGCGCATTGCTCCCACACACATGTTCATCAAGTCTCCCCGATCCTCAAGACAGCGACGCCGACCGGTGCCAATCCCGAACGGCGAATCCGGCGACTACGCGCCGCAGCTCTTCCGCGAGCCGCTGGCGCTCATCTTCGTTCAGAAAACTCCCCAATTGTACCTCTTTGCCGTGTGAACGGATCACCAGTCGGCTGGGGTACCAGTCACGTTCGGGACGGTCCAGACGAATCTGCGCCCAGGCCAGTGGTGTCTCCCAGACCCGTGCGAGGTCTCCGCGGCCCTTGTCCACGGATATGCAGTCGGGAGCCACGGATATCACCTCGGTGACCGCGCCGGAACGTGCGCAGTGCCAGAGGGCATACGCAAGCACCGCGACTTCGAGACCGGCGAAGGGAAGCACCGGCCAGAACCCCCGGACGGCAAACACACCCGCGATGCCGAGCACTACGGTGCACATGAACGCGAAGAACAAGCGTTGCTGGCGCGCCGTCAACGACCGATTCGGTCGGACGACGAAGCGGCATGACTCGCCGGAGCAAAGACGCTTCGAAACCATCTCGAGTGTTCGTCTCGCCCTGGAGATCCCCGCGGTCAGAGGACTGCAATGCTAACAGCCTCGATCGGAGCTACGCAACCACCGCCGAGCCTTCTTTTTTCTTTCCAATCAATACTTTACCACTCTTCATGCCGTCTTGGACATTACCTCCGCGAAGAATCGCGGCGTACGGGAATCGGTGGGCTCACGAAGCTTTGCCCGGGCATGGGGGCCGGGGCCCATGCATGCGCATAGACGATCTCCACCGTGACGTCCAGGGGAGCGGCGCTGCGCATGCCGAGGTAGCGCCGCCGCCGCTCGGCAAAGGGCTCTGGGGCCCGGCGGCGCGCCCCCCGCCGGTCTCGGGCCGCCCACGCGCCGCTGCGCACGAGGTCGTCGATCACCGATGCCGCGCTGCGGTACTGCACCGTCAGGCGTTCCGTCTCCATGACCGGTTCGACCAGGCCGGCAGCGACGAGAGCATCGCCGAGAACGTGCATGTCGAGCAGACCGGGCTCCGGCGGTGGCTCTTCCTCCCGGGCCCAGATCCTTCGCAACTCCACCAGGGTATCGGGACCCAGCGACGAGAGCAGGAGCAGTCCTCCTGGCGCCAGCACCCGTACGAACTCCCGCAGCGGCGCCTGCGGGTCGCGGCACCAGGGAAGAAGCAGGTTGGCATGGACAAGATTCGCACACCGGTCGCGCAACGGCAGGTGTGCCGCCCAGCCGCAAACAAAGCTCTGCCGCGAGAAGAGTCTCGGGGCTTTTGACCTCGCGGTCTCGAGCATCGGCCACGCACAATCCACCGCGCAGACTCGAGCGCGGCGGTAGCGCGCCGCCAGCAACGAGGCGCCGGTCCCCGTGCCGCAGCCCACATCGACGATGAGGGCGGGCTCGAGCGTGACCGGGTCGAGGTGCGTGAGGAGGCGTCGTCCTATCTCGTCGTAGACGCGTGAGACCGCATCGTAACGGGGTGCGGCACGAGCGAAGGCGCGCCGAATACGCTCCGCCCCGCCCTGTACGCTCATCGTCGCATCCAGAGTCGCTTTCACGCGGCGGTGCCGCAGCGGCTCCTTGCCCGGCGTGGCTTGCGAGCGCATTGCGCTTGAGACGCCCGGAAACCGGCGACTTGTGCAAGCCCGTATCGGGAGCGATGATGGGTGACTGGATTCCGGGTGGCCAAGGAGGGTCTCCATGCACGGGTTTCTGGCGTTTCTCCTGCCCTGCCGTTGTCTGCTGTGCGGCGACCGTGCACAGGAGCCTTGCAATCTGTGTCCCGGCTGTATCCGCGCACTGCCGAGAATCGAGGTTCACTGTCGGCGATGCGCACTGCCGCTACCAGGGTCCGGACGGGATACATGTGCGCGGTGCATTGTCGCGCCCCCACCCTTTCGCCGCGCGGTAGCCGCATTTCGCTACGTGGATCCCCTGGACACCTTGATCCAACAGCTCAAGTACCAACGGGATCTCTCGGTCGCATCCGCACTGGGACACCTGCTCGTCCAACGTCTCGCCGGGGGCGAGGAAGCACAAGACATCCAGTGCATTGTTCCGGTCCCTCTGCACAACCGCCGGCTTCGAATGCGCGGTTTCAACCAGAGCCTGGAGGTCGCGCGGACGCTGGCGGCGGGAACCGGGATTCCGGTAAAGCACCTCTGGGTGAAGCGGACGCGGGACACATTGGTCCAGTCCCGAGTCGAAAGTGTCCACGCGCGCCATGCCAACGTACGCGCCGCCTTCAGCGCGTCCCGTCGTCTCGCCCACTTGCGCCGCGTCGCCATCGTGGACGATGTGGTCACCACTGGCGCCACCGCCGCCGAGCTTGCGCGGTGCATTCTCGCCCGGGGAACAGAGAGCGTCGACCTGTGGTGTGTGGCGAGAGCCGAACGCCACAAACCCGTGATGCGGCGCGAGGCCTGGTGAGGCGAAGCAGCGCTGCTTCCCGGTGTGCCCGGCGCGACGTCGCGCCGGGCATCGAGACCCTCCGCCGCGGGGCGGATTTCGTCCTCGCGTTTTGAGAAAACGCGGCAACGACCTGGCGGCGGGAATGGACGCGCGCGGCGCGGGGCTCACGCGTCCAGATTGGCTACCGCGAGCGCGTTGGATTCGATGAAATCACGACGCGGCCCTACTTGATCCCCCATCAAGGTGGTGAAGAGCTCGTCGGCGGCGACGCCGTCCTCGATTCTGACGCGGAGAAGGCGCCGCGTGGCCGGATCCATCGTGGTCTCCCACAGTTGTTCCGGATTCATCTCGCCCAGTCCCTTGTACCGCTGCACGTGCAGTCCGCGACGAGCCTCGCCCAGCAGCCACTCCAGGGCTTCCCCGATACTGCCGGCGCCCTGGGAACGTTCCCCCCGGACCGCCACGATCGCCCCCAGATCGCCATTGAGGTGCTCGCTCAACCTCACCAGATTGCGGTACTCGGCGGAGCGGAAGAACTCGCTTCCGACCACCCGTTCCGACTCCACGCCGTGAATTTCGGCCTGGAGGCGCGCCCTGAATCCGTCGTCCGCACGATCTTCGAGGGCCACGCTGAAGCTTCCGGTCTGGGATGAATCGCCGTTCAGGCTCTCCTCCAGCCGTTCGAACCACTGGTTCAGTGACGACGTCGATTCGAACTCCGCTCCATCGAGCAAGGGCAGGTGCATCATCGCTTCCAGCACTTCCGGGAACACACGTCGCGACAAGCGCTTGGTGATCCCCCGCAGGGCCAGGTAGTCGCGTGAAACGCTGTGCAGGGACTCTCCCTGTAACGCCGCATCGTCCGGCAGCTCGATGCGGGCGCCGTCCAGAGCGAGCTCCATGAGATAGCCGTCGAGCTCGGCGTCGTCCTTGACGTAGCGTTCCTGCTTGCCGCGCTTCACCTTGTACAAGGGCGGCTGGGCGATGTAGAGGTAACCGCGCTCGATCAGCTCCGGCATCTGCCGGTAAAAGAAAGTCATCAGAAGCGTGCGAATGTGGGAGCCGTCCACATCCGCGTCGGTCATGATGATGATCCGGTGGTAGCGCAGCTTTGCGAGGTCATACTCCTCACGGCCGATACCGCAACCGAGCGCGGTGATGAGAGTGCCCACTTCGGCGGAAGACAGCATCTTGTCGAAGCGGGCTTTCTCGACATTCAGAATCTTGCCCTTGAGGGGCAGAATCGCCTGGGAGCGTCGGTCCCGGCCCTGCTTTGCGGAACCTCCCGCCGAATCACCCTCCACCAGGAAGAGCTCGGAGCGCGCCGGATCCTTTTCCTGGCAGTCGGCCAGCTTCCCCGGAAGCCCCGCCACGTCGAGCGCGGTCTTGCGGCGGGTCATCTCCCGCGCCCTTCTGGCGGCTTCCCGGGCGCGCGCCGCATCGACGATTTTGGCCGCGATCGCGCGGGCCTGGGCGGGATTCTCCGCGAGAAACTCCGACAGCTTTTCGGCGACCGCGGACTCGACCGCCGGCTTGACCTCGGAGGACACGAGCTTGTCCTTGGTCTGGGAGGAGAACTTGGGATCGGGCACCTTGACACAGAGAACTGCGGTGAGCCCCTCGCGCACGTCGTCTCCGGTCGGATCGATCTTCGCCTTCTGAAGCAGTCCGACGCTCTCCATGTACTGGTTCATGGTGCGCGTGAGCGCCGCCCGCAGACCCGAGAGATGGGTACCGCCGTCGCGCTGACGAATGTTGTTGGTAAAGCAGAAGATGTTCTCCTGATAGGAGTCATTCCACTGCATCGCGACATCGACGCTGATTCCATGTCGCTCGACGTTCAAGCCGAGCACATCCGGATGCAAGGGGGTCTTGTTCTTGTTCAGGTGCTCCACGAACGCCTTGATTCCCCCATCATATTGAAAAACATCCTTTTTTCCCGTTCGCTCATCCAGGAGCCTGATTCTCGTCCCCGAGCTGAGGAAGGAGAGCTCGCGAAGGCGGCGGGCGAGAATGTCGTAGTGGAACTCGATGTTCGTAAAGGTGCCGGAGCTCGGCTTGAAGTAGATGTCGGTCCCCGTTCTGTCGCTCTCGCCGACCACCTGGAGACGATCGAGAGGTTCGCCGTGCTCGAACTCCTGGCGATAGACATTCCCGTCTCGGTGGATCGTCATGACCAGGCGCTCCGAGAGCGCATTCACGACCGATACGCCGACCCCGTGCAAGCCGCCAGAGACCTTGTAGGAATCGTCATCGAACTTCCCGCCCGCGTGGAGGACGGTCATGATGACTTCCGCCGCCGAACGCCCTTCTTCCCGATGCATGTCCACGGGAATGCCGCGTCCGTTGTCCACAACGCGGATCGATTCGTTGGCGTAGATGGTAACGTCGACCTCCGTGCAGTAGCCGGCGAGCGCTTCGTCGATCGAGTTATCCACGGTCTCGAAGACCATGTGGTGGAGGCCCGTGCCGTCATCGGTATCCCCGATGTACATTCCAGGCCGCTTGCGCACGGCATCAAGGCCCTTGAGCACCTTGATGTTCGATGAGTCGTATGTGTCCCCGGCCACGCAGCCACCTCGGCCTCGTAAAGACAGAACTATACCACCGCCCGGATCAGGCCCCGTTCCACGTGAAACACGGCATCCGGCCGCCACGCTCCGTTGTCGACCAGCTCGCGAGACACAGTGGTTACGAATGTTTGCGCTTCAAGAGAAGCGAACTCGGCGAGCACCCGTCGCCGGCTGCCCTCATCCAGCTCCGATGCCACTTCATCGACCAGAACCACCGGCTTCAGGCCCAACACGTCGATGATGTGAGTCGCTTGCGCCAGAATTATGCCTGCCACGAAGAGCTTGGCTTCACCACGGGACATCAGCTTTCGCGCCGCGACTCCGTCCAGAATGAAGGCCAAATCGCTGCGCTGGGGTCCTACCTGGGTGAAGCCGCGGGCGACATCACTGGCGAAGGAATCCTCCAGCGCCTGCTGTAGAGACACTTCCGCCTGCCACCCCGGGCGGTATTCGACGGTGACGTCGAAGGACAGGAGGCGGCTCACCGTGGTTCCCAGTGTCGGCAGGAACAAGCTGACATAACGGGCTCTCTGCTTACTCACCGCTTCCCCTGAGGTGATCAGTTCCTCATCCCAGGACCTCACCGTGCGCACGCTTTCCTGTGCGCGCAGTGCGGCGTTCCTCTGCTTCAGTGCCCGCCGGAAGCGCTGATAGGCCGGCAGAAAGTCCGGTTCCACGTGAAACAGGCACCAGTCGAGAAGCTGCCGCCGAAGATTCGCGCCCTCGGTGATCAGTCGTTGGCTGTCCGGCGTGAGAAGGATTAGAGGCAGCGTGCGTGCGAGAGCCGATGCGGCCCCTACCGTTTGGCCATCACACCGAATAAGCAGACCCTCTTTTCCATGCTCCAGCCCGAGTCGCCGTACGCTTCCATCAGAGTTGATGTTTCCTCTCACCCGAAAGCCGTCCGCCCCGCGCCGCACCATCTCAATGTGGTGTCGGGAGCGAAATGATCGACCAACCCCAAGCAGGTGAACGGCCTCCAGCACGCTCGTCTTCCCACTGCCGTTCGGGCCATACAGCACGTTGAGTCCGGGTCCCGGAGAGAGAACCACCGACTCCAGAATTCTCAGATTCCGGATCTCCAGCTCCTGGACGAACACCTGACGCTACCTGGATGGCTGACCGCTTGCCTCTCCGTCCGCAGGTTGTCTGGAACGGCCGAGGGCCCCCGCTTGTCCGGAATCTGGTGCTGGCAGACTCACTCCGGACACCGATGCCCGACCCGCGCTCCACAGCGGATGATTACGCACAGCAGGCCGGACACCCTCTCTCACGATTCCCGAACCGGGATCACACCGCTGCCAGACCCAAGTGCGCGAACTTCGAGTCCCACAGAGCGAAGTGCTGCCGGCCGAGCCGCTGGCGCCGCCCGAAGTCGCGCTTCGGCGCCGTTTGCGGCGGGTTCTCGAGTCTATGGTCGTCTCGGACCCGAAGGCGGCATGTCGTCCTCGATCAGAGACGCATCGGCATGACGACGTACTGACACGACTCACCAAGATCCGGGGTGATCAGGCAACTGCTGTCCGCATCGGTCAAATGAAGCCTCGCCGATTCCGTTGGCAACACATTGAGCGCATCAATGAGATAGGACACGTTGAAGCCGATTTCCAAGGGTTCGCCGCTGTAGTCCACTTCGACCTCGTCTTCGGCTTCCTCCTGATCCGGATTGTTGGCAAGCACCCGCAACACGTTTTCCTTCAGACTCAACCTTATGGAGCGGTACTTCTCATTCGAGAGGATCGCTGCGCGCGCCAGGCTGTGTCTCAGCGAGTCGCGACTCACCGTCACCCGCTTGTCACACGCTTCCATCAGAGGCACGACTCGATCGTAGTCTGGAAACTTGCCTTCGATGAGCTTGCTGACGAAGGTCAGATTTGGAAGGGTGATCTGGATCTGATTGGCCGCGATCTCGACATCGACGCTCTCCTCCCCTGTGCTGAGGGTGCGGCTGAGCTCCACGACGCCTTTCCTCGGCACGATCACGGACCGCGGCGCAAGCACCCCTTCCTGCTCGATATCCAGATCGGCAATCGCCAATCGGTGCCCGTCGGTGGCCACCGCGCGCAGCCTCTTCTCCGCGAACTCCATCAGCAACCCGTTGAGGTAGTAGCGCACATCCTGCTGCGCCATCGCGAACTGGGTCAGATCGAGGAGCTGCTTGAGGTCTCCCTGAGCGAGACTCGTCCTCGCTTCCGTGGGAGGGGTTTCGAAGACCGGAAAGTCCTCAGCCGGCAACGTGTTGAGAACAAAGCGGCTGCGTCCGGATCGCAGCAGCACCCGATCGCGCTCGAGTTCCAGGCTGACCTCGGAATCGGCGGAGAGGGAACGACAGATGTCGATGATCTTCCGGGCGGGCACCGTCGTGGCGCCCGGCTGCGCGTTCTCGAGAGCAGTTGTCGCAACGAGTTGCAGCTCCATGTCCGTGGCCGAGACCGCCAGCGAATCGCTGTGGCAGGTGAGCAGGACATTGGCAAGGATTGGAGTGGTATGGCGCCTCTCCACCACACCCTGCACGGTCAGCAGCGGCTGTAGGAGCGTATCTCGCTTGACAGAGAACTGCATGTATATACCTTGCTGTTGCTATTCTTGTGACGAGCGCGTTGCTGTGGAAAAACCCGTAAAGGGTACAGGCTTCAACAGGTTAGACCATGTAACAGTCTGTGTGAACATCCTGCTTGCGCGTCGCAACGGCGAGTGTGCGAAATGTGCATGACCGGGAGGGATGTCACACCGGGCGGATTTGTCCACAGCTTGTGTACAGCTATGCGGTCAGAACTCGGCAGAGGGACTCGTACTCTTCGTTGATGACGGCGTTCTCGTCTCGGAGTTCGCGCACTTTCTTGCGGGCATGGAGCACGGTGGTGTGGTCCCGACCTCCAAACGCATCCCCTATCTCCGGCAGGCTGTGGTTGGTCAGATCTTTGGCAAGGGCCATCGCTATCTGTCGGGGCCGGGTAATCGAGCGACTTTTTCGTTTCGACACGAGGTCGGCGACGCGTATCTTGTAGTAGCGGGCAACCGTCTGCTGGATGTTCTCGATCGTAATGGGCTTGCTCTGCAGGGCGAGAATATCGCGCAGGGCCTCCTTGGTGAGGTCGAGAGTGATCGGCCGGTGCGTGAAGCGCGCATTGGCGATGACCCTGCGCAGCGCACCCTCGAGTTCCCGGACGTTGGAGCGGATACGCTCCGCTATGAAGAACGTGACCTCTCGCGAGAGTTCGTACCCCGCCTCCTGCGACTTGCGCATCAGGATTGCGGCCCGGGTCTCCATGTCAGGAGGTTCTATCTCCACTGACAGTCCCCAACTCAAGCGCGAAGTGAGGCGTTCCTCCAGGCCGGATATCGCTTTCGGGTAGCGGTCGCAGGTCACCACAATCTGTCGTTGGCTCTCGTGCAACTTGTTGAAAATATGAAAGAACTCCTCCTGGGTGCGCTCCTTTCCGACGAAGAACTGCACATCGTCGATGAGCAGGATGTCGACCGAGCGGTAGTAGCGCTGGAAGCTGTCGATGGCACTGCGCCTGATGGCGCTCACCATGTCGGAGAGGAAGCGCTCCGAGTGAACGTAGAGGATGCGAGTCCCGGGGTGTTTGCGGCTCGCGGCATCGCCCAATGCCTGCATGAGGTGGGTCTTGCCCAGACCGACCCCACCGTAGAGGAGGAAGGGATTGCTCTGTCCACCGAGGTCTTCGCTCACCTGTATGGAATAGGCCAGCGCAAACTGGTTGGACCGACCTTCGACGAAGGTATCGAAGGTGAATTCCGGCGCAAGACCGCTGGCTCTGGGCGCCATCGTGTCCGGTGTGGCCGCGGCGGTGCCGTTGCGGGCGGGGTTCGGGGTTTCGACGTTTGCGAGTGTGGTTTCGCTGCCCACCTCGACATCGACCCTGGCGATATGCGAGCGCTTCATGCGCTGCAACACATCCATGATGCCCTGCAGGAGGTTCGTCTTGACCTCGCGCTGGACATAGCGGTTTGGTGCGAGAAGCAGCAGACTTCGGCCCTGCTCCACCGCCTGCAGAGGACGGATCCAGGAGTTGAACTCCTTAGCGGTAAGCTCAGCCTCGAGCTTGGCCAGACACTCCTCCCACAGCGGAACCATTGCCCTCGACCCCCCTTCGGCGCGTGCCGAGACCGCGCCGGTCAGTGACGATCGAGTGTATAACGGTTGAGCATTCCGTATCCAACCAGACACCTCGGAGACGGGTGGGCTCTTGCTCAACTCCTTGATTATAAAGGATTACCTTATTTTCCCCCGCGGACGGGGGGCGTGAGACGAAGCGCGCGGGGTCAGATAATTTCTTGAAATCTCGCGGGTTTCTTCGACTTGCGGTTTCGCCCCGGACCGCGCGGAGAGGAATCCCCTGATCCCTCGGCCGCACGCGGGGTTACCGGGGCGAAGGTGCGCGACGATTACGGGCCCGAGTCATGCGGGATCCGGTTGCCGGCACGGTCGCGAAGGCCGGCAATTCTCAGCTTGCGCCTGTCCTCACTGTCGGGCGAACACGGTTGCCTCTTTCGCGCCTTTTCGGGGCCGGATCCTTCCGCCTGGGTCCACGCGCTGCGGTTTGACCCTCATGCGGGACGCAGAGTAGGATTCCGCTCCTTTCGTCGCGGGCCCGCGTGTCATCGCGAGTCCAGGAAGCTCAAGGGTTCCCGTGAAACGTACCTTTCAACCGAGCAATCTCAAGCGCAAGCGCCGCCACGGCTTTCGGGCCCGCATGGCCACGAAGGCGGGACGCCGGATCATCAAGAACCGTCGCGCCAAGGGACGAAGCAGGCTGAGCGCCTGAGTCTCGACCCCGGTCCTTTCTCCCCGCGATCCCGCTTCCCCCGCTGCGCCCGTCTCACCCGCTCGCGAGACTTCGCGCGGGTATTCGCAGACCCATTTCGAACTGGCAGCAGGGAAGTACGCGTGCTCGCCCGCGCCAATCGGCTGGGTCGGGCGCGTCTCGGCATGGCGATCTCGCGCAAACAGGTCCCGAGCGCGGTGGGCCGCAACCGGATAAAGCGGGTGGTCCGAGACAGCTTCCGGCATCATCGGCGGGAGCTTGAGGGGCTGGATGTGGTGGTGCTCGCCCGCCCTGGCCTCGCTCGGACCGCAAACAAGGAGTTGCAACGGGTTCTGGTCCTGCAATGGCGCAATCTCGTGCGCGCTCGCGAGAACCGGGAGCTTCGGTAGCTGGACCCGGGGCCGCGTCGCGCTGGCCGATAGCAGGGACCAATCCGAAATGCTTCCCCCTACCCCATCCCCTCTCTCCAGGGGAGAATGGCCCCGTAGTTTCACCCGCTGCCCCTTCGTTCACGTGCCGGGCGCGGCTACACTTCCGCAGCCTCGCGAGAACCCGTCGATGACGGGCGCCTCGCACCATTCAGCCTACGCCTTGAAGGGGACGACGACTTGCCACTGGAGCAACTGAGGACACTGCTCATCATCGGCATGTGCGTCGTGCTCTTCCTGATGTGGCAGCAGTGGCGCATAGACTACGGTCCCGCGCCGATGGAGGCGCCGTCCGGTGCCCGCGAATCGGGAAGCGGCGCGCCCGCCGTGGCCCCCGTCGTCGAAGACGCCGGCATGCCGGAAATCCCATCCGACGCGATCGGCGACGAGGAAGTGCCCGACGAAGTGGAGTCGACGCTACCGGCTTCCACGCGGCACCTGGTGAGGGTTCGCACCGACGTCGTCAACGCCGAGATCGACCTCGCCGGGGGGAACATTCACCGCCTCGATCTGCTGCACTATCCGGTGTCGGTGGAGAATCCGGACCAACCCTTCGGGTTGCTCGGGGAGACCGAGCCCGAGGTGTTTCTGGCCCAGTCCGGGCTCCTCAGTGCAATGAACGCTCCCAACCACCGGGCCACGTTCCGTTCCGCACAGCGCGAGTACGCCCTGGGCGACGCCGATGAACTCAAGGTCCGCCTCGAATGGGTCGATTCCGGGCCTCTCGAGGTGACCAAGGTGTACACCTTCCGGCGCGACAGCTATCTCATCGACCTCGCGTACGAGATCCGGAACAGGGGCGACGAGGCGTGGACGGGGCGCCTCTACAGCCAGTTTCTGCGCGCCGAGGTGCCGCCTGAAGGCGGAATCTTCCGCACCTACACCTATACCGGCGGCGTGATCTCGGGACCGGAAAAGCCCTACGAGAAGATCGAGTTCTCGGACATGGCGGATCAGCGGCTGGAACGGGACACCCTGGGCGGCTGGGTGGCGATGATTCAGCACTACTTTGCCGGAGCCTGGGTCCCCGACCAGAATGCCACCAACCGCTTCTACAGCCTGGAACCGGACGGCAATCGTTACGTACTCGGGCTCATGACCCCCGGAATCCGGGTGCGGGCGGGCGAGAGTGGCATCCTGCGCACCGGTCTCTACGCCGGTCCCAAGATACAGTCGAGAATGGAGGCGGCCGCGCCGAATCTGAAGCGCGCGGTCGACTACGGATGGCTGTGGCTGATTGCGCAACCGCTCTTCTGGCTTCTCGACTGGATCCACGGCATCGTCGGAAACTGGGGGTGGTCGATTCTCATCCTGACCCTGCTCGTCAAGCTCGCCTTCTTTCATCTGTCCGCCACGAGCTACAAGTCGATGGCGAGAATGCGCAAGGTGCAGCCGCGCATCACCGCTATCCGCGACCGCTACGGCGGCGACAAGGCGCAGATGAACCAGAAGATGATGGAGCTCTACCGGGAAGAGAGGATCAACCCGTTGGGAGGCTGCCTTCCCATCGTCGTGCAGATCCCGGTCTTCATTGCGCTCTACTGGGTGCTGCTCGAGAGCGTCGAGCTCCGCCAGGCCGATTTCATCTTCTGGCTCAAGGATTTGAGCGTCTACGACCCCTACTTCGTGCTGCCGCTGATGATGGGCGCGACGATGTTCATCCAGCAGAAGCTCAACCCCGCTCCCCCCGACCCCCTCCAGGCGCGCATCATGATGGCGCTGCCCTTCGTGTTCACTTTTCTCTTCCTGTTCTTTCCCTCCGGGCTGGTGCTCTACTGGTTCGTCAACAACCTGCTCTCGATCGCACAGCAGTGGATAATCACTCGTAAGATTGTCGGACCCTTGAGCTGAAGGCGCCGGCGGGCGCCCGCGGCGTTGAATCGGTGAAACAGGGCGGCCAGTTCCGGCAACCGCGCGAGTGCGTCTCCATGGTTCGGTGGAGGGAGGACGAGCCGGCATTGCGGTGGTCGCCGGAGCGGCGGTGATGGAGGCGCGCGACACCATCGCGGCGGTGGCTACTCCTCCTGGCCGGGGCGGAATCGGCGTGGTGCGCATATCGGGTCCTCGTGCGCGACAGGTCGCCGAGAAAGTGGTGGAGGACCTGCCCTCGCCCCACTGCGCTCGCCTGCGGACTTTTCGCGATGCGCAAGGCGAGAGCGTCGACCGGGGGCTGGTGCTCTTCCTGCCGCAACCGGGATCCTTCACCGGCGAGGACACGGTGGAGCTCCAGGGCCACGGCGGTCCGGTGGTGACCGGCATGGTGCTCGACTGCGCGCTTCGGGCCGGCGCGCGCCTTGCGCGTCCGGGAGAATTCAGCGAGCGAGCCTTCCTGAACGGCCGCCTGGATCTGAGTCAGGCGGAAGCGGTCGCGGACCTCATCGAAAGCGCCTCCGAGCAGGCCGCGCGCGGTGCGATGCGTTCGCTCGAGGGCGTGTTCGCGGAGCGAGTCCAGGGTCATGTCGAAGAGCTGATCGCGATACGCACGTATGTGGAGGCCGCTATCGACTTCCCGGACGAAGAGATCGACTTCCTGGCCGAGTCCGACCTGCAGCGACGCTTGCGGGCGCTGTGTCTCGCGCTTGCCGCCATCCTCAAGGAGGCGATGCAAGGTCAGGCGCTGCGTGACGGTCTGAGTGTGGTGATCGCCGGCGCGCCCAACGTGGGGAAGTCGACATTGCTGAACCGGCTCTGTGCCCGGGACGCCGCCATCGTTACCGATGTTCCGGGAACGACGCGCGATACGGTGAACGAGACGCTGCACCTGGACGGCATGCCCATCCGTCTCACCGACACCGCGGGCCTTCGCGCCACCTTGGACCCGGTCGAGCGCATCGGTGTGGATCGGACCTTGCGCGCGGTCGCGGACGCGGACGTGGTGCTTCATCTCGTCGACGACCGGTCCCCGGCGCCGCCCGGGGAGATGACGCCTCCGGAGTCCTCTGCTCAGTCACGGCTCATCGCGCACAACAAGATCGACCTGACGGGCGCTCCCCCGGGCCTAGACGCGGGTGTCGATCCGCCGGTCTTTCGCATTTCCGCACGCACCGGCGCGGGTCTGGATGCGCTTCGCGAGCGTTTGAAGGCGATCGCCGGCTACCGGCCCGGCGAGAGTGGCCTCTTCATCGCGCGACGCCGCCACGTGGACGCCCTCGAAGAGGCGGCGGCGGCGCTCGAACAGGGCCGCCGGCAGCTCGTCGGACCGGGGGCAGGCGAACTCCTCGCCGAAGACCTGAGGCAAGCTCAGGACGCGCTCGGGCGCATCTCCGGCCGGTTTGAAAGCGACGATCTGCTGGCGGAGATCTTCTCCTGCTTCTGCATCGGAAAGTGATGCGCGTCGGCCCGCCTTCGAGCGAGCGCCGCCTTGCAGAAACGCGAAGGCGCGGACAAGTTGCGCTCCGCAGGCCTTCCGATTCCGTCCGAATTCCGATGCGAACCCCCCGGCGCGAAGGGCCCGATGTCCGAGGGCCTCAGGGTCGGGCCGCCAACCCCGCTCCGATGTCCTCGATGATCTCTTCGGCCATCGCCCGGGGACTGGGGGCATTGCGAATGGGCCGGCCGACCACGAGGTAGTCCGCACCGTCGCGGGCGGCTTCGAAGGGGGTGAGCAAACGCCTTTGGTCGTCGCGCGCGGCGCCCGGGGGCCGAATGCCCGGTACCACGATGAGCGGCTCCGGGCCGAATCGTGCGCGCAGCCTGGCGACCGACTCGCCCGACGCGATGAGTCCCTCACAGCCGGCGGCGAGCGCCCGACGGGCGCGCAACGCCACGATTGCGTCGATGTCGGCGTCCTCCCCGTAGATCTCGCACAGGTCTCCGGCGTCGAGACTCGACAGAATCGTGACCATCAGCAGTCGGGGCTTGCCGTTCGGGCGCCGTTGGCGAATCGCCCGCGCCGCGCTGCTGGCACCCTGCAGAGTCATCAGATCGAGGGAGCCGAGAAGACTCCGCGGCACGTTCTCCACCGCCTGGCGCACCGTCGCCGGAATGTCCCCGATCTTGAGGTCGAGAAAGATCTTCTTGTTCCGCCGCACGAGCTCTTCGGGCACCCGGAAATGCGTGCCCATGAAGAGCTGCCACCCTACCTTGTAGAAGGACACCGATTCGCCCAGGCTCTCGACGAGGCCCATCGCCTCGTCGAACGAATCGACGTCGAGAGCGACGATCAGGCGCTCGGCCGCTCCCGGCTCGCCGCTCACGGGACGCCTCGCCCGCGTCGCCGGATCACACCGCGAGGCGCAGTGGCCGATCGCCTTATGTCACGGGCCCTCGAGCACATACACCGCGCCACAGTACGGACACCGCGCTTCGCCCGAAGCCTCGATGGGCAGGTACACCCTGGGGTGCGAGTTCCAGAGGTACATTCCGGGCATCGGACAGCTCAGGGGCAGATCGGCGCGGGTCACCCGATAACGATTCTCGGCGTTGGGCTCGATCAGATCCGCTTTCCGAACGGTCGGATCTACCACGGATATCCCCTCGCCGGTCCGGCTGCTAGCCGCTGGTCGCCCATCAAACGTAGGTCAACCACTCGGGATGCGAGTTCTTCCGGCCGTGCACCTGGTCGAAGTAGATGGACTGCAGGGCCTCGGTCACCGGTCCGCGGCTCCCGGCGCCGATGCTTCGGCCGTCCACCTCGCGAATGGGAGTGACCTCGGCCGCGGTGCCGGTGAAGAAGCACTCGTCGGCGATGTAGACCTCGTCCCGGGTGATGAGGCGCTCCTGCACCGAATAGCCGAGATCCTTGGCAAGGGTGATCACGGTGTCCCGGGTAATGCCGGGCAGGGACGAGGTGAGCGCGGGGGTGTAGATGACGTTGTCGCGGAGCATGAAGAAGTTCTCTCCGCTGCCTTCGGCGACGTAGCCTTGGGGATCGAGCAGCAGCGCTTCGTCGTACCCGTCACGCAGGGCCTCGGAGAGGGCGAGGATGGAGTTGATGTACTGCCCGTTCGCCTTCGCCTTGCCCATCGCCGCGTTGATGTGGTGCCGGCTGAACGAGGAGGTGCGCACCCGGATGCCGCGTTCCAGATTCTCCGCCCCGAGGTAGGCGCCCCACTCCCAGGTCGCGATCGCCACATGCACCGACAGGCTGGTGGCGTGGAGTCCCAGCCCCTCGGAGCCGTAGTACACGAGGGGGCGCACATAGGCGGACTCGAGACCGTTCTTCGCGATGATCTCTTTCTGGACCTGGTTCAGCGTCGCCTTTTCGTAAGGGATCCTGATCGCGAGGATCTGCGCGGAATCGAAGAGCCGATCGGTGTGGTCTTCGAGACGGAAGATCGCGGTGCCGCGTTCCGTGCGGTAGGCGCGGACCCCTTCGAAACAGCCGAGCCCGTAGTGGAGGGTGTGGGTAAGGACATGCACTTTGGCCTCGCGCCACGCCACGTACTCGCCGTCCATCCAGATGAGGCCGTCACGATCCTCCATTCCCATCAGGCCGTCTCCCTGTAACCTTTCGAGCGCCGCACCCGGCTCACGCTTCCATCAGTTCGCGCCAGATGCGAGACACCGCCTCCCGGTGCTCGGAGAACTCTTCCTGCGGCACCACACCGGGAAACTCGTGCAACGCATTCTCGTGCATCTTGGCCCGGTATGCGCGGTACGCGTCGGTCAGGGAGCGTACGTCGCGCGGCTCCATCAGGCCGGTCTTGTCGCAACCGTCGAGAAGCCGAATGTTGTCGGTGTAGTCCAGGTAGTCACCGAGCCTGCTTGGCCAGCGCAAGACGAGATATTGCACCACAAATTCGATGTCCGCGATACCACCCGTGCCTTGCTTGAGGTCGAAGGCGGTCTTGGTGTCCCGGCTCAGGTTGGCGCGCATCCGCTCGCGCATCTCCCTTACCTCTGTTCGCAGGCGCGCCGGTTCGCGAGGCCGCAGGAGGGTTTCCCGGCGCAGCGTCATGAAGCGTTCGCGCAGGGCCCGATCGCCCGCCACCACGCGCGCGCGCACCAGGGCCTGCTGCTCCCAGGTCCAGGCCGACTCCCTCAGGTATCCGGCGAGACCGTCCAGGCTGTTGACGAGGATTCCCTTGCCACCGTCCGGCCGGAGCCGGGCGTCGATCTCGTAGAGCACGCCGTCGGTGCTTCGCATGCTGACGAAGTGGATGACGCGCTGCGCGACCCGGGCGAAGAAGCGGGCGTTGTCGATGACCCGTGGGCCGCTGGTCTGCTGGGCTTCGCCGCTGCTGCCGTGCACGAAGACGAGATCGAGGTCCGAGCCGTAGCCGAGCTCGAAGCCTCCGAGCTTGCCGTAAGCGACAATGGCGAAGGACGCGGACCGTTCTTCTCCGTCGATCCGGCAGCGTGCTTCACCGTGTCGGGCCACGAGGTCCGCAATGGCGATGTCCGCCGCCTTGGCCAGCGTGATCTCGGCGATGTCCGTAAGGTGGTCGCTCACCACCATCAGGGGCATGGTGCTCGCGACGTCCGCCGCCGCGACCCTCAGGGTGTTCGCGTGCTTGAACTGGCGCAACACGGCCAGCTCCTGCTCGGTGTCTCCCGGGGGAACATCGGCAAGGCGTGTCGTCAGATCTTCGATGAGCGCCGCCCGGTCGAGCGGAGCGTACAGGGTGCGGGGATCGAGCAGTTCGTCGAGGAGTAGCGGATGGCGACCCACCTGCTGGGCGATCCACGGGCTGGCGCGACACAGGCGCACGAGCTGCGAGAGCGCAATGGGGCGTTCGCGCAGAAGGGCGATATAGACGCTGCGCCGCGCGAAGGTCTCGATGACTTTGAGCGTCCGGGACAAGGTGCTGCCGGCCGGCCGGCTGCGCCCGCAGGCCCGGAGCAGATCGGGGATCAGGCGCGCGAGACGTTCGCGTCCCCGCGAGTCGAGGTAACGGATCGCGTGCGTGTCGGCGAAGCGGCGAAGGGTGGCGTAGGCATCCGCGCCGTCCTCGTAACCCGCTTCATCCAGATGCGCGCCGGCCTCCGCCTCGTCGAGACTCCCGGTCCACACTGCGGCGAGGGGGTCCTCGAGCTGCGCGTCCGCGCTGGCCGGCCCCAGCACCTGGTTGAAGTGGGCGTGCACCCGGCTGCGATGGCGCTTGAGTTCGAGTGCGAAAGCGGACCAGTCGTCGAACCCCATGCCGGCGGCGAGGCAGGTCCGAGCCTTCTCGTCTTCGGGAAGGGTGTGGTCCTGCCGGTCCTGCATCTGCTGGATGCGATGTTCGGTGGTGCGCAGGAATCGGTACGCCCGATCGAGGTCTCCCGCCGCGTAGTCCGGGAGCAGACGCAGCCGTGCGAGCTCGGCGACGACCCGCAGGATGTGCCGGTTGCGCAGCGCCGGCACGCGTCCCCCGCGCACCATCTGAAAGGCCTGGCCGGTGAACTCGAGCTCCCGGATGCCGCCCGCCCCCAGCTTGACGTGCTCCTCGAGTCCCCGGCGTACGACCTCGTCGCTTATCAGCCTCTTCATCTCCCGTATGGACTGGAGCGCCCCGAAGTCGAGGTAGCGCCGGAAGACGAAAGGCCGCAAGCGTTCGAGCAGGCTCGCGCCGTCCCGGGCGTCGCCGGTGACCGGACGCGCCCGAATCAGTGCATAGCGTTCCCAGTCTCGCCCATGATTCTGGTAGTAGTCCTCCAGCGCGTCGAAGCTGGACACGATGGGGCCCGCGCTTCCGAAGGGGCGCAGCCGCATGTCCACCCTGAATACGATGCCTTCTTCGCTTCGATCGCTGAGCACCTGCACCAGCATCCGTCCCAGGCGCGCAAAGAACTCCTGGTTGGCAAGGGCCTTCTTGCCGTTCAAGCACTCGCCCGCTTCCGGAAAGGCAAAGAGCAGGTCGATGTCGGAAGAGAAGTTGAGCTCTTCCGCCCCGAGCTTGCCGAGCGCATAGATGACGAGGCGCTGGGCCTGTCCCTGCCGGCTCGTCGGTTCGCCCAGGGTGGAGGCGAGCCGGCGATGGAGTACGTCGGAGGTGTACTGGAGCACCGCGTCGGCGAATGCGGAGGTATCCCCCATGACTTCCTCGAGACCGGCGAGCCCCCCGATATCGCGCCACGCGATGCGCACCATCTCGCGCCTGCGCATCCGCCGCAGGCCCTGGCGCAGCGCCTCCTCGCCGGGGCTCTCGCCGAGCGCTGCCCGCAGGCGCGTAACATGGCGGGACACGCGCTGGCGTTGGGCCGCGTCGCCCTCTCCTTGCGCGTAGCAACGCCCGAGGTCTCCGCTCTCGCGAAGGTCGGTGAGCATCTCCGGGTAGCGGGTGCAGCTCTCGGCCACGAACTCGCTGCATGCCCAGACCCGCTCGGCGAGGCCCGGCCCCTCGTCCATGCGCCAGGGGGAAATGCCCGCCCTCTCGGCCGCCTCGGCATAGCGCTCGGCGCGCCGCGCGGCGAGGCTTTGGAGGGTTTCGGGCAGGGAGGGCATCTGCGGCTGCGCGGCAGCGTGCGCCTGTTCCGGAGCGGTGCCGGGCAGGTTGTCTACCTCTCTATACGGGCCGGAGGGTCGTCACGCCGCTGGAACTCGCCGTCGAGCGTGACGCCGCCATCGGCGCCACGGGCGGACGAGGCGGCGAAGTGGGGGCGAAGGCGGGCGCGCAGCCAGTTCAGCAGGAGCCCCCGGCGCAGCGGCGGTATCAGCGCGGCGAAGCCGATCGCATCCGTCGCCAGACCAGGGGTCAGCAGGAGCACTCCGGCCAGGACGAGTACGACCCCCTCCAGCATTGCGAGCGCGGGAACCTCCCCGCGTCTCGTCGCGTGCTGGACTTCCCGCAGTGTTTGCAGTCCCTGGGCCCGTACCAGCGCCGCCCCGACGACAGCCGTCGTGATGCACAACAGGATCGCGGGCAGAGCGCCGATCACCGAACCTACCTCGATGAGGATGAAGAGCTCGACGAGCGGCGTGGCGACGAAGCCTGCGAGCAGGAGCGGGAAGAGCCTGGTTCTCATGCGCGACCGAACCTTGAGGACCGTCGAAGGCGCACCGGCGGCGCGGCGTCATCGGGCGGTGAACGAGTAGCGGGCATTTCGGGGGCCAAGTGGAGCAACCGACCGATCGAGACCATGAGACGATAATGTACCGCCAGGGCCGATACATCTGCATGGGGATGCCCGCAATGCAATTCAAGCCGAACGCCGTCCGATCCCGGGTGCGCGGCCGCCGCTACGGGCGCTGATGCCGGCCCGCATCGCCGCGACCGCGGGGGCGCTCGCTCTCATCGCCGCCGCGTTCGTCTCCGGCTACCTGATCCAGGAGTGGCTTGCGCGTCCCGCCACGGTGGCCGCGGAGTCCCCGACTCCCCGTGACGACTACCGCCCCGATTTCCAGTTCGTCGATCAGCACGGGGCGCTGCGACGCATGGCCCACTGGGACGGAAACCTGGTTGTCGTCAATTTCTGGGCGACCTGGTGCTCACCCTGTCTCGAGGAAGTTCCGGTGCTGATCGCGCTGCAGTCGGAGTATCACGCGCGGGGGGTGCGCTTCGTGGGGCTCGCGCTCGACGACATCGAGGCGGTACGCACCTACGCGCAAGAGGTGGGTCTCAACTATCCCAGCGCGGCGGGCGATGCTGCGCTGCTGGACCTGATGCGAAGCTTCGGAAACGCAACGCAGGCGCTTCCCTTTACCGTATTGGTCTCTCCGAGCGGGCAGGTGGTCGAGCGCTACACCGGTCCGCTTGCCCGGGACGAGCTCGCAAGCAGGCTCGACGAGCTGCTGGCGGGACGCAGTCCGCAAGCGGCCCGGGAGTCCTGAAGTCGTCTCGCGTAACGGCGTGGACCGAGAGAATGAGAAAAATGTAGAATCTTGTGGATAACGGCTACGAACTTCGGCCAACACACCGAAAACTTGACAACTCCATGTCACACATCCTCCTTCTCAACGGGCCCAACCTCAACTTGCTCGGGACGCGCGAGCCCGAGCACTACGGGGCCGAACGACTCTCCGACATAGAGGCCCGACTCGAAGCGCTCGCGAGTGCGGACGGTCATCGCATGAGCTGTTTTCAGAGCAATGCCGAGCACGAGCTCGTAGACCGGGTGCAACGCGCGCCGGATGAGGAAGTCGGGTTCATCCTCATCAATCCCGCCGCTTTCACCCATACCAGCATCGCGCTGCGCGATGCCTTCGCCGCGGTGGCGATTTCCTTCATCGAGATTCATCTCTCCAACGTGCATCGTCGTGAGCCTTTTCGCCACCGCTCCTATCTTTCCGATCTGGCGCTCGGCGTGATTGTCGGGTTCGGCCCCCAGGGGTACGAGCTCGCATATCGTGCCGCCGCGGCCCGACTTGCCCGAGCCTGAGGATGGACATTCGCAAGATAAAGAAGCTCATCGAGCTGCTGGAGCAGTCCGAGGTGGACGAGATCGAGATCCACGAAGGTGAGGAATCGGTGAGGATCCGGCGCAGTCCGCCGGTGGTCGCGGCTCCGGGGGCGGGAGTCTCCTATGTTGCGGCTCCCCCGCCCGCCGCCCTTGCCCCGGCGCCGGCGGCGCCCGCCGCGCCGGAGCCCGCGCCCGCCGCCACGGAAGCGGAAGCATCGGGCCACACCGTGACCTCACCGATGGTGGGCACCTTCTTCTCGGCTTCTTCCCCGGGATCGCGACCCTTCGTCAATGTCGGCCAGCGCATCGAGGTCGGCGACACCCTGTGCATCATCGAGGCGATGAAGATCCTCAATCAGGTGGAAGCGGACTGCGCCGGGCTGGTCACCGCGGTGCTGGCGGAAAACGGCCAACCCGTGGAGTACGACCAGCCGCTCTTCGTCGTCGATCTCGACGCCTGAGACCCGGATGCTCGAGAAGGTCGTCATTGCGAATCGGGGCGAGATTGCGCTGCGTATCCTGCGTGCGTGCCGGGAGCTCGGGATCAAGACGGTGGCGGTGCATTCGTCCGCGGACCGGGACCTGATGCACGTACGCCTCGCCGACGAGTCGGTATGCATCGGTCCGCCCCCCGCCTCGGAGAGCTACCTGAACATTCCGGCCATGGTGAGTGCGGCGGAGGTCACCGACGCGTCGGCGGTTCATCCGGGCTATGGCTTCCTGTCCGAGAACGCGGACTTCGCCGAGCGCGTCGAGCAGAGCGGGTTCCAATTCATCGGTCCGCGACCCGACACCATCCGAATCATGGGCGACAAGCTCGAAGCAATCGCGTGCATGCGGGCCGCGGGCGTGCCCTGCCTGCCCGGCTCCGATGGCGCGCTCGGAAGCGACCGAGACGAAGCGCAGCGCATGGCCCGGGAGATCGGTTATCCCGTCATGATCAAGGCGGTGGGCGGCGGCGGTGGTCGCGGGATGCGGGTGGTGCGCGGCGAAGCGGAGCTGGAGCGCGCGATTTCGGTGACCCGGGCCGAGGCCCGATCCGCTTTCGGCGACGATCGCGTCTATCTCGAGAAGTACCTGGAGCGCCCCCGGCATGTGGAGTTCCAGGTCCTCGCCGACCACCATGGCAATGTGGTTTCGCTCGGCGAACGGGACTGCTCGGTCCAGCGGCGTAACCAGAAGGTCATCGAGGAGGCTCCCGCCCCTGGCATCACGCCCGAGCTGCGGCAGCGCATCGGCGCGCGCTGTGTGCGCGCCTGCGAGGACATCGGCTACCGTGGCGCGGGCACCTTCGAGTTCCTCTACGAGCAGGGCGAGTTCTACTTCATCGAGATGAACACCCGGATCCAGGTCGAGCATCCGGTCACCGAAATGGTGACTGGAGTCGATCTGGTGAAAGCGCAACTGAAAAGCGCGGCGGGCGAGGAGCTGAGCATCCGCCAGGACGAGATCGCCATCCGGGGCCACGCCATCGAGTGTCGCCTGAACGCGGAGCATCCGCACAATTTCATGCCTTCGCCGGGTCGTATCACCCTGTTCCACCCCCCTGGCGGGCCCGGCATTCGGCTCGACAGTCATGTCTACGATGGCTACGAAGTGCCTCCCTTCTACGACTCCATGATCGGCAAGCTGATTGCCCACGGTGAGGATCGCGAATCCGCGCTCGCGCGCATGCGCACCGCGCTCGACGAGATCGTCATCGACGGCATCGCCACCAACACTCCGCTGCACCAGGAGATCTGCGGGGATCCCGCGTTCCGGGAGGGCGGGGTGGACATCCACTTCCTGGAAAGAAAGCTCGGCATCTGACCCGGCGCCCTGCTCTCGGCCACCTCCGGTCAAAGGCCACGCGAATCGGCGACCCGCCCGAGGCACTCGACCCGCTCGCGCGGATGCGCTGGCGACTCGACATCGCCCGGGATCAAGCGCGGTACGCTCGGCGCAAGGCAGTGGTCGCGCCCGTCAACGGCCAGAGCAAGCACGCCCGACGGCTTCCGCCACTTCTCCCTGCGCGGTATCAAGGCCGTCGATTACGAGTGGACGGGGGTCAGCCGGTGTCACCACGTGCTCAAGCTGTTCGCTCACCGCGCCCGCACGCCCATCCAGCCTGACCCACACCGCGAACCCCTTGCGCCCGCGCCCCAAAGTACTCACTACACCTCGTCTCACTACACCCAGCTCTCTTTGGGATAAAGAGATTTATCTTTAAGAATAATTCCGCTTAATCCTGACCCATTACTCCGGCCGCAACGCCGTACAGACTCCTGGCACCCGTGCCCCAACGTACTCACCGCACCTTCACCCTTGAATGCATATCAGGATTATTCTTTACACAAAATACTATTTTGCTCTGATCGATTGCCCCAACGGCAACGCTGTACAGAGGCTTGGCGCGTGTGACTCAAGCTGCTTGCCACTACACTGTGCCTTCAAGTCTGCTTTCTCGTCGCTTGGCTTAACTTGTTGATCACACAACTGTTATGCCATTAGGAGCAGCCTTCCTTCGTCCCCTCGGCGAGTTTTTCGGGTTGGCAGTGCTTGAGATCTGTCTGCTAAGCCGGGTTAAGATGATCGCTCGGGGGGTCCCCTACCGAAGCAGTCCGCGGAGACGGACGGGCAGGGATGATGGTGATTCAGGACTCGTTTCTCGCTCTCTTGCGTCGCGCAAAATGCTCTTGTCAGCGCCGGGACGAGACGCCGGCGTGAGCGGGCCCGCCCGCGACCCCGCTGCGGATGCATCTCTGAGCGTCGACGCGGCACTCGCGGCCGCGACGGAGAACGGCCAGGTCCGACTGGAGGACTGCGTAAGCGCGGCGCTCAGGCATTACTTCGAGACGCTCGACGGGCACGAGTGCCGGGACCTCTTCTCGCTCGTGATGGGGGAGGTCGAGAAGCCCCTGCTCGCGATGGTGCTCGATCGCAGCGGCGGCAGCCGGACCAAGGCGGCGCAAATGCTCGGGATCAACCGGGGCACCCTGCGCAAGAAGCTGCAACAGCACCGGCTGGATTGATCCCGCATCCCGCACCTGTTCGCTCCGCCGGGGCGTCCGCGCCGGCACTCCCTTGCGCGCTGCGCGGGTGCAAGCCCGGCCCGGGCGCCGGAGGAGGCCTCCGATGCCGGTAGTCGGCCGGGTGCTGGTCAGCGTGTCCGACAAGACCGGGGTGGTCGAGTTCGCCCGCGCGCTCGCCCGACTTGGCGTCGAGATTCTCTCCACCGGAGGCACCGCGGGAATCTTGCGGGACCAGGGCGTCCCGGTTCGGGACGTGTCCGAATACACCGGTTTTCCGGAAATCATGGGGGGTCGGGTCAAGACCCTCCATCCCAGGATTCACGGAGCCCTCCTCGGCCGCCGCGACATCGACCGGGCGGTGATGGCCGAGCACGGAATCGAGCCGGTCGACATGGTCGTGGTGAACCTCTATCCCTTCGAGAGCACCGTCGCCAACCCGGACTGCGATCTCGCCGAGGCGATCGAGAGCATCGACATCGGGGGGCCCGCGATGCTGCGCGCGGCGGCAAAGAACCAGGCCGAAGTCGCGGCAGTGGTGGATGCCGCGGACTATGACTCGATCCTGGAGGAGCTTCGCGCCGCGGATCGCGCCCTCTGCGTCGAGACCTGCCGGCGCCTCGCCGTCAAGGCGTTCGAGCACAGCGCGCGCTACGATCGCGCCATCGCGGACTATCTCGCCGGCATCGGCGCCGAGGGCGAGGGCGGCGCCTTCCCCGCCACCTGGCGGCGCGAGTACCGCCGGCAACGAGAGATGCGCTACGGGGAGAATCCCCACCAGCGCGCCGCCTTCTACGTGGAGACGGAACAGGGCGAGTCTTCGGTCTCGAGGTCGCAACAGCTTCAGGGCAAGGCGCTCTCCTACAACAACGTCGCGGACGCCGACGCCGCGCTGGAGTGCGTGCGCGTCTTCGTTCCCCCCGCCTGCGCCATCATCAAGCACGCCAACCCTTGCGGGGTGGCGATGGGAGAACGCAGCCTCGCCGCCTACGACCGGGCCTTTTCCACCGATCCGAGCGCCGCTTTCGGCGGAATCGTCGCCCTCAATCGTCCGCTCGACGCCGAGACCGCGAACGCGATCCTCGAGCGGCAATTCGTGGAGGTGCTGATCGCACCCCGTGTGACGCCCGAGGCGCTAGGGGTGTTGGCCGGCAAGCCCGATGTCCGGGTGCTGGCCTGCGGAGCCCTCGATACCGCCCGCGGCGCCGCTTTCGACTCGAAGTCGGTCAACGGCGGGCTCCTGGTGCAGGATCGCGATCTGGGTGAGATCGAGGACGAGGACCTTCAGGTCGTGACCAGGCGGGCTCCCAGCGCGGCGGAGCGCGCCGACCTGCTCTTCGCCTGGAAAGTGGTCAAGCACGTGAAGTCGAACGCGATCGTGTATTGCCGGGACGGCATGACGATCGGCATCGGGGCGGGACAGATGAGCCGCGTGTACTCGGCGCGCATCGCCGCCCTCAAGGCCGCCGACGAGGGCTTCGATCTCGCCGGCGCGGTGATGGCCTCCGACGCCTTCTTCCCCTTCCGCGACGGCGTCGATACCGCGGCCGCGGCCGGAGTCACCGCCCTCGTGCAGCCCGGCGGTTCGCGACGCGACCGCGAAGTCATCGCGGCCGCCGACGAGCATGGGCTCGCGATGGCGTTCACGGGTATGCGCCACTTCCGGCACTGAGCGCCGGCACTCTGTGGTCCCTGCGCTCCCCGCCGCTCAGGTCCCGCAAATGGACGCCACCCGCTCCATCCGTGCCCGCAGGCGCGCAAGCCCGGGGTCCGGCTCCTTGATGGGGGTGTCGATGACCAGGTGGTCGACGCCGAGAGCGACATGCCGCGCGTGGGTCTCTTCATCGATGTCGTAGGTGTCGCCGGGGCGGACGATGACGGACAGCGAATCCGGGTCCCGGCCCGCCGCTTCACAGTAGCCGCGCAGGCGCGCGAGTCCCCGTTCGAGCGCCTCCAGAGTGATCTGCGTGGGGTGCCAGCCGTCGCCGCTGCGCGCCACGCGGCGCAGCGCCGCATCGGAGTGTCCGCCCCACAGGACCGGAATCTTCTCCTGCGCGGGTCGCGGGTACATGCGGGCCGGCGCCGGAGTCCGGTAATGGCGCCCCTCGAACTCGACCGAATCGCCGCTCCAGTAGCGGCGCATCAGCGCCACCATCTCTTCCGCGCGTGGCCCGCGACCGGCGTAGGGCTCGCCGATGATGGCGAACTCCTCCTCCATCCAGCCCGATCCGACTCCGAGGATGACGCGGCCGCCGCTCAGGTAGTCGAGGCTCGCCACCTGCTTGGCGAGCAGCACCGGGTTGCGGATGGGAAGCACCAGCACCGAGGTGCCGAGCGCAAGGGTCGGCGCCGCCGCTGCGGCCCACGCCAGGCTGAGCAGGGGGTCGAGCCAGGGGGTGTCCGGCGGATAGTCCCAGCGACCGTGACTGCGGTAGGGATAGACGGCATCGACCCGTTCCGCGAGCACCACGTGGTCGGTGAGCCACAACGAGTGGAATCCGAGCTCGGCCGCGAGCTTCGCGGTGGCCACGATGGGCGCGGCACCGGTGTTCGGGC
This sequence comes from Gammaproteobacteria bacterium, assembly GCA_965221555.1. Taxonomy (GTDB): domain Bacteria; phylum Pseudomonadota; class Gammaproteobacteria; order HK1; family HK1; genus JAJEAD01. The sequence goes on from OZ244895.1 coordinate 672,405, forward strand.
CCGCGCTCGGCAGAATGACGCCCAGCTTCATGGTGGGGTGACTCCCATGTGGCCCTCAGCCTCGCAGGATCTTGGCGACGAATTCCCGGGTCCGCGCGGCGCCGGGTCGGTCGAAGATGTCCACCGGCGTTCCCGTCTCCACGATGCGGCCCTCGTCCATCATCGCGACCCGGGTGGACACCTCGCGCACGAAGCCCATCTCGTGGGAGACCACGATCATCGTCATGCCTTCTCCCGCGAGCACCCGGATCGCATCGAGCACCTCGTTGACCAGCTCCGGGTCGAGGGCGGAGGTCACCTCGTCGAGGAGCAGGATCTCGGGCTTGAGCGCGAGCGCCCGCGCGATCGCGACACGCTGCTGCTGTCCGCCCGAGAGCTCGTCCGGGTAGGCGTCACGCTTGTCCGCGAGCCCGACCTTCTCGAGCAGCGTCGCGGCTTCCGCGCGCACCGTCGCCGCGTCGCGCTTCTTGATCCGGATCGGCGCGATGGTGACGTTGTGCATCACGCTCATGTTCTGGAACAGGTTGTACTGCTGGAACACGATGGCGCAGCGCCCGCGCAGCGCGCGCAGGCTGCGCCGGTCGGAGAAGTCGACCGGCCGCCCCTCCACCTCGAGCCGGCCCGAATCGGGGGGGAGCAGGCCGACGAGCACCCGCAACAGCGTGCTCTTGCCCGACCCGGAGGGCCCGATCAGGCTCAGTACTTCGCCGCGCTCGACCTCGAGGTCGATGCCGGAGAGCACACGCTTCTCCTTCTCGTAGGAGGCGCTGAGGTCAACGATTTCGAGATGAGGCAAGGCGGCGCTCCAGCCGCTGCCCGAGTCGGGTCAGCGGATAGGAGAGGATGAAGTAGAGCAAAAGGCAAGTACCGAAGGTGAGGAAGGGCGAGAAACCGCGGTCGTTGAAGATTTTGGCGACTTTCGTCAGCTCCAGCACGCCCATCTGGGAGGCGAGCGCGGTGTCCTTGATGAACATCACGAAGTAGGCGAAGGCGGGGGGCAAAATGACCTTCCAGGCTTGGGGCAGGATCACGAAGCGCAGGGTCGCCACCCGGCCGAAATTCATCGCCTCCGCCGCGTCCCACTGGTTGCGGTGGATTGACTCGAATCCGGCTCGAACGATCTCGGATATGTACGCGGTTGAGATGACGCAGATCCCGATCAGTGCGATCCCGAAGAAGGAGACGCGAACCCCGAACGCTTCGGTGGTGAAGAGCACGATGAACAGAATGACGAGGAAGGGAATGCGCCGGAAGATCTCCACGTAGCCCACGATGAGAACGCGAAGCGGAGCGAAAAGCCGCCCTCGGGTCTGGCGCCCGTAGACCAGGGCGAAGCCGATCACGCTGCCGAGCCCGCAGCCGATCAGGGTGAGCGCCAGCGTCACGCCCATCGCCTGCGCGAAGAAGATGGCGTTGTACCAGGTGAAGAAGCGGGGGGCCTCTTCGACGATGCGCTCGATCATCAGAGGATCCTCGCCTTCACCCGGAAAGCGTGCCGCCCGATGAGCGCGAGCAGGGCGCTCGCGAGCACCGTCAGCACCACGTAGATGCCGGCGGTGTAGATGAACACCTCGATGGTCCGGAACGTGGTGGAGGAAACGTTGATGGCCCGGCCGGTGAGCTCCTCCACCGCGAAGATGCCCGCCATCGAGCTGCCGAGCACGATCCAGATGTAGAAGTTGGACAGCGGCGCGTAGAGGGTCTTGGCGATGTGCGGGGCGATGACGTAGCGCACCGTCTGCCACAGGGACATGCCGAGGGTCTCCGCCGCCTCGAGCTCCTCGCGGCGCACGGACTGGAAGCCGGCACGCTGTATCTCGGTGAGGTAGGCGCCGCAGTTGAGCGTGAGGCCGAGAAGCACCGAGTTGAAGGGAGAGAGCACGATGCCGAGATCGGGCAGGCCGTAGAAGATCACGTAGATCTGCACGAGCGCCGGCGTGTTGGTGAAGAACACCACGTAGGCGTCGATCACCCGGTAGAGGATCCGGCCGCCGAAAGTCTTGCCCATCGCCCCGAGCAGGCCGATGACCGCGCCGGCCCAGAATGCGAGGAAGGCGAGCAGCAGGCTGAGCCACGCGCCGCCGATCAGGTAGGGGAGGTGCTTGGCGACAACGCCGAACTGGAAGGTGTAGTCCATACGGTGCGATGGACTTCCGGGGGCGGGGCGAGCAGGGCTTGGCCGCGCCCGGAACGAGTCCGGGCGCGGCCCCGAGGGCGCGGTGTGCGCTCAGCTCAGAAGAAGGGAGTCGGCTCGACCTCCACGAGCATCGGGGCGCCGTAGGCGTTCTCCCAGAGCTCGTTGATCTTGCCGCCGCTGTGCAGCTCGTAGAGGAGGATGTTCAGGAACTGGCGCAGGTTGTGGTTGTTCTTCTGTACGCCGATCCCGCAATAGGCGACGAAGATCTTGTCGGGCAGCACCTTCCAGTTGACGTCGGGGTAGTTGGCGGTATGCGCCATGAAGAAGTCGATGTTCTCCACGATCGCGTCGCCGCGTCCCTGGGCTACCGCACGCACCGTGTCGGCGATGCTGTCAACCAGGATCATTTCGGCGTTCGGCAGGTTCTCCTTGTTCCAGTCCACCGGCCAGGTCGCCCGGATGTTGACCAGGGTGTAGTCCGACGAGTCGAGGTCCTGCCACTTCTCGGCCATGACCTTGTCGGTGGTGAGCACCGCCATGACCTCAGTGTGCAGCGGCACCGTGTAGTCGATGAGCATCGCCCGCGAAGTGGTGCGGGTCAGGGCGCCGAGTGAGATATCGATGCGCTCGGAGACGATGAAGGGAACGCGCTGGGCAGTCTCGGTCGGTACGTACTCCGCCTCCACCCCGAGCCGCTCGGCGATGATGTTGCCGACCTCGATGTCGAAGCCCTCGAACTCGTTGGTCTCGCCGTAGGCGCTCATCGGCGGGAAGTTGGGGTTGACCCCGATCCGGATTACGCCGGACTTGACGATGTCGTCGAGGGAGCGGGCCTGCCCCACCGGGGCGAACAACAGTGCCAGCGCGAGGGCCGAGACGAGCGCCTGCATCATGCGTTTGATCATCTGGATTCTCCTGTTTCTTGATGGGCCGGAACTCTGCCGCCGGCCGAGAACGCCAAGTTATGATGGCGGCGGGCTCTCCACCGCCACCGCCAGCATGCTATCCCGGCGGCGCGGGCGTCAACCGCGGACTCCGTTGCGAAGACGCGGCGGGGAGCCGGTGTCCACCCCACAGGAGCAAGCGCGCCATGTTGATCCGCATCGACCAGTTGCCCGACATCGAGGTGCCCGACAACGATCTGGTGATGAAGCACGTGGTCGACCGAGACCGGCACAGCCACGACTTGAGCGTCACCTGGGTGAGAATCGATGGGCGGCACCGACGCCTCGCGAGCACCACCGGCGACCGTGTGTACTACGTCATCGAGGGAGAAGGCCGCTTCCAGGTCGGCGACGATGCGCCCTGGGTGAACGCGGGCGCCGGCGACCTCGTGTTCATTCCCAAGGACGCTCCCTACGAGCTCGAGGGGAGACTCGTCTATCTCGTCATCAACGGGCCGGCCTTCGGTCCGGGCTCCGATCGCTACCTGGAAGCTGCGCACGAGGCGGGTTCCGACTGAGGCCGGTTCGGGCGGTGGGCATGGGCAAGCTCGAGGGAAAGGTCGCGGTCATAACCGGGGCGGGCGCCGGCATCGGGCGCGCGTCCGCGCTTCTCTTCGCTCGCGAAGGCGCCGCGGTGGTGGTTGCGGATCTCGATTCCCGGGCCGGTGAGGACACCGTGGCGCGGATCGAGGACGAGGACGGCCGGGCCCGCTTCGTCCCGGTCGACGTGTCGGAGTCGGAGCAGGTCGAGCGAATGGTGCGCGCCACGGTCGAGGCATTCGGCCGCCTCGACGTGCTGTTCAACAATGCGGGCGTCAACTTCCCCGCCTCGGTCGAGGAGATCGACGAGGAGATGTGGCGCCGGAGCCTCGACGTCAACCTCAAGGGGGTGATGCTCGGCTGTCGCCACGCCATCCCGGAAATGTTGAAGACCGGCGGAGGCTCAATCGTCAACACCGCGTCGATGCTCGGGCTCGTCGCTTCACCCCGCCAGGCTCCTTATGCGGCGGCCAAGGGCGCGGTGGTGATGCTGACCCGTCAGGTGGCCATCGATTACGCGACGCGCAATATCCGGGTGAACTGCCTCTGCCCGAGCGAGGTCGACACCGAGATGAACCGGCGCTTCATCGAGCAGTCGCCGGACCCCGAGGCGGAGCTGCGCCGGGTGCTGACTCGAATCCCCATGGACCGGATGGCCACCCCGGAGGAGATCGCCGCCGCCGCGCTCTTTCTCGCCAGCGACGACTCCTCGTACATCACCGGCGTGGTGCTGCCGGTCGACGGTGGCCTGACCGCGATGTGAGCAAGCAGGAGTAGCTATGGAAAACTGCGCAAGTTTGGTGTTCGCGACCTGTCGCCGCGGCGGGTGCGGGGAGTGTCGGCGGGGCCGCGGGGTGAGGGTGGATTCGCGGACGGGTTTCCGGATGGCAACAGTGCATTCCAGACACGCGATCTTCGGTGCCGGGCCATGATCCGGCGCGCACCCGCCATCGCCCGCCAAGAGTTCGAGGAACGGCGCGCCCGCGCGGCGGAAGCGGTCCGGCGAAGCGGGCTCGACGCGCTGCTGGTGTGCAGCCGGGGTGGGGGAGCCCTCGACCGCTACGGTGACGTCATGTACCTCACCAACTTCTACTCTTCCTTTCCCTTCATCCCCGACTGCGGGGATCACTGGTCCGCACGAGCCCACCCATTCGTTCTTCTCATGGCGGATGGGCGAGCACGCCTGATTGCCGACACTCCCTACCTCGATGAAGTCGCCCTGCCGCGAGAGAGCGTGGTGCAGACCGATCGGGGACTCGATACCCTGATCGCAGAAATCCGCGGTGCCGGGCTCGACGCCGGTCGATTGGGGGTCGCGGGTTACGACACGTTGCCGGCGGGCTCCCTGGATCGGCTGCGCGGCGCCTTTCCGGAAGCCCGCTTCGAAGCGGCGGATCACATTCTCGCCCGCTTGCGTTCGATCAAGTCCCTGGCCGAAGTCGAGCATCTGGCGGTCGCGGCGGAGATCGGGTCACGTACCATCGAAGCGATGCTCGACCGGGCTGTCGTCGGCGCCACCCACGGCGATGTAGTGGCGGCGGGCATGCAGGTCCTCGTGCCCGCCGGCGGGATCCTCTACAACAGCTTCATGGCCTCCGGCACGGGCGGCGAGCGTCCCTCCGCCTGTCGCTCCATCTTCCCGACCTGGGCCCACCCGGCGCCGCTGGAAGACGGCCAGTGGTTGCGCCTCGGGATCTCCGGGGTGTTCGATGGCTACTACTTCGACCTGTCACGCTCCAAGGCAATAGGAAAAGCCACCAATCGTCAGATCGACGCGTTCGAGGCCGCGATATCGGTGGTGGAAGCCGGGATCGAGACGATCCGTCGCGACGCGAGCGCCGCCGAGGTCGCGCAAGCCGGTATCAGAAAGCAGCAAGAGCTGGGCTATCCGGTGGAAGGCGTCTTCTCCGGCCTCGGTCACGGCCTCGGCATGGGCTGGGACGCACCGTGGCTCGTTCCGGACGACCACACTCCGCTCGTGGAGAACATGGTGATCAACGTGGAAAAGACCCTCGAGATGGATGGCTACGTCGGCGATTTCGAGGAAAGCGTCCTCGTTACGCGCCACGGACACGAAGTGCTGACCAAGGCGCCCAAGAGGCACTGGTAGCCTCATATCCTCCCCGCCTCCGGCATCCCTTCCTCTCCCGGCAGAGGAGGCTTGTCGGCAGTCCGGCTTCCCGAACGGTGTGGCGCTGCCGGTCAACGTTGGCCTGACCATGATGTAAGCGCGACTGTGCGTCGGTTGCGAGCCGGGCGGTGTGCTCGCCGCGCTTCGCTAATCCTTCCCCGCCCTCCAGGCCAACCTGACCTTGAGACCGTTCAAGTGCGTCCAGGGAAGAAGCCCCCGGTGCTGGAGCATGCCTACGACGATGCCGGGAGCAATGCCCTGTTCGTCCGCGAATGCCGTGACGGCGCTCTTGCTGAGAGGCGACGTGGCGGCAAACTGCTCCCAGGCTTGCTGCGGGATCAACGTGTTGGATGCCCAGTCATTGGCTTCCTCCTCAAGCTCTGCGTTGTCTCCGTTGGTCTCGTCGACAAACACTCTTTTCTTGCTATGAAGGAGTAAATGCGCCGCCTCATGGAAGAAGCTGAACCAGAGATGGTCATCGGACTTGTGTCGAGCAGTCAGTTGGATGACTGCTTTGCGGGACGACAGCCACCAAGCCGCACCGCTGAGCGCCGTCTTTGGTAATGGCTGCACCAATGCGAGCGCAACTCCTGCTTGATTGCATAGCTTGGTGGCCCGCTCAAGAGCCTCGCCGATCGGTTCACGCGTCAAACCACGGATGACCCGGACGGCACTCCTGAATCGAACCTTGTTGAAGTCCGTGCAATTCTGGCGTTCGGCCTCGATCGCACCAAGCCGGAGCCAGGTAGCCAATGCAGCCTCGTCGCTCTGAAACTTCGTAGAGTGGCGGTAAGCAACATTTGCGAGGCCATATTGAGCGGTCCACGCCTCGACTGAGCCCACTCGAAAGAACCTCAGCAATTTAGACATCGCGTCGGTATCCGATTCCGGTAGTTGGAAGCAGCCTCGCTCAACTAGTTCTTTGATGGGGAATGCCTTGATCCACTCCGCAGAATCAGCAGCCTCTCGGGCCTCGTTCTCCCTAGCCCGATGAAGACGGAACTCGGACTCAATCCGGAGCCAGATGCCGGCGTCGACGCCAAGCACCTTCTCGAACTGCAACGCCGTTCCCGGCTCGAGTGGCGCCTTGCCCGATATGATCTCGCTGATCAGCTTTGGAGAGCGGCCGCACCTGCGCGCGAATTCGGCATGGGAAATTCCTTCAATATCAAGGCGCTCCTCGAGGACCCATCCGGGTGGTACCGCATAGTCCGGATTGAACTGGTTGTTCGCAGTCGCCATCTCTCCTTGCTCCGTCAGTGATAGTCGATTACGTCCATGATCGTTATAGCCGTCACTTGTTCCGTATCGATCCCTCCATCGGCCTTGCGCGGTATCTGTTCGTGATTGGGTTCGAAGACGAGCCGGTATGGGTGAACGAGATCGACTGCGAATTGCCCTTCCCGGTCCCTAACGAGCTGATGCCGCCTTTCCGGTGGAGTTATCGGCACCATCGCAAGACTTCGTGCTGCTCGGAGTACCGCCATCCGTATGGCGAGTATCTTCGCCATACGCGCTCCGTGCGTCTTCTGCAAAACTTGGGCTGTGTTGAAGACCTTTTCCAGCTTGCGGGTCCTGAAGGCGATGTCCATGGCTTACGAGAATATTCGTTACCCACTAGGTAACGGAAACCACTCAGAATGTCAAGGTGCAGCCTAGCCCGAAAAACTCACCGGGGGGATGGAAAAAGGCTGCTCCTCATGGCATAACGGTTGTGGGATCAACAAGTTAAGCCAGACGACGAGGAAGCAGCCTTGAAGACACAGTGTAATGGCAAGCAGCTTGAGTTTCACGCGCTGGGACGGCGATGTGTCACCGGACGATTCGACGGCGGTCACATCAGCAGCGATGCCGGAGGGGTACTGCTACGCGAGGTGGACAAGCGTATCGGTCTGATGTCGCGGGTGTCGGAGTGTATGGTCGATTACCGCAACCCTGCGAGCGTGGAACATAACGTGCATGAGCTGGTGTCGCAGCGGGTTTATGGCATTGCGTTGGGATACGAAGACCTCAACGACCATGGGCAGCTGCGCGCAGATGCGGTGCTGTCGGTGCTGGTAGGCAAGCGCGATGTGACAGGCGCGGGTCGGGTACGCGAGCGTGACCGAGGCTGTGCATTGGCCAGTGCGAGCACGTTGAACCGCATGGAGCTGGGCGCACCGCAGCAGGCGGCGCACGACCGTTACAAGCGCATCGTGGCGCGTGGTGAGGGGTTCGATGAGCTGTTAGTGGAGCTCTTTGTGGAGTCGCACTCACAGGCGCCGCGTGAGCTGTGGCTGGACCTGGATGCGACCGATGACCCGTTGCACGGGAGCCAGGAAGGGCGGTTCTTTCACGGCTACTACGGTTGCTACTGCTATCTGCCGCTGTACATCTTCTGTGGCGAGCACCTGTTGTGCGCGCGGCTGCGCGAGTCCAACCAGGATGCCTCGGCCGGCAGCATTGAGGAGCTCGCCCGCATTGTCGGTCAGATTCGCCGCCACTGGCCCAGGACACGCATCCATATCCGAGGCGATTCGGGCTTTTGTCGCGAGCCCATCATGAAGTGGTGCGAGGACCATAGGGTGGACTACGTGCTGGGATTGGTGTCAAGCGACACCTAGTTTTACGCGTTAGCGCGACATCTATCTTTACGCACCGTTGTCGTGCCATCGTGCTGGTCCGGTTCACGGCCTCGAACTGATGGCCTGTTCGAGGTCGCGGAGTCGATAGCTACGGCCCTTGATGTTGAGCACATGGCTATGGTGCAGGAGCCGGTCGAGGATGGCGGTGGCGAGGACCGCATCGCCTGCGAGCAGCTCGGGCCAGTCCTTGATGCCCTTATTGGTGGTGATGAGGATCGAGCCTCGGCCGTAGCGGTAGCTCACGAGCCGAAAGAACAGGCTCGCCTCGGTCCGGGTCATGGGCTCGAATCCCATTTCGTCGATGATCAGCAGGGCGACGTTGAGGTACTTGCGCCGGCGCAGCCTTGCCGGTGGGCACTCGGCATCGGCCCGAAGGGCGGCAAGCAACTCCTCGAGCCGGTAGAAGGTGACCGAGAATCCGTTCTCGATCGCTCGAACGCCCAGGGCGACACAAAGATGCGTCTTCCCGACCCCGGGAGGACCTTGGATGAGCAGCGTCTCCTTGCCCCGGACCCAGGCGCAGGTGGCCAGCGTCTCGATCCGGGAGCGTTCGACCGAAGGCTGGAAGGCGAAGTCGAAACTGCCCAGCGTTTGCCCGGTGGGCAGTCCGGAGAGCCGAAGCGAGGTCTTGACTCGTCGCTCCTCACGCTCGGTGAGCTCAATGTCCAGGAGTCGGTCCAGGAACGCGTGCGCGGGCAACTGCGCCTTGGCGCTGTCGGTGAGGCAATCGGCCAAGTGCTCGGCACCGTGGACCAGCCCCAGGCGGACCAGGCGCTCGACGGTGGCGTCGAGGTCGACCTTGGGGCGCACCTTGCCCGGGGCGCTCATCGGGCCACCTCTGCCAGCGCCGCGTACAGGTCCAGCGGTCGATGCTCCGGTGCCAGGGCCGCGATCTGCGCGATGCGCGCCCCCATCCGCCCTAGCGGCGCCGGAGCGATGACCGTCTCGGTCGACTCGCCCTGGAAGTGCCCGGGGTCGAGCACGATGCGATGGGCGGTCGCCCGCGGATGAGCGGCGACCAGGTCGGCACCGGCCAGGACCTGAACGTGTCGTGCGCAACCGCGAACCTCCACCCGCTGGCCTACCAGCGCAAACGGCACCGAGTACGTCCTTCCCTCGAACACGACCGTGCAATCGGCGCCCACGCGGCGCGTGACCGCGATGTCGAAGGGCTCGGGCATCGGCTCGGGAAGGGCACCGAGGTGCGCGCGCTCTTGCTCCCAGGCCCGCAGCACGTCGGTCCCGGTGGCCGGGCACACCCGTCGGCTCATCGTCTCGGAACCGCGCGCGTCGGTATGCGCCTGGAGCTCCTCGAGCGCCTCCCAGTGCCGGCGATACGGGCTGCACCCGGCGCGCCCGTCACGGATCCGACGCTCGACCTTGCCCTTCGCTTGCGGACTTCGCGGGGCACAGGCATCGACGTGGAATCGCAGCGTCTGCGCATAGCGCTCGTAGACCGGATGTACCGTCCCCCACGCGCCCGCTCCGGCCACCACCGCCGTCTTCTCATTGTCGACCCGGATCGTGGCCGGTACTCCGCCCAGGCGTTGCAGCGCCGCGTTATGCACCGACAGCCAAGCGAGCAGATGCTTGCGCTCGCTCCACACCAGCGCCCACGCGCGCGAGAACGACAACGTGAGCACAAATGCGAGCAGGTCCCGGCGCGCGCCCCCGACCCAGACCCCGGGAAACGACGCCCAGTCCGCCTGGGCCTGAACCCCGGGTGGGGTCTCCACACGACGCCGCGCCCGACGCGCCGGCGTCCGATACGCCCGGCGAACATAGCGCTGCACCGAGCGAAGACCCGCCGGATAGTCGTGCTCGGCCACCAGCCACGCGTGAAGCGCCGCAACGTTGCTCGGCGACTCCTCCCCGCTGCCCAACACGTACGCGTCGATCGCCTCCTGGAACCGGGCCGCAACCGGCTGCTGCTCCGAACGCCCATCCGGCGCACCCGCCGCTTGGCGTCGACGGTGGTAGCGAACCGTTCCTTCCGATACCCCCAATAACCGTGCGATGTGCCGGTTCGAACATTGCCTGCCTGTCAAGCTCTTGATCGTCATCCGATCCTCCCAACTGAGCCTGGCCATGGCGCGCCTCCGCCCTCGCGAACGAAAACGCTACCTTGCCAAGGGGCATCACGCCCCGGGAGGTGCGTAAATCTGGATGTCGCCTTAGCTCAAGTCTCAGGCGTCGCTGTACAGATTGGCGCGCAATCGCCGTCTGACGCGCGCCTTGGGCGCTGCGATGCACCAGGCGCGCGCGGCACATGGGCGTACTGGTAAGCCGGCCCGGCGCTTCGGCGACTTCACCTACCGCACTCGCAAGTCATGGAGTCGCAGCCGTCGAGTGGTGGGCAAGGCGGAGTATCTGTCCAAGGGGGAGAATCCGCGCTTCGTGGTCACCAGCCTCTCCCCGCGCAAGGCCGCGGCCAAGCGCTTGTACGAACAGTTGTACTGCGCGCGCGGCGAGATGGAAAACCGCATCAAGGAGCAGCAGCTCGACCTCTTTGCCGACCGCACCAGCGCCCACACCATGCGCGCGAATCAGTTGCGGCTGTACTTCTCCTCATTCGCCTACGTGCTCATGCACGCGCTACGAAGACTCGGAACACAGGGCACTGAGTTCGCCCGCGCCCAGTGCGCCACGCTGCGACTGAAACTGCTCAAGGTCGCCGCCCGGGTCAAAATCACCGCCCGGCGGGTGTGGCTGTCGTTCTCCCAGGCCTATCCCTACGCCAAGACCTTTACCCAGGTGCTGGTGAACTTGCACAAAGCGCCCTTGTGGCATCCGCCTGGATAGTCTTCCGCACCACTACCTGACTCAGAAACCCCTGATCGGCGCGCCGCCGAGGCCACCGCTCGCTCGCTTCGTGTATCCAACGCCTGTTTGACCCACCAAAGTCCGATAAGTCGCTCTCAACAACCACCAAACACGCACCGATTACCTCAATCGGCGCTGATCACCCCACTCCATCGCCATAATCAGCCTCCTTCAGCCAGAATGCGCCTCGTCTTGGAGAATCGGTGACGAATGCGGGCTAGACCTTATGCCACTGACCCACTCCACCAGAAATCGGTAGTCCTTTCTCATGGCCGACTTGCCGACAAGTACGGCGTGGCGGACGGGGGTTAAGGTGAACCGTGACGAGACGCATCTCGCGTGAAGTTCTTCCAGTTTCCCTGCAGAATGCCCCGAACGGGCGAGGTCCGTGCCACGTCCAAGATTTAGGTCAACCTTGTTCAGGCACCGGACGAACCCTGAATGCCAACAACCGCCGCCGTCCAGTCTTTCAGGCACATTGCTAGCTTTGTGAACACTGGTAGTGTACTGATCTCTCCACAGTAAGCTTAGACGCCTACTTTTTGTGATGCCATCTTGAATTGGTAACCGTCAACCTGACGTGACTGAAAACACTTTAAACCGACTTCATTGATAGTAAGTAACGCCATGTGGGCAAGAGTTTGTAAGTTTTTTTTCAGTCATCAATTCAATTTTGTCGGGCAAGAACCGACTGGGTACTGATTCACTCACGGTGTGGTCGGTACGACAACGATGGTAAAACCCACTGCACCTTCATAGCCCTCGCCACCTCCCGCAGGAAATGCGCTCAATGGAGTATTTCCAGTGTTTCCCTGATTACCTGCGAATGGAAATGGAAGATCCTTTCCTCTCACGTTTGAAGTCTCTACGAACAAAAAAGTGTTGCTATGCCTTATCTGGAACGCGCGACCGTCAAGCAGATCCAGAATTCGGCGCACTTGTTCTGCATTCGCCCGGCAGTGGTCAGCCGCTCCCTCTGGCGGGACGGCGAATCCACTGGAATACCGCTGAAGCGCGGTTGTGAAGTCGCCTGTCATAACCTTACAATTCCCCATGGCGAGCGCGGTGCCGCTTGTTTTACTCTCTAGCCAAACCGCCTCAAAGTCTTCATAAGCCTTTGTAAACATTCCCAGAGCGAACTTGGAGTTACCTCGATTTACCATTATTGCAAACCTTGGTCCATAACCGTGCTGCAACGCGAAGTCAAAGTCTTCTACGGCCCCAAGATGGTCAGCACAAGCTGCACGCGCATTACCCCGATTATAGTACAGCCCGTTGGACAGCATGAATCTCCAGAACTCTAGACTCGCCCCTCCTCTGTCATCTGGATGAATTGGTCGATCAAGGTTCCCAATAGCTGTGGTGTAAGCCTGATCAGCTTCTGTAAATCGACCTAGAGCGGCGAACGCATCCCCTACAAGACAATGCGGTTCGGCGATATGTGGCCGCTCCGCCGCGTAAACTTTATAGGCATCAAGTGCGTCGTTGTATAGTCCGGATTGATAAGCGCGGTTTCCACGAACCCTACTCTGTAGTGGTAAAAGTGGTACGATTCTTTGCAACGGTTTATCTGTTGAATTAGCCACTGCCAAGCCTGGAATATCTCCAAACAATGCTGTTTGCGACAAACCTAGACGAGACAGATGGAGTCGTACCATATCTTTGGTATCCCGGGGGACAATGAGGGATTTGAGATGTCGTTTTGGCAAGAAAGGACTACAAACTACAAACACACTCCGCTGCGCAATGATTCGTGGCCCGAGCGATTGATCGGGTTCATAGTAAACAACATGTTGTTCAGCACCAAAGGGATCCTTGAGCCCTCTTCCGTTTCGAGCAACTTGGGGGTCTCCAATGTCGAGTACTAAGATTCTCGCGTCTTTTTCGGAAATGTCACCACACCCGAACCAGAGAGCGATCAGTGGATTTTCTGTAAAGTCCAGAAGTCCGGTAGCAGCCCCATGGTGCTGTAGGACGGATAGCCGTGCAAGATCGTCTTTGTCGACTCCATCAATGACCTGCATGGGCATTATTAGCTCTTGTCTATGATACTCGTCTACCAGTCTACGGATGTCATCCTCTTCCGTAGGTAGTTCGCTTCCATAGACGTTTCGAAGACGGCGTAGAGCACCAGATTCGGCTTTCCAATCGGCGTCGGCCTGGCCCCGAAATACCGGACGAGTCATGGTGTTCGACACTTCGAGAAGCTCATGCAAGATGTCGTCTTGAGTCATACTTTGTCCTTGGCGAATCACAAATTTTCACATGGCGCAGAAAAATCGCAGCCCAATATGAGTCGGTTTTGCCGACAGTAAAGGCACGTCATCGAAGAACGCCGAGCTGGCGCGAAGATAAAAAAGACTCACCACTACACGAAGATTCTAAGACTGGTGTTCCATTGGGTAGGTCAACCCACTACTCCCACGAACGTTGAACCGTGAAAGGCAGCCTCTTTCCAACCCCCCGGTGAGGTCACAGAACGGCTCTTGGACGGAAGAAGTGTTTGACCAAATCCGTAGGAGCAGCAGTCTTCTAGAAATCATCCTTCCTGGCTCTCAGGGGACGCCATTGTGATGCGAGTTCGAGACATATACCGGCCTCAACACTTAACCCGGCCTGTGAGGCGTTGTCCTGCATATCGTACAGCTCCGAGTGTTTGTGCATGGACCCGTCATGCAGGGGACCTGACGAGCCAAAAGCGCGAGTAATGCACGGCACTCTTCCTACCGGCGGATAGTGACGAGCCGCACAGCGTAAAGCCGCTCGAATATGTTGCAACCTTAGCCATTGTGGGGGTGCATGTTCGTGCGTGGCAATGAGCTTCTTCCAGCGTAAGCTCGACTGTCTTCGATAAGATGACCGCGACGATCTGCCTCGGAGTTGCCTTTCCCATTACTTCGCCCAGGAAGGCATTGGCCTCCAGAAAGGGGTAGGTGCAGTCGAACAATTCGATGACCATCAACGCACAACAGTCGCGGCGGCCACATTGTGGACGAGCAGAACATTTTACAGGTCCCAATCCGCTTTCCGTGGCCAAGGACTCCAGAGGGATCGGGAAGGCGAAGAAAGTCTGGCGGGGACCGTTGACGGACTCTCGGTAAAGGCGCGTCGCTGTGTCACCACCGAGCCCGGAGGTGCATGACGCCTGCAGGTTTCTGGCAGACTTTCCGGTACGAGATTGGTAGAGGAGGACACGCCCATGGCAGGGATCGACATCATGAGCGCTACGCAGACCGCGGCCGCAATTCGGGCCGGTGAGATCTCCTCGCAGGAGGCGACCCGTGCCTGCCTGGATCGCATCGAGAGGCACAATCCGAAGCTGAACGCCTTTCTGACAGTGTGTGCGGAACAGGCCCTCGAAGAGGCCGCCCGGGCCGACGCCGCGCTGAAGGCCGGCGACACCGGCCGGGCGCTCCTGGGAGTCCCCATTGCGGTCAAGGATCTGCAGGAGACGGCGGGGATACGGACCACATTCGGTCTCGCCGCCCACGCCGAGCACGTGCCGGAAGCGGACTGCGCGATGGTGGAGCGCCTGCGCGCGGCGGGCGCGGTCGTCGTGGGCAAGACCAACACCCCCGCTCTCGGGATGCTCGGGGAGAGCAAGAACCGCCTCGGACCGGACTGCGTCAATCCCTTCGACCCGGGGCGCGGCTCCGGCGGGTCCAGCGGCGGCTCGGCCGCCGCGGTCGCTGCCGGCCTGGTGCCCTGGGCGACCGGCTCGGACTCCGCCGGCTCCATCACCCAGCCGGCCACCTTCTGCGGCGTCTACGGCGCCAAGCCGAGCCACGGCCGGGTGCCGATGTGGCCGAATTCGGGCGACTCGCTCCTCTTCGCCGACAACGGTCCCCTGTCTGACACCGTCGCCGACGCCGCGCTGATGCTGGCGGTCTGCTCCGGACACGATCGCCGCGATCCGATCTCGCTTCGGGCAAGTCCTCCGGACTTCCGGGAGGCGGCCGCGGCGGGTACCCGTGACGCGCGCGGGGGCGACCGCCCGCTGGCCGGCCTGCGCATTGCATTCAGTGCGGACCTGGGACACTTCCCGGTCGATGCCGCGGTGCGCGAGATCGCCGAAAGAGGCGCGAGGAGCTTCGAGGAGCTCGGTGCACGCGTCGTCGAAGTCACCCCGAAGATCGAGAATCCCTTCGATGTCTACATGCCGATCTACATCGCCGATCTCATGTACGCCCTGGGGGATGACCTTGAGAAGTACAAGCAGGAGCTCTTCGAGGAGTCGCTGCGCGAATTCGACGAGTACCGCTTGCCGTCCGCGGAGAGCCTCGTCGGATACCGCAATCGGCTGCTGCACTTTCGAGCCGCGGTAGCCGACGTGTTCGAAGACTGCGATCTCATGCTCACTCCCGGGGCGGCGACCGCGGCCTTCCCCATTGGCGAGCCGCCCTCGCGAATCGGCGGGCGCGATGTGGCGCCGGGCTGGATGACCTTCATGCCCTTCCAGATCACCTGGAACATGACCGGCCAGCCGACCGCCGCGCTACCCTGCGCACTGGATGCCGAGGGTCTGCCGGTCGGTCTGCTCGCGGCCGCGAGACGCGGGCGCGAAGACACCCTCCTGCGCGTATCGGCGGCCTACGAGGTCGCCCGACCGTGGATCCCGAATCTCCCGCGCGCCCGATACCTGTAGTACGTGTTGGCGCCGTTGTCAGGGCTCTCGCAGCACTTCCGGCAAGTCCCGTGCGCCATGGAGCACGCGCAGAATCAATGGCGGATCGCGCTCGGGCGTGTACACGATGACGTAGGGAAAGCCACGGATCGGAAGAAATCGAATCGGCGGTGACGCCAGATGCGCCTTCAGGGCGCCTATACGTGGATGTTTGCCGATCGTGGTCGCCAGATTGTCCAGCGCGGTGCGAATACCTCTCGCGGCAGCCGGGTTCTCACCTGCTATCCACTCGACGATTTCCAAGATGTCCTGTTCGGCGGCGGGGGACAGGACCGCCCGGGTCACCGCCGGGCCGCGTCGATTGCGGCGTCCGCCCGCGCCAGGACATCGTCCATTTCCCGTGTGCCCTTGTTCTCGGTCTCCTTCAGAGTCCGGGCGACCATCAGGTCAAAGGCCTTCCTGCGATCCTCCTGCTCCTTCAGTAGCTGGAGGCCGGAGCGTACGACATCGCTCACGTTGTCGTACCGGCCGCCTTCCACGCACGCGCGCGCGAAGGACTCGAGTTCCGGGGTCAGGTGCACGTTCGTTGTCATGGGTGTGCCGATGTCAACGTTTGACATACCCTGCGTTATAGCATCGGGCAACGCAAATCGCATCCGGGCGAATCCGTGTCCGAACACCACCTCGACATGCCCGGGGAAGCGGCTGGAGGGTCGGCAGAGCCGGGTCTGCGACGAGCACACAGGCCGCCGCGGGCCGGGGATACGCCACGGCTTCTTGCGCTATGCTTGAAGCACCGGGGGAGTCTCCAGCCGCCCTGTTTCCCCGACTCACGAAACGAGGGCGTGCGGGCGTCGGCAGATGCGCATCCGCAGCCGTGAACCGGGGAATCAAGGCGGCTCGACCGAGAGGAGCGGCGAGGGCGTGGCGTGAAGGTGCTGGTGGTCGGAGGGGGAGGCCGTGAGCACGCGCTGGCGTGGAAGGCGGCCCAGTCGCCGCGCGTGCACCGCGTCTTCGTCGCCCCCGGGAACGCGGGTACCGCCCGGGAGGACAAGGTCGACAACGTGGCGTTCGCCGCCGACGATGTCGAGGCGCTCGTCGAGTTCGCCCGGGCCGAGGCCGTCGATCTCACCATCGTGGGGCCCGAGGCGCCGCTCGTCGCGGGGATCGTGGACCGCTTCGAGGCCGCGGGGCTGCGCGCCTTCGGTCCCCGCCGGCGCGCCGCGGAGCTGGAGGCATCGAAGGCGTTCTGCAAGGACTTCCTCGCGCGTCACGGTATTCCCACCGCTCACCACCGCGTCTTCGGCGAGCTGGCGCCCGCGCTCGACTACATCGAGTCCCGGGGCGCCCCCATCGTCGTCAAGGCGGACGGTCTGGCCGGCGGCAAGGGCGTGGTGGTCGCCCACCGGGTCGAAGACGCGCGAGACGCCGCCATCGCGATGCTCTCCGGCGATCTCTTCGGAGACGCGGGCCGCCGCCTGGTGGTCGAGGAGTTCCTCGAAGGCGAGGAGGCGAGCTTCATCGTGATCGCCGGCGGCGGCCAGGTCCTGCCGCTTGCCACCAGCCAGGACCACAAGCGAGCGGGTGACGGCGACACGGGTCCGAACACCGGTGGGATGGGGGCCTGCTCACCGGCTCCGATCGTCGACGCCGAGACCCACCGGCGCATCCTCGAGGAGGTGATCGAGCCGACGATCCGGGGGCTCGAAGCGGAAGGTCGGGCGTACACGGGCTTCCTCTACGCCGGCCTGATGATCGATCGCCACGGTGCGCCCCGGGTCCTCGAATACAACTGCCGGGGCGGCGACCCGGAGACGCAGCCCATAATGATGCGCCTGCGCTCGGACCTCATCGAGCTCTGCGAGGCCGCACTCGACGCCCGGCTCGACGGGGCGCAAGCCCACTGGGACGAACGCGCCGCGGTCGGGGTGGTGATGGCTTCACAGGGCTACCCGGGCGATTACTCCCGAGGCGACCCGCTACCTCTGCCATTGTTCGACGAGGCCGAGATGGTGTTCCATGCCGGCACCCGGCTCGAAGGCGCGCAGGTGTTCACCGACGGCGGCCGTGTCCTCTGCGTCTGTGCGCTCGGCGAGGATGTACGCAGCGCCAAGGATCGTGCCTACCGCCGGGTCGAGAGCATTGCCTGGCCCAAGGCCTGGTTCCGCCGCGACATCGGACACCGCGCGATAGCGCGCGAGGCGGCAAGGCATATCTCGTGAAGCGCCCGGTGCGGGTCGGACTCTTCGCGACCTGTCTGGTCGATCTCTTCCGTCCCAACGTGGGTTTCGCCGCGGTGAAGCTGCTCGAGGATGCCGGCTGCGACGTCGAGGTGCCACCGCTTCAGACCTGCTGCGGCCAGCCCGCCTATAACAGCGGCGACTTCAAGACGAGCCGGGACATCGCCCGGCAGGTGATCGCGGCCTTCGAGGGCTACGACTACGTGGTGGCGCCCTCCGGCTCCTGCGCCGCGGTGCTGAAGCTGCACTATCCACTGCTCTTTCCCACCGATCAGCATTGGCGCGGGCGCGCCGAAGCCCTCGCCCCGCGCTGCTACGAGCTGATGCAGTTTCTGGTCGACAAGCTCGAGCCGAGCGAGCCTCCGCCCCGCTTCGCAGGCACCGTCGCCTACCACGACTCCTGTTCCGGGCGCCGCGAGCTCGGCGTTTACCAGCAGCCGCGCACCCTGCTCGACCGGGTCGAGGGCCTGGAGCGCGTCGAGGTCGAGGATGGCGAAGTGTGCTGCGGCTTCGGGGGCACTTTCTGCGTCAAGTACCCGAAGATCTCGGAGCGCATGGTGAGCGACAAGGCCGAGCACGTGCGGCGCACCGGGGCCGACACCCTGCTCGGCGGCGATCTCGGCTGCCTGTTCAATATCGCCGGGCGCCTCTCCCGGGAAGGCCGCGCGATGCGGGTCTACCACGCGGCGGAAGTGCTGGCGGAGATGGCGCACGGACCGGCGATAGGAAAGGACTGAGCGATCCGTGCAGCCCTCGAGCCGACACTTCCCCGACCGCGCCCAAGCCGCGCTCGAGAATCCGGAACTGCGGGTCGCGATGGGCCGGGCCAAGGGCGGCTTCATCGACAAGCGGCGCCGCGCGCTCGAGCGCTTTCCCGAGTTCGAGGCGCTGCGCGAGGCGGGCAAGGAAATCAAGGAACACGCCCTGTCGCACCTCGACTACTACCTGGAGCGCTTCGAGGATCGGGTCACGGCGAGCGGCGGCGCCGTGCACTGGGCCGCCAGCGCCGAGGACGCCTGTCGCATCGTCGTCGACCTCTGCCGCAATGCCGAGGCGCGGCACGTCACCAAGGGCAAGTCCATGGTGGGGGAGGAGATCGGGATCAACGAGGCGCTCGAAGCGGCGGGGATCGAGCGCATGGAGACTGATCTCGGCGAGTACATCATCCAGCTCGCGGACGAGCCGCCCAGCCACATCATCGCGCCGGCGGTGCACAAGACGAGGCAGCAGGTGAGCGAGCTCTTCCATCGCCACCATCGCGCTCTCGGCTACACCGAGGTGCAAAGCGAGGTCGCGGACCTGGTGAACGAGGCGCGCAGCGTGCTGCGCGACAAGTTCCTGAACGCCGATGTCGGCATCACCGGGGCGAACTTCCTGATCGCCGAGACCGGCTCGGTGATGCTGGTCACCAACGAAGGCAACGGGGACCTCACCAATACGCTGCCCCGCGTGCACATCGTCACCGCGGGCATCGAGAAGGTGGTGCCGACGCTCGAGGACGCGAGCACTCTGCTTCGCCTCCTCACCCGCAGCGCCACCGGTCAGGAGATGTCGACCTACACCACCCTGACGACCGGGCCGCGGGGGCGAGAGGACCTGGACGGTCCGAACGAGTTCCACGTGGTGCTCGTCGACAACGGCCGCTCGCAGATGCTCGGCAACGAGTTTCGTCCCATGCTGCGCTGCATTCGCTGCGGCGCGTGCATGAACCACTGTCCCGTCTACTCTTCGGTGGGGGGACATGCCTATGGCTGGGTCTACGTCGGCCCGATGGGCTCGGTGCTGACGCCGCTGATGGTGGGCCTGGAGGAGGCGGGACACCTGCCCAATGCCTGCACCATGAACGGGCGCTGCGAGGAGGTGTGCCCGATGGGGATTCCGCTGCCGGACATGCTGCGGGCACTGCGCCGACGCCAGTTCGAGGATGGCCTGGGATCGCGCCGTGCGCGTCTCGCTCTCGCGGCCTGGGGATGGCTCGCGCGCCGGCCCCGGCTCTACCGCCGCCTCGCCGGAATCGGGGTTCGGGTGCTCTCGCTCCTGGGGCGTCGCGGGCGTTTGCGCCGTCTGCCCTTCGCATCCGGCTGGACCGGGGCTCGCGACCTGCCGGCTCCTTCGGGCCGGACCTTCCTCCGTGCCTGGCGCGACCACGCCAGAGGGTCCGTGCGTTGAGCAATGCCCGGGACACCGTTTTCCGGAACGTGCGGCGTTCGCTCAACCGCAGCGCCCCATTGTCTCCGAGCCTGCGAAAGGCGCTCGATGCGCGCCTGCGACACCCTTCCCCCAACGTGCGGCCTCGGATCGATGAGCCGCTCGTCGAGCGTTTTCTCGCGAAGCTCGGCGCGGTCAACGCGAAGGTAACCCGCCTTCGCGATCTCGATGGGGTGTCGGAGACGGTCGAGGAACACATGCGGGCCTTCGATCTCGGCACTCGCCTGGTCGCGGCGCCGGACCCCGAGCTCGACGCGATACGCTGGTCGAACCGGCTCGAAGTGCAACGCCGCGCCGCGGTGGGCGAAGACCTCGTCAGCGTTACCGGGGCGTTCGCCGGAATCGCCGAGAGCGGCACCCTGGTACTGCTCTCCGGGCCGCAGCGCCCCACCACGCTCAACTTCCTTCCCGGCGATCACCTGGTGGTGCTGGCGGCGGAGAGGGTGCTTCCCACCATGGAGGACGTCTGGGCCAGGCTGCGTGGCACGCACGGCGCGATGCCGCGCACCGTCAATCTCATCACCGGTCCCTCCCGGACCGCCGATGTCGAGCAGACCATGCAGGAGGGCGCGCACGGTCCCCGGCGCCTGCACCTGATCCTGATCGACGAATCCTCGTCGGCGGATAACGTCGACCGCGCCCTCGGGTCAGCGCCGCTGCAAGGGAGTGAGCGCTCACTGTCCGAAAAGGAGACATCGTGAGCAGTCAGGAACACTCTCTATACGAGGTACGGGGCGCCGCGGCGTGGATCACGCTGAACCGCCCCGAGAAGAGGAACGCCCTGTCCGGCACTCTGGTGCGCGAGATCCACGAGCACCTGGGCGTCGCGGCGGCCGACGAGGGCGTGCGTTGCATCGTCGTCACCGGCGCCGGCCGGGCCTTCTGCTCGGGCATGGACCTGCAGAGCCCGCCCGGTCAGGGCGCACCGGGTGAGAGGCCGATTCCCTTCGATGCCCTGCTGTGCGCCATCTGGGAGTGCCCGAAGCCGGTGATCGCCGCCGTCAACGGTCCCGCGTTCGCGGGAGGGCTGGGGCTCGTGGGGGCGAGCGACATCGTGGTGAGCGCGAAGAGCGCGGTGTTCAGCTTCAGCGAGGTGCGCCTCGGGCTGGTTCCGGCCCTCATCTCGGCGGTATGCGTACCCCGGATGGGCCCCCATCACGCGATGCGCCTCATCCTCACCGGCGAACGCTTCGACGCCGAGGCGGCGCTGCGCTACGGCCTCGTTCACCGCAGCGTGCCCGCGGAGGAGCTTGCAAGCGCGGTCGCGGGCGAAATCGAAGCGATCGCGCTCGGCGGTCCGCAGGCGGTGATCGAGTGCAAGAAGCTCGTGCGCACTCAGGCCGGCGGGCCGCGGGAGCGAGACTTCTCCCGGTTGGCGGCGTTGAGCGAGGCCATGTTCCAGTCCGAGGAGGGCCGCGAGGGCATGGCGGCGTTCCTGGAGAAACGAAAACCCCGCTGGGTGGCGAACGGGTAGCCGGGGTGGCGTCCGGCGCTCGGCCGGCCGGAGCCCCGACGTATCGGAACGCTGCGCCCGCGGCACTGGCGCCAATCTCGCGAGGCACCCGCGATGTCGGACAACGGGGATTGAGTATCGTCTTCCGGCGATTCCGTAGCCACCAAGAGCCTGCGGGCAGGCATTGGTGAACCGGCGGCGCTCCCGCACGAAATCGCCCTCGACGGGAGAAAACCGCATATTGTCCGCGGCCGCCATCTGATCGAGACTTCACGGCCTTGTCGCGCGCGGGTGCGGACGGAGTCGCCAGGGTGGAAACCGAGACGATCATCGAGGTCACGAAAGAGCACACCGACGAGCTGGACCATCTCAACCACGTGGAGGCGGTGCGCTACCTCGAGACCGCGCGCGACGACTGGTTCAAGGCCTGCGGGCTCTACGGCGAAACGGGCTTCGACTACACACTCTCGCCCATCGTCGTGAACATCAACTACAACTACCGCCTCGAGTGCTTCCTCGGCGAGCGCCTGCGGGTCGTGACCCGTGCCGTGTCGCGGGGGCGCAAGAGCTTCGTGCTCGCCCACGAGATCGTGAAGCCGGACGGCGGGGTCGCCATCGACGGCGAGGCCACCAGCATAATTTTCGACATGCGTACTCGCGAGACGATGCTCGTCCCCGAGTGTGTGGCGCGGCATCTCCCGGCGCGCGCCTGAGCCGCGTTCGACCCCGTCCCTGCCCGCACTTTGCGCGTCCGCGGCGATGAACCATCGGTGAAACAGGGCGACGGGAGGTCCGGCGGGTCTTCCGTGATCCGTGGCAGCCGCACCATGAACATCGCTTACCTGATCCGGGCGCGTCCGGACCTCGACGACCGCATTCCCGCCGATGTTAAGGCGGTGCAGGTGCAGGCGGGCGAGGGCGGGGTCTATTCGCCCGACGCCCTCCGGCAGGTGCGGGAGGCGGACGCGTTCATCGTCGCGATGGAGCCGGTGAACGAGCAGCTCCTGGCCGCGGCGCCCCGCCTTCGCATCGTGCAGCGCCTCGGGGTGGGCTACGAGACGCTGGATCTGAAGGCCACGGCGAAGCGCGGAATCCCCGCGTGCAACCTCGAGGGAGTCAACCGGGAAGCGGTGGCCGAGCACGCGATGATGTTCATGCTCGCGCATGCCAAGCGCTTCCTGGAGGCGCAGGCCCTGACCCAGGGCGCGGACTGGGAAGCGGCCCGGATGCTGACCACGCAGACCTTCGAGCTCAAGGACAAGACCCTGGGGCTCATCGGCTTCGGCAACACCGGCGGCGCGCTCGCCCGGCGCGCGCACGCCTTCGACATGCGGCTCCTCTATCACGACATCCGGGATGTGAATGTCCGGCTCGCCGCCAGGCTGAATGCCGACAAGGTGGGCATTGACCGGCTCCTGCGCGAATCGGACATCGTGGCGGTGTGCACCGACCTGAACCCTTCTTCGCGCGGGATGATCGATGCCGCCGCCCTCGCGAAGATGCGATCGCACGCGTTGTTCGTATGCTGCGCACGCGGCGGCATCGTCGACGAGGCGGCGCTCGCCCAAGCGCTCCGCCGCGGCGAGATCGCGGGGGCGGCGATCGATGTGTTCGAAACCGAGCCCATCCCGCCCGACCATCCGCTCATCGGGCTCCCGAACTGTCTGATTACCTCCCACGTTGCGGGCGTGGCGGGCGACACCGTGCTGCGCACCTGGCAGTGGGCCCACGACAACGTGCGAGCGGTCGTCCAGCGCGGAGAGCGCCCCCGCTTCGTGCGCAACGGGGTATGAGACGCCCATGAAGGCGTTGTTCCAGCAGGTCCGGAGACCCCGGACATCCTGCACCCGGATGTGAAACGCCCATGAAAGCGGTGGTCGCGCATGCCTTGAACGAGCTATCGGTGGTCGACGTGGACCTCGATCCCCCGAAGGTGGGCGAGGTGCTGGTGCGCATGCGCGCGACCGGCGTCTGCCACTCGGATCTCTCGATCGTCAACGGCACGATCCCGAGCCCCTTCCCCACGGTGCTCGGACACGAGGGCGCGGGGGTGGTCGAAGCGGTGGGCGAAGGCGTCACCCACGTCGCGCCGGGGGATCACGTCATGCACTCCTTCGTGCCGCAGTGCGGGGAGTGCTATCACTGCGTCAACGACGAGCCCTACCTGTGCACGGTGGCCAAACCCGAAGGGCTGCTCCTTGACGGCACCAGCCGGGTGAAGCTCGACGGTGAGCCGATCGCGGTGATGACCTTCCTCGGGAACATGGCCGAGTATGCGGTAGTGCCCGCCATCTGCACCGCGAAGATCGACAAGGATGTGGACTTCAAGGCGGCCGCGCTCGTCGGCTGCGGCGTGAGCACCGGCGTGGGGGCGGCGCTTCGCACCGCGCGGGTGTGCCCCGGCGCCACCGTGGCGGTCTTCGGCTGCGGCGGCGTGGGGCTCGCCATCGTGCAGGGGGCGCGCATCGCGGGCGCGCGGCGGATCATCGCGGTCGATCGCAGCGAGGAGAAGATGGCGCTGGCCCGGGAGTTCGGGGCTACCGACCACGTGACTCCGGGCGCGAATCCGTCTCGGGAGATCGCCGCGATGACCGGCGGGATCGGCGTCGACTATGCCTTCGAGGCGATCGGGCTCACCGAGACCATCGAGCAGTGCATCCGCGCCGCTCGCCGGGGAGGCACCGCCGTCCTGGTCGGAATCGGGCGCATGCAGGAGCGTTTCTCGGTCAACAACCTGGTGCTTCCCGTCACCGCCAAGACGATCAAGGGCTGCATGTACGGCAGCATCAACTTCAAGACGGATTTCGCGCTCTATCTCGATCTCTATCGCCGCGGCCAGCTCGATCTCGACCGGATGGTGACCCGCACCTACCGCATCGACGAGGCGCCCCAGGCCTTCGAAGACCTGGAGCGCGGCGCCAACGCGCGCGGGGTCATCGTCTACGACTGAGGCGTACCGAGCAGAGTCGCTCCCCGAGGTCGGTGAGCGGGACGCGCGGCCCGTGAATCGATGGCGGCCCAGCTCAGGCGAGGGCGCCGATTGCGTCGAGGTCCGCGGGTTCCACTTCCAGGTCGGCCGCCCTCGCGCTGTCCTGCGCGCTCGCCACCCGGGTCGCACCGGGAATCGGCAGCACATGGTCGCCCTGCTTGAGCAGCCAGGCGAGCAGGAGCTGATAGGGGCTCGCGCCGTACTTGGCCGAGAGCTCCCCGAGCACCGGGTGCGAGGCGCAGGCCCGGTGCCCGCTCTCCCCGCCGACCGGCGAATAGGCAATGTAGGTCATGCCCATCTCGCGGCAGCGATCGACGAGGCCGCTGTCCACATCCGCGCGCGCCCACGGGTTGCACCGGTTCTGGAGGCTCTCGATCCGGGCCTCTCCCTGCGCGCGCTCGAGCTGTTCGAGGTCGAAGTTCGACATGCCGATGTGCGCGACCTTTCCCGCTTTCTGCAGGTCCCGCATCGCGCCCACGCTGTCCTCGATCGGCACGTTCTCGTCCGGGGCGTGCAGTTGATAGAGGGTGATGGTCTCCTCCCCGAGGCGCTCGAGGCTCGCGTCGCAGGCGCTCCTGATGTGCTCGGGCCTTCCGCAGTGGGTCCAGGCTCCACCCGGCCGGAGGCTCCCCACCTTGGTCGCCACCTTCACCTCGCCGGTGTTACCGATCGCGTCGAGTGCCTTGCGCACGAGCCGCTCGTTGTGGCCGAAGTCGTGCTCGTCAAGGCAGTAGGCGTCGGCGGTGTCGATGAGGTTCACGCCCGCCTCCACCGCGCATGCGATCACTTCAAGCGCCTGGGCTTCCGGGGGCCGGTTGACGTTGGACAGGGGCCAGGCCCCGAAGCCGATGGGGTGGACCTCGATGCCGGTGCGGCCGATGGCGCGTTTCATGTTCGTCTCCTTCGTGGGTTTCCCGTGCCGAGGGGCGCGGTGGCGGGGTGGCGGCCACCACTACGACACTCTTGTACCCTCAAATCGGCGAGTGGTTGCACTCAGCCCTCGATCACCGGCCAGCACATCGCTTCGCTCAGCCCCAGGCGCTGGATTCGTTCGCGCACGCTCGCGCGCGCGGCGGCGAAGGCCTCGCCCTCGTCGAGACGCGTACTCCGCCCCTCGTCGATCACGACTTCGCCGTTCACGACCACGCTGCGGGCGTGGCCGCGGCAGGTGAGCACCGCCTGGTGCACGGGGTTTGCCCCCGGGTAGGCCTCCGACGCGCTCGGGTCGGTCACCACGAGATCCGCGCGTTTCCCGACCTCCAGGCTGCCGGTGATCGCGTCCAGACCGGCCGCGCGGGCCGCGTTGATGGTGAGCATCTCCAGGATCGTCTCCGGCGTGAGCGGCTGGTCCGCGTTCGCGGCGAGCAGTTGCGCCAGAAGCGCCTCGTCGCCGAATGCGCTGCCGCGGGCGCTGTCGCTGCCGAGCGTGACGTTGACGCCGCGATGCAGAAGCTCCGGCATCCGGCACTTGACCTTGCCGGCGAGTCCCATCGCGAGATGGGGCCCGGGGCACCACACCACCGAGCAGCCGCGCTCGGCAACGATATCCACGTCCCCGTCGGTGAGCGTGTTCATGTGTACCAGGGTGGAGCCCGCGTGGAGCACTCCGAGCGAGTCCAGCTGCACGATTCGGGAGTGCCCGAGCCGCGCGGACTCCGCCTGGTGGGAGGCGGGCTCGTAGGCCTCGTGCTGGTGGAGCACGACGCCGTGCTCGCGGGCGAGCGCGTCCGCCCGGCGCTCGAGCTCGTCGCTCGCGGTGCCGAGGCCGTACAGGCACAGGAAACCGTGCTGGCGCCCGTCCCGATCCTCGTTGCGGTGGAGCTCGCCGCCGAGCTCGGCGATGCAGCGCTCGAAGTCGGCCGGTGCACGCGCGAACAGTGCCGGGCTCTCGAGCGAGCCGAGATGGCGCATGACCCCGACGTCGTCCCACAGGTAGGGCTCGGCGAGGCAGATGCGGATTCCGGCCGCCTCGGCCGCCGCCGCCGTGGCCCGGGTGTCGAACGCGGTGCCCGCCTCGACCACCCCGGTGTAGCCTGCGTGCAGGAGCTGAAGCGAGGTCAGCGTCGTGGCCGCCGCCTCGTCCTCGCTGGTGACGTCGGCCTTCCACTGCGCGTAGTTGACGCCACTCGCCGGGTCGTCGGCCTCGTTGGCGAACACGCCGCGGCATCCGGCGCCGACCATGTGGTTGTGCGCGTCGATGAATCCGGGGTGCACCGCCGCCCCGCCGGCGTCGATGGTGCGGACCGCGCGCAGTCCCCGCATCACCTCCCGCTCGGGACCGACCGCGACCAGCGTGTGGCCACGCACCGCCACCGCCCCCGGTGAGAACACACGGCGCTGCGCGTCCACGCTGATGACGCAGGCGTTGTGAACGAGCAGATCGCAGGTCTGGTCCTGGTTCATGGGCGTTGACTCCAGCCCTCCTGCTTCACCGATTCACGACGCGAGAGCGCGCGAATGTCGGCAGGGGCGAGGGTGTTGGCGAGTGGGGAGGTGCGGACGTGTGTGCCGGCGTGTCGGGACCATGGCGTCCCGACAGCTGCATCCCGACTGGCACGCGCCCGGTTTCGCGCCCGCCCGGCCCGCGCCAAACCTCGCATTCGATGCGGACAATCCGGTCCATGCCGGCGGATGCCGGTCCGCGGCCTTCAATCGGGTGGGGCGGACAGGGCGGCCGCGGTCAGCCAAAGGCGATTCCACGTAGACGTGGACGGGTGCGGGACTCACCGCGGCGGACTTCGCTTAGCGGCGCGTTCGAAGGCCTCGGGGTCGAGTTCGACGCCGAGCCCCGGCCCCTCCGGCGCAAAGGCGAATCCCCTCTCGAAGCGCAGCGGCGTCGCGAGGAGGTCTTCCTCCTGATAGAGCGACCCGCAGGTGTCGCTGTCGAAGTCGAGGTTCGGCATCGCGATGCCGAGGTGGATCTGCGCGGCGGTGCCGATGCCAAGCTCGGGCATGCTCCCGATCATGCAGCCGAGCCCCGCCTGCTCGGCGAGGGTGAAGATGCGGGCCGCATTCTGGATGCCCCCGGATTCGGATACGTAGACATTGAGCACGTCGGCGGCCTCGCGGCGGATGACCTCCATCGCGGTGGGGGGCGGACCGATCGATTCGTCGGCCATGATGGGAAGCGACACCGAGCGGCGGACCTCGGCCATGGCGTGCAGGTCGTGCGCCGGCATCGGCTGTTCCAGCATCTCGGGCTCGAAGTCCGTGATCCGCTCGACGAGCCGGATCGCTTCCTTGGCGCTGCTCATGGCCATGTTGGCGTCCACCCGCACCCGATGCCCGGAGCCGACCGCTTCGCGGACGTGGCGCACCGCCTCGGCGTCGCGTTCCAGACCCTGGCCGGTCTTGACCTTGACGGTTCGAAAGCCCTCGTCGGCGCGCTCGAGCGCGTACTGCGCCATCTGTTCCGGTTCACCGTGGGGAATCGAGTAGCTGAGGGGGATCCGGTCGCGCATCCGGCCGCCGAGCAGCGTGTACACCGGCATTCCGAGCGCCTTCCCGGCAAGGTCCCACAGAGCCATCTCCACCCCCGCGATCGCGAGCGGGCCGTCGGGGAGCTGGCGCTCCATCGCGCGCAGGGCGCTCGTGATCGCGAGCGGATCGTGGCCGATGAGCACCGGGGCCAGGCGTTCGTCGACATCGCGGCAGAGCAGGGGGCCGCGCCGGGCGAAGACACTTGCGAGCTCACCGAGGCCGGTCAGCCCCTCGTCGGTGCGCACCTGCACGATGCCGTGTTCGGACACGTCGGCGGGGCCGAGTGCGGTGCGGGCCACCGCGCCGTAAGCGCGCCGCCGCGGCACGTAGACCGCGGTGGTCTCGATCGATGTGATCCTCACGAGCGCCAGATCTCCTCGTTGGTCAGGGCTTCGGCAACGCCGTCCGCCGCCGCCCGGAGCAGACGCTCCCCTTTCTCGGCGCTCGCCGCCGCCGGGAATCCGATGACCCCCGACTCGGTCATCTCGTCGAACCCTCGCCACCGGTACACCCCGCCCGACACGCTGAGGTTACGCGCAACGCCGGCGACGCGCGCCATCTCGTCCCGGTCGACGAGCTCTGGTTCGAGCGCCAGCATCATCGAGGTCTCCGCCTCGCAGGCGTGGGCGACGCCCGTCTGCTCGTCGAGGATCTCCCGAAACGCGTCCGCGACGCCGGAGACCGTCCAGTAGGTGGCGCTGACGACGCTTGCTCCCAGCTCGCGTTGCAGCTCGCCGGCGATGACATCGAGGGCCTTGATGTTGCCCCCGTGTCCGTTCAGCAGGGCCAGACGCCGGAATCCGTGGCGCAGGATGGATTCGCACACGCAGCGGATGAGCGCGTGGAAGGTGGCGAAGTCCAGAGTGATGGTGGCGCCGAAGGCCATGTGGTGTTCCGCCAGCCCGCACCACAGGGTCGGGGCGACGACCACGGCCTGGTGCTCCGCAATCCGGGCGGCTGCCCCCTTCGCGACTTCGCCCGCGAGGCGCGCGTCCACCTGTACCGGCAGGTGCGGGCCGTGCTGCTCGGTCGAACCGACCGGGATGATCACCATCGCGTCGGCCTTTGCGAGGGCGCGAAGCTCCGGCGCGCGCAGCTTGTGCCACTCAGTTTCCTTCATGGAAGGCGTCCCTCCCTATCGGCCGAGTGGCGTGCCCTCGACAGTGATGCGGTGCATGTAGCGCCGCTGGCCCGGATAGTCGTTCAGCGCGAAGTGCCAGGTCGCGCGGTTGTCCCAGAACGCGAGCGAGCCGCGCCGCCACCGGAAGCGACAGGTGAACTCGGGCCGGGAGCCGTGACGGTACAGGAACTCAAGCAGCGGGGCCGACTCCTCCGGGGTCCAGCCCTCGAAGCGCACCGTGAAGCCCTTGTTTACATAGAGGGACTCGCGATGCGTCTCGGGGTGCCGGATCACCACGGGGTGCACCGCGTCCTGGGTCGCCGCCGCCTGCTGGCCGAAGCGGCCCTCGAGATCGGCCCCGTAGGCGCCCGGACCGAAGACGTGTCGGCTCGAGTGCACCGCGTTCATGCCGCGCAGCATGTCTTTCAGCCCCTCCGACAGGGCGTCGAAGGCGGCGCCCATGCTCGCGAAGAGCGTATCCCCGCCCGTCTCGGGCACCTCGTGCGCATAGAGTATCGAGCCAAGCGCCGGTTCGAGGTCGTAGGAGTGGTCGGTGTGCCAGCCGCCGCCGATGTTCTGGTCGTGGTGCGGCTCCTTCAGCACCTCGGCGATGAGCGGGTGGCCGTCCACCGGCCGGAAGAAACGGTTGACGTTGATGTCTCCCCACTTGCGCGCAAAGGCCACGTGCTGCTCGGGGCTGAGCGCCTGCTCGCGAAAGAAGATCACCCCGTGGGCACGGAACGCGTCGCGGATCTCGGAGAACTGCTCCTCCCCGACATCGGCCGACAAGTCGACCCCGAAGATCTCCGCTCCCACCACCCCGGACAGAGGCCTCACTTCGATGGTCTGGTAGGCGTTGTTCGCTGTCATGTCATGGCGCCCGCCGCGCTGCTCCCACTGGTCCCGCACTCTAGATCAGACCAGCCTCCGCTGCCACGAGTGCGCGTCACGCCGCGGTGTTTCACCGACTCTCGTCGCAGGGGTCCGCGATGCCGGTCGAAGACGTTGAACCGCTGCGTCCGACCGTTACACGCGCGCCGCACGCCGTCTCGCGGCCGTATTCGTCGCCGTATGTCGGTTCCAGATGAGTCAACCCCGGTGCCGTTCAATACAACGATGACTCTCCTTCCTGAGTGAAGTCTCGTCTCGTCATGAGGACTGACTGGGACACGGAATGCACCAGAAAACTCGTTCACAGCAAGCGGACTGTCGACGACGGTGGTTGAGAGGGCAGTCGAACTTACGCTCCGCTGAATAGAAGAACGCAATGGCAAAGTTGAGCCAACGAGGTGGCTCAGAGATTCAAACCCAGATCTTGAGCCCGCCGCGTCAGCGTCTGGTAGTCGTCATCCCGAAGGACGCGCCAAGTACCATCCGTGCGCAGTCGTGCTTCACACAGGGGATTGTCCGGCCAATCGCCAAGCAAGACTAACCAATGACAGTCAAGCGCCACAAAGTGACCCATTCGAGTTTGGGGTCGGCCGTAGTGACCTTCTGTTACATACCCCGGGCAGATGATGCCCCCGGAGGCGTCTCTAGTCAGCGATGATCGGAAAGTTATTTGTCCGAAGACCTGGAACTCGAGGTCGCTTCCAGGATCGCCGGAGAGGAGCCGACTCCGGAGTCGAGATTCCTCGTCAGTGGTCAGGGAGAATCCGGTCCAATCCACTTTTTCCGCATGGTGCATCAAGAACAGTGTTGAGAGTACCCAAAGCTTAACAGGACCGTATTGGATTCCTTCGAAACGACTCATCCGCTCGTTATACTCGTGGTCGGAATAAAGCACAGGTCGCGGGCTACGTCCGTCGCCTGTGCCGACGAAGGTTGCAGCTACAATCGCCTCCCACTTACGACGATGCTCTTCGCATCCACCGCATAGCAGACGCTCAACGTCCCAGGATTGATCCAGGGGTAGTCGAGGGGGTTCCAAGTTGGAGATACGTTCAAGCGCTTGTCTATCCCCGTCTTGAGCAGCTCGTAACGCGAACCGAGAGATGATATGCGATCGCTGTAACTTCGCATGACGACGACACAACCGACAATGGTCCTGCATAGGACTTAAATACTCATCCCGTTCTGACAAGATAGGTGGAACACCGTGGTATCCACCTCACGCCGTAGGAAAGCTATGGGGCTTAGTGTTGGACGCTTCACAGTGTGTTGATGGACCTCGGCGTGTGCATTTTCGCAATGGGAACACCCACTCTGCATAATCTCCGAGTGTCTACAGACATAGAGTGGCTCCACTATCTGGTTAAAAAAGACGGGTCGAACGTTCTCCTCCCAACGCGTCGTCACCGATGTGGAGTAGGATGCTTTCGCCGTATACCTGACCAAGAAGGGCGAATTTGTCTTCGTTTTTTGCCGGACAGGTAAGAGGTGTCGGTCAAGGGCTGAGCACAGTCGCCATCCGATCTGCCCAATCCCTGCCAGCCCGTAAGTCGTTCTCTGTCACCCTCGAAAGATCGCGGAAGACGATCTGGGACACCTGCTTTCGTGCTCCCTCGGGCGAGCGCTCGTACCCGATTACCAAGCGAAAGATACTGCCGGTGACTATGCGAGAGGCGTCGTGATCGGAGATTACGGTTATGGGAATGATGGCTTCTTCGCTCTCATGTTCATGGCCGGCCGTCAGATCGATCATCCGCGCTATGAAATCTTCCTCACCGATGTCAACTACGTACCCTTCCCACTCCTGCAAGGCACACAGCGTGGCCCTTCTCGGCACCGGAGGCACGGGAGGCGGAAAGCTCACCAGCGCGACGCTGTCCGCGCTGTTTGCCGAGCGAAGGGGGGCGTGCAGGGTAGGTGCCTTCATCCCCTGGTAAGCGGAACCTGTCTCGACACTGCGTCGCGCAAGGGCTCTTTTGACCACCTCATCCGCTACGGATTGGGCGCTTTCCGACCCGTTGTCGGCATTCCCGGCGCGCGTATCCAGATAGCGCGCCGCGGAGGCCTGACCGGATTGCCGCATTACTGTCTCCTACCTGTCCGCCGTTAGGCTCATTAGATAATTGACGATGTCAGCCGCGCGGTTAATAGACTCATCGAAGCCATCCTCGAGAAACCCGATCAGCGCCTCGCGTCCGTCGGGCTCGGGTGCCGCGCTGTCGATCGCATAATGATCGTTGACTTGAACGTAGATCCCCAAACGTCCGTCGCCGATTCGACGGCTCTACCGTTACGTTAATCTTACCGCTTGGTGGCCTGCCCGCCGGCCGAAGCTGGCTCATGTTAAGCGACGTCATCCCGCCGCATTCTCCCGGTAACTGGAGCAACTCGGCGCATCCGCACCATGGTTCCACTGGCGCCAGGATTTTGCCGACCCCATCCCGTGCGGCAGCGTTCAGTGCTCGGAAATGGACGGCGCGGATGATGCGGAGCGCATTAATTGGCGTATGGGGGAGCAGTTCCTTGAATACGTGGATTACGAGGTCGCGTACGCGAACGTGCGGTCCCTGCTGCGTATCGGCCTGGAATGTGTCGGAAGTGACTTGAAGCTCAATCCACTCGGTCGTGAAGACCATCAGCCCGGGATGGGCGACTTGGAGAGCGGCATTCTCGGCGACCGGCTTCGGCAGCACTTCGTGCAGGGCGAACCAAGCCGGCGTGAAGATCGCCGGATTGAAGTTGCCCCGCAGCACGACGCCTACACTGCTGATCTCCGGATCAATCCGCATCATGCCTCCTCGGCCGTCGCCTCGGCTCTGTCTACAGGCATCGTAACGCAGTCAGCGCCCGGCGCGGGCTCATTCTATAAACCGTCGGAGCGATTGAGCGCGATTAAGGCACGACAATTCTCCTCTTCGAGGGAGAGCGTGTTGACCCAACCGGCGTGAAACAGCCCTGGCCAGGGGCTATGGAGTGGCACCTACCAAGCGGTCATGCCGCCGTCGATGACCAGCTCTGAGCCGGTGACGAAGGCGGATTCGTCGCTTGCGAGGTAGAGGATCCCGTAGGCAATGTCGTCGGCGGTGCCGAGGCGGCGCATCGGGGTTTTGCGCAGCAGGGCGTCGCGTACCTCGGTCGGGGCGAAAGCCTCGCGGGTGAGGGGGGTGTCGGCGTAGCCCGGATGCACGGAGTTCACGCGGATGTTCTCTCGGGCGTACTGGAGCGCCGCGGACTTGGTGAAGATCCGGATGGCTCCCTTGGCGGCCGAGTAGGCGGGTGAATCGGGGGAGCCCACGATGCCCATGATGGAGGAGATGTTGATGATCGAGCCGCCTCCGCCCGCACGCATCGCCGGAATCGCGGCCCGCGTGCCCAGGAACACCCCCTTCGCATGCACCGCGAGCTCGGCGTCCCAGTCCGCCTCGGAGAGGTCTTCCACCCGCGCCATGATCGAGATTCCCGCGTTGTTGACGAGGATGTCGAGCTTCCCGAAGGTATCGATGGTCGCCTCGATCGCGTCCGTCCACTGCGATGCCGAGGTCACGTCGAGGTGCAGGTAGCGCGCGTCACCCCCCGCCTCGCGCAGGGCCGACGCGGCGTCTTCTCCGAGCTCGTCCCGCACATCGGTTATCAGCACCTTCGCGCCTTCACGCACGAATAGGTGGGCGGCGGCGCCTCCGAAGCCCATGAGCTTGCCCGGCAGCGCGGCGGCGGCTCCGGTGATCAGCGCTACCTTGCCCTCAAGTCGCATGGTTGCTCCTCGCATCGGGTTGCCATCCTGGCCGCGGGCTCAGCCGAACGACGGCTCTTGGCGCGGGTGGTGGTCGACTTGGCGCCGGCTCAGGCGATCGCGGGGCGCCGCCGCCCGTGGCCCGTCGCCTGCTCGAAGGCGTGGGCGAGCTGAAGCACCGCGAAGTCGTGGTGATGGCGTCCGACGATCTGCAGCCCTACCGGTAGGCCTTCGCGGCTGAAGCCC
Source organism: Gammaproteobacteria bacterium (assembly GCA_965221555.1). Classification (GTDB taxonomy): domain Bacteria; phylum Pseudomonadota; class Gammaproteobacteria; order HK1; family HK1; genus JAJEAD01. Next base: position 706,585 of record OZ244895.1, read on the forward strand.
CCGGGCACGGATACGGCGGGATGCCCGGTGACCGTGATCGCGTAGCACAGTCCCATCCAGTCGATGTAGGTCTCCATCTTCCTGCCGTTGATCTCGCGCACCCAGGGCACGTCGATGGAGAAGGGAAGCACCTGCACCGCGGGCAGGACGAGGAACTCGTAGGTCTGGAAAAACTCGAAGACGCGCTGGTAGAGCGCGCTGCGCTTGGCGATGGCGCGCGCGACATCGAGTCCGGTGAGGGGGAGCCCCTGTTCGATGTTCCAGATCACGGTGTCTTTCATCTGGTCCCGGTGCGCGCGGTAGTCGGCCTCCCGGTCCGCCGCCGCCTTCCACGCGCGCAGCACCTGAAAGATCTCGTCGGCGTCGCTCAAGTCGGGATGGGCGGGCTCGACCGTGCAGCCGATGTCGCCCAAGGCGGAAAGTGAGCGCTCACATACTTCGACCACCTCCGGCTCTACCTCGTAGCGGCCCAGATTCGGGCTCCAGGCCACCCGGGTGCCGCTGAAATCGCGTTCGAGCGGCGCGCGGAAGCGTTCGCCCCCTTCGTCGATCGCCATCGGCGCCCGGGGGTCGGGGCCTGCCAGCACCGAGAGCAGCAGGGCGGCGTCGGCCACGCCGCGCCCCATCGGACCCTGCACCGAAAGCCCTTCCCAGAGATCCTGGCTCAGCCAGTACGGCACCCGCCCCGGCGAGGGCCGAAAACCGACCACGTTGCAAAAACTCGCCGGGTTTCGCAGCGAGCCGCCGAGGTCGCTGCCGTCGGCGATGGGGAGCATCCCGCAGGCGAGCGCGACCGCAGCCCCGCCACTGCTGCCGCCGCAGGTGCGATCGAGGTCGTACGGGTTGCGGGTCTTGCCGAAGACCGGGTTGAAGGTCTGCGAGCCGGCGCCGAACTCCGGGGTATTGGTCTTGCCGATGATGATCGCGCCGGCCGCGCGCAGGCGTTCGACGATGAGCTCGTCCTGATCCGGCACATGGTCGGCGTAGATGGGGGAGCCGAAGGTAGTGCGGATCCCACGGGTCGGCACCAGGTCCTTGTTGGCGGTCGGGAGCCCGTGCAGCGGTCCCACCGCCTCTCCGGCCGCGAGCGCGCGGTCCGCCGCCTCCGCCTCCGCCAGTGCCCGCTCCGGCAGCAGGGTGGGGATGGCGTTGACCAGCGGGTTCAGGCGCTCGATGCGCGCGAGAAAGGCCGCCATCGCTTCGCGCGCCGACACTTCGCGGCGCCGGATGCGGCCGGCAAGCTCGGCCGCGCTCGAGAAACAGAGATCGGTGTCTTCGCTCATGGGCGGCATCGTCGCGCTCCAGGACGCCGGGGGCAAGGGGTCCGGTTCTGTCCGCGGGAGGCGTCCGGTGCGGTCTTCGCTTCTGCCGGCGATGCGGAGCTCGTTGGGCGCCAGGCGGTCACCGCCCCGGTTCCAGGCGTTGTCAGAGCGCGCCGGGCTCGCGATCATGGCGCCGACTCCCGCATCGAGTACTCCGGCCATGCCCAGCGCCCGCCCGCCCCTCTCCGGCTATCGCGTCCTCGATCTCACGCGGGTGCGCACCGGTCCCACCGCGGTCAAGCAACTGGCGGACTGGGGTGCGGATGTCATCAAGATCGAGCGTCCCGGGAGCGACGACATGAGCGGTTCCCGGCACGGATCGGACTTTCAGAATCTGCACCGCAACAAGCGCAGCATGACTCTCGACCTCAAGCGTCCCGAGGCGCTGACGCTCTTCCGGCGCATGGTGGCGCACGCCGATGTGGTGGTGGAGAACTACCGTCCCGCGGTCAAGCATCGCCTGGGCATCGACTACGAGAGCCTGCGCCCCCTCAACCCGCGCCTCGTGTACGCGAGCATCTCCGGATTCGGGCAGGAGGGGCCCTACGCGGACCGAGCCGGCGTCGATCAGATTGCGCAGGGTCTCGGAGGCCTGATGTCGGTCACCGGGCCGGAGGGTGGCAAGGTGCCGCTGCGGGTCGGCATTCCGATCGCGGACTTGTGCGGAGGACTCTTCTGCGCGCTCGGCATCCTCACCGCGCTGCTCGAACGGGAGCGTTCCGGCGAGGGCCAGTGGGTACGCACCTCACTGCTTCAGGCGCAGGTCGCGATGATGGACCTCCAGGCGATGCGCTGGCTGATGGACGAAGAGGTTCCGGCGCCGGTCGGCAACGGACACCCCACCGGCAGTCCCACCAATGCCTATCGCACTCGCGACGGCTACGTGAACGTGGGCGCTTCCGGCGGGGCGCTCTTCGCCCGTTTCTGCCGCGCGATCGAGCGACCGGAGCTGCTGGAGGACCCCGACTACGCGACGGAGGAGGCGGCGCACCGCAACCGCCACGCGCTCGATGCGATCATCGAGACGCGGCTTCGCACCGAGACCACCGCGCACTGGGTGGAGCACCTCAACGCGGCCGGCGTCCCCTGCGGACCGATCCACGACATGCGCGCGGTCTTCGAGGACCCCCAGGTGCGACACCTCGGGACCACCCTCGGCGTCAACCATCCGGTGCTCGGCGACATCGACCTCGTGGGCCCCGCGTTCGACCTGAGCCGCAGCCCGAAGCGTTCCCCGAGTGCGGCGCCGGATGCCGGAGCGCACACCGATTCCATCCTCGCCGAGCTGGGTCTCGACGAGGCGGAGGTGGCGGAGCTTCGCGCGAGCGGCGCGATCTGAGACCGGCACCCCGGCGCGGGTGGCGCTGGCTCCGGTGTCCGGAACCCGCGCCGCTTTCGCGTCATATGGTGTTATTCTTTGCGACCAATTTCTGACATCATGAACCAAGATGCCGAGCACGCACAGCCTTCCAAACCAGATCCTGCAGCATGCGGAAGGCCTTCCAGAGGCGACACCCCTGTGCCCCGGCGGGCTGCTTCACCTCGGTAACCGGGCGGCTGTCGACCAGGCGCTATCGCGCCTGGCCAAGTCCGGCAGGCTCCTGCGCATCTGCCATGGCGTCTACATGCGCCCCGTCGAGACCCGTTTCGGCCGTTGCGGGCCAAGCATCGGTAAGGCGCTCCGGAACTTATCGGCACTGTGGGGCGAGACGTTCGTGCCGTGCGGCGGCTCGGCGGCGAATCGGCTTGGGCTAACCACCCAAAACCCCGTGAGGGAGGTATACCTGACCTCGGGTCGCAATCGCCGACTGCGTTTCGGCGCAATCACGGTGGAATTACGCCACGCACCGCGCTGGCAGCTCACGGGGCCGCACCGGAAAGCCGGCGACGTGATCCGCGCCCTGGCCTGGCTCGGCCCCAGCGAGGTCGTTGAAAGTCTGGATGCGATCCTTCCGGCCCTCTCCGCACAGGATCTGGAAGAGCTATCCGTCGCACGGGCCGTTATGCCTATCTGGATGGCGGAACCGGTGAGCGCGCGAATCATGAATGCCTGACGCGCCGTACCAGCGCCTTTCCGCCGAGGATCGCGGCAAAGCATTGAGAGTAGCGGAGGCCGCGAGCGGCCGACGGGCCTTCCTTTTGGAGAAGGACATCTGGGTCGTCGCAACGCTCGAAGTGCTGTTTGACGCCCCGTTCGCCCGACACCTGATCTTCAAGGGCGGAACGTCGTTATCGAAGGTTTGGCGGGCGATCCGCCGTTTCTCGGAAGATGTCGACATCACCTACGACATCCGCGCATTCGCACCGGACCTGGTGGCCGGGGCGGGTGACGAGGCGCTCCCGCCGACGCGCAGCCAGCAGAAACGCTTGTCCCGTGCGATCCGTTCGCGCCTCGACGAATGGGTCCGGGATCTTGCGCTGCCCGTCGTGAACGAGGGGCTTGTGCACGCGGGCTTTAACGCGGATGTTCGCGCCGATGGAGACTGCCTCCACGTGCGTTATGCGTCGCTATTTAAGGAAACCGACTTCGTGCGGTCAGAGGTCAAGGTCGAGTTTGGCGCACGATCTACCGGCGAACCGCACAAGGCTCTTCCGGTCGAGTGTGACGCGGCGGCTTATCTGCCCGATATCTCGTTTCCGGAAGTTTGTCCAAGCACGATGCTGGCAGAACGCACCTTCTGGGAGAAAGCGACCGCCGTGCACGTCTACTGCCGTCGTCCACGGCTCCGGGGCGAGCGACTGTCGCGGCACTGGCACGACCTGGCGCGCCTCGACGAGGCTGGTATCGTGGCCAGCGCGCTGGTCGACCGGCCTCTCGCACTCTCGGTGGCGCGTCACAAATCGATGTTCTTCTCCGAAAACGATGCCTTGGGCCAGCGCATCGATTATCGAGCCGCGGTGTCCGGGGGACTGCAGCTGGTCCCATCGGGTACGGCGCTTACGGAACTGGCCGACGACTACGAAAGAATGGTTGCCGACCGTATGCTGCTCGACGAGGGCGAGTCGTTTGATTCGCTCATGGAACGTTGCGCCGGAATTGAGGCGCGGGCCAATGGATCGAGAGGATGACCTGTAGCATGTTCGGGTTGGCGGGCGCAGTCGCCGCGCAGGAGTGAGGAAAACGCAGGATGCCGTTTCTGGTCACTTCGGCGTAAGCAAGACCCATCAGATGGCCTGTGTTGCCGACATGGGGTGACGCGGTGGTGCGCACGTTGGCGCCCGCGGCGGAGGGCCGGTGCGATGCTGCGGCTACATCAGGGGTATGCCGAAGAGCGTACCGTGAAAGCGCATCAGGAGGCCGGCGACGACCAGTCCGCCGACCACTGCCGCCGCGTCCATCGTCAAGCGCGGCTTCGACTCCGCAGACGGGCCCTTGCCGCGCGCCACCGCGCTGATCGTTCCCACCACCGCGAACAGCGCAAAGCCGCCGAAGAGCACGACGGAGCGCGATTCACCGTTTGCGAAGAGGTGGACGAGCGCCCACAGGAAGAGCCCGAGCAGCATCGGATGGCGGACCAGGGCGCGGATATGGGTTGGCATGTTGGCGGCGGCGAAGAGCACCAGCGCGATCGGCACCACCGCCATCGCGGTATGGCGCCCCCAATCCGGGGGAACGTAGAGCAGCTCGACGGGTGCGCGCGAGAACCCCCCCACGATCATCACGAGGCTTGCGAGCGCAACGATCCCGAACGCGCCCCGGTAGGGCTTCTCGCCCATGCGTTCGACCAGGGCGGCGCGCAGCGGCGCGGCGCTCGGGATCAGGTGAACCAGAAGGAAGAGCACGAGGCCGGCAACGAGAAGGGTCATGGCATAGGCTCCTGGTGGACGTGCGGATCATGCGCCGTTTCGGCCCGCCGGCAAAGTGCGTCTCGAAGTGCCACTCGCGGGCTGACCGGTGCGGCGACCCAGCTCAGGCGCCCGCTCTCACCGTCGGATGGACATCGTCACCCCCTTTCCGCGGCTTCGTTCGGTTCGGATCTCTGGGCCTGCGCCCTTACGTGAACGCGGCGACAGGCATAATGAGGACCGCCTCGGGCCGACGCTTGCGCTGCGGATCATGCGAGTGCCCGGTCTGCAAGTCGCCGCTCGACGGCGGGTCCGGGCCGGGCGGTGTGGACAGTATTGAAGGAGCGTACGGAAACCATGGGAACTCTCGACGGAAAGGTGGCCCTGGTCACCGGCTCAGGCCGGGGAATCGGCCAGGCGATCGCGTACAAGCTCGCCTCGGAAGGCGCGCGCCTGGTGGTGAATGATCTCGACGAGGCGCCGGCCCGGGACACCATCGCCCGCATCAACGATCTGGGTTCGCAGGCGGTGGCCTGCGTGGGCGATGTCACCGATGCCGACTTCGGCGAGCGTTTCGTCAACCTGGCGGTGGAGACCTTCGGTACCCCGGACATCATCGTCAACAACGCCGGATACACCTGGGACAACGTCATCCAGAAGATGAGCGACGATCAGTTCCAGGCGGTCATAGACGTGCACCTGACGGCGCCCTTTCGCATCCTCCGCGCCGCGGCCGGACCGATTCGCGCGGCGGCGAAGAGTGAGGCGGCCCAAGGCAAGGCGGTCTACCGCAAGGTCGTCAACATCTCGTCGGTCTCCGGCGTATACGGCAACGCCGGACAGGCCAACTACGCGAGCGGCAAGCTCGGGGTGGTCGGCCTCACCAAGACGCTGGCGAAGGAGTGGGGCCGGTACCACGTCACGGTGAACGCCGTCGCCTTCGGCCTCGTGCACACCCGCCTTACCCAGGCGCTGGAGAACGAGAGCGCGAGCGTCGACATCGCGGGCAGGGAGATCGCGGTCGGCGTGCACCGGGATCGGCTCGAAGCGATCGCGCAGACGGTGCCGCTCGGCCGGGGCGGCACCGCGGAAGAGGCGGCGGGAGCCGTCTACCTTTTCTGCATCCCGGAGTCGGACTACGTGAGCGGACAGCTTCTCGTCTGCGACGGTGGTGGCCGCTGATGGCAATCGACTACCGGCACCTCATGTCCCTTCAGAGGCGGGACTGCGCCTTCCGCTACCGCGACCAGGAGGCGATGCTCTACGCGCTCGGAGTCGGCATGGGGCGGGATCCGCTCGATGAAAAGGAGCTGGATTTCGTCTTCGAGCGTGGCGCGCTCAAGACCTTGCCGAGCATGGCCACGACGCTCGCCAACGTGCCTCTGCTTACGGGTTGCGGGTGGGATTACACCCGGGTGCTGCACGGCGAGGAAGGGCTGGTGCTGCACCGCCCGCTTCCGCCCGCTGCGGAGCTCGTCGCGGACGCGCGGGTGGTGGAGGCCTACGACAAGGGTCCGGACAAGGGTGCGCTCATCTACACCGAGACGAAGGTACGCGACCGCAGTGACGGGGAGCTTCTGTTCACCCAGACGCGCGGCATCTTTGCCCGGGGCGATGGCGGCTTCGGCGGCGCGACCGGCTCCAGCCCTTCGCCCCATGCCGTCCCGCAACGCCCGCCCGACACCTCCCACGTGCGGGAGACGCGGCCCGATCAGGCGCTGCTCTACCGGCTGGCCGGGGACCGCAATCCCCTGCACGCCGATCCCGCACTGGCGCGCAAAGTCGGGTTTCCCGTTCCCATCCTGCATGGATTGTGCACCTTTGGAGTGGCGTGCGCCGCCCTTCTCGAAGTCGTGTGCGACTACGACCACACCCGCATTGCGGGCCTTGACGTGCGCTTCTCCGCCCCGGTGTATCCGGGCGATGCGATCACCACCGACATGTGGATCGACGCTGACCTCGTCTCCTTCGAGTGCCGTGTGGAGGAACGCGGCGTGCACGTCATCCGCAACGGCCGGTGCGCGCTGCGCGCCTGAGGCGCACACGCCCGTCGCGATTCGAAGGCTTCGGGTTCCACGTCGGGCCGCGGCGCGCGGGAGCCGTTCCTCGCCGCGGCCTCTCTCCGTTTTCCCACTCCGGGCGCCTATCCGCTCGCGTCGACGGGTCGTGCTCTCTCAAGGCGCGTCGACGTGGCGCCGGTTGCTCCTTCGGCGTCTCTTGTGCCCGCGCGATCCGCCATCACGGCAGGTCCGTGTCCTCGCCGCGACGAGTCTCGGCGAGATGTTGCGGCCCGGTCCGGGCCCCGCCCTTGCCGTCGCACATGCCGGGGACTAGCCTTTAGCCGAAGTTGAAGCCCCTCGCGGCCCGGGATCCGACGCCGCAAGAGCAGACGAGAACACAGGACGAGTCACGACCATGAGCACATCGCAAGAGCAACTGGGGAAGATCGAGAGGGAGCCCGGATTCGTGGCCGCGCTCGACCAGAGCGGAGGCAGCACCCCGAAGGCGCTGCGCATCTACGGCATCGAGGAAGGCGCGTGGTCCAACGACGACGAGATGTTCTCGATCATCCACGACATGCGTACCCGCATCATCATGAGCCCCAGCTTCGACGGCGACCGCATCCTCGGCGCGATCCTCTTCGAGGGCACCATGGACCGCGAGATCGCCGGCAAGCCTTCGGCCCGCTATCTCTGGGAGGAAAAGCGCGTCGTCCCCTTCCTCAAGGTCGACAAGGGGCTGGCTCCGGAGGCGGACGGGGTGCAACTGATGAAGCCGATGCCCGGGCTCGACCGCCTGCTCGAGCGCGCGCGGGCGAACGGGGTCTTCGGCACCAAGATGCGCTCGGTCATCAAGCTCGCCAATCCCGCGGGGATCAAGGCGGTGGTGGACCAGCAGTTCGAGATCGCGCGCCGAATCGTCGCGGCGGGCCTGGTGCCGATCATCGAGCCGGAGATCGACATCCACAGCCCCGAGAAAGCCGAGGCCGAGACGATACTGAAGGCGGAGCTGCTGGCGCACCTCGATCGCCTCGATCCCGGCGAGCGCGTGATGTTCAAGCTGACCCTGCCCGAGGAGGACAACTTCTACGCGGAGTGCGTCAGTCACCCGAACATGCTGAAGGTGGTGGCGCTCTCCGGAGGCTACTCCCGCGAGGAGGCGAACGCGCGGATGGCGCGCAACCGGGGGGTGGCCGCGAGCTTCTCGCGCGCGCTGACGGAGGGGTTGAGCGCGAAGCAGAGCGAGACCGAGTTCGACGCGATGCTCGATGCGTCGATCGAGAGCATCTTCCGGGCCTCTCAGACCTGATCCGCGCGGTCTCTCGCGCCCGCACGGACCCGGTCGCAGTCTCGAGGACGCCGCCATGCCCATGATCAGCGAAGCCACTCCCATCGCGTTCGCCGATCCCTTGCCCGATGCGGTCGATGTCGTCGTGATCGGAGCCGGTATCGTGGGAACCACTACCGCTTACTTCCTCGCCCAGCGTGGAGTCCGGGTGCTGCTCTGCGAGAAGGGCCGGGTCGCGGGCGAGCAGTCGAGCCGCAACTGGGGCTGGGTCCGGCAGCAGGGACGCGACTATGCCGAACTCCCCATCATGATGGAGTCCAACCGGATCTGGCGTGGCCTGGCCGCGGAGAGCGGCGAGAAGGACACCGCTTTCACCGAGTCAGGTTGCCTCTACCTCGCGGAGCGGGAAGCGGATCTCGCCCGCTTCGAGTCGTGGTGCGAGATCGCGAAGCAGCATCAGCTCGATACCCGCATGCTCTCCGCGCGGGAAGCGGCAGCGCTCGTCCCCGGGATCGAGGGGCAATGGGTCGGCGGCATTCTCACCCCGAGCGATGGCCGGGCCGAACCCTTTGTCGCGGTCCCCGCCCTCGCCCGCGCCGCCCGCAGAGCGGGAGTCACCGTGATCGAGAACTGCGCGGTGCGCACCCTGGAGGCCCAGGATGGACGGGTCGCGGCGGTGGTCACCGAGAAGGGCAGGGTGCGTACCGGCGCCGCGGTGCTCACCGGAGGGGCGTGGTCGACGTACTTCGCGGCCAATGCGGGAGTCGATCTGCCCCAGCTCATCGTGCGCTCGACCGCCGCGCGCACCCACGTCGATGCGGACCGCACCCTGCCCAACGTGTCCACCCCCGGCCTCACGTTTCGCCGCCGCGCCGACGGCGGCTATACCGTCTCCACCGGAGATCTGGCGGAGCACTACGTTGCGCCCCGCTCCTTCAAGGACTTCACGAGGTTCCTCAAGCTGATGAAGGCGTCAGCGCGGGATCTGCGCCTCAAGTTCGGTCCGCCGGCGGACTACCCTGGCGCCTGGGGAGCGAAGAGGCGTTGGAGCGGGGACGAAACGAGCCCTTTCGAGCGCATGCGGGTGGTGAATCCCCCTCCCTCCGATATCGTGCGTCGCCGCCTCCAGGAGCGCCTGCCGCGGCGTGCGCCGTGGTTGGCGAAGCTCGGTCTCGCGGAGGTCTGGGCCGGCATGATCGATGTCACCCCCGATGCGGTGCCCTATCTCTGCGAGGCGGACTCGCCCCGGGGATTCTTCATCGGTACCGGCCTGAGCGGCCACGGCTTCGGCTTCGGACCCGGGGCCGGCCATGTCCTCGCGGACCTGGTGCAGGGGCGCTCCCCGGGGCATGACCTCTCACGCTTCCGTCTGAACCGCTTCCACGACGGATCGGAGATCGTCCCCGGCCCGTATTGATCCGGGCTCCCGCCTCCGCCGGGCATCGACAATCACCGGGTTCCCGGGTCGCCCTGGATCGCCTCACGCAGCGTCGCGTGACCCTCCCCACACAGTGAGGGTGCCCTCGTCCATCTGCTCTTCGCGACGGAAGGACTTGTCCTGCCAGCACCGACCTTCGCTTCGGTTGAAGACGACGAGATGTGCCGACACCGCCGCGCAGCGATCCATGCAGGCGAGGGCTTGCCGGAGTGCCTGGCGCATTCATCGCCTCGCGGGTCGAGCGGTGGGGGGGCGCGATGAAGCACATCGGTGCGCGGCTCTCACGATTCTCACACCCCGTGCGGTTCGGATTCCCCACGGTTGCGCGTTTCGTACTTCGCCCCGACCGCCCACAGCAACAGCAGCGCGAGCAGTCCCTCCGATCCGGTGACGATCAGCGCGACCGGCGCTCCGAAGGACTCGGCGAGCCAGCCGACGTGCAGGAACCCGATGGGGCCGGTTCCGATGCACAACGTGAGGACCCCGAGCACCCGGCTGCGGTACTCCGGCCGTGCGTTCAGGTACGACAGCGTGCTCTGCATGGTGGAGAAGCAGGCGCCCGCGAGTCCGACCGCGAGCAGTACCGCGGCGGCGGTGAGGAACGAGGGTACCGGGCCGGTCACGAGGAGCGAGGCGGCCCCGAGACACCCGACGAACGCGAGATAGGCCGTCGTCCCCCACAGGTAGAGCGGCGCGAAGGCACGGGGTCGCACCGTCACCGCGACAACGATCGCGCCGATGAAAGCGCCGAATCCCTCGGTGCCGCCCAGGAGTCCCACCATTGCGGGACTCAGCCCGAGCTGCCCGGAGCCGATGACCGGAATCATCGAGGTGAAGGGGAATCCGAAGAGGTTGAAGACGATGGTGATGCCGAACACCCAGCGCAGCCGGGCATCGCCCGCGACGAAGCGAATGCCGGAGACCAGATCCCGGACGAATCGCGTGGATAGCGCCGGTCTCGCGGTGGCCGGTATGGGGTTGAGCGCAATGGCAACGAGGCACGCCGCGAACACGGCGGCGCTCAACAGGAACACGCCCAACAGGCTGAAGGTCTGCAAGACCACGCCCCCCAGCACCGGGCCGGCCATCCGGGTGGCGTTCGAGGTGGCCGAGTCGAGGCTCATCGTGGCGGCCAGATCGCCGTCGGACAGGTCCCCGAGCAGGCGTCGGCGCACCGGCATGTCGGTCGCCCAGAAGATGCCACCGATCACCGAGGCCACCGCTACCCAGGGGAATCCGAGGGTGGTGGCGCTCGCCGCAACCGCCATGACCACGGATGTGGCGAGCGCCAGCCCGATCGAGACGACGAGCAGCAGCTTGCGGCTCACTCGATCCGCAACCACTCCCACAAGGGGACCGCACAGCGCCAGAGGCAGCATCCACAGCATCGGCACCAGCGAGACGAGAAGCGGGGAGCCGGTGACCTGGTAGGTGTAGAGCCCAAGCACCAGAAGCTGCAGCCAGCGCACGACACCGGTCAGGCCGCCGACCATCCACACGACCAGAAAGCGGGGATTGCCGAGCAGGAGACGGCGAGCGCCCATCAGGTTACGGCCGCATTCGCATCAGGTTCGATACGCCATGTCCTCGAGTCCGGGCAGGTTGCCGTGGTCGGGGTCGGCGAGCATGGTGTTGTCCCCGACCCGCGCGCGGTCGCGCAGCCGCCAAACTCGCTATCCCCCAAACCTCACCGTCGCTTGTGGCGAAGGCGCCAATAGGCCGAGATTGTGGGGCATACGGACTTGACCCGCAGACTTCACCGATTTTTCTACTGCGGACGCCAATATGCGGGCGCTTGCGGGTCGTATTCCCTCAAGCCGCTTCGACGTAGTGTCGGCTACCTGCTTCGCTTCGCAGTCCCTGCTTCACTTGCAGGCCGGGGCAAGCCATCCTTGGCTTGCCCGCTCGCCGGGGCGAAGCGCCATCGGCGCTTCGCCTGTTTCCGGCTCGCCCTTCAGCGTCTTTCGGTCCGTGCGCCCCACTATCACGGCATCTTGGCGCCCTCGCTACGAAAATCGGTGAATCTTGCGGGTTAAGGACGCTGAAAACGCCCGCGAGGTGGGGTCCGCAGCAGGAAACCGTTGATGTCTGCGGGCTGATGGTGGTCGGCCGTCGGGCCTACTTGATCTTGCCGCGCGCGAGCACCGGCCAGGTCGCTTCGACCCTGCCTTCCCGGGTTGCCACCATCTCGTCGTGCAGGAAGACGGTGGTGTCGCCGTAGCCGACGATCCATTCCAGCTTGTCCCCGACCTTGAGTGTGGTATCGGGCTGGGTGAGGTTGACGACCCCGTGCTCGGCGCTCAGTTTTACGGTGTCGACGTGCTCGAGGCCGATGGGGCGCGGGGTCGCGATGTCGATGCTCATTGCCTTGCGCCCGGCGTCGGTGATGACGCGCCGCGGGGTCGGGCGGCTCGTGACCGTGGACATCACGGTGAGCGCCAAGGGGTGATCCACGCCCCAGCTCTCGTAGAGCACGTCGTTGAAGATCCCTCCGCCCGCCTGGATCTCGGTGACCCCTGCGATGCCGGCGGTGATGCGGAAGGTGCCGGTGCCGCCGCAGCTCACGATCTCGGCGTCGAGCCCCGCCTCCCGGCACTTTCGGGCGGTGTCGACGAGGGCGCCGACCGCCTCCTCGCAGCAATGTCGCCGTTCGTCCATCGGCCGGCCGAGACAGTGCGCTTCCCACGCCATCACCCCGCGGAAGCGAAGCCCCGGGAGCGCGCTCAATTGTCGGGCGAGATCCACGGTGGGCTCCCCCGGAGGAACCCCGGCCCGCTGCATGCCGTTGTCCACCTCGACGATGACCCGCAGGCGCTTGCCGCGCGCATGCGCCGCCGCGCTCAACTCCTCGCCGTTCGCGATGCTGTCGACGGCGACCATGACGTCGGCGCGATCGAGCAGTGCGGCGAGGCGCTTCGCCTTGGGCCGGCCCACCACCTGGTTGGCGATGAGGATGTCCCGGATGCCGGCCTCCGCCATCACCTCGGCCTCGCCAAGCTTTGCGCAGGTGATGCCGAGCGCCCCCGCCTCGATCTCCATGCGCGCGATCTCGGGGACCTTCTGGCCCTTGGTGTGGGGCCGCCAGCCGACTCCGTGCCCGCGGAAGAACGCGGCCATTTCCGCGACGTTGCGCTCGACCCGGTCCAGGTCGACGAGGAGGACGGGGGTATCAAGTTCCTGCTTGTGCATGGTGTGAACAGTCCCTAATCGCCCTCCCAGTGGAGCTGGTTGAGGAAGCGCCGGGTACGTTCGCTGTCGGCGCGCTGGAACATCTTGTCGGGTGGCCCCTCCTCCAGGATCACGCCCTCGTCGAACATCACCACCCGGTCGGCCACCCGTTCGCCGAACTGCATCTCGTGGGTGACGACGAGCATGGTCATGCCCTCGTCGGCGAGCTGTTTCATGACCGTGAGCACCTCGCCCACCAGCTCCGGGTCCAGGGCGGAAGTGACCTCGTCGAAGAGCATCACTTTCGGCTCCATCGCGAGCGCGCGGGCGATCGCGACGCGCTGCTGCTGGCCACCGGAGAGCTGGCCCGGCTTGACCTCCAGCTTGTCGCTCAGGCCCACCTTGTCCAGCAGTTGCGCGGCGTGCTCCCGGGCCTGCTCCGCCGACATCCTGAGCACGGTGCGCGGGCCTTCCATCACGTTCTGGACCGCGTTCATGTGGGGGAAGAGGTTGAACTGCTGGAAGATCATGCCGATGTTGCGCCGCACCTTGGGGAGGTCGGTACCGGGAGCGGTGATCTCCACGTCTTCGAGGAAGATCCGGCCGCGGTTGGGCTCCTCGAGGCGGTTGAGGCACTTGAGAAAGGTGCTCTTGCCCGAGCCGCTCGCGCCGATGATGACGACGACCTCCCCGCGTCGGACCTCCATCGAGACCCCTTTCAATACCTCGAGGTCGTCGAAGCTCTTGTGCAGATCCTCGACACGAACCACAACGTCAACCATCGTCCTGCGTGCTCCTCGTCACTCCCGGGTGCGGTACTTGTGATAGAGCCAGTTGACTCCGATCGACTGGGGAAAGGTGATTGCGAAGTAGATGAGCGCGCAGACGGTGAAGATCTCCACCGGACGGTAGGTGTCCACCGCGAGGAAGCGCGCCTGGTACATGAGTTCGGTCACTCCGATCGCGGAGACCAGCGAGGTGTCCTTGAACAGGCTGATCCACATCGTGCCGATCGGCGGGATCATCCGGGTTATCGCCTGGGGAATCAGGATGCGGCGCATCACCTGGGCATTGGTCATGCCGAGCGCGAGACTCGCCTCGGTCTGCCCGCGTCCCACCGAGGTGATCCCGGCCCGGTAGATCTCGGCCATGAAGGCCGCGATGTTGAGGCCGAAGGCGACGAGTCCCGAATAGAAGGGCGAGAAGGCGATGCCGGTGACGAGCGGCAGTACGTAGAACACCCACACGATCTGCACCAGCAGGGGGGTGGTGCGGAAGAGCTCCGTGTAGCAGTACGCGAGGCCGCGAAGCGCTGCCCACGGGCTGAGGCGTGCGAGCGCGACCACCATGCCGAGGACCGCGCCCGCGAGCATGCTGAGGATGGAGAGCGCAATCGTCAGCCAGATTCCGCTCAGCATGATGGGGAAGTTCTCCCACACCACATCGAAGTGCCACTGGTATTGCATCGTCCGCGCTTCGCCTCAGTCCACCCCGAAGCGCCGGTGGAGGTGGTTGACGATGAAGGCCTGCGGGATGGTGAGCGCCATGTAGATGATGGCGACCACCGTCAGCACCTCGACGGTGCGCAGGGTGAACGCGGCGAGCGACTGCGCGCTCCACATGAGATCCTGCAGGGTGACGAGGGAGACGAGCGCGGAGTCCTTGAAGAGGGTGATGAACTGGCTCCCCATCGGGGGGAGCATGCGGGTCACCGCCTGGGGCAGCACGATCCGGGTCATGACCTGCCGCGGCGTCATGCCGAGCGCGAGCCCCGCGTGACGCTGACCGCTCGCGATGGAGAGGATGCCCGCGCGGTAGATCTCCGCCAGATACGCGCTCGCGTAAAGGCTGAGCGAGATGGTGCAGGCAATGAAGGGAGTGACCCGAATACCGGTCAGGATGGGGAAGGCGAAGTACACCCATACGAGCTGGGCGAGCAGCGGGGTGCTGCGGAAGATGTCGATGTACACGCTCGCGATGATGCGCAGCGGCGCGAACGGAGCCATGCGCACGAGCGCGACCAGCAGCCCGAGGAGGACTGCGATGACCATCGAAAGCGCGGAGACCTTCACCGTGACCACGGCCCCCGCCATCAGGAAGCCGAGGTGCTCGAACACGGCGGGGAAGTTCCACTCCACGCTCGGGCCTCCTCCTGTGCCCCGCCCGGTGCGGGCGGGGAATCAGTATTGTCGCCGACCCCCGGTCCGCACCGTCATCCGGACCGGGGGTCGGCGTTGCGTCGGAACGGGACCGCTTACTGCTTGATGTAGCTCGGGTCGCTGTACTTGACCATCGCCGCCTCGATCTGCTGCTGCATGTCGGCCACGATCGCTTCGAGAAGCGCCTTGAACTCGGGGTCCCCGTAGTTGAAGGCCATCCCGATCGGGAACGGAATGTCGGAGTTGTTGATGCAGTGCTCCGCGTTCTGCGGAATGATCCGGATCTCGGAGTACTCCGCGGCCATGACGAAGGCCAGCGCATCGTCGATCGGGGCAACGTCGATGCGTCCGGTGAGCACGTCCTCGATCCGATGGGCGCCGCTCACCTGCTGCACGATGCTGTCGATGGTCGCCTCGGTGTACTTGTCGACGATACCGTGCTCGGTGCCGGTGCCAGTGTAGGTTCCGATGCGCACGCCCGGCTGATTCATGTCCTCGTAGGTCATGATCGGGCTGTCCTTGAGCACGATGTAGCAGGTGCCGGCCGCGGTCCAGTTGACGAAGTCGACCACCTTGCGGCGCTTCTCGGTGGCGAAGAGAGGCGCGATGGCGAGCTCGAACTGGTTGCCCTGGATGCCGGCGATGATCACGTCCCAGCCCGAGGAGATCGGGGTGAGGTTCACGCCGAGCTCCATCGCGACGCGCTGGCCGATCTCGAAGGCGGGACCGAAGTACTGGCCGGTGTTGGGGTCCTGGCCGAGCCAGGGCGGGGCGATCGCTACGCCCACTCTCAACTCGCCGTTCTCCTTGATCTGATCGACGAGAACGCTCTTGCCCGCCTCGGGGACCATGATTTCGCCGGCGATGGCGGACGACCCCAGGCCCGCTAGGAGCAGGACGCTGGCGGCGAGGGAGAATCTACGGGTTACAAGCTTCATGGCAAGGTCTCCTGCACAAGGGGTGTCGGCCCGACGAACTCCTTTGTCGGGACGGACCGACTCGTCTTTAACACAGTGGTCGGGGGGTATCAATTTTGCCGCGTCCGTTGCGTTGCCCCGCCCGCGGCTTCCGCCCGGAACAGGTAGAGCCCGCTCGCGATGATCAGCACCGCCCCGATCACCACCGCGGGCGCGGGGACGGTGCCGAAGATCAGGAACCCGAAGAGGCTCGCCCAGACCATGCTCGTGTACACGAAGGGCGCGACCAGGGTCACCTCGGCGTGCCGATAGGCTTCGATCATGAAGTACTCGGCGAAGCCGACCAGCATCCCCGCGAGCCCGAGGAGAAGGAGCTGCCGGGTGCTTGGCCACTCCCACCCGAAGGCGATGCTCGCGAAGGAGGCGATCACCACTACGGCAGTGCCGGCGACGTAGGTCGAGGAGGAGGAGTCCCGGTGGCTCAGATGCCGGGTGATGACCTCGCGCAAGCCGCCGAACACCGCGGCGCCGAGCGGCAGGAGGAGCACCCAGGTGAAGTGGGGCGTACCCGGGCGCGCCATGACCACGATGCCGGCGAATCCGGTGAGCGCGGCGATGACGCGTCGCGCGTTCAGGCCTTCGCCGAGAACGATCACCGCCAGCACGAAGGAGAAGAGCGGCGCCGCGAAGAGGATCGCCACCGCGTCGGCGAGCGGCAGGTGGCGCAGACCCGACACGAAGAGGTACATGCCCCCTGCCGCGAGCAGTCCGCGAAGCACTTGCAGGCGCGGCGAGGCGATCCGGAAAGAGATGCGCCCTCTCTCGCGCCACGCGAAGACGAGGCCCAGGCTGAGCGCCGCCGCCGCGCGCAGACAGACGATCTCCCCGATGGGAAGCTCCGTCGCGAGCAGCTTCACCGTCGCGTCGTTGAGCGAAACCACGGCGCAGGCCGCGACCATGAATGCGATGCCGGCGATCGCCGAGCGGGGACGGCTGGCGGCCATGTTTCACCGATGCAGGAGAGACAGCGCAATATCTCACCGGTTTTCCGCTGCGGACGCCAATGTGTTGGCGATCGCGGGCGGTACCGCGTCACGCCCCTTTGACGTAGCGTCGGCTACCTGTGACGCTCCGCGCTCCATGGGTCAGAGCTATTCGGCCGGGCAGGCCATCCGTGGCTTGCCCGCTTGTCGCTCCGTCCGCGGCTTCGAATCGGGAAGTGTCGCGCTTGCGACTACTCCTCGCGATGGACGAAGCGCTGCAGCGCTTCCAGATCCCGGATCCCTACGCTTCGTCCCTCGATGGCGACTCCGTGGTGACGCAGTACCGCCACCGCGCGCGACAGGGTCTCGGGCTGCATGCCGAGGAGGTTCGCGATCAGTTGCTTCGAATAGGGCAGACGAAAGGAGGCCGATGGCCCGGCCGAGCGCTCGACCGGGCAGTACCCGAGAAGAAACTCGGCCAGTCTCTGGGGCGTCGTTCGGCAGTGGTGGGATTCGACCCGCTCGATGAAGCGCTGCAGATGTGCGGAGATGTCGCACAGCATCGCTTCGGAGAATTCGGGACAGTCGTGCAGCAGGTCGATGCAGGAGGCACTGGAGAATGACGCAAGGCGCCCGCCCGTCGCCATCTCCGCCGTTGCCGGATAGCCGCAGGCCAGGTGCATCGCCAGTTCGGCAAAGGCCTGGCCGGGACCCATGATCTCGATCACCGCCTCCGTGCCATCCGGCTGCAGCCGATAAAGCTTCACCCATCCCGACAGGACGACGTAGAAGTGGGTTGCCCGCTCGCCCTGTCGGAAGAGTATGGCCCCCTTCGGGAAGAGGCTTACTTGCGCGTCACTGAAGACGGAATCTCTGAGCTCGTTCGGCAGTCCTTCGAAGAGTCGAACACCGCACAGGGTGGAACGATCGCATGCCGACAACACCATCTTGTCATTTCCTTGCTGCCGTCGTTTCCAACGGTCATCAGGAGGACGCCGGTACCCATCCCACCGTGAGCCACCTGAATCGGGGTCATGCTCGCTGCAATGTCTCCTGGCGGGGCGACAGCCCACCCTGGCAATCATGCGGAGGGGCGCGCGGGGTGATTCAGCATACCTCCACTTTGGTCACGTTGGCGTGCGCAACAGGAAATCGGTGAAACGTCGCGGCTAGAGACGCCAGCGTGAAGCGCGAAACTCCCAGGGCGTGACCTGGCCGTTCTGGTCGGTGTCGCTTGCCTGGAAGCGCTTCTCACCCGCCGCCATGAACTCCTGCTTGTCCACCCGCCCGTTCTCGTCCACATCCATTGCCTTGAACCGGTCTGCCTTTCGCGTCTGGTTTGCCTGCTGACGGGTGGGGTTGTATCCCGCGCCCGACCTCATGCGCACGGACATGAACTCTTCGAGTACGAGGTTCTCGTCTTCGTTCACGTCCATGACGTCAAACATGAGTTCGGCGTTGCCGGCGGCCTCTTCCGCGCTGACGACACCGTCCTGATCCTGATCGATGGTGACGAAGCGTCCCGCAAACTGCCAGCCGCCGCTGGCGCCGGAACCGGATCCGTCCCACTGGCCTTGGAAGTAGCCGGAACCTTGCTGCCAGCCGTGGCCGGGTCCGCAGGGTGAGGACCACTGTTGTGCCACCGCGCTTGCGCCGCCAGACAGAAGCGAGATCGTGGCAATGAGGGCGGAAGAGGTGATCACAGGAAGGTAGCTCATCGCTTTGCCTCCATCGCTGCCGGTGACTTTTTCTAGCACTTGTCTCACCCGTGGACCTTGATCTTGGTCAACCGACAAGCCACCAACTTCACTGACTCTCGCAACGAGGGCGCCGAGATGCTGCGGTGGTGGGGCGCACGGACTAACAGACGCGCAACGGCAAGCCGGAAGCAGACGAAGCACCGATGGCACGGACCTCCCTGCAAGTGAGCAAGCCACGGATGCCTTGCCCGACCGGAAAGCAACACCCGAGGACTGTGGAGCGAAGCAGGCAGCCGTTCGCGCAACTCCCCGCGTCAGGCCTGACCGGCCATCAACGACACGTCCTGGGCGTCGTTGCACGAGATCCACGCCAAGTGACGGCTATTGACCGACATCAAGGGCTTTCCGGTCGTACCGCCGAATACTCCCGGCACGGAAGACCGGGGTTTCATCGCGCATACGACAGGATCTCTCCATGCACGATCTCGAGGATGTTTCCAGGGGTGACCGGTATCGAGCTCTGGGGCTCAGCACCTTCTCGTTCACGGTGTGTTTCGCGGTGTGGACGATCTTCTCGATCATCGGCGTCAAGATTAAGCAGGACCTCGGGTTGTCGGAGACCGAGTTCGGCATCCTGGTCGCCACCCCGGTTCTGACGGGGTCCATCAGCCGCATTTTTCTGGGCGTGTGGACGGAACAGTATGGCGGCCGTCTGGTGTTCACGATTCAGATGCTGGCAACCGCGGTGGCGTGCTGGCTGCTTTCGGAGGTTCGCACCTACGAGGTGTTCCTGATCGCTGCGCTCGGCATCGGGCTTGCCGGCGGGTCTTTCATCGTCGGCATTGCCTACACTTCCCACTGGTTCACCAAGGAACAGCAGGGCACCGCACTCGGCATCTTCGGCGTCGGCAATGTCGGGGCCGCGGTCACCAACTTCGGAGCGCCCTTCCTGGTGGTGGCGTTCGGTTGGGAGCAGACCGCGCAGATCTACTCGGTCGCGCTGGCGATCACCGGCATCGCCTTCTATCTGTTGGCGAAGCCCGATCCCGCGGAGGTGGCGCGCAAGCGCGAGAAGCGCCGACCGGTTTCGGCAAAGGAGCAACTGACGCCGCTTCGCAACATGCAGATCTGGCGCTTCGCCACTTACTACTTCTTCGTGTTCGGAGGCTTCGTGGCGCTGGCGTCCTATCTGCCGCGCTTCTATGTCGGCGCCTATGGCCTGCCGCTGGCCACCGCCGGCATGCTCGCGGCGGCCTATTCGATGCCGGGATCGATCTTTCGCGCGCTCGGCGGCTGGATGTCGGACAAGTGGGGAGCGCGCGCGGTCATGTACCTGACATTCATCGTGTCGCTCATGTGCCTGTTCGTGATGAGCTACCCGCGTACCGAGTACATCGTGCAGGGGATAAACGAACCGATTCATTTCACATTCGGCGTCGATCTCACCTCCTTCGTCATTCTCAGCGTGCTGCTCGGTTTCGTGATGTCGTTGGGCAAGGCCGCGGTGTACAAGCACATCCCGGTCTACTACCCGCACCATGTCGGCTCCGTCGGCGGGCTGGTCGGCATGATCGGCGGTCTCGGCGGCTTCGTCCTGCCGATCATGTTCGGGGCCCTCAACGATCTCTTCGGAGTCTGGACCAGCTCGTTCATGCTTCTCTTCGTCATCGTGCTGCTCAGCACGATCTGGATGCACGTGGCGATTCGGCTGATGGAGCGTCGCCGTCACCCGGGGCTTGCCGACGAGCGCTATCTCAGCGACGTCCCGGACTCGCCCGAGCCGCCGCCGGCGTCGGCGCGGTAGTAGGGCCGGTCAGGTTCGAAGAGAGGACGAAGGAGATGTTCGAATCCCTGGCGTATCGGGATCGGGGAGACGGTGCATTCCGGGAGATGCAGCGCAGTCGCATCTCCACCGGAAGCTCACGGAGCGCAGTCACCTGCCTGCGGGTGACTTCGAGGCATCTTGTGTGATCCATGTCGCAATCACCTGGTGGTTCCATCCGCGCCCGGGTGCATGGATGAGTAATACGTGAGGGTACGGGAGCGATGAGTCACTTTCTCGATCGGCTGACCTGGTTCCGCAAGACCGTTGACACCTTTTCCGGCGGACACGGCATCGTCACTACCGAAGACCGCGACTGGGAGGAGTCCTACCGGGCGCGCTGGCAGCACGACAAGGTGGTGCGCTCGACCCACGGCGTCAACTGCACCGGCTCGTGCAGCTGGAAGATCTACGTCAAGGGCGGGCTCATCACCTGGGAGACCCAACAGACCGATTACCCCCGCACGCGGCCGGATCTGCCCGATCACGAACCTCGCGGCTGTTCTCGGGGCGCCAGCTACTCCTGGTACATCTACAGCGCCAACCGGCTGAAGTATCCGCTGGTGCGCAGCCGGCTGGTGCGGCACTGGCGCGAAGCGCGCAAGACCCTGGCCCCGGTCGCGGCCTGGGCGTCGATCGTCGAGAACGAGGAGACGCGCGCCGACTACCTGCGGGTGCGGGGGCAGGGCGGATTCGTGCGCGCCGACTGGGACGAGGTCAACGAGATCGTCGCGGCGGCCAACGTATACACGGTCAAGACCTGGGGACCGGATCGCGTCATCGGCTTTTCGGTCATTCCCGCGATGTCGATGGTCTCCTACGCGGCGGGCACACGCTATCTGTCTCTCATCGGCGGCGTGTGCATGAGCTTCTACGACTGGTATTGCGACCTGCCGCCGTCCAGCCCGCAGACCTGGGGCGAGCAGACCGACGTGCCGGAGAGTGCGGACTGGTACAACTCGACCTTCCTCATGATGTGGGGCTCGAACGTGCCCCAGACGCGAACGCCCGACGCCCACTTCATGACCGAGGCGCGCTACAAAGGCGCGACCACCGTCACGGTGTCACCGGACTACAGCGAGGCGTCGAAGTTCGCCGACATCTGGCTCAATCCCACGCAGGGCACCGATGCCGCGCTCGCGCTGGCGATGGGCCATGTGATCCTCAACGAGTGGCATCTCGTCGGCAGGAGCGCGTACTTCGAGGACTATTGCCGACGCTACACCGACATGCCGTTCCTGGTCATGCTGCGCAAGACCGCAAGCGGCCATGTGCCCGACCGCATGCTGCGCGCCGCCGACCTGTCCGGAGCGCTCGACCAGTCGAACAATCCGCAATGGAAGACCGTCGCCATCGACGAGATCCAGGGCGATGCGCCGGTGTGTCCGGTCGGCTCCATCGGATTTCGCTGGGGCGAGACGGGCAAGTGGAACCTCGAGGAGAAGGACGGCGCCGGCGGCCAGGCCACCCGTCTGCGTCTCAGTCTGATCGACATTCGAGACGATGTCGCCTCGGTCGGGTTCCCGTACTTCGGCAATACCCGTCACGACCACTACACCGGCACCGGCCATGACGAGGTGCTGTGGCGCAACGTGCCGGTGAAGAAGATGGTCACCGGGGACGGCGAGGCTCTGGTCGCCACGGTCTACGACCTGTTGGTCGCGAATTACGGGCTGGACCGTGGCCTTGGCGGGGCCAATGTGGCCGCGTCCTACGACGACGACATCCCCTGTACCCCGGCGTGGCAGGAGCCCATCACCGGGGTTTCGCGCGACAAGGTGGTAGCGGTCGCACGGCAATTCGCCGAGAACGCCCACAAGACCGAGGGTCGTTCGATGGCCATCGTCGGCGCCGGCATCAACCACTGGTACCACACCGACATGGTCTATCGCGGCATCATCAACATGCTGGCGATGTGCGGCTGCGTCGGCAAATCCGGCGGTGGCTGGTCGCATTACGTCGGGCAGGAGAAGCTGCGGCCCCAGACCGGCTGGCTGCCGCTGGCCTTCGCGCTCGACTGGAGCCGGCCGCCTCGGCACATGAACAGTACCTCCTTCTGGTACGCCCACACCTGCCAGTGGCGTTACGAAAAGACTTCGGTCGACGAACTCGTCTCCCCGCTGGCGCCGGAAGGCGACTGGGAGTCGCTGAACCTCATCGACTTCAATGTCCGCGCCGAGCGCATGGGCTGGCTGCCGTCCGCCCCGCAACTGGAGGCCAATCCGCTGGATGTGACCCGCGCCGCCGGCGACGCGGACCCGGTGGCCACCGCGATCGACGGGCTCCGGGCGGGGACGCTCGGGCTTTCCTGCGAGGACCCGGACAATCCGAAAAACTGGCCGCGCAATCTCTTCGTGTGGCGCTCCAACCTCCTGGGCGCCAGCGCCAAGGGCCACGAGTACTTCCTGAAGCACCTGGTGGGCGCCCGGCACGGCGTGCAGGGCAAGGACCTCGGGGAGAGCGGCGGGCGCAAAGCGGCCGAGGTGGTGTGGCGCGACCCCGCACCCGAAGGCAAGCTCGACCTGCTGGTCACGCTCGACTTCCGCATGTCGACGACCTGTCTCTACTCCGACATCGTGCTACCGACCGCGACCTGGTACGAGAAGAACGATCTCAACTCCACGGACATGCATCCCTTCATCCACCCGCTGTCGGCCGCGGTCGATCCGGCCTGGGAGTCGCGCAGCGACTGGGAGATCTTCAAGGGCATCGCGAAGAAATTCTCCGAGCTCTGCGAAGGCGTGCTCGGCGTTGAACGGGATCTCGTGCTCGCGCCGATCCTCCACGACACGCCGATGGAGCTGGCCCAGGCGAGCGGGGTCAGGGACTGGAAGAAAGGCGAATGCGATCCCGTTCCGGGCAAGACCATGCCGAACATGGTCGTGGTCGAGCGCGACTATCCCGACATCTACCGGAAGTTCACCGCGCTCGGGCCGCTGATGACGACGGCCGGCAACGGTGGCAAGGGCATCGCCTGGAACACCGAAGACGAGGTCGAGCTCCTCAAGCGGCGCAACGGCGTGGTGCGCGAGGACGGCGTTTCCAAGGGTCTGCCGAAGATCGACTCCGACATCGACGCGACCGAGGTCGTGTTGGCTCTGGCCCCGGAGACCAACGGCCACGTCGCGGCCAAGGCGTGGGCCGCGCTTGGCAAGGCGACCGGCCGCGACCACCAGCATCTGGCGGCGGCGCGCGAAGAGGACAAGCCGTGCTTTCGGGATCTGCAGGTACAACCGCGCAAGATCATCACCTCGCCGATCTGGTCGGGCGTCGAGGCCGAGCACGTTACCTATTCGGCCGCCTACACCAACGTCCACGAGCTGATCCCGTGGCGCACGCTGTCGGGACGCCAGCAGCTGTATCAGGACCACTTGTGGATGCGCGTCTTCGGCGAACAGCTTTGCGTCTACAAGCCGCCGATCGACACCAGGACGATCGAGCCGCTTATCGACGGCAAGAGCAACGGCAATCCGCATGTGGTTCTGAGCTTCATCACCCCGCACCAGAAGTGGGGTATCCACAGTACGTTCACGGACAACCTGCTGATGCTGACCCTGGCGCGCGGCGGTCCCATCATCTGGTTGAGCGAAGTCGACGCGCGCAAGGCAGGCATCGAGGACAACGACTGGATCGAGGCCTTCAACGTGAACGGCGCGCTGGTTGCGCGCGCGGTCGTCAGCCAGCGTGTGCCGCAGGGCATGACGCTGATGTATCACGCCCAGGAGAAGACCGTGAACGTGCCGGGGAGCGAGGTGACGGGTGCGCGCGGCGGTATTCACAACTCGGTCACCCGCACGACGGTCAAGCCGACCCACATGATCGGCGGGTACGCGCATCAGTCCTATGGCTTCAACTACTACGGCACCATCGGCTCGAACCGTGACGAGTTCGTGATCGTGCGCAAGATGCGTACGGTCGACTGGATGGAAGGCCCCCGCCGGCCCTCCACCACCGCCGCAGGGTCAGAGACGTCGAGGGAGGTGGTGTCATGAAGATCCGCGCCCAGATCGGAAAGGTCCTGAACCTCGACAAGTGCATCGGTTGTCACACCTGTTCGGTGACCTGCAAGAACGTCTGGACAAGTCGCGAGGGCATGGAATACGCCTGGTTCAACAATGTCGAGACCAAGCCCGGTATCGGCTATCCCAAGGACTGGGAGAACCAGGAGGTCTGGAAGGGCGGCTGGGCGCGCAAGAAAAACGGCCGCATCGTGCCCCGGATGGGCGGCAAGCTGCGGATCCTGGCGAAGATATTCGCCAACCCCGACATGCCGCAGATCGACGACTACTACGAACCCTTCACCTTCGATTACGAGCAACTGAGCGATGCGCCGGAGTCCCGGGCTCCGCCCACCGCGCGGCCGCGCTCGCTGTTGAGCGGCGAGCGCATGGAGAAGGTGACCTGGGGCCCGAACTGGGAGGAGATCCTCGGCGGCGAGTTCGCAAAGCGCAGCAAGGACGCCAACTTCGAGGCGCTCGAGAAGGACATCTACGGCCAGTTCGAGAACACCTTCATGATGTATCTGCCGCGCCTGTGCGAGCACTGCCTCAACCCGAGCTGTGTCGCGGCCTGTCCGTCGGGCGCGATCTACAAGCGCGAGGAGGATGGCATCGTCCTGATCGACCAGGACAAGTGTCGTGGCTGGCGCATGTGCGTCTCCGCCTGCCCGTACAAGAAGATCTACTACAACTGGCGCTCCGGCAAGTCGGAGAAGTGCATCTTCTGCTATCCGCGCATCGAGGCGGGGCAGCCGACGGTGTGTTCGGAGACCTGTGTCGGGCGCATACGCTATCTCGGGGTGCTCTTGTACGACGCCGACCGGATCGAGGAGGCGGCGGCGACGGAAGATCCCCGGGATCTCTACCAGGCCCAGCTCGACATCTACCTCGATCCTCTCGATCCCGCGGTAATCCGGCAGGCACGGGACGACGGCGTGCCAAAGTCCTGGATCGACGCGGCGCAGCGTTCGCCGGTCTGGCGCATGGCGATGGACTGGAAGGTGGCCTTCCCGCTGCACCCCGAGTACCGCACTCTGCCGATGGTCTGGTACGTGCCGCCGCTGTCGCCGATCCAGGCCGCGGCCGAGGCCGGCATGCTCGGCACCGAAGGGCTGATCCCGGATATCTCCGAGCTCCGCATCCCGCTTCGATATCTCGCCAACATGCTGACCGCCGGCGACGAGGCGCCGGTCAGACTGGCCCTTGCGCGGATGCTGGCGATGCGGGTCTACATGCGCGCCAGACATGTCGACAAGCGGCGCGAGGTAGGCGCCCTGGAGCAGGTCGGGCTCACCGAGACCGTGGTCGAAGACATGTACCGGACGCTGGCGATCGCCAACTACGAGGACCGTTTCGTGATCCCGACCACCCACCGCGAGTATGCCGAGGAGGCCTTCGACCTGCGTGGAGAGTGCGGCTTCAGCTTCGGCGACGGCTGCAGCGGTCGCGGCGGCAAGTTCGACCTGTTCAACCACGAGGTCCGGGTCGGGCCGAGCGCTGGCGGCAGGTCGGACCGGGGCGGTGTCTCGTGACCAAGACCTATCGGGCGCTTGGGGCACTCCTGCACTATCCCAGCGCCGAGCTGGCGGAGGTCGCGGGCGAGGCCGCCGCCCTGGTCAAGGAGCGCGTGCGGCTCTCCGAGGACGCCGCGACGGCGATCGACCGTCTGGCGGCTCGGCTCGCACAGGGCGACCTGCTGGCCGCGCAGGAGACCTATGTCGGCCTCTTCGATCGCTCGCGCAGCCTGTCCCTGCACCTGTTCGAGCATGTCCACGGCGAATCCCGCGACCGCGGCCAGGCGATGGTCAACCTGGCGGCCTGTTACGAGTCGCACGGCTATCGTATCGATTCGCGCGAGCTGCCCGACTATCTGCCGCTCTTCCTCGAGTTTCTCTCGCTGATCGAGCCGGAGGAGGCCGCCGGCCTGCTGGCGGATTCGATCCATATTCTCACCGCCATCCGCATCCGGCTGGAGCGACGCGGCAGCGACTATGCCGGAGTCTTTCGCGCGATCGAGCGGCTGGCGGCGAGGAAGCCCGACCGCGCCGTCTTGGAAGGCCTGCTGCAATCCGACAAGACGCCGGAAGGCGAGGCGGCCGACCTCGATCGGGAGTGGGAGGAGGCGCCGGCCTTCGGCCCGGCGCCGGAGCGCAAGTGCGGCGCGGCGTCCCGGTACACCCCCGACCGCATGGCGCCCTCGTGACGTAGATCGGTGAAACATGCGGGCCTCGCGGACGCCGCGCGCCCGCCGGGACAGGACGGAGCATGATCATGGGCGACTGGTTTCACATCCTTGTATTCGGCTACTACCCCTATTTCGCGGCGACCGTGTTCCTGGTGGGCAGCCTGATCCGCTTCGACCGAGATCAATACACCTGGCGCAGCGGGTCCAGTCAGTTGCTGCGGCGCCGACGGCTGATCGTGGGCAGCGTGGCGTTCCATATCGGTATCCTGTTCCTGTTTCTCGGGCATCTCGTCGGTCTGCTGACACCGGCGGAGATCTACCACACCCTCGGCCTTGGTTCCGGGGACAAGCAGGTGCTGGCGATAGTCGCTGGCGGCCTGTTCGGGATCGTCTGCCTGTTCGGCCTCTCCGTACTGCTGCACCGGCGCCTCGCCGACCCGCGCATCCGCCGAACGTCGAGCGCAATGGACATCGCGATCCTGGTCCTGCTGTGGCTGCAGCTCGTGATCGGCCTCGCGTCCATTCCCTTCTCCTGGGAGCACCGGGAAAGTGGCGAGGTCATGGTCGCGCTGTCGCTATGGGCCCAGAAGATCGTCACCTTCCAGGCCGACGCGGCCGCCCATGTGGCCGACGTGCACTGGATCTACCGGCTGCACATCTTCCTCGGCGTCACCATCTTCCTGATCTTTCCGTTCAGTCGCCTGGTTCATGTCTGGAGTGCGCCGATCGGCTTTCTCGGGCGGCGCGGCTACCAGGTGGTGCGCACCCGGAGCGGTCGGCAGGTGGCCTGATCCGGTCATGACGGAGATTTGTGCAAACGGCCGGTGTATCGACGAGGCGAGATGCGGTTTCACCCGGCGGAGAGTGTCGCTGCCGACGAAACGCCGCTCGTGCAATAGCACTCACCGGAACTGCCGTCCCCCTCGGGGAGAGGGGCTTTGCGCCCCCGCCTGTACCCGTGTCCTGGGGAGAGCGACCTCACCCCGGCCGGCGAGATCAGGGCGCTATGCGCTCAAGCGATGGCGGGTGGAGCGTCGGCGGCGGCGCCACCACCGGAGGGAGGGATGGCGCCGTAGCGCACGCCGAGGGAACGCAGCCAGCGGCGGTAGTGGACGGAAGTGCGATCCGCGGGCACATTCAGCTCGTCGTGCTCACCGAGCGGCAGGCGTCTGGGCCGCTGTGACTCCACCACCGGCAGATCCTGGCCGAGGATGAGGTCGGTGAACTCCTCGATCTCGCGCTGGGCGTACTGCTGGTCGTAGTTGGAGGCGAGCAGCACCCAGCCGACGCCGCTCTCCTCGCTCGTGGGCGCGAAGGTCAGCACCAGGGCCTCGCGCATCGGAGAGCCGTTCGCGTTGCGCATCCCGATATCCTTGGTGAAGCGAACCGTCAACGGCCGGGACACGTGGTAGGCGTAGCTCACTTCGATGCCGTCGATGTCCAGGGTATTGGTGGGCTTGGGCTGCCAGAAACGGGTGTTCGTGACGATCAGGCCCTCGTTCGTCAATTCCACGTCGTAGTCCGGAAGCTCGGGGTGGGCCTCGTCTCCGAGCAGGCCCGGGTGTACGAAGGGGAAGTGGGCGAGATCGAAGAAGTTCTCGATCGCCCGGTATCCGCTGGTCGCATACTCGTAGCGTCCGCCGATGTAGACACGATAGGTATCGTCCTCGGCCTCCGGAAAGGGGGGCACGTCGCGCGAGGGCGCGCCGAGCGAGACCCAGACGAGGCCGTAGCGCTCGGTTACTCGGTAGCGGGTGGCCCGGGCCTGCCGGGGTGGCGCACGCCCGGGATGGGCGGGCACCCGCACGCAGCGCCCGCCCGCCTCGTACTCCATGCCGTGATAGGGACACACGATCCGGTCGTCCCGAATCCGTCCGAGCGACAGCTTCGCGCCCCGGTGCGGACAGTAGTCTCGCCACGCCTCCACGCCGGCGGAGGAGCGCCAGATCAGCAGCTCCTCCTCCAGCAGCCGCACCGCGACCAGCTTTCCCGGGACGACGTCGCTCGCGCGGGCCGCCGCGTGCCATTCATCGAGAACGGTGCGATCGTCGATCACCGCGGCGCGTCCTGCGCGCGTCTATTCCGGCAGCTTGCCTTCGACCCCCTCCACGTACCAGTCCATGAGGTAGAGCGCGTCGTCCGGCATCACCTCGCCTTCCGCTACCCGCAGTGTCCCCGACTGGTCCCGGATCGGTCCGGCAAAGGGATGCAGCTCACCCGAGACGAGCGCGGCGGTGCGCTCCGCCACCAGGTCCTTCACATCCTGGGGCACCATCTCGCCGAGCGGGGCGAGCCCCAGAGTGCCTTGCGCCATGCTGCGCCAGTGCGCCTGCGAGGTCCACGTGCCGTCGAGCACGGACTGCGCCATTTCCGCGTAGAACTCGCCCCAGATCGGAATCACGGCGGTGAGCTGCGAAGCGGGACCGAAGGTGGTCCGGTCGGAGTGGAAGCCGACCACGAGCTTGCCGGCCTTCTCCGCCGCCAGGGTCGGAGCGCTGGAATCGGTCACCTGCGCGACCACGTCGGCGCCCTGCGCAATGAGCGCGTCCGTTGCTTCGCGCTCGCGGGCGGGATCGAACCACGAGTTCACCTCGATGACCCGGACCTTGACCCCCGGCTTCACGCTCTGGGCGCCGAGGGTGAAGCCATTGATGATGCGCAGCACCGCGGGCAGGGGAAACGAAGACACGTAGCCGATGGTGTCGCTCTCGCTCATCGCTCCCGCGACGATCCCGGCGAGATAGGAGGGTTCGTAGTAGCGCAGCGAGTAGGTCGCCATGTTCTCGCGGCTCTTGTACCCGTCTAGGTGCATGAACTTGACGTCGGGAAAGAGCTCCGCCGCTTCCAGGGTCTGATCCATGAAGCCGAAAGAGGTGGTGAGGATGAGATGGTTGCCGTCGGCGGCGAGCTGACGGATGACCTGCAGGGAGTCGGGGCCGTAGGCGACGTTCTCGACGATCCTCGCCTCGACCTTGTCGCCGAGGATCTCCTCCATCTTCATGCGGCCCTTGTCGTGCTCGAAGGTCCAGCCGGTGTCGAAGACCGGGCTGAAGTACACGAGGGCCACCTTCACCCGGTCGAGGGCCATGGCGGATTGCGTCGAGGCCAGGGCCAGAAGGGAGGCGGCCAGGAGCGCGCCGATCGTCGATTTGAGGCTGAACATGTCTCTTCTCCGCAAGTAGTGGTTCCGAAGCGTGGGCCGGATGCCCGTCCGTGCCTTTCACCCTACCCCCGCGGGATGTCGCGAGCAACCCGGGGTCCGGTCTGGTTCAGGAATGTCTCTTTTAGAAACAACAGGTTATACGTATCACGTCGCAGATTAAAGAGTTTGGCCTGCCTCGAGAGCGCGCATCCATCCGTATATGGAGCTTCCCACAACTGTCTTCTTCCGGGAACGACGATCTGCGGCGCCATCACCCTCTGAAGAGCGCGACTCAACGCTCGGGATGGAAGGGCACCCCGAGGGAGGCGGGCGCGTGCCGGTGGGTCGCGGCACGGTCGCGCGAGATCGCCACCAGCACCGCGATGGTCGCGAGATAGGGCAGCATGGAGAAGACCTGGGAAGCGAGCGCCGCACCCTGGAGGTGGAGCTGGAGGATGGTGACGCCGCCGAAGAGATAGGCGCCAGCGAGCACGTAACCCGGCCTCCAGCTCGCGAAAACCACCAGCGCGACCGCTATCCAGCCCCGGCCCGCGCTCATGTTCTCGACCCAGGTGGGGGTGTAGTAGACGGAAAGGAACACCCCGGCGAGTCCGGCCATCGCTCCTCCGAAGAGTACCGAGAGATAGCGGATGGCGATGACCGGGTAGCCGAGCGCATGCGCCGACTCCGGGGCATCGCCGACCCCGCGCAGGACGAGGCCTGCGCGGCTGCGACGAAGGAACCACGCGAGCCCGGCGAAGCAGGCCAGCGACAGCCAGGTGAGCGGTTCGAGAGAGGCGAGCAAGGGGCCCAGAAGGGGAATCTCGGACAGGAAGCCCGGATCCCCCGCCGCTCGCGGCGCAAGCGCGCGACTCGTGTAACCCGCGCCGATCAGGGCTGATGCGCCAATTCCGAATATGGTGAGCGCGAGGCCGGCCGCGACCTGGTTGGCACGGCAGGTCAGCACCAGAAATCCGAAAACGAGCGCGAGAGCGGCGCCCGCGAGCATTCCGCAGAGGGTCGCGAGCAGGTAGTTGCCGGTTTCGGCGGCGACCGCGAAGCCGAGCGCCGCGCCCATGAGCATCATGCCTTCGACGCCGAGGTTGAGCACTCCCGACCGCTCGCTCACGAGCTCACCGAGCGCGGCGAGCAGCAGCGGAGTGCCGGCGCCCATCGTGGCGATGGCGATGGCGGCGACGAGGGCGAGATCAGGCACCGGCCGCGCGCTCGATGCGGGTTCGCCAGCGCACCCGATGGGTGACCAGCAGGTCCGACATCAACAGGAAGAAGAGCAGCATCCCCTGGAACACGCCGATGATCGCGGTGGGCAGTCCCAGGGAAACCTTGGCCGCCTCTCCCCCGACGTAGAAGAGCCCCATAAGCACGCTCGCGAGCAGGATTCCCACCGGATGCAGCCGGCCAAGGAACGCGACGATGATGGCCGCGAAGCCGTATCCGGGAGAGACCGTCTCGCGGAGCTTGCCGATGGTCCCCGCGACCTCGACCACCCCCGCGATGCCCGCGCAGGCGCCGCCGGCGAGCAGTCCCAGCCAGATCATCCGCCCTCGCTCGAATCCGGCATAGCGGGCGGCTCCCGCCGCCATGCCCCCCACTTCCATCTGGAAGGCGAGGAAGCTGCGGGTCACGAACAGCCAGCCCGCGCCGGCCACGGCGAGTGCGATCAGGATGCCGAGATTGAGGCGAGCGCCTTCGATCAGGCGGGGCAGCCTCGCCGCGTGGTGCAGCGGTTCCGATTCCGGCCAGCCATAGCCCGAGGCGGCTCGCCAGGGTCCGTAGACCATGTAGCTCAGCAGGAGCCCCGCGACGTAGGTGAGCATCAGGGTCACCAGGATCTCGTTGGTGCCGAAGCGGACCTTGAGGAAGGCGGGCAGCGCGGCCCAGGTCATGCCTCCCAGGGCGCCGGCGACGAACATGGCGGGCAGCAGCCAGGCGCCCTCGGCCTCCGGAACCGCGAGGGCCAGTCCGCCGCCCGCCATGGCGCCGAGGATGAGCTGTCCTTCCGCCCCGATGTTCCAGACCCGGGCGCGAAAGCCGATCGCGAGGCCCACCGCGCACAGCGCGAGCGGTGTCACCTTGAGACTCAGCTCTCCGATGGCGTAGAGGTCGCGAAACGGCGACAGGAAGAAGGCCCGGAAGACGGCCAGGGGCTCAAGGCCGAGGAAGACGAAAAGCGCGCTCCCGCACAGGATGCTCGCCGCGGCCGCGACCAGGGGCGCCGCGAAGCGCATCGCCCGCGACGGCTGCGCGCGCGCTTCAAGCCGTGGTCGCATTGCCTTGCTCCGGCGCATCGACCGGGGGGTCGGGCGGCAGGGTTCCGCCCATCCAGCGACCGATTTCCTCCACGTCCGTTTCGTCGATGCGACGCACCGGCGAGAGCTTTCCCCCGGCGATCACCGCAATCCGGTCCGAGAGCTCGAAGAGTTCGTCCAGGTCTTCCGATACGAGCAGGATCGCCACCCCCGCGCTGCGCATCTCGAGGAGGGAGGAACGGATGGCGGCGGCCGCACGCACGTCGAGTCCCCAGGTGGGCTGAGCCACCAAAGCCACCGAGGGCGTCTGCAGGAGCTCGCGCCCCACCACGAACTTCTGGAGGTTCCCGCCGGAAAGGGTGCGCGCGTCCGCCTGCTCTCCGGCGCAGCGCACGTCGTAGGCATCGATGCAGCGCCGCGCGAATGCCGATATCGCGCGTGAGCGCAGCCAGCCGCGGCGCACGAGCCCCTGATGGTATCCGGTGAGCAGCGTGTTCTTTGCGAGCGACATGCCGGGTATCGCGGCCCGGCCCAGCCTCTCTTCGGGCACGTACACGAGTCCGCGCCGCCGGCGCTCGCGGACGCCGAGGTGCCCCACCGGCTCGCGGTCGATGCGAAGCGCGCCGGGGGATGCGGCGCGGGTCTCGCCACCGAGCGCCGCGAGCAGCTCCGTCTGGCCGTTTCCCGCGATGCCGGCGATGCCCAGTATCTCGCCGCCACCCACCTCGAAGCGCAGTTCCTTGAGCACGGCGCCCTCCGCGCCGTCGGAGTCGTCGGACGAGGGTCCTTGCCATGAGACGCCGAGACGTTCGCGATGCCGGTGGGAATGCGGCGCCCGGCGCAGCACCGGCGGCGCCGACCCGATCATCCGTCGCGCCAGTGATTGAGTGCTCTCGTTGCGCGGGTCGACGCGCCCGACCACGCGGCCTTCGCGCAGGATGGTCGCGGTATCGCAGAGGTCGCGGACTTCATCGAGCTTGTGGGAGATATAGAGGATGCTCTTTCCCTCCGCCGCGAGCTGGCGCAGCATGCGGAAGAGCTCGCGGATCGCGAGCGGCGTCAGCACCGAGGTGGGCTCGTCCATGATCAGGAGCTCCGGTTCCTGGAGCAGATTCCTCACCACCTCGACCCGTTGTCGTTCCCCGACGGAAAGGGTATGCACGGCGCGCTCGGGATCGATCGGGATGCCGTAGCGGGTGGAGATCCCCCGGGCGCGCTCCGAAAGCGCGTCGAGGTCACGCGCCCCCGGCGAGGCGAGAGCGATGTTCTCCGCCACGCTGAGGGCGGGGAAGAGCGAGAAGTGCTGGAACACCATGCCGATGCCGAGCGCCCGCGCATCCGACGGGGATCTGATGTCGACGGGCTCGCCGTTCCACCGGATCCGGCCCGAGTCCGCGCGCACCACCCCGTAGACGATCTTCATCAGGGTGCTCTTGCCGGCGCCGTTCTCGCCGAGCAGCGCGTGGATCGAATCGCGGGCCACCGAGAGGTCGATGCCGTCGTTGGCGACGACGGAGGGGAATGCCTTGCGGATGCCCTCAAGCTCCAGGCGAATGGGTGATGTTCGGCCGGTCACGTCGGGCATTCACCGGCGCCAGTGACGTGCGCGGGGTCGGCGCGCTTCGGGCACGGCTTCGGACGGATCGCCATGTTCCACCGATTCACGATGGCTACGGGCGCGCGGATGTCGGCACGGGCAAGAACGCTCGCGAATCAGGGCGCGCCGGCGTAATCGGGCGATACGGTCCCGTACCTTGACTCGCGTTCAACGTAATCCATGCCCGACGGTGCGCGGTGCGGCGGAAGGTCGGAGCGATGTTGCGGCTGGGCCATCATCGATTCCAGGTGCGCCGTGGCGGTTCGACGGTCATTTCCAATGCGCTCTCTCGCTGCGGCCCAAAGGGGGCGTCGCGGGCCGACGGAATCCGTCGACATCCGCGCTCGCGTATCGTTGACATCCCAGGTGCCCGAAAAAGATCATCACGGCATGTGCACGATGCGCAACAGAGACGATCCGATCATAACCACGAACGGGATGTCCTGAACCTTGGCTCTCTCTCGAGGTGCGGGGTCCGCTCGCGTGAAGCGTACCGGGTACGGGAACGAGGCGATCCCGACATGAGCGACGCAAATACGGGGTTTGCGCTTCGCGGCACCTTGATGCACGCGCCGTGGCGGGAAGAGATAGAGGTCCTGGAAGATGCGGTGATCTCGGTCGATGCCGCGGGCGCCATCGAAGCGCTCCATCGCCGGGGGGAAGCGGGGTACGCGCAGGCGGTGGCCGAAGGCCGGCGCCGCGGTACGCTGAGCGAACTCGGCGAGGGCCGCTACCTGCTGCCGGGGCTGGTGGACCTGCACATCCACGCGCCGCAGTGGCCGCAGCTCGGCAAGTCTCTGCACCTCCCTCTGGAGGAGTGGCTGGTCCAGTGCACCTTCCCGCTCGAGGCGAAGTATGCGGATGTCGCCTTCGCCGAGCGCGTGTACACCTCCCTGGTCGAGACCCTGCTCGCAAACGGCACCACCACCGCCGTCTACCATGCCACCGTGCATCTGGAGAGCACCATGCGCCTCGCCGACATCTGTCTCGCCAAGGGGCAGCGTGCGTTCGTCGGCAAGGTGGCGATGGACGATACCGGGCAGTGCCCCGACTACTACCGCGACGAGTCGGCCGCCACCGCGATCTCGCAGACCCGGGACCTCATCGGATACGTACGGGCGCTGCCGCACAACGAGAGTGCCCTGGTGCGCCCGATCATCACCCCCCGCTTCATTCCCTCGTGCACCGACCCGCTGCTCGAAGGGCTGGGAATCCTCGCCGGCGAGAGCGCATGCCCCGTGCAGACCCACTGCTCGGAGAGCGACTGGCAGCACGGTTTCGTCCTGGAACGCCATGGCCGGACGGATACGCGGAGTCTGCGCGAGTTCGGATTGCTGCGCCGGGGCACCATCCTCGCCCACGGGAACTTCCTGGGCGACGACGACATGGACATCATCGGACAGACCCGCGCGGGGATCGCCCACTGCCCGCTCTCGAACTACTACTTCTCGAATGCGGTTTTTCCGCTCCGCGCCGCCCTCGACCGAGGGCTGCGGGTAGGGCTCGGCACCGACATCTCGGGAGGCGCGAGCCCCTCCATCCTGGACAACTGCCGGCATGCGGTGAACGCGTCCCGGGCGCTCGAGGACGGCGTCGACCCCGCTCTCGATGCCCCGGCGCGGGGCCGGCCCGGCTCCCGCGTCGATTTTCGCACCGCCTTCTGGCTCGCGACCGCGGGCGGGGCCGCC
This sequence comes from Gammaproteobacteria bacterium, assembly GCA_965221555.1. Lineage (GTDB taxonomy): Bacteria > Pseudomonadota > Gammaproteobacteria > HK1 > HK1 > JAJEAD01. The sequence continues at coordinate 742,048 of OZ244895.1, forward strand.
GCCCTCGACCTGCCCGTCGGGCGTTTCGAGGCGGGATGTCTCTTCGATGCGATGCTCGTCGATACCCGGCGGCCCGGCAGCAACCTCCTGGTCTGGGAGGACGCCGACAGCCTGGAAGATGTCTTCCAGAAGATCGTCTACAACGCCGGTCGCGAAGACATTCGCAAGGTCTGGGTCCACGGGCGGGTCGTATCCGGCGAGTGAGCGAGCGCGGGGGGTGGGAGGACCCGATGGCCCCCGGGCGGAGCGAGGACAGCGCTGACAGGGGAGAGACTTGCGAGGTGACGCGTACACTGGGGCGCCCGGGCCTTCTCTCGCACTCGTAACGGAGCCAAGCCATGCGCGACCGGCACCCTCTCGTACCCGACGACTTCGAGATCCCCGAGGTCCTGGAGCATGCGCGTTTTCGCCTGCGGATGCTGACGGTCAATGACCTCGTCAAGGACTACGATGCCGTGATGTCGAGCGTGGAACACCTGCGTACGACCTTCAGTCCGGAGGGCGACGGCTCCTGGCCCGAAGGGCTGACCATCGAAGAGGACCTGATCGATCTCGGATGGCACCAGCGTGAGTTCATGCGTCGTTCCTCGTTCGCCTACACCGTGATGAGCCCCGACGAAAGCCGCTGCCTCGGCTGCGTCTACATCAACCCCACCCGCAGGCGTGGCCACGACTGCAAGGTCGAGATGTGGGTGCGCGCCGACGAGCTCGCGAGCGGCCTCGACGAGGTGCTCTACCGGACGGTCAGCGCCTGGATTGCGGACATCTGGCCTTTTACCAATCCCGCCTACCCCGGTCGCGCCATATCGTTCGAGGATTGGCACGCCTTGCCAAGCGATTGAGGGGCTGGCCTTCCCCGGGACCACGTCGCCTGGGGCTGGCACCGACCGGAGATGGAGCGGCACGAGGCGATCGACGGCCGACGACGGGAGTGACGACATGAGCGCGCAGACGACTCGCATTCACTGCACCATCGATCTGGAGTCGCCCGGGCGCCGGGTGGGGTGGCTGGAGGTCCGGCATTCGGACAATCGCCACGCCTACGGGATCATCCCGGTCCCGATTGCCTGCATCGGCAATGGCCGCGGCCCGACCGCGCTGCTCAGCGCCGGCAACCACGGCGACGAGCATGAAGGCCAGGTCATTGCGCGACGCCTGATCCGCGAGCTCGATCCCGAGCGCGTGCACGGCCGGCTGATCGTGCTTCCGGCCCTGAACTACCCGGCGGTCCTCGAGGACTCGCGGGTGTCCCCGATCGACAGCGGCAACATGAACCGGGCCTTTCCGGGCGATGCGGGCGGCACGCCGACCTTCGCCATCGCGCACTACGTGGAGACGGCGTTGGTGCCGAAGTGCGATGCGGCTCTGGACCTGCATTCCGGTGGCAAGGTGTCGGAGTTCCTGCCCTGTGCGTTCCTCGTCATGGGCGGGGACCGGGACCTGATGGCGGCCAAGATCGATGCGGTCGCGGCATTCGGAGCGCCGGAGTGCGCCGTCGTCTCCGCCACCGCGGACGCGCGCTCTCTCTCCGGCGCGGCGGACCGCAATGCGGTGCCGAATCTCGCGACCGAGCTGGGCGGGGGAGGCACCGTGGGTCTCGACGCTCTGAGAGTCGGGGACGCCGGAACGCGCCGGTGGCTTGCCCACGTCGGTCTGCTCGAGTCGGGCGCTGCGCCGCCCGCCGCCCCGACCCGTTTCCTGCGGGTTCGGGACCGCCGCGACTTCGTCACCGCGCCCATGGACGGGCTCTTCGAGCCACGGGTCGGGCTCGGGGACGAAGTTAAGGCGGGGGATATCGCGGGCGTGGTGCATCCGGTGGACGATCCCGAGCGAGATGGCGCCGAGGTGCGTTTCACCACCGAAGGGGTAGTGCTGTGCCGCCGAGTGCCGGCGCGCGCAATCCGCGGCGACCATCTCTTCCACGTCGGACAACCGGTCGGCGAACGGGAGCTGCGGAGCTCAGCCGGAGCGGCGTGATACGCCGCCGGAACGGGCTGGCCAAGGAGTACGGCCGGCAATCAATAGCATCTTGGCGTCCGACGGTTCCGCTTGTCGACAACAAACGCGATTGCGACCCCCTCGTGCTCGGGCGTAGCATCGAGTGTGCTTGACGAACGTTTCATCCATCTCGGGAGCTCGCGCACCAGGAGACGGCAATGACCAATGCATCGTTACGGGTTGAACCGGTGGCGGGCGCGCTCGGCGCCCAGATCCACGGCGTGGATCTCTCCCTGCCGATGTCCGATGAGGTGTTCGAGGAGATAAGGAACGCACTCCACGAGCATCTCGTCGTCTTCTTCCGCGATCAGGACCTGACCCCGGATCAGCACTACGCTTTCGCGCGTCGCTTCGGCGACCTGATTCCCCATCCCTATGTGCACGGGCTCGAGGGATACCCGGAGATCATCGAGATCGTGAAGGAGCCCGAAGAGACGCGGAACTGGGGCGGCTATTGGCACGCCGATCTCACCTTCCTGGAGACGCCGCCCGGCGGCGCCGTGCTCTACGGGCGCGAGTTGCCCCCGGTTGGGGGCGACACCATGTTCGCGAACATGTACCTCGCCTACGAGACGCTCTCGGAAGGAATGCGCGAGATGCTCGACGGCCTCGGCGCGCTGCACGTCTCGGGCGAGCCAGAGCACTACTCGTCCCGATACCGCGGCATGCACGAGCGCAGGGGCAATAGTTCCACCGAGCACGTGCATCCCGTCGTGCGCACCCACCCCGTCACCGGACGAAAGTCGCTCTTCGTCAACTCGCTGTTCACCCACTGCTTCGAGGACATGACGGTGGAAGAGAGCGGGCCGGTGCTCGACTACCTCCACGACCACGCCATTCGTCCCGAATTCACGTTCCGCTTCCGGTGGTCGCCGGGATCGGTGCTGATCTGGGACAACCGGGTGGTGCAGCACAACGCACTGAACGACGACTTCAGCGCCGCGCGCAACGGGTCGGGATTTCGCCGGGTGCTCCACCGGGCGACGCTCGCGGGCGAAGTGCCCATGTAAAGGCGGCGGCGACCGGCGAGGCGCTCCGCTCCCGCGGCTGACCTCCCGGGGCGTGACCCCGCAGGTCCGACGGACGTTTCCGACGCCTGCGTGTTTCTCGAGTGCGTCCGCGCGGAGCGGGCGCGGCGGCTGCTTCCCGCTCAGCTCTCGAAGGGCCAGAGTCCGGGAGGACGGTGCGCGAATGGCAAGGTGGTGATGTCGTGCGTCATGGTGCCAGGACTCGCGAGGTACAGGATCTCGCCTGCGAACGGGACGAAGCCGTCGTAGAAGTGCTGCGCGGACTTCACCACCAGGTAGCGAAACGATGCGGGGTCGAAGCCGCCGGCGGTGAAGAGGTCCGCCCCGAAGGCCTGAGTGCGCAGGTCGTTAAGCACGAAGGCCATGCCGCTCGCGCTGCGCACGCCGGCGACATCGCCAAGCGGCGAGGGCTCGCCCGCGAAGGTCTGGCAGGCGTTTTCCGAAAACCGGATCACTTCCACTTCGAGGTCGAGCGGCGGTCCCGACTGCGGGCCGACCTTGCCCCCGATGCGCAGCGCGAGTCGGGCGCCTTCGCCCGCGGCCCGGCACATGTCGACCGCGACCGGGTCCCAGAGCGGTCCGATCGCGGTGTCGTGCATGCCGGCTCCGATCATGGCGTGGGCCACGAAGGTCGAGTCGTTCGCCGCCCCGCCACCGGAGTTGTCGCCGGTGTCGGCGAGGATCACCGGACCCTGCGAAGCCGCCGCCGCGGCGCGCACGAGTCCTTCCTCGAGCGACAGATGAGGCCGGGTGCCGCGCTCACGCAGCTCGCGCAGCTCGGCGCCGAGCGAGGCTGCTAGCTTCGCCCCGAGGTCCGGCTGTCCGTCCGTCGCCACCAGCATCTTGGTCCCGAGGTGCGGAGTGTCTCCCCACGGAAAGCCGTGCGCCGCGGATATCGAAAGGACTTGCGCCTCGCGCTCCAGCGCCCGCATGCGCTCGACGAAGCCGCGCATCGGATCGATCGGGGTGTGGTAGAGCGCGATCTGGTGACAGTCGAAGACCGCGGTGTGCGGTCGGACTTCGCCGCGGGCGCAGCGCACGAGCAGCGAGACCAGCTCTTCGCCCCGGGCCGCGTAGTCGCTGTGAGGATACTCCTTGAAAGCCACCAGCAGGTCCGCGGCGTCGGTCATCGCGGGTGAGATGTGGCAGTGGAGATCGAGCTCCGCGCCAAGGGCCGTGTCGGGGCCGATTATGCGCCGCGCCCGGGCGAGCAGGTCTCCCTCGCAGTCCGGATAACCGTCAGCGAGCATGGCGCCGTGCAGCGAGAGCGCCACCGCGTCGAGCGGCATGGCCGCTTCCATCTGGCCGAGGATTTCGTCGCGCAGGGCTTCGTAGGCGGAGCGGGTCAAGGGGGCGGACGGCGTAGCGTAGGCGAGGGTGCCCTCCACGAGCTCCCAGTCGGGGTCCGCGCGCACCAGCGCCCGCGCCGCGTCGAGAGGACCGGTCTCCATGCCCCGATAGGTGAGCGGCGCGTCTCCCGGGCGCCACAAAAGGTACTCGCGGAAGCTCGCAAGGCCGGTCGGCAGCGGCGAGAAGGAGTTCGACTCGTGACCGAGTCCGGCGGTGAACATGCGCTTCGTCATCGTGCGTCCATGTTGCTATTCCGCGAGAAGTGTGGCGATCCAGACAGTCGGGATGGGTTGGCATCACCGCTGGCCGGTTGTGCGTGATTGTAAGGGCAGGCATCCGACCCGGGCAGGAGTGACTCGAGCCGATGAGACGAAGCCCCTCCCTTTCCGAACCTTCGATGTCGGGGACAGGCGTTGAGTTCGGCCAGCACAATCCCGGCCTTCTTTCAGGCTGACGTTGTGCGCGTGTGTCCACGCGGCAGATAATCGAGCAGGTTGCTGGAAACGGTATGTGTGTCCATTAATGTCTCGGCAGTGGTATCCCATACGCGACTACGAAGTACCCCCTGCGGACCTCGCCGACAAGGAGTTGTTCGCACTGTCGGCAGTCTGGAAGGAGCAACAAGCCAGTCTGGACGCGTCCGCCCTCGCAGAGTTTACCCAACGCCTCGAGCGGGAATGGGCGATAGAGACCGGATTGATCGAACGGCTCTATACCCTTGACCGAGGGGTAACCGAGTTGCTGATCGAGCGCGGTCTCGATGCGGCATTGATTCCTCATCGCGGAACGATGGATCCCGGGCACACGATAGCGATGATCGGCGATCAGAAGGACGCGATAGAGAGCGTCTTCTCGTTCGTCAAGCATAGGCGTGACTTGACTACGGGTTACATCAAGGAGCTGCACGGCCTCTTTGTGCGGCATCAGCCGTATACGGAGGGTCTGGACCAATTTGGAAACAGGCTACAAGTACCGTTGTCTGCGGGGGCCTACAAGGAGCAACCCAACAATCCGACTCGACGAGACGGCACGCTTCACCACTACTGCCCTCCGGTTCATGTGGCGGCGGAGATGGACGAGCTGGTCCGTCTCCATGAACAGCACCAGGATCGCGAGGTCATGCCCGAAGTCGAAGCGGCGTGGCTTCACCACCGATTTGCGCAAATTCATCCATTTACCGATGGAAACGGAAGGGTGGCGAGGGCGCTGGCGACACTCGTGTTCATTCGATCCGGCTGGTTGCCCCTCGTGGTGCGAGACAGCAAGCGCGGTGACTACATCGACGCACTGGAGCAGGCCGATGGGGGGGATCTGAGACCACTCGTGTCTCTCTTCTCGGCACTGCAGCGACAGGAGTTCGTCAACGCCCTGGGCATTGCGCGCGAGGCGGAAAAATCCACCCGTGTCGACAGCCGGATCAGGGCCATAGGCGAGCGACTGGAGAAACGCCGGGGTGCTCTGGAGGAGGAGTGGGATGCTGCCGTCGAGAGCGCCAGGCGGCTGCACCAGCATGCGGCAAGCCGATTGAAGGAAGTGCTCGTGTCGCTGGACGGATTGTCACTGGACAATGAGTTCACCTTCTTTGTCGACGGCGCGGAGGACGGCGAGAGTCGCAGCCACTACTTTCGTAATCAGATAGTCTCGACCGCCAAGGAGCTTGGCTACTGGGCGAATCTGCGTAATTACCGATCCTGGGTACGCTTGGTTATCAAGGACGGCAGCCAGGGCACCATCCTGGTGGCATTTCACGGCGTGGGGTACGAGTTTCGGGGAGTGTTGATGTGTTCCGCCACCTGGTTTCGGCGGGTGCCGGTCGAGGACGGCGAGGTGGAAACGGAAGGCAACACCCCCCTTTGCGACACAGCGTTTCAGATCAACTACAAGGAAGGCGTTGGGCAAGCGAAGGAGCGTTTCGAGGACTGGCTCGAATCCGCCATCGCGCGGGGACTGGCGCTTTGGGAATCGACTCTGTGAAAAGGGCGGGCCACTCGATTGCCGGTGCCAGGTGAGCAGAGGCGAGCTCGGGCACGGTGAAGGCCATCGGCGCCCTCTCATGAGAGGGTTGGAAGAAGCGCCCGACCATGCCCTGAAACCTCTTGTCGGCCAGGGTCGGCGAGCGTAGTGTGTCCGACCTCACTGAGGTGGGGTCGAGCACCATGAACCTTCCGAGTCGCCAGCGCGGCGGGATCTTCGTGCGGGTTTTCTTCCTGGTTCTGGTGCCACTCGCGGGCGGCGCGGCCGGGCTCTACTGGTACGCGCTCGGCGGGCGTTACGTGGTCACCGACAACGCCTACGTCAAGGCGCACATGGTCGCGATCAGCGCCTCGATCGACGGGCGCGTGAGCGAAGTGGCGGTCGTGGACAACCGGCCGGTGGCCGAGGGCGAGGTGCTGTTCACGCTCGATGCGCGGCCCTACGAGATCGCGCGCACTCGCGCCGAGGCCCACATGGCCGCGGTGCGCAACGAGCTCGCCTCGCAGCGTGCCGCGTTCGCGCAGGTCGCGGCGGAGATCGCTGACGCCCGGGAGAGAGTGCAGTACCTCCGGGGCGAGCAGTCGCGCCAGGAGGCTCTCGCGGAAGGTGGCGCCGCCAACGCGACCGCGATCGATACCCTGAGGTACGAGAGCGATGCGGCGCTCAAGGCCCTGCAGGCGCTGCACGAAAAGGCGGGACGGGTACTCGCCGAGATCGGCGACCTGGAAGCGCCCATTACGGAGAATCCCCGATACCTCGAGGCAAGGGCGGCCCGGGAGGAGGCGGAGCTCGCGTTGGAGTACGCCACGGTGCGCGCTCCCTCCGGCGGAGTCCCGAGCCGGGTGCAGCTTCAGCCCGGCGAATGGGTGGACAAGGGGCGCCCGGTCTTCAGTCTCATCGATACGGGCGAGCTCTGGATTGAGGCGAATCTGAAGGAGACCCAGCTCACCCACGTGGCACCGGGTCAGCCGGTCAGCTTCGAGGTCGACGCCTATCCCGGGGTGGACTGGAGGGGGGTCGTTACCGGAATCAGCCCCGCCACCGGGTCGGAGTTCATGGTGCTGCCGCCCCAGAACGCCACCGGCAACTGGATCAAGGTGGTGCAGCGGGTGCCGGTGCGCATCGAGATCGACTTCGCCCCCGGGCACCCCGTGCTGCGCGCGGGCATGACCGCCACCGTGTCGATCGACACCGGCCGGGAGCGCGAGCTGCTGGCGGTGCTCAACGAGTTGGGGCTGGTCTGGTAATGCGCGACGCGCGGGTTTCACGCTTCGGGGAGTATCGGGGGTACGCCACCGCGCGCTACGACGGCTGGCGGCGCCTCTCCCGGCACGTGACGGTACGCGACGGGACCCGCATCGCCATCGATTACTACCGCCCCACTCGGGCGGGCGCGCTGCACACCGAGCCGCTGCCCGTGGTGTGGAGCTTCACCCGCTACCAGCGTTCGAACCTCACCGGCGGCAAGCTCTACACCACCTTCCAGCAGCATCCTCCCCTCCTCGACGTGATGCAGCACGGCTACGTGCTCGGCAGCGCCGACGTGCGCGGGGCCGGCGCCTCCTATGGAAGCAAGCACGGGTGGTTTCCCCCCGAGGAGGCGGAGGACGCCTTCGACCTCACCGAGTGGTTCGCGGCGCAGCCGTGGTGCAACGGCCGGGTCGGCATGGCGCGCCGCTCCTACCTCGGCATCACCCAGTACTTCAACGCCTCGCAGTCGCCCCCCCACCTTGGGTGCATCTTCCCGGGGGTCGCGTTCCTCGACGAGTACGACTTCATCTACCCGGGCGGGATTTTCCTCGACTGGCCGGTGTACTGCTGGGCGGGCGCGGTGGAGGCGGCGGACCGCAGCGCCGCCCTGCCCCCCGATTGGCGCGATGTCGTGGCGCGCCATGCGACGGGCCACGCCGACCCCGTTCCCTACGTCTCCGTCGAGTACGGGGGCGCGGCGCCCGCCGGGGGCGACCCCGCGGGCCCGGTCGCACCGGTCGACGAGGACCATGACGGAAGGCTCCTCGCGGAGGCCACCGCGGAGCACCGGGAAAGCAAGAACGGCCATGCCATCGGAGCCGCGCTGCCCTTCCGCGACAGTGTCGATGCGCACACCGGGGCGCGATACCACGAGGAGCGCAGCCTCTACCCCCGCCTTCCCGATATCGCGCGTTCGGGCGTTCCCGCCTACCACCTCGGCGGCTGGTTCGACGGCTTCGCCCGCGACACCATGCTGTGGTTTCGCAACTATCCGAACCGGCAGAAGCTGATCATGGGGCCCTGGTTCCATGGCGGGATCGCAGGCGTCGACATGCCGGCGGAGTATCTGCGCTGGTTCGACCACTGGCTGAAGGGGGTCGACAACGCAGTGCTGGAGGAGGCGGCGCTGCACTACTTCACCTTGAACGCGCCCCAAGGCGAAGAGTGGCGCGGCGCCGACACGTGGCCGCTGCCGGGCGAGTGCCGCACCGCGTTCCATTTTCATGGTGGCGCCTCCGGCAGCATCGACTCCGTCAACGACGGCGTGCTCGCGCGAAGCGCTCCCGATTCGGAGGGGAAGGATGTCTACCGCGTCGACTACACCACCTCTTCGGGCATCGACAACCGCTGGACCTGGACCGCGGGCGGGGGCACCGTCAACGAGGCGCCCAAGCCTCTCGGCGTCTTTCCCTACCCCGACATGCGCGGGAACGATGCCAAGGGGCTCACCTACACCACAGTTCCGCTCGAGCGGCCGCTCGAGGTGACCGGTCATCCGGTGGCGCACCTGTGGGTGGTTTCGAGCGCGGAGGACGGCGACTTCTTCGTCTACCTCGAGGACGTCGAGCCCGACGGGCGCTCGGTCTACGTCACGGAAGGACAGTTGCGGGCCTCGCACCGGCGCCTCGCGCCCGCGCCCTACGACCGCATGGGGCTCCCCTACCACCGCAGCTACGCCGAGGACGCGATGCCGCTCGTGCCCGGCGAGCCGGCCGAGCTCTGCTTCGATCTCCAGCCCACCTCCTTCGTGTTCCGGGCGGGGCACCGCCTCCGGGTCACCGTCACCTGCGCCGACAAGGACACCTTCGCCACCCCGGTCCTCCACCCCGCGCCGGAGGTGAGCGTGTTGCGGGGCGCGACCCGCGCGTCGCGCATCGTGCTGCCGGTGATTCCGTCACCCCATTCATGATCGCGCCCCGGTGCGGCCGCGCGCTTGCCACCATGTCGCGACGCTTTTCGGCGGCTTCCGGCGCCAGGATGCCGTGGTAGCGGCGGGTCGCGCCGAGCGAGACGCGCGCAAGGCGTGGCCGACGCGGTATCGAAGCACCTCGGGGAGTACAACCCGCTAACATGAGCGGATTGGCGTCCGCGAGCCAGGAAATCGGAGAGATACTGCGGCGAGAGCCGAGGAGACCACGTTGAGCTATTCCGGAAAGCAGATATTCATGGAAACCCTGATGGCGGAAGGGGTTCGGTACATCTTCGGCAACCCCGGCACCACCGAACTTCCCGTCATCGACAGCCTTCACGACTACCCGGACATCGACTACGTGCTCTGCCTGCACGAGGCGGTAGCGGTCTCCATGGCCGATGCCTACGCGCTCGCGTCCGACACCGTGGGCGTGGTCAACCTCCATGTCGCGCCCGGGCTCGGCAACGGACTCGGTTCGGTCTACAACGCGCGGCGGGGCGATACGCCCCTGCTGGTCACGGCAGGGCAGCAGGACAGCCGTCTGCGCCTGCGCGAACCCATGCTTGGCCATGATCTGGTAGCGATGGCGGCGCCGCTCACCAAGTGGTCGGTGGAGGCCCAGAGCGCCGACGAGCTGCCTCTGATCCTCCACCGCGCCTTCAAGATCGCACGCGAGGCGCCTTCCGGGCCGGTGTTCGTCTCGCTCCCCCTGGACGTGATGGAGCAGCGTACCGCACACCCGCCGATGTCCTCCTCGCGGGTCTTCGACCGTCCGGTGGCCGACGCGCGCGGTCTCGTCGAAGCGGCGGAGATTCTGCGCGAGGCGCGAGAGGTGGTGCTCGTTTGCGGCGACGGGGTGGCGCGGGCCGATGCGGTGGCGGAGGCGGTGGCGCTCGCGGAGGCGACCGGCGCCACCGTCTACTCCGACGTGCTCCCCGCCCGCCTCAACTTCCCGAACCAGCATCCGCATTTTCGAGACCGCATGGCGCGCGACCAGAACGCGATTCGGGCGCGCATGGGAGCGGCGGACGCGATCGTGCTGGTCGGCGGGCGTTTCTTCGACGAGGTGTGGTTCGTCGACGACACTCCCTTCCCCGAGGGTGCGCGGATCATCCAGCTCGATGCGAGCGGCTCGGGCATCGGACGCAACTACCGGGTCGACTGCGGTCTCGTCGGAGATCTGAAGCTCACCCTCTCGGCCCTTGCGCGCCATCTCGACGGCGAGGCCGAGGACTCGGCCGAGCGTGCGGCGGCGATCCGTGCCCGCCGGGACGAGCAGGCGAAGAGAAAGGACGCCAGCCGTGAGAGGCAGCGGGCCAGGGCCGAGCCGCGAGGGGGCAACCTTCCCATGTCCACCGCCACCCTGATGGCGGAGCTCGCGAAGGTGCTCCCGGACGACGTCGCGGTCGCGAGCGAGGCGATTACCGGGACTCAGGACGTACTGCGCAGTCTCGATTTCAAGGACCGCAACGCCCTGCTGGGTCCGCGCGGCGGGGGCATCGGCCAGGGCCTGCCAAGCGCGGTCGCGCTCAAGCTCGCCGAGCCCTCGCGTCCGGTACTCGCGATATCCGGCGACGGCTCGGCGCTCTACACCATCCAGGCATTGTGGACCGCTGCCCACCGGCGACTGAACATCGTCTTCCTCATCCTGAACAACGGCACTTACCGGGTGCTGAAGCTCAACATGGACCATTACCGAAACATGTCCGGCATCCAGCCGGACCGCGGCTACCCCTACCTCGATCTCGACGACCCCCGGGTCGACTTCGTTTCCGCCGCCGCCGGCTTCAGAGTTCCGGGAAGGCGAGTGGAGAAGGTGGAAGATGTGATCCCCGCCGTCGCAACCGCGTTCGCGTCGGGAGGGCCGTACCTGCTCGACGTGCTGGTCGACGAAGGCTGACCGCGTCCCCCCGCTCACTCGCCCTCTCGCCTCCTCACGCGGCCGACGTGAAGCGCCCCTTGCCGGTCGGGCCGGCGATCCTGTTCCCGGCTTCGCGCATCTGGTAGAACACGGGCGATGCACGGCGCGGCGGGGTGAGCGCCGTGGCGGCGTCGAGCCGCAATACTTCACTGATTCACGAAGCGAGGGGGCACGGATGACGACAGGGGCCAGGGCGTTTGCGAGAAAGGGTGCGCACGCGCACCCGGACCGCACCGCCCCGTCCCTTGAGCGCGTTCGATACGCCTCATTCCGGCAGGCCGGCGCCCGCAGCCGTGGATCGGTGACGCATTGCGGCCGGGGATCCATGTAACCCGCCCCACGAGGAGCTCGAATCATGCAATCCAGACGAGACGTTCAGAAGTTCATCGACGACATGAAGCTCGGCCGCTTGAGCCGGCGCGATTTCCACCGGGGTCTGGCCTCGGCCGGCCTCGCCCTGGTGGCGACCCCGCTCGTGTCGCGACCGGCTCTCGCCGCGGCCGAAGACCACCCCACCGCGTATACCTGGGGGGGATACGAGGTGCCCGAGATGTACGGGGAGTACCTCCGGAAGTACGGCGAAGAGCCCAACTTCTCGCTCTGGGGTGACGAGGAAGAGGCGGAAGCCAAGATCCGGGCCGGGTTTCATCCCGACGTGGGCATGCCCTGCTCCTACAAGATCAAGAAATGGAACGAGCTCGGTTTTCTCAGACCCATCGACACCAGCCGCCTGGAGCACTGGGAGAACGTCATCGACGTGCTGAAGGAAGTCCCCGATACCTTCGTCGACGGCAAACGGCTCATGGTCACCGGCTGGTGGGGCCTCACATCGGTGACTTTCCGCACCGACATCGCGCCCGAGTACATCCCCGAGGACAAGCACACCTGGGGGATCCTGTGGGATCCGAAGTACGCCGGCCGCCTGTCCATGATCGACAGCCTCATCGATGGCGTAATGGTGGCGGCGATCTACTCCGGCGCTAAGGACCCCTTCAACATGACGGGCGAGGAAGTCGAGAGAGTTCGCGAGCTGATGCGTGAGCAGCGTCCGCTGTTGCGCTTCTACACCAACGACCTGACTTCCTGGGAGCAGGGTCTGGCATCCGGCGAGCTGGTGGCGGCAGCCTCCTGGAACGACACTCCCACCAAGCTCATCAAGGAAGGCCTGCCGGTGCAGTTCATGAACCCCAAGGAGGGCGCCATGACCTGGACCTGCGGGCTCGTGCTGTTCGACTTCGTCTCGCCCGAGATGGAGGATCGCGCGTACGATCTCATCAACGCGTATCTCTCGCCCGAGACCGGTGAATACTGGATCGGGGAGTTCGGGATGGGGCACTCCAACATCAAGTCCTTCGCGCAGTTCTCGTCCGAGGAACTTGCCACCCGGGGACTGCCGCCGGACGACATTCCCGGATACATCGCCTCGGGGATCTTCCAGGCCACCATCCAGAACGAGCCCGAGCTTCAGGCGATGTACGAAGAGATCAAGGCAGGGTTGTAAGCGAGCGCAGTGCCCGTGCGGGCCGGCGCGAAAGCGCGGGCCCGCGGCTCGAGGCCAAGCGGAGAAGGGGCTCATGTGGGAGCGGGTGAGGCGGCGTTTCCTGCGCAGCGCGCAGATGCGCGGCTACGCCCTGCTCTCGCCGACCCTCTTCGTGATGGTCCTCTTTCTGGTGGTTCCGCTGGGGATCCTGTTCACCCTGAGCTTCTGGAAGCAGGACGGACTCTTCTTCGCCCCCGCGTTCACTTTCGACAACTACCTGGCCTTCTTCGGGCGCCTCATCTACTCGAAGCTGCTCGCCACCTCCATCGGCACCTCGCTCTGTGTCGCCACCGCCACCGTGCTGCTTGCCTACCCGATGGCCTATTGCCTCGCCTTTCGGATCAAGCGGGCAAAGATCATGTGGCTCATCCTGATCACCATCCCCTTCTGGACCAGTTTTCTCCTGCGGGTGTTCGCCTGGAAGATCACGCTCGGATATCAAGGGGTGATCAATTCGGGGCTCATGAGCATCGATCTCATCTCCGAGCCCCTGCAGTTTCTCCTGTACAACCGCTTCTCGGTCGTGGTGACCCTGACGCACGCCTGGGCCGCCTTCGCCATCCTGCCCATCTACGTATCGCTCGAGAAGATCGATCGCTCGCTGCTGGAGGCCGCGACCGACCTCGGTGACGGTCCCGTGGCGCGTTTCTTCGGCGTCACTCTGCCGCTGTCCATGCCGGGCGTCATCGCCGCCTTCCTCTTCGTGTTCATTCCCACGGTGGGCGACTACGTGACGCCCCGGCTGGTGGGCGGCACCGGCGGCATCATGATCGGCAACATCATTCAGACGATGTTCGGGCGCGGCAACAACTGGCCCATGGGCGCGGCGCTTGCCGTAATCTCCATGACCACCATTACCCTGCTGATCGTCGTGACGCTCTGGTTCATCCGGAAGATGCGGCAACGCTGAGCACATGGAAAAGAGCAAGCGCATCGACGGGCTGATCGTTTACGGGGTGATATATCTCGGCTTCCTCTACCTGCCGATCCTTCTCATTCCCCTGTTCTCGTTCAACGATTCCATCTACATCGCGTTTCCTCTCAAGGGGTTCACGCTTGCGTGGTACGAGGCAATGATCGCTCAGGACGCGCTGGTGCGCTCACTGGTGAACAGTCTGAAGGTGGCGAGCGTGGTTGCGATCGTCAGCACCATCTTCGGCACCCTGGCCGCCAAGGCGGTGACCAGCTACAACCTGCGCGGGAAGGCGCCCATCGTGGCGTTCATCATGATTCCCTTCGTCATACCCGGGATCATTCTCGGCATCTCGCTGCTCGTGCTCATCAATCGTCTGGGGGTGGAGCCCTCCCTGTTCACGGTCGGGCTCGGTCACGTCATGATCGCCATTCCCTTTTCCATGATGGTGATGATCTCGCGGCTTGAAGGGCTCGAGCGAGACCTGGAGGAGGCGTCGATGGATCTCGGAGAGGGCGCGTGGTCGACATTCTGGCGGATCACCTTTCCACTTGCGCTTCCGGGAATCGTTGCGAGCCTTCTGCTCACCTTCACTCTTTCCTTCGATGAGTTCCTGATTGCGTTCTTCCTGACCGGCAAGGAATCGACCCTGCCCATCTTCATCTTCTCCCAGCTCCGGCTCTCCCAGAAGCTGCCGAACGTGCTGGCTCTGGGTTCCTGCATCCTCGCGGCCTCCACGATCTTGATCGTCGTGGCGGAGTACATTCGACGGCGAAATCTCCGCAGCGGGCGGGACGGCGGATGGGGCGTGTAATGAGAGGGCGAGACTTCATCGCGGTGCGCAACGTCACCAAGCACTTCGGGCGGGTGACCGCGCTTCGCTCGGTCGATATCGAAGTGAAGGAGGGGGAGTTCTTCGCGCTTCTCGGGCCCTCCGGATGCGGGAAGACGACGTTGCTGCGGATTCTCGCCGGATTCGAGTCGCCGACGGAGGGAGAGGTGTTCATCGACGGTCAGGCGATGTCTTCGGTGCCGCCGAATCGCCGTCCGGTGAACATGGTGTTCCAGAACTACGCGATCTTTCCCCATCTCGACGTTCGGCAGAATCTGGCCTACGGCCTGCGCCGGCAGAAGCTTCCCAGGCCTGAGCTGGACGCGGTTATCGAACGCGCTCTCGCTCTCATCAAGCTCGAAGGATTCGGCGACCGGCGATCCGATCAACTCTCCGGCGGGCAGCGGCAGCGGGTAGCGCTCGCGCGAGCGCTGGTCAAGCAGCCCAAGGTGCTGCTGCTCGACGAGCCTCTCGGCGCGCTGGACAAGCGTCTGCGCGAGCAGATGCAGGTGGAGCTGCGCGCTCTGCAGCAGGAGGTGGGAATCACCTTCGTCTTCGTGACCCACGACCAGGAAGAAGCCCTGTCGATGTCCGATCGCATCGCGGTGATGTCCGAGGGCGAGGTGCTTCAGGTGGACACTCCGGAACGCCTCTACGAGCGGCCGGTGTCCCGAGAGGTCGCCGACTTCATCGGGACCATGAACTTCGTCGACGGCGAAGTGGAGGGAGTGGAGAACGGTGCACTTACCGTGGATGCGGGCCCCCTGGGGCGCTTGAGTGCGGTGAGCGAAGGTCACCTGAGCCGGGGCAGCCGGGTACTGATTGCCATCCGGCCGGAGAAGATCGCGGCCGGCCGGGAGAAGCCGCAGGGTGTCCCGAACGTGGTGCGCGGCAGAGTGGCCGCGGCCTCCTATCTCGGTGACCGCAGCCACCTTCGGGTCGACGTTCCCGGACTCGGCGCTCCGATCTCGGTGGCGAGTCAGAACATACTCCCGCTGTTGCACAGCGCCCATGCCACGGAGTCCGATGATCTGTGGTTGAGCTGGCCGGCGGAGGCGGTGGTGCTCCTGCCCCCGGAGTAGGCTGGGCAGGCGCACCCGCGCGGTCGGAGCTGCAGGCCGCGATGTCTCACCGACTCTCTGCTGCGCACGCCAGTGTGCTCGCGGTTGCGAACCGTACTGCGTCGCGCCGCTTCCACGTGGCGCCGCCTGCGCGCTTCGCTGCGCAATCGCAGGCCTTGCTTGCGCGCCGGGCCGACCATCCGCGGGTGTCACGCTCGCCGCTCCGTCCGCGCCCCGCCGGCGTTTGGTCTGTGTTTTTCTCGCCGGTGCGCGTGCGCTTCGAGTCCGGGCGACCCGTTCTCGCCGCGTTCTGACCTCCCCGCTCGCGACGAAATTCGGTGAGACATTGCGGCTATCATGGCGCCGCTCGAATTCCGGGAGAAGAAAGCATGTTCGAACTCATCCGCTCCACCCCGTTGCGCCAGTTGTTTGCCCGACAGGCACCGGCGCTTGCCGGCTCGCTCCTCATCGCCGAGCTCTTCTACAAGTTCGGCAGCTTCACGCTGGAGTGCCTCGGATTCCTCGCGACCTGGTTCGTGCTCGATGCGATCTTCGCCGGCGTCGCACGTGCTCTGAAACGGCCGGCGGAGGACGGCGCCTGAGCGCACCGGGTGGCATTGCGGGCTGCGTGGCGCTTCGTGTCGTACGCGGAGGCGTCACCCGGGGGCGATGAGGAGAGGGCGAGGTTGCGAGGGGCGCGGAAGGCCCCGCGCGGTCGGCCCGGGAGAGCACCGTGTGGCGCCGGCGGCCCGGCGCGGGCGCCCCACCCGGAAAAACTCCGCTCACCCCCCACTTTGTTTGGCCGAATCACGAAGCGAAACCGCGCAGATGTCCGCAGGGTCGAGGGTGTTCGCGAAGCAGGGTGCGCAGGCGCACCCGGACAGTATCGGCCCGCCTCCTGACCCGCATTCAACACCTTCCATGTCGGCGGATGCGCGCCCGTCACCGTGAATCAGTGCCACCGGGCGCTCGAGTCCCCGTCCGTCCACGATAGCGGCGTTTCCGTCGACGCCTCCGGCACAGCGCCCAAGGAGAGACTGCCATGATCGATCAATTACTCGATGCCATGCCCTTTCGCTGCATCGGTCCGCCGCGGGGCGGCCGGGTGGTGGCGGTGGCGGGTCACCCTCGGGAACAGGCGGTGTTCTACTTCGGGGCGGTGGCCGGTGGCATCTGGAAGACCGAGGACGCGGGAACCACCTGGCGCAACGTGAGCGACGGCCAACTCGCGACCTCCTCGGTGGGTGCGCTCGCGGTGTCGGATTCCGATCCCGGGGTGGTCTACGCGGGGATGGGCGAGAGCACGATCCGCACCGACGTCTCCTACGGTGACGGGGTCTACAAGTCGAGCGACGGCGGACAGAGCTGGGTCCACCTGGGCCTGGCCGACACCCGGCACATCAGCGAGATCCGGATTCATCCGCGCGACCCCGACCGCGTATACGTCGCGGCCCTCGGACACGCCTTCGGAGCGAACCCGGAGCGTGGCGTTTACCGAACGAAGGACGGTGGCGGGACCTGGGAGCGGGTGCTGGAGGCGGGCGACCGGGCCGGAGCGGCGGACCTCGCGCTCGACCCGCACCACCCGGAGGTGCTCTACGCGAGCCTGTGGGAGGCGCACCGCAACTTCTGGGAGCTTTCGAGCGGCGGGCCGGGCAGCGGCCTCTGGCGCTCGAGCGACGGAGGGGATACCTGGACCGATCTGCGTTCCCGGCTGCCCCTGCCGGCGTCGGCCCTGCTCGGCAAGATCGGCGTCTCCGCCTCCGCGGCGCGCCCGGGCCGGGTGTGGGCGCTGATCGAATCGGACACCGATGGGGGGTTGTATCGCTCCGACGATTTCGGAGAGACCTGGACGCTCGTAAGCGATCGTCAGGATCTCCGTTACCGCCCCTGGTACTACATGCACGTTTTCGCGGACCCGCAGGATGAGGACACCGTCTACGTCTGCAACCTCCAGATGTGGAAGTCGAGCGATGGCGGTGCGAGCTTCACGAAGCTCTCCACCCCGCACGGGGACAACCACGATCTGTGGATCGACCCTCGGAACAACCGCCGCATGATCCAGAGCAACGACGGCGGCGCCAACGTCTCCTTCAACGCCGGCGCTTCCTGGAGCTCGATCCACAACCAGCTCACCGCGCAGTTCTACACCATCGACACGGACGGCCAGCGGCCCCATTACTTCGTGTACGGGACCCAGCAGGACAACTCGAGCATCGGCGTGCCGTCCGGCGCCAACGACGGCGCCATCACCTGGGCCGATTGCCGCATCGCGGGTACCGGCGAGAGCGGCTTCGTGGCGGTCAAGCCCGGCGACCCCGACGTGGTCTACGTCGGGGCGATCGGCAGCTCTCCGGGCGGACAGGGCGCCCTGCAGCGCTACGACCATCGCACCGGGCAGATCCGCCTGGTCAATGTCTGGCCCGAGCACCACGGCGGCCGAGGCGCGGGGGAGCTCAAGTACCGCTTCGGGTGGACCTACCCCATTCGCTTCTCCCCCCACGATCCGAACCTGCTCTACGTGGGTGGCAACCGGGTCTTCCGTAGCCGCGACGAGGGGCATACCTGGGAGACGGCAAGCCCCGATCTGACCCGGGACGCCGGCGACAAGCTCGGCCCTTCGGGCGGACCGATCACCTTGGATACGAGCGGCGCCGAGCACTACTGCACCCTCCACACGCTGGAGGAGTCGCCCCACGAGCCGGGCGTGCTGTGGGCGGGCTCCGACGACGGGCTTGTGCACCTGACCCGTGACGGGGGCCAGAGCTGGCACGACGTGACCCCGCCCGGGCTGCCGGAGTGGGCCTTCATCCGCAACGTCGAGCCCTCGCCCCACGACGTGGGCACGCTCTACGTCGCCGCGACCCGCTACAAGCTCGACGACCCCGCGCCCTACCTCTATCGGACTCGGGACTACGGGAAGACCTGGGAGGCGATCACCGGCTCCGGCGAGACCGCGATTCCCGGGCACGATTTCGTCCGCGTGGTGCGGGCGGACCCGCACTCCGCCGGAGTGCTCTACGTCGGCACCGAGACCGGGCTCTACGTGTCCCTCGACGAAGGCGCCTCGTGGCGGCGCTGGCGCTCGAACTTCCCGGTGGTGCCGGTCTACGACCTCAAGGTGGAGGGCGAGGAGCTGGCGATCGCCACCCACGGACGCTCGTTCTGGATTCAGGACGACCTCACGCCCTTGCGCCAAATCGCGGCCCAGGCCGCGGCCGGCGAGCGCTCGGTGTTCCACTCGCCGGAGCGGGGCTTGCGCTGGGCCGCGGACTCCGGCCGGGACGGCCCCGAGGGTGGCGAAGATGCCGGAGGCGCCGTGCTCTTCCCACCCCGGGCGTCATGGCGCCTGCTGCCGGGGGTGATGGATTTCATCACCGGCACCGAGGGCAAGGACTACAGCATCGGGCTCGGCAAGGCGGCCACCTACGTCGCGGCCCGCAACGAGACGGGCCAGGTCGAGCGCCGCTTCCTCGATACGGGAGAGGCGGCCCCGGTCGGAGCCGTCGTCTACTACTACCTGCCGGAGAAACTGGCCGCGAGCGCCGTGGCGAAGAACGCGGAGGCTGGTGCGGCTTCCCGCGAACCCGCGTTCGCCTCCCTGCGCATCCACGATGCCGACGGAAATCTCGTGTGCGAGTTCCACCCCAGGCCCGCCGGTCATGACAGACTGAGCGACGAGGACAAGGCCCTCGATCCGGGGCCGTGGATGCCGGTACAGGCCGGCGTCAATCGCTTCGTCTGGGACCTTCGCCATCCCGCCGCGATGCGGCTGCGCGGCAACAAGACCGGAGAGGAGGCTTTCCGGGGACCCCTTGCCTTGCCCGGAACCTACGAGGTACGCCTGAAGATCGGGGAGCAGGCGCTCGCCACCACCTTCGAAATCGTCAACGACCCCCGCTCCCCCGCGGGCCTCGACGAGCTGCGGGAACAGCTCGATTGCCTGCTCGCGATCCGGGACAAGCTCTCCCTGCTCTATGCCGGGGTGAAGCGCCTCCGGGAGACCCGGGAAGAGCTCGGGCGCTGGTGCGCACGCCTGGAAGGGGGCGGCCACCTGGAGGCGGCGCAGGCCGGACACACGCTTCGCGATGCGCTCGCCGAGGTGGAGTCGGTCCTTATCCTTCCCGGGGATCAGACCGACTCCGTCGGACTGCACCACCGGGGGCGTCTGAACGCGAGACTCGCCTCTGTCATCGGCGTCGTGGACGCCGCGGACGCCCGCCCCCCCGTCGCCGCCCGCGCCCTCGCCGACGAGTACATGGCCGCAATCGACACCGAGCTCGAGCGCCTCGAAGAGCTACTCACCCGGGACCTCGGCGAGTTCAACCGGAGGGTGTCGGAGGCCGACCTGCCCCCGATCGCGGCGTGCTGAGTGCGTGTGCCCTAATCATGCCTCGTGCGCCAAGGGTTTTTAGGGGGCAGTAACGGCTGCGCCCCGCCTGCTCCAATGGATGGCAATCGAAGGCGTTGAGGTGCTGAGTGTGGCCGGGCCGCGCCACAGCGAGGACCAGGAGATCTACTTGGCACTTCGCGCCGTGCTCGATACCGCGTTCCGCGACGCCCTCTCGAAGCGCGATACATGAGCGGCGAAGACGCCTGCGCGGTCCTTGCGGCGGCCGTCGAAGCGATCGGCGTCGGCTATCTCGTCGTCGTCACCGGCGCCGGGGTCAGCCACGCGAGTGGCATCCCGACATTTCGCGGTACGGACCCCGACGCGGTATGGAATCGCGATGTCACCGAGCTCGGCACGAGGCGCTACTTCCAGGAAGACCCCGCCGGGAGCTGGACGTGGTACACGAGCCGTTTCGACATGGTGCTCGACAAGCGGCCGAATCCCGCCCACTACGCGCTCGCCGCGATCGAGCGCTGGCAGGTCGCGCGGGGCGGGCGCTTTCTGCTCGTGACCCAGAACATCGACCCGCTCCACGAGCGGGCGGGAAGCGAGAGGCTGGTGAAGGTGCACGGCTCCGCCGACCGGGTGCGCTGCTCGCGCGATGGTTGCATTCACGGCGCGCCGAGTGGCTCGCTCCCCCGCGCCGAGATCGACGTGGGCGCCTTTCATGCCGAGCCAGTGGCCGCGAAGGTCCCGCGCTGTCCGGTCTGCGGCGCGCTGCTGCGCCAGCACGTGCTCTGGTTCGACGAGTTCTACGACGAGCACCGTGACTACCAGTGGGAACGCGTGGTCGAAGCGGCGCGTACGATGGACGCGTGCCTCTTCGTCGGCACCTCGTTCTCGGTGGGAGTGACCGAGCTCTTCCTCCACAGTGGACTGACGGCGAGACGGCCTCTGCTGGCCATCGATCCGGGCGCCGGCGGATCGCCGCACCGCCGCGTCACCCTCCTTCGGGAACCCTCGGAGACCCTGCTCCCCGCGCTCTGCGAGAGGCTCGGCGCGGACCGCGGGCCTCAGAAGTTCCGCAGGTAGCGGGCGATCTCGACCGGCGTTACCTGGTCGGCGAGGAACACGAGCTCGCGCTCGGCCTGCTGGGCGAGGATTTCCAGGCGGTACTCGCCGAGCGTGTTCCGCATGAACTCCGAGCCCCGGGCGAGCGCGATGGCGCTCGCGATGTCAGTGGGAATGGGATCCGCCTCCTCGAACAGATAGCCGTTCCCCGCCGTGAAGTGCCGGGGCTCGAGGCCCTGCTCGATCCCATCGAGTCCGGCCGCGATCTCGCAGGCGATGAGGTAGTAGGGATTGCAGTCCGCCGAGCCGTCCCGCTTCTCCACGCGCACCGAGTCCGACGCACCCTCGATGACCCGAAGCCCTGCCGTGCGGTTGTCGTAGCCCCAGCTTGTGTTGGTCGGACAAAAGGTGTCGGGCTGGCGCCGACGATAGGCGTTCGGTGTGGCGGCGGAAGCGAGCGCGCTCTCCACC
This sequence comes from Gammaproteobacteria bacterium, assembly GCA_965221555.1. Classification (GTDB taxonomy): domain Bacteria; phylum Pseudomonadota; class Gammaproteobacteria; order HK1; family HK1; genus JAJEAD01. Next base: position 763,703 of record OZ244895.1, read on the forward strand.
ATGCGAGACTGCATTCCGGCCAGGTAGTGCAGGCCCTCGGGGGAGAGGCGGCCATTCGCGTCGGCGAAGGCGTTGACGCCGTCCTTCCAGAGCGAGTGGTGGGTATGGAAGCCGCTGCCGGACTGGTCGGCGAAGGGCTTGGACATGAAGGTCGCGAGCAGGTCGTGCCGGCGGGCCAGATCCTTGACGAAGGAGCGAAACGCGACCACCCGGTCCGCCGACTCGAGCGCTCCGGCATAGCGGATGTTCACCTCGACCTGCCCGGGCGCATACTCCGGGTTGGACTGCTCGATCGGGATTCCGACCGCGCTCAGGTGGCGTCGGATCGGGCCCACCACATGTTCGAGCTCCGCCGCGCGGGAGAGTCCGTAGACCTGGTTGCCGACGTCGATGGGAGACAGTGTCTTCGGATCGAGGAGGTAGAACTCGAGCTCGGCGCCGACCAGGGGCTCGTAGCCCATCGAGCGAGCGCGTGCGACCTGGGCTTCCAGCACCCCCCGGGGATCGATTGGCACCGGCTGGTGATCCATGCCGAGTGCCCGCCCGAAACAGAACGTGACCCCTTCCTCCCACGGCAGCGCATGGACCGCGTCGCCGGGAAAGAGGTGCATGTCGGGAAAGCCGTTGTCCATGCTGACGTAGGGGGTGTCCCAAACGTCGCTGGTCATGTCGATGGTGAACAGCGAGAGGGACAGGGCGTTGCCCGCACGGCAGACCCGGGGCCACTGCTCGGCGGGTATGCGCTTGCCGCGCAGGATTCCGTTGAGGTCGCCGAGACCAAGGGCGACGGTGTGGGTTCCCTCCGGCAGCACCAAGTGTTTTTCCGTCGTCACGATCTTCTCCTCCGTGCCGGTTTTCCCGGGCCAATTCACGCCGGCTGGGGTAAAGCCCCCTCCTCCCGGAGCGGGGAGCATGCGGGCTCGCTCCCTGACTACAACCAGCGTGAATCGCCCCCGCGAGTATCCGGATGGGTATTGAATACTGTATTCGGATACTTGTTCGAAGGAAGGGGTGATGCAAGGGGAGCCGGCGCGGACAGTGATGTGGACCTGGCGATGCCACCGCCCTCCTTCGCGGTGGCCGGTAGCCCGAAAACTCCGACGATCCGGATTCTCGTGGGATTCACCACTCGCCATAAGAATAATTTTGTTATCGCTAAGAGAAAACAAAAGTTTTTTAATTGATTTTCTTGCCTGTTGGCGCGCGTGGAGAACTTCGCTGCCCTGTCTGGACGCCAGTTCGGCGGTGAGGCCGGGGGCAGCGGATGGGACGCCCTCGGCCGTTATCGGGTCACCCAGTTTCGGGCGCTCAGGAAGGCAATGGAGCGGGCCGGGTGGGCGCCACACCGGTTCCTGGCGTGGATTGGCCAGCACCAAACAGCTTCAACCGAGGAGAGGCGCACGGGCACGGGCACACTGCGTGGCCCTGGGTTGCGAGTCTTCCCAGCACGTGAAGCTCAAGTTGCTCTTCACCACGAGATGTCTGCAGCAATGTCTTTACGCTAGTAATGCTTTTCAAAAGGAATAGTTTCTCTATGTCTAAAGGAACGACAGCTCCCCATCCCCTCGGTGAGTCTTCCGGGTTGGCCGGCAACGGCGCGCGCCCGCGCGCAGTGCCCTGGGCCTACCAGGAGAAGGGCCGGTCGATCCCCGCGAGGCGCACGCCGGTGAACGCGGAGGCCTCCAGCGACAGGGCACGGAGGTCCTCGACCTCCAGGTTGTGCACGGAGGACTTGCCGCAGGCCTTCGCGAGCAGGGTGATCTCCATGGTCATCGCGTTAAGGAAGCGGGCCACTCTCTCCGCCGCCCCGGGTACGCCGAGGCGCGCCTCGAGGTGAGGCTCCTGGGTCGTGATGCCGACCGGGCAGAGTCCCGTGTGGCAGTGGTGGCAGCGCCCGGGCGAGGTGCCGAGCGCCTCGTAGTCCTCGAGGAAACGTGGTGCGTTGCAGCCGAGCGCCATCAGCGCGGCGGTGCCGATCATGACTGCGTCGGCGCCGAGGGCGAGGCACTTCGCGGCGTCGGTGCCGGAGCGGATTCCGCCCGCCGCGACCAGCGATACCTCGCCTGAGAGTCCGCATTCGTCGAGCGCCTCGCGCGCGGCCCGGATCGCGGACAGGGTCGGGATGCCGGTGTGGTCGAGCAGGATCTCCGGCGACGCGCCGGTGCCCCCCTCCGCACCGTCCACCACGATGACATCGGCGCCCGCCTTGGCGGCAATCGCGACATCGAAGCGGGGACGGGTGGCGCCCATCTTGAGGAAGATGGGTACGCGGTAGCCGGTCGCTTCGCGCAGCTCCTCGATCTTGACTTGCAGGTCGTCGGCGCCGAGGAAGTCGGGGTGGCGCACGGTGGAGCGCTGATCGACCCCTTCGGGGAGCGATCGCATGCGCGCCACCCGCTCCGACACCTTCATGCCGAGGAGTACTCCGCCGGTGCCGGGTTTTGCCCCCTGCCCCACCACGAGTTCGATGCCGTCCGCCCGGCGCAGGTGATCGAGATCGAGCATGTATCGCGACGGCGTCATTTGATAGACCAGGATCCGTGACGCTTCGCGCTCCTCCTCCAGCATCCCTCCCTCTCCGGTGCAGGTCATGGTGCCGGCCCGCGAGGCGCCGTATCCGAGCCCGGCCTTCGCGTTCGCGGAAAGCGCTCCGAAGGACATCGAGGAGATGTACACCGGGATGTCCAGCCGGATCGGTTCCGACACCAGGCCGGGGCGCTCGCCGAGCACCGTGGCGGTCTCGCAGCTTTCGCGGTAACCCTCGAGCGGGAGCCGGGTCATGGTGGCGGGGACGAAGACCAGATCGTCGAAGCTCGGCATGCGGTGGTTGAAGGTGTTGTAGCCGCGGAGCTGGTAGCGGCCGAGCTGCGACATCGCGTGCACGTTGGCGATGGCATCGGGTGACCAGCGCGCGGAGCCGCCCCGGTCGTAGGAGCCCGGCACCCCGATCGGGCGCCCGTCCACGGCATCGTCCCGGTTCGAGACCTCCTCCTCGGAGGGCGCGGCGAAGGGGTACTCGTAGGGTCGCGTCAAATCATCAGCCACGACTGTGCGTCCCTGCTCTCGAAGTGCCACAGCCGGCGGGCCGAGACGATCTTTCGCCACTCACGCCGTGGGCCGCCGAGTCCGCGCGCGTCGAGGAGCTCTTCCACTTCGGCCAGCTCCTCCTGTGCCGGTTCCTCGACGCGCGAGTCAACCCCCAGCGACTCCACGGGTCCCGCGAGCCACACCTCGCCGCCCCAGAGCGAATCCCCGCAGGCCTCGCCCGCGCCCCCGAGCGCGATGATGCGCCCGGCGTGCGCCATGAAGCCCGAGAGGTAGCCGATCCGGCCCTCGACCAGGATGTCCCCGCCCTTCATCGCGACGCCGCAGCGCGGCCCGGAGTCGCCCCGGATGTGCAGGAGTCCGCCGCGCATCGAGGCGCCCGCGGCCATGCCGGCGTAGCCGCCGATCAGGATCTCGCCTCGCGCCATCGCCTCGCCCGCGGCCCACCCCGCGTTGCGTTCGATCTCGATCCGGGCGCCGTTGTTGAATCCGCCGCAGTAGTAGCCGACGCTGCCTTCGAAGCGCACGCGGGCGCCCTCGGGCAGGCCGATACCGAGGTTGTGGCGCGCGCGGGTGTCGCGCACGACGACCTCATGGGCCTTGGCCAGCGTCGCCCGGATCTCCGCGTTCACCTCGCGGATGGGGCGCTCGCCCGCGTGCACCGCGACCTCGCTCATGCCGCGATCCCCATTCGCCCTACCGGCCAGGTCGCGGTCAGACTCGGTCCGTCGTAGTTCATGACCTCGCCTTCCTCCCGGTAGATGCGGCGCACCGCCTGTTCTTCCGTCGCGACCGCGATGTCGGGGAGTTCACCCATCGCGACCAGCGGCTTTATCGCCCACCGGTCCTTGGCGAAAGCGATGCTCTCCGCGTCGGCGATGAGGTAGGTGAAGACGCCGTCGATCTCGCGGATCGATTGCGACAGCGCTTCGCGCTGGCTGGCGCCGTTGCGCATGCGGTCGGAGATCCACACCGCGATCAGCTCGCTGTCGTTCTCGGTGAGGAAACGGTAGCCGCGCCGCTCGAGACGGCCGCGCCACAGGAAGTAGTCGGTGATCTGTCCGTTGTGGACGATGGCGACATCGGGGAAGGGACGGGCCCAGAAGGGATGGCTTGCGGTCGGCGAGACGGAGGACTCGGTGGCGAGGCGGGCGTGGCCGAGGCCGTGGGTGCCCACGAACTCCCGCACCCGGTGCTTGTCCGCCACCTCGATCGCGCCGCCGGTGTCCTTGACCACTTCGAGCGAGCGGCCGAGCGACTGCACTTCGAGGCGCTCGGCGATGGAGTCGGTGGCGTGCGTCCATCGCGCGAGGTCCGCGATCTCGTCGACCACCATGCGCACCGAGACGTGGGGGCTCTCCGCCTCGTCCCAGGTCGGGTCTTCGAGGAAGTCCGAGCCATGATCGCGCAGGATGCTCCGGAACTCGTCGAGGTCGCTCCCGAGCGCGTTGCGATCACTCCCGACGGCGCGCACGACGTAGCCGCGCGAGCGGGGCGCCCCGTAGAGCGCGAAGCCGGTGGAGTCCGCGCCCCGGTGCGCCTGCGCGTCCATCAGCAGGGTGAGGTCCCGACCAATGGCTCCCGGCTCGCCAAGAATCCGCCCCGCGATTCCGCACATGCTCAGTCTCCTGGAGGTGTGAGTACTGTATTCAAACTCCCGCGTCGCGACGAGGCTCCGCCCGAGGCGGACGGTGCGCACACTCGAGACCGCACCGGCCCGGGGGGTGGGCTCTCGGGGAGAGCGCCCGAAGATCTCTCCCTCGCCGAGGGAGAAGGCGCTTCTTGATACGGGCAGATCGCGGCGTCCGCCGCAAAGCATCGCCGCGACAGTGCGCCTTGCTCTCGCGCTTGGCGCCCCCGGCGAGCACTACCCTGCCCCTTCCACGTAGTACTCCGCGTCCTCGGGCGCGAGGAGGGGACGGCCGCGGATCAGATCGGAGGCCCGCTCGGCCATCATCATCACCACCGCGTTGAGGTTGCTGCTCGCGATGCTCGGCATGATGGACGCGTCGACGACCCGCAGGCCGGTGACACCCTTCACGCGGGTCTCGGGGTCGACCACGCTGTGGGCGGCCGCCGGGTCGCCCATGGCGCAGGTACTGCTTGGATGCCACGAAGTGTTGGCGGTCTTGCGCACCCAGGCATCGATCTCCTCGTCGGAGCGCACTCCCGGCCCTGGGTCGATTTCCCTTGACCGGAACTTCGAAAACTCCGGCCTCCCGGCGATCTCCCGCGCGACGTGCACGCACTCGCGCATCAGGTCGCGGTCCTCTTGCGTGGCGCAGTAGTTGAAGTTGAGGAGCGGGGGATCCTCCGGGTCGGCGGAACGAAGCCGCAACGCGCCGCGGCTGGTGGGCCGCATCGGGCCGATACCGAGCCGGAATCCGAAGCGGTCGTGGGGCACATCCCAGCCATCGAAGATCGCCGCCCAGAAGTGGATCTGGACGTCCGGGTGCGCGGACTCCGGTCGCAGCTTGAGGAACGCGCCCACGTGGCTCTGTCCGACGGCGGCGGGTCCGCCACGGGTGAGCAGCCAGCGAAGCCCGATCGAGAGCATGCGCAGCGGGTGCATGTAGCGGTTCACCGAGACCGGGTCGGGGCATTCGTGTTGCAGATGGACTTCCACGTGATCCTGGAGGTTGCGGCCCACTCCCGGCAGGTCGGCCCGAACCGGAATCTCCCACTTCGACAACTCCTGCGCCGGTCCGATGCCGGAGAGCATCAGGAGCTGCGGAGAGCCGAAGGCGCCGCCGCAGACGATGATCTCGCGCTCGCAGCGCGCCTCTTCGAGCCCGCCGTGGCGCCGGTAGACGACCCCGGCGGCGCGTTCGCCCTCGAAACGGATCCGGTGCGCGTGACAGTGCGTCAGGACCCGCAGGTTGGCCCGGCGCATCGCGGGTCTGAGGATCGAGTAGGCGCTGCTCGCCCGAACCCCGCGATCGACGTTCATGTCGAAACGGCCGAAACCGTCCTGCCGATAGCCGTTGAAGTCGTCGGTCACGGGATAGCCGAGCGCCGGCCCGGCGCGCAGGAATGCTTCGGACAGGGCCCACAGATCCTTCTGGCGCCGTACCCGGATCGGGCCGTCGGTGCTCCGGTACCGATCGGCGCCGTTCTCGTAGCTTTCCAGACGCTTGAAGTAGGGCAGGACGTTGCGGTAGGACCAGCCGCGCGCGCCCTCCTGCGACCAGCGTTCGTAGTCGAGCGGGTGGCCGCGCAGGAACACCATCCCGTTGATGGAGCCCGATCCGCCCAGCACCTTGCCGCGGGGATGCGCGAGACGGCGCTGGTCGAGCCAGGGCTCGGGCTCGCTCTCGAGGTGCCAGTTGATGCGGCTCGACGCCTTGACGTTCTCGCGCACCGCGGCCGGAATCCGGACCTGCCAGCGGCGATCGCTGCCGCCCGCCTCCAGCAGCAGGACGCGCGTATCCGGCGATTCCGACAGCCGCGCCGCCACGATGCTGCCCGCGGAGCCCGCGCCGACGACGATGTAGTCCCAACTCTCGCTCATGTGCGGTCAGCGCGCGGCAGGGTGTCGCGGCGCCCGCCGCGCTTGGCGCTCAGGTGCCCCGCAGCCTCGGGTCCAGAGCATCGCGCAGGCCGTCGCCGATGTAGTTGACGCTCAGCACGGTGAGGGAGATCGCGAGCCCGGGCCAGAGCACCCGGGCCGGGGTGATGGTCATGAAGTTGGCGCCGTCGAAGAGCAGGCGGCCCCAGGTCGGGAAGTCGGGCGGAAAGCCGAGCCCCAGGAAGGAGAGCGCCGACTCGGTGATGATTGCGTTGGCGATCCCGAGCGTCGCCGAGACCATGATTGGACTCAGCACGTTCGGCAGGACGTGGCGGGTGATGATGCGGCGGCGGCGGGTGCCGATGCTGCGCGCCGCGGTGACGAACTCGCGCTCCTTGAGCGCCAGCACATCGCCGCGCACGATGCGCGCGGTCTGCATCCAGCTCGTGATGCCGATGACGAACACGATGAGCAGGAAGATGCCGGTCTCCGGGCCGAAGGCGATGCGCAGGGTGTCCCGGAAGAGCATGATGATTACGAGGAGCAGGGGCAGCAGGGGCAGCGCGAGGAAGAGGTCGGTGGTGCGCATCAGAGGGCCGTCGAGGCGGTTGAAGTAACCGGCGAGCACGCCGACCACGGTGCCGAGCACGAGCGAGAGCAGCATCGCGGTGAAGCCGACCGCGAGCGAGATGCGCCCGCCCGCGAGCACCTGGGCGAACATGTCGCGCCCCAGGTTGTCGGTGCCCATGGGGTGCGCGAGCGAGGGCCCCTGGTTCTTCGCCCGGATGTCGAGGAACTGCGGGTCCACGTCGTGGAAATAGGGGCCGATTGCCACCCCGACGACGATGACCGCGAATACCACCATGCCGATGAGCGCCCCGGTGTGGTTGCGGAACGCGAGCCACACGTCCATCCACAGCGAGCGGTGCACCCGCGCCTCGTGCAGCGTGTCGATGCTTTCCGGGGTGGCCGCCATCGGGGAGCTCGCTAGTCGTATCGGATGCGGGGGTCGAGGATCCCGTAGAGCACGTCGGCCACGAGATTGAAGAGCACGATCAGCACCGCGAACATGAAGGTGAGCGTCTGCACCAGCGGGATGTCCGCCCCCTGGATCGCGATGATGAGAAGCTGGCCGAGCCCGTTCACCCGGAAGATCTGCTCGGTGATGATGGCCCCGCTGAAGATGGTGGGGATTCCGAGCGCAATCAGGGTTACCACCGGGATCATGCTGTTGCGCAGCACGTGGATGAGCAGCACCGCCCGTTCGCGCATGCCTTTCGCGCGCGCGGTGCGCACGTAGTCAAGATTCAGGTTGTCGAGCATCGCGGAGCGCATGAAACGGCTCAGCTGCGCCGCGTTGAAGAGCGCGAGCACCATCACCGGCATGATGAGCTGCTTGATATGCACCCAGAAGCTCGCCAGATCCGTCACCCGGTGGGTGGTGTCGTAGATGGAGGGCAGCCACTGGAGCATCACGCTGAAGATGATGATCGCGAGCAGTCCGGTGAAGAAGGTCGGTACCGAGAACCCGACCATGGAGATGAAGGTGCCGACCTGATCGAACCACGAGTACTGTCGGTAGGCGGATATGATGCCGATGGGGATGGCGATGAGGATCCCCACGATGTAGGAGAGTCCCACCACCCACAGCGTCTGGGGCATCCGCTCCACGATCAGATCCACCACCGGACTTCGGGTTGCCCAGGAACGCACCCGCAGGCGCGAGTCCGAGTCTCCGATCTCCACGTCGAATGCCTGCTCGATGATGTTGAGCGGCTCGTTGACGAAGAACTGCTCCATCCACTTGACGTAACGCACGTGGAAGGGCTTGCCGAGTCCGAGTGATTCACGGATCTGGGCGCGCACCTCCGGCGGGATGGTGAGCGGCAGTTGCCCGGTGGGATCGTTGGGGGCGAGGTCGAGAATCGCGAAGACGATGAAGCTGATCGCAATCAGCGTCGGCACCGCGAAGAGAAGGCGCCGGATGATGTAGCGGATCATGGGGGCGTCGGGAGCGACCGCGGCCCGCCGGGAATGACGGCGGACCGCGGTCCGGGCTCAGATGGTGCTGAGCGCGTGGCCGTGTCGGCGGATCACCGATGCCAGTCCGCCACGTTCCACAGCTCCGAGTCCCACGCGTTCATCCGCACGCCCTTGAGGGTGTTGGCGTGGGCGGAGACGCTGCCGCGCCAGATGAGCGGGATCATGTAGTGGTTGCCCACGATGATGTCGTTCATCTCCTTGGCGAGCCGCGCCCGCTCCTCGAGTGAAGCGGTCTGCGACATCTCGGCCGAGAGCGCGTCGTACGCGGGCACGCACTGGCGCTGGATGTTCGACAGGAGCCACTGGTTCTCCGGCCCGGGGATCTCCTTGCAGGTCCATTTCCCCATGTAGGACTCGGGGTCGGTGCCGGCGAAGTTGTTGGTGTACATCTCGATGTCGGCGTAGAACTTCATGTAGGTGTCCGGGCTTGCCGGATCGCCCCCGAAGAACACCGCCGCGTCGATGTTGCGCAGCTCCGTCTCCACCCCGATCTGCTCCCACATCTGCTTGATGAGAGCCTGAGTGCCCTGGCGCACCGAGTTGGTCGATGTCTGGTACAGGATCGACAGGCGCACGCCGTCCTTCTCCCGCACCCCGTCGTCGCCCGGCATCCAGCCCGCCTCGTCGAGGATGCGGTTCGCCTCATCGATGTCCTGGGTCAGGCACTCGTCGTTGGCGGTCGATGCGTACACCGCCGGCGCGGGCAGGACGTTGCAGGTCGGCTTGCCGGCGGCGCCGTAGCCCGCGTCGACCAGGATCTGGCGGTCGATGGCGAGCGAGAGCGCGCGGCGCACCGCGGGATCGGAGAGGAAGGGATGGGGGTTGGTGCCATCGAGATAGAGTGAGCGCTTGTCGGGTCCGAGGGCGGGGTCGCTGTTGGTCTGGTTGACCATCAGGCGCTCCACCGAGGTGCCGAAGGCGGTGACCACGACCCCCTTGCCCGCCGCCTCCATCTGCGCGAGCACTTCCGGCTCCACCTGCAGATTCCAGGCGTAATCGAACTCGCCGGTTTCCAGCACCGAGCGCGCCGCGGACGCCGCGTCGCCGCCGCCCTTGAAGGTGGCGGTCGCGAAGGCCGGCTTGTCGGGATCGCGGAAGTTCTCGTTGGCGGACAGGGTCACCACGTCGTTGGCCCGGAACTCGTCGACCTTGAAGGGCCCGGTGCCGATGGGCTTGAAGTTCGCCTCGGTGCACTCCACGGCCTTGACGCCCAGGCAGTCGGCGAACTGTGCCTTCTGGATGACGGGAGTGGTCGAGCCGACGAAGGGTCCGTAGGGAAAGGGCTTGGCGACGCCGAAGTTGATCTTCACGGTATGGTCGTCGATCGCTTCGAGGCCGGAGACGTCGGAGAGATAGGACAAGGAGGTGCAGCCGCCCTCGGGGTGCAGGCAGTACTCGCCGGAGAAGACCACGTCGTGCGCGGTGAGGGGGCTGCCGTCGGACCAGACGATGCCCTCGCGGAGCTTCCAGGTGATGCTGCGCAGATCTTCGGCGACTCCGCCGTTCTCGATGGTGGGGATCTCGTCGACGAGCACCGGCACCATGTTGCCGTTCTCGTCGTAGTGGGCGAGCGGCTCGATGACGAGCGACGACGCTTCGATCTCCTTGGTGCCGCCGGAGAGATAGGGGTTCATGGACGAGGCCGCCTGCCAGTACAGGATGTTCAGGTGACCGTCGCGGCCGCGTTGGGCATGGACGGGTGACGACACCATTGCCGTCACCGCCAACGTCGCGACCAGGGTGGTGATGCTTTTCATTTTCTTTCGCTTCCTCTTGGGTCAGTGGATTGAAAATGGCCATGAGACGGGGATGCGCCTTGCGGGCGCTTCCCCGTCGTGGATGCCAATGCTACTCCCGTGGCCGTCGCCGCGGCACGAAGAGGACGGCATTCGTTCCCGCGATCGGAGCGTCGTCCGATCGCCGCCCGCGCCGGCGCGATGTGGTTGGGGATCGTTGTTCTTCACTCCGCGAAGTGGCAGGCGACCCGGTGGCCGGGACGCAGTTCTCGCCACTCCGGCTCGCGTTCGCGGCACTCCGGCGCCGCCATCGGGCAGCGGGTGCTGAAGCGGCAGCCGGGGGGCGGGTCGGCGGGGCTCGGCACGTCGCCGCTCAGGATGATCCGTTCGCGGTGCGCCTCGAGCTCGGGGTCGTGTATCGGCACCGCCGAGAGCAGTGCCCGGGTATAGGGATGCAAGGGCTCGCGGTAGAGCGCTTCGCTCGTGGCGAGCTCCACGATCTTGCCGAGGTACATCACCGCGACCCGGTCCGCGATGTGCCGGATCATGCTGAGATCGTGGGAGATGAAGAGGTAGGTGAGTCCGAGGCGTGCCTGCAGATCCTCCAGCAGGTTCACGACCTGGGCCTGGATGGACACGTCGAGCGCGGCGATCGGCTCGTCGCACACAATGAACTCCGGGTTCAGCGCAAGCGCCCGGGCGACCCCGATGCGCTGGCGCTGCCCGCCGGAGAACTCGTGGGGATAGCGGTTGGTGAAGCCGGGATCGAGCCCGACGGACTCGAGCAGCTCCTCGACGCGCGCCTGCAGTGCGCGTTTTCCCTCCGCGCCGTGTTCGCGCAGGGGCTCGCCGATGATGGTGCCCACCGTCATGCGAGGGTTCAGGCTGTCCTGCGGATCCTGGAAGATCATCTGCATGCGCGGGCGCATGCGGCGCAGCGCCTCGCCTTCGAGCGCGGTGATATCGGTCCCGCGGAAGACGATGCGTCCCGCGGTCGCGGCGTAGAGACGCAGGATCACCCGTCCCGCGGTCGACTTGCCGCAGCCGCTCTCGCCGACCAGGCCGAGGGTCTCACGCTCCCGGATCTCGAAGTCCAGACCGTCCACCGCCTTGACAGTGCCGACCTGGCGGCGGAACACCCCCTGCATGATGGGGAAGTGCTTGGTGAGCCGCTCCACCGCGAGCAGGGGTTGTGCGCTCGCGTCGCTCATGGAGTGTTCCCGGGCGGTCGCGGCAAGGGCCCCGATGAGTTCCTGATGCTTGTGGATCCTCGCAAGCGCGAGCACATGGGAGACCGGCGGGACGGCAAGACTGCGCAAACGCGGGGGGCCATTCCCGCAGTGCCGCCTCCTTGCGCGGGGTGGATATCCAATGCGAAGTCTTCCGGTGCGTCAGGCGGCACGGGCGGCCCCCGTCTCGGGATCGAGCCAACACGCCACTTCGTGTCCCGCAACGATCGACTCGAGTGCGGGGTTCTCCTTCCAGCAGCGTTCGAAGGCGTGGTCGCAGCGCGGTGCGAAGGGGCATGCGGTGGGGGCCTTCGCGAGGTTCGGCGGCTGTCCGGCGATGCTCTCGAGCCGATCCGAGCGCGTGCCGTCCAGGCGCGGCAGAGTGCGCATGAGGCCCCGCGTGTAGGGATGCCGCGGACGGGCGTAGAGCGCCTTGACGCTGGCGTGCTCCACCACCAGACCGCCGTACATCACCATGACCCGGTCCGCCAGACCCGCCACCACCCCGAGGTCGTGGGTGATCCAGATGATCGCCATGCCGAGCTCGCGCCGCAGCCGCTTCACGAGGTCCAGGATCTGGGCCTGGATGGTGACATCGAGCGCGGTGGTGGGCTCGTCCGCAATCAGTACCTTCGGGTCGCAGGCGAGCGCGATCGCGATCATCACCCGCTGGCGCATACCGCCCGAGAACTGGTGCGGGAAGTCATCGAGACGGCTCGCCGCCATCGGAATGCCGACCAGCTCCAGCAGCTCGATCGCACGGCGCCGCGCCGCGGCCCGGCTCATACCAAGGTGCACCCGCAGGGGCTCGGTGAGCTGGTAGCCGACGGTGAGCACCGGATTCAGGGAGGTCATCGGGTCCTGGAAGATGAACCCCACGTGGGCGCCGCGTACCCGCCGAAGCCGCTCCATGTCGAGCGCGATGAGATTCTCCCCCTCGAGAAGCGCGCGCCCCGATACGATCTCGGCCGGCGGCATCGGCAGGAGCTTGAGCAGCGACATCATGGTCACGCTCTTGCCCGAGCCGCTCTCGCCCACCACCCCGAGGAGCTCGCCCTCGCCGAGATCGAAGCTGATGCCGTTGACCGCGTGCACGATCCCGTCCTGGGTGTGGAAGCGGGTGCGCATGTCGCGCACTTCGAGCACCCGGCGAGCGACTGAGGGTCCGGCCCCCGCGTCCATCTGGATAGATCCCGTGCTTCGGTCGACGGGAGGATAACCCATTGCCGAAGTCCACCGTTGCGTTTTGGGCGGCCGAATCGATCCTCTGCTAGAGTGACCGCGCCAGTTCGCAGGAAGAGCGAGACATGGATCATCCTAGCCCGGATATTTCACCGATTTCCTACTGTGGACGCCAATATGCTCGCGTCAGCGGGCCGTACTCCCTCAAGCCGCTTCGACGTAGTGTCAGCTACGCCTTCAGCGTCTTTCGGTCCGTGCGCCCCACTGTCACGGCATCTTGGCGCCCTCGTGACGAAAATCGGTGAAACATCCAGGCTAATCGTGGCACCGGCAGCCGTTCCCGCGGGAAGCACCCATGAACCTGATTGACGATATCGTCGCATCACACGACGACTTGACCGCGATCCGCCGGGATCTGCACCGCCATCCCGAGCTTGCCTACGAAGAGCACCGCACCGCGGACATCGTGGCCGAGCGGCTGAGCGCGTGGGGAATCCCCATCCGGCGCGGTCTCGGCGGCACGGGGGTGGTCGGCACCCTCAAGTGCGGGAAGGGCAACCGAGCGGTGGGGCTGCGCGCGGATCTCGACGCGCTCGCGATGGAGGAGCGCAACACCTTCGAGCACGTCTCGCAGCACCCCGGGAAGATGCACGGCTGCGGGCACGACGGCCACACCGCGATGCTCCTCGGCGCGGCCCGGCACCTCGCCTCGCACCGGGGTTTCGACGGCACCATCCACTTCATCTTCCAGCCCGCCGAAGAAGGGGCGGGCGGCGCCGCCGCGATGATCGAGGACGGCCTCTTCGAGCACTTCCCGGTCGAGACGGTATGGGGGATGCACAACTTCCCCACCGTGCCGGTGGGCCACTTCATCACCCGCACCGGCCCCTTCATGGCAAGCTCCGATACCGTGCGCGTCGAGGTGAAGGGCGTGGGCGGTCATGGGGCGATGCCCCACCTCGCTCGCAGTCCCGTCAACGCCGCGTGCGCGATCATCGAGGCGCTTAACGACTTCGTCGCCCAGGAGATCGACGCCCAGCACGCGGCGACCTTCACGGTGGGCCGCATCCACGGCGGCGACGCGATCAACGTCATCCCCGACAGCGTCGAGTTCGCCGGAACCGTGCGCGCCTTCTCCCAGTCGGTGCGGGACCAGTTCGACGAGGGCCTGCACCGTATCGTCCGTGGCATATGCGCCGCGCGCGGCATCGACGCCGAGGCGGTCTACGATCGCAACTACCCGCCGCTCATCAACCACGAAGAGGAGACCGCGATCGCCGCCCGGGCGGCGGCCAAGGTGGTGGGAGCGGAGAACGTCGATGCGGCCGCCAAGCGCATCATGGGCTCGGAGGACTTCGCATTCATGCTGCTGGAACGCCCCGGCAACTACATCATGATCGGCAACGGCGAGGGCGAGCACGGGGGCTGCATGGTCCACAATCCCAACTACGACTTCAACGACGACATTCTGCCCATCGGCGCCACCTACTGGGTCGAGCTCGCCCGCGAGCTGCTGCCGCCGCACTGAGCGCGGTGGGTACCCGGATGCGGCGGGGCGCATCCCCGCCGGTCCCGCCACAATGCTCCACTGATTCGAAACAGCGAGGGTGCGCATACCCATGACCGCCATGCCCCCGAGTCTGTGGGCCCGGACCGCGATTGCGGGCCCCGAGAGTCCGCCCCTGGTCTCCGCAGAGGAATGCGACACCGTCATCGTCGGTGCGGGTTACACCGGCTGCTCCGCCGCCCTGCACCTGGCGCGCGAGGGCCGGGCGGTGCGGGTGCTGGAAGCGGCGGAGCCGGGATGGGGCTGCTCGGGCCGCAACGGCGGGCAGGTCAATCCGGGCGGCACCCGCACGACCCCCGAGGAGATCATCGCAATCCTCGGCAAGGAGTGGGGGGAGCGCTTCATCACCATGGGGCACGAGACCTGCGACCTCGTATTCGAGCTCATCGACCGTTATCGCATCGAGTGCGATGCGCTGCGGCCCGGCTACGTGCAGGGGGGCTGGGGCGGCACCGGAGTGGCGTACGAGCGCGACTGGGTGGCGCAGTGGCGCGCGCGCGGCGTCGAGACCCGGCTGCTCGACGCGGTCGAGATGCGCGAACTCATCGGGAGCGATCACTACGATCACGGGCTCTTCGACCCGCGCGGCGGCAACGTCCAGCCGCTGTCCTACGCCCGCGGCCTCGCCCACGCCGCGATTGCCGAGGGGGCTCTCATCCACGGGGCATCGAAGGCGGACCGGATCGAGCGGGCTGGCGAAGGCTGGCGGGTGAGGGTCGAAGGCGGGGCCAGCGTGACCGCCCGGCAGGTTCTCATCGCTTCGAACGGATATACCGGCGACCTCTGGCCCGGCCTGCGACGCAGCGTCGTACCGGTGTGCTCCTTCGTCGCGGCGACCGCGCCCCTTGGGCACAATGTGCTGCCGAGGATCCTGCCCGGCCGGCATGCGGTGTCGGAGAGCGGGCGGGTCATCGTCTACTACCGCCTGGACCGCGACGGGCGCTTCGTGATCGGCGGCCACGGCAACTTGCTCAACGTGGATACCACCGGTGACGACTCTCACGTCAGGGCAGTGGCCGAGCAGCTCTACCCGGAGCTCTCCGGCGTCGAATGGGAGTACCACTGGGCCGGATGGCCCGCAATGACCAAGACCCACCTGCCGATGCTGGTGGGCCTGGCTCCGGGGGTCTACGCCGGACTCGGATACAACGGGCGCGGAGTGGCGACCGCCACCATGATGGGCAAGCAGCTCGCGCTCGCGGTGCTCGGCGAAGCCCCGGCGCTGCGGGTGGAGCCGCTGACGACCTTTGCCTTGCACCCCCTGCGCCAGGTCGGGATCACTTACCGCCTGATCGTGGGGAGCTGGCTGGACGGGCGGCCGCGCCGCAAGAAGGCGGCCTGAGGGCTTTCCGTCTCACCCTGGCCGGCCGGACAGGGGGCGGATCCACGAGCGCTGCGGTTCAAGATTGGCCCGCAAGTTTCACCGATCTTCGGCTGCTTCGGGCGTCAAGATGCCGAGATAGCAGGAAGCACGGACCGAAAGACGCGCAACGGCGAGCCGGAAACAGGCGAAGCGCCGGTGGCGCTTCGCCCCGGCGAGCGGGCAAGCCAAGGATGGCTTGTCCTGGCCTGCGAGCACCGCCCAAGGACTGCGTAGCGTTGCAGGTAGCCGACACTACGTCGAAAGCGCCGCGACGGAGTACGGCCCGCTGACACGAGCATACTGGCGTCCGGGAGTTGAGAGACCAGTGAAATTTGCGGGTCAGTTCCGGACGCGACGCATCGCCCGCCACACCCGCTCCGGGGTGGCGGGCATGTCGATGTCCTGGGCGCCGGTGGCGTCGGCGACCGCGTTCATGAACGCGGCCGGCGCACCGACGCATCCGAGCTCGCCCACGCCCTTGGCGCCGATGGGGTTGTTCTCGGTGGGGATGTCGGCGGGGTGCATTTCGAACTTGGGGAAGTCGTCGGCGCGCGGGAGCGCGTAGTCCATGAGCGAGCCCGAGAGCAGCTGTCCCGAGCCGTCCTCGTAGCGCACCTGCTCGCGCCAGGCCTGCCCGAGGCCCTGGGCGATTCCGCCGTGAAGCTGGCCGTCGACGATCGCCGGATCGATGCGCCGTCCGACATCGTTCACGCCGACCAGCCGTTCGACTTCCACCGCACCGGTCTCGGGGTCGACCTCGACCTCGCAGGCGTAGGCGCCGTTGGGGATGGTGGAGACCATGCCCTCGAAGTCCGCGTTCGCACCGCAGTCGCGGGCGGTGTGCGCCCGGTCTGCGAGCGCGGCCCCGAGCTCCAGGAGCCCGACTCCGACATCGGTGCCGGGCACCGCGAAACGACCGGACTCGAAGCGGATGTCCTCGCGCGCCGCCTCCAGCCTTTCCGCGGCATGGGGCGCAAGGCTGGCGACGAGCCGGTCGGCGGCGCGCAGCAAGGTGGTGCCCGAGCACTGCAGCGAGGCCGACCCTCCGGTTGCGGCTCCGCGCGCGGGAAGCAGCGCGGTGTCGCCCTGGATCAGCTCCACCGCCCCCACCGGCACGCCGAGGTGCCGGGCCAGGAGCAGGGGGAAGGTTGTCTCGTGTCCCTGCCCGATCGCTTGCTGCCCGACGCGGGCGACGAGTCGGCCTTTCGCGTTCACCTCTACCCGCGTGGTCTCGCCGGTTCCGGCGCCCGCGGTGTGCAGGTAGAGTCCGAGGCCGAATCCGCGCCGTCGGCCCGTGGCGGCACTCGCGGTCCGGCGCGATTCGAAGGAGTCCCAGTCCGCGGCGTGCAGGGCCGCGCGCATCACCCCGGGGAAGTCGCCGCAGTCCCAGGTCTCGCCGTTCGACGCGCGATAGGGCATCTCGCGGGGGGTGACGAGATTGCGCTCGCGCAACGCCATGCGGTCGATCCCGATCTCTCGGGCCGCCGCGTCCATCAGTCGCTCCATCAGGTACACCCCCTCCGGCTTGCCCGCGCCGCGTAGCGCGTCGACGGGAGCGGTGTGGGTGTAGGCGGCGCGCATCGTCAGGTCGAGTGCGGGTATACGGTAGAGGTTGGGCAGGGAGCGACCGAAGCCGATTACCGGAGAGGCGCTCGCCATCGCGGAAGCGTAGGCGCCGAGGTCGCCGTGAGTGACGCAGCGTAGCGCCAGTATGCGTCCCGCCCCGTCGAGGGCGAGCTCGGCGACGCTGTGGTGGTCTCGGGCGTGCGTGTCGGTGAGCGCCGCCTCGGTCCGTGTCGACACCCAGCGCACCGGTGCGCCGAGCACTCGCGCCGCGATCAGCACCGCGCTCTGCTCCGGGAAGCTCACGAGCTTCATCCCGAAGCTCCCGCCGACCTCCGGAGTCACCACGCGAAGCCGTCGGTCTTCGATGCCGAGCGTCGCGGCGATCAGGGTCCGCATCAAGTGCACGCCCTGGCTCTGGGTATCGAGCCGCCAGGCGCCGCTCCCGGCGTCGTAGCGTCCGAGCGCGGAGCGGGTCTCGATCGGCGCCGCCCACATCCGATGGTTCTTGTGCTCGACCCGGACGGTGTGGGCAGCCTCCGCGAATGCCGCCGTCGCCGCCTCGGGGTCGCCTGCCCTGCGCACTACCGCGACTTCGTCGCTCGTGCGCGGGTCGAGCACCGCGGGCAGGGGCTCGTAGTCGACCTCTATCCGCTCCGCCGCGTCGGCGGCGGCGTCGATCGATGTCGCCACCACCATCGCCACCGGGTCGCCGACGAAGCGTGTCTCGTCGACCGCCAGCACGTTGCGGGTCGGAGCATGGAAGGGGGTGCCGTCGCTGCTCTCGATCGGGCGCGCGCAGGGGAGTGGCCGTGCGCCCTGCGCGAGGAAGTCCCGCCCACTGAAGACGCCTCGCACGCCGTCGATCTCCCGCGCCGCGTGCGCGTCGAAGCTCGCGATGCGCGCGTGCGCATGCGGCGAGCGCACGAAGACCGCGTGCAGACAGTGCGCGGTGTCCAGATCCTCGACGAAGCGGCCCCTTCCCCGCAGCAGGCGCTCGTCCTCGAAGCGGTGGATGCGGGTCGCCATGTCTCTCCGGTCACGATCTTGCCGCTACCAGGGCAGACGTTTCCCCTGGAAGTCCAGGAGCGTGCCGGAGTGTTCCCGGGCGCTCTGCGCGATGACTTGCCGCATGCCCCGGACGCTCTCCCGCGGCGAGACCGGCGCCGCGTCGCCGCCCATGTCGGTACGTACCCAGCCGGGGTGCAGCGCGAGCACGCTGATGCCGCGTCCGGCGAGGTCCCTCGCAAGGTTGACCACCACCATGTTGAGCCCGGTCTTCGACGACTGGTAGATGTAGCCGCCGCCTTCGTCCACGCTCGCGATCGAGCCGGAGATGCTCGACACGAAGGCCATGCAGCGCAGGGAACTCGCCGCCACGTGGGGGACGAATGCCTCCGCGACGCGGTAGGGCGCGATCACGTTGGTGCGCCAGACCTGCTCCCAGGAGTCGTAGTCGAGCGCGCCGAAGTCCTGCCTCCCGCCGAAGATGCCGGCGTTGTTGATGAGCAGGTCGATCGGCTCGCGCTCAAGCGTCGCGGTGAGGGCGGCGATATCCGTGGCGTTCGTGACATCCAGACGGTGGAGCTGAGCGTCGTGGCCCTCGAGGGAGCGGCTCAAGCCTTCCGCCGCTTCCGGGCGGCGACAGCACGCGTGCACCCGCCATCCGTCGGCGGCAAAGGCGCGTGCGAGTTCGAGCCCGATCCCGCGGCTCGCGCCGGTAATCAGAACGCTGGACATCTCCGGACCCTCCTTTCGTCGACCTGCCCGCGGCGGCTACTCGTTTCTCATGGATTCCCGCTCTCGCGGGGGGCGGCCCTGACCGACCCGCTTCCCCGATACGCGGTTGCGGACGCGATTGCGCCGGCATGGACTGCCTTGAGCGCGGTGCGGACGCTCGCCTCAGCGTCCAGGTAGATCTGCGCAGCCTTGCCTGAGGTATCGGCAAAGTGTGACGTTTGGCGCGGGAATGATGAGGCATGGCGTGCGGCATTCCCTCTGGTGGCGGGAGTCCGTGGCCGGGGCGTCCCGCGCGAGCGCGCAGTGGCCCTCCACCGTGGTGGGCCTACCACGGGTATATCTCGCCGGTGTGGCGCCGGAAGCCGCCGGAGTCGGCCGGTCCGAGCCGCGCAATCAGTGCGCGCATCGCGGACACGCTCTCTTGCGGCGTGAGGTCGGCGTCCGGGCCGCTCATGTCGGTCGCCACGAAGCCCGGAGAGAGGGCAACCACCGTGATGCCGCGCGCGCGCAGGTCGAAGGCCATGCCGCGGGTGATCATGTTGAGCGCCGCCTTCGTGGAGTTGTAGGGGTAGGCGCTCGGGTTGTCTTCCCTGGCCAGACTTCCGTTGCCGCTCGAGATTTGCACGATGCGCTTCTGGGCGCTCGCCGCCACGTGCGGGGCGAACGCTTCGCACATCGCCATGTTGCCGAGCACATGTACCCGCAGCTCCTGCATCCAGAGCGCGTCTTCGCTGCGGCCGAACCCCTCGTCCTCGTCGCCCCCCCACAATCCGGCGTTGTTGACGAGCAGATCGATCGCGGTGCCTTCGAGGTCCCGGGCGAGCTCCCGGATGCGTGCGCGTTCCCTTACGTCCAGTCGGAATCGCTCGATGCCCGCGTCATCGAACGGTGCGGCGTTGTCCGGATCGCGCATCGTCGCGAGTACTCGCCATCCCTCGGCCGCGTACTGGCGGCAGAACTCGCGCCCGAGGCCGCGGCTCGCCCCCGTGACCAGCACTGTCGGCATGGCAGCTCCCTCCTCGAGATGAATCCGCTGATGATAGTGTGCCTGGCGTCGGCCAACCGAGAAATCGGTGAAGCTGCGCGTTCAGTGCCACGCGTCCGGCATGCTCTCCTTGCGCCGGGCGATGAAGGCGAGGAGTGCCTCGTCGGTCGCCGGATCGAGAGGCGGCGCCTCGTACTCGGCCAGCATCGCCTTCCACCGCTCGCAGGCCCGGATCGCGGAGTCCTTCGACCCGTTCTCCTGCCACTGTTCGAAGCTCTCCGAGTCGGACATCGTCGCCTCGTAGTAGGCGGTCTCGTAGTTGGCGAGAGTGTGCGAGGACCCGAGAAAGTGTCCGCCCGGCTGCACCTCTTCGTAGGCGCCGTGGGCGAGTGCGTTGTCGTCGGTGGGGAGCCCCGCCATCAGGGTGTGCAGGGCGCCGAGGCGGTCCGCATCCTGGATCAGTTTTTCGTATCCCGTCACCAGACCGGACTCCAGCCAACCCGCGGCGTGCAGTACGTAGTTCGCGCCTCCGAGCGCGGTGGAGTGGATGCTGTCCGCGCTCTCGAAAGCGGCCTGCGCATCGGGGACCTTGGAGGCGGTGAGCGAGCCGCCGCAGCGAAGCGGCACGCCGAGGCGCCGCGCGAGCTGACCCACCACGTAGTTCGACATCGTGGCCTCCGGCATGCCGAAGGTGGGCGCGCCCGAGCGAAGCGACATCGAGGAGAGGAAGTTGCCGAGCACCACGGGTGCGCCGGGACGCACGAGCTGGCTGAGCGCCACCCCGGCCATGCCCTCCGCCAGGGCCTGGGCGAGCGCGCCGGCGGTGGTGACCGGACCCATCGCGCCCCCGAGGATGAAGGGCGCGATGACGATGCCCTGATTCGCGCCGCAGTAGGTCCGGATGGCATGCGTTGCCACCTTGTCGAACATGAGCGGCGAGTTGGCGTTGATGTTGCCCATGATGACGCAGCATCGCTCCAGGGTCTCGGTCCCGAACAGGATGCGCGCCATCTCGACGGAGTCCTCGCAGCGCGATATCTCCGTGATCGAGCCGAGGAAGGGCTTGTCGGAGTAGCGGATATGGGAATACACCATGTCGAGGTGCCGCTTGTTCACGGGCACGTCGCAGGGTTCGCAGGTGGTGCCGCCGGAGTGGTGCAGCCAGGGCAGCATGCAGGTGAGCCGCACGAGGTTCCTGAAGTCCTCGATGGTGCCGTAGCGGCGGCCCCGCTCGAGGCAGCGCACGAAGGGTGGGCCGTAGACCGGGGCGAACACGCAGTGCCGTCCGCCGATGCGCACGCTGCGCCGCGGGTTGCGGGCCACCTGCACGAACTCCCGCGGCGCCTGGGCGCAAAGCGCGCGGGCCAGATCCGCCGGGATGCGCACCCGTTCGCCCTCGACATCGGCGCCCGCCTCTCGCCAGAGCGTGAGCGTCTGCGGATCGTCGCGGAAGTCGACCCCGACCTCTTCCAGCAGCGTGTCCGCGCGTCTTTCGATCCTGACCAGTGCCTCTTCGTCCGCGAACTCGTAGCAGGGAATGTGTCGCGTGAGGTAGGCGGGAGCGCTTGCCGACTCCGCGCGCTTCGCCTGACGCTCCCGGCGCCCCCGCCTTCTCGATTCGTTCATGCCGCGGGGCGGTGCGGGCGTCTTCGGGGCGCGGAGGCAGAGCTCGTTTCAGGTGTGCTTGGTTTCACTTGAGTGCGGCGTGCGGGCAGTGCTCCCGCAACGAGGATAGAGGCAGCGCCGCACCGCATACAACGCCGGCGAGCCGAGTCGCTTCGCCCGGCACCTGTAGCACTCGCAGTACCGGTTCGCCGTCCGCCCCGTTTCCCCGATCCTCGAAGAGAGGGGCGCGGATACCGATAGGGGCAAGGTCGCCGCGAGTCGGGGCGCGCGGGCGCGATTCGCAAGCAAGAGCGAGCGGCCAGCCTTCCGGTGCGATTTCCGACCTCTTGCAAGACCCCGGGCGGGTCGGCGACGTATATCGAGGGGCCGGGAGTGTCATCCGGGTCGCGGTCTCGTCGTAACATGGAAGAGTCCCTGACCGAAATACGGAGTCGCTTGATGGACAGAGGTCTGTGGAGCCGGAGCGCGGTGGACCTCGCCGCGATGATCCGGGCGCGCGAGGTGTCCTGCGTCGAGGTGACGGAGTCGGTGCTCGGGCGCGTGGCCGCCCACAACGGCCGTCTCAACGCCATCGTCTCGGACTGCTCCGAGGAAGCGATGCGCGTCGCCGCGGACCGGGACCGGGAGGTTGCCGCGGGTGCGGCCCTCGGGCCGCTGCACGGGGTTCCGGTGACGATCAAGGAGAACATCGATGTCGCCGGACAGGCCACGCCGAACGGTCTGCCCGCCTTCGCGGACCTAATCGCGCCGGATCATTCGCCGGTGGTGCGCAACCTCCTCGACGCCGGGGCAATCATCGTCGGGCGCACCAACACCCCCGAACTCTCCATGCGCGCGACCACGGACAATCCGCTGCGGGGGCGCACCTTCAACCCCTGGGACCCGGACGCGTCTCCGGGCGGCTCTTCGGGCGGGGCCTCGGCCGCGGCGGCCATGGGCTTCGGGCCGATCCATCATGGCAACGACATCGGCGGCTCGCTGCGCTACCCGGCCTTCGCGTGCGGGTTGGCCACCGTGAAGCCGACCTTCGGGCGGGTGCCCGCGTTCAACCCCAGCGCCTCGGCCGAGCGCGGCCTCCTCGCCCAGCTCATCTCCGTGCAGGGGGCGATCTGCCGCGAGGTGCGGGACGTGCGCCTCGCGACGCGGGTGATGTCCCGGGGTGACCCGCGCGATCCGTGGTGGGTGCCGGTGCCCTTCGACGGGCCGCGCCTCGACCCGCCCATCCGGGTCGCGCTCAGCACCGAGAGCTACGGCTATCCCGCCCATCCGGAGATTCTGGCGGGGGTGGAGCGCGCCGCGCAGTGGCTGCGCGAGGCCGGCTACGTGGTGGAGCGGGTGGAGACCCCTTCGGTCAGCCAAGCGGCGCGGGCGTGGTTCGATGTGCTCGCGAGCGAGATTCGCCACTTCCTGGGGCCGCAGTGCCGGGAACACGGCAGCGAGACCGTTCAGGCAATCTTCGACAACTACGGGCGCATCGGGGATCCGGTGGACGCGGCCGGATACCGGGAAGCACTCGCGCAGCGCAGCGCGCTGACCCGGGAGTGGAACGTGTTTCTCGATCGCTATCCGCTGCTGCTGTGTCCATTCCTGATGCGCTCGATGTACGACTGGGACTACGACGCGAGGGGGCTCGATGCCCTGCGCGACCTCTTCGGCGCCGCGGCCTACAACAAGGCGGCCAACTACTTGAGCCTGCCCGCGGGCGTGGTGCCGATCGGATTCGCGGAAGGGCGCCCGGCCGGCGTGCAGATCATCGGGCGCCGATTCCGCGAAGACCTGATCCTCGACGCCCTGGAGGTCATCGAGTCCTCGGTCGGGATCCTGGCGCACACCCTCTGGCGGCGTGAAGACGAGGCGGCGTGAGTGGAAACGGCAGCCAACCCCCAGGTTTCACCGAATTCTCAACTGGCGGGCGCCAATATGCTCGCGGTTGCGGGCCGTAATCCCTCGAGGCGCTGCGTCACTTTCCGGCTCGCCGTTGCGCGTCTTTATAATCCGTGCGCCCTGCAATCGCGGCATCTGCGCGTCCGAAGCGGCCGAAAATCGGTGAAACATGCGGACTGAATTCCAGATGGCGGGCGCCCCATTCGTGCCCGAGGGCGCGACGGTGCTCGAAGACACGGTGGTTGCGGCGCGCATGCCGTGGAGCGGGCGGGTCGATCGTGGCGAGTACCTGGTACTGGTCGATCTCGAAGGGCAGCAGGCGATCGACTTCCTCTGCTTCAACGCCCATGACCCGCGAGAGCGCTACCACGCACCGAACACCATCAAGATTCCGGGCAACATCTACCTGGGCGAAGGCTCCGTGTTGTGGTCGCTTCGTGCCCGCAAGATGATGACCATCGTCGAGGACACCTGCGGTGGGCACGACACGATATTCGGATGCTGCTCATTCGAGCTCGACGACGTGCGCTATGGCGCGCGCAATCCCCGGGCCTGCCAGCAGAACTTCGAATCCGAGCTCGTCCGACTCGGGCTCGACCCGACGCTCGTCGCGCCCAACGTCAACTTCTTCATGCGGGTGCCGGTGGGCGCCGACGGGAGCGCGGCAATCGTGGACGGATGGTCCAGACCCGGTGACCACGTCACGCTGCGCGCGGAGATGGACATCCTCGTGGTGATCTCGAACTGTCCGGAAGAGATGAACCTGGCTACCGGCGCCGGTCCCACGCCGGTGCGTGCCATCCGGTACAGAGCCGGGGAGGCGGGGTAGCCCGCCTCCGCGTCAGGGTGAAACGCGCCGCGCGCCCGCGCGCCGTTCGGGCCGACGAATACACTGTGTCGCCGTTGGCGATGATGGAGGGCGGGTGAAGTGAGCGCTATGGCAGGTACGACCACCGCTTCGCAGTGGGGGATCACGAACGACTACGCGCGCCTGCGCGACGTGCTGCTCGGAAAGCCGGAGTACTACCGGTGGGTGGATGCCGGCCCGATCATCGCGCGGACTTTGCTGAACCAGGAGCGCACCGGGATCAGGTTCGATCTCCAGGTCGCGATGGCCCAGCATTCCGAGATGGTGAGCATCTACGAGAGCGAGGGCGTCACCTGCCACTACCTGGACGCCGACCCGGCGCTCCACCGCAACTTCTTCGCGCGCGACTCGAGCGCGATGTCGCCGTGGGGCGCGCTCATCTGCCACATGCAGCTCAAGTGCCGGCGGGCGGACTACGTGACCGCGATCCGTTTCTACCAGGAGAATCGCATCCCGATCTGGCGCTACGCGAGCGCCGGGCACTTCGAGGGGGGCGACTTCGTCATCCTGGAGCCCGGCACCGTGCTCATCGGCTTCTGCGGGGAGCGCTCCGAGCAGGAAGGCTCCGAGCAGGTGGCGGGCTTCGTCCGCGAAGAGGGGTGGGAGGCGATGGTGGCGCCGATCTCGCGCGAGTTCGTGCACATGGACGGGCTCGTGGTGCCGCTCGCTCCCAAGCTGCTGGTGGCCTGCGTCGATGCGATGGAGGAGTGGCTGGTGCGGTGGCTGCGCGGGCGCGGCTTCGAGTTCGTCGATGTGGGCTATGCGGAGGCGAAGAATCTCGGGGTCAACCTGGTTGCGCTCGGCGATGACAAGGTGCTCTCGATGAAGGGCAGCCGCAAGCTCAACGAAAAGTTGCGCGCCCTCGGCTTCACCGTGTACGACCCCGACATGTCGATGTTCACCCACGGTGGGGGCGGCGTGCACTGCCTGAGCCAGGCGTTGCGCCGCGACGAGGATTGACGAAACATCGTGCCCGGGCGGGCGCTCAGGCGCCGGCGGCGTCGAGCGGCAGGGCGACCCGGGCGCCGGTGCGCATCGCGCGCGTCACCGCGTCCGTCCACTCCATGTAGGCGAGCGCGCTCGCAAAGTCGGTGTGGGTGACGGGCTCGATGCCGCGAATGGCGTTGATGAACTCCTCTTCCACGCGCCACCCTCCCCGCTTGCGCTTCGGGATCCTGACCCGAGACAGGGCGGGCTCCCCCCGCCGTCCCGCCTCGAGCACCATCAGGTCGGGGCTGCGTACCGGGCCCTGTGCCGCCGGGGTGCTGTGCAGGCGCAGGGTGCCCTCGGTCCCGCAGATGTACACCTCGACCGGCGGCAGGTGTCCGGCGACGCTGGACACGCAGAGACGCAGATATCCGCCCTGCTCCATTTCGCAGATGATCTCGACGTGGTCGGGGATGCTCATCGCCTGGCGGCGCCCCTGCCCGTCGAGGCGGTGGCGCACCACGCTTCGCCCCAATGCCTGGACGCTGCGCGCGGGGCCGAGCCAGCGCAGGATCGCCTCGTACCAGATCCCCATCGACATGATGTTGTTTCCGGAGACGCTCCGATCCTCGCGCCAGTGCATCGGGGTGTCCCAGGCGGGAAAATCGCCGTCGCTGATGCGCGCGTCGACCGCGATGAGATCGCCGATATAGCCCTCACTCACCATCTCCACGATGGTGCGGTCGAAGGGCAGGGTCATCGGCGAGGGCACGATCTGGGCAACCAGGGCGGGATGGCAGCGCGAGACATCCAGCATTGCCTGCGCTTCGACCGCGTTCGTCGCCATGCGCGCCTCGCAGAGCACGTGCTTGCCCGCCTCCAGTGCCGCTATCGTGAGCGTGGCGTGCATGTAGGGCCAGGTTCCGATGCACACCGCATCGATGTCTTCGTCGTCGAGTATCGCCGTCCAGTGTTCATGGACCCGCGGGATGCCGAAGGTCTCCGCCACTCTGCGGCCGGAGGCGAGAGAGCGGTTGGCGACCGCGACCACGTCCACCCCCGCAAGTGCCTTGAAACCAGGGATATGGCGCCGGGTGGTGTTGGCGCCGGCGCCAATCAGGCCGACCTTGATGGATTGCGCGCTCATGCCGGGAGGTCTCTCCGGGTGATGGGTGGTCGCGCCAATCTTCGCACGCCGCCGCGCGCGGCACACGGACACAACGCATGCACGCCCCCTTCCCGCGCCCGCAGGGTGTCACTCGCATCCCTCCGGGTCGCGTCCGGAAACGGGCCTGGTCGCCGTGTGGGTCCGACGACCCTCAACATCTTCGGCGCGTGGGGACCGCATACGGGCGCAACGCATACACTTCCGCATCCCGGGGGCGGGCGCTGCGCCGCGAGGGCGTCGCGGGTGGCGGTGCCGGGAGCCGCGCATCCGCGGGCGCCGGGCACCCGGGGCCTCCGCCTCCTCCGACGTCTCGCAGGTTTGCCGTCATGACTACTGAATTACCCGACTCCCTGATCGCCGACGTGTCCGAAGGCGTTGCCACGCTCACTTTCAACCGTCCCGGCAAGCACAACGCGATCAACCATGACATGTGGCGCGGGATCGGTACCGCGATGCGCGCGTTCGAGGCCGACGACGAGGTGCTCGTGATCGTGGTGAGCGGTGCGGGGGGCCGGGCTTTCTCCGCCGGTGCGGACATCTCGGAGTTCGAGAGCCAGCGCAATCAGGAGACCCTGGATGCCTACAATCGCGCCGCCGCCGACAGCTATGGCGCATTGCGAGACAGCGCGAAGCCGACCATCGCCCGGATCGACGGCTACTGCATCGGGGGCGGTCTCGGGGTCGCGCTCGGCTGCGATCTGCGCATCGCGTCGGATCGGTCCCGTTTCGGGATTCCCGCCGCCCGCCTCGGCCTCGGCTACGAGTACGAGGGGCTCAAGGAACTCGTGGACCTCGTGGGGCCATCGGGAGCGAAGGAGATCATGTTCACCGCGCGGCGCTTCGATGCCCGCGAGGCGGCCGCGCTCGGACTTCTGAACCGAGTCGTCGCCCCCGAGGAGCTCGACGCGGTGGTCCAGGAGTACGCGACCCGGATTGCCGCGAACGCCCCGCTCACCGTGCGCGCGAGCAAGCGCATCGTCGCCGAAGCGCTCAAGGACCCCGAGCGGCGCGACCTCGCCCTGTGCGCGCGCCTGGTGGCCGAGTGCTACGCGAGCGAGGACTATGTCGAAGGCCGCCGGGCCTTCATGGAGAAGCGGGAACCGCGCTTCCGGGGACGCTGAAGCACGGGCCGGCGAGCCGCTCGCGGTCGCGTTGGCCGTCCTGGCGGCACTGACTCCGAATCGCCTGTCGACAGGATCGCGGCCGAACCGGGTTGCCGGTGCGATTTCAGTTTAAGAATGATCTGCGCCCCTGGCCCGGTATCGCTTCCCGTCCGCGACACCTCACCGATTCACGGCCGCGGACGTCATCTGCACGCCCTCGCTTCGTCGAGCGGTGAGATCCGGCGGCCAGCCCGGCTTCGCCGTCGATTCCGGTCCAAGGCTATCGCAGCAGGGCGCGCGCTTCCGTCTTCTGCCACGCTTCCCGGTAGCTGCGCTGCCAGCGGCGATACGGGTCGTTGTCGACCGCGTGATCCCAGACCGGCGCCCGACCCCGGCGGTTGGCCTCGAAGACGGTCGCTCGGCGCTGAACGCTTTGCGCGATGAGCGAAGGCAGGCTCGCGGGATCCCATTGCCTGAGGATCTCCCGCTGCAGTTCATCCCGCGTCGAGGCGTGGGCGGGGTCCGGCGCGAGATCGACGCGCTCGTCGGGATCCGTGTGGAGGTCGAAGAGCAGGGGTGCCGACTCCTCGCAATGGACGAGCTTGTAGCGGTCGCGCCGTATCATCAGCCACGGCTCCGGCACGCCCTCGCCGCAGTACTCGGCCAGCACGTCGTGTCCTTCGGTGTCACGGTTTCCGCGCAGGTGTCCCGTGAGGCTTCGGCCATCTACCGGACTTGCGAGGCTGTCTGTGCCGCCGCCGTTCGCGAGGTCCACGAGCGTCGGCAGCAGATCGACGAGCGAGACCGGAGCAGACACCCGTGCCGCATCGATTGCGCCGGGGCAGTGAAACACGAGGGGCACCCGTGCCGACCACTCGAAGAAGCTGCGCAGCCCCCAGAGTCCGCGCTCGCCCAGCATGTTCCCGTGATCGGCCGTGATCACCACGATGGTGTCGGGGGCGAGGCGGGTTGCCTCGAGGGCGCTGCGGATCTGTCCGATCCGGTCGTCGATGTGGCTGAGCATCGCGAAGTAGGCATGACGGGCGCGTCGCACCTGCTCGTCGCTCAAGTCCGTTTGCCCCATGCCACCGAACTCGTAGAGATGCCGGCTCACCGGGTCGTAGCGCTCGACCGGGATCGGGGCCACGCTTGGCATGGGTATCTCGCGGTCGTCGTAGCGATTCCAGTACTCCGCTGGCGAGGCGAAAGGCGGATGAGGCTGAATGAAGGACACGGTCATGAGGAATGGCCGATCGGCTTCCTCCCGGGCCATCTCGTAGATCCTGTTGACGGAGGTGAAGCTGACCTCGTCGTCGTAGTCGATGCCGAGGCTTCGTATGCAGGGACCGGCCTCCACCACCTCGTCGAGATTCGGATAGTCGGGAAACTCGTCGTCTTCCCAGCGTGCGCCTCCGGGCCGTGGACCCCACCCGAAGTCCGAGGGCACCACGTCGCTCGTCAGCCGTTCCTCGAACCCGTGGAGCTGATCGGGACCCACGAAGTGCATCTTGCCCGAGAGAATCGTCCGGTAGCCCGCGAGGCGCAGATGGTGGGCAAACGTGGGAATGCTGGCCGGCAGCTCGCTGCCATTGTCGTAAACGCCGACCTTCGAGGGCAGGAGGCCGGTCAGCAGGGACGCGCGGGACGGCCCGCAGAGCGGGGCATTGCAGTAGGCGTTTTCGAAGACGACGCCTTCCTCTGCGAGCCGTCGCATGTACGGGGCCTTGATCGTGGTATTGCCGTACATGGGCAATGCCTGGGCGCTCATGAAGTCGGCCATGATGATGACGATGTTCGGTCGAGCTGCGGCCACGGCTTTCCTCCTTGTATCAGACTGCGCGCGCCGGCCCGCCGCGCGGTGGGCGGATCAGGCGAGCGACGCGAGAAAGCGGTCCAAGACCGCGTTCAGAGATTCGGGGCGTTCGAGCGCAATGGCATGGCCAGCGGCCGGGACGACATCGAGGTGCGATCCCGCAATGCCCTGGTGCAGTCTTCTCGAGCCTTCGATCCAGGTCTCCTGATCTCCGGAGACAATTGCCGTCGGCAGTTCCAGCTCTCCGAGCCGATCCTCGAGGTCGAAGGTCCGGCAGGTTTCGAGATCCGCCTTGCATACCGCAGCGGGGGCGGCGCGAAGCTGCAGGTCGTAGGCGTCCCTGGTTTCCTGGGAGGTTTCTTTCGCGAAGAGAAAGTCAAGGTTGTCGCGATATGCCGCCTCGGGGTCTCGGTCCCAGGTGTCGATTTCCCCCTGCTCGACTACCCAGTCGGGGGAAGAGCCCACTGGCACAAGGCCCGAAAGCGCGCGCGGGCGGTACGCAGCGAACGCGACCGCCATCGACCCGCCCATGGAATGCCCGCAGAACACGAAGGGCGCCAGATCGAGGGCATCGACGAGTTCGGCAAGAAATGCCAGGTGTTCCCCCGCGCCCCTAAGGACCGGGCCCTCGGAGTCTCCGTGGGCGGGCAGATCGACCGCAAGCGGAGTGTGGCGGTCGTGCAGGTGCCGATAGACGTGGCGCCAGTACTTCGAGTTGTCGCAGGCGCCGTGCACCAGAAGCACGAGTTGGCCACGTGGATTATCGGCTCGTGCGTCTGAAGGGAGGCGGTAATGCACCCGCCGTTCTCCGATCTCGATGTGAGGCATCAGCTTCTCCCCGAAGTCGATGAAAGGGTTCGGCCGGTCTGGGTACCGGTACCGCTCCCCGGCAGACCGCGCCGGGTGGCGAGTCTGCCGAGGCTGCGAGTGAAGATACGCGGTGCTGGCGAAGCGCATCAATGCATCTCCACCGGTAGCTTTCCCGATCGCCGCATGCGACGCTTCCCGCCCGGGCCCTCGGGTGGCGCCGCGTGGCGTGCCGAGGAAACGCTCGGCGCGCGCCAGCGCCACACGCGGGATCGCGAATATGCCGGATGCGATGATCGTCAGCCTGCAGCCCGATGCGGTGGAAGCCGGGGCCGAGGTGCTGAAGGCGGGGGGCAACGCGGTGGATGCCGCGCTTGCCTGCGCCTTCGTGCAGACGGTGGTCGATCCGCTCATGTGCGGCGTCGCGGGCTTCGGCAGCATGCACGTCTATCTGCCGGACCGCGGGGTGCACGAAGTCGTGGATTTTCACGGCCGAGTGCCCGCGGCCGCCACGCCGGACATGTGGCAGGACCGGATCGTGGGGGAGACCGACGACGGTTTCGGCTTCGTGCTGGAGGGCGCGGTGAACGATCTCGGCTACCAGTCGATCACCACCCCGGGCACGCTCAAGGCGCTTGGAGAAGTGCACGCGCGCCATGCGTCGCTCGGCTGGCGGGACGTGATCGATCCCGCCATCCGTACCGCAAGGGAGGGCTTTGTCGTAACTCCCGGGGTGCACGGCTACTGGACCGGCAGCGAAGACGATGTGCCGGGACGGGTCCGGGTCGGCGAACGCCTCGCCTTCAGCGCATATGGCCGGCGCATCTACTGCGACGAGCATGGCGAACCCCGGCCGGTGGGAAGCACGGTAAGGAACCCGGACCTGGCGGATACCTACGCGCGGGTGGCCACCGGTGGTGCGGACGACTTCTATCGAGGAGACATCGCGGATCGGATCGATGCGGACATGCGCGCCAACGGCGGGCTTCTCCGCGGGCGCGACCTCCACGCTTACCGGACCGAGACCACGAAGCCCCTGTGGGGCACTTACCGGGGTCTGGACATCGCGACCAATCGGCCGCCGGGCGGCGGCGTGATGTTGATCGAAATGCTCAACATGCTCGAGTGCTTCGACCTGAGAGGCATGGGGCACAACTCGCCCGGATACATTCGAACCCTTGCCGAGGTGATGAAGATCGCGACCGCGGACAAGGACCGCCATGTGGGGGACCCGCGCTTCACGGATGTGCCTCTCGACCGACTGACCGACAAGGGCTACGCGGCCGAGCGCGCGGCGTTCATATCGGGAGGCGGCCGCAGTCATGTGGAGAGACTGGCGCTGTCGGAGTCGCCAGGAACCACCCACCTGTGCGTGGTCGACAAGCGGGGCGCCATCGTCACCATGACGCATTCGCTGGGCATGATGTCGGGCGTGATCACCCCTGGACTGGGGTTCATGTACAACGGGTGCATGGCGGTGTTCGACCCCCGGCCGGGCCGCACGGGCTCCATCGAGCCGGGGAAGTCACGATTCAGCTCCATGTGCCCCACGATCCTCTTCGACCGGGGCCGGCCCTTGCTTGCGCTTGGCGCTCCCGGGGGCACGCAGATTGCGATGGGGGTTCTGCAGACGATCGTGAACTTCGTCGACTTCGGTATGACCCCGCAGGAGGCGGTGCTGGCCCCGCGATTCTCCGCGACGAGCGACACCGTCCTCGTGACGGCGCGGATACCGCGTTACCGCTATCGGGAGCTCGAGTCGCAAGGCTATCGCTTCCGCCGCAGCCCCAGCAGCTATGAGATCGCCTCGGTGCACGCGATCGGATTCGACGAGAACGGTGAACCGTCGGGGGCCGCGGACATTCCCTACGGTGGCGGCATGGCGTTGCGGATCGACTGAGATCCGCCTCCTCCGGCGGCCGCCTCCCGTCTCCATCGGGCGGGGCACTTCCTTCCACTGCGACCAGGAGGGCGAGCCATGCTGTACAGCGCGGAGAGCGGCGACTTCCAGATCATAGTAACCGGTGATTCGATCATCACCCGTCGCATGTCGGTGTTCCGGGAGCCGGACTTTCGCAAGCTCGTCGAACTCCTGCGAGCAAGCGACGTCAGCGTCACCAACGCCGAGATTCTGTTCCACAACTACGAGGATCCTCCGACGACGATTTCCGGGGGAACCTACATGCGTGCCGAGCCGGAGCTGATCGAGGAGCTGGCGTTTCTGGGAATCGACATGGTGGCCTGCGCGAACAACCATGCCTACGATTTCGGCGAGAACGGCGTGCTGACCAACCTTCGGTACCTGGAGCGGCACGGCATGCCGCATGCGGGCACCGGGCGCGACTTGACCGAGGCGCGCGCACCCGCCTATCTGGATACGCCGAGGGGCCGGGTCGCGCTCATCTCCGTCACTTCCTCCGGGCCTCAGGGCATGCGGGCCGCAGAGCAGTGGCGCGACGGTAAGGGCCGGCCGGGCGCCAATCTTCTCCGCTACACCACCGCATACACGGTGGACCGACCCGTGTTCGATGCGCTGCGCAGAATGAGCCGGGAGCTCGGCTTCGAGGCGCAGAAGGCCTATCGCGCCGCCAACCCCGTATGGCAGGGGCCGCTTCCGGAAGATAGCGATACGCGTTTCTACCTGCCCAATCTGAACGACGAGAGCCAGTACAGCGATCCCAACGGCAATCTGTTCATGCTGGGCGATGCCTTCGAGATCCATCACCTCGTGAACGAGGAAGATCGCGAAGGGAACCTCGAACGTATCCGCGACGCCCGCCGTCAGGCGGACTGGGTCATCGTCAGCATGCATACGCACGAGAAGGGCAAGAGCGTCGACGATCCCTCAGGAATGGTGGTCGACTTTGCCCGAGCCTGCGTCGACGCCGGGGCCGACGTGTTCTCCGGGCACGGCCCCCATCTCGATCGGGGAATCGAGATCTACCGGGGAAAACCGATCTTCTACTCCCTCGGGCACCTCATCTTCCAAAACGATACCGTGAGCAGAGCGCAGTGGGAGGCACTGAAGAACGCTTCGCTCGGCCCGAAGGCCACGCCCGCCGACTACTACGACGCGCGATCCGGACGGGAACATCTCGACGAGTGGCGGGACTATGCCGACTCGGCCTTTCGGTGGCGCAATGCGGTGGCGGTCATAAACTTCGAGGGGAAGAAGCTCGGCGAGGTAAGGCTCTACCCCATCGACCTCGGCTTCAAGAGAGCACGCTCCCAGCGGGGAAGACCGCTGCTGGCGCGCGGAGAGGTGGCGCAAGAGGTTCTAGAGCTGTTCCGCCGCCTCTCGCGGCCTTTCGGCACCGACGTGGAGATAGAGGGGGAGGTCGGAGTCATCCGGGGGTCCCGGTAGACCGTGGCGCGATCCGCCGCGCGAACAGGCTGGCGAAGCCGCAATGCGTCCTGCGCGGGAGGGTCGCCTCGAAGCTCGACCTTGAGTGGACTATGATGCCTGCTCGCCACGTCGAGCGTTCGTCCCGAGCCTGAAGAGTATCCGTGTCGGCCAAGATCGTCTGGCTCTTCGCCCTCATGGTGCTCTACTGGGGCTATTGCCTCTTCTGGGGCGGGCGCTGCGGGGCGGGGGCGAAGACCGTCGGCGCCTTCTTCCTTGCGGATCGGCAGCTCGGTCCCTGGCTCTTCGTGGCCGCCGCAACCGCGACCTCCTTCGGGGGATGGGTGTTCATCGGCTATCCGGGGCTCGTGTACCGCGACGGGTTCTCCGCGGCCACCATCGCCCTGGTCGCGGTGGTGATCCCGCTGACCGGGGTACTGCTGCTCAAGCGCCAATGGATGCTCAGCCGGAGATTCGGCTACATCACGCCGGCGGAGATGCTGGCGGACTACTTCCGTGGCGACTCCATTCGCTTCCTCGTCCTCGCGGTGGCGCTGGTTTTCGCCATTCCCTTTCTCGCCTTGCAGCTCGGCGCATCGGGCTTTCTCATCAGTGTCGTCACCGACGGTGCGGTCTCCCGAGACATGGCGATGTGGGGACTGGCGCTGGTGCTGCTGGCCTACGTCACGGCGGGAGGACTGCGCGCCGTGGCCTTCGTCGCCAGTGCGCAATGCATCCTGCTCGTGGCGGGAATGACCATCGTCGGGCTGATCGCGCTCGACCTTGCCGGTAGTTTCGGCATGTTGAACGAAGGTCTTGCACGGCTCGCGGGAAGCGGCATTGGCGACCGGGGCACCACGCATGGCTTCGGCGGCGGCGACCACGATGCCTGGTTTGCCATTTCCGGCGTCGTCCAGTGGACCGCCGGCCTCGGACGCGAAGCGCCGTTCGGGACAACGTGGACCGGCGTGATGTGCCTCACCTACATGTTCGCGGTCCTGGGCCTTCAGGCCACACCGGCCTTCTCGACCTGGGCCTTCGCGAGCGCGAGCCCGCGACCATTCGCCCCCCAACAGGTCTGGGTGTCGGCGGCCCTGATCGGGCTAATCCTCGTGATCTTTCCCACCATCGCGGGCATCGGTGGGCGCCTGCTCGGCGCCGACCCCACCATCAACGATTCCGGTCTGGCGCTGGCCACCATCCTGCCCGCTCTGGCGTCGGACCAGCAGGGGATGCTCGTGCCGAGCTACATCAACGCGCTCGGCGACACCGCGCCCTGGTTGGCCGGCCTTCTCGCGCTCTGCGGGGTGGCGGCCATGCAGTCGACGGGGGCCGCCCACATGGCGGCGGTGGGCACGATCCTGAGCCGCGACATCTTTCTGCGCTATCTCAAGCCCGGGGCGGGCGATGCGGGACAACTGCGCTTCGGCCGCCTCTCCATTGCGATATGCACCCTCCTTGCTCTCCTCCTGGCGAGTTTCGCCCCTGAAAGCACGCTTCTCCTGGGAGCGCTCGCCCTCGCGCTCGCGTTCCAGCTCTGGCCTTCCCTCCTTGCCGCGACCTGGTTTCCCTGGATAACGCGGCAAGGCGCGGTGTGCGGGTTGGCCGCGGGCATGATTGCGGTCCTGGCGACCGAGGGCATCGGCCGGACCCTGACCGGCGACACCCTGCCGTGGGGACGCTGGCCGTGGACCATCCACTCCGCGGGCTGGGGCATGGCTGCGAACCTGCTCGTTTGCATCATCGGCTCCGCCATGACCCAGGACGATCGCGAGCTTCGCCATCGGATGCGCTACCACGAGTTCCTGCGCGCACACGCCACCCCTGCGCCCGGGAGACCGCGCCTGCGGACTTTCGCCGTCGTCGTCGTTCTCGTGTGGATGTTCTTCGCGATCGGCCCCGGCGCGGTGCTCGGGAACTACATCTTCGGCGCTCCGAACGAGGGTCTCACGGGCTGGGACTTCGGCACCCCCTCGCTCTGGGTCTGGCAGATCCTGTGGTGGGCGCTCGGCGTGGTCATGCTGTGGCTGCTCGCCTACAAGCTGGATTTCTCCACCGCGCCGGGGCAGCCGCTGCCAGGGCCCGAGAGCGAGCCCCGCGTCTGAGACCCGGGATCCAACCCGGATACTTCACCGATTTCCTATTGCGGACGCCAACATGCTCGCTGTCTCGGGCCTCCCTCCCTCAAGCCGCAACGACTTCTTGTCGGCTACCTGCTGCGCTGCGCAGTCCTTGGCGAAACTTGCAGGCCGGGCAAGCCATCCCTGGCTTGCCCGCTCGCCGGGGCGAAGCGCCACCGGCGCTTCGCCTGTTTCCGGCTCGCCCTTCAGCGTCTTTCAGCCGGTGCGTTCCTTGATGATGCGCAGCGCTTCTCGGAGGTAGACCCGAAAGACCTCGTGGTTCTCGCTCATCGGGAAGTGCCCGATGTCCTCCATTTCGATGTAGACGCCGCCGCGGATCTGCCGGGCGGTGTTCTCGGTCGCCTCGGGGGGCGTGAGGTAGTCGTAGGTCCCGGTCATCATCACCACCGGACAGCGGCGCCCGTCGATGTTTTGCAGCTCGTCGCGAAGATCGTGGTCGACGGAGTAGAAGTAGAGGTCGCCCCGGAAGGCTTCCGATCCCTGGGAGTAGTAGTGCCAGGTGAGCCAGCGGTCCATGTCCGGCGACTGCGGCGCCATGAGGTCCCACACCCCGCTCGCGCAGACCTGCGCGGCGTTGGCGTGGGGGTGGCGCCACCAGTCGAGAAAGAACCCGGGAGCGTAGTCCGCGGCCTCGACCGGGATCACCGCCTTGAAGCGGTCGGGCCGCCGCAGTGCGAGCTGCAGGGCGACATTGCCGCCGAATGAGGATCCCATGAATATCGGGTCTTTGAGCTCGAGCGCGTCGCAGAGCTTGACGATGAAGTTGACGTAGTGCTCGGCGGTAAGCCGGTACTCTTCCTTCCACCACTCGGTGTTGTGCGGCGGATCGGACTTGCCGTGACGGGGCAGGTCATAGGCGATGATGTTGTATTGACTCGTGAATTCCTCGTCTTCGAGCAGGCCGCGCCACTGGTGGTTGTGGGCGCCCGCGGTGTGCTGGCAGATCAGGGGCTGGCCGCTGCCGTTGTGCAGGTAGAAGACCTTGTACTCCTTGCCGTCCACCTCGATCGTGACGTAGCGGCCGGTAACGGGGGAATGGCGAACCATGATGTGACTCCGGGGGCGTGCGCTTCTCGTGATTTCTCAGCTTTCGGGGTGGCTTCGCAGGACGCTTGACACGTGCGGACTTCGTTCCGACCGCTCCGGTAGGGGGACGTATCGGCACTCATGGCCGAAGCTGTGCCGTCGGGGGAGGGGGGCGATCCAGTGAGCGTGTTCGCGTGGCGCCGGCCAGAAGAGGTCGTGGATGACTACTTCCGATGTTGCGGCTAGACCGGAACTCCGCACTTTCGCAGCAGTTCGAACTGGACGGTGAAGTTCCTCAGGTTCTGCATCAATACCAGCAGGTTCCCTTCGAGCTTCAGATCCTCGCAGAAGCTCGCCGCCCAGATACCGTGAAACATCGGCTTGGGGACCGGCTTGGCGAACTCGCGCCAGGTCTGCGGGCTCGCGCGCAATGCGAAGTCGTAAGGGTCGAGGGGCTGCGGATCGGTATTGATGTGCTTCACCTTGCCGTCGTGCATCTCGACGATGACCTTCCGGTCCCGCATGTCGTACATGAAGCGGCAGGTGTAGTACTTGCCCATGCACTGGATGGTTTCGTCGTTGTCGGTCAAGCTCTTGAACTTGCTCGCCCAGGTCTTCACGTCTACGGCCATGTCCCCATCCTCTCGAGGGTGTGCGGATTGAATGATTCCACGCGGAGCGCGCGTTTCGATTCGGGGACGCCGGCCCCGCTCTCATGTGGTCACTTGGCGTCATTGCTCGCGGATGTTCCCGGCGCGGAGCCGCCGCCCGATTCGTCGCGCAGCAGGTTGCCGAGCCGGGTGATCTCGTTGGGTGACATCCCGATCTCGCGAAGCAGGTTGTCGACGAAGGGCGCCTGCGCCCGGTAGCGAAGCGCCGAGCTCACGATCTGGTCCGCGAGGCTGCCGCCGCGGCCACCCGGCGCTGCGCCTCCCGGTGCGCCGTCTCCGCCGAGGCTTCCTCCAGAGTCGTCGCCGCCTCTTTCCGCCGCCGGAAGCGTACCGCTCATGCCGGGCAGGCCTTCCACCTGCAGGATCTTGATCCCGTCTATGCGTTCCATCGGCTTGACCGCCTCGCGGATGATGCCTTCGAGGTGTTCGACGAGCTTCATGCGCAGCGCACTGCGGCGGCTCGCGTCGTTGCGCAGGTTCTCGGCCTCGTTGAGTGCCCGCTTGCCCTCGGCGTCGACTTCGTAGCGCAGCTTCGCCGCGAGGCTCTCGAATCGGTCCGCTTCCGCGCGCTCTTCGGCCACCGCCTTCTCGGCTTCCGCGACGGTGGTCATGATCAGGGATTCGCGCTCGGCCTTGAGTCCGGCGAGGATCATCTCGATCCGCTTCCTGCGCTCCGCGACCTCGGTCTCTCGAACCGAGGCGACTTTCTCCGCCGCCTCGGCCTCCCGGGCGCGCGCCTCCTCCACCGTGACGAGGGTCATCAGCTCCTCTCGGGTCTTCTCGGCGATCGCGATGCTGCGCTCCTTCTCCTCGATGGCCAGGAGGCGGCGGCGCTGGATGTCCAGGCGCTCGGTCTCTTCCGCCTGGCGGATGCGCTCGAGCTCCAGCGCCTTGTCCTGGGCGATCCGGGTTTTCTCGACCTCTTCCCGGGCGCGGATCTCCGCCTCCTCCGCCTCGCGCTCACGCTCGGCGCGCTCCCGCGCCGTTTCCGCCTGCTGCGCGGCCTGGTGGACCGCGATCTCGCGCTTCTGCTCGTTGCGCAGGAACTCGGTCTCTTTCTGGATGTCCAGGTAGCGCTTCTCCGCCTCCAGATCCTGTTCCCAGATCCGGATGGCGACTTCCTTCTCCACTTCGTTGCGATGCTTGCGCCGCTCTTCGATCTCTTCGGTGAGGCGGGCCTCGCGCAGCGCCTCCTCCGCCTCGACCGCCTTCTCCTTGAAGATGCGCGCCTTTTCGATCTCTTCCTCCGCGCGCAGCTCGGCCTGTCTCGCCTCCTGGTCGCGGGTCGCCCGATCCTTGGTGATCTCGGCGCGCTGCTCCGCACGGCGTACCGAGACCTGCTGTTCCTGTTCCAGCCGGGCGTAGTGGCTGTCGCGATCTATCTCCAGGGAGAGCTTCTCGGCCTCCAGATTCTTGTTGCGGATCTGGATGAGCGTATCCTGCTCGATGTCGTTGCGGCGTTTCTTTCGTGATTCGATCTGCTCGGTCAGCCGCGTCAAGCCCTCCGCATCGAAGGCGTTGGAGGGATTGAAGACGCCGATGTCGGCCTGGTCGAGGCCGGTCAGGGAGACCGCTTCCATCTCGAGGCCGTTGCTGGTCAGGACGTTCTCGACCAGGCGCTTGACCTCTTCCACGTAGCGCCCCCGCTCCTCCTGCATTTCGTCCATGGTC
This sequence comes from Gammaproteobacteria bacterium, assembly GCA_965221555.1. Classification (GTDB taxonomy): domain Bacteria; phylum Pseudomonadota; class Gammaproteobacteria; order HK1; family HK1; genus JAJEAD01. Next base: position 802,712 of record OZ244895.1, read on the forward strand.
ATGCGGGCGGCAACGCTGCTCAAGGCATCGACGAAGCGACCCTGTACGAGCTCTTTCAGGGCCTCGGCATCCATGGTCCGCCCGCCGAGCGACTGAGCCGCGGCCGCCACCGAGTCCCGTTCCGGGCGGACCCGCAGGAAGAAATCGGCGACGACCTCCACCCGCATGCGATCCTTGGTGATGAGGGCCGCGGAGCCGGCGCGCCGCACCTCCAGGCGCAGGGTCTTCATCCCGACCAGGGTGACGTTGTGAATGATGGGAAGGACCAGCGCGCCGCCGTTCAGGATGACTCTCTCGCCCCCGAAGCCGGTGCGCACGAAGGAGACTTCCTTGGACGACCTCTGGTAGAGCCAGTAGAGCAGATAGACGATAACCGCAATGAATATGCCTGCGAGCAGGATTGCAGTAATGATGTCCACTCCGGTCACGGCGCGTTCTCCTCTTCCCGCTTCGACGGACCGCCGCGCTCGCGGCGCGCGATCATCGCGTCGAGTCCCTCACCGCCGCCCTGTGGATGATCAGGCCGAAGGTGATCTTGTTCAGGAAGTCGGCAAGATTGTAGATCACGTTCAAGCTGGCGGGGTCCACGCCGCCGCCGAGATACTCCATGAAGTATCCGAGCGGATAGACCGCCCAGCCGATGGTGGCGATCAGGCGCAGCGCATTGAAGGCGGACTGCACCGCCGCGTTCTCGCTGCTTGCGTTTATCTTGCTGGCTTCGCCCAGGTAGATCTCGCCGAGGACGTAGAGCCCGCCCGCGACCGAGACGAGAAAGCCAAGCGTCGGACTCATGTAGTCCGCCGCCCCCAGGTAGGCCGCGGCGACCATCACCGTGGAGGCGGCGAGCAGGCGCCAGAACAGGGCCTGGGGCACCGCGGCGACGCTTCCGAGCAGCAGGCTGAAGAGCACGCACTGCATGGGGGCGGTGAGCTGCCAGTCGGCAAAGCGGAAAAGTGTCGACACCGACCCCGTCGATGCCCAGACCTCTCGAAGATGGAAATAGTGAATCGCCGAGATCAAGGTCACCGCGCCCATCACCGCGAGGCTGAGCTTGAAGCGGTCCGCCACCCGCCGCTGTTCGAAGAAGAAGAACGCGGTGGCGCCCGCCATCGCCAGCGACATCAACCAGAAAGTCGCGCTCACGATGTCGTTCGGATTGAGCATGTGGTCCATCAGCCGATCCCCCGCCCCTTACGCCTCGCCGGCATGTCGCCGCCTTCTCCATTCCGGTTCAATCGCCGCCTCGGCGTCATGGTCTTCATCGTCGGCGGCTCAGATCTGCGATCGGATATGGGGTGAGCGCGCGTACAGCGCCACCAGCGGAATGATCAGCAGACCGAAAATGAACTGCTGGCCCTCGTAGTCCAGGCCGAGCCCGACCAGGAAGGAAGTGAGCACCTGCAGCACGAGCACGCCGATTACAGTGTAGCCGTATCCCCCCCAGCCGCCGAGCAGAGAAGTGCCGCCGATCACCACCGCCGCGAGGGTGGTGAACAGGTAGGGGTCGCCCACACCGATGAAGCCGCTGCCGCTCCAGCCGAGCAGCAGCTCTCCGGTCAGGGCGGCAAAGAACCCGCTGATCGTGTAGACCCCGACCCAATATCGACGTTCGGATACTCGCAGTCGCCGGGCGGCGGTACGGCTGCCGCCGAGAGCGTACAAGGCGCGGCCGTAGACGGTGTTGCGCATGGCCACGACGAGCAGCACCGCGATCGCCGCCCAGATCAGGATGATGGGGGGAAAGTTCAGCCCGAAGGTGGTGCCGTTCATGGCCGCGATGTTGGTGAGCCATCCCGGTACCGCGCCGTGCACGTTGCCGGCGTAGCGGGTGCCGATCGATGTGACGATCTGCGTGCCTCCCGCCACCGCGAACCCGACGCCGAGGGAGACGATCAGGGCTTGCCCCTGGAGGCGGAAGCTGAGGAATCCGGTAACGAGGCCGATGAGGGTGCCGAGTACGAGGATGCAGATAACCGCGATCCAGTTCGGCAGACCCTCGATGCCGAATAGGTACATGAGCCCGATGTTGGCCGACCCGATGATGAAGGGAATGGAGAGATCCAGGCCGCCGAGCAGTACAACCAGAGTCTGGCCCAGGCAGGCGAGCCCCAGAAATGCGGCGAAAACCAGCATCGACTTCATGTTGATGGTGGAAAAAAAGCCGTCTACGACGATGGAGCCGACGATGAAGAGTCCGATCAACGCGGTCATCCCGATGAAGGCGCTCTTGTTCTCCGCGACGTAGCGGTTGAAGGAGACCGCGAGGGCCAGCAGGGTGGCGAGAATCAGGGAGGCGATGACGTTGGCGACGGTGAAGAAGCCCTCGACCGCCGCCCCCACTCCAAGGTAGGCGAGCAGCAGGATCACGATCCCGACAATGGTCCGGCGGTGACGAATCAACAGGGTGCGGGCGTAGCTCGTCCCCGGCTCCGCCTCTTCCGCGAATGGCGCGGCGGGCTGGCCGGGGTCCCTCCCCGGGCCTTCGCGGCTGTTGCCGAGCGCGATGGCGTCGGGCTCGTAGACCCAGCGCACCGAGAAGTGATGCCAGCCCCAGAGCACGAGTGCAAAGGTGGCCGCGGTGTAGAAGATGACGTGCTGAAGCGGCACGTCTTCGACGATTCCAAGGATCGTGCCGGCACCCGAGATGAGCGCCGCCACGGCAAGGCCTAGCCACTTGTAGAAGCGATGGGCGGCGCGCCTCATTCCCTGCCTCCCTTCACGCATTCACCGAGCTTGCCGTAGCGCCTTGCCGCGCCCGGTCTCCCGCCCTGGTGGGAGTCACGGGGGCGGTGCCGCGCGAGATTCGGGTGGCGAGGCATTCCGCCCGCGGCCCGCTTCGTCATCCCCGGGCAGACGGGGGGCCACCGCCACGACTTACAAAGTGCTTCGCGCGACGGTGCGAGCCAGTATCCGGGGTGGGGAAGAATGCTCATCTCTGCGCACCCGTAACGGCGTGGGCGCCACGTCCCGCTTGGGGTCCTCGGTGGCCGGCCGGCGGCACATCGCCTCCACGGTAGCGGAGCAGAAAGCGCCACGCGTAGCGTCCCACGACGGTGGCCGCGACGATCGCGACGCCGAGCTTCCACAACGGCAGGGACGCCGCGTGGAACATCGCGCCCAGGGCGATTACCGCGGCGAGGACGATGAAGGCGCCGGTATGGGAGAACGCTTTGACGCCGGTATCGAGGGCGATGTAGGCGCGAAGCGCCGCGCCGATTCGCGGCAGGGTGGCGAGGAAGGTAGCGCCCGCGGCGAACAGCACCCAGAACACCGCACCGTAGAAGGTCCCGGAAAGCGTCGCCGGCCCGACCGGAGGTGGCCACGGGGCCGCTGCGAGAGCTGTCGTCGGGCCGATGTTGGCGGTGATGGCGCCGTGGTCCGGTCCCGCTGCGAACCAGGTGGCGACGAGCAGCCCCCCGCAGAGGATGGCGAGGAGCACGAAGGTCAAGTCCCGCATGCGGGCCTGCACCCGCGGCATGCTCGCGATCAGCACGATCGCGCCGAGGAGGATGGCGCCGTAGGCTCCGATATAGAGCCCATCTCGCGAGACCTGCGCACCGCCGCTCGTGTAGATGAGGACTCCGAGCGCCGCACCGCCCAGCGCGAGCAGGAAGAGCAGATGGGTGTTGCCGAGTCGGGTGCGTACCTTGGGCAGGGCGATGACGATCAACAGAGAAGCGAGCATCACGGTCCCGGTGAGCAGGAGCAGTCCGCGCACCGCGGCCCCCGCCACCCGGTGCGAAGCCTGCGTCCTTTCGGGGAATTCGCCTGCGCTCGCCACTTGCGGGCTCGGGGCTTCGAAGTAGAAGACGAATTGGGCGCCAGGGCGCTCGGCGCTTGTGGGGGCGCTGGTGCCCGGAGCACGCCCATCGTAGAGGCTGAGCCCCAGGACGAGGAGCACCACGACGCCGACGAAGGCGAAGAGCGGCGCCGAGGGGTGGCGGTAGAGCAGGTAGATGAGGAAAACCGCGATGACGATGGCAAGTGCCGCGTAGACGAGCGGTGTCGCCCGGTCGGCCGGCGCCACGGGCACCGCTTCTTCCTCGCCGCCCAGTACCGTGAATCCCGCATCGTCTCCGCCAAGCACCGTCAGGCCCGAATCGTCACCCCCGAGGACGGTAAGGCCTGAATCGTCGCCTCCCAGCACGGTGAGCCCGGAGTCGTCGCCCCCGAGGATCGTCAAGCCGGAGTCGTCGGCGCCCAGGACGGTGAGGCCCGAATCGTCTCCGCCGAGCACTGTGAAGTCACTGTCACCGGGCGCGGCGAGCGGCGCGACGATCTCGTCCTTGGCGTGGAGGATGACGCTGAATGCGACGATGCCGAGCACGACGAAGAAGGAAAAGGGCGAGAGGCGCCGCACGGCCGCGGGCAGGCGGGGCAGCGCGAGCGTGAGCAGGAGAGAGACGACCAGCACCACGCCGTAAGCGGCATCGGTGACAAAGCTTTGCACCATGCCGAAACTGAAAGTCGAGAGCACGTAGGTGATGAGGTAGATGTTGAGGGCGCCGAGCAGGGAGCCGATGATGCTGCCCCGCCCGCCCGCGAGACTGGTGCCGCCGAGGACCAGCGCGGTGACCGCCATCAGGGTGTAGGTGGTGCCCTGAGTGGGATCGCCGGAACTGATGAGGGAGGTGAAAGTCAGCGCCGCCAGCGCGCTGTAGACGCCCGCGATGACATGCGCCCCAAGGCGTACGATGTTGATGCGCACACCGGCGGTATAGGCGGTGCGCTCGTCGGAACCCATCAGGCGCAGGTGGTCGAAGAACGCGGTGCGGGCGAGCAGGAACCAGGCGCCCGTCGCCAGCACCAGGATCACGAGGATCGGCGACCAGATCGAGGTTCCAAGGCCCCAGGGCATCATCCATTCCGGGGCGACTCCGCCCGGACGCGGCAGGATGACGAGGTTGAGGCCCACCAGGGCGAGAAAGCCGCTGAGCGCGACGATGATGGGCTGCACCCGGACGTAGATGATGATGAGTCCCATGAGCACCTGGTAGAGGATGCCCACGATGATCGCGTAGGCGAAGAACGCGAACGGCGAGGCGATCACATCGGCGGCGTAGAGCTGGATGAGGCTCACGTTGATGAAGCCGATCAGCGGGCCGATGGAGAGATCGACGCCCGCGCGTCCGGCCATCGCGATCAGGGTCAGCGAATAGGTCGCGAGAATGAGCGGCGCCGACACGATGATCGCGCTGCCGATCCCGACGCTGGACATCAGGTTTGGCGCGCGGAGCACCGCGATGACGAGAAGCGTGAAGAGCAGCAGTATCGGCACCAAGAGATAGGTGCGCGCGGTCGACGGCGCCGGCGGAAGCTCTGCGGCGCCCGTCGCCCGCGTTCCCGTCACTGCCGCTTGTGCCACCGGTTCACCGCTCCTTCGCGGTGTCGCCGGCGAGCGGAGACCGGTACGGGGGACCGCTCGCCCGGGAGTGACGGGCATCGACCGCCTGGCCGCCGGAAAACCCCCTGGCCGCCCGGCCCCCAATCGAAGAGAGCGCAGCGGGTGGGCGCCGAGGGTGGGCTGCGCGGGGGCGATGCCGCATCAGTCGAACTCCACGATCTTGATTCGGGACGCCATCGCGCCGCCGCCCCGCGGGCGTTCCTGGCCCTCGTCGTCGAACTCCTTGATCTTGATGGCGCCGACCCGAGCCCGGGAGACCGAAGGTCCCCATCGGGGCGGCGATGCGCGTTCCGGCGCGGACCGTGGCCGTTCGTCGTCGAACTCGACGATTCTGATCCGTCCCACTTCCGGCCTGGTCGCCTCCCGCCGGCCTCCGCCGATCGGCTCGTTGTCGAACTCGACGATCTTCATGCCCCGGGAGTCCCCATGGTCGGTGGTGTATGCCACCGGGCTGTCGTCGTCCTTCCCGAACTCGATGATCTTGATCTTCCCGCGGTCCATACGCGCCCTCCGCATGCTCTTTGCTTCAACTCGTCTCCCGGGACTCGAAGCTCTCTCGAATCCTCGGGCGTGTTCCTGCTGCCGTACTCATGGGGGTGGCTCCGCGCGGGAAAGATGGACACCAGCCCGGTCGCCGCGTCCCGTGGTTGCCGTGAAAGGGGGATTTCATGCCTCCATACCCATTCGACGGTTCATGCGGACTCGGTCGCGCAACGCAATCGGGACTTCGTCCCCGAGCCGCACTCATTCATCGAAGTAGAGAATCCTGATCCGGTCCGATCCGACCCGGTCCGCGCTCTTCCCGGCCGGTTCGCCATGCTCGGACCCGGCGTCGCCGCTTCGTGTGTGCTCCGCGTCACTGTCCACGATACGGATGCGCCGGATGCCGTGCGCCCTCGCCCGCGCCTTTCGCTTCTCGTCTTCGAAGTCGATGATCTCCGTGTTCTCGCGCATCTTCTCCGGCGCCGTTATCGGCTCATCTTCCTCTTCGTGGCGAGGCGACCCCGGCGCGGCTTGCGCCCCGCCATGGGACGTCTGCCCGAACATGGCCTCGAGAATCCGGTCCGGGTCGATCTCGTCGGCGGCGAAGCTCTCGAAAAGCGCGCCGTGGCGGATGACGATCACCCGGTTGCACAGACCGATGAACTCTTCGAGCTCGCTCGACAGGAACAGCACCGAGTGTCCCTGGGAAGCGAAGTCCCGCAGGTGGCTGTAGAGCTCACGCTTGGTCTCCACGTCGATGCCGCGGGCGGGGTCGTTCAACACCAGGATGTGCGGCTGCAGTGCGAAGGCACGCCCGAGCAGCACCTTCTGCTGGTTGCCACCGGACAGCGAGGTGATCTTGTTGGTCTTTTCTCCGACCTTGATGGAAAGGCGTTCGACGAACCAGTCGAAGATCGCCGAGAGGTCGGCCCACATGATGATGCCGAGTCGGCCGTTCTCGATATGCTTGCGGTACAGCGGGATCAGCAGATTCTCGAAGATGCTCAGGTTGGGGAATATGCCTTCGTGGCGACGGTCTCCCGACACGTAGGCGATGCGGCAGGCGTCGGCCACCTCCAGATCCCTTATCTCGATGAAGGCCCCCGTTTCCGTGCGCACCAGAGGCAGGCCCGAAAGCGCGGGCGCCACGCCAGCCAGGGCCCGCACCAGCTCGTTCTGGCCCTGTCCGTCGAGCCCGGCAACGCCCACGATCTCTCCGCGCCGGAGGTCGAAGTGGATGCGTTCCGCCTCGGGCCAGATACGCAGCCCGTTGGCCCGCATGACCACTTCTTCGCCTGCTGCTCGTTGCGCCACGGCCGCCTCGGCATGCGAGAGGTCCCGGTCCCCGGTCATGAGGCCGAGCAGATTCTTTTCGGTGATCTGCGCTTTCTCCAGCACCCCGACGTCGCGTCCGTCGCGCATCACGGTCGCGCGGTCGCTGATGCGGATGAGCTCGGCAATCCGGTGGGTGACGATGATCACCGTCGCCCCCCGGTCGCGCAGCTCGCGCATCTTGGCGAAGAGTCGCTCAGTGGAGTCGAGATCGAGAGCGGCCGATGACTCGTCGAGGATGAGCACCTCCGGATTCATCAGCAACGCGCGTCCGATGGTGATCCACTGCTTGATGGACAGGGGCAGGCCGCCGGCGTCCATCTCCGGATCGACGTCGAGTCCGGTCAGCTCCTTCATCAAGGCCCGCGCGGTGGCAAGCTTTTCCGTGGTCGGCCGCGACTTGGTGAAGAGGCGGTCCGATCCCACGAAGAGGTTGTCGGCCACCGAGCACGCATCGGCGACCAGCACCTCCTGGTAAACGGTAGCGATTCCGGCGCGGCGCGCCTCCAGCGGCGTGTGCGGGGTATGGCCGAGGATGGAGAACTGCCCGCCATCGGGCAGCACTACTCCGGACATGACCTTGGCGAGCGTGGACTTCCCGCACCCGTTGCCGCCCACGATCGCGTGTATCTCGCCACGCCGGGCACTGAAGGAACACCCGTCCAGCGCCCGGGTCACGCCGTAGATCTTGCGAACGCCGAGAACGGAAACGACGTCACGCGCGGAGGAAGGCGCCGCCGGCGGAAGTACGGCGGCGCCCGCCTCGGGGTCGAGGCCCTTCCCGGCGTGTTCAGGTTCGGGAGTCATCCGGCCGCCCTGGCGCAAGGCCGGCAAGCTGGTCTGGACTCCCGCTTGATAAGGGCCTGCCTCGATGTGTCGTCAGTGATCCGAGGGCTTGTAGGCCTCCGGATCCGCGGGCCGCAGGAAGAAGTGATCGAGGAACTCCTTGCTGCCCCAGACCTGCGGTCCGACATGGGCCCAGAGCTTGTTGTTCTCATCGCAGTCCTCGCCCATCATCCCCATCACGTCCTCCTTGCCGAAGGGGATGGTGTCGACCATCACCGACTGAATCCGGGGGCCCTGTCCCTGGAGCGTGCGCATCATGATGTCCCAGATGAGCTCGAAGTCATCGCCCGGCGGCCACACGTGATAGGCGCCGCTGATGTAGTCGATGTTCTTGCGCCAGTAGCAGATCGCGCCGAGTTCTCCGCCGATGGTGACCGGGATCATGTCGCGACCGGACTGCTTGAGGGCGTTCAGCACGCCCATTTCGGCCGCGGACTGCACGACGATGCCATCGAGCTGGCCGGGGTGGGTGGCCAGCCACTTCTGGACTTCGGCCTGCGCCACCTGATCGGTCCACATGCCCGCGATCGAGCCGACGATCTCGATATCCGGATACGCGCCCAAACCGGCCTTGATGCCGCGGTCCTGGGAGTCCGAGCCGGAGGTGCCGGGAATGCCCTCGACCACCAGCACCTTGCCGGAGCCGCCGAGCTCCTCCGCCATCCAGGTGCCCATGCGGTGCCCGGCGAGCTGGTAGTTCGCGGATGAGTTGATGGAGTAGGGCGAGGTCAGGTAGCCGACGAAGGAGAAGGTCGGCACACCCTTGTCATAGGCATACTTGACGGTCTGGTTGAGCGCCGTGGGGTTGGAGCAGCACACGATGAGCGCATCCACGCCCCGGTCGACCAGTTGACGCATCTGCTGAATCTGCAGCGCGTCCTTGAGGTTGGACTGCGTGACGATGACTTCCTTCAGGAGGCCGAGCTTCTTCCACTTAGGGATGAGATCCTGGATGAGGCGATCCATGACCGCCGCGCGCCAGGTGTTCCCCGCGTAGGAGCTGGCGTAGCCGATCGTCCATGGCGGTGGATTCGGGGCCTTCCAGTCGCGATAGGCGCTCGGCCCGATCGGCTGCATCGGATCGAGCATGTCCGGTGAGTAGAGACTTTCCGCGATGTCGGCCGGAAGCTCGTCCACCCCTTGTGCGAGACCGGTGAGCGGCAGGCACAACAGTGCCGCCAGGACCATGGAAATCTTCGCCCGCAATCTCATCGTGTTTCCCCTCTCGTGTGTGCTCTGGCATGGCCGAGCCGAAACCTGAGTCATGGCCGTCCCTGCGCACCGTGTCGTCCTCCGCGGAGGCGACTCCCTGCCCGTCCTGGTCGCGAGCGCCAAGTGGGCCGGCGCCGCTCCCGGGCGGGCCGGCAGGCTAACCGGATTCCTGGGGTCGCGCAACGCGACCCTTCTTCGGGGTGGGCAGGGGCTCGGAACCGAACGCTTCTCTCTCACCGCCAAGCCGGAGTTGGCCCGGTTCCGCCCGCGCGTCGCCCGACCCCGGTTTGACCGCCACGGGGGTTCCTGGCGTAATCGTCAAAACCTCGAGGGGGACCGCCATGCCATCCGACATGAAGATCCAGCGCGTCAGGGAGAGCCGTCTTGGCGCCGTCGATTTTGAGAACCTCGGGTTCGGCGACGTGTACTCGGATCACATGTTCAGCATGCGCTACGACGAGGGACGCTGGCACTCCCCCGAAGTGCTGCCCTTCGGCCCCATCTCTCTGCCGCCCGCGAGTGCGACCCTGCACTATGGCCAGTCGGTGTTCGAGGGCCTCAAGGGGTTCATGGGCGTGGATGGGGTGGTGCGGGTGTTTCGTCCCGATCGCAACGCGGCGCGCCTGCGCAACTCCTGCGAGCGGATGTGCATACCCGCCGTGGACGATGCGGTGTTCCACCGGGCCATCGACGAGCTGGTGCGTCTCGATCACCGATGGATCCCCAGGAAGCGCGGGCAAGCCTTCTACATCCGGCCCCTCATCGTCGCCACCGAGCTCCAGCTCGAGGTGCGCCCGTCTCGAAGCTACCGTTTCCTGGTCATGACCGCGCCGGTGCGGGCGTACTTCGATACCGACTCCGCCGCGGTCGCGCTCAGCGTGGAGGAGAGGTTCACCCGGGCCTCCCCCGGGGGAACCGGGGAGACCAAGACCGCGGGAAACTACGGCGCCAGCCTCTTTCCCGGGCAGAGCGCCAACGCCGCGGGCTACGCGCAGGTGCTCTGGCTCGATGGCATCGAACACCGCTACGTGGAAGAGGTCGGGGCGATGAACATATTCTTCCGCTTCCGGGACCGGGTGGTGACTCCCGCGTTGCGCGGGACCATCCTTCCCGGCGTCACCCGCGACAGCGTCATCACCCTGTTGCGCGACCGGGGCGTCCGGGTCGAGGAACGCATGGTGTCGATAGACGAAGTCATCGACGCGATCCGCGACGGCGATCTGCTGGAGGCGTTCGGCGCCGGCACCGCCGCGATCATCGCCCCGGTGGGCAGGATCGCCTGCCGTGGGCAGGAGTGGATTATCAACGACAACGCCACCGGCGAGCTGACCCGGGATCTCTACGACACCATTACCGGCATCCAGCTCGGTGAGATCGAGGACCGCTACGGATGGAACCGGCTGATCCCGGTCGAGAACGGCGAGGAGGCGCAACCCCTGCGCGCATCCGGCTGACCCGCGGCGGGCTCCGCCACGGCCCCCGCGCTCAAACCGGGTGGCGCTCGATCAGTTGCCGGGCGATGATGAGGCGCTGGAGCTCGTTGGTGCCCTCGCCGATCGCAAGCAGCGGGGCGTCGCGGTAGTAGCGCTCGATGTTGAATTCCCTGGAGTAGCCGTAGGCGCCGTGCAGGCGCATCGCTTCCAGGCTGTTGAACAAGGCGGTCTCGGTGGCGAAGAGCTTGGCCATGCCCGCCTCCAGATCGCAGCGCTCGCCCCGCTCGTAGGCGAGGGCGGCCTGCTCGGTGAGAAGACGGGAGGCCTCCAGGCGAGTCGCCATCTCCGCCAGCTTGATCTGGATGGACTGATGCTCGCAGATCGGCTTTCCGAACGTCTTCCTCACTTGCGAGTACGCTACCGACTCTTCCAGGCAGGCGCGCGCGATGCCCACTCCGCGCGCCGCGACGTTGATCCGGCCGAGCTCGAGTCCGGACAGGATCTGCTGGAGGCCGCGCCCCTCCCGGTCGCCGACGAGGTTCTCGCACGGCACCTCGCACTCGTCGAACACCAGCTCGCCGGTGTCGATGCCCCGGTAGCCGAGCTTTTCGAGCTTGCGGCCCACCCGGAAGCCCTCGCCCCGCTCGACCAGCAGCAGGCTCATGCCCCGATGGCGCGGCTCCGCCTGCGGATCGGTCTTGACCAGCACCGCGACGATGTGGCCCTGGATTCCGTTGGTTATCCAGGTCTTGGTGCCGTTGATCCGGTAGCGGTCGCCGTCGCGGCGGGCGGTGGTGCGGATGGCCTGGAGGTCGGTACCGCAGTCGGGCTCGGTGAGCGCGATGCCGCCGCGCAGCTCCCCGGAGGCGAAGCGCGGCAGGTAGCGGGCCTTGAGCGCCTCGCTGCCGAAGCGCTCCACCGCCGCGGCCATGATGAGGTGCGAATTGAATATCCCCGACACCGACATCCAGACCGCGGACATCCGCTCCACGATCCGGACGTAGGTCGAGGCCGGCAGGCCGAGCCCGCCGTACTCCTCGCCGATGGTGGCGCCGAAGAGGCCGAGCTCGCGCATCTTCTCCACGATCCCGGCCGGCCAGGTGTCGGTGGCCTCGAGTTCGCGCACGTGGGGCCGCACTTCGCGCTCGAGGAATCGATCTACCGCGTCGAGGACGAGCGCCTCGTCGAGGTTGGGGCGGGACGGGTCGGACACGGGACGCGCGGGCGGTGTCGTTCGCACGAGGCTCAGTAGCCGGCGAGGTCGTCGACCGCGTGTCCGCGTTTCGGCACCAGGAAGGTCCGCTCGAAGGTGATCACCTCCGTGCCGTCCGCCTTCTTGCCGACGGTGCGGGCGGAGACGATGCCCTGGTTGGGACGGGACTTCGACTCCCGCTTGGAGAGGACCTCGGACTCCGCGTACAGGGTGTCTCCCACGAAGACCGGCGCGGTGAGGCGGACCTTGTCCCAGCCGAGATTGGCGATCACCTTCTGGCTGAGATCGCTCACGCTCATGCCCGCCACGAGCGAGAGCGTCAGGCAGGAGTTGACGAGGGGACGCTTGAACTCGCTGTGCGCGGCGTAGGCTTCGTCGAAGTGCAAGGGGTGCTGGTTCATGGTGAGCAGGGTGAACCAGGTGTTGTCCGACTCTCCGATCGTGCGCCCGGGGCGATGTTCGTACACGTCGCCGGCCTCGAAGTCCTCGAAGTAGCGGCCGAAGGACTCGCGATAGCGCCGCGGCCCGACCTCCCTTGGGTTAACGCTCATCGGATTGCACTCCTCACCAGTTGGGGCTCGACGGAAGTTTTGCGCACGACCGCTCAGGCGCTCGCGCGCAGCCGGTGCTCCCGCGCCCGGCTGATGCGCAGGGCTTCTCCCGCGCTCTGCGCGACGTCGAAAGCGTCGAGCGCGTCGGCGAGCGCGGTGCGTTGATTGCCCGGCAGATAGTGGCCGACGAGGCCGTCGAATTTCGCGCGAAGCTCCCCCGCCGCGGGGAAGTTCCCGGGCTCCCCCTTGGCGACCGTCACCAGCTTGCGGAGCTCATCTCCGCCGCGGGTGCGCACTCGGACCGATCCCGCCATGTGAGTGGGAAAGTGGCTCTCCACCTCGGGGTCCACGACGGAGCTTATCCGCCGGCACAGGGAACGCGTGCGCGGATCCTCGAGATGGGCCGCGTAGCTGTCCCAGCTCATGCCGCCCTCGCACAGGGCCACCGCGGCCACGAAGGGCATCGAGAACTGCCCGTCGACGTAGTTGCGAGGGTTCTGCTTCTCCGGCTCCGGGTCGCCGATGAGCCGCCAGCCGGTCCGCGGCAGCCCGACTCGCACCGACTCCACGGCGTCGGCGTCCAGTCCATGCTCGGTGCGAAGCGCAATCAGCGCGTCCATCGCGGCGTGTCCGTAGCGGCAGGAGGGGTAGGGCTTTACCGCGATGTCGAGGGTCTCCCACTCCTCCCCGAGCTTGCGTACCGCCTCGTCGGGGTTCGGGTCCGGGGCGTAGGAGGCGAGGAAGCCGGCGCTGCCTTCTATCGCATCCGCCGCCCCGCGAAAGCCCTCGTGCGCCAGGCTCGCCGCGATGAGGCCGCTCATCGCCGCGTACCCCACGTGGAAGGGCTTGTTCCAGGCCCCGTCGGTGAGGAACTGCATGGAGCCCGCGGCCTGGCTGCCGCAGAGCCCAAACGCGTGAACCAGCGCCTCTTCCGAGAGTCCGAGGATGCGCCCGGCCGCCGCCGCGGCGCCGAACACCCCGCAGGTGGCGGTGGGGTGGTAACCGCGCGCGTAGTGGGCGGAGGGACCGAGGGCCAGGCTCAGCCGAATCTGGACCTCGTAGCCGGCGGTGATCGCGGCAACGCAGTCGGGGCCGCTCGCGGACGCCATCTCCGCCGCCGCGAGCGCCGCGGGGACGATGGGCGCGCTCGGGTGGATGGAAGCCCGGGCGTGGGTGTCGTCGAAGTCGAGGCAGTGGGCGAGCGACCCGTTGAAGAACGCGGCCGCGGGCGGAGCGTAACCTCTCGGGTCACCGATCACGCTTGCCTCGCCGGCGCCCAATCCCAGGCTCCCCAGCGCGGCGGCGATGCTCGGGCAGATGGCCGCCTCCTGGCGGGCGCGGAACGCGATGGCGACGTGGTCCGCGAGCAGTGCCTTGGTCCGCTCCCGCACCGGCACGGGGAGGCTCTTGTACTCGATACCGCTCGCAAACTCCGCGAGGCGCCGGGTGATCTCGCCCATGTCGTCTCCCCCTGGGGATGAAGGCGCCATTCAACACTTTCTGCCCTCCGACCGCCACCTTCGGCCGGGGTTTCCTTCTCCCGAATCGACCCGGCGGCGTGCCTGACCATGCGCGACTTTGCCGGCAGGAATTGCCCTGCTGGCGGCACGCCGTCTTGCCTCCATGACAACAACACAATGGACAGCGTCCGTTTTCCGGTTTCCGAGCGGCGTTGAAACTGTGCGGAACATCGTGTTTCGAGGTCGGAAGCGTGTGCAGCATCGGCCATAGCTGATTACGGTGGTTCTGCAACACCCAACGACGCTGCCGAGAGGCAGAGTCTGGGGACCGTGGTGATCGAGGCCGAAGTGACTCAGGGCGCTTCGGGAGACGTGTGGCGGGTCGTCGACGAGAACTGCCGCACGTTGCGATTCTCCACCCACGGATTCGAGAAGTCGCAAGCGGAAGACATGCTCCGGCCCGCGCCTCGATGTCGCGCCGGTAGCGCACCGAAATGAAGACTGCGGCCTACATGGCCCGGAAGGGTGGCCTACGGACTGGCGCCCGACGATGGCGCATGCTGTGCTGGTGCGAAGCGACTTCGGAAACGGACAGCGCTTGTGTTACCGTCGTTTGGATTGTGGGGTCGCCCGGTCCCGGCGGGGCGCAAGCCAGGAGCTACCCATGAGCCAGACTGTTCTTCCTCCGGCTGCGATTGAGTACCCGAGCGGGGACGGCAAGCCGATGGCGGAGAACGACGCCCAGCTCCTGGCCATGCACTATGCCATCGGGGCGTTGCGGGTGTACTACCAGGACCGGCGCGACGTGTACGTATCCGGTGACCTGCTGATGTACTACGAAGAGGGCAATCCGCGGGTCTCGGTGGCGCCGGACGTGTTCGTGGTCCTCGGGGTGGAGGATCGGGTGCGGATGCGTTACCTGGTGTGGGAGGAGGGCAAAGCACCGGACTTTGTGCTGGAGGTGGCCTCCAAGAGCACGTGGCGCGAGGACCTGGGGCCGAAGCGCGAGGTCTACGCGCGCCTGGGGGTGAAGGAGTACTGGGTGTACGACCCCACGGGGAGGTACATCACGCCGGTGCTCCAGGGCCTGCGTCTGGCCGGGGGCGCCTACCTGCGCCAGTTGGCCGTGACCTCGCCCGACGGCGCGCTGACCCTCAAGAGCGAGACGCTCGGTCTCGAACTCCACGCGCAGGGCGAAGAGATGCGCTTCCGCGACCCGGCAACGGGCCAGGTCCTGCTCAGTTACGCCGAGGCGGACGCCGCTCGCCGGGAGGCGGAGTCCCGAGCCGAGCGAGAGGCTGCGCTGCGACAGGAGGAGGCCGCCGCGCGCCGCGCGGCCGAGGCGCGCATTGCGGAGCTCGAAGCGCGCCTTCGCAAGACGCGTCGCTGACCGACGCCGTGTCGAGGCGGCACGACGAGCATGTCCTGAAGCAAATCGTCAGGTCTGCGCGTTTCTTCGATGCTCCGGGCGAGGCTTCAGGTAACGGACATCGCAAGGTCTTCGCTCGGCGCCTCGATCGGGTTGCGGCGGCCAAAGAAGCGCAGGCGTACCTCCTCGCCGAAGCGCTGGTCGGGTTTGGAGTCGTAGCTGAGTATCAGCATCCGGCGAGATGGGGACTCGGAGACCGGGGCGACGCGGTGCATGGACTGAAAGCCGTTGAACAGGGTGAGCGTCCCCGGACGCGCGTCGAGTTCGAGCAGGTCCGCACACTCACCGGCCAGCGTGTCGTCGATGAGTCTCGGCAGATCCTCGCGGTGGCGGACATTGGGCACGTACTCGAAGGCGCCGCCCGAGCCCGCGGAGCGCAGCATGAGGGTGACGATGCCGTCGTTGGCGTCGAAGTGCCATCCCAACTCGTCACCCGGGGAGAGGTCGGTCACCATGCACGATGCGATCGGATCCGCACTGATGTAGTACGGGCGCCGTTTCAGCACCTCCGAGACGAAACGGGTCAGTCCGTCCCAGAGAAAGAGCCGCCTCATGACGGATCCCGCCGGCATCTGGTCGTATCCCACGCACCCTAGACTCACCCGGGTGATCTCGCCCATGCCGGAGGGAAAGCCGTTTCGATGATCGACCCGCCGGAACGCCTCGGGGCAGAGCCGGTCCGCCTCGTCCTGCATGGCGGCGAGCGCGGCGGGGCGGATGAAACCCGGCAAGGTGAACACGCCTTCCTCGGCGAGTTGCCGCCGGCCCGTGCGGATGAGCTCTTCCGCTTCTTGAGCCTCGAGGTCGGATATCGGGTATCGGTCGAGATCTACGATTCCGGCAGGGTCGGTGATCATGGGCTTCGGCTCCCCGATGAGTAGGTAGACGAACCGTTAGAGTACCGTTTCCCGGCGCGACGGAAAGCTCCGGGACGACGGTATCCGACGCGGTTGCGAGATCTTCACGCCGTCATGCGTTGTGCACCCTTCCTGTCGGCGATCGGGGCTTCGTGGCCTCCCCCGGCAACTCGGACTTCTTGCGGCACGCAAAGCTCATGTTGCACAGGCCGGCGACTTCGAGCGGGTTGCTCACGAAATTCGAGTGCTCGGCTTCGGCGGCAGCGCTCGGCGACCGGCCATCCCGCGCCGGTGTTCCGCGGCTTCGGATGCGAACCGGGCCTGTGTTACCGTCGCCCGCGACGCGGGGCCACCCGGTCCCGATACCCCGTGAGGAGGAATCCGCCGATGAGCGGAAGCGTTCTTCCACCGGCTGCGCCGCGCCAAGAGCTGGCGTCCGCGCGCCACGCCGCTCAAGCCCGGGTCGTGGAGTTCGAGTCTCCTCTTCGCGAGGGGATTGACTGATCGGCGACGGGCCGAGTCAGCGCGTCGAGCATGTCCCCGGAACAGATCGAGAAAGCCGCGCGCATCTTCGACGCGGCGCGCCGGGGCAACTACGCAATCGACGAGATCCCGGCGGAGCTCGGCCTTGACGATCTGGAGGGCGCGGCGAGGGTCGCCGACCGGGTGGTGGAGCTCTCGGGCGAGCGCGTCGTGGGCTTTCTCGTGGGGGCCACCAGCCCCGAAATGCAGCGGCGCATGAACGCCGAAGAGCCGTACTACGCCTGCATCATCGAGTCGAATCTCTGCACCAGTCCGGCAGACCTTGCCTCGAAGCGGCTGCTGACCATCGGGTTGGAGAGCGAGGTCGCATTCACTCTCGGAGCGGACCTGCCCGCGCGCGTGAATCCCTATACGACGGACGAGGTGGCGGATGCGATTCGCTCGATGCACGCCTCGGTCGAAGTCGTGAATGGCCATGTGCGCGACTGGCTCGACAAGCCGATCGCATGGGTCATGGCCGACAACGGCACCGATGGGCCCCTGGTGCTGGGTCCCCCCGTCGAAAGCTGGCGCGACATCGACCGGCCGAGCATCCCGGTCACGCTTACCGTGAACGGCGAGACCGTGCGGGAGGGTCGCGGCGCCCACGCGCTCGGCGATCCGCTGAATGTCATGGTCTGGCTGGCAAACCGGCGCAGTCGAGAAGGGAGGGGCATGAAGGCGGGCCAGGTCGTCAACACCGGCACGACCGCCGGCATCTTCTTCGCCGAGCCGGGTGGCGAGGCGGTCGCCGACTTCGGTCCTCTCGGCCGGGTCTCCCTGACGTTCTGAGGCCGGCCCCCGGCGCCGGGCCAGCCTTCCCCCACGGACGCTTCCGGGGACGCAGGCGGGGCGATTGCGGTCTTCGTGTGGTCGAAGCGCCCGCCGCGATGATGTAGATATCCCGATCACACCTCGATCAGGCGCCCGCGTCCATGAAGCGTACCTCGTGTGTGTTGCTGCTGGTTCTCGCCTGCGCACCGCTCTTCCCGGGCGCGGCCGAGCTCGACACGCTCGAGAACGCGATGCTGGTCGACGCCGGCATGAACGACGGTGACAGCTTCCGGGTGAGTGCCGACGGCCGCGAGCTTCACCTGCGCCTCTACTTCGTGGACTGTCCGGAGACCGATTTCGGGAGCAATGCCGCGCTCGAGCGTATCCGCGACCAGCAGCATCACTTCGGACTGGAGGACCCGCAGGACGTGGTGCGTTTCGGCAGGCGGGCTACGGAATACGTGAGGTCGGTCCTTTCCGAACCTTTCTCGGTCCATACCGCCTACGCTTTCGCCCCGGGCCGCTCGGCTACTGGTCGTTATTACGCCTTCGTGGAGACCCACGATGGCCAAGATCTCGCCCACCTGCTCGTCAGGGAGGGGCTCGCGCGGGTGCACGGCAAGACCCGGCCTTCTCCGCGGGGCCGTTCCAGCCGGCAGGTCCTGGACGAGCTCGCGGACCTGCGCGCGCTCGCGATGCTGAACCGCTCCGGCCTGTGGGAGGCGACGAATCCGGAACTGCTCGTCGAAATGCGCAGGGGCCGGCGGGAAGCGGCCGAGGAGCTGAGCGAGTTCAAGGAGAAGGTGGCCGGATTGAGGACTCGCGACGATGCGCCCCTTCACCTGAACCGCGCGAGCGACGAGCAGTTGCAAGGGATTCCGGGCATCGGCCCGGTCAGTGCCGCGAAGATCATCGCCGGCCGGCCCTATCGGGAGGTGGAGGACCTGCTGAAGGTCCCGGGCATCGGTCCGAAGACGCTCGAGGCCATCGCTCCCTACGTCACGCTGAACGTCGAGTAGCCGGCGGCCCGTCCCGGCGCGGGGCGTACGCTTGTTGAGAACTCGAAAAACTTGCGGGCTGGACTTCGCTCGATGCCTGGAATTGGCTAGAGTTGCGTCCTGGAAACAAACAGGGAGCGGGACGCCATGAGTCAGGCGCTGAGGCAGCGTGAGGGCGACCTGTTCGCAACCAGCGACGATACCGGCGAGAGGATAGCGGCGCTGGTGGAACGCGCGCGCCGGGCGATGGACGAGTTCCATTCGGCGGACCAGGCCCGCGTCGACGAAGCGGTCACCGCGCTCGCGTGGTCGCTCTACAAGCCCGAGCGCGCCGAGGCCCTGGCCGCCCTCGCGGTCGAGGACACGGGCCTTGGCAATGCCGCCGACAAGGTGGTCAAGAATCAGCGCAAAACCTTTGGCACCCTGCGCGATCTGATGAGGGTGCGTTCGGTGGGCGTGATCGAGGAGGACGCGGAGCGCGGCATCGTCAAGTACGCGAAGCCGGTCGGAGTGGTGGCGGCGCTCACTCCCTCCACCAACCCCGCCGCCACTCCGGTCAACAAGGCGATGATGGCGGTCAAGGGCCGTAACGCGGTCATCATCGCTCCGTCGCCCGCCGGGCTCACCACTACCACCACCACCGTCGACCACATGCGCCGCGAGCTCGCTCGGATCGGGGCGCCGACGGACCTGGTCCAGGTGCTCCCGTCTCCGGTTGATCGGGCGGCCACCACGGCCCTGATGGAAGCCTGTGATCTGGTGGTGGTGACCGGTTCGCAGAACAACGTGCGCGGCGCCTACCGCAGCGGGACCCCCGCGGTGGGGGTGGGCGCCGGAAACGTGCCGGTCATCATCGACGCCAGCGCCGACCTCGACGACGCGGCCCGCAAGATCGCTGCTTCCAAGACCTTCGACAACGCGACCTCCTGCTCTTCCGAGAACTCGCTCGTCATCCTCGACGAGGTGTACGACGATGCGATCGCCGCGCTCGTGCGCGCGGGGGGATATCTCGCGGACGCGCACGGCAAGGAGGCGATCGCCGGCACCCTGTGGGTGAACGGCCGTCTCAACCGGAGAGTCATCGCCAAGGACGCCGAGGTGCTGCGATGCGAGATGGGCCTCCCCGAGGCCGCGACCGGGGCGCGATTTTTCATGGTGGAGGAGGAGGATGTCATCGGCCCCTTCGCCGACGAGAAGCTCTCGCTCGTGCTCACCGTGTACCGGGCGCCCGACCTGGAGCGGGCCATCGCGCGGGTGGACGAGATTCTGGAAGTCAAGGGCAAGGGCCACTCCTGCGGCATCCACACCCGCAACGCGGAGAACGCGCGCCGCGTGGCGGAGAGGCTCGACGTGGTGCGGGTGCTGGTGAACTTCGCCCACACCTTCGGCAACGGCGGCGGCTTCGACAGCGGGCTCAACTTCACGCTCAGCATGGGCTGTGGAACCTGGCAGGGCAACAGCATCAGCGAGAACCTGGGGTACCAGCACTTTCTGAACATCACCCACCTGTGCAGGGCGATACCGGAGGACCGGCCGACGGAGGAGGAGCTCTTCGGCGCCTACTGGGCGCGTTGGGGCAAGTAGGCCGCCATGAACATCGAGGAATATGCGGCCAAGCCGATCCTTGCCGCGGCGGGGATTGCGACGCCCGCCTTCCGGGTCGCGAACAGCGCCGAGGCCGCGGCATCCGCGGTCGAGGCGCTCGGCCCCTGCATGATCAAGGCCCAGGTTCCGGCGGGACGCCGTGGCAAGGCGGGGGGGATCAAGGCGGTCGACGATCCGGCCGCGGCGCGCGCGGCGGCGGCCGAGATCCTCGGCATGGATATCGCGGGACACCGGGTCGAGCGGGTGCTGGTGGAGCGTCGGGCCGATGTGGCCCGCGAGTTCTACGCTTCGGTGTTGAACGATCCGCAGAGCCGGGGACCGCTCGTCATGTTCTCCACCGCCGGCGGCATGGACATCGAGGAGTCCGCCCGCCGTCATCCCCAGAGGCTGCGCCGGATCGAGATCGACATCCGCCGGGGTCTGGAGCGCGCGCACCTGCTTTCCGGGCTTGAGGGTCTGGATCTCGAAGCCGCAAGCGTGGACGCGCTCGCCGATCTGCTGGTGCTCCTGTACTCCGTCTATCGTACGTACGACGCCGAGTTGCTGGAGGTAAATCCTCTCGCTCTGCTGCGCGACGGATCGCTCGCCGCGCTTGACTGCAAGCTCGTGCTCGACGATGCGAGCGCGCCGCGCCAGCCCGAGCTCGCGGCGCTGGCTCGGCCGGAGACGCTGAGCGCACTGGAGCGGCGCGGCGGCGACGCGGGGCTCAAGTACATCGAGCTCGAGGGCGAGGTCGGGGTGCTCGCGAACGGCGCCGGCCTCACCATGGCCACCATGGACGTGGTTGCCCACCACGGCGGGCGCCCCGCGAACTTTCTCGAGATCGGAGGCGAGGCTTACACCATGGCACGTCCCGCGCTGGAGCTGGTGCTCGCGAACGAGCGGGTGAAGAGTCTCGTCGTCAATTTCTGCGGCGCGTTCGCGCGCACCGACGTGATGACGAAGGGAGTCATCGATGCGTGGCTCGAGCTCTCACCCTCGGTGCCCGTCTTCTTCAGCATCCGGGGCACGGGCTGGCGCGAGGCGGTGGCGATGTTGCGCGAGCGCCTCGGCATGGAGCCGCGGGCGACGATGGACGATGCGATTCGGGCCGCGGTCGAGGCCGCCGGTCCACGCGCAGCGGGCACCTCGCCATGATCGTGCGGGGTGACGAGCGCCTGCTGGTGCAGGGCATCACCGGCCGCCAGGGCTCGTTCTGGACTGCCCACATGCAGAACTACGGCACCCGGGTGATGGGCGGCGTCAACCCGCGCAAGGCGGGCACGCGCTGCTGCGAGGTGCCGGTCTACGAGAGTGCGCGGGCGGCAATGGACGACACCGGCTTCGAAGTGTCGGTGCTCTTCATCCCGCCTCTCGGGGTCCGGGATGCCGCGCTCGACGCAATCGAAGCGGGTGTGCGCAAGCTGGTGATTCTCACCGAGCATGTGCCGGTGCAGGATGTGCTCTACGTGCTCGCCGCCGCCCGCGCGAACTCAACCCGGGTGGCGGGCCCGAACACCGCGGGGCACGTCACCCCCGGAGAATGCTTCGTGGGCTTCATGCCCGCGTTCGATCCCGACATCTTCCAGCCGGGGGCAGTCGGAGTCATCACGCGCAGCGGAAGCCTCGGCACCCTGATATGCCTGAACATCGTGCAGGCCGGATTCGGTCAGTCCGCCCTGGTCGGCATCGGCGGCGATCCGGTAGTGGGCACCAGTACCCGCGACGCGCTCGAGATCCTTGACCGGGACGAGCGCACCCGGGCGGTGGTGATGGTGGGTGAGATCGGTGGTGCGATGGAGGAAGAAGCGGCGGAGTACGCCGCCACCATGGACAAGCCGGTCTTCGCGTTCATCGCGGGACGGGCTTCCCCCCCGGGAAAGAAGATGGGCCATGCCGGCGCCATCGTGATGGGGGAGCGCGGAACCCACGCCTCCAAGCGCAGCGCGCTGGAGCGCGCGGGAGTGGAGGTGCTCGATACCCCATCCGATATCGGATCGGCGCTGCGTGCGAGGCTCGCGCCAGGGCACGCTTGAGGGGTTTTGTCCCGGAGTCGCTTTCGCGCGATGCCTTGTCCATGTCGAACTCCGGACCGGCCAGCGCCCGGCCGGGCATGACGCAGCGCGCATGACACGTTCCGCCACCTCCACACCTTCCAGCGGTGCCCGGCGCCGTGCGGGCGCCCGCACCCGCAGCCGGCAGCGCGCCGCCGCAAATCCTCCCGCGGTCGCGGGTGTGCGGCGCGGCATCCCGACCTACCGCCTGCTGGACGAGGAAGGACTGGACCTCATCGACCGGACCACCGATCGAATCCTCCAGGAGATCGGGGTCGAGTTTCGCGGCGACCCGGACGCAGTCGCGCTCTGGCGCGAGGCGGGCGCCGACGTGCGGGGAGAACGCGTGCGTTTCGAGCCGGGACACCTCAAGTCGATCATCGCCGAGTCGGCGCCGCGGAGCTTCGTCCAGCACGCCCGCAACCGGGAGCGCTCGGTGCTCATCGGAGAGGACAACGTCGTTTTCGCGCCGGCTTACGGTGCGCCCTTCGTGCACGACATGGACCGAGGCCGACGCTACGGCACGCTGGCCGACTTCGAGAACCTCGTCAAGCTGACCTGCGCGTCTCCGTGGCTGCACCACGCAGGCGGCACGGTATGCGAGCCGGTAGACCGGCCGGTGAACAAGCGCCACCTCGACATGGTCTACGCGCACCTGCGCTTGAGTGACAAGCCTTTCATGGGATCCGTCACCACCCCGGAGCGGGCGGAGGACTCCATCGAGATGGCCCGCATCGTGTTCGGCGAAGGCTTTGTCGACTCGCACTGCGTGATCATGGGCAACATCAACATGAACTCGCCGCTGGTCTACGACCGCGCGATGTCCGGCTCGCTCCGGGCCTATGCCCGCGCGAACCAATGTCCGGTGGTGGTCCCCTTCATCCTCGGGGGAGCGACGGGTCCGGTGTCGATGGCGGGCGCGGTCGCGCAGTCGATGGCGGAAGTCATGGTGGGTGTCGCGCTCGGTCAGCTCGAACGTCCGGGCTCGCCCGCGGTGTTCGGCAACTTCCTGACCACTGTGAATCTGAAAACCGGTTCGCCGACCTTCGGTACCCCGGAAGCCGCGCTCGGATCCTTCGCGGCGGCGCAGTTGGCGCAACGCATCGGGCTCCCGCTTCGGTGCAGCGGCGCCTTCACGTCGTCGAAGCTGCCTGACGCCCAGGCCATGCAGGAGAGCGTCACCTCGCTCTACACCGCGCTGCTGTGCGGCGCCAACTTCGTCCTGCACGCGGCCGGCTGGCTGGAGGCGGCGCTTGCCATCGGTTACGAGAAGCTCGTACTGGACGCGGACCATCTGGGCGCCGTGCACACGCTGCTTGGCGGGCTGGCCGTCGACTCCGGAGCACTCGCGCTCGAAGCGTTCCGGGAGGTGGGTCCGGGCAACCACTTCTTCGGCTGCGCCCATACCCTGTCGCGCTACGAGACCGCATTCCACGAATGCGAGCTTGCCGACACCGACTCCTACGAGAGCTGGTGCGACGCCGGCCGTCAGGACTCCGCCGTGCGCGCCAACGCGAGGTGGAAGGAGGTCCTGCGCACCTTCGAGCCGCCGCCGCTCGACCCCGCCACCGACGAGGCGCTCACTGCGTTCATGGCCAGGAGAAAGGCTTCGATGCCGGACATCTGGCACTGAGGATGCGCCGGCGGCGCGACGCAATTCGGCCCGTTAATACGAGCAAGTTGGCGTCCGCGAGTTGAGAAATCGGCCAGATTTGCCGATCAAGTTCCCGGCGTGGGCACGGCACCGGATTCTCGCCCCGGGCGCAATGCGTCGCGCATGAACAGGGCGAGCAGGGCCGGTACGGCGACTATCGCAGCCATCGCGTACATTGCGGTGTCGAGCCCGAGATCGTCGCTCAGGAGGCCGAACCCGATCGGGCCCACGACGGAAGCGATGTTCACCAGCGTGTAGACGAGGGCGAAACCGCGCGAGTGCCTCCGCTCGTCGAAGAGATCGCCGACAGTCCCGTAGGTGATGGTCGAAGACCCTTGCAGGACCACTCCGGCAAGGGGCAGCAGACAGAGCGCGAGCATGGCCGGCGCAGCCGCCACGGCCAGGATCGCGGCCACGCACAGCACTTCGACGGCAACCAGGGCCCGGATGTATCCCATCCTTGCGGCGAGGAGGCCACAGCCGAACTTGCCGGCGATGCCACCGGCGAGCGTCAGCACGACCGCAAATCCGGCAAGCCCCACCGGGACCTGCTTTTCGAGCATGAGGAAGACCACGAAAACGAGAAAAGCGTCCTGCACCGCGGTGTGGAGCATCACGATCGCGGCGAGGATGCCAAATCCGGTGCGGTGGCGGATGCCCCAGTCGCTGCCGCCGAGCGGCCGCTTGAGCCCCGCGGCCAGCTTCGGCGCACCGATGCCGATTGCGCGCAAGGCGAACCACAACCCGATGCCCGCGACCACCGCGAGCACACCGTAGCCCGCGGCGATGTGGGGCCAGGCCATGCCCGCTCCGAGCAGCGTGGTCAGGAGCCCCGTGAAGACGAGCTTCCCGATGTCGCCGCTCGAGTTGTACGCGCCGAGCGCGGTGCGGCGGGAGGGCCCCGAAAACACGCTGCTCACCAGGGAAGAGGACAATGAGTGCTGGAAGGCGGCGCCGCATCCGGCGACGCAGAGCCCGATGAGCACCCCGGCGAATCCCTGCGACACCGAGACCGCGATGTAGCCCACGCCCGCGCACGCCATCCCGAAGGCCAGCAGACTGCGTTGACCGAGGCGTTCCGAGAGCATGCCCGAGGGCAGCTCGAGCAGGCCCATGGCGGCGCCGTGGGCGGCTCGGACGAACCCGACCTGAGCGAAGCCGAGGCCGAAAGTCTGCGCCAGAATCGGCAGCAGAATGTAAACCGACGAAGTGAGTCCGTCCTGGACGCCGTGGGTCGCGCAGGAAGCGGTGAGCGCGAGCTTTCTCCGGACGCTCTGGTTCGCACCGCTCACGATTGGGCCTTTGCCACCCTGCCCGATCGGCTTACGGCGCAGGACGCCAGATCTCTTGCGGTCGCGGGCCGTGCTCGCGCCAGGCGCCTCGACTCGGTGTCGACTACCCGCATCGCTGCACAATCCTCGGACAAGGCTTTACGGCTGGGCAAGCCATCCCTGGCTTGCTCGCTCGCAGGGGAGTCCGCGCCACCGGCGCTTCGTCTGTTTCCGGCTCGCCCGTCGGGGCCTCAGGGTCCGTGCGAATCACTACCACGGTATCTTGGCGCCCTCGCTTCGTGATTCGCGGAAACAGGGCGGCCGGGCAGAGTATCGAGCGCACCGGATCGAGCCGGCAATCGAGGGCACGGTGTCTCCGGGGCGAGAAGCGCCTGCAGGGTAGGCGTCGCTCGCAAGTACGGCGCGGTCACGTCGTCGGTGCGGGTCACGATGGCAACCTTCCGGAGTACGAAAGCGATGCTCGCGGCGTGCCCGTCCGCGTTCATCGCAGGTTATCTGCTTCTCCTCGGCGGAAGACCCTATCCGGATCCGGCGGTGGACGACTCGCAGCAAGTATTGCCTCTGAGGGTGGATACGCCCTTCGTATCGTCTCCGTAGTGGTCGATCGCGCCGTGGGTGCGGAAGGTCTCCCATGCCACGCCCTGGGGGTCCAGCGACCACGACTTGTCGGACCGGGCGTAGCAGCACTCCGCCTCCCGTTCCTCGAGCAGCGGAGCTTGCGCCCTGGCCAGTCGCTCCGTGATGCCGGCCAGCTCGGAGTCGTTCTCCACCTGGATCCCGAGATGATTGACGCCGGGGGCGCCGCCGTTCGCGTCGAGCACGAAGTTCACGCGTGGATCCTCCAGCATCCACTTCGCGTAGCCGGGCCGATGTACGGTGGGTTCGGCGCCGAACAGCGTGGAGTAGAAGCCGATGGAGCGTTCGAGGTCGGTGACCGTGAGGGAGACATGAAGACGTTTCATTCGAGAGTGCTCCTTGGGTCCGGGGACGGCTTTTCGCGTATTGCGAATGATATGGGAGCGGCGCCCCTTCTTCACAAGCCCCCGCTCGCTCAGAGGTGTTCGCGTGAGTCGGCGATGTCCGACTCCAGTACGTCCTCGCCGTCAATCCCTCGCTTCCAGCAACTCCTCCAGTGCATACAGCGTCTTTTGCGGGATCCTCTCTTTCGGGTAGTACCGGGTGATGATCTCGAGCGCCTTGTCGTAATCGCGCAGGTCGAGGCAGCGCAGGAGAAAACGCACGTCGTCCTCGTCATGAAATCCGACGCCGAGGCGCATGGCAAGACACTTCATCGCGAGCAGATACTCCGGGCTTGCGGTGAGCACCCGCAAATTGGACAGGTCCAGGTACCGATGGAAGTCGTTCTTGTGGCTCAGGTACCCCTTGACCGCGTCGTTGAGCCAGTCTTCCGGCAGTCCGGCAGCGCCGGCAACCGTGCGTGCCGCCGTGCGCACTTCGTTCGCAGGGTGAAAGAACGCATTGACGTCCCGGGTCGATGCGCGCGCATCGAACACCAGGCACATGACCGCCCCGCCCACCACGTACACCTCTCCGGTGATCGTCCGGCGCGCGAGCTCGTGGTTCAATCGCTCGAACAGACCTTCGATATCGTGCTTGGAGAGCCTCACTACACCCGCTGCCCGACGCTGGCGTCGATGAACAGGTTGCGGCGCCGGAACGGCGGCGGGGAGTGCGTCAGGAGATACAGCCGCAAGCCGAGCAGGGAGGATGCGAACCAGGGCGTTTCCAGGGCTTCGACGGCCGCCGTCCACCGTGGCGGATCGACCCCCTTGATCGCAGCCGCATGCTCCACCGTCGCGGCCAGATAGCTCGCCTCGAAGGCCGGGAGATGAGCTTGCGGGGTGTGGCGCACCGCCCGCATGAACTCGTCTCCGGTCAGCCGGTGGAACCAGTCCTGAAGCTCGGCGAAGGTGAACGACCGCGCATCCGGGTGCGACGCCAGCTCTCGGCAAAGCGTCTGGAACTTGCCATCGAGCGGCGGGAGTACCTGTTGCAGCACCCACTTGGAAACATCCATTCCGGCACTTGCCGCCCGTGCTTGTATGAGCGACCTCTCCTGCGCACTGATGCGTATCTGAAGCTGGTGCGTCTTGCTCATGAGAGCCAAAATAGCCGCACCACAAAGAATGTCAATACACCGTATTGACAATACTCGGACGAGAAGGATGCAATCCGCTCTCTATCTGAGAAAGACGTGGTCTTGACCTCGACCTTGACCTGCCCGCAATGTAGGCCCTGAGTCGCAAATTTCACCGATTTCTCAACTGGCGAACGCCGATATGCTCGTGTTAGCGGTTCGTACTGCGTCGCGCCGCTTGCGACGTTGTATCGGCTGCGCTTTGAGCGTCCCTTGGATCTCGTGAATCGGTGAGTACTTGCGGCTAACTCGCCAGGGTGGGGCGGCGGTCGGCGACGCCGAGCGCATGCTCGAGCCGGGCGCCCACGCGCAGCAGGCGGGATTCTTCGAAGAGCCCGGCCCAGAGAGACACGCCGTGAGGGACCTCGAAGGAGTGCTCGGACTCCGTCACGCCCCCGAGGTCGAGGCGCCCTTCGGCCAGGGAGAGCTCCGAACGGGTGGGGACGTGGTGGAATCCCGCCGGCAGGTGCAGACAGGGATGTCCGGTGAAGTTGCTCGCAACCAGCATCGGACCGGTGGAGAAGGGCCCCACCAGGACATCGACATCCCTGAACAGGCGGTCGAGAGCCTCCATCACCCGGCGCCGCAACCGGTCGAGCTGGACATGGTCGACCGCGGAGAGAAAACGGGCCTTGCGGAAGGCGTTGGGCCAGGCGCCTTCGTCCTGGCGGCGGAGCTGGTCGTCGGTGTCGTTCAGGGTGAGCTGCTCGAAGGCCGCCGCCGCCTCGGCGTACAGCGTCGCGATGAGGGACTCGTAGGGCAGGTCGGGCAGGTGCGCCTCGATCATCTCGAAGCCGAGGCCGCGGGCCGCCGCAAGCGCGGCGCGGTCCACCTCGGTGACTTCGTCTCCCTCGTAGGCGGCGGGCAGCCAGCCCACGCGCAGCCCCGTCAGATCTTCACCCGCGTCATGGTTGAAGGGCATGTCGATCGAAGCGGGATCGCGGGGGTCGCCTCCGTTGATTGCCGCGAGCACCAGCCCGGTGTCCTCGACCCGGCGGCATATGGGTCCGACCTTGTCGAGGGACCAGCACAGCGCCATGCCCCCAACGCGCGAGACGCGCCCGTAGGTGGGCCGCAGGCCGGTGGTGCCGCAACGCTGCGAGGGCGAGGTGATGGACCCCAGGGTCTCGGTGCCGATGGAGAACGCGCAGAGTCCGGCCGCGGTGGCCGCGGCGGAGCCCGCGCTCGATCCGCTCGCCCCTTCGTTCAGGTTCCAGGGGTTGCGGGTCTTGCCGCCGAACCACAGGTCTCCGTAGGCGAGCGCTCCGACCGTCGCCTTGCCGAGCAACACCGCGCCCGCCGCGCGCAGGCGCGCAACGATCTCCGCATCACCTTCGGCGATCCGGTCCGCCCAGGGCTCGGCGCCCCAGGTCGTGCGGACTCCGGCCACGTCGAAGAGGTCCTTGAGCGCATAGGGGATTCCGTGCAGCGGCCCGAGCGATGTTCCCGCGCGCGATAACGCATCCATGGCGTCGGCCTCGGCGCGGGCACGCTCGGCGGTGACGCTCACGAAGCACTCCAGAAGCGGGGCGGTAGCTTCCATGCGAGCGAGATAGAGGTCGGTGAGGCGCCGGCTCGTCAGTTCGCCGGTCGCGATCCAGCGCGCCAGGTGCGTGACGGGAGCGAAGGCGATGTCTTCGTCGGCGCGGGGCAGCGGACCGGGGTCCGCGTTACTCCACCGAATCGTCCCTTGCGGCGCCGGGGCCCGGAATCCCGGGAGGCGGGGGTCGAAGCGGGTAGCGGGCGCGAGGTCATTGGGGAAGTCGAGCGCGCGTCGCTTGCGGGCGTTCTCGACCTGCGGTGCGAGATTGCCTCGCATCAGGTCGCGCTCCGCCTCGGTGTACCGCACGCCCATGAGGCGCTCCGCCGCGGCGATCGTTTCGCTTTCGAACTCCATTGCGCTGCTCTCCAAGCCCCGGACCAGACCGATCCTATTGCGCGGTTCCCATCCGGAGAAGGCGTGCGGTGGGGGTACGCAACTTCCGGGACCGGCACCATGGGACCACCTCGCGCTGACCGGGCAAAGCCCGACTGCCACCGCGAGAAGGTCTGGCCCGCAATGTTCTCCGATTTCCAAGCTCGCGAACGACAGTGTGCTTGCCGCGGCGGGCCCTGCCCCGTCGCGCGGCTTGCGACTTCGTGTCGGCTATCTGCGACGCTGTGCAGTCCTTGGGTTAACGCTTTCCCGCCGAGCAAGCCATCCGTGGCTTGCCCGCTCGCGGGGATGTCCGCGCCATCGGGGCTTCGTTGACGCTGTTCCGGCACCCTCCTACCATCGCTGGCTCGGCGGACGACACGCTCCGCATCATGGCGGGAGGAGGGCGAACGATGCGATTGACACGAGCGGCGGGGCGCGGCCTCGCAGTGGTGGCGGCGACCGCGCTGGCGGTGTGTGGCGTACCGGGTCAGGCGGCCGCCCAGGAGGGCAAGCCCGGCGGTACGCTGGTGGCGGCGTTCTCCGCCGATCCGGGCGGTTTCGATCCGGCGCGCGGTCCGAGCGGCATGTCGCACGTGGTGATCGAGCAGGTCTACTCGACGCTGCTCAACCTGGACGAGAACGCGAAGCCCTACGCGGGGATCGCCGAGAGCTGGTCGGTCGCGGATGACGGTCTTTCCTGGACCTTCACGCTCCGCCCCGGCATCACGTTCCACAATGGCGAGGCGCTGACCGCCGAAGACGTGGTCTACTCCTTCGAGCGCATTCTCGACCCGGATTCCGGCTACGCCTACCGCTCGCAGATCGAGACGATCGACGAGGTGGTGGCGATGGACGATCTGAACGTCGAGTTCAGGTTGAATCGCGTGACCGGACCTTTCGAGATCTACATGGCCTTCCCGGGCTCCTCCATCGTGCCCAAGGACCTGGTGGAGTCGGGTTGGGATCTCAACGCCCAGCCGGTGGGCACCGGCCCCTTCAAGTTCGTCTCCTACACGCCGCGCGATTCGATCGTGTTCGAGCGTAACGACGACTACTACGAGGAAGGACGGCCCTACTTCGACGGCATGGTCTATCGGGTCATCTCCGATCCGACCGCCCTGTCGAATGGCCTCAAGTCCGGTGAGATCCACTTCTCCAACGAAGTGCCGCCCAAGGACTGGAACGCGATTACCTCCCAGGACGACATGGTGGATGCGTCCATCGAAGGGTCGCGCTACTTCTGGATGGTGCCGAACCACGAACGCGGAGACCTCGGCAATCCCCTGGTTCGACAGGCGATCGCTCACGCCCTCAACCGTGCGGCCATCGTGCGCGGCGCCTTCTACGGGCAGGCGACGGCAATCGTCGGCGGAGTGATTCCCGAGTGGAACTGGGGGTACGCGGGCCTCGAGGAGTTCGATCCCCAGGGCGACATCGAGAAGGCCAAGGCGTTGATGGCGGAAGCCGGCGTGGCGCCGGGTACGCCGATCAGCCTGATGATGGTCTCCTCCTGGCCGCCGATGATGTCGATGGCGCCGATCATCCAGGCGAACCTCTCCCAGATCGGATTCGACGCGACCATCGACACCATGGAGGTGCCGCGCTACTGGGACGAGGTCTGGGGACCGAGCAACTTCGATCTCACCGTCATGTACTGGCTGTCGCCGCTCGCGGACCCGGACGACTTCGTCACCAACACCTACGCGACGACCTCGGCCGTGAACGTGCAGAAGGGCGGCTCGAAGGAGATGGACGACCTGATGCTCGCGGCCAAGTCCGCGGTCACCGTCGAGGAGCGCAAGGCGCTCTACCGGCAGCAGCAGGAGCTTTCCCTTCAGACCATGGATGTCATTCCGCTGGTGAACGGCTGGGTGCTCACCGCGCACACCGATCGGCTGAAGAACTTCAAGCCGATGCGCACCGGCTTCCTGAAGACGCTCAAGGACGCCTGGCTGGAATGACCGGCGGGTATGTCTCGGCGCGGGCGGGAATCGCCTATCCCGCCCACGCCGGGGCATGAATTTCTGATGTTGCGCCTCGTCCTGGGGCGTCTCGCCTCCTTCGTTCCGACGCTCTTCGTGGCGTCGCTGGTTCTGTTCCTGGCGGTCAACGTGGTGCCGGGCTCGGCCGCGCGCTCCGCGCTCGGGATCCAGGCGACGCCGCAGGCGCTCAAGCGCTTCGAGCACCAGCACGGCCTGGATCGGCCGCTCGCGGTGCAGTACGTGGAGTGGGCGGGCAAGGCCCTGCGGGGGGACTTCGGCACCTCCTTCCAGAACGCGGTCGCGGTAGGCCCGGACGTGCGCAAACGCATTCCGGTGACCCTGCAGCTCGCGGGCATGGCCTTCCTGGTGGCCATCGTGATCGCCATCCCCCTCGGCCTGCTCGCCGGCTTCCGACACCAGAGCGGCACGGACGGAGTCGTGACCACGCTTGCCACGCTCTTCGGCTCCACTCCCAACTTCTGGCTCGCGACGCTGCTCATCTACCTGTTCTCGCTGCGTCTCGGCTGGCTCCCGACCGGGGGCTACACCCCGTACTCGGAAGACCCCGTCGCGAATCTGCGGGGCATGTTGCTGCCCTGCATCGCGCTCGGCGTGGTGTCCTCGGGACTGTTGATCCGGATCATGCGCACCGCGGTGATCGAGGTGATGTTCTCGAACTTCATCGAGACCGCGCGCTCCAAGGGGGTCTCTGACGTCCGGCTCGTCACCGCCCACGTGGTGCGCAACGCGCTCATCCCCTTCTTCACCGTCAGCGCGGTCGAGTTCGGCTTCCTCGTCGGCAGCGTCGTCATCATCGAGGATGTATTCCGCATTCCGGGGATCGGCTCGCTGGTGCTGGTCGGCATCATCAACCGGGACTATCCGGTCCTGCTTGCGGCGGCGATGTCAGTCACCGTGATCGTGCTGATCGTCAACCTGCTCGTCGATCTCGCGGCGCAGATCATCGATCCGCGCCAGGTTCATGTGCGGCGATGACGATGTTCCGGCGCATCAACTGGCGCCGCTACGGTCTGGTGATCGTCACCCTTCCCGTGGTGATCGTGGTGTTCGTCTCGTCCGCTTTCGCGCCGCTGCTCGCGCCCCACGATCCCTACGCGCTCGATGTCCTCATGATGCTCGAGGGTCCGAGCGAGAAACATGTTCTGGGTACCGACGAGCTGGGCCGGGACATCCTCTCGCGGGTGATCCAGGCGTCGCGAATCTCCATCGTCGTGGGCCTCGTGGCGGTGGGGATCGGCGCATGCGGCGGCACCCTCATCGGCATTCTCGCGGCCTGGTTCGGCGGCAAGATCGATGCGGTGCTGATGCGCTTCATGGACATCGTGTTCTGCTTTCCCGCGATCCTCCTCGCGGTCATCCTGATGGCGAACCTGGGGACCTCGGTCCTCAATGCGATGCTCGCGATCGGCATCATCTTCATTCCCGGCTTCGCGCGCCTCACCCGGGCGGTGGCGCAGACCGTGCAGCGCCAGCCCTTTCTCGAGGCCGCGATCTGCCTGGGAGTGCCCGGCCGGCGCATCGTGATGCGGGAGATCCTGCCCAATGTCATCGGTCCGGTGCTGGTGGAGGCGGCGGTGGCCTTCTCCTACGCGGTACTGCTCGAGTCCGCGCTCTCCTTCCTCGGTCTCGGCGCGCAACCGCCAGAGCCCTCCTGGGGCAACATGATCAATACCGGTCGCGGCTTCATCGACCAGGCGCCCTGGATCAGCCTGGCGCCGGGCGCCGCCCTCTTTCTCACCGTCTTCAGCTTCAACCTGCTCGGGGACGGGCTGCGCGACGTACTGGATCCCAAGCTTCGTGACTGAGGGGAACAGGCCGGTGGATGGAGGTGCCCGCGAGACCCTGCTCGCGGTGGACGGGCTCGGCATAGAGCTTGAGCGGCGCGCCCTGCCGCCGGTGCCGATCGCGCGCGATGTTTCCCTGCGGGTCGGGGCGGGCGAGATCGTGGGCCTCATCGGCGAGTCCGGCAGCGGCAAGACGATGACCGCGAAGTCTCTGATCGGGTTGCTTCCCGAGCGGATTCGGGTCGTCTCCGGCCGGGCGATTTTCCGTTCACGCGACCTCTTCACCCTCGGCGCAGCGCAGATGCGCGCGGTGCGCGGGGCCGAGATCTCGCTCATTCCCCAGGACGCGCTCCACGCGCTCAATCCGGTGCGGGTGATCGGGCGGCAAGTGGGAGAGCCGGTCGAGGTGCACACGCGCCGCCGGGCGGCGGACATTCGAGACCTCGTGGTGCGCCTGCTGGAACGGGTGCGGATACCGAATGCCCGCGCCCAGACCGGGAGCTACCCCCACCAGTTCTCGGGGGGAATGCAGCAGCGGGCGCTGACCGCGATGGCGCTCTCGATGGAACCGCCCCTCATCCTCGCCGACGAGCCGACGACCGCCCTCGACGTCACCATTCAGGCCGAGATCATCGCCCTCATCCGGGACCTTCGCGCGCAGACCGGCACCAGCTTTCTCTTCATCTCGCACGATCTCGGCCTCGTCTCCCACCTCTGCGACCGGATCTACGTCATGTACGCGGGGGAGATCGTCGAGAGCGGCACGCGTGACGAGATATTCGGCCGGCCGCGCCATCCCTACACCCGCGCTCTCATGGGCGCCGCGCCGCGTCTGCTGGAAAACCCCGAGCGCCTCTCGACCATTCCTGGACGCATCCCGCAGCCTTCCGAGAACATCACGGGTTGCCGTTTCAGGGATCGCTGTCCCCTCGCGGAGTCTCGTTGCGTCTCGCCCGCGCCGCTTCGTGAAGTGGCCCCGGGTCATGCGGCCCGTTGCTGGCTGGCCTGAGCAATGCTGGTTCGCGCGC
Organism: Gammaproteobacteria bacterium; assembly: GCA_965221555.1. GTDB lineage: Bacteria > Pseudomonadota > Gammaproteobacteria > HK1 > HK1 > JAJEAD01. The sequence goes on from OZ244895.1 coordinate 836,701, forward strand.
ACGGCCTGAGGAAGACCTTTCGCGCCGGTGGTCTGTTCCGGCGCGGCGCCGGGGTGGTCGCGCTCGACGACGTGTCGTTCTCGCTCGCCGGCGGCGAAGCGCTCGGCGTGGTCGGCGAGTCGGGTTCCGGCAAGTCCACCTTGTTGCGGACCATCCTGAAGCTCACCCCCTACGACGCGGGCTCAATCACCTTCGACGGCGCCGAGATCGCCACCATGGACCGGGCCACGCTGCGGCGTTTTCGCCAGCGGGTCCAGCCAGTGTTTCAGAATCCCTACTCGACCTTCAATCCACGCTTCTCGGTCGGAGCCTCCATCGCGCTCGGGTTCGAGCTGCTCGGCCACGTCGACAAAGCCGACATACCCGCGGAGGTGTCACGGCTTCTCGACGATGTCGGACTGGATCCGGACCTGGCGCGCGCCCTGCCCCACCAGCTCTCGGGCGGCCAGCGCCAGCGCGCGGCGATCGCTCGCGCGCTTGCGGTGAAGCCCGATCTCCTGCTCCTCGACGAGCCGACCTCGGCGCTGGACGTCTCCGTGCAGGCGCAGGTACTCAACCTATTCAAGGACTTGCAGCGCCGCTACGGCTTCTCGCTGATGCTCGTCACCCACGACCTGCCGGTGGTCACCTTCATGTGCGAGCAGGTGCTGGTCATGAAATCCGGCGCGATCGTCGAACGGGGCGAGACCGCGACGCTGGTGCGCGATCCCGAGTCGGAGTACACGCGCAAGCTGGTGTCCTCGGCGCTGTAGTCGCCAGCGGATCTCCGGGGCGGAAACCAGGGCCCCTTCGGATCGGCGCGGGAACCACGAGCCCGTACTGGGCGCCGGTTCTGATCTCGGCATGAATCGTCGACTCTGACCTCGTTCCTTCATACCGGGCCCTTGCTTGCAATATGCCCATGGTGTGGGCGCATATTGCCCACACCATGGGCGATCGACACGATTTGCCCCGTGTTGCCTAGCGTTTTCTCGAATGCGCTCTCGCGACCACCCCCGTCGTCGTAATGATGGGCGCACGCCAAATCGGCAAGAGCACACTGGTGCAGTCCGAGCCCTTTCTCGAAGATCGTCTCTACCTCACCCTCGACGAATATGAGATTCGTGAAGAGGTTCGGATCGCCCCTGGGGAGCTGGTCAGGAGTGCTCCCCGGCTGACGTTGGACGAAGTCCAGCGCGAGTCTCGGCTGCTCCTCGCGATCAAGCGAGCGGTCAACGAGGATGGACCACGCCGGAACGGTCGTTTCGGTTTCACGGACTCGGCCAATCTGTTGCTCATGCACCGGACCTTCGAGACCCTTGCCGGCCGGACAACCAACGTGAATCTCTGGCCGCTGACCCGCGGGGAGCGTCTGGGGCTCGGAGACTCCGGGTTGTGGACCGAGCTCCTTTCGGAACCGTCATCGAAGTGGCCTGCGCTGCTCGACTCCGCGGCTTCGAATCCCGTCCGGTGGCGGGACGAGATCAACCGAGGTGGTTACCCCACCACGCTGTCGGGCTTAAAAGAGACGACGCCCGGGCACTCTGGTTCGACGGCTACGTTCGCACCTATCTCGAACGCGATCTGAAGACCATGACTGCGATCGGTAACCTTGTCGACATCAGGCACCTGATTCGGGCGGCGTGCCTACGTCTCGGCTCCGTGTTCAACCAGACAAAGCATGGCCGCGAAACCCGCACTCCGAGCGTTACGTTGCAGCGCTACCTCAATCTGCTCGAGGCCTCTTTCCAGTTGGTTCGCCTCAAGCCCCATGCCGTCAACCGCACCAAACTGCTGGTCAAGAGTCCGAAGCTCTACTGGAGCGATCCGGTGCTTGTCATGTGGTTAGGTGGAGCCGCAACTGCGTCCGAGGAACATCTCGAGGCCCTGGTCTTTCACGATCAGCCGGCTTGGCGCGACAGCCGGATTTCGGCCCATGAGGTCATGTTCTGGCGTACGACAACCGGCTTGGAGTTGGACTTCGTCATCGAAGTCGGCAACCGCTTGTTGCCGATCGAGGTGAAGGACGCCGCAAGTCCGGGTTACTCCGACACAAAGTGCATTCGGGCCTTCCGCCAGGAGTATCCGGAGCGTTTCGACGTAGGGCTGCTGCTCTACGACAGTAGCCAGACGCAGGGGATGTCCGAAGACATCCTCGAGGTCCCCTGGTCGCGGGTGCCGTAGCCGTCAAAATGCGCTCCGAGACTGTTGTCATTATCTGGCAATCAATCACTCCCATGAGGTGTGATCGACACTTAATCAGCGACGAGCCCACGCGATTGACTACTCCCTCGTGAAACTTCTCTCCGGACAGACTCCTCAAATCTCACCTGGGTAGCTAAGTACGAATTCACTTGTCTGCCAACCAACGTAGTGCGTCTTGGTATCCGGAGATCAACGCTCCAAGATCATCTGCGCCCTTGTAGAAGACTTCGGAGTCATATCCTCTGTCCTGCGTCAAACCTGTAATGTAACGGACTTTTCTAAGGTCTCCTTTGGAAACTTGACGTGTCATCCCAGGAAAGCCAATGTGTCCCACTCTTTCCTTCTCAACCGAGGTGCGCCTACTGAAGAACTTCCTTCTCTCGGTTACTCGTACTATGTCTATAAAGTTTCTCGAAGGATTTTCAAGCATGAATCCATGATGCTTTAGAATCCCGTTTAGCTGTCTATATGTAACGGTATACTCCCTGGCATCGGCCTTTCTTGCGTTCTTCTTTAACCATTTTGCGATAAACTTTACTTCGGGATCATCACACCTCTTAACAAGTTTTCCATAAACGGACTTTGTCTTGTATCGTGACTCCGCAATCTCTATGGCAAATTTTTCTAGCGTTCTTTGTTTTACTGTAGGGACGAAGTTATGAAGGGATAGATGATAAAGCATCACCAGGACGGCAGTACGTTTGTTTGCATCATGAAAAGGATGGTCCTTAATTAATCCAAAGAACAGTGTGCTCACAATATCAAAAACTGGTCCACCTTAGTTTCTTCCCAAAGGCAACATGTTGTCTGTAGACAGCACTGTGTAACAAGTCAGCACTTCTGGGACCTACTCCCCCCAGACCAAGCCCCTCTTTATAGAAGAAGTCGGCTATAAGGAAATGGGCTCGGAGCACATCATGAATACCTACATAGTCTCTTCCTATGTAAGGATCATCAGTGCCAAACTCAGCGCAGCACCTAGCGTACTCTTCGGAGATGCGTTCATTGAGTTGCATGAAGCAGACGTAAGGTAGGAGGCCAAAACATCGTGTGATAGTTAGACGCTACTCTGGCGATTTATGGCGAGGCGAAGAGACTTGACTGACGGTGCGAAGTCTGAAGCTGTGTGTCCTGCGAGAAGGGATCGTCGTTGTTTCGGGGCAGACGGAGGTTGTGGCGAATCTCTGCAACTCGGTGTGACGCAATGTAGAAACGGCCGCGCTTTTCTCCCTCCGGAACCAGCAGCGCCGCGTCCACGAGCGTCTTCAGGTCACGAGTGGCCAGATTCTTGGATATGTCCGCGCTGATGCGATAGGAGCCGTTACGGACTCTGCCGCCGACAGCCGCCTGGAGCAAGGCCATGGCGCTACGTTCGGGTAGGCCGTTCAATCGCACCAGCTCGCTCATCTCGGCGTACACTCTCTCGAGTTCTCGCATGCGGCGCAGAAGGGTTTGTGCTTGGTGGTAGTGACCAGCAAGGCAGAAGCGGACCCATGGCTTGGCATTGCGCAGTGGATTCCACCCACCTCCGCCGACCTCCGCCAGCACTTCGTAGTATTTACGCTGGTTGTGGCCGATGTACTCCTCAATGGAGGCGAATGGGGGGGCCACGATGCCGTCGCTCGCCAGTACCGCGGTCTGAATGCATCGGGCGGTCCGTCCGTTCCCGTCCGTAAAGGGATGAAGCATGGCCAGATTCAGGTGGGTCATGGCGGCCCGAAGAAAGATGGATTCGTCTTGGGCCTCGTTCACATAGATGAGGAGTTCATGGATCAGGGGCTCGAGTCGGTCTCGGTCCACGCCTTCGTGTACCACCTCACCGGTTCTGCCGTCCCGCACCCCCACCCAGCCTGGGCGGTACTGACCCGGCCGCGCGCTCAGATCCGACTGGCAGATCATGAAGTGCACCGCCAGCAGCACATCCTCCGAGATGGTGAATGATGGGCTCTGTCGCCGCTGCAGGATATAGTCCATCGCCGTCCGGTAACCGAGTACGGCTCGCCAAGTGTCACGGTCCGTATTGGCCGGATCCTCGCCGTCGATCGCGGCAATGGCGTCCTCGTCGGACACGTTGATCCCTTCGACGCTGTTGGACCCTACCAGCGCCCGAGCGCGGGTCATGCGGGCGAGCAAGCCGGTCCAGCGGCGTGGCTCCGTCTCAACGTAGTGCCGGAGTTCGAGCCGAATTAGCGCTGTGGCGTCTTCTACTCGCTTCTCCTCATCATCAAGGCGGCGATAGGTGAACAGCATGGCCAAACAGGGTGTGCAACCGACTTTAGGTCGGTTATTAAACGATAGTTCGTCGGTTGTCAAACGCATATGGTGCATGAGTGAGACCGCCAGGTCGGTACACAACGACTCCGGACTTCTGTGCCACAGGTAAGGAGGCGCCGCCGTCTGGGAGTTTCGCTTCCGTCGGTTGCGCAACATGCGCAACACTTCTGGGGTCGGCGCGCTTGCGGACGATCGCGCGAAAGTAATACGCTTCCGCGTTCGTTTTTCCACCCCGGAAGTGGCGCTTTGCGGAGGTTCTTCGCGCGATGAAAGTCCTGGTCGCGGTCAAGCGGGTCATCGACTACAACGTCAAGGTTCGTGTCAAGGCGGACCGCAGCGGAGTCGAGACCGCCAACGTCAAGATGTCGATGAATCCCTTCGACGAGATCGCGGTGGAAGAGGCGCTGCGGCTGCGCGAGGCGGGAACGGCGGAAGAAGTCGTGGCGGTCTCGATCGGAGCGCAGCAGTGCCAGGAGACCATCCGCACCGCGCTCGCGATGGGGGCGGACCGGGGGATCCTGGTGCGAAGCGACGACGAGCCGGAGCCGCTCGCGGTTGCCAAGATACTCGCGGCGCTGGTGGAGCGGGAGCAGCCCCGCCTCGTCATCGCCGGCAAGCAGGGGATCGACGGCGACCATTCGCAGACCGGCCAGATGCTCGCGGCGCGGCTCGGCTGGGCGCAGGGCACCTTCGCCTACCGACTGGAAGTGAACGGCGACCAGCTGGCGTGCACGCGCGAGATCGACGGCGGACTGGAGGTGCTGCATCTCAAGATGCCGGTCGTGGTCACCACCGATCTGCGTCTGAACGAGCCGCGCTTCGCTTCGCTTCCGAACATCATGAGGGCGAAAAAGAAGCCGATGGACACTTTCACGCCGGAGGATCTCGGGGTGGATATCACGCCCCGGGTCAAGGTGCTGGAGGTAAGGGAGCCTCCTCGGCGCGAGGCCGGCGTCATTGTGGAGAACACGGCGGCGCTGCTCGACAAGCTCCGCAACGAAGCGAAGGTGATCTAGATGGCGGCTCTGGTACTGGCGGAACACGACAACGCGGAGCTCGGCTCCGCCACTCTCAACGCGTTCGCCGCCGCGCAAAGGATGGACTCGGAAGTGGACGTGCTGGTGGCGGGCCACCAGTGCGAAGCGGTGGCGCAGGCCGTGGCCGCGCTTCCCGGAGTGCGCCGGGTGCGCTCTGCCGACGATGCCCGCTACGCGAACGGCCTCGCGGAGAACGTCGCCGCCCTGCTGGTGGCGCTGGCTCCCGAGTACGGGCACCTCGTCGCGGCCGCAACCAAGTCCGGCAAGAACGTGCTCCCGCGTGCCGCCGCGCTTCTCGATGTCGCGTGCATCAGCGACATCATGGAGGTGGTGTCACCCGATACCTTCGTTCGCCCCATCTATGCCGGCAACGCGCTCGCGACCGTTCAGTCCACCGACGCCATCAAGGTGGTGAGCATCCGCGCCACCTCCTTCGAGGCGTCGGAAGCGGGCGGCGGCACCGCGTCGATCGAAGCGGTGGACTCGGCCGATGACGCGGGACTCTCCGCCTTTGTCTCCCAGGATCTCACCCAGTCCGAACGTCCCGAGCTCACCTCGGCGCGCGTCATCATTTCCGGCGGCCGGGGCATGCAAAGCGGTGACAACTTCTCGCTGCTCGAACCCATCGCCGACAAGCTCAATGCCGCGATTGGCGCCTCGCGCGCCGCGGTAGACGCCGGCTTCGTGCCGAACGACTATCAGGTCGGCCAGACCGGCAAGGTGGTGGCTCCGGATCTCTACATCGCGGTGGGGATATCCGGGGCCATCCAGCACCTCGCCGGAATGAAGGAAAGCAAAGTCATCGTCGCCATCAACAAGGACGAGGAGGCGCCGATATTTCAGGTCGCGGACTACGGCCTGGTCGCGGATCTCTTCCAGGCTCTGCCTGAGCTCGACACCGAGCTCGCCAAGGAGAGTTGAGCCCGTACGCGGCGCCAGCCCGATCGGCTGGCTCGGGGTGGGTTAACCGACGGTAATGCCGGAGAAATGCGCCGGTAAGGGACCTGCGCTTAGGGTCTGACCTCACCGAGGCGGATGCGCGCCGCGCGACAATGCGCGCAACCCGCATCCCTCGAGTATCCCAACCAGAGGTCAAGCAGATGCAAGCCAGTTTTTTCCGCCGGGGAAGTCTCCCGCGCGTGTGCGTTTCCGCCGTCGCCGCTGCGTCGATCGTCGCGGTTGTCGTAGCGATTTTCCCCGGCCCGATCCCGAGTGCGGTGGCGCTCTCCACTTCGGCCAGCGCCTCCGAGGGGGGTGCGTTTCCGGCAAGCTTCGCCGATCTGGCCGAACGCGTGACGCCGACCGTGGTCAACATCTCGAGCGAGCGCACCGCGGGCGCCGGCCAGCGGGTCGCGCCGCGCTTGCAGATACCGCCCGGGTCTCCCTTCGAGCCCTTCTTCCGGGAGTTCTTCGAGCGTCACTTCGAGGGGGCGCCGATGACGCCTCCGGCGTACCGGGGCACCTTTGTGGGCTCGGGGTTCATCGTCGACCCGCAGGGACTGATCGTCACCAATCATCACGTGGTACAGGGCGCGGACGAGATCATCGTGACCCTGCACGACGGCCGCAAATTCGAGGCGGAGCTTCGCGGAGCGGACGAGAACACGGATCTCGCCCTGCTCTCGATTGCCGCCGAGGGCGCCCTGCCCCATGTGGAGTTCGGCGATTCCGATGCGGTCAGAGTGGGGGACTGGGTCGTCGCGGTCGGCAATCCCTTCGGGCTCGGCGGCACCGTCACCGCGGGAATCGTCTCCGCGCGCGGGCGGGACATTCAGTCCGGTCCCCTCGACGACTACCTGCAGATTGACGCCCCCATCAACCGAGGAAACTCGGGAGGCCCCCTCTTCGATACCGCGGGTCGGGTCGTCGGTGTCAACACCGCAATCTTCAGCCCGAGCGGCGGTAACGTGGGCATCGGCTTCGCCATCCCGTCGCAGCAGGCGCAGGAGGTCGTCGACGACCTCATGACCGTGGGCCGGGTCGAGCGCGGCTGGATGGGGGTGCAGATCCAGATGCTCAGTGAAGACATCGCGCGGAGCCTCGGGCTGGACAGCACCGAGGGCGCGCTCGTGGCCGACGTATTCGAAGAGAGTCCCGCGGCCGCGGCGGGTGTGCGCGTCGGCGACGTGATCCTGGAGTTCGGCGGGAAGGTGGTTCCCTCGTCGCGCCGTCTGCCCCATCTGGTCGCGCAGGCGGAGACCGACGATGCGGTGGAAGTGGTGGTCTGGCGAGAGGGCAAGCGCGAGACGCTGCGCCTGGTCGTCGGTCTGTATCCCGATGCCGAGGAAATCGCACGCGCGCCGGGTGCGCAGCGCGACGACGATGCGCGGCAACCCTCCCTCGGGCTGCAGCTCTCCCCCCTCACCCCGAGGCTCAGAGAACGCCACGAGCTCCCGGAGAGCCTGGAGGGGGTGTTCGTGGTCGATGTGGACGCGGCCGGCGCCGCGGCGGAGAAGGGCGTGCGCCCGGGCGACATCATCGTACGCGCCGGCAACCGTCCCGTCGCATCCCCCGCCGATGTATCGGAAGCGCTCGTCCAGGTCACCGAGAGCGGAGGAGATGTGCTGCTCCTGCTGGTCGAGCGACAGGGCGTGCGACACTTCGTCGCGGTTCCCATCGCCTGAACGGTGCAATTCCCCACATGCTCGGAGCGCCGCCGCACGTGGGCGCCGCTCCGAGCGAGTCGGATGGGGGAAGGGCTTGGCTTGCAGTTGCACCGAGTTTCGTGGCGAGAGCGCCAAGATGCCGTGGTCGTGGCGCGCACGGACCAAGAGACGCGCAGACCAAGAGACGTGCAACGGTGAGCCGGAAACCGGCGAAGCGCCGAAGGCGCGAAACGGTCGGCGAGCGGGCAAGCCAGGGATGGCTTGCCCAGCCGGAAAGCTTTGGCCCAAGGAATGCGATGGGAAGCAGGTAGCCGCAACGACTTCGGGTCGGCTACGCCTTGCGCGTCTTTCGGTCCGTGCTTCCTGTTACCACGGTATCTTGGCGCCCGAAGCGGCCGAAAATCGGAGAGACTTGCGGGCTGGCGGACTGGCTCCCCCACGCCCGGCTGAACGTCGATAACTCGTCCGTCATGCATATCCTGGTCATCGAAGACGATCCCCAGACCCGCGCCTATATCGCCAAGGGGCTGCGCGAGAACGGGTACGCGGTGGACGAGGCCGACGATGGCCGTTCGGGACTCTTCATGGCGATCGAGGGCGACTACGACGCCGCGGTGGTGGATCGCATGCTGCCCAAGCTCGATGGTCTCGCCCTCATACAGGCCCTGAGGGCGGCGAAGCAGAATCTCCCGGTGCTCATACTGAGCGCGCTCGGAGAGGTCGACGACCGGGTGGCGGGGCTCAAGTCGGGCGGCGACGACTATCTGGGCAAGCCCTTCGCATTCGCCGAGCTGCTGGCGCGCCTGGAGGCGCTACTGCGCCGGCGAGAGCGCGACTCCGCCGCCACCCACCTGCAGCTCGCGGATCTGGAGATGGATCTCCTGACCCGCAGCGTCAGACGCGCCGGCGTTCCCATACGCCTGCAGCCGAGGGAGTTCCGTCTGCTCGAGTTCCTGATGCGCCGGCCCGACCAGGTGGTGACCCGCACCATGCTGCTCGAAGGGGTGTGGGAGTATCATTTCGACCCGCAGACCAACGTCATCGATGTGCACGTGAGCCGACTGCGCAGCAAGATCGACCGTGGTTTCGAGCGCCCTCTGCTGCACACGGTGCGCGGCGCCGGCTATCGACTGAGCGCGTCGCCGGACTGATGCGAGGGTCCTCGACCGGGCCGGCGGAGACCGCATCGGCGTGGAAAGGGGGGGCTGTGGCGCGCACGCCGCGACCGGATCTGCGGGTGCTGCGCAGCTCGACCTTCCGCCTCGCACTCGTCTATGTCGCGCTCTTCGGGGCGTCGGCGCTGCTCCTGCTCGGCTTCATTTACTGGTCCACCGCCGGATACATGACCCGCCAGACCGAGGCCGCGATCGACGCCGAGATCGGCACCTTCGCCGAGCGTTACCGCACGACCGGCATTCCCGGCCTCGTCGCCCTCATCGAGCAGCGTTTGCCGAGCGACTCTTCGGTCTACCTGCTCGCGGATCCGGCATTCCGGGGGCTCGTCGGCAATCTCGACGCCTGGCCGCGAAGCCCAAGCGAGTCGGACGGCTGGCTGGAGTTCCAGTTCCGCGAGGGCGAGGTCGTACAGCTCGCGCTGGCCCGGACCTTCACCCTGCGCGGCGGTTTCCACCTCCTCGTCGGACGCGATGTCCGCGCCCTCACCCGGACCAAGCGCCTCATCACGCGCACGCTCGCCTGGGGCCTGGGACTCACCGCGCTGCTTGCGCTTCTCGGCGGGGCCCTGATGTCGCGCAGCACCGCGCGGCGTATCGAGGCCCTCCACCGGGCCGGACTGGAGATCATGCGCGGCGACCTCTCCCGGCGGATTCCCCGCGATGGCAGCCGCGACGAATTCGATCAGCTCGCCGCCCACCTGAACGAGATGCTGGACCGGATGGCGGCGTCGATTGACGAGGTACGGGAGGTGACCGACAACATCGCCCACGATCTGCGCACGCCTCTCGGCCGGCTGCGCAACCGGTTGGAGACTCTGCGGGCACACCCCGAAGAGGACGCGGCGCTCGAAGTGGATGCCGCGATCGAGGAAGCGGATCGCCTTCTCGCCACCTTCAACGCGCTGCTTCGCATCGCCCGAATCGAGTCCGGGACACTGCGCCGCGGCTTCGGCGAAGTGGACATGACAGTGCTGCTGCGTGACCTTGCCGAGCTTTACGAGCCCGCCGCGCAGGAAAAAGGCCAGCGCATCGAGGTGGACCTGCCCCCGCGGGCGCGGGTGCCCGGTGACCGCGATCTGCTGGTGCAGGCTTTCGCCAACCTGCTCGACAACGCGATCAAGTATTCACCGAGGGACGGCGTCATCGCCCTGATGCTCGACCAGCGCCCGGGGGAAGGGGTCCGGGTTCGGGTATCCGATACCGGTCCCGGCATCCCCGAAGGCGAGCGTGCCGTGGTGATGCGCCGCTTCTACCGGGGCGAGAGCAGTCGCACCACCTCGGGCAGCGGGCTGGGCTTGAGTCTGGTGGATGCGGTGGCGCGGCTCCACCGCGCCGAGCTCGTGTTCGGCGGCGATGGCCACGGCCTGGTGGTGGAGTGGTGCTTCCCTCACTCCGCCGCATCGGCGAAGGCCCGCCGCGCGCGCGCATAGGCGGCGACCCGAGCGATCAGAAGGTCGAGATCCGCACGGAGACGAGCGAAACCCTCGTGCGGGGTCAGGCGCCGCTGGTCCATGTAGAGCGCGCGGTTCACTTCGATCTGCACGCTGTGCCTCCCGCACGCGGGATCGGAGTAACGGCGCACCAACTCCACCCCCTTGTAAGGGTCGTTGGTCTCCACGTGGTATCCCAGGTCCCGGATCTCTCCCGCGACAAAACGGGTGAACTCCGGCTCCGCGCTGCTTCCGTCGCGGTCGCCGAGACAGAAGTCGAGACTCTTGGATGAAGTCCTTCCCGATGCCGGCGCCTTCATGGAGTGGCAGTCGAGGTGGTAGACCACCCCCGCGTTACGGTATGTCGTATCCAGGAGTCGGCGCAGGGTCCGGTGGTAGGGCCAGTAACAGGCATCCAGTCGACGGCGCACCTCGCTGACGCGGAGCTTGCGTTCGTAGAAGGGGCCGTCCGCGTCGCGGCTCGCGATCAACCCTATCCCCAGCCGGGTCTTGTCACTCGGCGCGAGCGGCTCCGGCCACGTTCCCTCCAGCATGGACGCGTCGAGGTCCAGGGGGGAGCGGTTCACGTCGATGAAAGCGCGCGGGAACAAGGCCCGCAGCAAGGTGGCGCCGTGATCGGGCACACCCGCGAACAGCTCGTCGACGAAGGCGTCCGCGCTCCCTCGCCAGCGCTTCGCCAGGCGCGAATCCAGTCCCGCCGGGCAGACTTCGCCGCTGTGCGGAGAGTCGACCACCAGCGGCGCCGACAACCCATCGGGCGCGTGCACCTCGAGCACGCCTTCGATGCGATGCGCAAGGATCACCGCTGCGTTACCACCGCGTTGAGAAATCGCTGAAACATGCGGGTTGGGTCCCGTCCGAAAGTGCGGCCGACATCATGCGACGTGCCACCCGGCTCGCCGCGCGCCTTTGCGCCGGCGGACGGAGGTGCTGGCGGCGGGGAACGAACGGGGGCGTCGATCGCCAGGGGTCGCTTCGCCGCCTATCCGGGAGGCGGCCTCCAGTGCGGCCAGCCGATCAGGGGTTCGAGCGCGGCTCCGATCTCCAGCACTTCCCGGTCATGGTGGCGGCGGCCGACGATTTGCAGGCCGGTGGGCAGCGCGTCGCGGGTGAAACCGGACGGGACGCTGAGCACGGGGCAGAGGGCGACATTGTTGAAGGGGCAGGTCATGTCGAGTCCGTGGTAACGCCCGGATGCGTCCTCCCAGTCGAAGTCGCTGTCGTCCCGCCCGACTTCAGGGGCGGGCAGCGCCATGGTGGGGCAGACCAGCGCATCGAAACGTTCGAAGATGGCGGCGAGCACCTTCCACTGTTCGGTGAAGACGAACTCCAGGCGTTTGAATTCCACCGCACTCATCCGGTCTCCTTCCGCCATCAGCCGCAACACGTCCGGGTCCATGCGCGACTCGTGCGCCTCTCGCAGATCTCCGAAGGAGGCGGCCAGAAACACGCCCCAGTACGCGAACCACGCGTCCACCACCCGTCGGCTCCAGCCGAGGTCGATCTCTTCCACTCGAGCGCCGAGCTCGCCGAGCATGTCGGCTGCGGTTCGGGTATTCGCCTCCACCTCGCGATCGATGGCGTAGAAGCCGAGATCCACCGACAGCGCGATACGTTTTCCGGCCAGGGAGTCCGGGCGGAGATTGGCGTAGTCGGGCGCATCCCCAAGCGATCGGATGTCGGCGTCGTGCGGTCCCTGGGTGACGGAGAGGAACAACGCGGCGTCTTCGACGGTACGCGTCAGTGGCCCGAAGTGGGAAATGGAATCGAGGGCGGTCGGCAGGATGTCCATCGGGATCCGGCCGAGGCTCGGCTTCAGGCCCACCACCCCGCACAGCGCCGCGGGGATCCGCACCGAGCCTCCCATGTCGGTGCCCTCCGCGAGCGGGACGCAGCCCGTCGCCACCGCCACCGCGGACCCGCCCGAAGAGCCACCCGGAGTGCGTGCCGGGTTCCAGGGGTTGCGGGTGATGCCCCAGAGCGGGCTCTCGGTGAAGCTTGAGAACGCGAACTCCGGCGTGGTGGTTCTCGCAACGATGATCGCGCCCGCCTCGCGCAGGCGCCGCACGATGACCGGATCCCGATCCGGAATCCAGTGCTCGAGCGCACATGACCCACGTGTGGTGCGTTTGCCCGCGAGCGGCGTGAAGTCCTTGATGGCGACGGGCACTCCGTGCAGGGGCGGGAGGGCAATGCCGGCCGCGACCGCGGCATCGGCCTCGCGGGCCAGACTCCGGGCCTCCTCCTCGTAGAGGAAGCAGAAGGGGTTGAGGGCCTTCTGAACCGTGGCGATGCGCTCGAAGGTGCGATCGACGACCTCGAGGGACGAAACTTCGCCGACGGCAATCTTCCGGGACAGATCCGCTGCCGATACTGCGCTCCCGATGGAATCGCTCATCGCCTCGTTACCCCTCGCAACGCTCCTTCCGGCATCGCGGAGCGCGACCGCAAGCGGTGCTCGCCACACCGCGGTCGGGCGGGATGGAAGGGACGCGGCATCGAGTCGGCCGGAGGCGCGACGTCCCTACCAGAAGACATGCGGAACCGGGGTGATTTCCTCCACCCCGGTTCCGGTGATGATGAAGTTCGTCTCGAAGACCGCGGTTCCCGCCTCTTCGTCGGTGAAGAATGCCTCGACACTGGCGACCATGTTCTCTTCGAAGATGTCGTCGTCGCCGCACAAGCGGGGCTCGATGTAGGGGGCCTCCCACATGCAGCCGTTGCTGTGGCCGTAGTAGGGCCAGTTCGTCTTCAGCGCCTCGGAGTAATAACCTGTCTTGCGGGACAGCTCGTCGCCCAGCTCCCCGACCGCTTTCACCCGAGCTCCCGGCTTGATGGCCTCCATCAGGCGGTGCATGGTGTCGATCAGGCTCTCCACCAGTCGCTTCTGGGCCGCGCTGGGACTGCCGCCGCAGACCGCGGTGCGTCCCGGATCGAGCCAGTAGCCCTTGAGGATCGGCCCGTAGATGAAGCCGTGCACGATGTCGCCCGGCCGCGGCGCGATGGTCGAGAATCCGGTCAGGGGATCGCTTTCCAGGTACTGGCTCGTATCGCCGTGGGAGATCGCGATGCGATGCCACGCCCCACCCCCCTCGAGAAGGATCGCTCCCGCGGCGGCCGCGGCGGCGGCTTCCGTCTTGCCGGCGATCAGCGCCTCCATCATCGCCGTCTCGGCGCGGGTAACCAGCTCGCCCGCCTCCCGGAACAGCTCGAGCTCGCGGTGACTCTTGACCCGGCGAACGTCGCGGATGAGATCGTCCGCGGGCACCCATTCGATCTCCGGAGTCCGGGTCTTCAACTGCTCCCAGTACTTCATGGGCAGGCAGTCGGTATTGACTATCGCCACGGGGCCCGTGACCCCCCTCTCCTTCAACGCGTCGGCGACGCCCGCGACGGGGTCGTAGAGACCCCGGAAACGATCGGTGGCGATCGCCTCGAAGCGCGCCTCGGATTCGTCGGTGATTAGCTCCGGGGTTTCACCGGCGCGCAGAATGACCGCGCAGTAGGAGCGGCCGTTCCACAGTGCGGTGTCGGGCTCCTGCCCGGAGTGGGTGGAGAAGAAGTTCGTCAGGTAGAGCACGTCGCCCGCCCGCTCGTATACGCCCGAGGTCTTGCCCCAGACCACCGCCGTCTCGACGTTCTCGGTCTTCATGTGATCGTAGACGCGAGCCCACCGCGTCTCGTATTCATCGAGGGGGAAGGGCCGGAATCTGCTCTGCTCTCCGAGCCGCGAGCGGCGCTGCTCCGAGGTCGATCTGAAGTGAAACTCAGCCCCGTTTCCGTTACTCGCGTTGTCCATGGATGCCGTTACTCGCTTCGGGTCGGTGGAATACGCGAACGATAAACGATCGAAGAAGTGATTTTGATAGCATCCGAAGCTCGAAGCTCCCGTAGACGCGAAGGGCGAGGATTCCAATTGGCGTGATGCCTTCCCGGGAATCCCCCAGCCCCCGCGTACGCGCAAGGCGAGACCACGCAGAGCACACATGGCGCACGCATCGACACTCCAACCGACCCGGCGGCCGGATGCCGCGACGCTCGACATGATCCGCCGGCTGATCGCATTCGACACCGTGAGCGAGCGATCGAACCTCGCGCTCATCGAGTTCGTTGCCGGCTACCTCGACGATCTCGGGGTCGCCTCGGAACTCGTCTACGATGAGGGGCACGCAAAGGCGAACCTCTACGCGACCCTCGGTCCCGCGGATCGATCCGGCTTCGCGCTCTCGGGCCATACCGACGTGGTGCCGGTCGAAGGCCAGCCCTGGGACAGCGACCCCTTCGAGGTGCGGGAGACAGACGGGCGTCTCTACGGGCGGGGCACCTCCGACATGAAGAGCTTCATCGCGGTGTGTCTGGCCCTCGCGCCGGAATTCCTCACCCGCGAGATCGCGACTCCGCTCCATCTGGTCTTCTCCTACGACGAGGAGGTCGGCTGCCTCGGGGTGCGCGGGCTGATCGACATTCTGCGCGACCGCGAGGTGAAACCCCGTGCGGTGTTTATCGGCGAACCCACCGAAATGCGCGTGGTCCGCGCCCACAAGGGCAAGCTGAGCTACCGCGTTCACGTCGGCGGCCTGGAGGCCCACTCCGGCATGTCCCACCTCGGGGTCAACGCGGTGGAGGCGGCGGCGGAGGCGATCGCCTACCTCAAGGGGATGGCGAGGCGGCATCGTGACGAGGGACCCTTCGACGACGCGCTGGTTCCGCCCTATACCACGGTGCATACCGGACTCGTCAGCGGCGGCACCCAGCTCAACATCGTGCCGCGGCACTGCCACTTCGATTTCGAGTTCCGGCAGCTCCCCGACGGTGACCCAAGACCGATGTTCGATGCCTTCGCTCGCCACGTGCGCGAACACATAGAGCCCGAGATGCACCGGGTGGATCCCTCCACCGGGTTTCGCTACGAGCTGCTGTCGGAGGTGCCGGCGCTCAACGTCGACGAGGACTCGGAGGTGGTGCAGCTCGCCAAGGCCCTCACCGGCGCCAACGCGACCGGCAAGGTCAGCTTCGGCACCGAGGGCGGTCTCTTTCAGGAGAGCGGGATGCCCGCGGTCGTCTGCGGACCCGGCAGCATTGCGGTCGCCCACAAGGCGAACGAATACATCGAGCTAGAGCAGGTCGCGCTCTGCGAGACCTGGCTGCGCCGCCTCTTCCGCCACTGCTGGGCCTGAACCGTGCCGTCCGCGGGACGGGGCGCTTGCCGGTCCGCGATCCCCCGCCGAATTCTTCGGCTGGCGGGCGCAGTTGAGAAATCGGTGAAGTTCGCGGGTTAGACCTCGGCCCGGGTTGCGGTGACAATCCGAAGCCTGGACGCGAGCGGTGCGCAAGCGGGTATGGCGAGACACGATCTGCTGGCGGGGAGAAAGGCACTGGTGACCGGCGGAGGCCGGGGCATCGGCCTTGCCATCGTGCGGGCCTTCGTGCGCGAGGGGGCGCGGGTGGCGGTCACGGACATCGATCTCGCGGCCGCGCAGGCCGCGGCGGCGGAACACGGGAAGCGTGCCCGGGCGTTCCGGCTCGACGTCTGCGACGGCGCCGAAACCGAGCGGGTCTTCGACGCCGCGCTCGACTGGATGCGGGGGCTGGATCTGGTCGCCGCGAACGCCGGGGTCTCGACCATGAACCGGGTGACCGACTTGAGCGAGGAGGAGTGGGACTGCAACATGGCGGTCAACGCCAAGGGCGTGTTCCTGACCAACCGCGAGGCGGTGCGCCGCTTCCTCGCGTCCGAGACCAGGGGCGTCATCGTCAACACCGCGTCCCTCGCGGGAAAGATCGGGGCCCCCTTCCTCGCCCACTACGCCGCGAGCAAGTTCGCGGTGGTCGGCTTCACGCAGTCCCTGGCGAAAGAGGTCGGGGAACACGGCATTCGCGTGAACGCGATCTGCCCCGGCTTCGTGCGCACTGCGATGCAGGAACGCGAGATCGTCTGGGAGGGCGAGCTGCGCGGGATGTCGCCCGAAGCGGTGCGCGAAGAGTATGTGTCGGCCACGCCGCTGGGACGCATCGAGGAACCGGAAGACATTGCCGAGATCGCCGTCTTCCTCGCGAGCGATCTGTCGCGCTTTCTGACCGGGGAGTCGATCAACGCGAGCGGCGGCGTGCTCATGGACTGAATCGCGCGAGAGGGCGGTGAGATGAGTTGGCTCGAAGATGTGATCGGCCGCGCCAAGCCGGTGATTGCGATGGCGCATCTGCCGCCTCTACCCGGGGCGCCTCTTTACGACGCGGGTGGAGGCATGGCCGCCATCATCGATTACGTCGGGCGCGATCTGGAGGCGCTCCAGAGCGGCGGAGTGGATGCCGTCATGTTCGGCAACGAAGGCGACCGTCCCTATCTGCTCGACGCTTCGCCGGAGAGCCTCGCGGCGATGGCGGCGGTGGTGGGAGCGCTCAAGGACGCGGTGAAGGTCCCCTTCGGCGTCAACTATCTCTGGGACCCGGTGGCGACGGTTGCGCTCGCGGTGGCGACCGGTGCGGCCTTCGCCCGGGAGATATTCACGGGGGTCTACGACTCCGACATGGGGCTGTGGCGGCCCAACGCCGCGAGAGCGGTGCGGATGCGTCACGATCTCGGGCGTGACGACCTGAAGCTCCTGTTCAACGTGAATGCCGAGTTCGCCGCGCCGCTTGGGGCTCGCGCGATCGAATCCCGGGCCGCGAGCGCGGTCTTCTCGTCGCTGGCCGACGCGGTGCTCGTCTCGGGTCCGATGACCGGGCAGGCGGTCGATCAGTCCGACCTCGAGCGGGTGAAACGAGCGGTAGGCGACATACCGGTGCTCGCGAACACCGGCTGCAACGCCGACAACATCGCCGGGATCCTCGCGGTCGCGGACGGCTGCATCGTCGGCACCCACTTCAAGATCGATGGCGACACCTGGAATCCGGTCGACAGATCCCGGGTCGAGGGTTTCATGGAAAGAGTCGAGGCGGCGCGCTGAACATGAGCCTGCTTCTCGGGCTCGACATCGGCACCACCTCGACCATCGGGATCCTGATCGACGTCGAGGGCGCGACGCTCGCGACCGCTTCGCGTCCCAGCGAGCTCCTTTCCCGGCACCCGAACTGGGCGGAGGAGGATCCTTCGAGGTGGTGGTCCAACGTCTGCGCCGTCATTCCGGAGCTGTTCGCGAAGGCCGGTGTCCGCGCCTCGGAGGTCGCCGCGGTCGGGGTGACCGGCATGGTTCCCACCACCATCCTTCTCGACAAGGACGGCCGGCCGCTGCGCAATTCCATCCAGCAGAACGACGCCCGGGCGGTACGGGAGATCGAGGAGGTGAAGCACGCCGTCGATCCGGACGAGTTCTTCGCCCGCACCGGCGGCAGCATCAATCAGCAGAGCGTGGCGCCCAAGGTGCGCTGGCTTGCCCGGCACGAGCCGCAGTGCCTGTCTCGCGCCAGGGCCCTGCTCGGTTCCTACGACTACATCACCGCACGGCTCACCGGATCGCTCTCGGTGGAGCGGAACTGGGCGCTGGAGGCGGGCTTCATGGATCTCCGCGAGGCCCGTCTGCACGAGGACCTGATCCGCCTGGGAGGCATCACGCCCGAGCTTCTGCCGCCGCTTCGCGCTTCGCATGAAGTGGCGGGCGAAGTGACGGCGCGGGCGGCGGCCGAGACCGGCCTTGCCCCCGGCACCGCGCTCGTCGCCGGCTGCGCCGACCACATCGCTTCGGCCTTCGTGGCCGGCGCCTCCGAAGACGGCGACCTCGTCGTCAAGTTCGGCGGGGCGGGAGACATCATGCTTTCCTGTCGCGAAGCGGTGACCGACCCGCGCATGTTCATCGACTTCCACATCGTTCCCGGGCTCCATTTCAGCAACGGCTGCATGGCCGCGAGCGGCAGCATGCTCAACTGGATCGCTCGCCACTTCGCCCGAGCCGAGTCGCAACAGGCCGAAGCGGTGGGCGAGAGAGTCCACGCGTTGCTCGACCGCCGGGCGGAGGAGGTTCCGCCGGGCGCGGGGGGAGTCGTGCTCCTGCCCTACTTCCTCGGCGAGAAGACCCCGCTCCACGACCCCCACGCCCGGGGCAGCGTGGTCGGCATGGGGCTCCACCACGACCTGTCTCACCTCTGGCGGGCGGCGCTCGAAGCGGTCGCCTACGGGTTCCGCCATCATGTGGACGTGTTCTCCGAGATGGGACTCGCCCCCCGCCGCGTGATCGCCTGCGACGGCGGCGCGGCGAGTGATGTCTGGCTCCAGATCACCGCCGATGTCCTCGAACAGCCGATCCAGCGCCTCATGCACCACCCGGGATCCTGTCTCGGCGCGGCCTTCGTCGCCGGCATGGGCACAGGGGTCATCGACGACTGGAGCGCCATCGGCCGATATGTCAGCCCGGACCGTGTCTTCGAGCCGGAGGTCTCCCGCCTCCCCGCCTACCGGGAGGCCTATGCGGTCTATCGCGACCTCTACCGGAGACTTCAGTCCCTCTATCCGCGCCTCGGCGAGCTGCCGGCGGGGTGAGAGAGGCGGGTGCGACCACGCCATCGAAAGCGAAGTCGAGGGGACCGGCCACCAGTTTGCCCGAGCGTGGCGCGGCGATTAACATAAAGCCACATAAAAGAGCGCCGCGCCGTACGCTACAATCCAAGAGGGCTTCGGCTCCGCGTACGGTTGCGGCAACTTCTCCCTCCGCCTCCCCCGGATGCGAAGATACGCGGTACTGATCGACGCGGGTTTCCTGAAGAGGAAGCTCGGCTCCCAACAGGACCCGCTCCGTGCCGAAACCGTGCGGGACTTCGTAGACAAGCTGCGCAAACATGAGGCCCTGCGGTGGGAGTACCTGCACCGGGCTTATTTCTACGACGCACCGCCGCTTCTATCGTCTGAGCGCAAACCACTCTCAGGCGAAACTGTGAAGTTTGCCGAGACGCCGACTGCCCGGAACAACCAGCGTCTACACGAGGAACTGCGCGAGATACCCTTCTTTGCGCTGCGCATGGGAGATCTTCGGTTTCAAGGCTGGACTCTCGATCCGCGCAAGCTGCCGCACGACCAGCATGAGACAACGATTACCTCGAAGGACTTGAGGCCCAACATTCATCAGAAGGGTGTCGATATGCGCATCGGGCTCGACATCGCGTCACTGACGTTGAAGAAGCAGGTGGATATCATCGTGCTCGTGACGGGTGATAGTGATTTTCTACCGGCGATGAGATTCGCCCGACGCGAGGGAGCGCAGCTCTTTCTCGTCCCATTGGGCCATCGTGTCGTGCCTGAGATGCATGAACATGCGGATCTGGTGCTGAAACTGGAGTGAAGGTCGGTGGAGCCACTCCGGGTCCGGGCATCCTCTCAGCGCTCGTCCACTGCCTTTCCGTTTGCGGCATCGAAGAAGTGCGCCCGCTCCAGATCGGCGTAGAGGCGAAGTCCGCTTCCGACCGGGGCATTGAAGTCGCGGCCGAGGCGGGACGCGATCTCTTCCCCGCCCGGAAGCGCCGCGACCAGCACCACTTCTGGGCCGAGCGCCTCCACCGCTACCACTTCGACATCGAGGGGAGCGCACTCGTGTGGCACGGGCTCCGTGTACAGGTCTTCCGGCCGTATCCCGAAGGTGATGGCGGAGTCCCGGTAGGCGGCGAGTGAGGCTCGGCGTCGGGCGGATACCGGAATCCGGGCCGGGGAAAGGTCGATCTCCAGGCCTTGCGTCGCCTGCACCACCTTCGCGTCCAGCAGGTTCATCGGCGGACTCGCGAGGAATCCCGCGACGAAGGTATCCGCCGGGCGGCGGTAGACATCCAGCGGCGGGCCGGTCTGTACGACCCGTCCTTCGCGCATGATGCAGATGCGCTCGCCCATGGTCATCGCCTCGACCTGATCGTGGGTGACGTGCAGGATGGTGCGCCCGAGCTCCCGGTGTATCTTGATGAGTTCGGTGCGCATCGCCGAGCGCAGCTTCGCGTCCAGGTTGGAGAGGGGTTCGTCGAAGAGGAATGCCACCGGGTCGCGCACCAGCGCGCGCCCGAGCGCCACCCGCTGCTGCTGACCGCCGGAGAGCTCCCGGGGCCGGCGTGCGAGCAGCCCCTCGATCCCCAGCATCCTCGCGGTTGCGTCGATCCGGCGCGCGATGTCACCGGCGGCGACCCGGCGGAGCTTCAGCCCGAAGCCGAGGTTGCCGGCGACGCTCATGTGGGGATAGAGGGCGTAGTTCTGGAACACCACCGCGAGATCCCGATCCGCGGGGTCCACATCGTTCACGACGCGGTCATCGATCCGAATCTCGCCGGAACTCGATTCCTCCAGGCCCGCGATCATCCGCAGCGTGGTCGACTTGCCACAGCCCGAGGGCCCGAGCAGCACCATGAATTCGCCGTCCCGGATCTCGAGATCGATGTCGTCCACCGCGACGACGTCCTGTCCATAGACCTTGGTGATGCCTTTGAGGCTGATTCGGGCCACGGGGGATACCTATCGCAGTGATCGCATGTAGCGGTAGAGGTAGGTGGTCAGCAGTAGGACGATTACGAGCAGGCCCACCGACATCGCCGACGCGCGCCCGATGTCGAGGCCGAAGAAGGCCGAACGATAGATGAAATAGCTGATCAGATCGGTCGACGTTCCGGGGCCGCCCTTGGTCATTATGAAGATGATGTCGAAGGTCTTGATCGCGAAGATGAAGCGCAGCAGCAGGGCCACCATGATGACCGGGCGCATGAGCGGCAGCGTGATGTGCACGAAGCACCGGAATGCCGAAGCGCCATCCATCCGCGCCGCCTCGTAGGGCTCGCGGGGCAGGGCGGCGAGTCCCGCGAGCAGGAGGATCGCCATGAAGGACACCTGGTGCCAGATATCGACCAGCACCACGGTCCAGAACGCGACCCGGATGTCTCCCAGCCAGTTGACTTTCGAGATGCCGAAGAGACCGATGACGTAGTTGACGATCCCGAGCTCGGCGTGGAGCAGCATGCGCCACAGGAGCCCCACCACCACCGGGTTGATGAGCAGCGGAGCGAGCAGAACCAGGTAGTAGACGGTCTTGAATCGGTGGACCGCGTTGAGAGCGAGAGCCACGGAGAAACCGATGATGAATTCGATGACTACCGAGGCGAGTACGAACTTGAGCGTAACCCAGAGCGAAGCGCCGAGATATTCTTCTTCCAGCGCTTCGCGGTAGTTGTCCCCGCCGATGAAGTGGTCGTGGCGGGGATTGAGCAGTGTGTAGTCGTAGAAACTGGTGAACAGGGCGAAGATGAGGGGAAAAGTGATGACGAGCATGAGCGCGACGAGGCCCGGCGCCGTGAGCATGTACCCAAAGCGCCGGTCTCGCCGGGCCAAAGTGTGCGCATCAGCTCCCGTCATCGGAACGAGGCCGAGCGTGCGGAACCCTTACTCCGAGATCTTCCCGTCTTTCACCAGAAGCTTGCGCAGCTCTTCCTGGGCTGCCGCCATCGCCTCCGCAACGGGCTTTTGTCCGGTGGCCGCGAGGTTCAGCTCGCGTCCGACCTCCTCCACGAACTCGGTGGTGTAGGTGAAGACCGGGAAGTCCTGCGTTCCGGCCAGGATCTCTCCCAGAATCGGGTAGTAGGGCCGGGCCGACACCACGTCCGGATCGGTGAAGATCGGGGCCTGGGTCGGCGCTCCGCCGAGCATCGCGCGTTCCTTGGCGACCTCGGGCGACTCCGCCCACTTGATGAAGCTCCACGCCGCTTCCTTGTTGGGGCTCGAGTTGGGGATCGCCCATCCCCATCCCCCGTTCAGTCCGCCACCCGGGTTGGGCGCGATGCCGACCTTTCCGGCCACCGTCGATGACTCGGGATCTTCAAATCCGGCGTACAGGATGTTGAAGGTGACGAAGCTGTACGCCTTGCCCTGCGCCATGACGTTGAAGGCCTCGTCGAAGCAGAAGGACTCCGAGCCCGCCGGGCTGTAGTTCACCACCGCTTCCCGGTAGTACTCCATCGCCCGAATCGCCTCCGCGCTATCCAGCAGGGGGTTCCAGTTCTCGTCGTGGTAGCGTCCACCCTGGGAATAGAGGTAGTTGGCCCACTGCATGGAAATGCAGTCGCCGCGCTGCCCCTGGATCACGGTTCCGAAGAAGTCACGCTCACCGTCGCCGTCATTGTCCCGGGTGAAGAAGGCGACCTGCTTCCAGTATTCGTCCCAGGACTCCGGCACCTTGAGGTCCATGCCGTGCATTTCCTTGAAAGCCGCCTGCTCGGCGGGGTCGTCGAGCAGATCCTGCCGATAGATGACGGCCATGGAGTAGTTGTAGAAGGGCAGCATGTAAAGGACGCCGCCGACCCTGCCGACGAGGTCCATCAGCTTCGGCACGTAGACGTCTACGTCGACGCCGTCGCGCGCCACGAGATCGTCGAGCGGCATGAGCCAGCCCGCCTTGGTGAATTCGCCGACCCAGTAGAAGTCCACGACGATGAGGTCGTAGCTGCCTTGCGGCGAAATCAGTTGCGGCACCAGCTTGGAGTGCATGTCGATGTAGCTGATTGCCTCGATCTCGACATCGATCCCGCTTTGCGCCTCGAACTGCGGCAGCAGTTCCTGGATGTAGCGGGTGTCGGGCACCGTCTCCATGAGAATCCGGATGGTCTCGGCCCTCGCCGCGCCCGCGGTGAGGGCAAGTACCGCAACAATCATCAGAATGCGTCGCATGGTCCTGTCTCCTTCTCGGTTATGGTGACTGTCAGTCGCGAGGGCAAGGTGCGCACTACCCCGACGACCATCGAACACTGACCGCTCGGGCGCTCACTTGAGTGCGCCGAGCGACAGTCCCTTGACCAGGTACCTGCGCATGAAGGGAAGCAGCAGGAACACCGGCAAGATAGCGCATATGGTGGCGGCCGACAGGAGGGCGATGTCGACGCCGCGGTGGGTCTGGAATGAGGACAGGCCAACCGGGAGCGTGTTCGTATGCGGGCCGCTCAGGATCAGCGCGAAGAGGAACTCGTTCCAGCTCAGGATGAATGCGAGCAGGCCGGCGGCGAGGATCCCCGGGGCGGCGACCGGCAGGGTGATGCGCAGGAAGGCCTGGAAGCGGGAGGCGCCGTCGACCCGCGCCGCCTGCTCCAGCAGCGCGACGTCGCCCTCGAAGAAGGCGATCAGCAGCCACGCGAGGAAGGGCAGGCTGAGCGTCATGTGGGCCGCGATGAGGCCCGGCAGCGTGTTGAGAAGGGAAGCCTTGAGAAAGAGCGTGAACAGCGGAAGCACCAGAATGACCGGGGGAAGCATCTGGCTCGACAGCACGAAGAGTCGCAGCGCGAGACCGCCGGTATCGTAGCGGGCGAAGGCATAGGCCATCGCGGCGGCGAGGGGAAGCGCCACGAGGGTTGCACCGGTGGCCACCGTGAAGCTGTTCAGGAAGTAGTTGAAGAAGGGATAGCCCGTGAAGATCTCGACGAAGTTCGCAAGACTCGCTTGACCCCACTCGGGCGGAATCTTGTAGGCGGTCACCTTGTCGGTGAGCGCGACTCTTGCCAGCCAGACAAGCGGCAGCACGATGAGCGCGCTGAAAGCGATCAGCACGCAATGAGGCAGAATCCGGAAGAGGAGGCCACGTTGCGGCATCAATCCCCTCGTCGCGTCATTCCAGGCGCGCGCTCGCGATGTACATCGCGAATGCCTCGCACCACACGACGACGTTGTCGTACACGTCCGGATCAACCTCCGGCGGAATCGGGAAGGACTGCGGACCCGAGAAGACATCGAGGCTTGCGATCTCGACCGCTTCCGGCTTGACCCCCAGGAACTCCTCCCGCGTCTGTACGAAGGACTTGCTCAGGTAGACGCGGTAATCGGGCCCCGGTGAGAGCCGGACTGCTTCTTCGAATACCAGAGTGCCTTCCGAGACCCGGACCGGCCCCTCGCCCCAGTGCAGGGGGTCGGAGCCGGGGCTGTTCCGATCGAAGCTGCCCCTCGGATCGCGCTCGGCCGCCTCCGGAGCCTCGGCGCGCTCCTGAACGCCAAGGCGCCATTCCACCACGATGGGCAGCGTGTACACGCCGAGCAGGAACCCGCCGACGCCTCCGATCACAATGCCTGTGACCAGCGCAGTGAAGAACCGTTTCATGCGAGCGTCCTCCGATCCCGGACTCGGGGGCTCAGGATACCCAAGATCAGGATTGCGTAGCGTCTGGCTTTGCCGCGCCCCCGGTCGCGCCGGGCGTCACGCGGGCGCCGATGTCGGGATCGAGGGCAAAACGCCGGGGCGCGAGCCCGTAGTGGAACCAGGTCGCGAAGCTGTACATGTCGTATACGGGAAGGCCGGTGCGGTCTCGGATGGCGGCGGACCAGGGCATCATGTTCGTGCACTCGAGCACGATGGCGCCCACCTCCGGGTGCTTCGTTCGAAGCGAGTTCGCGGCATCGAGCACGTCCTCCCGCGCGGCGTCCACATCGAGCTCGGGAAGGTCGCCGAGCAGGACTCTGGAGAGCTCCCGGCCCGACTCGGTGCCGACCACGGGCGTGTCCGGCGCGGCGCCCGCCGCGGCGAGGTGCTCGGGGCGCAGGTCGGCGGCCGAGACGGTGAGCACGCCCGCCCGGCGGCCCGGCGGAAGCAAGCGCTCGACGAAGGGCACCTGCATCAGGCTCGATGCCGCCACCGGCACCGCGCAGGCCGAGGCCAGCTCCGATTGAAACAGGGAGAGGAAGCCGCAGCTCGTGGTGATGCCGTCCGCGCCCGCCCGCACCAGCGCCCGCGCCGCTTCCAGGAAGGGTTCGAGCAGGCCCTGCGCCTGCTCCCGTACCACTCTTCGGGGCGAGGCTCCCGGCACCACCGCGTAGAGCACCGGAAAGGGCCAGGTGCCCGCGTTGCCGATGTCTCCGGGCACGCGCGGGAAGCGGGTCTCCAGGCAGAGAATGCCAAGGCCCGCCCCATAGACGGTCTTTCCTCCCCGCGCGATGGGTCTGGTGACCGGGGGTGAATCCATCGGCCGCTTCTCCTGTCGGTTCGCGTCGCCGTCTCCCCCGCCATCCGGCGTATCCGGGTTCGGGCGCGTCGAAGGAATCATGATGCCGGAGCGTCGTACCGGCCACCCCCTTTCTTCGATGACTCGCGTATCATCGCTACGCGTCGCGCCCGTAGCTCAGCTGGATAGAGTGTTGGCCTCCGAAGCCAAAGGTCACAGGTTCGAATCCTGTCGGGCGCGCCAGAGTTTCCGCGGTTGTGCGAGTGCGGGCGTCCGCCCCCTGACCGGACTTCCCTGCGCGTAGTGTAGCCTCCGCGCCCTCGCCGCACCGCGTCCCGTTCCAGGAGGACATCCGTGAACCACGTTCGTTCGATCTTCTCATCGCCCGCACAGCCCCTTACCGGGGATCCGACCCGGTCCTGGACCATGCCGTCGCGCTACTACACGGACCCGGAGGTCTACGAGGAGGAGAAGCGGGCGATTTTCGCCCGGACCTGGCACTACGTCGGGCACCTGTCGCGCCTTGCGAATCCGGGCGACTACCTGACTCTGGAGATCGCCGACGAGAGCGTCTTCGTCATGCGGGGCGAGGACGGGCAGCTTCGCGGCTTCTTCAACGTGTGCCGGCACCGGGCGCACCGCCTCCTCGAGGGTGCGGGCAACTCGCGCACCATCGTGTGCCCCTACCATGCGTGGTCCTACCACAGCGACGGGCGGCTGCGCCATGCGCGCCTTGCCTCCCGAATGTGCGACTTCGATTCCGCCGCATTCCGGCTCCCGGAAGTGAAGGTGGAGACCATGCACGGTTTCGTCTTCGTGAACCTTGACCCGGGCGCCGCTTCGATCGCCGACAGCGCGCCCGGAATGGCGGCCGATCTGGCCGCGCTCGTGCCTCGGCTTGCGGAGCTCGAGCCGGTTGAGAGTTTCGTTTTCGAATCGGAGCAGGGGGCGGAGTGGAACGCGAACTGGAAGGTAGTGGTCGACAATTACCTTGAGTGCTATCACTGCGCCACCGCCCATCCCGCGCTCGCCGATCTCATGGTGATGGCGAGCTTCGAGCACGTCGTGCACGAGCACTGGAGCCGGCAGGTCTCGCGTGAATCACGAAACGCGAATTCCGCCTACGCCTTCTCCCGCGAGGACGATGTTCAGATCGCCGCCTTCTGGTACCTCTGGCCGACGACCTCGATCTGGCTGGTGCCCGGCTCCCCCAATCTCTACGTGCTCGCGATGATGCCGAGCGGCCTTGATACGACCCTGTTCTCGGGACACCGCTACGCGGTCCAGGGAGAGCGCGACGAGGTGAGAGGCGCCTACCTGAGTGCGGTCCTCGGTCCGGAGGACCAAAGCCTCTGCGAGTCGGTGCAGAGGGGTTTGAAGTCCCGATCCTACGACCAGGGGCCCTTCGTGGTGGATGCCGAGCATTCGGGCATCGCCGAACACGGGGTGCACCGCTTCCATCGCCTCGTGGTGGAGAGCCTCACGCCACCGTCCTGAAACTGTTGGAGCCCGCGGGGCGCCAGAGACGCTTCGCCGCGGTGCGGAAGCAGATACTCGAGAGCGCGGATGTCGGCCGGGACAATGGCGTTCGTGAGCCAGGGCGCGAGGCGGCAATCTGTCCTCTGCGCCCCGGAGAGGGACCTTGCCCCGGCCAGCGCGGGCTAGCCCGGATGTTTCACCGATTTCCTACTGCGGACGCCAATATGCTCGTGTTAGCGGGTCGTACTCCCTCAAGCCGCTTTGACGTAGTGTCGGCTACCTGCTTCGCTGCGCAGTCCTTGGCGTAGCTCGCAAGCCAAGGCAAGCCATCCTTGGCTTGCCCGCTCGCCGGGGCAAAGCGCCACCGGCGCTTCGCCTTTATCGGGCTCGCCGTTGCGCGTCTTTCGGTCCGTGCACCCCACTATCACGGCATCTTGGCGCCCGAAGCGGCCGAAAATCGGTGACACATCCGGGCTGGTCCTGCCGGCGGCGGGAGGATCGCTTGTACACTCCCGGTCGGTCTGCGATCATCGCGCGCCGTCAATGGCGCGTTTCGAGGAAGAGTGGTGAGCAAGGCGGACGACATTTTCTGGAAGGAGTTCGGGGTGATCCTTCTGCTCCTGTTCGCCTTCGCGGTCGCGATGTTCGTCGCTGCGCGAGTGATCGGCGCCGCTGCGATGGAACGCATGCATTCGAGTCCGAACTCGGTTGCGACGCGGATCGAACCGGTCGGACAGGTGCGGATCGGCGACCCCACGCAGCAGAGCGCGGCGGAGACGGTCGAGGGGGCGATGGCGACCGCTTCCTCCTCGGAGGTCGCCGTCGCCGCGGCGGATGCGACCTCGGGCGAGAGCGTGTATCAGGGACTGTGCCATGCCTGCCACGCGGCCGGGCTTGCGGGCGCGCCCAAGCCCGACGACAGCGAGGCCTGGCAGGAACGGGCGGAGAAGGGCCTCGATGCGATGCTCGCCATCGCGATTCAGGGTGTCGGCGGCATGCCGCCCCGGGGCGGCAACCCCGCGCTGACGGACGAGCAGCTCCGCGACGCCATCGAGTTCATGCTGGTGCAAGCGGGGCTGGAAGCGGGATAAGCCGTAGTCCGCACGCCCTCCGGGCGCCTACTCCCGATTCTCCCGGGAGCCTGCAAGGAAGGGCCAACCCTGGCTTTTCCGACCATGCGGTTGGGGACGGCAATCTGCTCGTGTTTGCGGGCCGTACTTCCTCAAGACGCATCGATCTGGTGTCGGCCACGTCGTCAGCGTCCTCCGATTCGTGCGATGCACGGCCACGGCTTCTCCGCGCCCGAAGCTACCGAAGACGGCCAGAGCCTCGTATTCAGGCAGGCTGGAGATTGGCGTAGGCGATTACCAGCCACTTGGCGCCCGCGCCGGCGAAGTTCACTTGTACCCGGGCGTGGTTTCCGTCGCCTTCGAGGTTGAGCACCACGCCTTCGCCAAACTTCGGATGGTTCACGCGTTGGCCGAGGCGGAACTGGCCGGACGCGGATTCTCCGCCGAAGCGCGACACCGGCGCCTCCCGATAGAGCGGGCGTGACACGCTCGCGCGCAGGCGCACTTCCTCCACGAGTTCGGCGGGAATCTCCCGCAAGAAACGCGAGGCGGGCGAGAAGCGCTCGGTGCCGTGGAGACGGCGGCTCTCCGCGTAGCTCAGGACGAGTTGCTGGCGGGCGCGGGTCATGCCCACGTAGCACAGCCGGCGTTCCTCCTCCAGGCGCTGGGGCTCGTCGATGCTGCGCTGATGGGGGAAGAGACCCTCTTCCATTCCGGTCACGAACACCACGGGAAACTCCAGGCCCTTGGCCGCGTGCAAGGTCATCAGGTGCAGAGCATCGTCGTCATCGCCGGCCTGCTCCTCGCCGGACTCAAGCGCCGCGTGCGCAAGGAAAGCGTTCATTGCGCTCGCGTCCTCCCCTTCTGCCTCGGCGAGCGCATCGAAATACTGCTCCGCCGCGCTCGCCAGCTCTTCCAGGTTCTCGGCCCGGGCCTCTGCCCGCTCTTCGCCCTCCCGCTGGTAGTGCTCGATGAGCGCGGCGCGCTCGACCGCCAAGCGCACCTGCTCCGCGGCGGGGAGAGTGCGGGTCTCTTCCTCCAGAGTGTCGATCAATGCCGTGAACGCTCCGAGCGCGCCGGCCGCGCGAGCGCTGAGCCCACCGGTCTCGCGCAGGTGACGGGCCGCGTCCCACAATGACGACTCCCGATCCCGGGCCGCCTCACGCAGCACTTCCACCGTGCGCGAGCCGATGCCTCGGGGTGGAGTGTTGACCACCCGTTCGAAGGCCGCGCCGTCGTGGCGGTTGGCGACGAGACGCAGGTACGCGAGCGTGTCCTTGACCTCGGCCCGCTCGTAGAAGCGAAGCCCCCCGTAGACCCGATAGGATACGCCAGCCGCGATCAGGGATTCTTCGAGCACCCGGGACTGCGCGCTTGTCCGGTACAGCACTGCGATGTCGCGGCGTCGCATGCCGCCTTCGATGCAGTGCTGTGCGCGTGAGACCACGAAGCGCGCCTCGTCGACCTCGTTGAATGCTGCGTAGAGGGTGATCGGCTCTCCGGTGTCGCCGGCCGTCCACAGCTCCTTGCCGAGACGGTCCTGGTTGTGGGAGATGAGTGCGTTTGCCGCCCCGAGGATGGTGCCCGTCGAGCGGTAGTTCTGCTCCAGCCGGAACACCGTGACGTCGGGAAAGTCCCGGGTGAGCTGGTTCAGGTGACCCACCCGCGCGCCTCGCCAGCCATAGATGGACTGGTCGTCGTCGCCCACCGCGAACATCAGTCCCTCGGAGCCGGCGAGCAGTCGGAGCCACGCGTACTGAATGGCATTGGTGTCCTGGAACTCGTCGACGAGGAGGTGGGTGAAACGCCGGCGGTAGTGCGCGAGGATGTCGTCGCGATCGCGCAGCAGCTCGTGGGTGCGCAGGAGCAGTTCGGCGAAATCGACGACGCCGCTTCGCCGGCACATTTCTTCGTAGGTACGGTAGATGGTGACCAGGCGCTCCAGCTCCCCGTCGCCGCGCTGCTCGACGTGACTCGCGCGCAGGCCCTCGTCCTTGCGCGCGTTGATGAAGCCCTGGATTCGGCGCGGCGCCCAGCGCTTCTCGTCGAGGTCGAGATCGCGCAGCACTCGGCGAATGCAGCGCAACTGGTCTTCGCTGTCCAGAATCTGGAAGCCCGGGGGCAGGCCCGCCACTTCCGCGTGAGCGCGCAGCAGGCGATTGGCAAGGCCGTGAAAGGTGCCCACCCACATGCCTCCGGTCGGGCGGCCGAGCATGCCTTCGATGCGAGTACGCATCTCCCCCGCCGCCTTGTTGGTGAAGGTGACGACGTAGATGCTCCATTCGGCCGCCTCGCCGGTGGCGAGCAGCCAGGCGATGCGGTGCACGAGCACCCGGGTCTTGCCGCTTCCCGCCCCCGCGAGCACGAGGTGATGGCCGGGCGGGGCGGCCACCGCGTCGCGCTGGGCCTTGTTCAGCGGGTCGAGAACATGGGTCAGGTCCACTCCCGGGGCCTCGTCATTGGTTGAGCGAAGGAAGGTTCTCCCCCGCGGTGGCGGGAGCGAGACCGGCACTGTGCGCGAGCGCCCTTGCGGCGGCGGCGGGAAAGTCGAATTCGGGGTCAGCGATGGGACCCCGCACCGAGACCTGCAGATCGATCCGACCCGAAGGCGCGGCAAGCTGGCGAATCCCTTGCGCGAAGGATTCGCCGGCGGCGCCGGTGGAGGACGCCGGGTCGAGCGTCACATTGCGGACGGTGAGCTCCCCGGTGACGTCGAGATCTCCCCGGGAGAGCCCGACATCGACATCGAGATCTCCCCTCCCGGCCCTGACCGCCACGCCGAGATGACGCTGCGCGTAATGCGTAAGCCGGTCGAGCTCCAGGCCGTCCAGGCGCAATCGGACCCGCGCGTCGAGACTTTCTCCCCGGAGATCCAGCTCTCCCCTCATGTCGAGACGTGCCGAAGCATCCAGCGAGCCCTCGACCTCGAGGAACGCCACACGTTGCGGCGTCGGGTCTCCGAACCCGGTGACCCGTAGCCGATAGGGCTCGATGTCCATTTCAAAAGGCGGTTCGGCGCTTCGGTCGAAGAACGCCGCCCGGTTGTGTCCCGCGGTCTTGAACTCTCCGATCTCCATCGCCAAGCGGGGCTTCGCCGGTGTGGCCGACGGCCATGCGGGAAGTTTCCATTCCCCCGTCTCCCGCACTCCGAGCCGGGCAAGCGAGTCGACCACCGTGACGCTCTCGGCGGCGAGTCGCTCGCCTTCGCGATGAAGATCGCCGACTTCGATGCGGGTCGCGGTGAACAGGGCCCGGGAGCCGGATCCTTCATCGATCGAGACATCGTCGAAGACCAGATCTTCGGATTCGAAGTGTGCGGTGAGATCGACTTCAAGACCGGTTGCGCGCAGCCCCGACCACGCGAGGCGGGAACTTCCGGATTCGGTGCGGAGAAGTCCGGCGCCCGCGTTCAGGCTTTCAAGACGGGCCCGCTGCGGATCGGAGCGGGCGTCTCCGGTGGCGGTCAAGCCCTCGATCCGGAAAGCGAGGCCGCTCGCGGTCGTACCCTCGAGCGTGGTGGCCGATGCCCGACCAAAATCGGGCGTGCGTCCCGGCGACCATTCGAGCGCCCCGGCGCGCAGGAAGTCCATGCCGAAGGCCATGCCTGCGGTCGCGGCGAATTCCAGTCGTTCGAGCTCGAGGGGGTCCGCCTCCAGGCGAGGCTTGACGAAGTCCCACGCGAGGCGCCGCGCCTGGATGCCGAGAGTCCGCCAGCGCCCTCCCTGCCCGTCATCGAGGGACATGGAGGCGGAGCGCAGTCGGCGCGCCTCCACCTGACCGTCGTCCTGGATCGTCAGGGACTCCGCCTCCACGGGCAGAGCCCGCCAGGCGAGGCCGGAAAGCGCTCGGGAATCGAGCGCATCGATCTCGAGGCCCGACAGACGCAACGTTCCCGAGGAGGCTCGCTCCGCCGATGCAAAGCGCAAGCCGGCGGCCTCCAGGGACTCTCCGGTCGAGAGTGCGAGGGCGGTGCGCCGGGAGGCGGCGCCTTCGATGCGGGCCAATCCTTCCGCATTCACAGTGGCCGAACCCAGTTGGAGCGAGTCGAAGCGCCAGCGCTCGCCACCCGCGCCACGGTGGCGGAGCTCGGCCGAAACGCTCCGCGCCGCCGAGCGCGAACCGTTCTCGAGCCATTGCGCCCGGGTAAGGGACAGCGCGCGCGCCGCCCAGGAGACGCCGTCCGGAGCCCGGTAGTCGATCGCCTCCGCCTGAAGAGTTTCGGCATTGCCGCGCTCCGGGTGCACCTCGAGCGAGCGGGCATGCAGCCCTGTACTGTCCAGGGCTTCACCGCTCCCGGCGCGGTAGACAAGGCTTTCGAGGTCCGCTTCCCGTAATCCGGTGGCTCCGGAACGATGTCGCACGCCGCCCGCCTCGAGTCCGTACGCGATCCAGCTCTCCCCTTCCCCGCCCGCGCCGGAGATGCGCACGGCGCGAAGCGCAGCCGCCTCCCATGCGCCGTCCCGGTCGACGGCGAGGGCCTCGCTGCGGAAATCCCGGATGTTCACCTCTCTCCCCTCGTCATCACGGTGCTCCAGCGTGTCGAAGGTGGCGAGTCCAACGTCGATTCGCCTCTGTGCCGCGAATCGAATTCCTTCCATTTGCGCCCCGAGCACGGCGACCTCGAGTTTCGCGCTCCGCAGACCGAGACTCTCAAGCGTCGCGTTACCGATCCGCACTCCCGCCCCGGGCGCGGCCGCTATCGTGTTCAGCACGGGAAGCTCCGCCATCCAGATCGAGGATCCGGTGTCGCTTTCCGCGAGTGCCTCGAGGGTGGACGCCGACACACGATCGACGAGAACGCCGTCGTCCTTCGCGTGCAAGTCCAGGGTCTCGAGGCTCTCCAGACGAACTTCGACACCGTGGTCGGATGCGGCGGCTTGCAGATCGCGGATTCGAAGGCGCTCCAGGCGATACCGGCCGGCGTCGTCCAGGGTCGCCTTGAGCCGTATGCGCTGCGCGTTGGCGAGGATCGGTCCCGTCCCGGGGAAGGCCGCCTGGAGCTCGACCGCATCGATCTCGCCTTCTCCAGCCGCTACGGGCACTCCGTGCCAGCCGCCGATACCCTCCCAGTGCAGACCCGACACGATAGCGCTCGAGGCGCTGCCGACCAGCCCGGCCCGCGCTTCCCGGGCATCGAGGGTTCCCTGGAAGTAGACGCGCTCCGGACGGCCGAAGGCCGGCCCGGACAGGGTGAGAGTGCCTTCCCAGATGGAGTCGACCTTCATGAGCTCCAGGTTGCCGAGCCTCGCATCGACTCCGGCGGTGTGCATGCTGCCGACGGCTCGCAGGCTCGCCCGCGAAGCCGAGCCCTCGAAACGAAGTTCGAAATCGCAGGCCGCGTGGATCGAGCCGGACCAGGTCGACGTCCTGTCCGGCGCCGCGGGGTCGAGAAGCCGGGCCGGCAGGCCCGTGGCGCTCAAGGTGCCGGCGAGGGTTTGCACACCGCCCGTGTCGTGCAGCGTCCCCCGGACCTCCATCGGAGCACCGGCGGCGTCCAGGTCGACTTCGAGCCTCACGCCGCCATCGGCTGCGTCCACGTCACGCGCGAGGAGGGCGTGACGCACCACGACGTCGCGGCCGAGCTTTCGCGAGAGGTCGGCAAGGTGCAGATCGGTCAACCGCACTTGTTCGAAGGGCGCATTGTCGCCGCCATCGGGCAGCCGGGCCGCGCTCAGGTCTTCGATATCGAAGGAGGCGCCGCTCAGGCGCAGATTCGTGAGTTCGATGCGGCCCCGCGCCAGGGCCTCGCGAACGAGACTCGCCCTGAACTCCGCGAAGGTGAGCGTGGGCCCCGGGGGCGGCCCGATGCGCAAGTCGGTAAGTACCAGCTCCAGCTTCCACAGATCGAGATATCCGAAGCCGATCGTGGCCGGCAGCCCGCGGGCGGTCAGCATTTCCGGAACGATGAAGCGCAGGGCGACGGGCAGTGCCGCGTATGCAAGCAACGGCGCCAAGAACAGCACGACGAGAATGCGCCGGATGACACGGC
The DNA here is from genome assembly GCA_965221555.1 of Gammaproteobacteria bacterium. Classification (GTDB taxonomy): domain Bacteria; phylum Pseudomonadota; class Gammaproteobacteria; order HK1; family HK1; genus JAJEAD01. Next base: position 870,834 of record OZ244895.1, read on the forward strand.
CGGATCGGGAGCGCACTGGCGAAGGACGGCGCCTTGGGCGAAAGCGCCCGGGAGGAAAGGCACGCGGCACGTTGTCGGTCGTCCGAAGGCTTGCTCGCTGCTTGGGAGATCGGAACGTGGATCGTAACACCGCCCATGGGAGCACCGACCTTGCGCACGCTGCCGCGACGCCCGCACATGTGCGACCCATCCAACCCCGTACCGAGCCACTTGACGTTGTCCGGGCTGGAGCCCCTCTCCCCCTGGATTCCGCGCATCGCGTGTGCGGCGGCCCGGCGGGTTAACATCGAGTGGCCATTGCTTTCGGAGCACTACGAATGGACCCACTGCAACGCCGCGATCAGGGGCCTGCCAGCGTGGACGCGCTTGCGGACATCGTCCGGGAAGTGCTCGCCGAGGCGGGCCGATTCGGCGCGAGCGCGGCGGAAGCGGGCATCAGCTCCAGCACCGGGCTCAGCGTCACCGCGCGTCTGGGCGATGTCGAGACCATCGAGCATACGCAGGACCGCGGCCTCGGGGTTACGGTGTACTTCGGGCAACGCAAGGGATCGGCGAGCACCACCGACTTCGAGCCCGCCGCGATACGCGCCACCGTGTCGGCCGCCTGCGGCATTGCCCGCCATACCTCGGAAGACGATTGCGCCGGACTCGCCGACGCGGCGCGCATGGCCAGTGCAATCCCGGACCTGGATCTCGATCACCCCTGGTCGCTGTCTGCGGAGGAGGCCATCGATGTGGCGCTTCAGGTGGAGAACGCGGCGCGGACCTTCGACCGGAGGATCAGCAACTCCGACGGGGCCACCGTGGCCCGCCATCGCGGCATGCAGGTCTACGGGAACAGCCACGGATTCCTGGGGGGCTGTCCGGGCACCCGGCACGAGATTTCCTGCTCGGTGATCGCGGAGCAAGACGACACCATGCAGCGCGATTACTGGTACAGCGTTTCGCGCCGTCCCGACGCGCTGGAGGCGCCGGCCGCGATCGGACGCCGGGCGGCCGAGCGCACCGTGCGTCGTCTGGGAAGCCGGCAGATCTCGACGCGGGTGGCGCCGGTGCTGTTCAGCGCGGAACTCGCCACCGGCCTATTCCGGAATCTGGTCGCCGCCGTGAGCGGCGGCAACCTGTATCGCCGTTCCAGCTTCCTGCTCGATTCGTTGGGTCGGAAAATCTTCCCCGGATTCGTGCGCATCCACGAGCAGCCGCACCTGCCCGGGGCGCTCGGTAGCGCCGCCTTCGACGGTGAAGGCGTGGCGACCCGCATACGCGATCTGGTGGCGGGAGGCGTGCTGGAAGGCTATGTGCTGTCGAGCTACTCGGCGCGAAAGCTCGGACTCGAGACCACCGGTAACGCGGGAGGGGTGCACAATCTCACGGTGGATGCCGGTCCGGATGCGCTCGGCTTCGACGATCTGCTGGCGGAGATGGGCGAGGGTCTGCTCGTTACCGAGTTGATGGGAATGGGTGTGAACATCACCACCGGAGATTACTCGCGGGGCGCGGCGGGTTTCTGGGTGGCCAACGGCGAGATCGCCCACCCCGTGGAGGAGATAACGATCGCGGGAAATCTGCGGGACATGTTCTCCGGTGTCCGGCAAGTGGGGAGCGATACGGAGCTTCGGGGCAACGTGCGCTGCGGCTCCGTTCTCATCGACAAGATGACGATTGCGGGAGAGTGAGGGACCGGGACGCCGGGGTCGCCTCGGGGATGCGCGAGGCTCCGGAGTCGGGTGCGGTGTAGGCTCCGGTCATCGCTTTCGCGAGGGCGCCGCCGACGGTGGAACACGCCCTCGAACCATCGTCGGTCCTTGTGTTTGCGCCGATACTGCGCCGGTGCACAGGGAAGACCAGGGAGGGTGGCGCGCGGGTCACCGGCGGGTGCACAGGGAGTGCGCCGGCAGGCGAGCCATTCCCATTGCCCGCCTGCCGGCGCGACTGTGGGTAGCGCATGACCGATGTGCAGGCGTCGCGCCAAAGCTGGTACGCTCTGTCGCCCGTGCTCCCTTCCGTCCTCAGCGCCGTGAATCATCGCCGTACCACCGCCGCGGCCCTGCTCTTGTTCGCTGCCCCCGTGTTCCACGTGCATGGCGATGCCGCGGGCGGGGAGGCGCCGGTCGCCAGCTCCGGCGATTCGCACTGCGCGCAGCCCTGCGCTGCGGTTGCGGACGCCGAAGCGACGGATAGCGGTGTCGACTGGGAGGAGGCGAAGCGTGAAGGAGGGGAAGCGATCGAGGCGTGGGGAAAGGCCGCTCGCGCCGCGGCACGGGATACGTGGACCGCAGCCCGCACTCGATCGAAACAGGCCCTGTCGGCCACCGAAGCAGCGGGGGGCGAGACGCTCCACACCGTCCGCGACGCTTCGGCTACCGCGCTCGACTCCACCCGGCAGGGCGCGAAGCAAATCTGGGAAGACGCCGCCGGGGAGTCCAAGCAGCTCTGGCAGGAGGCCCGGCCCAAGGTTGCCGGTGCGGTGACCGATGCGGCCCGGGAAGGCGGCAAGGCCCTGGATGCGGCACGGCAGGCGGGGCAGACCTTCTGGCGGGTGCTGACGGCGGAAGACGCCGGCAAAGACGCCGGCAAAGACGAAGAGTAGGCGCCCGGCCCGCTACCGCACGGACGCCGTACCCGTGGCTTCGACACCCTGCATCGCCTACCAGGGCCAGCCCGGCGCCTATTCCCACCTTGCCTGCATGGATGTGTATCCGAAGCTCGAGCCGGTGCCCTGCGAGAGCTTCGAGGAAGCATTCCGCGCGGTCGAAGAAGGCCACTGCCAGCTTGCGATGATCCCGATCGAGAACAGTCTGGGAGGCCGGGTGGCGGACATCCACCACCTGCTGCCCGAGTCCAGTCTCTACATCGTGGGCGAACACTTCCAGCCGGTGAAACACTGCCTGCTCGCTCCGCCCGGCGCGACGCTGGAAGGGCTCAAGACCGTTTCCAGCCACACCCAGGCCCTGGCGCAGTGCCGCCGCCTCATCCGGGAGCTCGGCCTCACTACGATAGTGTGCAGCGATACCGCGGGCGCGGCGCGCGAGCTCGCCGAGCGTGGCGATCCTTCCGAGGCGGCAATCGCATCGCGGCTCGCGGCCGAGGTCTACGGGCTCACGGTGGTGCGCACCCGAATCGAGGATCGGCTCGGCAACACCACCCGCTTCGTGGTGATGTCACGGCGCCGCGAAGAGCCCGATCCGCGGGCGGGCGCCTCCATGACCAGCCTCGTCTTCCAGGTTCGCAGCGTGCCCGGCGCCCTCTACAAGGCACTGGGCGGCTTCGCCACCAACGGCATAAACATTACCAAGGTCGAGAGCTACATCACCGACTCGAGCTTCACCGTCGCCCAGTTCTACGCCGAGATCGAGGGCCACCCCTCGGATCGCAACGTCGCCAACGCCTTCGAGGAACTCCAGTTCTTCTCCACGACGATTCGGGTGCTCGGTACCTATCCGCGCCACCCCTTCCGGGGCGGCTAGCCCGCAGCAGCCAATCGGTGAAGTTTGCGGGCTAAATTCCGCCGAGAACCCCGCGCAGGATCTCCTCCATGCGATCGATGTCCGCCCTCTCGCTCACCAGCGGAGGAGCGATGATGCCGGAGTCGCCGGTCAGCTTGAGGTGCAGGCCGGCGGCGTAGAGCTTCCTCTGCACTTCCGGCCCGCGCGCGCCCGGGATGGTCCCGGGCGCAAGGTCGAAGCCCGCGATCAAGCCGTAGCCGCGGATGTCGGTGATGACGGGCAGGTCGCGTAGCGAGAACACCGCATCGAGAAAGTAGGGCGAGAGTTCCGCCGCGCGGGCGAAGAGCCCCTCGCGTTCGAAGATCTCCATCGTCGCGAGTCCCGCCGCGCAGGCGGCGGGCGAGCCCGAGTAGGTGTAGCCGTGAAAGAAGTCTATCGCGCCGTCGGGGGCGGCGTTGGTGATGGTGTCGTAGATTCCCTCGTCGACCGCCACCGCGCCCATCGGCAGGCACCCGTTGGTGAGTGCCTTGGCCATCGTCATGATGTCGGGCCGGACTCCGAAGCTCTGCGCCGCGAAGGCCCGTCCGGTGCGGCCGAATCCGGTAATGACCTCGTCGAAGACCAGAAGGATGCCGTGCCGATCGCAGATCTCGCGCAGCCGTTCGAGGTAGCCGAGCGGCGGAATGAGGGTACCGGTCGAGCCCGCGATCGGCTCCACGAAGCAGGCGGCAATGGTATTCGCTCCGTACAGAGCCACGAAGCGTTCGAGATCGTCCGCGAGCTCCGCTCCCTTCGGCGGCTGGCCGCGGGAAAAACGGTTCTCGGCGAGCCAGGTGTGGCGCATGTGAGCGATGCCCGCCAGGCCCGGCCCGAACGCCTCGCGGTTCTTGATCATGCCGCTCAGGCTGGTGCCGCCCATGTTGACGCCGTGGTAGGCGCGTTCGCGGGAGATCATGCGCGTGCGCGTGCCCTCGCCCCGGGCGCGGTGGTAGGCGAGGGCGATCTTTATCGCGGAGTCGATCGCTTCTGAGCCCGAATTGCCGAAGAAGATCCGGTCGATGCCCTCGGGAGTGAGGGCCGCGATGCGCCGAGCGAGCTCGAACTGGGCGGGATGCCCGAGCTGGAAGGGTGGGCAGTAGTCGAGCTCGAGGAGCTGGCGGTAGACCGCATCGGCAATCTCGGACCTTCCGTGTCCCGCCGCCACGCAGAAGAGGCCGGATGATGCGTCCAGGATCCGTTCGCCGTGGTGACTGCGGTAGTAGATACCGTCGCCGTGGGTGCACAGGCGTGGGGCCGCCTTGAATTCGCGGTTGGCGGTAAAGGGCATCCACAGGTGTTCGAGGCTGTTCGCGGTGAGCTGCATCTGTCGGTCTCCGGGGCCTGCCGCGCCCAGGGATGGGGAGTCGGGCGCCGCGAGAGAATAGTCGAAAGGGAAGTCGCGCCATAGGCGGGGGGCTCGCCCGCCCCCCGGGTCATTTCACGCTGGCCGGGGCAGGGCCCCTTCTCCCGGCGGGAAGGGAGAGCATGCCGCCTCTCATCCTGCCCCGATCAGCGTGAGGCGCCCCTGGCACCCGCCCCTGCCGAACACGGAAGCATCCACTCCCGGCTCTTGCGATCCCGTGATGCGGGAACGCGGCTTCGGGATCGCCGCCAACTGTTGGGCAACTCGGCGCCGATGAGGAATGCCAGCATGGTCTCGCGCCGGAATCGATGACGGAAGCACGCGCCTTGTCGCGGCCGATCAGAGCACCTTGCCCGGATTCATGATTCCGCGGGGGTCGAGCGCCGCCTTGATCTTCTCCATCACCGCGAGCTCCGTGCCCGATCGGTACCGGCGCAGTTGCTCGCGCTTGATCTGCCCGATGCCGTGCTCGGCACTGAAGCTCCCGTCGAGCTCGCTCACCAGGTCGTCCACCATCGGGGTGAGGTCGGCGCGCCGCGCAAGAAAGGGCGCGGGAGCCGCGTCCCGGGGGCGTGCCACGTTGAAGTGGATGTTGCCGTCACCGAGATGACCGAAGGCGATCACCCGCGCCCCCGCGATCGCGCGTTCGCAGAGCGTGGCGCCACGCTCAAGCAGCTCCGCGACCCGTGACACCGGCACGGACACGTCATGGGAAATGCATCCCCCGTCGGCCCGCGCCGCCTCGGGGATAGTCTCGCGGAGCCTCCACAGCTTCGACGCCTGTGACGCGCTCGAGGCAAGCGCGGCGTCGAGCACCCGTCCCGCCTCCAGACCCTCGGCGAGCAAGTCCTCCAGCACCGGAGCGACCCGCGCCCCCCCACTCCCCGCCGCGAGCTCCACCAGCGCGTAGTGCGCGAAGCGCGAGTCCAGCGGGTCCGTGGTTCCCGGGATGTGCTCGAGCACCAGGTCCAGGCAGTGGCGGTTGATGTATTCGAAGGTCACCACCGCGTCGCCGCTCGCCTCGCGCAGGCGCGAAAGGAGTCGGGTGGCATCGGCGGGCGCAGGCAGGGCCACCATTGCCGTGACCACCTCCGAGGGAAGGGGGAATAGCTTGAGAACCGCCGCGGTAATGACCCCGAGGCTGCCCTCGGCGCCGAGGAAGAGCTGCTTGAGATCGAAGCCGGTATTGTCCTTGCGCAGCGCGCGCAATCCGTCCCAGACGCTGCCGTCCGGCAACACCACCTCGAGCCCGAGCACGAGGTCGCGCGCGTTCCCGTAGCGAAGGACCGCGGTGCCGCCGGCATTGGTCGAGAGGTTGCCGCCGATCTGGCAACTGCCCTCCGCCGCGAGACTCAGGGGAAAGAGGCGTCCGACTTCCCGCGCCGCCGCCTGTACGTCCGCGAGCACGCAGCCCGCTTCCACCGTCATGGTGTGGTCGACCGGATCCAGGTCGCGGACACGCTTCATGCGCGACAGGGAGAGGACGACCTCATCGCCGCCCGGACGCGGGATGCCCCCCGCCACCATGCTGGTGTTGCCGCCCTGGGGCACCACCGCGGTGCTCGTCTCGGCACAGATCGCAACGATCGCCGCGACCTCCGCGGTGCTGCCCGGCTGCAGCACCAGCGGCGTGACGCCCCGGTAGCGGCCGCGCCAGTCGTTTACGAAGGGTTCGGTCTCGGCCTTGGACTCAAGCGCTCGTCCGGGCGGGAGCTCCGCCTTGAGGCGCGCGAGCACGGCAGGGGAGACGGGCATGAGGGGGGAGCTCGGCGCCGGGGAGAAGGGGCGGCGCACTGCGCTACGATGATAACGGAACTCAAGGGGCGCTCAGGTCCCGAGGATGTAGAGATGCGACGATGGGTATCGTAGACAGACTGATGGTTCGGGCCGCACGGAGCCCGGGCCGGGTGGTGCTGCCCGAGGGCACCGAGCCACGGGTGATTGCGGCGGCGCGCTCGCTCGCCGATGCGCGGCTCGCGCAACCGATCCTGATCGGCGAGCCCCATGCGATCGGCAAGGTCGCGAGCGATGCCGGCCTCTCTCTAGACTCGATACCCATCGTCGACCCCGGGACCGACGATCGGGCCGGACGCTACGCCGATCTTTATGTGGCGGGGCGCAAGCGCACCGACATCCGGGTGGCGCGACGCCTGCTGCGCCGCCCCCTGTTCTTTGCCGCGATGATGCTCAAGGCCGGGGATGCGCACGCCATGGTGGCGGGGGCGGCGCATCCGAGCGCGCGTGTCATCGAGGCCGGCCTGATGGCGGTCGGCACCCGCGCCGGCCTCGAGACGCCCTCGAGCTTTTTCCTGATGGAGATGCCCGCGACGAGGGGAGGAGACGGACGCGTCCTCCTCTTCGCGGACTGCGCGTTCAACGTGGATCCCGGTCCGGAGCAGCTCGCGGACATCGCCCTGGCATCGGCCGAGAGCGCTCAACGTCTGCTCGACGATACCCCGAGGGTGGCGCTGCTCTCCTTCTCGACCCGGGGCAGCGCCCGGCATCCGCGGGTCGAGAAGGTAGCCCGCGCGGTGGAGATCGCACGCCGGCGAGCGCCCGAGCTTGCAATCGACGGCGAGCTCCAGGCCGATGCCGCGCTCGTCGAACGGGTCGCGCGGATCAAGCTCGATCGGACGGGAGAGGTCGCGGGAAACGCCAACGTGCTGGTGTTCCCCGACCTGGATTCCGGCAACATCGCCTACAAACTGGTCCAGCATCTCGGCGGCGCCCGCGCGATCGGACCCTTCCTGCAAGGCTTCGATGCGCCGCTTTGCGACCTCTCGCGTGGGGCGGAAGCCGAGGACATCGTCGCCACCGCCGCCATCACCCTCGCCCAGGTGGATGCGGGGTGAACTACCTCGCGCACCTCCTGCTCGCGGAGCAGACTCCGCAGGGCTGGCTGGGCGCACTGATGGGCGACTTCGTCAAGGGCGCCATCGACCCCACTCTTCCGGGCGGAATCCGCCGCGGCATCGTCTTGCACCGGCGCATCGATTCCTTCACCGACGCGCACCCGGTGCACCGCGCGAGCCGAAACCGCATCGCGGGCGCGCGGCGGCGCTACGCGGGCATCATCATCGACCTGTGTTACGACCACTTCCTCGCCCGGAGCTGGGCGCACCACGCCGCACTGCCGCTCGACGAGTTCACCATCGAGGTCTACGCCGTGCTCGCCCGCCACCGGACCCTGCTTCCTCCGCGCCTCGAGCGCATCGCGCCGCGCATGACCGCCCAGGACTGGCTGGGCTCCTACCGCAAGCTCGGCGCGCTGGGCGCCGCGCTCGACGGTATCGCGACCCGCTCGCCCCGCGCCGCGCCCCTTGCCGGCGCAGTGGAAGACGTGCGGCGCTGCCACCGCGAGCTTGGAGAGGACTTCGACGCCTTCTTCCCGGATCTCGTCAGGTTCGCGAACGCCGAGAAGGCGAAGGTGCGTCCCTGCGACGAGAGTCGCTGAGACATCGCGGTGAACCAGAATATTCCACCGATTCTCGGCCGCTTCGGGCGCCAGGATGCCGAGATGGGGGGACGCACGGACTGAAGGATGCGCGAGGTGTGGCTGACACGAAGTCGTTGCGGCTTGAGGGAGGGAAGCTCGCAACCGCGAGCATATTGGCGTTCAAAGAGGAAATCGGCGAGATTTCAGGGTGAAGAGCGATCTACCCCGCTTCGCGAACCGTCAGGTAGCGGTTGGCGCGCCAGAGCGTAGGGACGAGAGTCCGCCGGCTCCTGGTCTCGCGCAGCAGGGCGTCCACCGCGGCATCGAAGGTGCCGAGGAAGACCGCGGGGGCTTGCACCGCGTAATCGACCTCTTCCGCCTCCCATACCAGGGTCCAACCCGCACGCGCCGTCCACTCCTCGAGCACCCCGCGCAGCGTGGCATGGCGCACCGGATCGATGCGCCACTCTTCCCTGGTCCCCCAGCCATTGGCCGTGGTCTCGGGGGTGGACTTCGGGGGTTCACGGTAGAGGATGAGCCGGCCCGGATCCGAGCCCGCGCCTTCCTCCCATTCCCACTCGTAGGCGGAGTGAAGGGCAATCTGGTCGAGCACTTCATCCACCCTGAGTGCTCCCGAGACCGGGATCGGTGAGGGCGCCTCGATCCCCTGGTGGGTGCCCCCCTCGATGGGTCCGCGCTCTTCGATGACCACTTCGCAGCGCAGGGCGGCGGAGAGGCGGGCGGCGATTCGCGAGAGCGCCATCGTCTGCGTGCCGTCGAAGGCCACCTCCCGGATCCGGAGCGACTCGGGGAGCGCCTGGCGCCGGCGAGTCACTCGCGCCGACACCGCCTCCTCGACGTGCGGCGCCTCGACCACAATCTGGTCCCGGTGGGCCCGCGCGTCGCTGTGATGGGGGGCGGGAGAAAGCGGTACGCAGCCCGCCATCAGCGCCGCCGGAATCATCCAGAGTAGTTTCGTCTTCACTTCTTTTCCTCGCTGATCGAGAAGGTCGAGCCGAGATGGGGGCAGAGTCCCCGCAGCGCCGATGCTTCGCAGATCCCCGGTGGCAGCCCCGCAACGCGTCCTCCCTCGGAGACTCGGGCCCACTCGATGAGCTCGCGCTGGGCTGTGCGGATACGCCGCAGCAACACCAGTTCCTCGTGCAGGCGCGTTTCCTCGGCCCGCACTACAGAGACCGCATCCTCCCCCGCGGCGCTCGCCGCGGCCGTCATCGCCACCAAGACGATTCCGGTCACTGCCAATGTGCGTAATCCCACGCCGCCACCCTCCGCTCTCAGTTCCCCGTCGTCACCACCGATTCCGCCTGCAGTGAGCGATAGGTGCCCCGGCCGGCCTCGATGGTCTCGGTACGCAGCACCCGCACCGACGCATCGCGGGTCTCGATGTCGTTCGACTCCACCCGTTCCGCCCGCAGGGTCCGGGCCTCGACCCGCCCGAGCGACGCGCTCCCGGCCGACAGGGGCCCGTCCACGGTGAACGCCCCCGCATCTACGCGCTCCGCCACCGATGCCCGCTTCGCCTCCAATGCTCCGCGCACCGTCGCACTCTCGCTTTCGATGGTCTCGCTCGCGTGCAGGGTCGCGACCTCCAGTGCGCCGCCGACCTCCAGCTGGCCGGCGACCGTGACCTCTCTGCCCACCATCAGGTCCTCGCGCACCGTGGCATCGCCGAGGACTTCGAGGGTGTCCTCGAGCGTCGCCGAACGGGCTTCCAGGTCTCCCACGCCCCGCAGGTCCTCTCCTCCGAGCGAGAGATCGGTGCGCATCGTGTTGCCTTCCGCCCATCCCGTGAGCGTCACCCGGTAGAGCTGACTCCCGTAGCTCCCGCGCATGGTGAGGGAGCCAAGCGCCGCCATCTCGCCGAGAGAAGGCTCGCCGAATGCGTCCTGGTAGGGCGACACGTCGGCGTCGAGCGCGGGGCCGCGCACCCTGGTCGGCGCCGCCGGGCTCACCGTTCCGATGAACACGTCCGCCGCGCCGTCGTAGCCCGCGCGCAGGGCGAAGCCGCGTTCCTGTCCGGGTGGGGTCACCGTACTCACCAGGACTTCGAGACCGTCGACCCCCGTGCGGCGGTGGAAGAGTCGGTAGCCCTGTCCGAGATCGTTGGTAAGGGGGAACCCGGGATGGATCCAGCCGGCGCCTTCGAGCTCGGCGAGGGCCACCTCGCGCAGTCCTGTCCCGCCCGCCGCGGTGCGCATCGCCCCGATGTCCTGTCCGGCATGCGCGCGGGCCGCCTGGGCGAGGGTTCCCAGGTCGCGCGCCGCCGCTTCTTGGCGCCGCTCCATCCCGAGACGCTCCACGAAGGCGAGGACCCCGAGGCCGAGCACTCCGAGCAGCGCGGTAGCCACCAGCGCCTCGAAGATAGTGAATCCCCGTGCGCGCTCTCCAGGGCGTAGCCGCACCATCGCACCGACTTTCTTCGTGGCGGCGCCGGCATGCCGTCGTGGTGGGACGCACGGACTTGAAGCACACGTATGACGACGAGCCGGAACGAGGCAAAGCGCCGGGCGCACTTCATCCCGGCAAGCGCTAAACCCGCAGATCTCACGAATCTTCGTGGCGAGGGCGCCGAGATACCGAGATAGCGGGGCGCACGGACCAAGAGATACCGAAGGCGTAATCGAAACCGCGTCGAAGCACCTTGCAAGAGTACGGCCCGCAATCGCGAGCAGATTGGCGTCCGCGAGTCGACAAGTCGGTGAAACTCTCTGAACAAGCCACGATTGGATTACCCGGCCAGAAAGCGTCGCCCCGGTCTGCGAAGCCAGGCAGGTAGCCGACACTGCGTCGAAGGGTCTTGAAGGAGTACGTCGCGCTGACACGCGTACCTTGGCGTCCGTGGCGGGCAATCGGTGCGGTTGCGCGCTCAGCATCCGGCGCAGCTTCCGGTTACGGTGACCCTTCCCTCGAAGCGCGCGCGCTCTCCGATCGAGTAATGCGCCGTGACGCCGGCGCTTGCCGCCACCTGGCCCGCCGCCTCATCCCATGCCCGCAAACCCTTGCTCATCACCTTCGGGCTTCTGGCGGCCGACGCCTCCAGGTTCCCGTCGATCACGAAGCCGCCGGGCGCGCTCACCGCCCCGGTGGCCGTCGCGCGCGGGGTGACGAACTCCGTCTCTACCGCGAGGCGCCTCGCCTCGATTGTCTCCGCGTTCCAGATTGAGGCGGCGAACACCGTTCGCGCGGCGACACTGCGTCCTTCCAGATGGCGGGCCCGTACCTCCTCCTCTACCCTTGCGCTATGCACGGCGAGTCCACTGCGTGCCCGCAGAGTGCCTACCGCGAGCGCCCCGGCCAGCTCCGCGCGTTGCGCTTCGAGCGCGCCGACATCGGAGATCCCGGCATCGTTTCCGAAGTCCAGAGCGGTCTCCATTCGCGATTGGGCGGTGCGCCCCGGCTGCGCACGCCGGTACACGATCCGGCGGTCATGGGCGATCCCGACGTCGGCCGTCGCGTAGAGCTCACCCCGCTCCAGGGGACGTCCGAGCACACGTTCTATGGCGCCCTGCCAGCGCGTCGCCCGCGCTTCGCGGCCCGGCCCCGCGACATCGCCCACGCGATTCGCCGCCGCGCCCGCCACGAAGCTTTCCAGATGGAGTGGAGACAAGCGACCCGCGGGCGTAGCGAGCGCGAAGGCCATCGGTACTCCGAACCCGTCATCGATCACGCCGAGTGCGATCGTCTGGCCGGCATCGGTCCGCGCCGGCAACCAGTCGGGTACCAGGCCCGCGTTTCGCAACCGGGCGCCCGGAACCGACACCCCGCCCTGGAGCGCGACGAGTTGCCGGAAGTGCGCCTCTTCCGATTGGGCAAGGTGGTGCGCGGCCCGGAACCACTGTGCGAAGACCGCGCCCGCCGCGTGCGTGCGTGCCTCCAGGTCCTGCTTGGTGCGACTGTCCAGGGTTCGCAGCATGCCGGCGCCCGCGAACGCGGTGAGGAGAAGCGCGGACATCACCATGGCCGCGCCGCGCTGGCTCCGCTCGCGTCGCATCAGTGGTACTCCCAGTCGACCCGGTTGGCACGCGCGTTTCCCGTGCACATCTGTGCCGCTTGCCCCCGGGGGGCGTTCTCCGCGACCGTCTGCCGGTTGATCTGAATGCGCCACAAGCCGGTCCGCGAGCCGGTCTCGCCGATGAGTTTGGTGCCCAACGCCGCGCAGACATCCGGATCGAGGTTGCGATACGAGATCATGTACGAGGTACGGCCCTCCGGCCCGCCGATCACCTGGACCGGTCCGCGATAGGGATGCTCGATCAGAACCCCGCCGTTCCTGAGGATCCGCGCGCCGCTGGGAATCGCGCCGAAGTCTTCGAGCATCGGTACCAGATCCGCGTCGTTCCCGTAGTTGCGCGACCCGGCAAACATCCGCCCCACCGCCTGGGCGAGCTCCGCCTGTAGCGCCAGCGCCTCGTTCTGCCGCATCGCGCCCTGTGCCCGCTTGCCGATGCCCATCACCCAGACGAGCGCGACCGCGACGATCACCACCACGATGAGCATCTCGGTCAGCGTGAACCCGGTCTGTCGCCTTTCCCTGGTCATATGACGCCTCCTGCCGCCTCCAATACTTCGAAGAGCGCCGAGATCCCTCCCGCGGTGACTGCTCCCACCAGCAGCAGCAACACGCGGTTGAATACGAGGGTGCGGGTGCGCACGAGGTGCTCGGCCCGCTCCACCCAGCGCTCGCAGAAAACCCCGAGTCTCGATTCCCACTTCGGCATGCCTTCGAGCGCCGCGACCACCGCGATCAGTTGCGGCTCCGGAAAGCCATGCCCGGTCGCCGTCATGGCCTGCCCGAAGCCGAGTCCCCGGTTCATGTTCGCCGCGATCGCCGCGATCCGATGGCGTACGTAGCGGGTACCCCCTCGGGCGAGCGCCGCGAAGGTGCGATCGTTCAGATCGAGACCGGCGCGCGCGCATTCGATCGCTGTCAACAGGAAGGCAAGACCCGTGACCATCCGTATCCACGAGAAGGGCGCCACCCGATCCGCCAGCGCACGCCCCGGCCCGGTCCACACCGCGCCGAGCCACGCCGCAGCCGCAAGCACACCTCCCGTCGCGATCCCGATCCACAGGATCTCTTCGGCCACCCACAGGCACAGTCCGCCCGCGTACCGCGACCACTGCGGCCAGCCGCTCATCGGGTAGTAGTCCGCGAGCTGTGGAACGAAGAAGGCGCCCGCCCCCCAGATCATCCCGACAAGGCCCATCACCAGGAGGCAGGGTCCCGCGAGGTTCGTCCACAATGCCATTACGAGCTTGTCCTGCACCTGCGCGATTCGCGCCGCGGCCGCGAAGGTCGCGACCGCATCGGTCCGACCGAAGGACTTGAACACCAGCGCCTCGCCGGCGGACGCCGTTCTTCCCACCGCCTTGCTCAGATCTCCGGTCTTGACCGCCTGTTCCAGGCTCTCGATCCGCAAGGCGATCCAGCGCCTTCCTTGCAGCGCGTACATCTCCCGCACCAGGGGAAAGACGCGCTCGATCTCGAACCCCGACTCGAGCAGATTGGCGCACAGGTGCCAGATCGCGATGCGATCCTCGCGTCGAATACGTCCGATACGCCCGATCATTCGGCGCTCCCTTCAGCTCCGGACCACACTGAGTTCGGGGCGGGCGGGGCGGCGTTTCGCCGGCATCATCCCCTTTGCCGCCGCGTCGGTGGGATCGACCATTCCCGCGTCGATGAGCCCCGCGATGCGCTCCGCGACCGGAACCCCACCGAGCGCGTCTCGCCAGTAGCGCAGCGCCCCGATGGGATCGCGCTCACGGACAAACTCCAGATACCCTTCGTCGGGGACGATCATCTCGGCCACCACCGTGCTCTTGGAGTAGCCACGCCACGCGAGGTCTCCGATCGCCGCCTCGCGCCGGCAGGCGTAGCACCCTTGTGGGTTGCGCACGAAGATCTCTTCGCTCGTCTCGATCTCGCGCTCCAGCCAAAGGGGCAGACGTCCCTTCGCGGGCAGCCGGCACGCCTCGCACAGGACCGGCACCAGCACCTGCCTCATCAGCAACGCAAAGTTGCCGGGTTTGCAAAGCTGGGCCGGTGGCACTCCGAAGTCGAGGAGACGAAACACGATCCCGTTGGCGGAGTCCGCGTGTATCGTCGTCCAGACCTGATGGCCGGTGTCGACGAAACGCATCACCTGGCGCGCCGCTTCCGCGTCCCGGATCTCCGAGACCATCCCGCTCGAGGGATTGATGCGGCAGAAGTGCATCAGCGCCCGCGCAAACGCCTTGCCGCGATCCTCGCCCTCCGCGGCGGTCGATACCGCGGTCTGCACCGCGCCCCGGATGGGATACTCCACCGGGTCTTCCACCGTCACCACGTTGAGGGTGCCGCCGAACTCCTCCTGCTGACGCTCCAGGCAAACCGCCACCGTCGTCGACTTTCCGGAACCCGTTTCCCCTCCGATCACCACCGCGCCGCGCAGCGTGCCCCGCACCCTCTCGAGCACGTGGCACTCCGCGTCGGTGAACCCGAGCGCCTCCAGCCCCGGGACGTCCACCGCGTCGTGGTAGAACAGGCGCATGTACAGATGCTGGCCCCGCGGCTCGGAACGCCCCCGCTCACCGCGTACCGCCACCACGCCCTCCGGTACGTGCAGTCGCTGCGAGTCGCGAATCGCAAAGCCCTGGGTCGCCCGCTCCCGGTAGCTCGTCTGTTCGCTGCCTTCCTCCTTGACGTAGAAGGCGACCCGCATCGCGGCGAGTCCCTCCTCGACGCGTATCGCGTCGCCCAGCTGGTAGCGCCGGCCGTTGACGATGAGATACATCCGCGCCGCGGTCTCGTTGGTCAGGAATACCAGGTCGCTCGCCCGCACTTCCGCGGCGCGACGCAAACCGTCCTCGACGAGCCGCCGGGCACGCCCGTCAGGCTCCCGCGCCCCGCGCGCGGGCGCAGGCTCCCGCGTCTCCCTCGCCCCACGCCAGGCCTTGGCGATATCCCCGATCGGGCGCACTTCGCGCACCCGTTCCGACGGCACCACGCCCGCCGCGCGCAACAGCGCCAACTTCGTCAGCACGTCGACATCGATGTCGTAGCCCTCGGCGAGCCATACCGTTCCGTCGTCGAAGAGCGCGCACACGTCACGCACTCTGCGATCGATGCGAGGCGACGCAACAAGCTTCACGGCGCTTGCTCCGCGCTGGTCGCGGCCGGAAGGCTCCCCGGACCCGGAAGTTGCCACTGCCGATCGCCGGCGGCCGCCCGCACCGAGACCGGTCGCACTCCGACCGAGACCACCTCGACGCCACCGGGCAGCTCGTCACCCGCCCGTACCCACCAGCGCTCGGCCCCATCCGAGACGCCGGCAACGAACTCGCTCCCGCTGCCGTAGACCGTGAACCATCGATAGAACGGCGGGTCGCGTTCGCCCTTCTCGGCGCCTGCGGGTGCCGGGGCCGGCGTCCCCCGCGTATCGCCGCTCGCGGCCTGCGGACTCTGCTCCCGGGGTGCGCGCAGCAGCGCCGGCAAGGCGCCGGAAGCGGTCTCCGCCAGGACCGCCCCTCTTTCTCGCATGTGCGTCGCGAGCAGATCCGCGAGCTCCTCTTCACCGCGGACGATTTCGCTGATGAGCCCCTGCCGCTCTCGGCAGAGTTTCAGGACTTCCACTTCCACCGCGGCGAGATCGACCACCTCATGGCGTTCGACCGCCTGCAGATACACCGTGCGCAGATGGTCCCGCGGACACTCATCGAGCACTTCGCGAGCGCAGACGAGCGCGGGTATGCACATCGCAACCATCACCGCGGCCCGCGTTGTTTCGAGCTTCCCGCTCATCAGGATTCAGCCTCCATGTCCGTTTTCCCGTCGGCTCCCGCCATTTGCCGTGTCCGCTCGAAGAACCCCGGGTCCGCGTCCTGTGCAGCGCTTTGCGCCAGTCCCGTCCGCCAAGGCGTAAGAGAGCCGGGCGGCGTCTCAAAGCCGGCCTGGCGGGCCGCTTCGCGCCAGGGCCAGGAGGCGATTCCGTACTCGCCGAGCGAAACGTGCAGCGCGCCCGCTTCCAGCCACCAGGTTCCCCGCACCACGCCCTCTTCGCTTTGCGCCTCGACCCGGCCTTCCGGAGCAAAGGTCAGCCCCACCGGATGGCGCTTGAAGGCAAGCTCCACCGCCTGCCCGCCGGAGAGCCAGTCCGCGAGCAGGAAGGCGCCGTGGCGCACCCGCGGCTCACGGGGCGCGTAGTAATGCCCGGCCCGCCAGTTCATCGCGTAGCTGGTCCGGTTCGAGTCCTTGTCGAGCCACTTCCACAACGCCGTCTCCCCTTCCACCTCACGTGCGACCGAACGCACCTCACCCTCTTCGTTCAATGACCACAGCTCGCGACGCCAGGGGTTGTAGACCCCTTTGAAACGGCCGTTCCCGGCGTTCATCAGGTGCTCGCCGGACCACTCTTCCAGCTTCTCGATAAGCTCCGGGATGTCCGTGGGCCCACGATGAAAGGGCGCCCCGGACTGAAGAGACTCGCGAATGAGCCGGTTGGCCACCCGAAACGCCGCTGCCGCGCTGCCGGCAAGCCGCGAGCTCGTGACGTGGCGGCCGTTGACGAGCAGCCAGGGTACGCCTCCGGGTTCTTCGATCTTCGCGCCCGCCGCTTGCAGCGCGGCGCTCAAGGCGGAGCCCTCCCACCACATCCCGCGCAGTACCGGCGAGCGCAGCGCCTCTTCGAACGCGGTATCGACGATGCCGTGCCCGGCCAGGAAGCGCCGCACCCGCCCGTTCGTGCCGAGGCCGTAGGGCGCATCGTGCAGAAGCGCCAAAAGCGCCGCATGCACCCGGTCCTCGATTCCCAGCATGCGAGCCGTCAGGAGCGCTTTGCGGTGGATTCGCCGGTGCGTCCATGCCCGCGGGTCCTCCTCGCCGCGCTTCCAGACCAGCGGTACCCGCAGCACGTCCACGGAGTCGGGCAGACTCGCCCGCCATTCGCGCATCAGGGTCTCGCGCGCTTCGAGGCGCGGGTCCAGGTACTGGAACGCGGCAACCACTTCGATGCGGTTGCGATCCGGAGTGCTGAACGGCACCTCCAGGGTCGTGTATCCGCCACCCTCTTCGCTTCCCCACGTGACCGGCCCCTCGCCCCGCTCTTCGGCGACGACCGCGCCGGCGTGAATCGCGCCCGCCAGCACCAGCGCCGCTACCCTTCGGTATCCGGTTGACGCCGGCCCGCAAGCTCCCCCGATCTGCTTCCCGGGCGCGGGGTGGTCCTCGGCCGGGGAGGCTCCGAGGGCATGGAGTGCGCGCAGCGACATGGTTCGGCCCACGCTCAGAAGAAGCCGCCCCCGGCGCAGGGGTCGCCCGGGCGGCCGCAGTCGCACCCGCCGCCCCTTTCTCCCGGCTCGACCTGGGCGCCTTCATCGGGAGGGTCTTCCCGGTCTGGAAGCACGCAGGTGTTGCGCACCTCCTGCCACGTGCCGTAGGCGACGGTGACGAATGGGCTCGCATCCCACGGCACCGTAGTGGTCGTGGTCGTCGTGTTGCGTTCGAACCACACCGAGCCGGTGTACCCCGCATCGCAGGACCGTTCTTCCTCCTGAGTAGCGGTGCTGACCAGGGTTGTCGGGTCGCCGATGGGCGCCGGACCGCCCCCTTCGTCCCAGCAGGTGGTGCCCACCAGCACCGGGTCCCCGAGTGCCTGCTCTCCCGCGGCGTTTACCTGAATCGCCTGCCGCCAGCGCGTAATGCCGCGCATCTCCCGGTCGAAGGGTTCGCCCTGGTACCAGGTGCACTCCTGGCCGAAAGTGCGGTGGTACACGTAATCGTCGCGGCAGGTGTCGACCAGTACCTCCCAGGGTCCGTACTGCGCCGTCCCCATCCAGTCTCCGCGCCCGTTGCGATCGCGGCGCACCCGGCGCCTCTCACGCACGCCTTCACCGTGGCGCCCCGGCCCGCAGGCAACATCGCGCACCTGATGGTCCTCGCGGGGGCGGCGCGCGAGCCAGGGATCGGGCACCGCGCGCAGCAGCGCCGCGCGCCCGCGCGGGAGCGCTTCGGTGTAGGTCGACTCCATGCACCCGGGCAGGGTCACCGTGCCGAACGCCTCGCTGTCCACCCGCCGGCCGTCCAGCCAGTGAAGCGGGGGCAGGGTGAGGCCGGTGTCGCTCGCACTCAGGTAGAGCCGAGACGCCATCTGGATATCGCGGTGGTGTGCGCCGATGCCCTTGGGCGCCGCGACGCCCATGTAGACCAGCAGCTCTCCATCGCAGTAGCGCGCCCGCAGACCCGCCTCGGTCCAGCGCTCACGCCATCCCGTCTCCCCGCCCGGTATCGCGGCGCCGGCCCAGCCGACGGGCGCGGCGCTGCGGTTCTCGATGTGATCCGCCAGCACATCGTGCGCTCGGGTGATCAGTCCCGCGTACTCGAGGGCATGGCGGCGAAGGTTCTCGTCCATCGCCGCGCCGGTCCCCGGCGCGCCCAGCAGGAATGCCGCCAGGATTCCTCTTCCGATATCGATCATCGCTGTCCTTCCTCTTCGGCGGGCACCAGGCGTCGCTGTACCAGGCCCCCTTTCACGGTCCACTGACCCTTGAGCCAGACCGCTTCGTGCATGTCCAGCCACCCGATGCCCTCCAGGCGCCGGCCGACTTCGGCGAGGGCGAGCCCGGTACGGGCTTCGAAAGACATCCCATCGGAGTACGTGAAGCGCAGCTCGTCGCTCACGGTCGCGAGAGCACGATCGACGGCGCGGCGGAACTCCACCCCCCGGGGCGCTTCCCCGTCCCACTCTCGCACCGGCCGGTCGAAGCGCACCGCCGCCCACGCCTCGCTGCCCACCACCTGGCCGCGGGGCCAGCGACGCAGGCGCCGTTCCGCTATCTGTCGTGCGAGCGCCCGGTTCGCCTCCGGCGCCGCGCTCCACTTCGCCACCATCGCCCCTTCCTCGAGCGCGAGGTGGGAAATCTCGTAGCGGCTCGAGGCATCGGCGTAACAGCCGACGTTCGTCAAGCGCCACATCTGCGGCAGTACCGGCGGATAGGTCGCCTGGGCCTCGAGACAGCGATCGACGAAGGCGCCTATCGGTACTCCCCGCGCGACCCATACCGGCTTCGCTTCCGCCGCCGGGGCCGGGGCATCGAAAGCAGGCGCCGACGCTCCCAGAAACTCAAGGCACAGCGCTCCGACCGCGACGACACCGAGGAGCGCGACCGCGGTCAATGCCGCCCGGCGCCGCGCCCCCGCTCCCCCGAAGGGCACCGCCCGCAGGCGCGCGAGATCCGCGCCCCGCACGGCGCCGTGGCCGAGGACGAGGTCCCGCGCCCCCGCGAGCAGGCCCGGGGTCGCCCACTGCGCGTGCCAGTCCGTCTTCGCCGCGCACGCTTCCTGCGCCCGCGCCGCGCTCGCGAACACCCGGTCTCCCTCCGGGAGTACCTCCGCCCCCATGCCCTGCACGAGCAGGTACCGATCGTCCTCGCACGCCACGAGCGCCTGCCAGCTCTGTCCCTGCGGCGCGTCCACCGCCCGCGCGACGACATCGGCGGCGGCCGCTATCCCGCGGTAAGCTCCGCTCTCACGCCCTCCTGCCGCCGCGAAACCCACCTGATTCGCGCGTTCCACGTACAGCCGCGCCCCGAGCTGCTGGGCGCGCCGAAAGACGAAGTAGCGGCGTCCCGATGCGTCTCGCACCGGAATCCACACCAGTTCTCCCGCGAGAGCCACGCCGCCGATGCGCACGATGGCGCTCACAACACCACCTCGCGCACCTCGCTCACTCCCCGAGGCTCCCCGACCCGCACGGTGAGCACGAGCACCTGCTCGGCGCGCAGCTCCCGGTGCGCCACGTCACCTCCCAGCCATCGGTTGTGCGCCTGCCCGATTCCCTGTTCATCGCTGTGCATCACGCGGTCGGAGAACCCCGCCACGACCAGGGTCTCGCCTTCGCGTATGGACTGCTCCACGTTGATGCCGCGGGAAGCGAACTCGGGGAGCTGAATGCGGTTCCCCCCGCTCTCGATCACGGTGAACTCGGGGCGGTCCTGAAGACTCACGAAGAGGCGCAGCAACACCTCCTGCGCTCCGGTGATGTGGCCGATGTAGGACACCGCGAATCCCGAAGCGACCGAGCCGGGGCGAAGCTCGGTGCCCACCCCGCCCTCGCTGGTGGTCGTTCCGACCTCCGCGAGATAGGCGTTGCGCACCAGCTCGTAGTACTGCGCCGGCTTGCCGTTCAGACTCGGCAGCCCCGTCGTCAACACCCGGCTCACCCGTCCCAGGCGGCGCAGTGCGCGCAGGGTCGCGATCAGCGAGTTTCCCGCCCCGGCGCCGCTCGGGCGCACGACGCTGATACCGCTCCCCGCTCCACCGATGCTGAAAGTGGCGTCATAGGAGCTGCCGAACACCGCGTGCAGGGCTCCCGCGAGATCCGTCCCGAAGTCGCTCTCCCGTTCGCGCGCGACGTTCAGCACATGGATGCTCACCATGATCGGGCGCAGCACTTCGCGGTTCAGGTAGGCGAGGTACCCGCGCACCCGTGACACGTCCCGCGGCAGGCCACGCACCACCACCGTGCCGTACACCTCCGATACGTCCACCCGTGTCTCCTCGGAAACGAGCGTGCCCACGTGGTGTTCGATGTCCCGCCAGGGCTGGTATCGGTACTCGGTGTCGAGGAACTGAGTGGAGAAGTTCGCGCTGCGGTCCTCGTCGCCTCCTCCCGAGCGATCGGAGGTCGAGCTCGCGACCCGATAGGTCTGTTCCCCACCGAGCGCATGGAGAGTGAAGGACACGCTCAAGTAGCGCGTCACTTCGATGACCTCGCGCTCGGGTCGATAGACCCACTCGTAGCCAAGTTCGCTCGTCCATTCGTCGAGGAGTTCGGACAGTGCCCCCGTCCATAGGGCCTGGCCTCCGAGCGCACCAGCGCCCACTCGGCGTCCCGAGAAGGGCACTTCCCCGCCCTCGGGTCCGAGGCGCGGGGGGCCGATGAGGCGCACTTCGAGGCCGGTCGCCGCGGTGATGCGTTGTGCGAGCTCCGCGGAGTCAAGCGCGCGCTCGAGCGGGATGGCGATGCCGTCCCGGCCCCGCACCCGGGGAGGGAGCGCGTGATCCTTCGAAGTGGAGAGCAGGACGAGCCCGGTGTAGGGGCGCGTCGCCTCGATCCGGAGGACCTCGTGCTCGTCCTCCCGGGCGGGGAGCTCCGCAAGCCAGGTTCGGGTCGCCTCTTCTACCGTGCGGGCCTCGGCCGCGCCGCGTAGCGTCTCGGGCAAGGGAGCACAGCCCGAGAGGGCAAGGGCCCCCGCCAGGAGCAGCGCCGCCGCGCGAAGAGTCCCGGCCGCGATGTCGCACCGACTTTGCGCGGCGCACGCCAATCCGCCCGCGGCCGCGGAACGCACTCCTTCGGGACGCTTCGATGCGGTGTCGGCTGCGCCCTTCGCGCTTCCCGGTTCGCGCGACCCGCTACCGAAGTCGCGTCTCGGCGCCCTCGTGACGACACTGCGCATGGCAAGTGTTACGCAGGGGCTTGGTCCGCGCTGCGCAACGAGAGGGCGCGGCGGCGAGAGGGAGGGGCGGGAGGGGCGGCTGAGCGGCATGGGCGCTTGGTTCCTCGGTTCTTTCCTTGACTGCGCCGCTCGCGGATGTCCGGAGAAGGGGCGGGTCTGGCGAGCGGCTCCGGCGGGAACGAGTGTGCTCCGCCTCCCCGGGGGCGCCGCCAGTGCCCGGCGTCGCCACTCGTGCCAGCATCGAGCCCGCCCCGTGTAGGCGCGGGGCGTACCGGCATGGCGAAGGAAGGCCCGGGGCGGTAGGCGATGCCGCCGCACACGACCGGCCGGGCGCCGCGCGGCGGCGATCGGTATAGGCGCCCGTGGACTCAAGCAGGGGGCTTGCGCGAGGTACGGCGACAGACCACGCCTGTACCGGCGGGGAGAGCTGTTGCACACGAGGCAGGGAGCGGGCAGTACTCTTCGGGCATGCCAGCGTTTTCCGACTCGCTAAGGTCCCTGTTCCCGCCGATGCCTGCGTGCCTGCTCCTCGGGAAGGCAGGAATGCGGCGGTCAGCCCGCGAAATTCACCGATTTCTCAACTGGCGGACGCCAATATGCTCGCGCTTGCGAGCCATACTCCGTCGCGCCGCTTGCGACGTAGTGTCGGCTACCTGCTCGGCTCCACCGTCTTGGGCGAAGCTTTCCGGCTGGGCAAGCCATCCGGGGCTGGAAGGGAAGTCCGCGCCAACGGCGCTTCGTCTGTTTCCGGCTCGCCCTCGCGCGTCTTTCGTTCCGGGCGCTTGACTACCTCGGCATCCCGTCGCCCGAAGCGACCGAAAGACGGTTAACCCGGATGTTTCACCGATTTTCTACTGCGGACGCCAATATGCTCGCGCAAGCGGGTCGTACTCCCTCAAGCCGCTTCGACGTAGTGTCGGCTACGCCTTCAGCGTCTTTCGGTCCGTGCGCCCCACTATCACGGCATCTTGGCGCCCTCGCTACGAAAATCGGTGAAACATCCGGGTTAAGTTTGCGGTCAGCGCTCGTCTATCGGCACGTAGTCCCGGGGAGGAGGGCCGGTGTAGTGGGTCAGGGGACGGATGAGGATGTTCTGGTTCAGTTGTTCAAGCACCTGTACCGTCCATCCCGGAACCCGGCCGATCGCGAAGATGGGCACGAAGAGGTCCTCGGGGATCTCGTTCAGGTAGTAGACCACGCCGGCGTAGAAGTCGACGTTGACGTGCACCCCATGGCGCGCGTATGGGGCCATCGCGTCGACCAGCGCCTGCAGGATGTCGAACCAGTGCGGTTCTCCCATCTCCCGCGAGAGGCGCTCTACGCCTTCGCGCATGTGGCGCGCCCGCGGGTCCTCGGCCCGGTAGACACGGTGCCCGAAGCCCATGATGGGTTCGCGGCGACGGCGCTTGTCCTTGACGTAGGCCGCGGCGTTCGCGGGGTCCGCCACCTCCTGAGCCATGCGCATCACGTTCTCCGCGGCTCCGCCGTGGGCGGGGCCCGACAGGGCGGCGACCGCGGCGCTGAGTGATGCGTGCAGGTTGGCCTCGGTGCCGGTGACCACCCGCGCGGCGAAGGCCGACGCGTTGGAGCCGTGTTCGGCGTGCAGCAGCATGTCGACATCCATGAGGCGCGCCGCGTCCTCGCTCGGCTCCTTGCCCTTGAGCATGTAGAGGAAGTTGGCGGCATGGCCGAGATCGGGGTGCGGGTCGGGAGGCTGCCCGCCCCGGCGGAGGTGCTCGTGGGCGGCAACGATCATCGGCACCTGGGCGGTGAGGCGGATCCCCTTGCGCAGCGTCGACTCGCGGGAATTGTCGGCGCTCTCCGGGTCGAACGACCCGAGCGCGGACAACGCGGTGCGCAGCACCTCCATCGGATGCGCGTGGGCGATGGTGCGGATGATGTCGTAGATCGCGCCCGGCAACTCGCGCGCCTCGCGCAGGCGGGCCGTGAAGTCGGCGAGGCCGGCGCGCTCCGGCAACTCGCCTTCCAGGAGCAGGCAGGCGGTCTCCTCGAATGTCGAGTCCCGCGCGAGGTCGTGGATGGAGTAGCCGCGATAGCGCAGCTCCCCCGCGCGTCCGTCTATGAAGCAGGTGGGCGAACGGTCGAAGTAGACGCCCTTGAGGCCTCGGTGGATCTCGACTTGCTTTTCTCCGTTGCTCATCGCGCACTCCTGAGTCTCGATGGGTTGGCAGTCCCCCGAGCGACCACTCGCCCGCTTGCGTCTGCGCCCCGGATCGTACATCGGACGAGGCAGCCCACCACCACCGAGAGCGGGGGACTCGCTGGCGAGAGCATTCCGTCCGGCGAGGCTCCGGCCCCCGGCCGCGTTGTTCCGTCGGTACACGAGGCGAGGGCGCGCCCTCCATGCCGCCCCCCGCTTGCCAAGGCGTAGCGGCGCGGCAAAGATCCGCATCGAGTTCGAGCGCGCCGGTCATGTCCGGGGGGTTAGTAAAAGTGGAAAGAGAGTCGATGGAGTTCGACGTCGTCATCGTCGGCGGCGGGCCTTGCGGTGTGAGCGCTGCGATCCGGCTTCGCCAGCTCGCCCTGGAGCACGACCGGGAGGTGTCGGTGTGCGTGGTCGAGAAGGGCTCGGAGATCGGCGCTCACATTCTCTCCGGAGCGGTCATCGAGCCGCGCGCCCTGGACGAGCTGTTTCCGGACTGGAAGGAGCGCGGCGCCCCCCTCGACACTCCGGCCACCGATGACCGCTTTCTGTTCCTCACCGAGCGGCGCGCGATCCGCCTGCCGACCCCGCCCCAGATGCACAACCGGGGCAACTACATCATCAGTCTCGGGAACCTGTGTCGCTGGCTTGCCGAACAGGCCGAGGCGCTCGAGGTGATGATCTTCCCCGGCTTCTCGGCATCCGAAGTGCTCTACGCCGAGGACGGGTCGGTGCGCGGAGTCGCCACCGGCAACATGGGCGTGGGCCGTGACGGCGAGCCGAAGGCGACCTTCGAGCCGGGGGTGGAGCTGCTCGCCCGCCAGACGATCTTCGCCGAAGGCTGTCGGGGCCACCTCACCAAGGGACTCTTCGAGCGCTTCTCGCTCCGCGACGGGGTCGACCCGCAGACCTATGGCATCGGCATCAAGGAACTCTGGGAAGTGGAGCCCGAGAAGCACCGGCCCGGGAGCGTGCTGCACACCGTCGGCTGGCCTCTGGATCGCTCCACCTACGGCGGATCCTTTCTCTACCACCTCGACGACCACCAGGTGGCGGTGGGCTTCGTGATCGGCCTGGACTACCGCAACCCCCACCTGAGCCCCTTCGACGAGTTCCAGCGCTTCAAGACCCACCCCGCCATCCGGGCGCTCTTCGAGGGTGGGCGCCGCGTCGCCTACGGCGCGCGCGCCATCAACGAGGGTGGCTTCCAGTCCATCCCCAGACTGACCTTTCCCGGCGGCATGCTGGCGGGGTGCGCGGCCGGCTTTGTCAACGTGCCGAAGATCAAGGGCACCCATACCGCGATGAAATCGGGGATGACGGCGGCGGAGGCGGTGTTCGACGCCCTCGCCGACGAGGAGGTCCGCGAGGTCACGGAGTATCCGCAACGCCTGCGCAAGAGCTGGGTGTGGCCGGAGCTCGCGCGGGTGCGCAACATCCGCCCCTCGTTCCGCTACGGCCTGTGGGGCGGCCTTGCCTACGCCGGCCTGGACACCTACCTGCTCCGCGGCCGGGCGCCCTGGACCTTCCACCACCATCCCGACCACGCCCGGCTCCGCAAGGCGAGCCAGTGCCCCCGCATCGAATACCCGAAGCCGGACGGCGTGGTGAGCTTCGACAAGAATTCGTCGGTGTACCTGTCGGGGACCAATCACGAGGAAGACCAGCCGGTGCATCTGACGCTCAAGGACGCCTCGGTGCCCATCCGGGTGAACCTCGCCGAGTACGACGCGCCCGAGCAGCGCTTCTGTCCGGCCGGCGTCTACGAGATCGTGTACGACGATGCCGGTGAGAATCCCCGGCTGCAGATAAACGCGCAGAACTGCGTGCATTGCAAGACCTGCGATATCAAGGATCCGACCCAGAACATCCATTGGGTGGTTCCGGAGGGCGGGGGCGGACCGAACTACCCGAACATGTGAGGCGGCGAGCGTTCGCGCCCGCTGCCGGGACGTAAACGAGAGCGGAAAGCGTCATGGCCGACTACAAGGCTCCGCTGCGCGAATTCCGGTTCGTGCTCCATGAACTGCACGACGCCGAGGGCGTGTTCGCGGATCTCCCGGGGTTCGAAGAAGCGGACCGGGACCTCATCGACGCGGTGCTGGAGGAAGGCGCTCGGGTCTGCGAGGAGGTGGTGGCTCCCCTGAACCGCAACGCCGACGAGGAGGGCTGCCGGCTGGATGCGCACGGGGTGAAGACGCCGCGGGGTTTCCGGCAGGCCTACGACTCGCTCCGCGAGGGGGGGTGGTTCGCGATGGCGAGTGCTCCCGAGCATGGGGGACAGGGCCTGCCCCACACCCTCGAGGTCTTCTTCGAGGAGATGCTGCAGTCGTCCTGCGTCGCGTTCAGCCTCTACAGCGGCCTCACCCGCGGCGCCTGCATCGCGATGAGCCGGCACGCAAGCCAGGACCTGCAAAGCGTATACCTGCCGAGGATGGCCCGCGGTGACTGGACCGGCGTCATGTGCCTCACCGAGCCCCACTGCGGTACCGACCTCGGCCTCGTGCGCACACGGGCGCAGCCGCACGAGGACGGCAGCTACCGGGTGCGCGGCACCAAGATCTTCATCACCGGCGGAGACCAGGACCTCACCGAGAACATCGTGCACCTGGTGCTCGCGCGCCTGCCGGACGCCCCGCCCGGGGTCAAGGGCATCTCCATGATCGCGGTTCCGAAGTACCTGCCCGGCGCCAACGGGACGCTGTGCGATCGCAATACGCTCGGGGTGTCGTCCATCGAGCACAAGATGGGCATCAAGGGGGCCTCGACCTGCGTGGTGAACTACGAAGACGCGACCGGGTGGCTCGTCGGCGAGCCCCACCGCGGCTTGCAGGCGATGTTCTCGATGATGAACCACGAACGTCTGATGGTCGGCCAGCAGGGGCTGGCGCTGGCCGAGACCGCCTACCAGAACGCGGCCCGCTACGCGCGAGAGCGCCGGCAGGGCCGTTCGCTCTCGGGTCCCGCGACGCCCGACCACCCCGCCGATCCCATCATCGTCCACCCCGATGTGCGACGCATGCTGTTGACCGCGCGCGCGGGCAACGAGGCGGCGCGGGCGCTCTTCGCGTGGGTGGCGCTCGAGGTCGACGTGGCGCAACGCCATCCCGACCCGGGACGCCGGGAAGAGGCTGATGACCTGGTCGCGCTCTTCACCCCGGTGATCAAGGCCTGGTTCACCGACTACGGATTCGAGGCCTGCAACATGTGCCAGCAGGTGCTGGGC
Source organism: Gammaproteobacteria bacterium (assembly GCA_965221555.1). Classification (GTDB taxonomy): domain Bacteria; phylum Pseudomonadota; class Gammaproteobacteria; order HK1; family HK1; genus JAJEAD01. Next base: position 897,963 of record OZ244895.1, read on the forward strand.
GGCCACGGCTACATTCGCGAGTGGGGCATGGAGCAGCTGGTGCGCGATGCGCGCATCGCGCAGATCTACGAGGGCGCGAACGGCATCCACGCCCTGGATCTGGTCGGCCGCAAGCTGCCGATGCACGGTGGGCGCGCGATGACGCGTTACCTCGAGCGTCTCCGTGCCTTTCTCGCCGCGCACCGGGACCAGCCCGCGATGGCGGAGTTCACGGGTCCGCTGGCGCGCGCGTGCGCCGATCTCGAAGAGGCCACGCGGTGGATTGGCCGGGCCGCGGCTCGCGATCCCGAGGAGACCGGGGCGGCTTCCTACGACTTCCTGCGTCTGATGGGGCTCACCGCGTTCGCACACATGTGGGCGCGCTCGGCGAAGGTCGCGCTGGACCGGGTGGCCGGGGACAACAGCGGCTTCTACGAAGCGAAGCTCGCGACCGCGCGCTTCTACATGAAACGCCTTCTCCCCGTCACCGCGTCGCTGAAGCTCACCCTGTCCGCGGGGGCCGACGCGCTGATGACGATGGACGCGGAAGCGTTCTGACGCGTCGTGCAAGCGTCGACGTGGCGTCTCGTCATCCCCTTGCGAGACCGCGGCGGCAGTGTGCCTCGGCGCGCTCCGCCCGCCGATCTGGCGCGCGTGGCGGCCGAGCCGGCTTGCCCGTTCGCCCCTCCCATGAATGCCGGAGACTGAAAGCATGAAGACACAGGCCCGAGTAGTGATCATCGGCGGCGGCGCGATGGGCGTCGGCCTGCTCTACCACCTCGTGAAGGAGGGCTGGACCGATTCGGTGCTGGTGGAGAAGGGCGAGCTCACCTCGGGCTCCACCTGGCACGCGGCGGGCCTGATCGGCCATTTCATCGGCAACCTCAACATGGCCAAGATCCATCTCTACGGTGCCGAGCTCTACCAGAAGCTCGAGGCGGAGACGGGTCAGGCCACCGGCTGGCACGGCTGCGGGTCCATCCGGCTCGCGACGAACGACGACGAAGTGGACTGGTTCCACCAGATGAAGGGAGTGCTCGACTACGTGGGGGCGCAGTGCCATCTCATCGGACCGAACGAGATTCGGCAGCTTCACCCCCTGGTGGACGTCGAGGGCGTGCGTCTTGGCGCCTACACCCCGAACGACGGCCATACCGATCCGGCGAGCGCGACCAACTCGATGGCCGCGGGCGCGCGCCAGGGAGGGGCCGAGATCTACCGCCACACCCTGGTCACCGATACCCGCCCCTTGCCGGGGGGCGAGTGGGAGGTGGTGACCGAGCGGGGCAGCATCAGGTGCGAGCACGTGGTGAACGCGAGCGGCTCCTTCGCGCCCCAGGTGGCGCGCTGGGTGGGGCTCGAGGTGCCCATCGTCAACATGGTCCACCAGTATCTGGTGACCGAGAACCTCGACGAGGTCCGCGGCCTCGACTCCGAGCCCCCGGTGGTGCGCGACCCGCGTGCGTCCTGCTACTACCGTCAGGAGCAGGACGGCCTTCTCATCGGCCCCTACGAGATGGAGGACGCGCAAGCCTGGGGACTGGAGGGCATCGACTGGAGCTTCGACACCGAGCTGCTGCCCCCCGACATCGACCGTCTCGCCGCCTCGCTCGAATCGGCGGCGAGGCGCATTCCCGCCTTCGAGAACGCGGGCATCAAGCGCATCGTGAGCGGCCCCATCACCCATTGCCCGGACGGCAACTTTCTGCTCGGGCCCGCGCCGGGCCTGCGCAACTACTGGATGTGCTGCGGTGCGAGCATCGGCATCACCCAGGGCCCGGGCGCCGGGAAGTACCTTGCCCAATGGATGGTGCACGGACAGACCGAGATCAACATGCTGGGCTTCGATCCGAGACGCTACGGGGAGTGGTCGGCGGGGCGCTACACGCTCGACAAGTCGATCGACGAGTACCAGCAGATGTACCAGGTCGCTTATCCGGGTGAGTACCGCGAGGCCGGACGCCCGGTGAAGACCACGCCGATCCACGGCAAGCTCGCGGCCGCGGGCGCGGTGTTCGCCGAGAACTTCGGCTGGGAACGACCCAAGTGGTTCGCCCCGCCCGGGGTCGAGGAGCGCTTGAGCTTCCGGCGCACCAACTGGTTCGAGCCGGTCGCGCAAGAGTGCAAGGCGGTGCGCGAGCGCGTGGGAGTGCTCGATCTCTCGGCCTTCGCGAAGTACGACGTGGAGGGCCGCGACGCCGCCGCCTTCCTCGATCGCCTCTGCGCCAACCGGGTGCCCCGGCGCCGCGGCGGTGTCGTGCTCGCGCACATGCTGGGGGAGCCGGGGGGCATAGAGTGCGAGGCGACGATCTCGCGCCTTGGAGACGAGCGCTTCTTCGTGCTCTCGGGCGCGACGGCGGAGCTCCACGATCTCGACTGGATGTCCTGGCACATCGGGGACGACGAAGAAGTGGAGGTAATCAATCGCAGCGCCGACTACGCCTGCCTGGTGCTGACCGGTCCCCGTTCTCGCGACGTGCTCGGCGCTCTTGGTTCCGCAGACCTCGGCAACGAGGCATTCCCCTGGATGAGTGCGCGCGAGATCGAAGTGGCGGGAGTGCCGGTGCGGGCGCTGCGCGTTTCCTACGTGGGCGAGCTCGGCTGGGAGCTGCATCATCCCATGGCGGACATGGAGACCCTCTACGACGCCCTGATGGACGCGGGCGCGGCACACGGCATCGTGAACTTCGGGCTCTACGCGATGAACGCGATGCGCATGGAGAAGGGTTACAAGGGGTGGGGTGCGGAGCTCACCACCGAGGTGACCCCGGTCGAAGCCGGTCTGGAGCGCTTCGTGAAGCTCGACAAGGACTTCATCGGCGCCGATGTCGTCAGGGCACGGCGGGAGCGTGACGCCGGGATCCGCCTCGTCTACTGCACGGTGGAGGCCGAAGACGCCGACGCGATGGGCAACGAGCCGGTCTTCGACGGAGAGCGCATCATCGGCATCACCACCAGCGGGGCCTATGGACCCACGGTGCGCCGCTCGCTCGCCTTCGCCTACGTGGAGAGCGCCTACGCCGCGCCCGGCACCACTTTCGACATCGGGATACTCGGCGAGCGCCGTCTCGCCACCGTGCAGGCGGAGCCCCTCTACGACCCGCGCAACGAGCGGCTCCGGGCCTGAGTTCCATGTCGGGCTTTGCTCCCAAGAAGCACGCGAACCCCCGGCTCACGGCGCCGGGCCATGCTTGGTGCGGGCACCTCGCCCGGGATGCCAGGAGCCTGGCATCCTCGTCATCATCCGCGCTCTCGTGGGTAGACGACGATCTCCATGTCCGCCGGTGCCGGTGCCGGAGTCTGTGTTGTTCGGCGCTTGCGATCGGGTCGAGATCCGCCACCGGCTACGCGGGGCGCCGATACGCCGCTCCCGGACGCACCGGATGAAACAGGCGTCGGAACCGGGTGGAAGCGGTCCCGTACCGATCATCGACATCACCCCGTTCGTCACCGGCACGACCCGTGACCGGGCCGATGTGGCGGAATCGGTTCGCATCGCCTGTGAGGAGATCGGGTTCTTCGTGATCATCGGGCACGGCTTTCCCGAGAGACTGGTGACACGGATCTACGATGTCTCTCGCGCCTTCTTCGACCTGCCGGCGCAGGAGAAGAACAGAATCGGCGAGACCGGTCCGATCATGGGCGGTCTGATGCACTTCGGACTGGGCAAGGAGGCACTGGCGGCGACGCTGGGCGGTGAAACGATCCCCGATCTCAAGGAGACCCTGGATTACGGACCGGGTTTCTTCGGCGACCCGTGGCCAGAGTGTCCGCCGGATCTCGAGCCCGCATGGCGTGCGTACTACGACGCGATGTCGATGCTCGCGGCGACGCTGCGCGGCATCTTCGCCACCGCACTCGGACTCGCCCCGGAGTATTTCGAGGACAAGTTCCGGGGGCATCTCTCGTCTCTGCGCGTGATCGATTATCCGGAACAGTCGGCGCCACCGGCGCCGGGGCAGCTGCGGGCCGGGGCGCATTCCGATTACGGAGTGCTGACGATACTGCGCACCGAAGACGCCCCCGGAGGGTTGCAGGTGCGAACGCGCGCCGGTCGCTGGCACGACGTAGCGCACATCCCCGCTTCGTTCGTCGTCAATATCGGCGACGCGATGATGCGCTGGACCAACGACCGCTGGGTTTCGACGCAGCATCGGGTGGCCAACCCGCCCGTGGACGCTCCGCAGGCTGCCCGGAGGCAGTCGATCGCCTACTTTCACAACCTGCCGCGCGATGCGGTGATCGAGTGCCTGCCGCCGTTCCGCGAGAAGGGAGTCCCGCCGAAGTATCCACCGGTCACCTACGGTGAGTACGCCGGGCTCCGATACCGCCAGGCGCACGGCGACGAGAAGCGCCTGACGCTGGCCGGTGCGGGGGATGACTGATATCCCGGGAGAAGCGTCGTAACCGCGACGAGTTGACGACCGACTTCGAACGGCGGCGCAAGATGACCGAGAGTCCGACCGGCCGATGCGTCGATCCGCAGACCGAAGCGGCCCCGCGCGCAAGCGTCATGGTGGAGCCGGCGCACACGGCGCCCCGAGGCGGGTCGCGTCGAGTGTGAGATGATGCCAAGCCGTACACGTTGGGGGCATGGGACTCACATGGACAACATCAACAGGAAGGCGCGGGCGGTCGGCATCAACCACCTGGCGCTGGAGGTGGGAGACATCGACGAGGCGCTCGCGTTCTACGGCAGCTTCGTGGAGTTCGAGCTCGTGAGCCAAAGCGAGAACGCCGCCTTCATCTACTTCGGCGATCAGTTCATCAATTTCTCAAAGGGGCGTCGACAGGCCCCCGACGATGACCGCCACTTCGGCCTCGTGGTCGACGACAAGGCGGCCGCCCGGGCCGCGCTCGAGGACATGGGCGTCGAGATCCTGCCGGGGCGCTTCCTGGATTTCCTCGATCCCTGGGGCAACCGGGTCGAGATCGTGACCTACCAGAACATCCAGTTCACCAAGGCCCCGAACGTACTGCGTGGCATGGGCCTTCCCGGCCTCGGCAAGAGCGAAGGCGCGCTCGCCGAGCTCGAGAAGAAGGGGATGCGCCCGGCCGACCCGCCCTGATGCGCGACGTCAAGGAGGAGCGCGATCGCGCCCTCTCGGTGTTCCCGGCCGGGACATCGAACGGTGAATTCGGGTTATCACCCGAGCGCCTGGTGGTGATGGAGCGCGGCGAGGGCGCCCGGCTCTGGGACACCACGGGCCGTGAATGGCTCGACTTCTCGCTCGGCTGGGGCTCGGTGCTGGTGGGACACGCCCGGCCGGAGGTCGTGGCCGCGGTGGCCGCTCAGGCTCCGAGCGGCTCGAACTTCGCCTATCTGAATCCGCGCGCGCTCGCGGTGGCCGAGGAGATCCGGCGCGCCTGCCCGGCGACGCAGCGCCTGCGTTTCTGTGCGTCCGGCACCGAGGCGACGATGTACTGCGAGCGCCTGGCGCGCGCCTGGACGGGACGCGAGCGCATCGTCAAGTTCGAGGGCGCTTACCATGGGGCGAGCGAGACCGGAGTCACGAGTCTCTTCCCGAAGGACGGCCTGCCCTTTCCTTCCCCGGAGTTGACGAGTGCGGGCACTCCGGCGGCGGCGCGCCAGGTGCTGGTGGCGCCCTTCAACGATTCCGATTCGCTCCGCCGCCTGCTCGCCCGGCACGCGAGCGAAGTCGCTGCGGTCATCCTTGAGCCCCTGCAGCGCTGTACCCCGCCCCTGCCCGGCTTCCTCGAGGCGGTGCGCGAGATCTGCACCGCCAGCGGCGTGCTCCTCATTTTCGACGAAGTGGTGACCGGCTTCCGCCTCGCCTACGGGGGAGCGCAGGAGTACTACGGCGTGGCGCCGGATCTGGCTGCCTATGGCAAGGCGCTCGGCGGCGGATACCCGATCGGCGCCTTCGGGGGACGAGCGGACGTGATGGAGATGGTGGACGAGGCGCGCCTGGGCGGGGGCGACTACGTGTGGATGGCTTCCACGCTCGGGGGCAATCCGATCTCCTGCGCGGCGGCCGAGGCCGCGCTCCGGGTGCTGCGCAGTTCCGGAAGCTACGATCACCTTCACCACATGGGCCACTACCTGCGCGAGACCCTGCGCGGGGTGCTCGTGCGCCGTGGCGCCGCGGCGCAGGTGATCGGAGACGGTCCCCTCGCCCAGGTCGTGTTCAGCGAGGAGCCCGTCACCGACTACCGCTCCCTCGCCCGTGGCGATCGCGCCCGCGCGCGGGCGGTGATGCTCGGCGCCTTCGATCGCGGTGTGTTCCTCAACCCGATGGGCACGAAGCTCTACCTCTCTCTCGCCCACGACGAGGCGGTCTGCGACGAGTTCGCCGAGCGCTTCGACGCGGCGCTTGGAGATATCGCGGTCTGAGACCGGGCCGGGCGCGCTTTCCGCGAGCCTGTCCCGACTCGTCGTTTCGCATGGATTGCAGCTCGGCCGGGGATTGACGACCGCCCACCAGCGGCCACTTCCCGCCCCACCGCGAGGGAGGATGCGTGAACCCGGCCGAGATCGGGCGTATCAAGTCGAGCGCAGCGCTTCGTACCGAATCAAGCGGTCCGCGCCGCGGCGGCTTCGACTTGCGAGCGCCACAGGCGCTGCGTAGAGTCGGCCGGAACCCGGGCGGGCCATGAGGCCGAGCGCGCGCCCCTTCCCCCTGTCCAACCGTCCTGAGGAGCGAGTACGCGATGGCAGAAGAGAAAGCGAGCGGCGTGTCCGAAGCCGAAATCGCCGTCCACTGGCAGGAAGAGGGCTACATCCATCCGCCCGCGAGCTTCATCCGGCAGGCGAATCTGACCGATGAGGACATCTTCGCGCGCTTCTCCCTCGACAACTTCCCGGAGTGCTTCAAGGAATACGCGGATCTGCTCGAGTGGGACAAGTACTGGGAGAGCACCCTCGACACGAGCAATCCGCCCTTCTGGAAGTGGTTCGTGGGCGGGAGGCTCAACGCCTGCCACAACTGCCTGGATCGGCACCTTGCGGCGCACAGGAACAAGACCGCCATCCACTTCGTTCCCGAGCCCGAAGACGAACGCACCACGCACGTCACCTACCAGGAGCTCTTCGTGCGGGTCAACGAGTTCGCGGCGCTGCTGCGGGACTTCGCCGGGCTGAAACGCGGCGACCGGGTCACCCTGCATATGCCGATGGTCGCCGAGCTGCCGATCACGATGCTCGCCTGCGCGCGCCTCGGGGTCATCCACTCCCAGGTCTTCAGCGGATTCAGCGGCAAGAGCGTCGCGGAACGGGCGGTCGATTCGGAAAGCCGGGTGCTGATCACGACGGACGCCTACTACCGCACCGGCAACCTCATCGATCACAAGGAGAAGGCCGACATCGCGGTGCGCGAAGCGGAGCAGCTCGGGCTGAAGATCGACAAGGTTCTGGTCTGGCAGCGCTATCCCGGGCGGCATTCGAGCCCGACCCCGATGATCGAGGGCCGCGACTTCAGCGTGAACGAGCTTCTCTCGGACTACCGCGGGGCACGGGTCGCGCCGGAGTCGCTGCGCGCCGAAGAGCCGCTCTTTCTCATGTACACGAGCGGGACCACCGGCAAGCCCAAGGGCTGTCAGCACTCCATCGGCGGGTACCTCTCCTACGTGGCCGGCACCACCAAGTACATCCAGGATCTCCACCCGGAGGACGTGTACTGGTGCATGGCCGACATCGGCTGGATTACCGGACACTCGTACATCGTGTACGGCCCCCTCGCGCTCGGCGCCTCCACCGTCGTCTACGAAGGGCTGCCGACCTGGCCCGACGCGGGCCGGCCCTGGCGCATCGCGGAGGAGCTCGGCGTCAACATCTTCCACACCTCGCCCACCGCGATCCGGGCGCTTCGCCGGGCGGGACCGGAGGAGCCCCTGAAGTACAACCACCGTTTCAAGCACATGACCACGGTGGGTGAGCCCATCGAGCCCGAAGTCTGGCGCTGGTATCACCGGGTCGTCGGAAAGGGGCGGGCGGTCATCGTCGATACCTGGTGGCAGACCGAGACCGGGGGATTCCTGTGCAGCACCGTTCCCGCGCTCGGGGCGATGAAACCGGGAAGCGCGGGACCCGCCCTCCCGGGGATCCACCCCGTCATCTACGATGATGAGGGGAACGAGATCGCGGCCGGATCCGGCCGGGCCGGAAACATCTGCATCCGCAACCCCTGGCCGGGCGCCTTCCAGACGATATGGAAGGACCCCGACCGATTCGTCGCCAACTACTACGCGCGCTACTGCAAGGACGACAAGAGCACCGACTGGCGCGACTGGCCGTACATGGCGGGCGATGGGGCGCTGCAGGCCGAGGACGGCTACTACCGCATCCTCGGGCGTATCGACGATGTCATCAACGTGGCCGGACACCGGCTCGGGACCAAGGAGATCGAGTCGGCCGCCCTTACCGTCGGCGAGATCGCCGAGGCCGCGGTGGTGCCGGTATCGGACGAAGTGAAGGGCAAGGTGCCGGACCTGTACGTCTCGCTACAGCCGGGCTTCGACCCTTCCGACGCGCTTGCGAAGACGGTGTCGTCCGCGGTGGTGAGCGAGATCGGGCCGATCGCCCGGCCACGCCGGGTACTCATCGTGCCCGACATGCCCAAGACCCGGTCCGGGAAGATCATGCGCCGGGTGCTCGCGGCGCTCTCGAACGACGAGGATGTGGGCGACATCACGACCCTCGCCAACCCCGAGGTCGTCGAGGCGATCCGGGGGATGGAGTCGTAGCCCGACGGGCCCTCGACCAGGGCCATGACCAATGGACGGGAGCGAGGATTGCGTCTCGCCGGCAAATACCTGCGCATGTGAGATAAGGGACCCGTCGATGTCCGCGCTTCCCGACGACTACCCCCTCGAGGATCGCAGCGTCGGGCGCGTCCTCGCCCTCGCCGCGTCGGTGCTTCGAGACGCCCCGCTCATCGTGGAGGTCGGCGGAGACACCATCTCCTACCGGCAGATGGAAGAGCGGGCGACGCGCATCGCGGGCGGACTTGCCGCGCTCGGCATCGAGAAGGGCGACCCGGTGCTCTTCATGATGCCCGACGGCATCGACCTCGCCGCCCTGTGGTGCGGGCTCGCCCGGCGAGGCGCCCCCGAGGTGCCGATCAACCTCGCCTACCGCGGCGCCTTCCTGCGCCGCATCGTGAACGACAGCCTCGCGCGCACCCTCGTTATCGACGCGGCGTTTCTCGATCGCCTCGAAGCGGTGGCGGAGGAGCTCGAGTCCCTGGAGCGTTGCATCGTCTATCCCGAGCTGCCCGATACGCTGCCGCAGCGCATCGCGGAGCGTTTCGAGACGCTGCCCTTCGCCGCGCTCGAAGGGGACGCGGGGCTCGCGCTCGAGGACGCCCCGACCTATCGGGATCTCATCGGCATCATGTACACCTCCGGCACCACCGGGGCCTCGAAGGGGGTGATGGTCTGTCACGCCCACGCCTACCGCTACGCCTGGAACGTGACCCGCAATCACGCGGTCGGGCGCGGCGACCGCTACTACAGCGCCGGTCTGCCGCTCTTCCACATCGCGGGGCAGTGGGGCGTGCTCTACGGCTCGATGCTGCGCGGCGCCACCGTCATCCTCCGCCGCGGCTACCGCAACGAGTATTTCTGGCCGGACATCGCCGAGCATGGCGCCACGTCGGTGTTCCTGCTCGGCGCGATCGCGAACTTCCTCTGGCAGCAGCCCGAGAGCCCGCACGATGCCGACACTCCCCTCGAGACGGTGGGAATGTATCCGGTCATTCCCGAGCACGAGGCCTTCGCCCGGCGTTTCGGGGTGCGGATCGCGAGCGGCTACGGTTCCACCGAGAACCCCGGGCCCTGTTTTCATTCCCCTGGTACGCCCTTTCCCAACAACCAGTGCGTGGGCGAGCTGAGTGAGCGGGCGGAGGTGAGAATCGTCGACGAGAACGACCTGGAGGTGCCGCCCGGCACCGTGGGCGAGATCTGCGTCCGGCCCCGGAACCCATGGGAGATCATGATCGGCTACTGGCGGAACCCGGAAGCCACCGCTCGAGCATTCCGCAACCTCTGGTACCACAGCGGAGACGCCGGCTACCGGGACGAGGAGGGACGCCTGTACTTCGTGGACAGAGTCAGCGATTCGCTGCGCCGCCGGGGCGAGAACATCTCCTCGATGGAGGTCGAGGACATCGTCAACCAGCACCCGGCGGTGATGGAGTGCGCGGTGTTCCCGGTCTGGGCACAGGTGAGCGAGCAGGAGGTGATGGTCGCCATCGTCACCCAGGCCGGCGCGCGTCTCGACCCCGCGGAGTTCACGCGCTACTGCAACGAGCGCATGCCGTACTTCATGGTGCCGCGCTACGTGGACGTGGTGGACGAGATTCCCAAAACCCCCACCGGCAAGATGGAGAAGTACCGGCTGCGCGAGCGGGGCGTGAGCGAAGGGACCTGGGACCGGGTGGCGGCGGGAGTTCGGCTGGTTCGCTAGCCGCAAGAGTTCACCGACTCGCGAGAGCCGAGGACGCGCGAGCGGACGGTAAGGGCAAAGGCGTTTACGAGTCGGGTGCGTGGGGGTGCTTCGACGGTACTTTCCCGTGCCCGGGCTTGCGATAGATACCGTCCGTAGCGGCGGATGCACCGCAAGCGCCGTCAATCGGGGAAGTCTGCGGACTCAGTGCGTTTCGGCGGGTCGGAGGTTGTGTGGGAGAAGATGCGGACATTAGACTGCGTCGGCCGCATCGGGATGAGTATTCCAATGAAGATCCTTCTCGCTTCGCTTGCCGTTATTGCCGTTCTGGCTTCGAATGTGGTTCAGGCCGGTTCCCTCGCTCCGGCCCCACGCGTCGTCGCGACGCTCGAGCGGGACTTCATTGTGCGCTCCGGCTCCCAGACGCTCGAAGAGCTTCTGAATTCGGGCGCCGCGCGCTACTTCCTCACCGGAGGACAGCCCCTGCTCGTCCTCGTCAATGGCCGACCCTACGCCACCACCGCCCAGGGTCTGGACACCCTGCCCCTCTCGGCCATCGAACGCCTGGAGATCCTGAGCGGCGAAGGCCTCGGCACCATGGGCGGCAGCGCGGTGCGGGGCGCGCTCAACGTCGTGCTGCGCAGCGATCAGTACGGCTTCGAGACCACCGCGCTGATGCGCATGCCGCAAAGCGATGGCGGCGACGGCTGGCAGGGAAGCGTCTTCTGGGGCGCGGGGGTCGGCGAGGGAGGGCATGTGACGGCCGGCGTGGACGTCCTCGACCGCCAGGAAGTCGTCGCGCAGAGCCGGGAGTACAGCCGCTCCGAGTGGCGGGAGGGCGGCGCGTTCAACGAGGCGAGAAACATCAGCGTAGGCGGCAACACGGTCTGGGTCATCCAGCGCAATGAACAGGGTGCTCCCACCGCTCTGCGCTCGGTCGCGCTCGGGGACTGCGATCCGGCGCACGGCTACACCGGACCGCTCAGCAACCCGCCCGGTCCGCGCACTGCGCCGGGTGATGAGGGTTGCGGGTTCGCCTATGCGCCCATCATGTGGAACACCAGCCGCGACGAGAGACAGAGCGCGGTCCTGAACCTGGATTACCCGCTCGCCGGAGAGGCCAATCTCCATGTCGACGCCATCGTCTCGCAGAGTGACTGGGCGTTCCGCTACGCGCCGTCGGTCGGCGCCTTCGTTTTCGAGCCGGACGGGAGCTTGCTGGACGCAATCAACGAGGCGGCCGGTTCGAGTTTCGTGGCGGACGCCAACGACAGTTTCGTGAGCGCGCACCGATTCGTGGGTCACGGCAACCGGAACTGGCGCGCGGACACCGAGGAGTACGACGTCTCCATGAGTCTGGAGGGCCTGATCTCGGAAGGCCTCGGCTACGACGTGCGCGTCAGCGCGAACGGGTTGGACGGTTTCCGTAGCGGCGAGACCTTCGTGCACGAGGGCCGGATAGCGGCCGAGGTTCAGGCGGGCAACTACGACCTTGCCGATCCCTTCTCGGACGCTCCGGAGCACTTGCGGGCCATCGAGCACAGCAGCCTCCGGCTGCAGAACGAATACGAATCCGAGTACCAGGGAGTCCGGATGGCCTTGGAGGGGTCCGGATTCGCCATTGACGGCCGCGATGCGGCGTGGACCGCCGGCGTCGAGCTGGAACGCGCGGAGGTCCATGACGTCACGGTCTATCGCAGCAACGACGGCGTGGATTTCAGCGTGTCCGAGGTGCTCGGTTCCGGCGGAGTGGACTATGCCGGCGATCGCTCGGCGGTCGCCGCCTTCGTGGATGCGTCCCTGCCGCTGGCCGAGCGCCTGAATCTCCGGGTCGCGGGTCGCGCGGACTCCTACGACGATGTGGGCGGCATGGCGTCCTGGCGTCTGGGGGCCGAGTACCGGATGAACGACCTCGTTACGCTGCGCAGCTCCTTGAGCGCAGGCGAGCAGGCGCCCTCGATGGTCTATCTCCACAGCTCGGAGTTCCAGGATCATCCCTATGTCGACTGCGATCCGGGAACGGGGAGCCCGCCCCGTACGTGCACGCAGATCAACCCCCGGCAGGTGATGCGCATTACCTCGGGCAACCCGGATCTCGATCCTTCGGACACCGATCGGATCGGCATCGGGGCGGAGGCCCGCCGGGGACCCTTCTACGCCGATGTGGAGTGGTATCGACTCTCGAATTCCGGCCTGCCGGGACAGAACAGCGGCAACTGGGCCATGCAGAACCTGCAGGAATGCATGGACGGCAACCTCGCGAACTGCATCGAACGCACCGGCGGTGACATCACCATCCACGACAGCTACGCCAACGTGGTGGAGACCGATATCACGGGCATCAACACCCGACTCGGCGGAGGGTTCAAGACATCCTGGGGAGTCGCCGGCGCGCGCCTGGCGTGGCGGCGCATCACCAGCGCCGATCTGCGCATCGCGGGCGAAGAGGATCGTTTCGCCATTCCCACGAACATCGTCCGCTTCGCAATGGGGGCGCAGCGCGGGAACTTGAGTGCGGCGTGGACCACCAGCTACCGCTCCGGCTACGAGAACCGGTCGGGTACCGGAACCTTCAAGTCATGGACCGGCCACGATGTGGTGCTGGACTGGAGCGATCCCTTGGGGGTGGAAGGCGGGCGGATCACCGGCGGCGTGTTCAACATCACCGACGCCGGTCTCACGGTGAACACCGCCAACCCCAGCAGCGTGGACGGGCCTACGGAAGCCGGATGGGGGCGCACATTCTTCCTCGCCCTCGACATGTACTTCTGAAGAGCGGACGGCGTCCGTTGCGTTTCTTCTCGCGGCGAGACCCGGAAGGGCTCTGCGTGTAGAGTCCGCCCCCGGTCGAGTCAGGGAAGCACGAGCGCGCCATGAGTATCCGAGATCGCCGAATCGTCGTCGTCAACGACGACGGGATTGACGCCCACGGACTGTCGATACTGGAACACGCCGCCCGGCAGTGCTGTGATGACGTATGGGTGGTCGCCCCGGCCGCGAACCAGAGCGGGCGGGGGCGGGCGCTCAGCTGGAAGCAGGACGTGCAGGTCGAGGCGCGCGGCGAGAGGCGTTTCGCGGTTCACGGCACTCCCGCCGATTGCGTGTTGATCGCCCTGGGCGGTCTCCTCGAGGGGCGTGGCGTCGACCTCGTGGTCAGCGGCGTCAACGCCGGCTCGAACCTTGCAAACGACATCGGTACCTCCGGGACCGTGGGCGCCTGCTTCGAAGCGGCGGAGCGGGGGGTGCCCGCCATCGCCTTCAGCCAGCGCAACGCCGGCGCCAATCCGAGCCGCTGGACTTGCGCGGCGAACCTGACCGAACACCTGTTGCCCCACCTCATCGGCGCCCTGGACGGGCCGAACTGCGTCCTCAATGTGAACTTCCCGGCGCTTGCCAACGGCGAGACGCCAGCGGGAGTCCACGTGACGCACAGCGGCCAGCGCGAGGGCCCCATGACGATCGAGGAGAAGTCCCCCCATCGAGGACGCCGGGTGTTCCATATCTACACGATCCGTGACGACCAGCCGAACGAACCGGACTGCGATCTCGACCTCGCGATGCGGGGCTACGTGACGGTCACGCCACTCTGCCTCGATCAGACCCAGTATGAGGATCTCGCCTCGGTGCGCACGCGCCTGCACGACGCCTTGCCGCTTCACTCTGCGCCACCCTGAGCCTCGCCGGGACACCCGGTCCACGTCTCTCGGCCCGGGCTTGTCTTCGTCACGCTTTTCACTACACTGGTTCGCGCTACTCGACGGGGTGCCGGTGCGCCGGCTGAGAGGGGATACGAAGCCCCAACCCGATGAACCTGATCCGGGTAATGCCGGCGGAGGGATGTGAGGGTGCCCCGCGAAACCTCCGGCCGGCAGTATCTGAAGGCAAGAGGAGGAAGAGCGTGAAAACCATCGGCAGGTCGCTCGTGCTTGGCGTGATGTCGGCGTTCGCAATCGAAGCATCGGCGCTCACCGTCTATACCTATGGCTCGTTCACCACGGACTGGGGGCCGGGTCCGGCCATCGAGCAGTCCTTCGAGGCGCAGTGCGGCTGTGACATGGAGTTCGTCGATCTCGACAATGGCGCTTCGCTCCTCACCAGACTGCGCCTGGAAGGCGAGCGCTCCAAGGCCGATATCGTGCTCGGTCTCGACACCAACCTGAGCGCGGAGGCGTCGGCGACCGGCCTGCTCGCGCCGCATGGAGTAGACCTCTCCCATCTCCGATTGCCGGTGGCCTGGGAGGATCCGATCTTCGTGCCCTTCGACTACGGCTGGTTTGCCTTCGTGTACAACCGGGAGAGTCTGGACACTCCGCCCACGAGCCTCGCGGCACTGGTGAAGGCGCCGGAGTCTCAGAAGATTCTCGTTCAGGATCCGCGTACCAGCACCCCGGGTCTCGGCCTGCTGCTGTGGTTGCGCAAGGTGTACGGCGACCAGGCCTCTGAGATGTGGCAGGCACTGCAACCCAGGATCCTCACCGTTACCAAGGGGTGGAGCGAGGCCTACGGGCTCTTTCTGGAAGGGGAGGCGCCACTCGTTCTGAGCTACACGACCTCGCCCGCATATCACCGCATCGCCGAGGACGACGACCGATACCGGGCGGCAGTGTTCGAGGAAGGGCACTACCTTCAGGTGGAAGTGGCGGCCAAGCTTCGCAGCGCCCCGAATCCCGACCTCGCGGACCGCTTCCTTGCCTTCATCGTGAGCGAGGACTTTCAGCGGCACATTCCGACGGGCAACTGGATGTTCCCGGTGATCGCGCTCCGCGACGGACTTCCCGAAGGCTTCTCCCGACCGCTCGGCCCCGAGCAGACTCTTTCCTTCCCCTCTCAGGAGGTGTTCGAGCATCGCCAGCAGTGGATCGATGACTGGCTGCAAGCCATGAGTCGTTGATGGTCCGACTCTGGCCGGGAGCGCTCGCGCTGCTGCTGCTCGCGAGCGTCGTCGCCGCCGCGTTCGGCGCACTGCTCTCCGCCGCGCCGGACATCGACCTCTCGGGGCTCGCTGGCGATCGGTACCTGCGCCGGGTCGTCGTCTTCACGTTCTCGCAGGCGCTGCTCTCCGCCGCGCTTGCCACCGGCCTGGCGATACCGGTGGCGCGGGCGCTCGCGCGCCGCGAAGATCTCCCCGGACGCGCATGGATGCTCAAGCTCGTCGCTTTGCCGCTGGTGGTGCCGAGCATCGTCGCGGTCTTCGGGATCGTGGCCGTGTACGGACGCTCCGGGTGGATCAACGACCTCTCGAGCTTTCTCGGAGGGCCCCGCTGGCAGGGTCTCTACGGGCTCTCCGGCATCCTCATCGCACACGTGTTCTTCAATCTGCCGCTCGCGGTCCGCCTCCTGCTCCCGCTGTGGTCGGCGGTGCCGGGCGAGACGTGGCGTCTCGTCGCGCAGCTCGGCATGGGTTCGGGCTCGATCTGGCGTCTCATCGAGTGGCCCCTGTTGCGCCAGGCCCTGCCGGGAGTCGCGGGGCTGGTCTTCATGCTCTGCTTCACGAGCTTTGCGGTGGTGCTTACTCTGGGCGGCGGACCCGCGGCAAGCACGGTGGAGGTCGCGATCTACCAAGCCTTGCGATTCGATTTCGATCCGGCCCGGGCGGTGTTTCTCGCCCTGCTGGAGCTCGGCATCTGCACAGTGCTAGTCGGCCTGGGTCAGCGTTTCGTGATCGCGATGCCGAGCGAGTTGACCCCCGGGCGCGCGCATGCGCGACCGGACCTGAGAGGGAAGGTGGGGTGGATCATCGACGCGCTGCTCATCGGCGCCATCGTGGCGTTCGTCGCTCTCCCGCTCGCCGCGGTGCTCGTCTCCGGGCTGAGCGGCCCGGTCGGCAAGGTCCTGAGTGACAGTCTCTTCTGGACTTCTGCAATGCGCAGCTTCGTGATCGGGCTCTCGGCCGCCCTCCTCGCCCTCGGCATCGGATGGAGCCTGCTTGCGATGTGCCGGCGCCTGCGCCTGCGCTACGCACGGCCCGGGTGGGCGGATGGTGTCGAGCTTTCGGGCTCACTGGTCATCGTCGTGCCGCCCATCGTGCTCGGCACCGGGTTCTTCATCCTGCTGTCGCCGCATATGGACGTCTACTCCGCGGGACCGCCGCTCGTGGTGCTGGTCAATGCGCTGATGGGAGTGCCCTTTGTCCTGCGGGTGCTCGGGCCCCTGCACCGCCAGATCTCGGCCCGCTTCGAGCGCCTGAGCGAGAGCCTGGGCCTGCGTGGCCTTTCCCGCCTGCGTCTGATCGAGGCGCCGCTGCTGCGCCGCCCCCTGGGCCTCTCACTCGGGCTGTGCGCGGCGATCTCGGTCGGAGACCTCGGCGTGATCGCGCTGTTCGGAACTCGTGACAACGCCACTCTCCCCCTGCTCCTCTACCAGAAGATGGCAAGCTACCGGATGGATGAAGCGGCGGTCATCGCGCTTCTGCTCATCGTGCTGTGTCTCGGGATCTTCGCCACGATCGAGCGCCTGGTGGGGGGGCGTGCCTGATGTTGCGCGTCGATGCCCTGTCGGGCCGGCTCGGAGACATGCGCTTCGACTTCTCGCTCGAAGTCGCGGCGGGAGAGTGCGTCGCGGTGATCGGGCCGAGCGGAGCGGGCAAGAGCACTCTGCTCGCCCTGATCGCCGGCTTCGAATCTCCGGAGTCCGGCCATGTCGCAATCGAGGGGCGCGACGTTACCGGTCTCGAGCCGGCGTTGCGCCCGGTGAGCATCGTGTTCCAGGAGCACAACCTGTTCCCCCACCTGGATGTCGCCGCCAATGTGGGACTGGGGCTGCATCCGGCGCTTCGGCTTGGGCCCGAGGACCACGCCGAGATCGGCCGTGCGCTCGAACGGGTGGGACTCGCCGGACTCGACCGGCGGCGCCCCGGTCAACTCTCCGGCGGCCAGCGGCAGCGGGTGGCGCTGGCCCGGGCCCTGGTGCGCCGACGCCCCGTGCTTCTCCTCGACGAGCCCTTCGCCGCGCTCGGACCGGCGCTGCGCCGCGAGATGCTGGATCTGCTCGACCGGCTGCGAAGCGATCGCGGCCTCGCGGTGCTGATGGTGAGCCATCACCCCGAAGATGCCCGCCACATCGCGGAACGCACCGCCTTCGTGCACGACGGACGCATCGTGGAGCTCGGGGAGACCGGCCGCCTCCTCGGCGCATCACGCTCGCCCGAGCTTCACGCCTATCTCGGCGACGCGCCGGGCTAGCCTCGCCCGCGCGCGGGCGTCTGGTCTTGCCGCGAGGGTGACGGCGCATGATGATCGCGGGCGCTTTCACCTGGGGCCTCATCTTTGGAACTCCATACCCTGTCCCCACGCCTTGCCGCGAGGGTGACCGGCGCGTGATCACCCTGTTCGTCGGGGCGCTGGCCACGGTTGTGGCCGTCGCCACTTCGGGACACGTTCTGCTCAGCAAGCGCGACCCGCGCGCGGCGTTCGGCTGGATCGCGGTCTGCCTCTTCTTTCCCCTTGCGGGGCCTGTCCTCTACCTGCTCTTCGGAGTGAACCGCATTCCCAGCCGGGCGCGGAAGCTCGAGTCCGACCGGGCCGCGCGCCTCGACGCGGATGAAATTCGCGATCGGGCGGAGTCCTTTGCCCGGGTACCCCTCGCAGCCCTCCGAGACGAGTTCCATGGCATTGCCCGTGTCTCGGAAGCGGTGACCCGGCGCCCGCTGCTCGAAGGCAATCGGGTCGTTCCCCTCTTCAATGGCGAGCAGGCTTACCCGGCGATGCTCGCAGCCATCGATGGTGCGCGCGAGTGCGTTCTGCTCCAGAGCTACCTGTTCCAGACCGATGCCACCGGGCACACGTTCTTCGACGCGCTGGATCGGGCGCGGCAACGCGCGGTGGATGTGCGGGTGATCGTCGACGGAGTCGGCGAGTACTACGCCTGGCCTCACGCGAGCACGGTGCTTCGGCAAAAGGGAGTGCGGCACACCCGCTTCCTGCCGCCGCGGCTGCTGCCTCCCGCGATCTACATCAACCTGCGCAACCACCGCAAAGTACTCGTGGTGGACCATCGAATCGGCTTCACCGGCGGGATGAACATCGGCGACCGGTATCTCGGCGAGCGTCCGCGCGGATACCGGGTCTCGGACCTGCACTTTCGGCTCGAGGGCCCGGTGGTGGCACAGCTCGAGCACGTGTTCCTCGAAGACTGGGCGTTTTGCACCGGCGACACTTCGGTTCCGGCAGCTCGGGAGGAGTTCATTGCCGAGAAGGCCGGTGACGGGATCTGCCGCAGCATCGTCGACGGTCCCAACGAAGAGCTGGACCGGATGACCACGACGATCCTCGGCGCCATCGCCGCCGCGCGCACGCGCATTCTGATCGTGACCCCTTATTTCCTGCCCCCCGAGACGATGCAGTCCGCACTCTCCCAGGCCGCGCTTCGCGGGGTTCAGGTGGACGTGCTGCTGCCCTCTCGCAGCTACCCTCCACTGGTCGCGTGGGCCTCGCGTCACATCATGGACGGGTTGCTCGCCCATGGAGTGCGCCTCTACGAGCAGCCGCCTCCCTTCGATCACACCAAGCTGCTTCTCGTGGACGACTACTACGTGCTCATGGGTTCCACCAACCTGGATCCGCGTTCGCTGAAGCTGAACTTCGAGCTGTGCGTGGAGGTCTACGAGCACCACCTCAACGACAAGCTCCGGCAGATGATGGAGTGGCGCATGGCGCGCGCGCGGCGGGTCGAGATCGAGACCCTGCGCAAACGTCCCCTACCGGTACGCCTGCGCGATGCCGCGAGCTGGCTCTTCTCGCCCTATCTGTAGTGCGCGCGAGAGACCTGTCATGGTGGGGTCGGAAACTCCGCTCTCGGGATCTCGCGCTCCTCGCGAATCCGGCGCCGTTCTCGCCGCAGCCAGGCCAGCTCCTGACGTCCCTCAGCCGTCCCCCATCGTCTCGCCGGCCCTCTTCACGCTCGGCCCGACGCCCTGGTTGCGCGAGCAGCCGAACTCCGTGGTCGACTCCCTCGCCGAGCGACCCGCTCGGGCCACCTCGAGCCCGTGCCGGCGACTGCTCCGGGTGGACATTGGCGCGCCTCGGTGGCGCTGGCATCCGATATCTCGCTCCTGATGAAGCGCTATCTCCGGCCGGGCCGCCTGGTCTGAGGGAGCGGGTACAAGAGCGATGGAAGCCCTGATCCCCGCTGCCCTCCTCGCGTGGGGGAACGCCCATCAGAGCCTGCTCATCGCGCTCGGAGTCGGATCGATCGCGATGTTCGTGGGCACCCTGGTGGCGGTGCCCATCCTCATCTGCCGCCTCCCCCGTGACATCTACGTCCGGCGGCGGGCGCCCCGTACCCGGCCGGCGGGTCTGGGTGTCGTGCTCGCCCTCGCGCGCAACCTGCTCGGGCTCGCGATCATCGCCGCCGGCGTCCTCATGCTCGTGCTGCCCGGGCAGGGTCTTCTGACCATCGTCATCGGCGTGGCGCTTCTGGACTTTCCCGGCAAACACGCGCTGGAACGCCGGCTCATCGGCCATCCCCGGGTGATCCGGGCGATGAACACCCTGCGAGAGCGATTCGGCCACCCGCCTCTCGATCCTCCGTGAGCGCTCGAGTCGTTGGCCTTCCGATCGTGTGGCGGTTCACATGACTCGTTTCAAGTGGCATCTCGCGGTGCCCAGGTTTTCTGGATGGACCGCGTGATCCGCGCCGCCGAGGCGGCGGCGTCGAAGCGCGCGTTCCACAAGCGCGTATCGGCCCACGAGACGGGGGACTGTGAGCAATGCGGACCGAACATTGGGCAGTCTCCGACGCTCGGTCAGCCCGAATCTTTCGCCGATCTTCGGTAGCTTTGGGCGCCAAGATTCCGCGTCTGTGGCGCACACGGAGCGAACAACGCGCGACTGCGAGCCGGAAACATACATGGCGCCGGTGGCGCGGACGCAGCGGCGAGCGGGCCAGCAACGAGTGGCTTGCCGGGCCGGAAGCATCGCCCGAGGACTGCGGGGCGATGCGGGCAGCCGACCCCAAGTCGCAAGCGGCGCGACGGAGTACGGTCCGGCCAGGCGAGCATATTGGCGTGCGCAGCAGGAAATCGGTGAAATACGCGGGTTGGGACCAACTGTGACGCGAGGAGCGGGACATGACATTGAGAGGTCGCGACGATATTCGTCGGGTGGGACTGGTCGGCGGGGGCGTGATCGGCACCGGGTGGTCGATACGCTGCCTCGCCCGCGGGCTGGACGTCAGCATCAGCGACCCCGCGCCGGGTGCGGAAGAGCACTTGCGTGAAGCCGTCGCGAGGGCGTGGCCGATCATGGAGGAGGCGGGGCTTGCGAAGGGCGCGAGCCCGGAGCGCCTCGACTTCGTCTCCACCATCGAACAGGCGGTGAGCGGTGCGGACTTCGTGCAGGAGAACGTGCCGGAGCGTGAGGACCTGAAGATCGGCGTGCTGCGAGAGATCGGGGAACACGCTCCGCGCAACGCGATCATCGCTTCGAGCTCTTCCGGCCTCTTGCCGAGCCGCATCCAGTCCGAGACCGCAGCGCCGGAACGCGTGATCATCGGCCATCCCTTCTCGCCTCTTTACATCCTGCCCCTGGTCGAGATCGTGGGAGGCGACAAGACGAGCGAAGAGGCGGTGAAGACCGCGGCCGGAGTCTATCGGCGGCTCGGTATGCGGCCCTTGCACGTCCGCAACGAGATCGAAGCCTACCTCTCGGACCGCCTGCAGCAGGCGATCTGGCATGAGGCCCTGCACCTCGTGAACGATGGCATCGCCACCATCCCCGAGGTCGACGCCGCGATCACCGGAGGTCCGGGGTTGCGCTGGGCGTTCATGGGCACCGCGATGGCCTGGCACGTGGCCTCGGGGGAGGGCGGCATGCGCGCCACCCTGGCCCACTTCGGACCGGCCATGGATCTGCCCTGGACGAAGCTCGAACCCCCGGAGCTCACCGACGAACTCACCCGTCGGGTCGTGGAGGGCTGCGACGAAGCGACCGGTGACCGCGACTGGCGCGAGATGCAAAGGCGCCGCGATATCTGCCTGCTCAAGATCCAGGAAGTGATCGACGAGTACTGGTACCCGCCGGGGGAGGATGGCTGGCCCGAGATGGAAGAGGCCTGAGCCGCGCGCGTGCGGCCGGCGCCGCCCGGCCGCCGCGGGGGCCTCTTGCGTGGCGTCAGTGCGTCGTGATGCCGAGCTTCCTGCGCGCCTCTTCGGCGGAGACGGCCCGCCCGCCGAGCTGCCCGATGATGTGAACCGCCTTCTCCACGAGCTCTGCGTTGCTCGCGAACTTGCCGCGCTCCAGGTAGAGGTTGTCCTCGAGCCCGACCCGGCAGTGCCCTCCGAGCAGCATCGCCTGGGCGACGAAAGGCATCTGGTAGCGCGAGATCCCGAACCCGGCCCACACCGATCCGGGCGGCAGGCTGTCGCGCATCAGCGCCATCGCCCGGGGGTCCGCCTCGACCCCCCAGGGGATGCCCATGCAGAGCTGGAACATGGGAGTGCCGACGATGAGTCCCTCCGAGATAAGCTGTTTGGCCTGCCAGATCTGCCCCATGTCGAAGACCTCGATCTCCGGCTTGGTGCCGGAGTCGCGGATACGCTCAGCCATGATGCGCAGGTGGTCGAGGGTGTTCATGGCCACGCTGCCGGAGAAGTTCATGCTGCCGCAGTCGAGGCTGCAGATGTCGGGCTTCAACTCCTCGACATGCGCCACGCGCTCCTCCGGCGACACGAAGTCGGTTCCCGGCCCGCCCACCGCGGGATCGTCCTCGCCCGGGTAGTACTCGCCGCCCATTCCGGTGGTGAGGTTCACGAGGACATCGACGTTACTCTCGCGAACGAAGTCGACAACCTGGCGGAAGCACTCCGGGTCGCGGCCCGGGGCGCCGGTCTCGGGGTCGCGCACGTGAATGTGGGCGACGGCGGCGCCGGCGTTGGCCGACTCGATGACGGCATCGGCGATCTGTCGGGGCGTATAGGGTATGGCGGGGTGCTTGCCCACGGTGTCGGCGCCGCCGGTAACGGCGCAGGTGACTATCACCTCGGTGTTCATGGTCATGGTCGGGCTCTCCCTTGGTCCTGCTCGTCCTCGCCTTGCGCTTCGCGCGTGCGGCCTCAGGCGCGGAAGTCTACAGGCAATCGACGGGAGGCGCGCCGACTCGCGCACACTCTTTCGCGCTCTGCGAGAATGGCGGGACGCCGTTTGGCGGAACGCAAGGCGAAGTGACTCATGAGCAACTGCGATCACGATTCCGGCGCGAACAAGCGTTCCGATGCCCTCGCCCACTTTCTCGATGCGGCCCGGGACACCGTGTTGGCGCTCGTCGAGACGGGAACGCCCGCCGGCGATGCGGCGGCGCGAATCTCCGGCGCGCTCGCGCGTTCGACCGGTACGCTGGTGGCGAGCGAGGCGCCGGCGCCTCCGGCCTGCCGGTACCTGGGTGACGCACTTGCCCGGGCGCGGGAAGTGGCTTCCATCGCGCCGCTTGCCGAGGCGCTCTCGGAGCTCGTTCCCGAGCTCGCCTGGCGCCGTCGTCCGGGGGCGGAAGCGCACGGGGAAGCGTTTCGCGACGGCCACGCCAATGCTCTGATCGTCGGCCCCGAGGGCCTGGAGCGGCGCAGTGACGTGCTCGTCGGCGTGAGTCTGGTGGCGCCCGGCGTGCGCTACATCGACCACCAGCATCCTCCGGAAGAGATCTACATCGTCATGAGCGAGGGCGAGTGGTATCGGGAAGGGAAGGGCTGGTATGCGCCGGGCGCCGGGGGGACGGTGTACCACTCCCCGAATGTAGTGCACGCGATGCGCGCGGGATCCGCGCCTGTGCTGGCGCTGTGGATGCTGTGGGTGGATCCGGCGGCGGCGTCCGCGGCCTGACGCATTGGTTCGGGCGAAACCCGGCCGTCGATTCGAGGGCGACAATCGCAATGTCTCACCGATGTTCGGCCGCTTCGGGCGCCGAGATGCGGTGATAGTGGGGTTAGCCCGAGGTTCTTCACCAGTTTCCCAAGTGCGGACGCCAGTATGCTCGCGGCTGCGGGCCTCCCTCCCTCAAGCCGCAACGACTTCGTGTCAGCTACGCTTACCGCGTCTTTCAGTCCGTACCCCCCACTGTCACGGCATCCTGGCGCGCGATGCGGCCGAAAGTCGGTGAAACTTCCGGGTCAGGGACCGAGAGACGCGCAAGGCGTAGCCCATACACCACGTCATATACTCGTCCCCACGGAAGTTGGAGGCGGGCATGCAAGTCCATCTGGGACTCGGTTCGAATCTGGGAGACCGGCGCGACTACCTGGCCCGGGCCATCGATGCCCTCGAGGCACGAGGCGTCGGAATCCGCCGGGTGTCACCGGTGGTGGAGTCGCCCGCCCTCCTCCCCGATTCCGCACCTCCGGACTGGAACCGCCCCTTTCTGAACCTCGTCCTGGAGTGCAGCGTCGGATGCGACCCCGAGCAGCTTCGCCTCTGGATTGATGAAATCCAGAGCGCGTTCGGACGGGACAATACGTCGCACTGGTCGCCGCGGCCCATCGACATCGACATCCTGCTCTGGGGTCGGGAGCGGATCGTCACCGAACGCCTCACGATCCCTCACCGCGACCTCACCCGCCGAAGCTTCGTGCTTGCGCCGTTCACCGCGCTCGCGCCCCGGCTCGCGATCCCGGGTGACGCCGAACGCACG
Organism: Gammaproteobacteria bacterium; assembly: GCA_965221555.1. Lineage (GTDB taxonomy): Bacteria > Pseudomonadota > Gammaproteobacteria > HK1 > HK1 > JAJEAD01. The sequence goes on from OZ244895.1 coordinate 921,961, forward strand.
ATGCTGGATCACTCGATCGCGCTGGGGCATCACATCCCGCTGTGGATGGGGATCGTCAACGTCACCCCGGACTCCTTTTCCGACGGCGGCCGATTCACGGCGTGGCCGCGGATCGAGGCCCATGTCGAGGCGATGATCGATGCGGGCGTCCACATCATCGACGTGGGGGGGGAGTCCACGCGGCCGGGCGCCACCGAGGTGGCTCCCGAGCAGGAGTGGTCGCGGGTCGGGCCGGTGATCGAACGATTGACGCAGCGCCTGGCCGGAGACCGCCTGCGACCGCTCGTTAGCCTCGATACGCGCCACGCCGAGGTGGCCGCAAGGGGCCTGGAGTCGGGCGTTGACATCATCAACGACGTGAGCGGACTGAGCTCCCCCGACATGATCGCGCTCGCGCGCGATGCGCACTGCGACTGGGTAGCGATGCACCACGTTACGCTTCCCGCCGATCCGCGGGCCACGGTGCCGGATGACGAGGACATCTGCGATGCGGTCGAAGCGTGGCTGCTCGACCGGATGGAGGCCTGGGATGCCGCGGGGCTGGACCTGGAGCGCATCGTCTTCGATCCCGGGATCGGCTTCGGCAAGAACCGCCTGCAATCGTTGCGGCTCCTGCGCCGCGCGGGCGGGTTCCGGCGCCACGGACTGCGGGTGCTCGTCGGCCACTCGCGCAAGTCCTTCATGAAGAGTTTCACGGAAGAAGACGAACTCGCACGCGACCTCGCCACCATCGGCGCTTCCCTGCACCTTTGCGCCCAGGGGGTGGACATCATCCGGGTCCATGACGTGCCGGGGCACATCGCCGCCTATCGGGGCTGGACGCACCTGGTCGGCTGAGCTTTCCCTTCCTTACTTCGTGCGCCGGTAGTCCGAGATCCGCGCCACCATCCACTCCCAGGCTTCCCGCTCTCGCGCGCCCGCCGTCTTCTCCACCGCGATGCGCAGGTACTCCATCTCCCGGTCGATCTTCTCCGCCGGCAGCAGGGGCAGCCGGCTGACCAGGATGGATGCCTCGATGACGGCCGCCTGTGCCCGGTTGAATCCCCGAAACTCGGCGTGCGTCTCGCGTCTCCTTTCCCGGCAGTAGAAGCGTGGGCGCACCGCGTCGTCCTCCCACTTCGCGACCTCGACCTCCACGTGGGCGAGCGCATCGGCGAGGCGCACCCCGGCAACGTCTTGCGCCGGGAGTGTCGGCCAGTCTTTCCGGCCGGTCAGACAGCCCGCGAATACGCGCACGTCGTCGGTATGGTTGATAACCGCCTGGCGGCTGCGCTTCAGGTTGTCGAAGGTCCGGGAGGGCCGGAAGGGTGAGATGAGATACAGCCCGTCCTCTTCGCGCACTCCCATCGCCGCGATGTTGGGCCGACCGGTGGCTCCCAGCGTGGTGACGATGGTTTCCCGGATCACGGAAGCGCCGGGCCGCGGACCGCCACTCCCCACTCGAGCTCGTTGTCCTGCAGGTAGCGCTTGCCGAGCTGCCACGCGATCTGGGCGCGGCCGAGCTCCACGCCGAGGTAGAAGGCATGGCTGGCGTCGTCTCCCACTCCGAGCCCCGGAAAGAGCGCGAAGGGATCGGTCGCCGTCTGGTGCCCGTCCCGGTTGTACACGTGGATGCCGTCCCGGGTGAGCTGAATGCGAAAGCTCGGGTCCTTGATCGCGGCGGCGGTGCGGGCCACTTCGCGGGCTTCGTAGGGGAAGGGCTTGCGGTCCTTGAGCGCCATCAGCCCGGGGTGGTAGCGCTGCGGCAGATTGGCGTCGCGCTTCGCCGCGTGCATGATGCGCCGCGCGATGTCCACTTCACGCACCGCGGTGTGCGCATGGGGGCTGACCTCCGTGGTCAGGACGGCGCCGATGTCGAGCTCCGACACCACCCCCATCAGCACCGCGGTCATCCCCGTGGTGTCGGCATCGGTGAGCTCGGTGACGTTGCCGATTCCCATCATCATCTCCGCCTCCGGGCAGCGGTGGCGCACCGCGTGGTAACGCAACAGGGAATCGGTAAAGCCGAACTGGATGGGCTCGAGGACGGGATCGAGGAGAAAGCGCCGGCCTCGGGCGGCCAGGGTCTCCGCCGCGCGGTAGAGGCTGGCCAGATCCCGGGGCGGGTCCGGGATGAGCACCGGGGTGCTCGCGACCTCGTCCGCGATGTGAAGAGTGCTCTCTCGCAGACTCAGCAGGTAGTGCGCTCCCGCCCGGCCCCCGCGCAGCAGGTCTTCCGGCTCCAGGGAGTCGACGCTCACCGCGTGGCCTTCCTGCCCGAGTGCGCGCACGCTCTCTTCCAGATGGGGAAAGGGAACCCCGGGGAGGCAGCCCAGATCGATGACGTCCGCGCCGTCGGCCCGGTAGGCGTCGGCGCGCTCGACGATCTGTGCGGGGGTCAGGCGCGGCGCATCCACGATCTCGGCGATGATGGTCACGCAGTGCCCGCTCAGATCGGGCTTGCGGCCCCCGGTGCCGAAGTACTCGGGCAGGTCCTTGAGGTCCTTGGGGCCGCGTTCGACCGGCACCCCGTACGCTTCCGAGAGTGCCTCGACCTCCCCGCCGCACAGACCGGGGACGAGGATGCGCTGGGCGTCGCCGGGGCCGTCGAGGCGCCGGCGGATCATGTCCGCCGTCATCAGGCCCGCGACCTGCAGGCCGAGTTCGTGCACCCGATAGGAGAAGTCTCTTTTCTCGAGGCCCTCGATCTCACGGCACAGGCTGTCCCGGGCGAGGCGACCGGTGAGAAAAAGGATGTGCTCCCCCATTCAGTCGTACTTGACGTAACGGAACCTCTGATCCCGGGGAGTCCCCTCCAGCGCGCCCCCTTCTTCCCCCGGCTGCCAGTGGACGACCTCCTCGATCTTGCGCGCGAGCGCGAAGTCCTTGTCGGTAACGCCCTTGGCGGCGTGGTTGGTCAGCTTGACGATGACGAAGGCGTAGGAGGCGGTGATGTCGGGGTGATGCCAGGCCGCCTCGGCGAGGTGGCCGACCGCGTTGATCACCATCAGTGTCCCCTTCCATCCGCCGGTGCGATAGCGGCGGCGGATCCAGCCCCTTTCGTAGTACCAGTGCGGCAGCTCCGCTTCGAGCTTCGCCTGGATCTCCTCTTCGCTGTAGGTTCGGTCTTTCCGTCGATCGCCGGTCATGGCGGGGCCCTGTAGCATCGGGTCGGATACCGATTCCGCCAGTGTAAACCAAGGCCCCGCGCCCCGCTCCCATGGCTACCCGAACGACCTCCTCACCAGCGCCGACCGAGGTTCTGCGGCTCTTCCCGCCCCCGCTTCGAAAGCGGCCGCTCCGTGGGCTCTATCTCGAGGAGAGCTTGCCCGTGGCGGGGCCGGGAGGGGCGCCGCCTTTCGTGTACGCCAACTTCGTCACCAGTCTCGACGGCCGTATCGCGGTAACTGGTAGCGATGGCGTTTCGCACTTGCCCGAAGGCCTGACCAACCCGAAAGACTGGCGCCTCTTTCAGGAGCTGCAGGCGCATGCCGAGTGTCTGGTGACCCATGGCGGCTACCTTCGCGCGCTCGCCGCGGGCACCCTCGGCAACATTCTGCAGGTGGGCATCGCGACCGGCAGCGAAGACATCGCGCAATGGCGCACCGGACAGGGCATGCGCGCGCAACCCGCGGTGGCCGTCGTGAGCGCGAGCCTGGACTGGCCCTTGCCCGACTCCCTTGCGAAGCGAGGCCAGGCGGTCCACGTGCTGACCACACCGGCAGCGCCCCGCGACCGGATCGCCGCGCTGCGCGCAGCGGGCTGCGAGGTCGTCGTGACCGGCGCGGGCCCCCGGGTGCGGGGCCGGGAGGTCGCCGCCATTCTGAACGAGCGCGGCTACCGCAGGCTCTACCTTCAGACCGGTCCGGGCATGCTCGAAACCACCCTGCGCGATCGCGTGCTCTCGCGCCTCTACGTCACGCTTGGCCACCGGGTGGTGGGAGGCGAGCACTTCGACACCATGTTCCGGGGCGGGCTGCTCGGCGCCTCCGGCACGCTTCGCCTTGGCGCCCTCTACCTGGATCGGTCCGCGGAGTCGGGGAGCGGCCAGTTCTTCGCGAGCTTCGAACCCTTGTGAGCCGGCGCGAGGCGCAAGCGCGCCCGGGATCAAGCCCGGGCTCGAGTCTCGTCCGGCTCTCTCACTGGCGATATCCAGCCCGATGCGGCCAGCGCGTTTGCAAGGGCGGGTGCAAACAGCGTCGCTCGCTGGAGGCGCTCCAACGAACCCTCAAGTAACCGACCCACGGTGGGCTCCTCAAGCGGGTAGTCCGCGGGCACGAACACGTTCGCCTCAGCCCACCCTTGCGTACCGCGGTCACCGCGTGCGACGCGTGAGGGCCGGTGTATGCCCAGGGCGACGCACGTGGCCGCCGAACAGGGTCAGGAAAGCGGCTCTCCCGCCGCAGGGCCGGGAGAGCCGTTAGAGTTGTCGACTACGCGCGCGCTCAGGAGACGTTGGCGGCGAAGGGATGCTCCGCGTTCTTCTGGGCGAGGGCTTCGTGCACCGTGGGCTTGCCGGCCACCGCCCGCTCGATCGCCTCTTTGGTCGCCTCGTAGTTGTACTGCTCGATCTTCGCGTCGTCCTCGGCTTCCCAGTGAATGAACACGCCGACGCAGATGTAGAGGTCGTCCGCCTCGGCGGCGGGAATCGTTCCCTCCGATACCGCCTCCATGACCGCGCGGGCGACCGCGCGCTGGGCGGGGCCGAACATCTGCACCGCCTGCTTGGCGCCCTTCATGGTGACCTTGTTGAACATCATCGTGTTGGGCTTTGCGGGCACGTTCGGAGAGACCACCGCCAGCAGGCTGGTGAAGCCGTCCTTGTTGTTGACGAGGCCGTTGCAAAATGCGGTCTCCGCTGCCGATCCCCGCGGCCCCAGGATGAGGTCGATGTGGGCAACCTCGTTGCCGTCTCCAACCAGAGACTCTCCCACTCGAACATTCGTGATAGCCATGGCTACCTCCTTATGCGTGTGTTGTCACTTGGGCCGCACCCCGCGTTCAACGGGTCACGACGGGACTCCCCCCGTGGAGGAGGTTGTGGGCGAGCAACGTCGCCACCGTCAGGTCGGCGCTGGTGCCCGGGTTGATTCCCCGGCGCTTCAGGCTGCGATCGAAGTGCGCCAGTTCCTCGGTGTTCATTTCGAGTGATTTCGACGACTCGAGGCTGTTAACGAGCGCCATCGCTTCACGCCGGACCGCCTCCGCGACGACACTTCCGAGTTTACGCTCTATGTGCGAGTCCTTAAACCGCGCGAGAAAGGCGAGGTAGAGGGCCACCACCCCCTGCGCGCCCGGCCAGCGCACGCGACTCCGGGCGAGCGTGGCGAGTCCGAGATCGAAGACGTCCTCGAAGCAGCGGGCGTACTGGCGCGCCACGCGGTCGCGGTCCTCGGCCTCGCGCATGACCGCGAGCAATGGCGCCGTGGCGCGGTCGCGGACATCGTGGCGCCCGCTCGTGCCGAGCCCCGCCGGCGCGGCGAGGCGGATGGCGGCGAACACCCTTTCGGTATCGTCGACCCCGGCCGCCGAGAGTACTTCCGCGAGCCGGGTCCGCAGCGCTCGCCGCGGGCCGCCGTCGAGTGCGGCCTGCGCGAGCGGCGCGCCCAGCAGCACGATGCCCAGGTTCGTGTTGCAACCCACCGCCGTCCGCGTGGCTTCGATGCTGCCCAGTATTCTCTCGCCGAGCGAAAGGCCGGGGGTTCCGAGCACCCGGGCGGTGTGTCGCGCGCTCGTCACGAAGTCCTCCGCCCGCATCCCGTGGCCAGCCGAGGCAAAGCTCACATTGCCTGGTTTGGGGGCTTCGAGCTCCTCGATGCAGGCCCGCCAGACCGCATCGGCGACGGGGTTGGGAGCGTCGCCGACGGGCCGGATCTCAGGCACCGCCGCCAAAGGAGCGCGCCAGCAGCTCGCCGTCGAGACGGCCCGCGCGGAAAGTGCGCCCGCTTCCGATTGCGGTGACCGCCACCTGCGCGGGGCTGAAGAGCATGGGATCGATCCGGAAGAAGTCGTAGTCGTACTCGCGGAACACCTCGGCGAAGGGTTTGCCGTAGTCGCGCGAGGCGCTGCTCGGCAGTCGCTCGGCGAGGTCGCGGGCGTCCTCGTCGGTGCAGGACACCAGGAGCTGCACCTGGCCGCCGAAGAGGATGGTGTCGTTGGTCCGGCCCATCGCGGCGAGTGCGTCGTTAACGGGCGGGGGCAGGGGGGTCGTGCCCGCGCCCTCCAGGATCGCATCGAGGGGAAAGCCGAGCTCATGGGCCTTGTGCAGCGCCACCTCCACCACCCGCGCCGCGATCTGCGCCGTTCCCGCCGGACTGCCGGTGGGCGTGAGCACCAGGGTCAGCCGGTCCGGCGCCACTTCGCAGTCCCGGGCGACCTTCTCCGCGAGCGCCGGCGGAGGATGGCGGTCGGTCTCCAACACCAGGCAGGCCTCGTCGGCACGGTCCCGGTAGTCGAACTCCGCGAAGAGCGCTTCCCGGACCGCGAGCGCGCGCGCGGGCCCCGAACCGAGCGCGCTCCACTTCCGGGGCGTATCGAAACCGAGGCTCCAGCCCGCGTACTGGGAGAGCAGGCAGGAGAGCACCGGCTGACTCGTACGCACCTCCACCTGCCAGGGCCAGTCGGGAAACACCGTATTGGCTCTCAGTCCGACTTCTCCGAGGCCGGCCATGCAGATCCGTGCGATGAGGAGCCCCGCCTCGGTGCTGCCCGGACAGTCGATGCCGGCGTCCACGACGCGCGCGCCGTTGGCCGCGGTGTCCATGCCCACCCGCAAGGGCTCCGCCCGTGCCACCAGCTCCGCCACCAGGGGGGCGGAACCCGCGTTGACGCTCGGCCGCTCCTTCATGCGAGGCTCGGGCTCAGTCCGAAACCACCTCTTGCGCGAGGTCGAACGCGTCGGGAAAGTCGAGCGCGACCGCGTGATCGGCGCCCTGCATGCGCTCGAGCAGTCCGCGCTGCACCTTGTACTTGACGCCTCCGATCGCGAGGGCGCCGATTCCGAGTATCCCGCCGGGCAGCTCGGCCCCATCGTCGCCCGCCGACAGGCCCTCGATGCCCGCGGGCGGCACCGCGTTCACATCCGCGGCGACGACGAGGGCCTTGCATTGGGCGAGAATCTCCGCGGACAGAATTTGCACCCCAGCCTTCGCGCAGCAGACCACGACCTCGGCGGACTCGAGCGCGGCGAGCCGTTGCGCATCGTCGCTACGCGCGGTCCAGGGCAGCTCGACCTCGTAGCGCCGCGCGAAGCGTTCCACCGGCGCCTCCTTGCCCGGAGTCATCTCGGTGAGCCGGACCAGGCGCGGGTGCGCGCCCCGGTGGGACGCCAGCACCGCGGTGCAGAGCCCCACCGGGCCGCCGCCGAGGATCTGCACGTCGCGCCCCTCGAGCCCCCGGCCGGTGTGCGCGACCAGGTGCTTCGATACCAGGGCAACGAGCGCCGCCGACGTGGTGTAGGCCCCGTTCGGGTCGGCGAGCAATGCGACCTCGAAAGGCGGCATCATCGCGCCCTTCGCCCGCTCCAGCATGTCGGCGGCGAGGTTCACGTCGTGGCCCCCGATGAAGACCCCGGTCTCGTTGAAGCGCCCCGGGGGCCGGGAGAAGATCGCGTCCTGGACCAGGCCCGTGACATCGTCGGCGGAGACCCGAGGGTAGGGGACGATCACTTCAAAACCCGCGTCTACCGCCATGTTCACGTCAAAGGGACTGACGTTGGCTCGGGGGTCCAGCATGTGAAGGACTTTCGGCTTGGCCATCGCTCGCTCCGGTACGTGCGTCAGTGGACGAGGGACTCGCTCGCGATGCCGGCACCCTCGTTGCGCCCGCCGGTCACGACGAAGTCTAGCGCGCTCTCGTCGGCAAAGCGGCGTCTCGCTTGCGCCAGGAGCGTGCGCGCCGTCTCCTCGCCGGGACACAGCGCAAAGCCGGTCGGCCCCCAGGAGCTCTGGCCGAATCCCTCGATGCCACAGGCGCGCAGCCACTCCAGCACCCGGGTCACGCCGGGGCTTGTAAAGCGCCCGCCCTGCGCGCTTGCGAAGTGATCGCCCACCCGCGCCTGGATCCGGGTCAGGGCGGGACCCACCGTCTCGATGTCGCTTTCCACGAGACCGGGCAGCACCTGCATCAGCACCAGCCGGCAGAGCTCCGCGGCATCGCGCTCGGGAAAAGGGGGAAGCGCGGCGAAGGCCGCCCGCTCCGCCTCGCCGTGCACGCCCTGCCGCGCGCGATCGAAAACGAGCATCAGTCGCCACTTCGCGGGAAAAGCCAGGCGGGTGATGATGGGGGGAGGCGCGTATCCTCCCGCGCTGCCGCCATCGACCACGAAGCCGCCCCGCTCGAAGAGTCCGAGGCCCAGCCCGGACCTTGCGCCCCGGCCGAGCACCGTCGCAATCTCGAGATTGCCGGCATCGAGCTCGAAGAGCTTCGCCATGCCGGCCCCGACGGCGAGCGCAAGCTGGGTTCCAGACCCGAGACCGGCGTGGGGCGGGACCGCTTCGCGAATGTCGATGTGAACGCCCGAGGGCAATTCGAAGTGTTGCGCCAGCGATCGGGCGTAGCGGACCGCGCGCGCCGCATCCGGCCCTTCCGCGCTCATCCCGGTGGCGCGGGTGAGGCGTATCCGGGTGCAAGGGCGCTCAAGCGCGAGGCCGAGGCTGCCGTAGCGCCGGCCCAGGCCACCGTGCAGGTCGACGAACCCCATGTGCAGCCGGGCCGGCGCATGAACGAAGACGCAGCGTTCGGCGCGGCGCGGCATGCCCGATCCGCGCGGGCGCCTACCCGAAGAGGCTGTGCAGGTGGATCTTGCCCTTGCCCAGCTTGCCGCCGTAGTTGGCGGTATGGATCTCCACTACGCCACCGACCGAAGTGGCCGCTTCGATGCCGGCGCGCATTCCCTCGCGTACTTCGTGCAGACGGGGTGCGCTGACGATGATCTCGTAGACGCAGCGCACCGAGTCCGGCAATGCGCTCTCGGGGTCTCCGGCGAGCGTCGGACAGTAGTGGTGGTTGGTGGTCGCGACCATGTCGTCGTAGTTCCGGGCGCCGACCTTCGACCCGCTGGCCGCATTCTTGACCACGACCAGGGGGATCCTCGAGGCCGCCTCGAGCGCCGCCTCCGCCGCTTGCAGCGCCGCGTCGTCGCCGGTCGCGAGGATGAGGAACATCCCTCCGGTGACCGCCTCGCGCACCACTCCGAAACTGCGTTCGACGTGAAAGGCGCCGTCCATCTTCGGCACCCGGAAGACCTTGCGCCCGAAGACGGTATCCGCCTCTTCGTAGCCGTCTCCGAAGCGCTGGATTATCGTGCCCTCCATGTCGATCGACTCTTCGGCGAGCTCCGAGGGCAGGGCGTCGAACACGCTGGTCTTGGGGTTGGGCAGAGCGCCCTTGCGGATACGCAGCACCAGGCACCTGGCGAGGTGTTCGAGCTTGCGGTCCATCATCTGGATGATGAATCCGGGACGCCCGTCGGGAGTCTCCTCCGGCGCCACTTCCCGCTCCAGGGTCGCCTCGCAGGGTGGGGAGGTGGCGGAACGGCCGAGCCCCTTGGTCTCCATCGCCGCTTCCCGCGCCCAGCGCCGGTTGACGCTGGTGACGAGCACGCGCGCCAGACGTCCGCTGAAGGTCTCGGAGTAGTCGTCCTGGATGGGCACGCCGTTGATTTCGAGCTTCGCCATGCGCAGTGTCTCGAGCTTCCCTAGCGTGACGGAGGAACTCCGATCGTGAACATACTCCGCCGCCCGCGACTTAGCCAACCCGGCCGCGGCAGCTCTCATCATTTTCCCGTCACGGCGTTGGCGAGAGGGCTCCGGCGGACAGGCATGGCCCGGACCGGGTCGGCAGGGGGCGGTATTCACCCGATGTCGAGAGTCGGCGCCAGAGTGAGGACCATCGCCGCCGAAAGGCGGGGACCCTCGGCAAGTGCGGATCTTCGGAACCTCAAGAGATGCCGCCGGGCATCGCATCTCCCATACGGGCCTGAAACAAGGCACTCTGGGGCCTTGAACCCGGATGATCAGGAGAAAGCGATGACATATGTGGATGGTTTCGTCGCGGCGGTGCCGACCGCCAACAAGGAAGCCTGGCGACGTCATGCCGCGGCGGCGGCCGAGGTGTTCAAGGAGCTGGGCGCGCTCTCGGTGGTGGAGTGCTGGGGTGACGACGTGCCAGAGGGCGAAGTGACCTCCCTTCCCATGGCGGTCCAGTGCCGGGAAGACGAGACCGTCTGCTTCTCGTGGATCCTCTGGCCTTCCCGCGAAGTACACGACGCCGCGGTGCCGAAGATCATGTCCGACCCCCGGCTCCAACCGGACGCGAACCCGATGCCCTTCGACGGCAAGCGCATGATCTTCGGCGGCTTCGAGGTTGTCGTGGACGCTTGATCGCCCCTGCCCGGCGAGCTCGGGGCGGGGTGAGGGATCCACTCGGTGAATGCGGTTACTTGAATGGGACCGTGGTCCGAGCGGTACTCTTTCCTTTGCCGCCTGCCGCCGGCGGACTCCATGGATTGGCCTATACTTGCGATGATGAGTGCGTGGCGCCAAAGCTCCCCTAGGAGACCCACGCGGAGGTCGCTTGGAAGTGCGACGCGAACCACCTTGAATCTGGCATCAGGTCAGGAGTCCGTGGGGGAGGCTGCTCGACCCCCAGGGCCGAAGCCTGCGTCTCCATTCCTGGGACCGAAGCTCTCTTTGTTCTCATCATCTTTCGTCTCCACCGGGGTATCAAAGATGTTGGCAGAGAGGGGATCGCGGAGCCCACGACGCACTCGGTGCGATACAACGTGACAAGTCTTATCGAAACCTGTCGTGGCACAGAGTCTCTTCCCTTCGAATTGGCCGCGCATGGCCGGGCCACAGTCAGGATCGTGGGCGCCCGAGGGGGGAGCCTGAAGCTCGTGGAGCAGGGGTGATGGTGAAACCAGATAGCTCCCGTGCGGAGGCCGACACTGACCGGCGAGGGATCCGGCTGCCCTGCCGCATCACGGCCTCTCCGGATGCGATTGCGGACTTCTGCGAGCGCTGGCATGTAGCCGAGCTTTCCGTGTTCGGCTCGGTGCTTGGAGACGACTTCGGTCGTGAGAGCGACATCGATGTGCTGGTGGACTTCGAGCCCGGCGCTGTGCCGGGGTTCAAGTTCATCAGCATGGCTTCGGAGTTGTCGCGTCTCCTCGGCAGACCCGTCGATCTCCTGACTCGGTCCGCAGTCGAACGAAGCCCCAACCACATCCGGCGAAAGCAGATTCTGGAGTCGGCAGAGGTCGTCTATGCGGCGAGATGAATCGTATCTTCTGGACATGCTTATCGCAGCGAGAAAAGCTGCGCGCTTTGCCGGGGAGATCGACTACGATCGCTTCGAGACGAGCGACCTGCACCAGAATGCGATTCTCAAGGTCCTGGAGATCGTTGGCGAGGCGGCGTCGCGAATAAGCGACGATACGATAGAGGCGCATCCGGGGATTCCGTGGGCCGAAATCGTCGGCTTCAGAAACCGGATTGCCCATGCCTACTTCGCAATCGACCTTCTGGTAGTCTGGAACATCGTCAACGAAGATGTTCCGCAGTTGATTCTGCAGTTGGAGAAGATTGCGCCTCCGGAGACCGAATAGTGGTCGGAACGTCGACGGCGAAACCGCAGACGACGGAATCCAAGAGGAACACATCGATGAACCTGCGCTGCGCCTTCATTGGCAGCCTGCTCTCAATCGGGCTTGTCGCGGCCACCCTTCCCGCTTCCGCCGCGGGGTCCTTCGGAGCCAACGGACACCGCGCTTGGAGCGGGACGTCGGTCTCCGTGGGCATCGGACACCACGCCAAGGGCCACCGGCATTACCACGGAAGGCGCGATCACGGGCGCCGGCACGGCCACCGGGGTCGGCCGGGAAGCGCGCACTGGCCTTTTCACATGCTGGACCATGTTCACGGCGGGTTCGGCTGGCACGGGCATCGGGGGTGGAGACCGCATCGACACCATGACCGGGGGCGGCACGGCCCGCGCCGGCACCGCGACTGGGAGGATGGCGCCGGCATCGCGCTCGGGGTGCTCGCGGGAATGATCCTCTTCAACGAACTCACCCACCCGGGCAACACGGCGGGTGGAGGCACTCACGTCCCGCTCCTCGACGCCCAGTCGCGGCTACGCCAGGGCCGGGCGATTCACGATGTCCTCGAAGCGGGCGGAAGCGCCATTGCGGCATGGGACAACCCCGCCAATCGTGGCGGCTGGGCCGCGGGCGAGGTCCGGATCACCCGCAACGGCCGGGACGATCTTGGCAACCCCTGTCGGGAGTACCACCAGACGGTGCGGATCGGCAATCGGACCGAGCAGGGCTACCGGGTGGCCTGTCGCGACCGGAGCGGCAACTGGCGTCTCCGTTAGACCCGTCCTGTGGAGCGAGTCTCGCTCGCTCTGCAGATTACCTGGCGCCACACCGCAGTGTGCGTGCTTGACCCGCAAATTTCACCGATTTTCTACTGCGGACGCCAATCTGCTCGTGTTAGCGGGCCGTACTCCCTCAAGGTGCTTTCGACGTAGTGTCCGTTACGACTTAAGCGCCTTTCGGTCCGTGCTTCCTGCTATCACGGCATCTTGACGCCCGAAGCGGCCGAAAATCGGAGAAACTTGCGGGTCAACCGCCCGCGGCGTAGCCGGCTGGCACCGCCCGTCGATGCAGCCAGAGCTTCATTCCCTGGCGCGACTGGCCTTGCGCCTCAGTACACCACCGTGTCGGTGTCACCATCGCGCCTGCTGGTCTGATTGGTGGCCACCGTGACGCTGCGCGCTGGGGCTTCGATGCCGATCGTGCCGGAAACGCGGTGCGGCGGACCGCCTTCGATCGTCACCACGTCACGGGTCCTGAGCACCGTGGTGCCAGGGGGCAGTGTGCCGCTCGACGCCATCCCGGCCCGCGCCGTGATGCCTTCCTCCGACGTAAAGCTCATCTCGTACGGGGTCGCCGCCCCGTGGTTCACGATCACGATGCGCTGGTTGTAGCGCTCGTCGGTGGTCAGATAGGGAATGCGCACCGTCCCGGTTTCCCGGCTGATAGAGCCGTACGTGACAGTCTTCGTCGCCAAGGCGAAGTCCGGGTTGACCGCGTCGACATACTCGAAAGAAATCTCGACCTCATACGGGACGGTTTCCGGGATCGGTGCCGCCCCGCTCACCCCGATGCAGGGGTACCAGTCTTCGGCAACTATGAGGAACTGTCTTGCCAACGCCATCTTGTCATCCATGATGAGATTACTGAAGGAGCTGATGTTGTTGCACGTAGGGTGGGAGTCCACTATCGCCTTCGAAGCGAAAGAGAAGTCTCCCTTGATGACGGCGATGGAAGTGCCGTCACTTGCCGATGGGGGGGTGTCGGGGACTATCGGGGCGAAGTGGCCCGGATTGTAGATGCCGGCTGCGGTTGCGTTACTCGCACCGGGTTTGGTTACCCTTCCACCCGACGGCGTCAGGTACGGCTCCATCGAGATGGTGAAGGTACCAAGGGACGCCACGAGCCCGTCGGATTTCACCCCCGGGCCCGCCTTGAACTTCCGGTACCCCTCTTCTACCGACGCCATGACGGAATTCGGGGTCGAAGTCACGGTAATCGGCGACTTGGCATCGATCGCGTTGGGGTAGCTCGCCTGCCAGTTCTGCCGATCGTCACCGGCGTGGACCCCGTCCGCCACCACATCCATAGTGATCGAAACCGGCTCGCTTGCGGATATGCCCACCCCGCCGCTGGGGACATCGAGTGAGAGCACCGTGTCCGCCGGCAACTCGACGGTGGGGCTGAGCCTGTAGCTCACCGTGTTCATTCCGGAAGTCCCGCCCTGCCAGTGCGCCTGGCCCGCGTCGTCAACTTGTTCCCCGCCCGCGCTCTCGATCGAAAGAGCCGGAACGGTGCTGAGATGGAGGAACACGAGGTTCTCGAAGGTGAATGCCACGATGGCGTTCTTGTCGGCGGCAACCACCACCCCCAGCCTGGCCTTGACAAGACCGGCGTCATCCCCGCTGCCGGTCTCCGTTACCGTGTAGTAGTCAACGCCTCCGTGGTTGGTGGAAGCTTTCAAGAGTTCCTTGGCGTAGGTGACGGCGGCTTCGCTCTTGTCCGCGGCGTCGAGGTCGACGATCGCGTGGGACGTGTCGGCTGCCAGCAGTGCCATCGTGCCCAGTACGGCCGCCCCGGCACCCCCGAATGTCATTCTGTCTGACATCGGTGTTCCTCCTCGGTCCGTTATGGTTTTCCATCATGCTCTGGTGGTCCGGTGCCGCCAGGCGCGTGGTGCGCGTCGCCATCTTAACGGATTCACTAGCCCGGAAGTTTCACCGATATTCGGCCGCTTCGGGCGCCAAGATGCCGTGATAGCAGGAAGCACGGACTGAAAGACGCGCAACGGCGAGCCGGAAACAGGCGAAGCGCCGGTGGCGCTTCGCCCCGGCCTGCAAGTGAAGCAGGGACTGCGAAGCGCAGCAGGTAGCCGACACGAAGTCGTTGCGGCTTGAGGGAGGGAGGCCCGCAGCCGCGAGCATATTGGCGTCCGCGAGTTGAGAAATCGGTGAATCTTCCGGGCTAGAGCCGAGGGCGCGTGCACGGGCCGTGGCGGGGCCACGGAATCGGACGATGTCGGCGCCAATCGTCTACGACGTGTCCCGGTAGATGAGCGACAGCACGGAGCGGGCGCGGCTCATGGCGACGTAGTGGGCGGTGAGGTTCGCGTCCTCTTCACGCGTGGGGGCGGGAAGGTCCACGACGATGACCGCTTCGTTCTCGAGGCCCTTGAATTCGTCGATTCGCGCGAAGCCGACGGTGTCGCGGGGCATGCGCCGCATCGAGTACTCGTCCAGGCGCTGGATCGGACATGCGATGTCCGCAGGCATTTCGGCGAGCGAGGAATGGTCGAGCTCCAGCGGTGACAGGAGCGTCACGGAGCCGGGGGCGAGGCCACCGGTATCCACCAGCTCGCCGATCTCCCGGGCGACACGCTCGGCGGAGTCCCGCCGGCTCGTGGCGGTCTGGCAGCGCACCGCGGGTCCGGCCCCGGTCCCGCGCACCCCGAGGTCCGCGCCCAGCGCGTCCTGTATCCATTCGAGGATGGCCCGGGTGTTGCGGCAGTTGATACGTAGCGGCATGCGCACCGGGTCGAGGGATTCAAGATACGCCTTCGCGTCCGGCTCGAAAGGGTGGGTGAGGGACTGGTTGTTGAGATCATGGAACCAGCACCACCGGCCCGCATCCAGTCCGCCGGCGAGCACGCCATCCAGAGTGTCCAGGCAGCGCATCTCGAAGAGGTCCTGCCCTTCGTCGACGATGAGCGCGTCGAAACGTTCCAGACCGGCGCGGCGGCAGTCGAGGCGTACCCCGTCGATCCGCGACACGTGGAGCCCCGGCGCGGACAGGCGCGACGCGAGGAAGTGCCGCAGCCAGGGAGAGCGGCATACCAGGGCGACCTCCTGTCCGGCCTCGGCCCAGCGCCGGGCCAGCCTCTCGGCGAGGAAGGTCTTCCCGGTGCCCGCGCCGCCGGAGCAGAGCACGCGGGAGTTCGCTTCGGCGACGTCCGCCATGCGCATCTGGTCTTCGGTGAGACGCGTCGCGCCCGCCCGGGCCTCCTCGACCCGCTCGAAGAGCGCGAAGTCTTCTTCGCTCGCGGGGGCGTCGACCATCGGGCGCAGGTAGCTCTGAAGCGCACGCAGCGCCTCCTCGTCGGGTGGGGCGAAGTTTTTCCCGTGCCGCTGCTCTGCCCAGTACGAGAACAGCGCGCGCAGCCAGCCCTCCAGATCGCGGCTGCGGCGTTGGTCGGCAAACATCTCGGGGTCCCATTCGGCGCCCTCCGCCGTCCACTCGCAATCGGGAAAGATCACTCCGTAACCGGTGACGAGGCGGTCGAGGAGCCCCTCGGGGAGATCCGCGCGTTGCAGATCTTCCACCAATCCCTGCAGTGCGCTCTTCGCCTGCCGGAAAGGGCCTTCCCAGGACTTGTCCTCCCTTCCGTAACGGTTGCGGTAGGACCAGACGTTGCCGTCGAAGGAGACCGGGCCGCCCTTGATCTCGAGTACGTAGAGTCCCTCGGGACCACAGATGACGAAGTCGATCTCCGGGAAGCGCTTGTCGGGATGGCGGGTCGGCTGGAGCGAGTGACAGGCCAGGTAGCGATCGTCGAAGGCGTAACGCAGCCTCTCGAATATGCGCTTTTCCGCCTTGCTGCCGGTGTCGTGGGGAGAACTCGGCACCATGCGCATGACGGTGCTCAGCCCGAAAGCCGCTTGCGGATCTTCGCCTCGGTCTCGGGATCGAGACGCGCGTTCGAAAGCAGCTCGAAGAAGCGCGCCACATCCACCTCGGGAACGATCCGTGGCTCTCCGGGCATCTGTATCTGCGTGGATCCGCCCTTGACGGTGAGCGTGTACTCGCCGGGGCCGAGATTGATCCGGGTATGTACGCAGCCCCACTTCTCGGCTCTCGCCAGGTCCAGCGCGGCGGAGCGCTCGCGCGCGCGCCAGGCGCCGCCATCACCAAAGAGTTCGCGCAGGGGACGCGGGCGCGCCGGGGCCTCGCCGAGGTCGACGCCGGTAGCGGCGATCCGGTGGGACATCTCCGCCATGCGGTGGGAGACCGCGGCCGAGACCTCGGGTCCGCCGCGCATCCGCAGCGGGAGGTTCAGCCATCCGTCGCGGACTCCGAACAGGATCGCGGCGGCCAGCCAGTCCGTCTCGCCGAGGCGATCGCTGTGGTAGTCGAAGAGATCCCCGCAGTGTCGGCGCAGGAAGAACAGCGTCATCGCGTGCGCGAGCGGCGTATCGTGGCGTTCGAAGAGCTCGCTGGCGGTGGCGTCCGCGAGGCCGGTCAGCGATTCGAGGGTGTCACGGAGCTTCCCGACGCCGGCCCGCGCGCGCGGATCGAGGCGTTCGGACGCCGCGGACAGGTGATCGATCAGCACCTCTTCCGCGTTTCCCGGGCGGCCGGCGTCCCGCCATTCCACCAGTCGCTCGACGGCCTCCCAGAAAAGTCGCGCCTGGGAGGCGTTGCGCAAAGCGGCCCGGTCCGACTCTGACTCCGCGGGGGGCGGGACTCGCGCCCCTCCTTGGCGCATCCAGGACCCAAGGCCGGCGAGTACGGGATGACCATCGGCCGCCCGCGCCGGGCCATCGGGTGCATCGAACGCGTTTCGACACGTGCGCAGGGCCAGCGCGCCCAGGTTGCCGAAACGCAGCAGCATCGCCATGGCGCCGCCCGCGGCGAGCGGGCCTTCGAGCGGAACGACACGTTCGGCGGGCCCTTCGACCGGCGGCCAGGGGAGGTCCGGAGCCTTGCCGAACAGGTTCTTGCTGGTTCTTCGCTTGAAGTCCGCAAGCGGCACGTTGCCGAAGTCCTTCGCGTCCCGTTCGCACTTGCGCTTGTCTTCGGGCGACGTGAAGAAGATCGACTCGATCCAGTGCGCGGGCAGCGGCGCGGGCACCAGGAGCGTGCGCTCGGCGCCATCGAGGTCGTCGGGGAAGCGCAGCTCCTTCGGACCTCCGTCGTGAATCGCCACCACCCGGCCCGACAGCCGGGAGATCCGGATCTCGGCGACGACGGGCAGGAGATGGCCCGCCTCCCGCACCGACGACGCGATCGTTTCCCCCGGCACCCTGTCGACGAAGAGCGGGATCCAGCCCGGGAAGCACCGCAGGGGATCGCGGTAGTACTTGTCCCCGAACGCGGCCGGTGGCATCACGAGGCCGGCCGCGAGCATGTACAGGAGGTTCAGGTGGTTGGTAACGAGGAATCCCGAAGCGGGCGCCCTTCCCCCCGGACCGGGGGCATCGCTCGCCCTGAACAGATCGCCGGTGGCCATCTACAGCTCCCCGCGCCGCAGCACGTCCCGGTCCGCGGGCAGTATGCGCTCGATATCCTTGCGTCCCTCCCGTTTCATGAACAGGAACACCCGCTCCCGGGCTCGCGCGATCATCACGTAGAAGAGGCGCCGGGCGAGGTCCGGGTCGTTGCGCCGGACGATGTGCTCGTCGATGTCGGCCAGCACCACGGTGTCGAACTCGAGTCCCTTGCAGGACTGGGCGTTGATGACGAGGATGCCGCCTTCGTCGAAGGGCACCGGGGAACGGTTATCTCCGTGGTAGGTCCTGATCGCGGGACGCGCGTTGTCGAGCGGCGCTTCGCAGGACCGAAACGCTTGCAGGTAGCGCTCCCGCACTGGATTGTTGGGCGCGATCACTCCGATGAGCTGCCGTGGATCCCGGTCGGCGAGGCGCAGGATGCGCGCCGCGACCGCTTCCAGCTTGTCGCCGTCGTAGTAGTACAGCCAGGGCGCCGCGCCCGGGGCGGGCGGCGGAACTTCGGGAGGCGGGCTCGCCGGATCGCCGGTGTAGAAGGCCCGTGCCAGCTTCGCGACCCGGTGGTGATTGCGGTAGTTGCGCCGGAGCTCGATCACCTGGTCGGGGTCGATGTCCAGTCCATCCGCGATGTCCTTGCGGCTGCTGTTCGCCGCGGTGATCTGCTGGTTCTGGTCCGCGACGACGAAGAAACGCTCGAAGCCGAGACCGACAAGCGCATCGTAGAAGGCCCGCGGCATATCCTGGCCTTCGTCGATGACGAGGAAGGTGCGCGGTTGAGACTTGCCCCCGGGCATCTTCTCGACGACCGCCGCCACGCCCGGCCAGTCGATGTGCCGAAATCCCCCGGCGCTCTCCGCCATAAGTGGAACCCGCTTGCCCGTCAGCTCCTGGAATACCTTGTGGAACCACGCCATCCATGTACGGCTCACAAGGCCCTCTCCGAACATCTGGCCGCTCGCCCGATCGAGGAGGTGATTGAAGACCAGGAACAGGTAATCGTCGCGCTCGCGTCGATGGCGCCGCGCGCGGATGAGCGCGAGCACCGACTTCCCCGTCCCCGGCCCGCCGATGACGAGGTGCTGTCCCTCGCTCGGCAGGGCGAGCGCGGCTTCCTGCTCCTTGCTCAAGTCCTGGATGCCGGGGAGCTCGAACTTGCGGCTGGCCATCAGCAGGCCGCCCGTGCGTAATCCGAGAAGGCCCCGAGGTCGGCGAGCGCGCTCTTGACGAAGGTCCGGTCGAGGAGCACGTTGCCGTAGGCACAGCTCGTCTCCGGCAGGAGTGCACAGGCGTGGCAGGCCGCCCGATTGAGGAGCCCCGGCCCATGCCCTTCGCGCTCCGAACAGACCGGATCGAGCGAGCACCAGGACGCGGCCTCGAAGGCGCGGGCGAGCAGGCGGAGGAAGCGCTCGGGCCTGGCCATCTCCATCAGCCCGCCCAGCGATCCCTCCTCGTCCGCGACCGCAACGTAGATCAGGATCCCGGCCATCGGGTGCTCCCCGGTCTTGCAGTAGATCCGCTCCTTGAGCGAGGCGGCGGGATATCCCGCTTGTGCTTCGAGCGCCCGGATCACGAGGTGGGCGAAGGTGTGGCAGAGCAGGAAGCGCGGCGAGACCTCGACCTCCAGCTCGGGCGCGACCGATCCGGCGCGTTCGACGTAGCGCCGGGCGAAGGCTTCCGCGCGCTCGCGCCAGGCTTCTTCAGCTTCCCAGCGTCGCAGCGGCTCTTCGCTCAGGGTGAAGAAGATGCCTTCTCCGTAGAGCTCGATGGCGGGGAGCCAGCCACTCTCGCCGCTCAGGTCCGGCGGTGTCAGGCGCCCGTCCGAGTCGCCCCCGCGCCGAAACCCCTCACAAACCATGATCTCCTTCAGCCGATTGACCGCGATCAGGCGAGAGACGGCGCTCGCGGCGCGGCGGGTGGTCCCCGCTTCGAGGGTGCGGCCGAGCGTGTTCCAGCCCTCGCTGTGGTGCTCGGTGACGAAGTCCTCGTCGTCGCGCAGATCGGGAATCTCCTGGATGAGCGCCTGGTACTCGTCGGCGAGGAGATCGTCCGCGGTGATCGACTGGCCGTGGAGGGGATAGCCCCGGTCGATCTCTTCGATCGCCGCCTCGATCTCGGCGGTGGTGCAGCGATACTCGGTGGCGAGGCGCCGGACGGCGTTTCTGCGCGCAAGTCGGTTTCTTGCGTTACTGATCCGCCGCCGGTCCCGGGCGCTCCCGTACAGGCGATCGGTGACCGTGCCCACGCGGATGCGCGACTCCGGGGGGATGACGAGCGCGGTGCGCGTTGCGGAAGAGTGCACCCGCACATCGTTGATCTCCACCAGCCAGGCCGGCTCTTTCGGGGTCTGGGCCGGGGGCTCGCGGACCCAGGGTTGCTGCCAGGTGCTCGCGGGAAAGGGTATCCGCGGCAGCGCGCCGGAACGCAGGTTCTCTCTCGCACCGCAACGGGTGCAGACAATGCCGCGCTCGGCCGCGGCCTCGTCCAGTCGCAGATAGGGTTCCCACCCGTCGGGCCGGCATCCCTTCTGCTCCGGGTTGCGCGACTGCGAGTGGGCCAGGTGGTGCCAGGGCACGTCGGCGAGATAGCCCTCGGCGTGAACGAGGACCCAGGGCGCCTGCTCGAGCCGGTTGCCGCACTCGCGGCAACGATCGTCTCGCCGCTTGCCGCCGTCTTCGCCCTCCCGCTGGTCTCCTTCCGCGTGCGCCCGACTTCTCCAGGGTGCGCGGTGCAGCAGGCCACAACGCAGGCAGCGCATCCAGGTCGGGAATCGCAACGCCGGGATCCACCCGATCACGGTCCCGCCGCGCTCCGCCGCGCGCGGCGGCGCGCACAGGGCCCGATCGATGCCGAGAGCGTTGCGTACCCGCTCCACGTAGCGGATCTCCCGGTCGCGGGGGTCGCTGCCGGGGCGGTCCCAGGTGCGGGTGTCCTGCACCACCATCAGGCTCTCCGGGCCGCGCACGATGGCGCCGGGAGCGCAGTCCCGGAGCAGGTGCGAGAGCCGGACCGGAACGTGTTCCTCGGTCACGGCTCTTCGCTCTCCCGCGCTGCTCCTGGCGCTCATGGAGCGTCGGGGCGTCATCGCGATGGCCGGTCGTGGACTCTCAATGCCCCGTTGCCCTCGACGTTTCGCATCGAGTGCAAAGTGGCCCATCGGCCGGGGCGCGATTCGCCGTGGGAATAGAGGAGCCGTTCGAGATTCCGATCATCATTGCGCGCCTGGTAGTTGAGCTGCCGGCGGTCGTGCTCGCAGCGCCGCGCCTCATCGTGCCACTCGTCGGCGAGTCGTTCGAGGTGGGACACGGTGTCGGGACCGAGGCCGGTCTCCGCCGCGGCCCGTTCGCAGCGCCGCCCGAGTTCCGCGATCACCGCTCTCACCTCCGGCTTCTCCTGGTCGAAGCTCCCCGCCGATTTGTTGTCGCGCAGGTCGGCGCAGGCATGGCGCACCGCGATGACGAGGGCGGCGTGGAGGGCGCGGGACCGGACCTGCCACGTGAAGGGCGTCACACTGCTCGGCTCCACGAAGCGGTAGAAGGATTCATGATAGGGGCGAAAGCTCTCGTAGTGGGAAAGGCTCCGCGCCTGGTGGCGGTAGTAGTTGGCGAAGACCAGTCCGGGAACGCGGTCGCGGCCGACGCGGCTCGAGGCCTGGATGTACTCCGCGGTGGTGAGCGGCTGGCCGTTGACGACCATCAGGGCAAGGCGCGCGACGTCGAGACCGACCGATACCATGTTGGTCGCGAGCACCGCGTCGAGACACGCCTCGTCGTCGCGGGGATTCGCGAGGCGCAGGAAGGTCTCGGCATTCTCCTCGGCGCTTCGCCGGCTCGTGAGCTGGGCGATCCGCGTATCCCGGAAGCGATCTCCGATGTCCGCGGATTCGCCGTTCGGGCCACCGGATTCGCCCTCGAATAGCGCCTCGCGCGCTTCCCGGAGCTCGCGCGCGAGCTGCTGCCCGAAGTCGCGCACGTGGGTCGTGAAGGCGTTGTGGCTGTTCCCCACCCCCTTGAGGCTCCCGTGGTAGATGACCTGGGTCCACCACGCATCGAGCAGAGCTTCGCGATCCGTGTCGGTCTCGAACAGGGCCTGCGGAGCGGCGAGCAGCGCGGTGGCGAGCGGCGCGAGGCAGTGCTGCTGGTCGAGCATCGGTGCGAGATAGCCGACGTAGAGGCGCCCCGGTCGCTCCCGGTCGGTGCGGGCGAAATAGGAGTCGTCGTGGGAGAGTCCCGGCGGCGGGAACACCGCGAGGTCGCGCGCATAGAGTCGCCGCACCTGCTCCGCCGCCATGCGGATGGTCGCGGTGGACGCGACGTACTTGGGGCGCACGCCCCGCCGCACGAGCAGGGTATCGAGACCCGCCTCGTAGAGACCGGCGACCGAGCCGAGCGGCCCGGTGATGAGATGCAGCTCGTCCTGGATGACGAGTTCGGGCGGGCGCGACCCGGTGTCCGCGCCGAAGAAGGCGCCGGTGCGCTCTTCCCACGCGAGGCGCGCGAACTTGTCGATGGTGCCGATGAGCAGCGAAGGTGGACGCTGGTACAGGGCTTCGTCCACTACGTTGCAGGGCAGCGGCCGGCCGTCCCCGGCGAGCTCGCAGTCCGGACCGACGCAATGGAAACGAAAGTCATCGTCCTCCGCGTGGTAGCCGGCGGTGGCGTCGAAAGGCGTCCCGCACCACGGACAGCGTTCCAGCAAGAGCCGGTAACGCGCCTCGTGGCGCCCGGCGCGGATCTCGTCGACGAGCTCCCTTGCCTGGTGAAATCCGTTGGGGCTTGTCTCGCCGCCAACCCAGATGCCGATTTCGATGGGCTCCTCGCCCAGGCGTTCGCTATTGCGCCTTCGGACAAGCTCCAGCGCGCAGACCATGCGCGCCGCGCGCTCGAACTGCTGCCGGGTCAGCAGACGCAGCGTGTAGCGCATGAAGGCCGCGGTCCCCCCGCCCGAGTCGGGATACTTGCGCCTTCGCCAGACGATGAGGAACGCGATGAGGCCGAGGTAGGCTTCGGTCTTGCCGCCCCCGGTGGGAAACCAGATGAGGTCCAGCACATCCCGGTACTCGTCGTCTTCCCGGATCGCGGACTCCATGACCGTGAGTAGGAAGGCCAACTGGAAGGGGCGCCACCGGTAGCGCCCGGGGTCCCGGCCGCCGGTGCGGTCGGCCTGGCGCATCTGCTCGAACATCGCCTGGTTCGCCACCCGGAACGACTCGGCCGCGAGTGGGTCGGTGCGGAGCATCTCGACACAACGGCGCATGCGCTCGAGCGCGGTGCTCATCCGGTCGCACATGCGATCCGCGGTGGCCCTCTCCCCCGCGGTGCGGAGCCCGGAGGCGACCTGCCTCTGCTTCGCTACCCAGTCGGCGTATCCGTCGGTGAAGCGCGCGAGGTCCTCCGTCATCGCCGATTCGGCGAGGCGCTCGAGCTCGAGTACGCCACTCTCGTCGCCGGTGTCGACGGTCATTATCGGCACCTCGGTCCGCGGCATGAAGTCGGACCAGATTCGCGGCCCGCCGCACGCGCCCACCTTCCAGTTCGCGGCGGCGCCGTGGCCGATGGCGTAGATGCGCCGCTCCCGGTACTGGAGCGCAAGCTCCCGCTCTTCGTCTGTGAACAGACTCGGGTCGGCGTGCGGGTACTCGACGAGCTCGCCGCCCTCGATGACGCACTCGAGTCGCGCCTCGAACAACGACTTGTTCACGCGGTCCCGGGTCCGCAAGCGTACCGGCCGCTCCGGGTCGAGCTCGCTTCGATTGCACAGGGTGACGGTGAGAATGAGGCCGTCCCCGTGCCCCCGCGCGCGCACGTCGATGGCGGCGCGCCCCTCCCAGATCGGCCGATCCGGTTGGCCGGAAGCGTCCGCGCGCGACCACGTTAGCGTGGTCTCGGGCAGCGGAGTCCGAGTGTACTCCCCGCTGCGGAAACGGCCCCCGGGGTCGCGCTCTTCGGCGCCTTCATAGGTGGCGGCCGACACCGTGAGGGCAAGGCGCACGTCGCCGCGCACGCAGCAGGAGAAGCCGACCGACGAAGGCGGCACGTAGCGGCGCACACGCACCGGGCGCACCGATGGCTGCCCGTTCGGCTCGCCGTCCGGGTCCGGCGTGTCGTCGGATTCGTCGAGGAGCCCCGCTTCTTCCACTTCGCGTCCCACCGACGCGGGATCGACACCGGACAGGTCGGGATCGACAGGGTGCAACACACCCGTCGGATAGCGGTCCAGCGGGGACGTCCTCAGACTGCCCTCGGCTGCCGGTCCGATGAGCTGGCGGCGCATCCAGTCGACGAGTTTCTCCCTGGCTTGGACGTACATCATCACTGGTGGCGCACTTGAGGTCGTGTCGCTCCCGAGTTGCGGAACGTCGAAGTGTCCATGCACGCATCGAAACGGCGCAAGCGCCCGCCCGACGCCCGCCCGTCAGTCGCCGAGCGCGGCATCGCCCGCCGGGAAACTCTCCTTGTTTCCGATCGAGGCCCGCTTCCTCAAGGCGCCGCACCGGATCGGCGTCCATACCGATCGAGGCGGACTCGCCGCTACACTGGTGCGCCCCTGGTCCGCACCTCAACCCGCATACTTCACCGATATCTCAACTCGCGGACGCCAATATGCTCGTGTCAGCGGGCCTCCCTCCGTCGCGCCGCAACGACTTCGTGTTGGCTACGTCTTCAGCGTCTTTCGGTCCGTTCACCCCACTATCACGGCATCTTCGCGCCCTCGTGACGAAAATCGGTGAAACATCCGGGCTAACTCCCGAATGATCAGTCGTCCGGAGGGTATGGGTCGCACCGCGGGCGCGGGCTTCGAGTGCGGGCGCCGATCCGGGTGCAGCGTTCATCAGTCCCCGGGCGCACCCCCCGGATCCCGCCGGTTGATGCGGGTCCTGGGGCACTCGCTGGCCATCGCCTCGATCGCGGCGCTTCTTCCTCTCGCGTGCGCATCCGCGTCTCCGCCCGAGGCGTCGGTCGTGCACATCACGACCTTCAAGCAGCGCCCGCACTGGGACGAGCCGTGGCGATCGGGTGAGGTCGCCGCATCGTCGGGCACCGGCTTCGTCATCGAGGGGGAGCGCATCCTCACCAACGCGCACGTGGTGAGCTGGGCGAGGGAGATACTCGTTCGCAGCTACCAGCACTCCCGGTCCCATGTCGCCCAGGTGCGCTTCATCGCCCACGACGCCGATCTGGCGGTGCTCGAAGTGGAGGATCCGGAGTTCTTCGCCGGCATCGAGCCTCTGCGCCTGGGCGGGCTGCCCGAAGTGCGCTCCACCGTTACTACCGTGGGTTACCCCGTCGGTGGCGACCAGATCTCCTTCACGCGAGGGGTCGTCTCGCGCATCGAGAACCAGCCCTACTCCCATGTCGGCAATCGTTCCTTTCTGGCGGTGCAGACCGATGCGGCGATCAATCCGGGAAACAGCGGCGGTCCGGTGATGCAGGAAGGTCTGGTAGTGGGCGTTGCGTTCCAAAATCGCACCTGGCTCGAGAATACCGGCTACTTCATTCCGACTCCGCTCGTGCGGCACGTGCTCGAGGACATCGAGGACGGACGCTATGACGGCTTTCCGGACGCGGGAATCATGCTGTCCCGGCTCGAGAACCCGGCATTCCGCCGCTATCTCGGGTTGGGGCGGGAGTTCGACGGACAGGGGGCGCGCATCGACCACATCCTGCCGGTGCCGTCCACCGAGGCGCTGCTTCGCGTGGACGACGTTCTGCTCGCGGTGGAGGGCCATGCCGTCGACAGCGACGGCACCGTGCTCTACGAGG
The DNA here is from genome assembly GCA_965221555.1 of Gammaproteobacteria bacterium. Taxonomy (GTDB): domain Bacteria; phylum Pseudomonadota; class Gammaproteobacteria; order HK1; family HK1; genus JAJEAD01. Next base: position 947,523 of record OZ244895.1, read on the forward strand.
GCAACCGGGTGCATGTCGGCGCCGTATTCGATGCCGCACAAGCGGGTGAAGCGGTGCGGGTGGAGCTGTTGCGCAAGGGTGAGCGGATCGAGGTGAGGCTGCCGGTCCACGTCTACACCGCGGACCGCGCCGAGGGCACGCAGTACGACCTGCAACCGCGCTACTTCGTGCATGCGGGGCTGGTGTTCCTGCCCTTGAGCGCGGACTACCTCGCCGCTGTCAGCGAGGGAGAGCGCAGTGCGCTCGAGTACCCGCACCTGCACTACGCGTTGTACTACCAGCCCTACGAGCAGCCCGAGGAACGCCGGCAAGAGAGCGTCGTGCTCGACCGGATTTTGCCGCACCCCGTCAATGCCGATCTGAAGCTCCACGAAAAGAGCCTCGTCGACCGCGTCAACGGGATTCGTATCGAAAGCCTCGCGGACCTGCCGCGTGCCTTCGAGGTGGAGGCCGGAGCCTTCCACGTCATCGAGTTTCTGGACACGGGGCGATTCGCGGTCATCGATCGGGAGGAGGCGCGGATCGCTCACCCGGGAATCGCGAATGCCTACGGGCTTCTCTCGGACCGCCGGCTGTGAGTCGCGGCGCGTTCATCGTCGTGGTACTTGCGTTCCAGTTAGCGGCCGGGCGGGCCGAAGCCTCGGACTGGCAGCGGTCGATGGTGTGGATCGAGGCCACCGCGGTGCGCTATTCGCACTACCAACCGTGGTCGAGCACCTCGCGCACGGTGTCGAAGAACGGACTCGTGATCGAGGGCGGCAAGGTCCTGACCACCGCCGAGGGACTGGATCATGCCACCCTGATCCGGGTGCTCCGGGAGGGGGAGGGCCGTTGGCGCCTCGCGAACATCGACTGGATAGATCCTCATGCGAACGTCGCGCTGCTGTCGGCCGGTGAGGACGGGGCGTTCGCATCGCTGCCCGCCGCGCCCTTCGCCCGACGGGTCCCCCAGAGCGGACCGGTTCGGATCGGGTACTTCCTCGATGGGCGGGTGATCTCCGCCCCCGGCACGGTGCGCCGAGTCCACGTCCCGCGAGACCCGCAACGAATCGCGCAACACATGATGCTGGAAGTCGTCACCGAGGGGGGACCGGGGGCCGGGGGGTCGGGCTCCGCGAATGCCGGAGCCGGCGACGCGGTCGCGTCGCTGATCGTGGTGGCCGCAAACGAGGTGATCGGGCTGGGCGTCCGCCACGACGGAAGGCTGCTGTCAGTGATTCCCACCCCCCTCGTCAACGGGCTGCTCGCGCGCAAGCGCCGCGATCCGCGGGCATCGCTCGCCGGGTACCCCTTCACTTGGCAGGACACCCAGAACCCCGCCACCACCGAGTATCTCGGTCTTCCCGGCACCCCTCGCGGAGTCGTGGTCAGCGCGGTCCCCGCCCTGTCGCCCTTCTCGGCGTACCTGCGCCCCCGCGACCTCATCCTCTCCATCGACGGGTTCGAGATCGAGAGCGACGGTAATTACCTCGACCCCGAGTACGGCTATCTGCCCTTGGGCAATCTCTCGACTCGCGACAAGTTCGCCGGAGACTCGTCCACCTTCGAGATCTGGCGCGCGGGAGCGGTCCTGACCGTCGAGCTGGCGCTGCCGCGGGTGAGCTACGCCGATGCGCTCGTACCGGATCGGGACTTTGACCGACGCCCGGAGTATGCGGTCGCGGGCGGGCTCGTCTTCCAACCGCTTACCACCGACTACCTTCGCAGTTGGGACCCGCAGTGGCGCGGATCGGCGCCTTTCCGGCTGCACTATTACCTCCACCAGCCTTCCCGGGCGGAGCGCCGAAACCTGGTGGTGCTCTCTCAGGTGCTGCCCGATCCCTTCAATCTCGGCTATCGGGACTTCGCTTTCCGGGTCGTCGATCGCATCAACGGGAGGCCCGTGGCCAACCTGCGCGACCTCGAGTCGGCGCTTGAGAATCCGGGAGGGGGCTTTCACGTCATCGACCTTCTGCCCGCGCGCGGTCCGACCCGGCTGGTGCTGGACAGTGCGGGCCTCGACGAGGCGACGCAACGCGTCCTGCGCAGGTACGGCCTGCCCGCGGCGCAGGTCATTCACTGAAGTGGGGCCTTCCGCGGGCGCCGCACCGTGCGCACATCGGCGTCCGCCAGTTGAGAAATCGGCGAAGTTTGCGGGTCAGGCCGGTGGTAGGGACTGGCCCCGCGGGGGGAGACTGAGGATCTCCGCCGCGCGCGCGGGCTCGACCACGTCGGCGCCGAGCTCGCGGATGATGCGTACCGCCTTCTCGACGAGATCGCCGTTGGAGGCGAAGACCCCCTTGGAGAGGTAGAGGTTGTCCTCCAGTCCGACGCGGGTGTGGCCGCCGAGGGTCACCGCCTGCGCCACCATCGGGAACTCGAAGCGCGAGATGCCGAAGGCCGCCCAGCGCGCGTTGTCGGGCAGGAGGCTGCGCATGAAGGACATCGCTTCCGGAGTGGCGGGCGAGGCGTAGCGGATCCCGAGGCAGAGCTGGAACATTGGCGGATCCTCGATCAGTCCCTCGTCGATGAGCTGGCGCGCGAGCACCACGTGGCCGGGCTCGAAGCACTCGATTTCCGGTTTCACCCCGATCTCCTTCGCGATGCCGGCCATCGCCCGCAGGTGGGCCGGGGTGTTCATGAACACCTGTTCGCCAAAGTTGAAGGTGGCGACATCCAGAGTGCAGATATCGGGGCGAAGCTCCTCGATGTGGCGCATCCGGCGCTTCGGGGTGGTGAGGGTGGTGCCTGCCGCGGGCGTCGTGGGGTCGTCCTCGTCGGGCACGTAGCGCGCTCCCCAGCCGGTGGTGAGATTGATGATGACGTCGCTGCCGCTGTCCCGGATGCGTCCGACCACTTCGCGGAAGAGCTCGGGGTCGCCGGAGTGGATGCCGGTCTCGGGGTCACGCACGTGGATGTGGACCGCGGCGGCGCCGGCGCTGCGCGCGTCGAGGCAGGCCTGCGCGATCTGTTTCGGCGTGATGGGGAAGTCGGGATGCCGGTGGTGATTGTCGTGACTGCCGCTGACCGCGCAGGTGAGGATGACTTCTTGCGCCATGGGGGTCTCCTTCGTGGTGGCGCGCAGGATAGTGCCGGGACCGACGCCGGGTCCACGCCGCGGCGCTTCAGTGACCGGACGATGCGGGCGGATTCCCGCTCACCCGGGGAGTGATGATAGAGGCGTTCGCAGGGGTCTGCGCTGTTCCCCGAGTGGGTGGGGATTCACGAGTACCCGGGGAGCACGCGGGTTCTCGCAGGGGCGCGAGCGCGGAAATGCGGGCGGGGGCCGAATTCAGAGGTTCTCAATGCGCAGTGGCGGCAGATCTCCGGCGGGGCGAAAGCCGAAGACCCGGCCGTAGAAGGAGAGCTCGGCCCCAAGCGTGGCCTCGATGGTCTCGGCCCGCCGGAACCCGTGCTGCTCACCCTCGAAGGCGAGGTAGGCGACGGGGAGGCCCCGGTCGCGCAGCACCCGCACCATGCGCTCGGCCTGGTCCGGCGGCACGACCTTGTCCTCGAGTCCCTGGAAGAAGATAACCGGGCAGGAGAGCCGCTCGGCGCTGTGGATGGGGGAGCGCTCCCGGTAGCGCTCCGCCTGCTTCGGCCAGGGGCCGACGAGGCGATCGAGATAGCGCGACTCGAACTTGTGGGTGTCGCGGGCGAGCGCCTCCAGATCGCTGATGCCGTAGAAGCTGGCTCCCGCCTTGAATACGTCGTGGAACACGAGCGCGGCAAGGGTCGTGAATCCGCCCGCGCTGCCGCCGCGGATCGCGAGCCGCTCGCGGTCTGCCTCGCCTTGCGCCGCGAGATGGAGAGCGCCGTTGACGCAGTCCTCGACATCGGCGAGGCCCCAGGCCTCCGAGAGGCGGTCGCGATAGGCGCGGCCGTAGCCGGTGCTGCCCCGGTAGTCGACATCGAGCACCGCGAAGCCCCGGCTCGTCCAGTACTGGATGCGCAGGTCCAGGGTCGTCGAGGTCGCTCCGGTCGGCCCCCCGTGGCTGACCACGATGAGGGGCGGGCGCTCTGCGTCCGGCGCCTCGTAGTCCGCGTTCGCGGGCGGATAGAAGAAGGCGTGGGCGCGCTCGCCGTCACCGGTGGGGAAGTCGACCGGTCGCGGAATCGAGAGGTGTGCGGGGTCGAGGGAGACCGGGAAGGATTGGCGCAGGGTCTGCATCAGGTCGCCGGCGATATCCACCCGCAGTACCGACCCGGGCATATCCGGAGCGCCGGCGAGCAGCACACAGGCATCGCCGTGCACCGCGAGGTCCGCAATGGTTTCCAGGTGGGCGCAGCAGGGCTGGATTTTCACCCCGCCGGTGTCGTCGAGGCGCATGAGACGCCAGCGCCCCGCGTCGCAGCAAGCGAACACGATGCTCCCGTCGCGGGCGAACCCGTAGGTCGCGGTGCCGAGCTGCCACTGCGGGTGGGCGATCTCGACCTCGGCCTCGTAGACCGGCTCCAGCTTTCCGCTCCGCCAGCGGTAGAGGTTCCACCATCCCGTTCGGTCGCATACCAGGTGCAGGACGCCTTCGGGGGACCATTCCGGCTGATACACCGATACCCCGTCGCCGCCCGCCACGCGAGTCGCCTCGCCCAGCGAGCCATCGCTCGCGATGCGCGCGAGCCATACCGCGCTCTCGTCCCAGGGCATGTCGGGGTGGTCCCAGGTCACCCACGCCAGCCACTCCCCGTCCGGACTCGGCGCGGGGCTGCTGTAGAAATCGTGTCCTTCGTGCAGCACTCGCGTCTCGCCGCCCGAGAGGGAGACCGCAATTAGCGCATTGGCGGCTTCCGTCCCGTCTTCGAAGTGGGTTTCCCGCACGCACACGATGCGCGACCGGTGCGCATCGAGCCGCATGTCGGCGTAACGGTGGGGACCCTCGGGGGTGAGCGGCGTCGGCGGCGAGTCCGCTTCCTTCGCATAGAGGCGCTGGTCGGAGTCGTTGGCGAACCACACCCGACCGTCTCGCACCAGGAAGCTGCCGCCTCCGTATTCGTGCACCCGGGTGCGCACGTTGAAAGGCGCGGGAACGAGGTCGCGCACCGTGCCGTCGGGCTCGCGGCAGACGAGCGCGGAACGCCCTCCCTCGGCGGGACGACCCTCAAGCCAGCAGATCCGGTCTCCGTCGACCGCCACCGCCTCGAGGCGAACGCTCTGCGCCGTAATCTGGCCGGTGTCGATCGGAGATTCCCACTCTCCGTAGCGCGCGATCTTCTTCGCCACCGGTTCTCCTTGTCACATCCACACCACCCACCGAGCCGTTCCCATTATGCCCCTCACGTGGTTCACGTGAGGGGCAGGGCGAAGAGATTCGGGCGGTGCAGGCCCGCAGTTGAGCGGCGCTTCACACCTCCACGTTTCTTTGCGGCGTGCCCGAACGCTGCCGGGTCTCCCACTCCGGGTCGATCCACGTCGGCGCGTTCGAAGGAGGCAGCGCGGGGCGGCCCCGGATGAGATCGGAGGCCTTCTCCGCGGTCATGATGGTGGGCGCGTTGAGGTTGCCGTTGGTGATAACGGGAAAGATCGACGAGTCTACGACGCGCAGGCCCTCGATCCCGATGACCCGGCACTGCGGATCCACGACCGCCATGGGGTCGCTGGCCGCGCCCATCTTGCAGGCGCTGGAGGGGTGGTAGGCGGTCTCGCCCGCCTTGCGCACCCACGCGTCGATCTCCTCGTCGCTTCGCACCGCATCGCCCGGTGCGACCTCTTCGCCCCGGAAGGGATCCAGCGCCGGCTGATGCATGATCTCGCGGGTCAGGCGCACCGCGGCTCGCCAGTCGGCGCGATCCTGCTCGTGCTGGAGGTAGTTGAACAGGATGCTCGGCTTCGCCCTCGGATCCGCCGACCGGATGTGCACGCGCCCCCGGCTCTTCGGTTTGTTGGGCCCGACGTGCACCTGGTAGCCGTGTCCCTGGAACCTGCCCATCCCCCCCGCGCGCAGCGCATGCGCCGGCTCGTTCGACGGTACGTATGCGGCCGGCATGAAGTGGTATTGGATGTCGGGCCAGCGCTGTCCCGCCCGGGACCGGATGAAGGCGCAGGACTCGAAGTGGTTGGTGGCGCCCAGGCCGTCCTTGCGCAGCAGCCAGCGCGCCCCGATGAGCATGCGGCTTGCGAAGCCGATCTTGCCGTTCAGAGTGATCGGCTGCCGGCATCGGAACTGGTAGTAGACCTCCAGGTGGTCCTGCAGGTTCGCGCCCACCCCGGGCAGATCGTGGCGCACTTCAACGCCCGCGGCGCCGAGCACCGCCCCGGGCCCGATCCCGGAGAGCTGCAGGATCACCGGTGAACCGATGGCGCCCGCCGAGAGTATGACCTCCCTTCGGGCGCGCGCCTGGCGCGTTTGACCGCCGCGTTCGTACTCAACGCCCACCGCCCGGCGCCCCTCCAGCACTACGCGATGGGTGAGGGCCTTGGTCTCCACCTTGAGGTTGGTTCGTTGCATGGCCGGGCGCAGATACGCATTGGCCGTCGACCAGCGCACCCCGTCCTTTACCGTCATGTGCATCGGGCCGAAGCCTTCCTGCTGGAAGCCGTTGTAGTCCGGGCTCACGGGATAGCCGGCCTGCTCTCCGGCCCGGATGAAGGCTTCGTAGAGGGGGTTCAGGCGCATCTCGTTGCCGTTGCAGGTCACAAGTGGCCCTTCCTCGCCCCGGTACTCGTCGCCGCCGTCCTTCCATGCCTCGGCGCGGCGGAAGTAGGGCAGGCAGTTGCGGTAGCTCCAGCCCGTGGCGCCCTGCTCCTCCCATTCGTCGAAGTCGCAGGCGTGTCCGCGCACGTACACCATGCCGTTGATGGACGATGAGCCTCCCAGGGCCTTGCCCCGCGGACAGTTCATGCGCCGACCGTCGAGGCCGGGCTCGGGGTCGGACTCGAAGCCCCAGTTGAATCGCGGCATGAACAACGGGATCCCGAGCGCGGCCGGCATCTGGATGAAGACGCTGCGATCGCTTCCGCCCCCTTCCAGCACCAGCACCCGTGTGTCCGGGTCCTCGCTCAGCCGGTTCGCGAGCACGCAGCCCGCGGAGCCTGCCCCGATGACGATGTAGTCGAATTCTTCCATCTCGCGACTTCTTCCGGTGGTTCGGCGCGAGGTTCGCAGAAGACTCGGGTCTCGCACAAGCCGCGCCCGCCGCGCCCGCGCTTAGCCCGGATGTTTCACCGATTTACGGCCGCTTCGGGCGCCAAGATGCCGTGATGGCAGGAAGCAAGGACTGAAAGACGCGCAACGGCGAGCCGGAAACAGGTGAAGCGCCGGTGGTGCTTCGCCCCGGCGAGCGGGCAAGCCACGGATGGCTTGCCCGGCCCGCACGCGAAACGGGTCGGCCAGGACCCTGCCGGCGCTCAGCCCTTGCCCTTCCAGGGGATCAGCCACCCTTCGAGCACGCGCATAAGCATTTCGATGGCGAAGCCGATCGCGCCGATGATGATGATTCCGATCACTACCACGTCGGTCTGAAGGAAGTTCTTGGCGACCATCATCATCGATCCGACTCCCTGGTCCGCGGCCACCAGCTCCGCGGCCACCAGCGTCCCCCAGCACACCCCCATGGAGGTTCGCAGGCCGGTGAAGATCTCCGGCAACGCGTTGGGGAGAATGACGTGGCGAAGGACCTGGGTCCGGGAGGCCCCCAGCGAGTAGGCGGCGTGGACCTTCGAGATCCGCACCGAGCTGACTCCGGACCGCGCCGCGATCAGCATGATGAAGAGCGCGGCGAGGAAGAGCAGGAAAGTCTTCGCGGTCTCGTCGATCCCGAGCCAAAGGATGACAAGCGGGATCAGGGCGAGCGGCGGAATCGGGCGGATGAACTCGACGACCGGGTCCAGAAGACCGCGCGCCACCGAATTGAGCCCCATGGCGAAGCCGAGGGGAATGCCGACCAGCGCGCCGAACAGCACCCCGAGCAGCACCCGCTTGACCGAGGTCCAGACGTGCTCCCCGAGCGAGACGTTTCGGTAGCCCTCCAGCACCAGGCTCACGAAGCGGTCGACCACGCCGGGCCGGGCCCGATTGGGGTCCTCCCACGGGTAGAGGCTGCCGTCGAGGGGCGGCCAGAATATGGGATCGAGAAGACCGCCAACGGTGGTTATCCACCAGGCGAGGATCAGCGCCACCACGGTGACGATCGACCACAGGCGGCCCGAGTTCACGGCCGACGCGTCGCCGAACTTGACGGTCTTCTGCCGGGTGAACGAGTTGTCCGCGACGCCCAGCCAGATGGCCAGCGACGAGGGCTGGTTCTGGTGCTTAGCCATGATTGCTTCCTCCGTCCCGGTCGCCACCGCCCATGATCTCCTCTTCCATTTCCCAGATCATGGAGAGAATCTCTTCGCGGGTCGAAATGAATTCGTTCTGGATCTTTATCTCGCGCGCATCCCCTTCCACTCCCTGATCGGCAAAGGGGAGGGTGTACTCCTTGTGGATGCGGCCGGGCCGCGGCGCCATGACCACCAGCCGTTCACCCAGGAACAGAGCTTCCTCGACGGAGTGGGTGATGAGAATGATGGTCCGGCCGGTCTCCTTCCAGAGCTTGAGGATGAGGCCCTGCATCTTCTCGCGCGTCAGAGCGTCGAGGGCGCCGAGGGGCTCGTCCATCAGGATGACGTCGGGGTCGTTTGCGAGGCAGCGCGCCAGGGCCACTCGCTGCTGCATGCCGCCGGAGAGCTGATACACCGGCTTGTCGGCAAACTCCTGCAGCGCCACGATGTCGAGCAGGTGTTCGACCTTCTCCGTAATCTTCGCTCGCGGCATGCCGCCCATTCGGGGACCGAAGCTCACGTTCTCGGCAACCGTCATCCATTCGAAGAGCGCCCCCTGCTGGAACACCATGCCGCGTTCCTTGTGGGGTCCGGTTACCGGCCGGCCGTTGAGGGCGGCGTTGCCGGAGGTGGGAGCGAGAAATCCGGCGATGATGTTGAGCAATGTGGTCTTGCCGCATCCGGAGGGTCCGAGCACGGCCATCAGCTCTCCGGGCTTCAAGTGCAGTGAGACGTTCTCCAGCGCGTGAACCTCGCCGCCATTGGGCAAGGTGAAGACCATAGAAACGTCATCGATGACGAGTCCTTCCATCTCTTCCTCCTCTTCCCCGGAATCGGGCGGGGAGTTGCCGCGCGCGTACGCTCAAGTCGCGCGCGGAACCCCTCCGCGCGCGATCCGGGCGGGCACGAGCACGATACATGTGGGCACCGATTGTGCTCGAAACGGATGCTCCCGCCTTCCGCACGGGAGCGGAAGGCGGGAGTGGGTTGTGCGCCACCGGGAGAACCCGCGTGGCGGGCCTCTCGTATGCCTACAGGAAGCTTGCGTCGACCGCGAAGTCGTAGCTGTCGAGCGAGCGGTCGAGCTGACCCTGCTCAACGAAGAAGTCCGCCACCTCCTTGGTGAACGACTGCACGGTTCCCCCCATCCAGGCTTCGGACATCTGATCGGCCGCCGACGGGAAGGAGAACATTCCGAGCATGTTGCGAGTCGCATCGAGATCCATGCCGGCCGCCGTGGAGATCGTCTCCTCGAACTGGCCGGGGTTCTCGCTGTAGGCGGCGTTCGCCCGGTCCGTCACCTCCATGAACTTCTTCAGCAGGTCGGCGTGATCATTGGCGAAGCTCTCGGTCACCGAAACCACGTCGAAGACCCGGATGCCGATCGCCTCCTGCTCCGCCGCCGTCATCAGGACGGAGCCCACTTCCTTCATTCGCTGGAGAGGACCTCCAAACGCGCAGCCCGCGGTCACATCTCCCCGGGCGAGCGCGACTGATGCGTCGGCGCCGTTCATCTGAACCATCTCGACCTTCGAAGCGTCGACCCCGAGGTGATCCAGCATGCGAAGCAGCTTGTAGTGCGTTACGTTGCCGATCGGGGTCGCAATCTTCTTGCCTTCGAGCTCGGTGGCGTTGGCCTGCGTAATGCCGGAGTCACCGTGCACGACGCAGTTGTCCGCTTCCGCATAGCTCACCGCGACGCCGACGAGCTTGAGCGGAAGCCCGTTGGAGACCGCGACCACCCAGGGAACCAGGCCCTGGGAGTAGGCGATATGGACGTCGCCGGAGGCCATCGCCTGACTCATTTCGTTGCCGTTGCCGAAGGCGCGCCACTCCACCTCGACGCCCAGCTCATCGTCGTAGGTCTTGTTGACCTGCGCGACCTGATTTGCCGTCGGCCACTCGAGAAAGTACGCCACGGTAATCTTGTCGAGAGCGAAGGACGATGCCGCGAACAGGGCTGCCGCTCCTCCGGCGGCGATCATCATGAATTTTTTGAGGTTCACAAAAAGTACTCCTGAAACGGGTGTCCCGAAGACACGCCCGGCGAGTGTCCCCGATGGAACCCGGTGTGTCCAGACGCTCGGTTCAGGCAGTATCCCGACCAGGAGTCCGTACGCCGGAACCGTTTTTCCGCGGTGGTGGGGACGATGGCTGCGCCGGGGTCGACGCGGGCAGGGCGGACAGCTCCGGGAGCGGGAATTGAAGTCTCGACATTCCGGGCGGTCGAGGGAGAGATGAGCGATGCACGCGGATCCCTGCTCTTCCGTCGCCCCCTTCTTCGCGCTCGAGGGGTGCTACCTCGATAGCGCCTCCCACGGGGCCGGCCATGTGCACGAGACCTTTCGGGGTCGCTTCAGGGTCGGTGGCCGGGACCGGTCCGTCATCTTTCAGCGCCTGAACCTTCGAATCTTCCCCGACCCTCATGCCTTGATGAGGAACCTGCTCACGGTGACGGCGGCGCTTCGCAGGAGCCATGGAGCGCATGCTCCGCGCCGGGTGCCGCGGGCGATCGAGTCCCGCTCGGGAGGCTTCCTGCATCGGGACGAGCACGGTGGGTTCTGGCGCTGCTTCGAGTTCATCGAGGGCAGCCGCAGCATCGACCGGGTGAACGAAGTCGGCGAGGCGTTCGCGGCCGCCTTCGCGTTCGGAGATTTCGCGAGGCGACTCGCGCCCGCCGGGATCCAGCTCGCGGAGCTCATTGCGGGCTTCCACGACACGCCCGCGCGCCTCGCGCACCTCGAGGAGGCGGCGGCGCTCGACGTGTGCGGGCGTCGGCAGGGGGTCAAGACGGAGTGGCGGCAGGTCCAGCGCCTCGCCTCGATCGCCTCCTCGCTCGTCGAAGCGCAAGCGCGCGGAATCGTGCGGACCCGAATCGCCCACAACGACGCCAAGATCGGCAATGTCCTCTTTGACGAGGATTCGGGAAAGGCGCTGTGCGTGGTCGATCTCGATACCGCGATGTCGGGCACTGCGCTCTTCGACTTCGGCGATCTCGTGCGCACCGCGAGCTGCCGCGCGGCGGAGGACACGAGCGCGCTGGAGACGGTGGAGATGGATCCGGATCTCTACGCGGCGCTCCACGAGGGGTATCTCACCGGCGGATCGGGCACCTTGAACGAGACGGAGATCGAGCTGATGCCGTACGCGGGCGTTCTCATCACCTTCGAGACCGGGGTCCGCTTCCTGACCGACTACCTGAATGGCGACACCTACTTTCGCGTGCGTCATGCCGAACAGAACCTGTATCGTGCCCGGTGCCAGCTGGCGCTCGCCGCCGACATCGCACACCGGCTCGGCGTGCGCCTGTAACCGCGACTTTCGACTAAGCGGAAATCGACAGGGCAAGGACACTGGCGAGCCTGGATGCGCAAGCGAACCTTGCGCGCCGTGCCACGCCCGGGCTCGCGTTCAGTGCAGTCCGGGGGCCGGCGGATGTGCGTTCGCGGCCGCGAATCGGGTAGGCGGGACGGCTGGCCGCGCCACCGCTGCACCGCGATGGAGAGCGCCGATTCGAGGGCAATGCCTGTATCATGCAAGGCCTCCGCTGCCCCCCAGTGCGGCATCGACGCTCGCCCGAGGCGCATAGTGGCGCAAGTCCCAAGGGCTGCCCTTCGCCATGATGCCCCTTCGTTCTTCCTGTGCACGCTTTGCGATGGCAGCCGGAGCTTTCTCGACTAGCCCGGAGGTTACACCGATTTTCGTAGCGAGGGCGCCAAGATGCCGTGATAGTGGGGCGCACGGACTGAGAGACGCTGAAGGCGTAGCCGACACTACGTCGAAGCGGCTTGAAGGAGTACGGCCCGCTGACACGAGCATATTGGCGTCCGCAGTAGGAAATCGGTGAAACTTCCGGGCTAGATTAAAAGGAGGCCGGTAGTGCCGGATCGGGACCAGACGAGCAACATGGCGTTGTTCTGCGACTTCGAGAACATCGCGCTCGGAGTGCGGGATGCGAAGTACGACGACTTCGACATCACCCGGGTGCTCGAACGCCTGTTGCTGAAGGGCAGCATCGTGGTCAAGAAGGCGTATGCGGACTGGGATCGCTACAAGAGCTTCAAGCGCGGCATGCACGAGGCGGCGTTCGAGCTCATAGACATCCCGCACGTGCGCCAGTCCGGCAAGAACTCCGCGGACATCCGCCTCGTCGTCGACGCGCTCGACCTCTGCTACACCAAGCTGCACGTCGACACTTTCGTCGTCATCAGCGGCGATTCCGACTTCTCCCCGCTCGTGAGCAAGCTTCGGGAAAACGACAAGATGGTGGTCGGCATCGGAGTCAAGAACTCGACCTCCGACCTTCTGACCGCAAACTGCGACGAGTTCATTTTTTACGACGACCTGGTGCGCGAACGGGACGGGAATCGAAAGAAACGCCGGTCCGGGCGCTCGAAAAAGAAATCGGATGAGAAGAGCGCCGCCAAGGGAGAGGAAGAGGACCGCAGCCAGGAGGCGTTCGATCTTGTCTTCGAGACGGTGGAAGCGCTCATCGAGGAGCGGGGCGGAGACGAGACCCTGTGGGGCTCCATGGTCAAGCAGGCATTGCGCCGGCGAAAACCGGGCTTCAACGAGAGCTACTACGGATTCCGGTCCTTCAACCGCCTGCTGGAAGAGACGAGTACGCACCATCCGCTCGAATTGATCGCCGACGAGAAGTCGGGCGGCTACGTGATCAAGGCGAGCTGATTGCGGCGCCTCCTGTCCGTGCGCGCCACCGGCGCTTCGCCCGTCTCCGGCTCGCCGTGGCGCGTTTTTGACCCGAAAATCGGTCAAGTATCCGGGTCAAGTGGAGAAGCCATGGAAACCATTGACTGGCAAGCATTCGAGAGAGTCGAGATCCGGGTCGGCCGGGTGGTGAGCGCGGAGCCCTTCGCGAAGGCGCGGGTCCCCGCCTATGTTCTTCATGTCGATTTCGGCGAGGCGATCGGCACCCGGAAGTCGAGCGCGCAGATTACCGCCCGCTACCGGCCGGAGGACCTGGTCGGGCGACTCGTCGTCGGCGTGGTCAACTTTCCGCCCAAGCAGATCGGGCCGCTCATGTCGGAATGTCTGATCACCGGGTTCACCGACGAGAGCGGCGAGGTGGTCCTGTGCGTCCCGGACGCGGCGGTGCCGCTCGGAGCGAAGCTCATGTAGACGACGGCCAAGGGGCGCTTTCGCTTTGCCTCCCAAGGGGAAAGTGGCAGCGGACCTGGTGCTGGTCGTCGAGCATGGTGGGTTGGGGCGTCTCGCGCCGGCAGCGTTCCTGTGCGTAGGGGCAGCGGGGGTGGAACTCGCACCCAGCGGGGCGCATCCGCAGGCTCGGCACTTCGCCTTCGATGGAGACGGTTCTGCGGCGCCGCTTCGGGTCCGGCCGGGGCACCGCTCCGAGCAACGCCTCGGTGTAGGGGTGCGCGGGGGATCGGAAGATGGTCGCGGTGGTGCCCTGCTCGACGAAGCGCCCGAGGTACATGATGGCGATGCGGTTGCTGGTGTGGCGCACCACCGGCAGGTTGTGGGTGATGACGAGGTAGCTCATCCCGAAGCGTGCCTGCAGTGCGCTCATCAGATTGAGCACCTCGCCCTGGACCGAAACGTCGAGCCCCGCCGTCGGCTCGTCGGCGATGATGAGCTTGGGAGAGAGGGCGAGAGCGCGGGCCACTCCCACCCGCCGCGCCTGGCCACCCGAGAGCTCGTGCGGAAAGCGCCCCGCGAAGTTGTGAGGCAGACCGACCAGGTCCATCAGCCGCCTGACCTCCGCCTCGTGGTCGCGCACCTCGGACCGGTGGACTTCAAAGGGCTCGCGGATCTGTCCCCGCACGGTGCGTCTTGGACTGAGCGAGGCCACGGGGTCCTGGAACATCATCGCGATTTCGCGCCGGTACGCCTTGTAGGCGCGGTCCCCGAGCCCCCGGAGTTCGTTTCCTTCGAAGCGAATGTTGCCGCTTCGAGGGGGCACGAGGCCGATGATCGCGCGTCCCAGGGTCGTCTTGCCCGAGCCGCTCTCGCCCACGAGGGCAAGGGTCTCGCCCGCCCGCATCTGGAAGGAGACGTCGAGCACCGCATCTATCCACTGGTCTTCATTACGATTCACCAGTGCGCGCAGCGTACCGGTCGACCGGAAACTCACCCGGAGCCCGTCGACTTCGAGCAGCTCGCTCACGGGCAGAGCAAGTGGCAGCGTGCGGTGTGGCCGTCTCCGACGCTTGCCACCGGGGCCGGCTCTTCCCGGCAGCGCGCCATCGCTTGCGGGCAGCGCGGGGCGAATACGCAGCCCCGTGGCACCACGTGCAGATCGGGAACGTCTCCGGGAATGGTGGGCAGGTTCGCGGTGACGTCCTCGATCCGGGCGGGGTCGCACTCGAGCAGGGCCCGGGTGTAGGGGTGGGAGGCACGGTAGAAGAGGTCCTCGACATTGCCCCGCTCGACCACCTCGCCCGCATACATCACCACCACGTAGTCGCAGAGCTCCGCGATGAGTCCCAGGTTGTGGGACACGAAGAGTATCGACCCCTCGAAGCTCTCCTTGAGCTCGCGCAGCAGATGGATGATCTGCGCCTCCATCGTCACGTCGAGGGCGGTGGTCGGCTCGTCCGCGATGAGGAGCTGCGGATTCATGAGCAGGGCCATCGCGATGGCGATCCGCTGGCGCATGCCTCCGCTGAACTGGTGCGGATACTGGTCGAGGCGTTCTTGCGGGTCGGAGATGCCGACCCGCCGCATCATTTCGGTCGCGAGGCGGCGCTTGTCGGCCATCGACAGGTCCCGCCGCCGGTACTGGATGTCCGTCATCTGCCGGCCGATGGTGAGCACCGGGATCTGCGAGGTCATGGGGTCCTGGAACACCATCGAGATCTCTTCTCCCCGCAGCGCCCGAAGTTCGTCCGGGCCCATCCCGAGCACGTCCCTCCCGTTGAAGACCACTTCCCCCCCGCGGATCACCGCGTTGTTGGCGAGCAGGCGCATCGCCGCGGCGATCACCGTGCTCTTGCCCGAGCCGCTCTCCCCCACGATGCCGACGATATGGTTGCGGGGCACGTCGAGGCTGACCCTGCGCAGGGCATGCACTGGACCCGGGGGAGTCTCGAAGTCGAGCGAGAGGTCCCGAATGGAGAGCACCGGATCCATGGGTCAGGCGATCCGCTTCGGAGTCGGGCGTGGCGTGATGAGGCAGACCATGCTGTCGCTTCGCGATCAAAGCGACCGGCGCAGGCGCGGGTCGAGTACGTCGCGCAGTGCTTCGCCCATGAAGGTGAAACCGAGAGTCGTCAGGATCAGCGGCACACCGCCCGCCACCACCAGCCAGGGCGTGGCGCGGATGTAGGCGTACCCGTCGCCGAGGATGCTGCCCCAGCTCGGAGTCGGGGGACGCACGCCAAGGCCGAGGAAGGACAGGCCCGCCTCGATGGTGACGACCACCGGGATGTCCATGCTCGCGAGGATGAAGAGGGGGCCGATGACATTCGGCAGGAAGTGCACGCGCAGGATCCGAAACCACCCCATACCGAGCGCGCGGGCCGCGAGCACGAACTCCTGTTCGCGCAGGCTCATGGTCTGGGTGCGCACGATGCGCGCGTAGACGGGAATCGAGGTGACCACGATGACCAGGATGACCATGTTCAGGCTCGGTCCGGTCAGGGTGATGATCGCGAGCGCGAACATGATGGTCGGGAAGGAGCGTACCGAGTCGAAGAGCAGGAGCAGGGCGTTGTCCAGCCAGCGTGGTCCGTAGCCCGCGAGCATCCCGAGAATCAGGCCGCCCGAGAGTGCGAGGGATATGGACCACGCCGCGACCTGGAGCGCGACCCGGCCCCCGTAGACCACGCGGGTGAAGGTGTCCCTTCCGAGCTGGTCGGTCCCGAGCAGGTGCTCGAAGGATGGCGCCGCGAGTCGCGCCTTCACGTCGATCGCGGTCGGGGAATAGGGAGTGACGTGTTCGGCGAAGATGGCGCCGATGAAGAGCAGGATCACCAGGGTGAGCCCGAGGATGCTCAAGGGATCCCGGAGCATCCGGCGCAGCGTGGCGAAGCGCTCCGAGGGGGAGGGCGCCGCGGCCTCGGGGACGGCGGCGGAGGCGGGTTCAGAGGCTGGCGCGGACACGGGGATCCAGGGAGGCGTTGACGAGGTCGGAGATCATGGCGCAGAGCACGAAGAGGGCGGTAGTGACGAGCACCGCACCTTGCACCACCGGATAGTTGCGGGTGATGACCATGTCATAGATCAGCTTGCCGATACCGGGGCGAGCGAAGACGATTTCGGCGAAGAGGGCGCCGGAGAGCAGGTTCCCGATGCCCACCCCGAGCAGAGTGACGGTCGGCAGGATCGCCACCTTGAGCGCATAGCCGTAGATGATCTCTCGTTCGGGCAGTCCGTAGGAGCGGGCGGAGCGGATGTAGTTCTCCCCCATCACTTCCAGCATCGAGGCGCGTACGAGGCGCGCGATGTAGCCGACCCAGCCGAGACCGAGCGCGAAGGAGGGCAGAATCAGGTGCCTGGCCTGGTCCAGCGGTTGTCCGGGCTCGCCCGCCCCGATCGCGGGCAGCACCTTGAGCATCACCGCGAAGATGAGCAGGGAGTAGAGCGAGACGACGAAAGAGGGCACCGCAATCGCGCCCACCGTAATCACCCCGGTGAACTTGTCGAAGAAGGTGTTGCGGTGCACCGCGGAGAAACAGCCAAGGACGATGCCGAGCAGCGCCGACCACCCGATCGCGGCGGCGACGAGAGCCGCGGTATGGGGCAACTGCTCCGAGATGATCCGGGTCACCGCCCGTTGGCTGAAGACATCCTCGCCGAGATCGCCACGCAGCGCGTTGGCGAAGAAGACCACGTACTGGACGTAGATCGGCTGGTCGAGGCCCATCCTGGCCCGGTATGCCTCGCGCATTTCCGGCGTGGCCCGGGGACCAAGCGCGATCGTCACCGGATCGCCGGGCACGAGGTGGATCATCAGGAACAGGATCGACATCGCGACCGCGACGATCACGATCGACAGCCCCAAACGTCTCAGCGTGTAGTTCAGCATGGGGATTACAATGCTCTCCCGCCACTGAGGCCCGCGGCAAAGCCCGCTGGCATCGGCGCGAAGTGTATTCGCGGCGGGGTCTCTTTTCGAAGAGTGGAGACGAAGACGTGAGCCATCCGTCGTTCCCGCACCTCTTCTCGCCGATCGAGTTGAGGGGCAAGGAGATCAGGAACCGGGTGTTCGTCCCCGGCCACAACACGGCGCTGAGCGAAGGCGGACGCATTGGCGATGCCATGCTCGCCTACCACGAAGCGCGCATGAAGGGCGGTGTGGGCATGATCATGACCGAGGTCCACTGCGTGCACGAGACCTACATGCCGGCGGGTCGCGCCTGGGCCGCCAACGACGAGTGCATGCCGGGTCTTCGACGCCTCGCGCGTCTCGGCCGGGACTACGGCGTGCGCGTGATCGGCCAGGTGTTTCATCCCGGGCGCGTGGCGGCAGCCTCCATCGACGGCACGAAGATGACGGCCTGGGCGCCCTCGGCGGTTCCCGACGAGATGTACAAGACCGTGCCCGCTCCACTCACGCGCGACCTGATCGCCGAGATCGTCGCCGCCCACGGTGATGGCGCAGCCCGCATGGCCGAGGCCGGACTCGATGGCGTCGAGATCATCTCGTCGATGGGCTATCTCGCCAGCCAGTTCATCAATCCCCGTCTCAACCTGCGCGACGACGAATACGGCGGCAGCTTCGACAACCGCATGCGTTTCGTGCGCGAGGTCGCGGCGGACATACGCGCCAAGATCGGTGACGACCACATCCTGGGATTGAGGATATCGGCCGACGAAATGGACGAAGAGGGACTGACCCTCGAAGAGTCGTGTGCCGCGTGCCGGGCACTCGACGACGACGGCGTCCTCGACTACATCAATATCGTTCTCGGTTCGACGGCGACCTATACCGGCTGGCAGCACATCATTCCCCACATGCACTACCAGGCAGGCTACGTGGGCGAGAAGTCTGCGGCGCTCAAGTCGGCGGTCACGCGCATGCCGGTGATGATCGCGGGCCGCATCAATCAGCCGCAGATCGCCGAGCGTATCCTCCAGGAGCAACAAGCCGACATGGTCGGTATCGTGCGCGGCCATATCGCCGACCCGGAGTTCGTCAGGAAGGCGTACGAGGGACGCGTCGACGATATCCGTGCCTGCATCGCCTGCGATCAGGCGTGCATCGGCCATCGACTGAAGGGTTTCCCCATCTCCTGTATCCAGTTCCCCGAAACCGGGCGGGAGCTCGCCTACGGGAGCAAGGCGCCATCGGCGCGAACGCGCAAGGTGGTCGTAGCGGGAGGAGGACCGGCCGGGTTGAAGGCGGCGGCGGTGGCGGCCGAACGCGGACACGAGGTCATCCTCCTGGAGGCAAGCGATCGGCTCGGCGGCCAGGCCCTGCTTGCCCAGGCCTTGCCGGGCCGCGCCGAATTCGGGGGCATCGTCACCAACCTGGCCCGCGAATGCGAGCGCCATGGGGTCGAGATACGGCGTGGTGTCGAAGCGACACGGGCGTCACTTGAGGCCCTCTCGCCGGACGTGGTGATTTGCGCGACCGGAGCGGTGGAACGGCGCCCGGAACTCGAAGGCATGGACCAGGCGCATGTCGTAGGGGCATGGGCGGTGGCGGCGGGCACGGCCAACGTGGGAACCCGGGTTCTCGTCTACGACTGGCACGCCAACTGGGTAGGTCTTGGCATTGCCGAGAAGCTCGCGCGCGACGGCTGCTCGGTGCGCCTGGCCGTCAACGGACCGATGCCCGGTGAGCACCTGCCGATGATGGTGCGTGACGCGTGGATGGGAGAGCTCCACAAGTTCGGAGTCGAGGTTGTCACCTATGCCCGTCTCCACGGGTGCGACGAGGACAGTGTCTACATGCGTCATGTCACGAGCGGCCAGCCGATCATCTGCGAGGATGTCGAGACCGTGGTGCTCGCCACCCCCCTCGAACGCGTGGCGGGGGTATGGGAGGCGCTGCGCGAGACGACGATCGAATGCCATCTCGTCGGCGACGCTCTTGCGCCCAGGACCGCCGAAGAGGCCGTCCTGGAAGGGCTTCAGGCTGGATTCGGACTCTGAAGGGCCGCACTCGCCATGCCACGTTTCTCCCATCTCTTTCAGCCCATCGAGCTCGGGGGGCTCGAGATCCGCAACCGGGTGGTTTTCGGACCCCATGGCACGAGCCAGGGCCGCCAGCCGGGAACCACGGCCGACCTCGTTGCCTACCACGAGGCACGTGCCAGCGCGGGTGTGGGCCTCATCATCACCGAGGCGCACACCGTCCACGACAGCTACGAAGTGCGTGACAGTCTGCTCGCGGTGAGCGACGACGACGCCATACCCGCGCTGCGTTCGATCGCCGGCGCCGCCCATCGGCACGGTGCTCGCATGTTCGGGCAGCTCTTTCATCCCGGGCGGGCGGTCGCCCACCGCAAGAACGGCGCCCTGCTCGTCGCCTGGGCGCCCTCGGAGGTTCCCGACGAACGGCATCACGTGATGCCCGCGCCGATGTCCCGGACCATGATCCGCGATGTCGTGAGGGCCTATGGCGAGGGCGCGCGGCGCATGGCGGAGGCGGGCCTCGACGGCGTCGAGTTCATGGTGTCGATGGGCTATCTGCCGGCCCAGTTCGCGAATCCGCATACCAACCGGCGTGAGGACGAGTACGGAGGGAGTTTCGACAACCGCATGCGCTTCCTGAAGGAGTCGCTTCGCGCGGTGCGGTCATCGGTGGCGCCAGAAACGGTGGTGGGCATCCGCATCTCGATCGACGAACTCGACCACGGCGGACTTGGCCCCGAGGAATCGAGCGCCATCGCGGGCGCACTGGCGCAAGAGGGGCTCGTGGACTACGTCAACGTCATTGGCGGGTCGGGGGCTTCCGTGGGCGGTGCGGTCCATATCGTGCCGCCCATGGCGGTAAAGCCTGCCTACCTGGCCGAGGATGCCTCGCGGCTCAGGGATGCCGTGGACGTGCCGATCATGCTGGGGGGACGCATCAACCAGCCACAGATCGCCGAAGAGATCATCGCGACGGGCAAGGCCGACATGGTGTGCCTGGTTAGAGCGCTCATTGCCGATCCTCTCTTCGTCAGCAAGGCAAGGGAGGGCCGGACAGACGACATTCGCGCCTGTATCGGCTGTAACCAGGCCTGCATTGGCCACCGTCACCTGGGCGCCATCGTTTCGTGCATCCAGCATCCCGAGACCGGGCGCGAGCGGACCTTTCCCCACATCAAGCCGAAAACGCCATCGCCGCTCGAGGTCCTGGTCGTCGGCGCGGGGCCCGCGGGAATGAAGGCCGCGGCCACCGCGGGCGAACGCGGCCACCGGGTAAGGCTGTTCGAACGGGAGAGGCGGCCGGGAGGGCAGGTGCTCCTGGCGCAGATGCTGCCGGGCCGCGCCGAGTTCGGGGGCCTCATGACGAATCTTGTGCGCGAGGTGGAGCGTTCCGGAGTCGAGATCGAGACGGGTGTCGAGGTCGATGTCGCCCTGGTGGAGTCCCTGCGGCCGGACGCGGTGATCGTGGCAACGGGCGCCGTGCCCCATCTGCCGCATGTCGACGAAGAGTGTCACGCGGTCGACGCCTGGTCGGTCATCGCCGGCAGCGCCAATGTCGGGAGCAGGGTCGTCATCGCGGATTGGCGTTGCGACTGGGTCGGCTTCGGGGTCGCGGAAATGCTTGCGCGCAGCGGGTGCCACGTCCGCCTCTACTGCCAGGGGACCGTGCCCGGTCAGAACCTTCAGGCCTATCTGCGCGATCAGTGGGTGGGGGTGCTCGACGATCTCGGGGTCGAGATCCGCGCCTACGCGCGCTTCTTCGGGGCCGATTCCGACACCGCCTATTTTCAGCACATGACCAGCGGCCGGCCGATCGTGGTCGAGGAGGTCGACACGCTGGTGCTTGCCCAGGGACATCGCCGGGAGGCGAGGCTTCATGAAGCGCTCCTGGAGCGCGGACAGGAGGGTCTTCACCTTATCGGCGATGCCCTCTCGCCGCGCACCGCCGAAGAGGCCGTCCTCGAGGGACTCGAAGCCGCGATGGGACTTTGACCCGCAAATTTCACCGATTATCTACTGCGGCCGCCAATATGCTCGTGTTAGCGGGCCGTACTCCCTCAAGCCGCTTCGACGTAGTATCGGCTACCTGCTCGGCTCCGCAGTCCTTGGGCCAAAGCTTTCCGGCCCGGGCAAGCCGCCCCTGGCTTGCCCGCTCGCCGACCGCTGCGCGCCACCGGCGCTTCGCCTGTTTCCGGCTCGCCCTTGCTCGTCTTTCGGTCCGTGCTTCCTGCTATCACGGCATCTTGGCGCCCGAAGCGGCCGAAAATCGGTGGAACATCCGGGCCTGGCATCCTGGCGCTGTCGCTGCAAGACCCGTTGAGATCCGGGGGCCAGCCCAGGTTTGCAAGCCTGGAAAATGTGATGGCATAACAATGACCACTCCATCGTTAGAAATAATGAAATATCAAAAGGTTACAGAAATACGATCTGGCAACCGGATTCAATTCCAACCTCGAGATCCACAATCCTGGTAGAGACGGGTTAGCCCGAAAAACTCACCGAGGGGATGGAAAAAGGCTGCTCCTCATGGCATAACGGTTGTGGGATCAACGAGTTAAGCCAGACGACGAGGAAGCAGCCTTGAAGACACAGTGTAATGGCAAGCAGCTTGAGTTTCACGCGCTGGGACGGCGATGTGTCACCGGACGATTCGACGGCGGTCACATCAGCAGCGATGCCGGAGGGGTACTGCTACGCGAGGTGGACAAGCGTATCGGTCTGATGTCGCGGGTGTCGGAGTGTATGGTCGATTACCGCAACCCTGCGAGCGTGGAACATAACGTGCATGAGCTGGTGTCGCAGCGGGTTTATGGCATTGCATTGGGATACGAAGACCTCAACGACCATGGGGAGCTGCGCGCAGATGCGGTGCTGTCGGTGCTGGTAGGCAAGCGCGATGTGACAGGCGCGGGTCGGGTACGCGAGCGTGACCGAGGCTGTGCATTGGCCAGTGCGAGCACGTTGAACCGCATGGAGCTCGGCGCACCTGAGCAGGCGGCGCACGACCGTTACAAGCGCATCGTGGCGCGTGGTGAGGGGTTCGATGAGCTGTTGGTGGAGCTCTTTGTAGAATCGCACTCACAGGCGCCGCGTGAGCTGTGGCTGGACCTGGATGCGACCGATGACCCGTTGCACGGGAGCCAGGAAGGGCGGTTCTTTCACGGCTACTACGGTTGCTACTGCTATCTGCCGCTGTACATCTTCTGTGGCGAGCACCTGTTGTGCGCGCGGCTGCGCGAGTCCAACCAGGATGCCTCGGCCGGCAGCATTGAGGAGCTCGCCCGCATTGTCGGTCAGATTCGCCGCCACTGGCCCAGGACACGCATCCATATCCGAGGCGATTCGGGCTTTTGTCGCGAGCCCATCATGAAGTGGTGCGAGGACCATAGGGTGGACTACGTGCTGGGATTGGCGCGCAATCGCCGTCTGACGCGCGCCTTGGGCGCTGCGATGCACCAGGCGCGCGCGGCACATGGGCGTACTGGTAAGCCGGCCCGGCGCTTCGGCGACTTCACCTACCGCACTCGCAAGTCATGGAGTCGCAGCCGTCGAGTGGTGGGCAAGGCGGAGTATCTGTCCAAGGGGGAGAATCCGCGCTTCGTGGTCACCAGCCTCTCCCCGCGCAAGGCCGCGGCCAAGCGCTTGTACGAACAGTTGTACTGCGCGCGCGGCGAGATGGAAAACCGCATCAAGGAGCAGCAGCTCGACCTCTTTGCCGACCGCACCAGCGCCCACACCATGCGCGCGAATCAGTTGCGGCTGTACTTCTCCTCATTCGCCTACGTGCTCATGCACGCGCTACGAAGACTCGGAACACAGGGCACTGAGTTCGCCCGCGCCCAGTGCGCCACGCTGCGACTGAAACTGCTCAAGGTCGCCGCCCGGGTCAAAATCACCGCCCGGCGGGTGTGGCTGTCGTTCTCCCAGGCCTATCCCTACGCCAAGACCTTTACCCAGGTGCTGGTGAACTTGCACAAAGCGCCCTTGTGGCATCCGCCTGGATAGTCTTCCGCACCACTACCTGACTCAGAAACCCCTGATCGGCGCGCCGCCGAGGCCACCGCTCGCTCGCTTCGTGTATCCAACGCCTGTTTGACCCACCAAAGTCCGATAAGTCGCTCTCAACAACCACCAAACACGCACCGATTACGTCAATCGGCGCTGATCACCCCACTCCATCGCCATAATCAGCCTCCTTCAGCCAGAATGCGCCTCGTCTTGGAGAATCGGTGACGAATGCGGGTTAGGATCTCGCACGGGCCGATGAAGAGCCCGCGAGGCAAAGAGTGCGCTCTCCCGCTCGGGATTTCCTCGAAGTGGCGAGCCGCCAGCCTCGATAAATTTCGACCCATGGCCACCAATACAGACGTGGAGAAAAACACGATGCACGACTTCTTCAAGCGGGAGAACGATTACCAGGCCTCCGAAGTGAGGCGCATGCAGGCGGAGTTCGAGCGAGGCGCCCTCAGCCGCCGGCACTTTCTGCAGGGGATGCTCGCAACCGGGCTGACCCTGACGAGCGCCACCGCGATCCTCGGCACTTCGCGCGACGTGATGGCGGAGACCCCGAAGCGTGGCGGTCGGGTGCGGGTGGCCTGGGAGCAGCACGGCCCGACCGACACCCTGGACCCCGCGCTTTTCACCTCGACCATCGACTACTGTCGCGGTCGCGCCCACTGCAACAACCTCGTCCAGTTCCGGGACGACATGAGCCTGGCGCCGGATCTCGCCGAATCCTGGGAAGTGAATTCCAACGCCACCGAGTTCACCTTCCACCTGCAAAAAGGCGTCACCTTTCACGACGGCAAGGACTTCAGCGCCGACGATGTCGTCTACAGCATGAACCGCCACCTCGGCGAGAACACGGTGTCCAAGGCGAACTCCCTCGTCAACATGGTCAAGGAGTGGCAGAAGCTCGACGCGCACACCGTGCGCGCGGTGCTCGAAACGCCCAACGCGGATCTGGCCACGATTCTCGGCACCTTCCACTTCAAGATCCTGCAGGACGGAGCGGAAGAGAAGGACGGCTACTTCAACAAGGTGATCGGTACCGGCCCCTTCATGGTCGAGGAGTTCACTCCCGGGATACGGACGCTTTCGAAGCGCAATCCCAACTACTTCCGCGAGGGCCGTCCCTACGTCGACGAGCTCGAGATCTTCGGCATCACCGACAACGTGTCGCGGGTCAACGCACTCATCTCTGGCGATGTCCAGCTTATGGGCAGCCTCGATCCCAAGGCGATCAAGCAGATAGAGGAGGCCGACGGTGTGGAAGTGCACTCGGTGGAATCCGGGGCCTTCACCGAGATCGTCGCAATGCTCGACCGCCATCCCGGCAACAACCCCGACTTCGTGATGGCGCTCAAGTTCCTCTGCCGGCGCGAGCGCATGGTGCGTTCGGTCATCAAGGGGCAGGGCGTGGCCGGCAACGATCATCCGATCGGTCCCTCGTACGCGATGCACTGCGCATCGCTGCCTCAGCGCGAGTACGACCTCGACCAGGCGAAGTTCCACCTCGACCGTTCCGGCATCACCACGGCGGAGGTGGTAACGGCGGAGGCGGCCGGCATGGGCGGAACCGACATGTGCCTCCTCATGCAGGCCGAGGCCGCCAAGATCGGCCTCGACCTCAAGGTCAAGCGGGTGGCCTCCGACGGATACTGGGGCAACGTGTGGATGAATACCCCCCTGCACGTGTCGGGATGGAACATGCGCCCCACCGCCAACATCATGCTGACGCTCCAGTTCCACTCCCAGGCGAACTGGAACGAGTCCGCCTACCGCAATCCCCGGCTCGACCAGCTCCTGCTCGAAACCCGGGCGGAGACCGACCAGGGCAAGCGACTGGACATGTTCTGCGAGGCGCAGCGGCTCATATCCGACGAGGCGGGCAACATCCTGCCGTACCATCGAAACTACGTGGACTCCAGGGCGAGCAACCTGCACGGAATGCCCCGGGTGCCGCTGGCGGCATTCGGCGGCGCGGAGTTCCCGGAGTTCATCTGGCTCGCATAGCGCCCGCCCCCTCGGGGCGTGAGCCGGCCCCGGCGCCGGCTCACGCTCCTTGAACGCCCACGCTTCCTGGCGGAGTTCTCCGTCCCGGCGGTGGCGTCCGGAATCCACTGCGGACGGCTCCGGCGGCCGGCTGCGCTCTGCGGGGCATGACGGCCGATCAGCGGAACTCCGCCGCTCGGAGCCCCGGCTCGAAGTCGGACCCGCACTGGTCCGGAGGCGGGTCGTGCGTGCTTCGTGAATCAGCGAAGGATTGCGGCCGGGCCTTTGCACCGCCGGGCGCCACCGACCGGACGGCGCCGAACAATCGAGTGATCTGCGTCCAAGCCTCTCGACCCGGGAGCGGGCGGCGAAATCCTCAAGACTCGAGTGATCACCTTGACAAAGAAACCACATAGGTGTTTCATGAGGTAACAAACAGAATAAACTAATAATTTTAGAAAAAATCCCGTCATGTCTCCTGATTCAGTGGATCTCCAGTTGATTCGCGCCCTGCAGGCGGATGCCAAGGCGTCCCTCGTGAAGCTCGGGCGTGAGGTGGGCATGAGCGCGCCCTCGGTCATGGAACGCATCCGCAAGCTCGAGCAGGCGGGGGTGATACAGGGCTACTCGGCGATCGTGGATGCACGGCGGGTCGGCCTGGACGTCACCGCCTTCATCGGAGTCTCGGTGGATTTTCCCGGCCGCATCGGCGCCTTCGAGCGCTGGGTGGCGGAAGAGCCGCGGGTGCTGGAGTGCCACCACGTCACCGGCGCCACGACCCTTCTCCTCAAGGTCAAGTGCGCCGACACCGAGGGACTGGAAGAGCTGATCGGCACCATGCGCGGCAGCCTCGGGGTGGAGCGCACGGAGACGATGGTAGTGCTGTCCACCAGTGCGGAGCGCGTCGCGCTCCCCGTGTCGCCCGACAATGCGGCGAAGTCGAAGCGCCGCGGCCCCGCCCGGCGCATCGGGTGACCCCCTGGTGGCCTCACTGTGACCCCGCCGCACCCGCCGCTACCCGAGCCTCCGCCGCCGGAATCGAGCCTTTACCGGCCCGAGTTCGAGCACGACAGTTGCGGAGTCGGGTTCGTCGCCGCGCGAAAGGGCGAGAAGTCGCATCGGGTCCTGCGCCTCGCTCTGCGGCTGCTGCGCGGCGTGACCCACCGCGGAGCGACCGGTTGCGATCCCGACACCGGTGATGGCTGCGGAATTCTGATCCAGATCCCCCACGCGTTCTTTGCGTCTCACGCGGGCCTTGCGTTCCGTCTCCCGCCGGAAGGCGCATACGGGGTGGGCCAGCTCTTCCTTGCTTCCGACGACGTCGCAGGGCGAGCCGAGCGCCGCCTCGTGGACGCGGTGGTGCAAGAAGAGGGGCTCGAGGTTCTAGGCTGGCGGGAGGTGCCGAGCGACGCTGCCGCCTGCGGTCGGATCGCACGCCAGACGCTGCCGCGCATCGCTCAGGTCTTCGTCGCCGCCCCCGGCCTCGCCCTGCGGGGAGAAAGCCTGGAACGCAAGCTCTACGTGGTGCGGCGAGTCATCGAGCGGCGGGCGACGAGTTCCTCACCCGCCCCGAACCCCCCGCTCTATGCCTGCTCGTTCTCCTCCCGGACCATCGTGTACAAGGGGCTGCTGCTGCCCCGGCAGCTCGATCGCTTCTATCCCGATCTGCGGGAGGAATCCGTTTCGAGCGCGCTCGCGATCGTGCACCAGCGCTTCAGCACCAATACCTTCCCGAGCTGGGAGCGTGCCCATCCCTACCGTTTCATCGCCCACAACGGCGAGATAAACACTCTGCGGGGGAATCTGAACGCGTTTCGCGCCCGCGAGAGCCTCTTCGCTTCGCCCGAATTCGGCGCGGATCTCGCGAAGTTGCTGCCGGTGGTCGATGACGGGGGCAGCGACTCCGCGATGTTCGACAATGTGGCGGAGTTCCTGCGACATACCGGTCGCTCGCTTGCGCACGCGCTGACGATGATGGTGCCGCAAGCCTGGGAGGGAGACCGGGGGATGGCGCCGGATCTGCGCGCCTTCTACCGCTATCACGCATCGCTCATGGAGCCCTGGGACGGGCCCGCTCTGGTCGCCTTCAGCGACGGCGAACAGGTCGGGGCATGCCTGGACCGCAACGGGCTGCGCCCCGCGCGGCTCACCGTCACCACTGACGACCTGGTGATCGTCGCTTCCGAGGCGGGTGCGGTGGACATACCGGTGGAGAGGATTCGAACCCTCGGCCGCCTGCCTCCCGGAGGGATGGTGGTGGTCGACACGAAGGCGCAACGCATCTTCGAGGACGGCGGGATCAAGACGGATCTCGCCGCCGGCAATCCCTACCGGGAATGGCTCGCCGCCAACCAGGTGAGTGCAGGTGCGCTCGAAGCGCCGCCGGAGCGCGAACATCCCTCGCGCCCGAACCAGACCCTCGGGGACGATGCCCGCCTGCGCCTTCAGCGCCTGCACGGCTATACGCGCGAGGATCTGCGCCTGCTGCTCGCGCCAATGGCGGCGAAGGGCGAGGAGCCGCTCGGAGCGATGGGCGATGACAGCGCGCTCGCGGTGCTGAGCGACGCCCCCCAGTTGCTCTATGCGTACTTCAAGCAGCTCTTTGCCCAGGTAACAAATCCGCCCATCGACCCCATCCGCGAATCGCTGGTGATGTCCTTGCGCACGCTTCTGGGGGCGCAGGGCAACCTCCTTTCTCCGGGACCCCGGCACTGCCGCCAGATCGAGCTAGAAGGCCCGGTGCTCGCCGACCGGCAGCTCGCGTCAATCGTTCGCGGCCGCCTTCCGGGGCTCGGCGGCGCTCGCGTGGATACGCTGTTCCCGGCCCGCGCCGGGGGGCTGCGCGAGGGGCTCGACCGTCTGCGAGAGGCGGCGGTTGACGCGGTCGAAGAAGGAGCCGCGATCCTGGTGCTGAGCGATCGCGGCGTCGACGAGGCGCGCGCGCCCATCCCCGCCCTCCTCGCGGTGGCGGCGGTGCACCACCATCTGATCCGTTGCGGCCTCCGGCCGCGGACTTCGCTCGTGGTGGAGAGCGCGGAGGCGCGCGAGGTCATGCACCTGTGTCTGCTTCTGGGATACGGGGCGAGTGCGGTCAATCCGTGGCTGGCCTTCGAGACCCTGCGCGAGCTGGCGGACGAGGACCTGCTCGAAGGCGCGGGCGTCGATGTCGCGCGCGAGCGCTATGTGCGCGCACTCGAGAAGGGCGTCCAGAAAGTGCTGAGCAAGATGGGGATCTCCACCTTGCAGAGTTATGTCGGCGCGCAGGTCTTCGAGGCGGTGGGCCTGGGACCGGCGCTGGTGGAAGAGTTCTTCACCGGCACCGTGTCGCGGCTCGGCGGCATCGAGCTCGAGCAGGTGGAGCACGAGTGTCTCCTTCGCTTCGAGAGCGCGGCGGAATCCGCCGATGACCTCGACTGGGGAGGCCACTACAAGTGGCGCCGCGACGGCGAGCGGCACCAGCTCACCCCGAACGTGATCGGCCTGTTGCAGCACGCGGTGCGCTCCGCCGACTACCGGGTGTTCAAGAAGTACACTCGTTTCGTCGACAAAGGGCCCACGCGAATCTGCGACATCCGTGGTCTCCTGGAGTTTCGCCGGGGTAGCGCGGTGCCGCTCGACGAAGTCGAGCCCGCAGGCGAGATCGTGGCGCGTTTTCGTACCGGGGCGATGTCCTTCGGCTCGCTCTCCGACGAGGCGCACCAGACCCTTGCGGTCGCGATGA
This sequence comes from Gammaproteobacteria bacterium, assembly GCA_965221555.1. Lineage (GTDB taxonomy): Bacteria > Pseudomonadota > Gammaproteobacteria > HK1 > HK1 > JAJEAD01. Next base: position 976,538 of record OZ244895.1, read on the forward strand.
ACCGCCTCGGGGGGCGCTCCAACAGCGGCGAGGGGGGCGAGGACCCGTCGCGCTATCGGCCGGGCTCCGGTGGCGTCTCGAGCAACAGCGCAATCAAACAGGTGGCCTCCGGCCGTTTCGGAGTCACCCCGGACTATCTGCTGAGCGCCGACGAGATTCAGATCAAGATGGCGCAGGGGGCGAAGCCGGGCGAAGGCGGACATCTTCCCGGCCACAAGGTGGACGAGGTCATCGCCCGGGTGCGCCACTCCGCTCCCGGGGTGGCGCTCATCTCACCGCCGCCCCACCACGACATCTACTCCATCGAGGACCTTGCGCAGCTCATCCACGACCTCAGGCACGTCAATCCGCGGGCGGAAGTATCGGTGAAGCTCGTGAGCGAGGTCGGCGTGGGCACGGTGGCGGCGGGAGTGGCGAAGGCCAAGGCGGACCGCATCGTGATCTGCGGCCACTCCGGCGGCACTGGCGCCTCGCCTCTCAGCTCGATCAAGCATACCGGGCTGCCCTGGGAACTCGGGCTTGCGGAGACGCAGCAGGTGCTCGTCGCCAACCGCCTGCGCGGCTGGGTGGTGCTGGAGACCGACGGCCAGCTCAAGACGGGTCGGGACGTGCTGACCGCGGCGCTGCTCGGCGCGGAGACTTTCGGTTTCGGCACCGCCGCCCTCATCGCCTCGGGCTGCATCCTCACCCGCGTGTGCCACCTCAACACCTGTCCGGTCGGGGTTGCCACCCAGGATCCCGCGTTGCGGGCGCGCTTCGCGGGCCTTCCCGATCACGTCATGAACTTCATGCTCTTCGTGGCGCAAGAGGTGCGCGAGCTGATGGCCGCGCTCGGCTTCCGTCGGCTCGACGAGGTCGTCGGCCGTGCCGATCTCCTTCGCGTTCGCGAATCCGGGCGACAGCCCTGGAAGGCACGCCATCTCGACCTCGCGCCTCTGCTCCATACTCCCGAGGACGGCGCCGGGGCCGCGATCCGTTTCTCGGAAGGTCAGGCGCGCGAGACCGAGAGCGCCGTCTCGAGGCAGCTGCTCGAAGGCGCCGAGCCGGCGTTGCGCGAGGGCCGGCCGGTCACTCTCAACGCCGAAGTCCGGCCGAGCGATCGGACGGTGGGGGCCGGGCTCTCCGCCGCGGTAATCGGTCACCGCGGCAGCAAGGGCCTGCCGGCCGCCACGGTGAAGGTGGCGCTGCACGGGGCGGCGGGCCAGAGCCTCGGCGCCTTTCTCTCTCCCGGCGTCGATCTCAGGCTTCGCGGATTCGCGAACGATGCGGTCGCGAAAGGGATGGCGGGGGGACGGGTGGCGATCATGCCGCCGCTGGGACTCGACCCGGGACGGGGCGCGGAGGCGGCCGGGGACGTCGTGATCGGAAACGTCGCCCTCTACGGTGCGACGGGAGGGGAGCTGCTGGTGCGCGGCGCCGCCGGCGAGCGCTTCGCGGTGCGAAACAGCGGGGCCAGCGCGGTGGTGGAAGGCGTCGGCGACCACGCGTGCGAGTACATGACGGGCGGCGTGGTCGTGGTGCTCGGTGACACCGGGCGCAACTTCGCGGCCGGCATGAGCGGTGGCGTCGCGTACGTGGTGGATTCCGCCGGCGACTTCGCGAGCCGCTGCAACCTGGACATGGTGGAGCTGCGCGCGCTGGAAGAGAGCGACGACGAGCGAATCCGGACCCTGCTCCGCCGGCACTGCGAAGCCACGCAGAGTCCGCTCGCCTTCGCGATTCTCGCCAACTGGACGCTCTCTCGCCGCCGTTTCGTCAAGGTGCAGCCGAAGAGCGGCGCGCCTCGCCCCGCGCGCGAGGAGGTTCCGGTTTCGCGTTCCGCCGCGCCGGGGCATTGAGCGCGCGCACCGGACACGGGCGCAAAGCGAGCGCCGCGCGCAAGAACGGGAGGCACCTGCGCCGAAGATGAGAAAGAGCGCCGCATTCGTCGAGATCCCGCGAAGCCGCCTGCCGAAACGCCCCGCGACGGAACGGATCCGGGACTGGCGGGAGGTCGAGGGAGACTTGACCTCTCGGACGCTCCGCGAGCAGGCGGCGCGCTGCATCGACTGCGGGATCGCGTTCTGTCACAAGGGATGTCCGCTGGGCAACCACATCCCGGACTGGAACGATCTGGTCTCCCGCTCTAAGTGGCGCCAGGCGAGCGAGCGTCTGCACGCCACCAACAACTTTCCGGAGTTCACGGGCCGCATCTGTCCCGCGCCTTGCGAGGAGGCGTGCGTGCTCAATATCAGCGGCGCGCCGGTTACCATCCGCCAGATCGAAAAGCAGATCGTCGACTACGCATGGCAGGAAGGATGGGTGACGCCGGCGCCCTGCGACACCGCTACCGGCCATTCGGTGGCGGTGGTGGGATCCGGGCCGGCCGGACTCGCCGCCGCCCAGCAGCTTGCGCGGGTCGGCCACGCGGTGACGGTGTTCGAACGCGACGACCGTCCGGGAGGCCTGCTGCGTTACGGAATCCCCGACTTCAAGATGGAGAAGGGGGGGCTAGACCGTCGTCTCGACCAGATGCGCGCCGAGGGGGTGTGCTTCCGTACCGGCGTCAACATCGGCGAGGATCTCGAACTCGACTGCCTCGCACAGCGCTTCGACGCGGTCATCCTCGCGATCGGGGCACTGGCGCCGCGAGACCTCCCGATCCCCGGACGGGACCTCGAGGGAGTGCATTTTGCGATGGACTACCTCACCCGTCAGAACCGGCAGGTCGCGGGGGACCGGGTTGCGGATCCCATCGGCGCGGCCGGGCGCCACGTGGTCATTCTCGGGGGCGGCGACACCGGCGCGGACTGCCTGGGCACCGCCCACCGCCATGGCGCGCGCGAGGTGCACCATTTTCATTACAAGCCTCCTCCGCCCTCCGAACGCACGGCGGAGATGCCCTGGCCCTGGTGGCCGATGATCCTGCGAGAATCGAGCTCCCACGAGGAGGGGGGCGACCGGGAGTGGAGCGCGATTCCGAAGTATTTTTCGGGCGATGCGTCCGGCCGGGTCCGGCGGATGCACTGCGTTCGGGTCCGCTGGGACGCGGATGGCGGTGCCAGGATGCGCATGGTCGAGGTGCCGGGCACGGAATTCGAGGTGCGCGCGGATCTGGTTCTGCTCGCGGTCGGCTTTACCGGCCCCGAGCTCGAGGTTTTCGGCGATCAGGCGCCGCTTCGAAATCGGGACGGAACCATCGCGATCGAACGCGCCTACGAGACGAGCCGTGCGGGGGTCTTCGCCTGCGGCGACGCCACCCGCGGCGCCTCGCTGGTGGTATGGGCGATCTGGGAAGGGCGCGAGGCGGCCCGGGCCGTCGACATTTCATTGCGCGGGGCCAGTCCCCTGCCCACCCTGCCCAACCTGCATCCGATCTGAGAGTGGTTCGGGCGGGCGGGGCGTCGGCGGACGTGGCGCGCACGCGTGCGAAACGGAACGAGTGGTGCGTCTCTTCGTAGGTCTCGATCCGCCGGATGCGTTGAAGGAGGCCGTCTGCGAACTGCAGTTCGGCCTGCCGGGGGCGCGCTGGATGGATGCCGAAGGGCTCCATCTGACGCTTGCCTTCATCGGGGAAGTCGACGGCGCGGCCCTCGGCCGAATCGTGGACGCATTGGCACGGGTGAGGGCATCCTCGCTCAGCGTCGCCATGCACGGTCTGGGGCATTTCCCCCATCGCGGCCCTCTGCGGGTTCTCTGGACCGGGGTCTCGTCCACCCCCGAACTGCGCTCGCTTGCCGGTGGCGTGCGGCGCTCGCTCGCGGGCGCGGGCTTTGCGGCCGAACGCCGCAAGTTCACCCCTCACGTCACCATCGCCCGTTTTCGCCACCCGCCCGCGCCCCCGGCGCTCCAGGCCTATCTGCAGACGCATGCCCTGTTTCGCACGCCCGCCTTGCCCGTGGCCTCGCTTCGTCTCTACTCAAGCCGGCTTCGCCCCTCGGGAGCGCGGTACACCGTGGAGGCCGAGTTTCCTTTCGACGATCATTGCGGCATGGATTTCCAAGTTCCGAGTCCTTCCTCCCGCGGAGTCGGGGTCGCATCGGTGGGGCCGGCCGAGGAGGCTCGGCGCCCGCCGTCGGATGGGCCCGATTCACGAAGCGGGGCTTCGCTTCTTCACCCTGAGGATTGACCCATGGGCACGCTCACAGATTGGCACCTCCACTGCTTCCTTCCCGAGCACCGCACGGATGAGGATCGCGAGCTGCACATGCGACGCAACGTGGCCGGCACCGGCCGCGCCGACCCCGAGATCTTTCATCGCATGGTGGCGGAATCGGGTATCGAACACTTCGTGCTCGTCTCGCTGCCGGTCCACTCCGGACTGAAGACGCCCCACGACTTCATCGCCGGCATCGTTGCGGAGTATCCGGGCCGGGCGGTGGGGTTCGCGGCCGTGCATCCTCTGGACCCGGGAGCCCCGGACGAACTGGAAGAGGCGATTACCCGTCACGGCATGCGCGGCCTCAAGCTCTCCCCCACCTATCAGGCCATGGACCCGCGCAGTGCGCAGTGCTGGCAGCTCTACGAGATCGCACTCGCCCACCGGGTGCCGGTGATGTTCCATTGCGGCGGCGCCTACACCGGCAGTCTCGAGTTTGCGGACCCCTGCCTGCTCGACAAGGTGGCGATGGCGTTCCCCGATCTGAAGCTGATCGTCGCGCATTTCGGACAGCCCTACATGGAGCAGACCGCAATCCTGATGCGCAAGAACGAGAATGTGCTTGCCGACCTGTCGGCACGTTTCCACCGTCCCTGGCAGCTCTACAACGGCGTCATGATCGCGATGGAGTACAACGTCACGGAGCGCCTGCTCTTCGGGTCCGACTTCCCGGTGGCCACCTCCGCCGAAGCGATGCGTCGCTTCCGCGCCATCAACGACTGGGGAGCGGGAGCGAACATGCCGAGGATTCCCGAGTCCCTGATCGAGGAGATCATGTACGAACGCCCGCTGTCCCTGGCCGGGATCGCTCCCGTGGGTTGACGTGTCGTCCACGATGCCGCCCCTCGAGGACCGGGATTGTCGAGGCCTCATCCCTCCGCGGGCGGAAACACGTTCGGGCGAGGTCGCCCCCGCAGGGTCGTCCCCATGATCGAGGTTCTCGGCGTCAACCACCGCTTCGGCGAGCGCCACGTGCTCAAGGACGTGACGCTTCGCCTCGCGGAGCGCCGGATCGGGGTGGCCGGTGCGAACGGCTCCGGCAAGAGCACCTTCGCCCGCCTTCTGAACGGCCTGCTGATTCCGAACGAGGGGCACGTCAGGGTCGATGGCATCGATTCCCGGGAAGACGTGAAGGCCCTGCGTCGGCTCGTCGGCTTCGTGTTCCAGAACCCGGACCACCAGATCGTCTTTCCCGTGGTCGAGGAGGACCTCGCGTTCGGGCTCAAGAACGCGAAGCTCCCCAAGCGGGAGATCCCGCGGCGGGTCGACGCGGTGCTCGAGCGCTACCGTATCGGACACCTGCGCGAGCAGGCTACCCACCTTCTCTCCGGCGGTGAGAAGCAGATGCTCGCGCTCGCCGCGGTGCTGGTCATGGAGCCCCGCTATGTGGTGCTCGACGAGCCGATGACCCTGCTCGATCTGCGCAACAAACGCCTCGTGCTGGACCTCATCCGCGGGATCGAACAGCCGGTCGTGCTCGTCACGCACGAGCTCGACCACCTCGAAGAGCTGGATCGGGTGATCGTTTTCGACGAAGGTCGGGTGATCGCCGACGACGCTCCCGGCCCCGCGGTCCGACGCTACCTGGAGGCGATGGCCTGATGCTGTCGCTGTATGTGCCGGGGCGATCCCCGGTCCATCGCCTGCCGGCCGGCGTAAAGCTCCTGGCTCTCGCCACGGGGAGCGCCGCGCTCTTCATGGTGTCCGGCATCCCGGTCCACAGCGCGGAACTGCTCGCCGTCCTCGCAGTGTTCCAGATCGCGGGTTTGCCCTGGAAGGAGGTCTTCGATCAACTGCGGCCGGTGCTCGTCTTTCTCGTGCCGATCTTCCTATTCCACACTTTCGCGACGGACTGGGCGCTCGGACTGGAGACGGTGCTGCGAATCCTCGTCCTGATCCTGCTCGCGGTGATCGTGACGCTGACGACCAGGCTCTCGGAGATGATAGAGGTGCTGGAGCGGCTCATGCGCCCCCTGCGTCTGGCCGGCATCAACCCGGAAAAGGTCGGGATGATGCTGTCGATGGTGATCCGGCTGGTTCCCTTGATGATGCGCGAAGCGGGCAAGGTGCTGGAGGCGCAGCGTGCCCGGGGCCTCGACCGCAATGCGATTGCGCTGCTGGTGCCCTTGTTGATAAAAACCCTGAAGATGGCCGACGATCTTTCCCAGGCGATGGACGCGCGAGGTTACGATCCAGGAACCGTGACGCCCTGGTGGAGAAGGAGAGGGAAGCCGTGAGTACCCGGGACATGGTTCTGGTCGCACTGTTTGCCGCGATCACCGCGGCATTCGCGGTGTTCCCGCCCGTTCAGGCGCCCTTCGTTGCCGCGCCCATCGTGGTGCAGAACATCGGGGTCATGCTGGCGGGCTCCATCCTCGGCGCCAGACGGGGAGGTCTTGCCCTGCTCCTCTTCGTGGTGCTGGTCGCGGTCGGCATGCCCATCCTCACCGGCTGGAAAGGGGGATTGGGGGTGATTCTGGGCCCGACCGGCGGCTTCGTGCTCTCCTGGATACCCGCGGCCTTCGTGGTGGGCGCGATGGTGGAGAAGTTCTGGTCGCGGCTGAATTTCTGGAACCTGCTGCTGTGCAACGTGGTGGGCGGCATCGTGGTGGTCTATGCGCTCGGCATCCCCTGGCTCGCGGCCGTCGCGCGGCTCGAGCTCTCCCAGGCCTTCATCGGCTCCGCGATCTTCGTCCCCGGCGATGTGATCAAGGCGGTGATCGCCTCGGTCGCAGCGCTTGTCGTCAAGCGCTCCTATCCGCTTGTCCGCAGCTGAGATTGCGTTGTCTCCGGCTCGCCGTGGCGGCGCCTCTCGCGCCGTGCGAGCCGTTACGATGGCATGCTGGCGCCCTCTCGCGACGCAGAGCGCCGCGATGTTGCGGCCGGGGTGAATCGGTCACCCAAGCCGGAGCTTCGGCTCGTATCCGGTCCCTGGACGTGAGTCGGGGCGGCCTTCGGCTCAGCGTCCCGCCTGTTCGTCGACGACGGGGTTGGTGAGCTGCCCGATCTTCTCGATCTCGATCGTCACCGTGTCGCCGTGCTTCAGGAACAAACGGGGCTTGCGGGCGACCCCCACTCCGTGCGGAGTGCCCGTCAGGATGACGGTGCCGGGCGCCAGGGTGGTGCTGCCGCTCAGGAACTCGATCAGGGTCGGGACATCGAAGATCATGTCGTCGGTGTTCCAGTCCTGCACCGCTTCCCCGTTGAGGATGGTCTTGATGCCGAGGTGGTTGGGTTGCGTGATTTCGTCCGCGGTGACGATGGCCGGACCGAGGGGACAGAAGGTGTCGAAGGTCTTGCCGCGGCACCACTGGCTCCCGCCCCACTTGCTTTGCCAGTCGCGAGCGCTCACGTCGTTCGCCGCGGTGTAGCCGAACACGTAGTCGAGGGCGTCGGCGCGGGAGACGTTCTTGCACGCCTTGCCGATGACCACCGCGAGCTCGCACTCGTAGTCGACCATGGTGCTCTTCATGTGGGTCGGGAGCTCGATTGGCCCGCCGGGATGCTGCACCGAACTCGGCATCTTCATGAACAGGATCGGGCGCTCGGGGATGGGCGAGTTGGTCTCCTCCGCGTGCCGGCGGTAGTTGAGGCCGATGCAGGGCAGCGCCACCGGATCGAGCGGCGCCAGGCGCCGGTCGGCCGATGCCCTCTCCCCGGTATCCGTGTGCCCACCGAAGAGAGTGCCCTCGATCCGGGTTACGGACCCATCGGCGTGCTCCTGGCCGAGCTGCTCGGCCTCCGATCCATCGAGATAACGAACGATTCTCACGCGGGCTTCTCCCCAGCAATGACGATTTGACGAATCATGCCACATCACTCGGGCTTCGGGGTTCAAGAAGTCCGAAACGAGGCCTGCGCTCTCCCCCTCCCCGCATTCGCGGGGGAGAGGGGTTGCCTGTAGTTGCGGGGCTGCCCGCGAGATCCCGCGCCCGGTGTTCGCGGGGGGCAGCGCGGCCCGCGTGTCAAGCGCTCACTCGTGCGAGGCCACCCCCGGTGTTCGCGGGGGAGAGAGACGCTGCCGCGGCAAGCGTGAATGGCCCCCCCCCCGGTGGGCGGCGCCCCCCGGGCCCTGCGAGATTCGGGGCTTCGAATGCCGGGGGGCGCGGCGATCAGGCATAATCGGAGATGCCGCCATTGGACACTTCGGGCACGAGATGCAGGCAGAACGGCAACGACTCCGGAGTCGATCCGGGCGGCTGACGCGGAGTCTGGCGATCGCCGCCGTCCTCGTGTCCTCTTTCTTCGCGGCCGGGGCGGACTCGACCAGTCTCGGCACCTTCAAGCAATGGACGGCACTCTCCTTCCCCGACGAAGGCGGCACGTCCTGCATGATGTGGAGCCAGCCCGAAGCGCGCGAGGGGAGCATGGAGGGGCGGGACGAGGCTTTCCTGTTCGTCACCCACCGGACCTCGCCCCGGGACTTCGACGCGGTCACCCTGGACAGCGGCTACGCGTTCGGCGAGGGCACCAGGGCCAGAGTCCGCATCGGTGAGCAGGAATTCGTTCTCGCCACCAACGGGAGCAGCGCCTGGGCCTTCGATTCCGCCGATAACGCGAAGATGGTGAAGGCGATGCGAGCAGGCTACCGCATGACCATCGAGGGCACTTCCGCAGGAGGAGTGCGCACCTCCGACGTGTACTCCCTGCTCGGGTTCACCGCGGCCCACCGGGCCATCGACGAGGCCTGTGGGCGCGGCTGAGCTGCGGAACGTGCCCGAAGCGCCGGTCGAAGACCAGTTCACGACGATGCGCCGCGAGATGGCGGCGCAGATTGCCCGTCACGCCCGGCAGGTGGCGCCGGAGACCGGGCGGGCCGAGCTCTCGGCCAAGGTTCTCCGGGCCATGGAGAGCGTTTCCCGCCACGAGTTCGTGCCGGCGGAGCTGCGCGCCTTCGCCTATGTCGACTCCCCGCTCCCGATTGGATTCGACAAGACGATCTCGCAGCCCTTCATCGTCGCCCTGATGACCGACGTGCTCGATCTGCAACCCGAAGACAAGGTGCTGGAAGTCGGCACGGGCCTCGGCTATCAGGCCGCCATCCTCGCGAGGCTGGCGAGGATGGTGTACAGCGTTGAGATCATCGAGGAGCTCGCCCAGAGCGCACAGCGCCGCCTCGCCGAGGGCGGAGTCGAGAACGTCGAAGTCGCGGTGGGAGACGGCTCGCGCGGCTGGGCCGAACATGCTCCCTTCGACAAGATACTGGTGGCGGCGGCCCCCGACCTGATTCCCACGCCCTTGCTCGCTCAGCTCAAGCCGGGCGGGCGCATGATCATTCCGGCCGGCCTCGAAGACGCGCAGAAGCTGATCCAGGTCGAGAAGAACCCCGAGGGGCAACTGCACACCTCGGAACTGCTCGCGGTGCGCTTTTCCGCCCTCGCGGGCGGGGATTAGCCCGGAGTTTCACCGATTATCAGCCGCTTCGCGCGTCAGGATGCCGTGATAGCAGGAAGCAGGGACCGAAAGACGCGCAAGGGCGAGCCGGAAACAGGCGAAGCGCCGGTGGCGCTTCGCCCCGGCGAGCGGGCAAGCCAAGGATGGCTTGCCCAGGCCGGAAAGCTTCGCCCAAGGATAGCGAAGCGCGGCAGGTAGCCGACACCACGTCAAAGCGGCGCGACGGAGGGAGGCTCGCAGCCGCGAGCATATTGGCGTCCGCGGGTTGAGAAATCGGCGAAACATCCGGGTTAGCCAATAAGAGCCGTGTCAGTCCTCGGGCCGGGGCGTCGTGATGAATCCGAAGCGAAGCGGCGCTTCGGCTCGGGTGAGCGTCGCAAGCGGCGCGCTCATGTCCTGCCAGCGAAAGGAAAGACGGGCCCGGTCGAGATCCCGGGGGTCGTTCAGAGCCGATTCCAGGAAATCGTCGGAACAGGGGCGCCCCCGCGCGTCCACGAAACCCTCGGAGGCGGCAAGCAGGTCGCGGTCGTCGAGCAGCGCGGGACCGTGTTCGCAGACCAGCAGCAGACTCCCCTCTTCGTCGAGGGCGGCGGCTTGCAGCGACCGGACCGGCAAGCCGGTGTGGGTCAGAAGGCGCTCCTGTGCGTCGAGCGAGAGTACGAGGGGCGTGTAGGCCAGAGAAACGAACACCCGTTGCGGACCGTTCTGGAAGAACCAGCGGCCCCGTTCGTCGCCCGCATAGTTGCGGTTGATGAAGTGCAGCATCGCCTCGTGCGTCAAGGGCTCGCCCTTGATGTGCCAGCGACCGCGCCGATCGAGCGAGAGCCAGCCGAAGACCGAGGGCACTCTCGGCCACTTCGCCATCGAACGCAAAACGATCTCGTCCACGGGCGGGAGCCGCTTCTCCGACAGGTTCCGGTCCGCGCCGCGCCGCCGGCGCGGCATGCGCGGGGTTATACTGGCCCGATGAGAGGTGTGCCAAGTCCCTTCGGCGCTTCACCGCCGTTGCGCCCCGCCGCTTCCCGAATGCGGGCATTGTCGCTCCCGGTCTCTACGTTTCACCGACTTCCCGGCTCACTTGCGCCACTCCGCTCGCGGTTGCGGGCCGGGCTTGCCATGCGTGGCTGGCCCGCTTGCCGGGACGAAGTGCCCCCGGCGCATCGTTTCCCGCCGACTCTCCGTGGCGCGACTTGCGCTCCGTGCGGCCCGCCACCACGGCATCCTGGCGCCCCCGCAACGAAAGTCGGCGAGACATCGACGCGGGCCACGGGGTTCCGATGACCGGCGGGGTCACTGTGGGGCCGGAAGACGTCCTCGATTTCTGGTTCGCGGGCGTTGCCGACGACCCGCGGGCGATCGCCGAGCGCAGCAAGATCTGGTTCCAGTCGGACCCCGCCTTCGATCGCCAGTGTCGCGAACGCTTCGGGGCGCTGCACGAGCGGGCGGCGCGGGGCGAGATCGACCAGTGGCAGGAGACGCCACGTGGCACCCTCGCCCTGGTCGTCGTTCTCGATCAGCTCTCTCGCAACATTCACCGCGGCACCCGCGCCGCATTCTCCTGCGACACCAAGGCGCTCTCGTGCTGCCTGCGTGCCCGGGAGCGCGGGTTCGACGAGCTCCTGAGACCGATCGAGCGGATGTTCCTCTACATGCCCTTCCAGCACACCGAGGATCGGGAACGTCAGGATGAGTCGATACGCGTGTGGGAGGCGCTCGCCGCGAGCGTCGAAGGCGAGCTCGCCGAATACGTGAACGGCTCGCTCGAACATGTCCGTGAGCATCGCGATGTCGTGCACCGCTTCGGCCGTTTTCCCCACCGCAACGCGGTGCTCGGTCGCGACTCCACGCCGGAAGAGCAGCGATATCTGGACGGGGGCGCCCCGCGCTACGGGCAGTAGGTGCTTGCGAACCCCGGGCGCGCGGCGGCGGCGCCCTTAGCGCGGGCCGCGATTCGGGGCGCGAAGTCGCGGAGGTAGTGAAGTCCCGGTATCGCCCGGCTCCCGTACCAGGACACCATCTCCGCGTCGATGATCTCCACCACGGGACCGGAGCCGAGCGCGTCGCGCACTTCTTCCATGTGCCGGGGCTTGAAGGGGAAGGGTTCGCTTGCGAGGAGCACGAGGTCGATCTCGCTCGCGAGTGACGGGTTGAGCTCGATCTCGGGGTAGCGCACCTCGTTGCCGCCGACGCTCTGCCAACGCGCCAGAGCGAGTACCCGGGAGATATAGGTGGCGCGGGAGATCGTCATCCAGGGTTTGCGCCAGATGAGGTAGAGCACCCGCAGCGGCGGGAGCAACGCGGCCGATTCCTCCATGCGGCGCAGCGCGGACTCGAACTCCTGGACCAGCGTCTCGGCCACCGCTTCGGCATCGAACACGTAGCCCAGCAGGCGGAACAGGCCAGGGTTGTCCCTCGGGCCCAAGGGGTGAGTCACGATCACCCGGGGAACGAAGCGCGCGATCTCCTCCACCCTTTCCCGATCGTTCTCGTCGATGTTGACGATGACGTGAGTGGGCTCGAGCGAACGGATGCGATCAATCTTCGGGGTCTTGGTGCCTCCCACCCGGGTGACGCCCGCCACCCGATCCTCGGGATGCACGCAGAAGGTGGTGCGCCCGACCACTCGGTCTCCGAGGCCGAGGGTGAAGAGCAGCTCGGTGATGCTCGGCACGAGGGACACGATGCGGGCCTTCGCGCCGGCCGGCCGGTGCGCGACGCCGAGCGCGTCCACTCCGGGGGGGCCAGCCCGCATGGTTTACCTGCTCATTGTGGCGAGGGCGCCAGGAGGCTGCGATGGCAGGAAGCACGGACCGAAGGACACGCAAGGCCCGGCACGAAGTCGTTGCGGCTTGAAGGAGGGGGGCCCGCAAGCGCCCGCATACTGGCGTCCGCGAGTTTAGAAATCGGTGAAACATGCGGGCGAGGGGCCGCAAGCGGGTCGCCCCGATTGGCGCACGGGATCGAGCCCCGGGTCACCGTACCGAGCGCTCGTTGCGACCGGGCCTGGCGCCGTCGTACCGCGACGCCATGCCCGGACGCCCTCCTGCCCACGGCGTCGTCACTGCGGGTGAGGCGAGGCCTTGAGGTGCCGGGTGCTCGCGAGCAGGCTCACCCGCCATCGCTCGCCCGGTTCCAGCACGGTGAACGCGGTGTTGCCCCACATCGTCGGCGTGCGCTCCGCGCCCTGGCCATTGTCCACCAGCCGCTCCACGATGGAGCGGCACACGAGTCCGTGGGTGACGACCGCGGTGTCGCCCTTGACCGCTCTCGCAAACTCGGTGACTTCGGACCATGTCGTCTCGACGCGGGCGTCGAAGGCGGTGATGCTCTCTCCTTGCGGGGGCGCGGCGCCGTCGAAGCGGAATGCGCTCGGCAGCTCGTCGTGGGGGCGGCCGCGGTACGCGCCGAAGTTGCGCTCCCGGAGCCCGGAATGGAGGGTGATGGCAAGCCCGGTCTCCTCGCGGATCGCCTCCGCGGTCATGCGCGCGCGGGCGTAGTCGCTGGAGAGAATTGCGCGTACCGGAAAGCGGTTCAGATGCTTCGCGAGCCGCATCGCCTGCTCCCGCCCCCGTTCGGAGAGCGCGGTGTCGGGAAACTGCACGATCCGCGCCGCATTGAGCGCGGTCTCTCCGTGCCGGATCAGGAGGATCGCCACCGCCGCCTCTCCCGTGCTCTCATGCGGAGCGTCGCGACGCGCCCGATGGAGCGGCGCTTCCCGGCGTGAGCCGTCCCCTCGGAGCCCGTCACCCGAGACACTGGCGGCGCTCCGCCGGCGCCACGCGTCCCCGTCCGCGCTGCCGCGGTCAACCGTCTCGCCACTTCGGCTCGCGTTTCTCGAGGAAGGCCTCGATGCCCTCGATCGCATCTTCGGCCATCATGTTGCAGGCCATTACTTCGCCCGCGTAGCGGTAGGCGCCCACTAGATCCAGCTCGAGCTGGCGATAGAACATGCGCTTGCCGGTCTCGACCGCGACCGGCGGATTCGCCGCGATGCTTCGCGCGAGGGCTTCGACTTCCGCATCGAGGCGCTCCGGCGCCACCACGCGGTTCAGCAGGCCGTACTCGAGCGCGGTCCCGGCTTCGATGAACTCGCCGGTGACCAGCATCTCGAAGGCGCGCTTGCGTCCGACGTTGCGGCTGAGCGCGACGCTCGGGGTGGAGCAGAAGAGGCCCTGCCTGATTCCCGATACCGCGAACCTCGCCTGGGTGGAGGCCACCGCGAGGTCCGCGGTCGCGACGAGCTGGCAGCCCGCCGCGGTGGCCAGCCCCTGCACCTTGGCGATTACCGGCTTGGGGCAGGCCACCAGGCTTTGCATCATTGCGCTGCATCGCGCGAAGAGGTTCCGGTAGTACCTCTCGTCGGGGCGGCGGCGCATCTCCCCGAGATCGTGGCCGGTGCAAAATGCGCGTCCCCGCGCCGCGAGCACCAGCACCCGGACCGACTCGTCCTCGGACACCCGCGCAATCTCGCACTGCAAAGCTTCGAGCAGCGCCTCGGAGAGCGCGTTGTACCGCTCGGGGCGGTTGAGGGTGAGCGTGCTGATGCCCTCGTGGTCTTCGCGCTCCAGCACCGCGGGGGGCGCATCGAGGCTCGCGGCGGTGGTGCTCATGGACGCAGTCCCCGAATCCGAAACGGCGGGCGCGCTTCTCGCGCGGACGAGCGATTGTCCCCGCCTTCTCCCGGCAACGCAAAGCGCCCCCCTTCACCGCTTCGACGCTGCCTGGTGACACTCTGCCTTCACTTTCCAGTGCCACAGCGACTGATGTGATGTGCACAAGTGCCGATTCCCGAGGCAGGCAGGCCCTTGAAGATATCCCTCAGAATAGTGATAACCCCCTACCCCTACCCTTGCCCCCTGTAAAAATTCCCACTACCCACCCAACCGCGAAACCCCTTACCTGTCCATCAAAACGGGGCAGGTCCATGAACACTCCGGATTTCGCCTCCGACGTCCGGTTCAGCTGGCCGCACAACCGCCAAGCACCGTCCAACGCGCCTACTTCAAGCACCCTGCCATGCATCCCGCCCCCCGCCCCAGCGGGTCACTGGTCGGCCACCCAGCCAGAAGCGACCTGACCTTGGCCAAAACCCGCCCGCTGCTGCGCAAGTTCACTCTGGGCCTCGTTGCGTCCGTGCTGTCAGCGCTGCCCGCTTTCGCCGAGGACCAAGCCCTCCAAAGCACCGCCCACGCCCGCAACGCGCCGGAGCCTGCCCCCGCCTTGGCCGACAGTATGACGGAGCAAGTGATCGCCGCGCCTTACACCCCCACGGCCGCACTGGCGGCTGGCACGCCGCCGGCTGCACCTCTGCGCGGCGGGTTCAACAACGCGCTGCCGGCCAGCAACACCGTAACGCCTCTGGCCGCCCACCCCAACGCGCCCGCCAATCTCGCCGCCAGCGCCGGCGACGCCCAAGCCACCCTGACCTGGAACAACCCGAACGACTCCAGCATCACCAAGTACCAGGTGCGCTATGGCGCGGGTTCCACCGTGCCCGCCACCGCGACCTGGGCGGACATCGAGGGCAGCGGCGCCGGCACCACCAGCCACACCGTCACCGGCCTGACCAACGCCACCGGGTACGCCTTCGAGATTCGGGCCGTGAACGCCCTCGGCAACAGCAGCGCCTCCGGCACCGTCACCGCAACCCCGGCACTGGCCGTTCCCGCCGCGCCGACGGAATTCAGCGCCACCGCCGGCAATGCCCAGGCCAGCTTGAGCTGGACCCTGCCCACCAACGCCAGCGTGATTGGCGACGTGCAGGTGCGGTGGAAGGCCACCGCCGACCTGCCCTTCAACGACGCCACCGACACCTGGACGGGGCTCGGCGACGGCACAGCCACCAGCTACATCGCCACCGGCCTCACCAACGGCACCGGCTACACCTTCGAAGTGCGCGCCACCAACACCGCCGGCAACGGTGCCGTGGCAACCGCCACGGCCACGCCCGCCGTGCTGCCCGCCACACCCACCGGCCTGACCGCCACCCCGGGCAACACTACGGTCACGCTAAACTGGACCGACCCCAACGACTCCAACATCACCACATACCAGCTCCGCTACGGCGCGGGCACCACCGTGCCGGCCACCGCAACCTGGGGCGACATCGCCGGCAGTGGCGCCGGCACCACCAGCCACACCGTCACCGGCCTGACCAACGGCACCCAATACGCCTTCGAGATTCGCGCGGTGAATGCCGGTGGGCCGGGCCCGGCTTCAGAGCAGGTGGTGATGCGGCCCGGCCCGCCGCTGCAACCGAGTGGCTTCCGGGTGGTGGGCGGCAACGCCCAGGTGACGCTGAGCTGGGACGATCCTCCTTCCGACACCACCATCACCAGGTACCAGCTTCGCCACAAGGTGGGAACGAGCTTCTCCGACAGCGACACCTGGAGCGACATCGCCAACAGCGGCCCGACCACCACCACCCATACCGTCACCGGGCTGACCAACGGCTCCACCTGGGCCTTCCAGATCCGGGCGGTGAACGCCGGTGGCGCCGGGCCGGCCTCCGAGACCCTCACGATGTTGCCGCGCGCCAACAACCGGGCGCCGGTGTTTCGAGGCGCCGTATTCAGAGGCTTCGGAGAAGTTCTATCCTCCAGTTACAGAAATGCCAGGTTGACGAAAGGATTTAGCCCAAGATTCTCAGACCCGGACGGCGACGACCTGACCTTCACCTGGGCGACGAATCCGCCGCAAGCCAATATCGACGTGCGCATCGAGGAACCCGGCTGGAGCACGGTCAATCCAGAATCACAATATCTGCGCTACAGGGCGACGGGGCCGGTGGAGCGGACGACACTGACCTTGACGGGGACGGATCCCTACGGACTGTCGGTCTCGACATCCGCCGTCGTGACGACGAGCAACACCGCCCCAAAGACCAAGAGCCCGTCCTATCCAGACCAGACCCTGGCGGTCGGCAATACATTGACCTTGAACACGACGGATGTGTTCATCGACGACGAGAGCGACCCTATTGACTCGTTCACTATCCGCCCGGACGAAGGCAACAACATCGACACACATTGGTCAGGTAGCGTGTTGACAGTGACTGCCCACACACCGGGCGAAGAAGTCATTGTATGGACAGTAAAGGACCTCTTTGGAGCCGAGGCGTCCGACAGCATCAAGTTCACCGTCATCGCGGCGGCGGCCGCACCGGCGGGGTTCACCGCCACCTCGGGCGATACGGAGGTGGTGCTGGCCTGGACCGACCCGGGCGACAGCGGTATCACCAAATATCAGTCGCGCCACAAGGTGGGTACGAGCTTCTCTGAGGACGACGACAGCTTGTGGACGGACATTGCCGGCAGCGGCTCCGCCACCACTGGCCACACCGTGACGGGGCTCACCGATGGCACGGAATACGTCTTCCAGGTCCGCGCCGTGAATGCGGGTGGCCCGGGTGCAGCGTCGGAGGAAGTGGTACTGCGGCTGGGTGCGCCCTTGCAACCGGGCGGCTTCCGGGTGTTGGGCGGCAACGCCGAGGTCACGCTGAGCTGGAACGATCCTTCCGACACCACTATCACCAGGTATCAGCTTCGCCGCAAGGTGGGAACGAGCTTCTCCCCCAGTGACGACGGCTTGTGGACGGACATCGCCAACAGCGGCGCGACCACCACCACCCATACCGTCTCCGGACTGACCAACGGCGCCACCTGGGCATTCCAGGTCCGGGCGGTGAACGCCAACGGCGCCGGGCCGGCCTCCGAGACCCTCACGATGTTGCCGCGCGCCAACAACCGGGCGCCGGTGTTGGGAGGCGCCGTATTCGGAAACGACGGAGTCGTTTTGCCCTCTCGTTACAGAAACGTCAGGTTGACGAAAGGATTTGGCCCAAGATTCTCGGACCCGGACGGCGACGAACTGACCTTCACCTGGACGGCGGACCCACCGCAAGCCAACCTCGACGTGCTTATCGCGGAACCCGGCTACAGTACGGTTTATCCTGCCGCGCACTATCTGCGCTACCGAGCGACGGGGCCGGTGGAGAGGACGACACTGACCCTGACGGGGACGGATCCCTACGGACTGTCGGTCTCGACATCCGCCGTCGTGACAACGAGCAACACCGCCCCGAAGGCGAAGAGTCCACCCTATCCGGATCAAACCCTGGCGGTCGGCAACACATTGAGGGTCAACCTGACAGACATGTTCGTGGATGACGAGGGTGACCGAATACGCTTGTACCTGCGCACCCCTGACAACGGCAACAACGTCAACACAAGGGCCATAGATTGGGACGCATTTAGAGTGATTGCCCACACGCCTGGCGAAGAAGCCATTGAAGTGACCGTAGATGACATCTTTAGGGGGGAGGGATCCGACATCTTCAAGGTAACCGTCATCGCGGCGGCGGCCGCACCGGCGGGGTTCACCGCCACCTCGGGCGATACGGAGGTGGTGCTGGCCTGGACCGACCCGGGCGACAGCGGTATCACCAAATATCAGTCGCGCCACAAGGTGGGTACGAGCTTCTCTGAGGACGACGACAGCCTGTGGACGGACATCACGGGCAGCGGAGCCTCCACCACCGGACACACTGTGACCGAGCTCACCAATGGCACGGAATACGTCTTCCAGGTCCGCGCCGTGAATGCGGGCGGCCCGGGCGCCGCCTCCGACACGGCGACGGCGACGCCCGTCACCGACTTGATGCCGGACTTCGGCACGGCCACGGTGGCCGACCAGAGCTACGCCCAGAACACGCAGATCACGACGCTGAACCTGCCGCTGGCCACCGGCGGCGACGGTACGCTGACGTACAGCCTGAGCCCGGATGCCCCGGATGGCTTGGCCTTCGACGCGGCGAACCGAACCCTGTCCGGCACGCCGACCACGGGCCAGGCCGCCACGGCGTACACCTACACCGCCACCGACTCGGACGGCGACACGGCGAGCCTGACGTTCGACATCACCGTCATGGCGCTGCCGGACGCGCCCACCGGTCTGGCCGCGGCGGCCGGCGACACGCAGGTTGAACTGACCTGGACCGACCCGGGCGACACCGACATCACCAAATACCAGTTGCGCCACGGCGAGGGTCAGACGGTGCCTAGCAGCGCGACCTGGGCGGACATCACTGGCAGCGGCGCGACGACCACCGCCCACATGGTGATGGGTCTGACCAACGGCAAAGCGTACGCCTTCGAGATTCGCGCGGTGAACGCCTCCGGCTACAGCGACGCATCGAACACCGCCTCCGCAACGCCATTGGCGAAGCCGTCCGCACCAGCGGATCTGGCGGCGGCGGCGGGCAACGCCAAGGCGACGCTGACCTGGACGGACCCGGGCAACGACAGCATCACCAGGTACCAGCTGCGCTACGGCGCCGGCTCCAGCGTGCCGGCCACCGCCAACTGGGCGGATATCCCCGGCAGCGGCGCCACGACTGTGCGGCACGAGGTGACCGGCCTGACCAACGGCACCCAATACGCCTTCGAAATCCGCGCCGTCAACACCGGCGGCAACAGCGACGCTTCGGCCACGGTGACAGCCACGCCCGCCGCGCCGACCCCGGCGAGCACGCTGACGTTCACCTTCTCCGATGACGGCAGCACCACCACCATTGCCGCCTCCGGAAGCCTGGATATGTCCGGCTTCAACTTTGTCGGGGATACGGTGCCGCAACACGTCATACACATCAAGATAGACGATACCGATGAACTCTGGGCTTTTCATCCGGCGTCGCTGAGTAACGGCGCCCCGTCGAAGCGCTACGACCAGCTGCCGGACTTCACAAAGACCGGCTTGAGTTCCTATACGGGTTACACCGAAATATTAAACCTGGACAACTACAGCAACGATTTCACCATCCTGTTCAACACCTACCGCAAGTACATGGTCGTGGACACGGCGAGTCTCAACGGGGACATCTATAACCCGACGGGCAAGACGGTAACGTTCTCCGGCACTGTGCTCGGCACCTTTGGCGACAACGATTTCCGCATCGAGCTTTGGATTGGCAACCAGAAGATCGTTTACACGGCAACACCGCCGCCGGCGCCCGCCGCGCCAACCGGCCTGGCCTCAACCGCCGGCGACACCGAAGCCACCCTGAGCTGGGAAAACCCGAGTGATTCCAGCATCACCAAGTACCAGTTCCGCCAGGCCCAGGGCGCAACCGTGCCCGACAGCGCAGCCTGGACCGACATCACCCCTAGCGGCGCCGCCACCACCAGCCACACGGTGACCGGCCTCACCAACGGCCAGCAATACGCCTTCCAGGTCCGGGCGGTGAACGCCGCCGGCGTGGGCGCGGCCTCGGCCGAGGTGACGGCGACGCCTTCGACCAACACCCCGCCGACCGCCGCGGACAACACGGTCACCACCGACGAGGACGCCGCCTACACCTTCGACGCCGCCGACTTCAACTTCAGCGACGCCGATGCCGGCGACACCCTCGCCAGCGTCAAGATCACCGGCCTTGAAACCGCCGGCGCATTGCAACTGAGCGGCGCCGACGTGGCCCAGGACCAGGTGATCACCGCCGCCGACATCGACGCCGACAACCTGACCTTCACCCCGGCCGCCAACGCCAACGGCGACCCCTACGCCAGCTTCCAGTTCAGCGTCAACGACGGCAAGGCCGACAGCGCCGCGTCCCACACCATGACCATCGACGTCACCGCCGTGAACGACGCGCCCACCGTGGCCAACGCCATCGGCGCCCGCTCGGTGGTCGCCGGCTCGACCCTGACCGCGGAACTGGAGACCGACGGCGGCGAGGTGTTCAACGACGTCGACGGCGACACGTTGACCTACACGGCCACCTCCGCCACCGAGGCCGCCGCCACGGTGACCGTGGACAACGACGCCAACACGATCGCGCTGGCCGGCGTGGCGGCGGGCACCTCGGAGATCACCGTGACCGCGGCCGACGGCAACGGCGGCACGGTGAACGACACGTTCACGCTGACGGTGTCGGCCGCGCCGCCGACCAACACCCCGCCGACGGCCGCGGACAACACGGTCACCACCGACGAGGACACCGCCTACACCTTCGACGCCGCCGACTTCAACTTCAGCGACGCCGACAGCGGCGACACCCTCGCCAGCGTCAAGATCACCGGCCTTGAAACCGCCGGCGCATTGCAACTGAGCGGCGCCGACGTGACCCAGGACCAGGTGATCACTGTGGCGGACATCGACGCCGACAACCTGACCTTCACCCCGGCCGCCAACGCCAACGGCGACCCCTACGCCAGCTTCCAGTTCAGCGTCAACGACGGCAAAGCCGACAGCGCCGCGTCCCACACCATGACCATCGACGTGACGCCGGTGAACGACGCGCCCACCGTGGCCAACGCCATCGGCGCCCGCTCGGTGGTCGCCGGCTCGACCCTGACGGTGGAACTGGAGACCGACGGCGGCGAGGTGTTCAACGACGTCGACGGCGACACGCTGACCTATTCGGCCGCTTCCGCCACCGAGGCCGCCGCCACGGTGACCGTGGACAACGACGCCAACACGATCGCGCTGGCCGGCGTGGCGGCGGGCACTTCGGAGATCACCGTCACAGCAAGCGACGGCAACGGCGGCAGCGTTACCGACACGTTCACGCTGACGGTGTCGAGCGGCGGTGGCCCGACAAATCGGGTGCCAACATTTGGCGACGAGACGATCGATGACCAGAGCTACACCAAGGACGAGGCGATCACGGCGCTGACACTGCCGCAGGCAACGGGCGGCAACGGGACGCTGGCCTACAGCATCAGCCCGGCACTGCCCGCGGGCCTCCGCTTCGACGAGACCACCCGCACCCTGAGCGGCACGCCGACGGAAGTGCAGGAGGCGATGACCTACACCTACACGGTGGAAGACTCTGACGACAACAAGGAGGCAACCGATGCGGCGACGCTGACGTTCTCCATCACCGTGCTGGAGCCGGACGTCGCCCCGAGCTTCGGCGACGACGAGACCATCGAGGATCAGACCTACACCCAGGACGAGGCGATTGAAACGCTGACGCTGCCGGAGGCGACCGATGCCAACGGGGATCTGACCTACAGCATCAGCCCGGCATTGCCCGCGGGCCTTCGCTTCGAAGCGGCCACCCGCACCCTGAGTGGCACGCCGACGGCGGCGCAAGCGGCGACCACCTACACCTACACGGCGGAAGACTCCGACGACAACACGGAAGCTTCCGACACTGCGACGCTGACGTTCGCCATCACGGTGTTGGGTGAGAACCAGGGGCCGGTTGTGGACAACCCGCTGGTGGACCAGACTGTGGCGACGGGCGAATCGGTGGATGTGAACCTTTCCGCGGTGTTCAGCGACTCGGATGGCGACCCGCTAATCCTGTCCGCCGTCTCCGGCGACACCAGCACAGTAACGGTGTCGCTGACCGGCACAACGCTGACGGTGAGCGGCGTGGTCATCGGTTCGGCGAATGTCACCGTGACCGCCACCGACGCCGCTGGCGCCACTGCCAACGACACCTTCAATGTGACCGTAGCGGTGGCCGGCGACGGACAGGAGGCATTGGAGGGCTGGTTGACGCGCTTTGGCCGCGCCGTGGCGCAGCAAGCGCTGGACGGCGTTGCCGACCGCATGTCGGCACCGCGCACTGCCGGCACTAAAAGCGTAATCGGCGGGGCTTCATTCATGCCGGATGACCAGCTTGGCGCCGATGGAGCCCTATGGGGCGACGCCCAAGGCCAGGGCCACCAACAGGCAACCCTTGGGGGCGCGGCCGGGCCTGGCAATGGCGTCCACAATCAACCGGATGGCATGGGCAGCACGGGCGGTATGGACCCCAACGCCTCGCCCGATCTGCAACGCGACTTCCCGCGCTCGCAAACGCTTGGCGTCGGTGAGACGCTGCGCCGCAGCAGCTTCACCGTGACCGGAAAGCAGGACGCCAACGGCGCCAACTTCGCCCTGTGGGGCCGGGCTGCGCACTCCAGCTTCAGTGGACGGGACGGCCGCTTCACGCCGGATGGCGAAGTGACTTCGGGCATGCTGGGGCTGGATTACGGCACCAAGTCCTGGCTCGCGGGCGTTGCCTTCGCCCACAGCACGGGCAAGGGAAGCGCCCTCAACGACCATGTGCCGGTCACCGGTTCCGGGCAGGCTGATGATGAGATCAGGGCCTCATTGATCTCAGCGATACCGTACGGCTCCATTAAGGTTACCGACAACTTCACGGTCTGGGGCGCTGCGGGCTTCGGCAGCGGCGAGATGAGGCTCAGGGCTGGTAACGGGCAGCAATTGAAGTCCGACCTCAACTGGACGATGGCTGCGGCGGGCGCTCGGGGCGAACTGTTCCCGCAAAGGCGGCTGTTCTCCGGGATGGCGCTGGCCCTGACCTCGGATGCGCTTTGGGCGCGCACGGACCGGGACGACGAACTGGCGTTGCCCGGCGCCGAAGGCGACATGAGCCGGTTGCGGCTTGGCCTGGAGGGCAGCTGGGCGGTGGCCATCGGCCAGAAAGGGTCGGCCATCGTTCCGAGGGTGGAGATTGGCGTGCGCCACGACGGCGGTGATGCCGAATCCGGCACTGGAATGGAGATTGGCGGGGGCTTGGCCTACCGCATGCCGACCCTCGGCCTTGAACTGAATGTCCAGGGCCGCACGTTGGTGACCCACGCGGATGACGACTTGGAGGAAAAAGGCTATGCCGTTTCGTTCCTCTATCGCCCGAATCGCGAGAACGGCCTTGGCCCATCGCTGACGCTGACCCAGGACTGGGGCGGCTCGGCCACCGGCGGGCTCGATGCCCTGTTCGCCACCAACCCGCTGGAGCAGCGCAGCGGTGGTTACGGACAGGCCAGCCGCTACACCGCTGAGGCGGCTTACGGGCTGCGCGCGTTCAGCGGGCGCTTCACCGCTGGCCCACGAGTGCGGTTCGGCCACTCAGTGGGTTCGCAGGAATACGGGCTCGGATGGTACCTGGCGCCCACCATCGACGGGCCTGACCTGTCAGTCGACCTGATGCTGACGCGCAGCCAGGGCACTGAAACCAACCCGGTGCACGGCGTGAAGATAGAGATTGGCGCCCGCTGGTAGCAACCGCAGGTTCGTTGGAGTTTGGCTGGCGCCAAACTCCGGATCCTGTTGGCGGGGGTTGTTGGAGCGAGGGCGCACAGCATTGTTTGACTTCGCTTACGATATGCTTACGCTAGATTTGATTAGAGAATAAAAGTTTATAAATCAGTTATCTATAAGTGTAGGAGATGACAAGTCACATTACCGGGCTAGAATCCGATCGCTTGTCGTCGACGCTCCACTTGAGGGACATGAACCGAGCCCTGCTTGACCGCAGCGAAGCGCCACGCCACGACGCCCTGCGCGCGGCGCCCTTGCGTTTCGTGACGGCGGCGAGCCTCTTCGACGGGCACGATGCCTCCATCAACGTGATGCGCCGGATTCTGCAGGGCGCGGGGGCGGAGGTCATTCATCTCGGTCACAACCGCTCGGTGGGCGAAGTGGTGGCGGCGGCGGTGCAGGAAGACGCCGATGCGGTCGCGCTGAGCTCCTACCAGGGCGGGCACATCGAGTACTTCAAGTACCTCGTCGACCAGTTGAAGGAGCAGGGTGCGGCGGGGGTTCGCGTATTCGGTGGGGGCGGGGGCGTCATCGTGCCCTCCGAGGTCGATGAGCTGCACCGCTACGGGGTCGAGCGCATCTACTCGCCCACGGACGGGCAGGCGCTCGGACTCGAAGGCATCATCGATGACATGATCGCCCGCTGCACGCGCCCACAAGCGGATCCGGCGCCCCTTGCCTTCGACGGACTTGCGGCCGGGCACTGGCCGGTGCTTGCCCGCCTCCTCACGCAGGTGGAGCGGGGCGAACTCGACCTCGTCCGGCGAGAAGAGCTGGCGCGGCGCGTTCGAATCAGCCGGCGTCCCGTCGTCATCGGCATTACCGGCACCGGCGGGGCGGGCAAGTCTTCCCTGACCGACGAAGTGGTGCGCCGCTTCCGGCTGGACTTCGAGGATCGGCTCCGGATCGGCATTCTCGCCGTCGACCCGAGCCGCCGCCGCACCGGGGGGGCGTTGCTCGGCGATCGCATTCGCATGAACGCGATAGACCATCCCGGCATATTCATGCGCTCCCTCGCGACGCGGGGGGCGCGCGCCGAGGTGCCGGAGTGCCTGGGTGAGCTGCTCGAGGCAATGCGCCTTGCCGCCTTCGACCTGATCATCGTGGAGACTTCGGGCATCGGCCAGGGCGACGCCGGCGTCGCGCCCCATGTCGATGTCGCAGCCTACGTCATGACGCCCGATTACGGGTCGGCGAGCCAGCTCGAGAAGATCGACATGCTCGACTTCGCCGACGTGGTGGCGATCAACAAGTTCGACCGGCGCGGGGCGCGCGACGCGCTGCGGGACGTGTCCAAGCAGGTGCTGCGCAACCGCCGCGCTTTCGACGCCGATCCCGACACGATGCCGGTTTACGGCACCATCGCTTCGCGCTTCAACGACGACGGCGTCACCGCCTTTTACCAGAGTCTCCTGCGAAGGGTGCGCGAGCGGTGTTCGCCGGAGTGGCCGCAGGGCGTCCTGCCCGAGGTAACCGGGCGCACCTCGACCCTGGCCTCGGCCATCGTGCCGGCAAGCCGGGTGCGCTATCTCGCCGAAGTCGCGGAGACGGTGCGCGGTTATCGCCGACGGGTGGAGGCCCAGGTCCGGATCGCGCGCGAGCGGCAGTGCCTGCGCGAGACGCAGGCGATGCTGGAGGCGGCCGGCGAGCCCGCGGTGGAGGCCATCGACGCGCTGCTGGAAGCGCGGCCCCTTCGCGACGACGCGCGGGCCCTTCTCGACGGATGGCCGGCGCTCGCCGCGGCGTACCGGGAAGACGAGCTGAGCACCCGGGTGCGCGGGCGCGAAGTGCGCTCTCCGCTCACTTTCACGACCCTCTCCGGCACCCGTGTGCCCAAGATAAGCCTGCCGCGTTTCGAGGACGACGGCGAACGCCTGCGCTGGCTGATGCTCGAGAACCTGCCCGGGTACTTTCCCTTCACCGCCGGCGTCTTCGCCCTCAAGCGCGAAGGGGAGCGACCCTCGCGCATGTTCGCGGGCGAAGGGGACGCTTTTCGCACCAACCGCCGCTTCAAGCTCCTCTCGGCCCACTCGCCCGCGAAGCGCCTGTCCACCGCCTTCGATTCGGTCACCCTCTACGGCTTCGATCCGGACCGGCGCCCCGACATCTACGGCAAGGTGGGCAACTCCGGGGTCTCGATCGCGACGCTTGCGGACATGCAGGTCCTCTACGACGGATTCGACCTCTGCGATCCCTCCACTTCGGTGTCGATGACCATCAACGGGCCGGCCCCGACCCTGCTCGCGATGTTTCTGAATACCGCCATTGCGCAGCAGCTCGCGCGCTTCGAAGCCGAGCACGGGCGGGCTCCGGACTCCGAGGAGCGCGAGGGGGTGCGCGCCTTTGCGCTGCGCAACGTGCGGGGCACCGTGCAGGCGGACATCCTCAAGGAGGATCAGGGGCAGAACACCTGCATCTTCTCAACCGAGTTCAGCCTCGGGATGATGGGCGATATCCAGGAGTACTTCATCGCCAACGGAGTGCGGAACTTCTACTCGGTGTCGATCTCCGGCTACCACATCGCGGAAGCGGGCGCGAACCCCATCAGCCAGCTCGCCTTCACGCTCGCCAACGGCTTCACCTACGTGGAGGCGTACCTCGCGCGCGGCATGGATGTCGACGACTTCACGCCCAACTTTTCCTTCTTCTTCTCCAGCGGTATGGACCCCGAGTACACCGTCATGGGAAGGGTGGCGCGGCGCATCTGGGCGACCGCCATGCGGGACAAGTACCAGGCGTCGGAACGCGGCCAGAAGCTCAAGTACCACGCGCAGACTTCCGGGCGCTCCCTGCATGCGCAGGAGATGTCCTTCAACGATATCCGCACTACGCTGCAGGCGCTGCTTGCGACCTACGATCACTGCAACAGTCTGCACACCAATGCCTACGACGAAGCGGTGACCACGCCGAGTGGAGAGTCGGTGCGGCGCGCGCTCGCGATCCAGCTCGTCATCAACGAGGAATGGGGCCTCGCGCGCACCGAGAACCCCACCCAGGGCGCCTTCATTATCGAGGAGCTCACGGATCTGGTGGAGGAGGCGGTGCTGGCCGAGCTCGAACGCATATCCGAGCGCGGAGGGGTGCTGGGCGCGATGGAGACCGGCTACCAGCGAGGCAGGATCCAGGACGAGTCGCTGTACTACGAGAGCCGCAAGCACGACGGCACTCTGCCCATTGTGGGTGTCAACACCTTCCTCGAAGAAACGGAGTCGGGCGCGGTGGAGGAGGTCACTCTCGCGCGGTCGAGCGACGAGGAGAAGGAGAGCCAGCTCGCCCGTCTCGACGCCTTCAAGGCCCGAAACGAGGCCGAGCGCGACGCCATGGTGAAGCGGCTGCGCGACGCCGCGATGCACGGCGACAACGTCTTCGCGGTGTTGATGGACGCGGTGCGGTGCATGAGCCTCGGCGAGATCACCCACACCTTGTTCGAAGTCGGCGGCAAGTACCGGCGCAACATGTAGCGAGGGCGCCTGGGTGTGTCTCATCGCTTTCGCGTGGCGCCACCACCCGCGCTATCCGCTCATCGTGGCGGCAAACCGGGACGAGTGCCACCAGCGTCCCACCGCCCCCGCCGCGTTCTGGCCCGAGTGTCCGGAGATCCTCGCGGGACGTGATCTGCTCGGCCGCGGGACCTGGCTCGGGGTTTCCCGCCGCGGGCGTTTCGCGGCCCTTACCAATCTGCGTTCCGGGGACGAGGCGCGCCGCACCGCGCCCTCGCGCGGACTGCTGGTCAGCACCTTCCTCGGCGGCGCCCAATCCCCCCGAGACTATCTCGAGGAAGTGGCGCGGCACGCCCATCTCTACAACGGCTTCTGTCTCATCGCGGGCGATGGCGGCGACCTCGCCTACTACTGCGCCCGCGACCCCGCGCCATCGCTTCTCGCGCCGGGAATCTACGGCCTCAGTAACGCGCGGCTCGACGAGCCGTGGCCCAAGGTCGAGGGCCTCAAGTCCGGTCTCGCCGACGTGCTCCGCCACCCGCGCTGGCGCAGCGGCGATCTGATGACCCTGCTCGGCGACCGGAGTCTGGCCCCCGACGAGGCGCTGCCGGATACCGGAGTGGGTCTTCCCCGGGAACGCACCTACTCCTCCGTATTCGTCACCGGCGCCCACTACGGCACCCGCTCTTCGACGGTACTCCTGGTCGACGCCGAGGGAGGTGTCGACTTCACCGAACAGAGCTACGGCCCCGATGCCGAGGCGGGTTCACGCGCCCACTTCTCCTTTGTCATGGACGCCCTCATCCCCGCTCGCGCGGATCGGTGAGACACCGCGCCTGACCTCCGCCGGCCGTCGTTTCGTGGCTTCACAGTCTTCCGCCCAGGCCCGAGGTGTGGCCATGGTGGTCTTTGCCGGCGTGGTCTGGAGTCTGCAGGGCTTCACGATCCGAATGTTCGAGAACGCCTCGTCCGAGCAGATCGTGTTCTGGCGGGCGGTGAGCCAGTTTCTCGTGATCTTCACGCTCGTCTCGATCATCAATCGGGGACGCGTGATCCGCGCCTTTCGGCGCGCCGGGGGAGCGGCTGTGGTGGGCGGCATCTGCCACCTCGTGGCCAGCACCGCCTTCATCTTCGCGCTCTCCCACACCACGGTCGCAAACGTGACCTTCTTCCTCGCCGCGTCCCCGCTCTTTGCCGCCGTCATCGCGTTTGCGGTGATGCGCGAGCGGATAGCGGTGCGCACGGTCGTCGCGATGCTGGTCGCGTTGCTCGGGATCGGGGTGATGGGTTCGGAGGGGGTCTTGAGCGGCGACCTTACCGGTCAGATCTTCTCCTTCGTGACGATGCTCGGGTTCGCCGGCATGGCGGTAGTCGCCCGTTGGGGCGGCGGACTCCACATGCTGCCCATGACTCTGTGGGGGGCGATGTTCACAGTGGTCGCGGGCTTTGTTCTCAGCGAGGGCGCGGTGGCCGTGCCGCTTCGGGAGGTGGGCGTGGCTTTCATTTCCGGCGGAGTGCTGACCTCCACCGGCGCCGCCCTGTTCCTGATGGGAGGGCGCTATGTCCCGGCGGGAGTGCTCGCTTTCCTCACCCTCACCGAAACGGTGCTCGGGCCCTTCTGGGTATGGCTCGGATTCGACGAGGTGCCGAGCGGGTACACTCTCGCCGGCGGCGCCATCGTGTTTGCCGCCCTCGTCGGAGAGGCGGTGTCGCGGGTGCTTCGGGCGCGGCGGGAGGACCTGTCCACGCGCCCGACGACCACTGCCGCGCCGCCTCTTGCGGACCGGACGCGCCTCCTGATGCCGGTCGCCAACATCGTGGTCGGCAGCATCCTGCTCGCGGCGGCGATCGCACTCATACTCGCCGGTCGCGGCTGAGCGCCGGTCGCGGATTCTCCGTCTCGACATTAATATTGCCGTCCGGCGACCGCCAACCCGGGGGGGACATGGTTGACACGGGAGCGGGTACGAAGCGTCCGAACGAGGCGCTCGACACTTTCCCCAAGCTGCTCAAGCGCAACGCGCGCGAACGTCCCGAGCGCTCCGCGCTGCGTGAGAAGGAGTTCGGGATATGGCAGTCCTGGACCTGGAGAGAGCTCGAGAACGAGGTGCGTGAGCTCGCCTGCGGCCTGGCGGAGCTCGGCTTCGAGCGGGGCGATCGCCTCGCCATCATCGGTGACAACCGACCCCGCCTCTACGCGGCGATGTGCGCGGCGCAGTCGCTCGGCGGGATCCCGGTGCCGATGTACCAGGACTCGGTGGCTCGGGAACTCGGCTACGTGATGGCGCACGCGGAAGCGCGCATCGCGGTCGCCGAGGATCAGGAGCAGGTCGACAAGCTGCTCGAGCTTCGCGACTCCTGTCCCCGGCTCGAGAGGATCGTCTACGTGGACCCGCGCGGCATGCGCCACTACGACCTGCCCCTGCTCGAGTCCTACGCGCAAGTGCTCGAGAAGGGGCGCGAACGCCATCGCCGCGACGGCGATTTCTGGGACGCCGAGGTCGCCAGGGGCAAGGGAAGCGACGCCTGCATCATCCTCTACACCTCCGGGACCACGGGCAATCCCAAGGGAGTGGTGCTGCTCTTCGACAATGTGGTCGTGATGGCGGGCCGGGGGGCGGAGTTCGAGAGCCTCGTCGCCGACGACGAAGTGCTCGCCTACCTGCCCATGGCGTGGGTCGGTGACCACATCTTCTCCTTTGCCCAGTCCTACGTGGTGGGCTTCTGCGTGAGCTGCCCGGAGAGCGGCGCCACGGTCCTCGAAGACCTGCGCGAGATCGGGCCGACCTACTTCTTTGCGCCGCCGCGAATCTTCGAGAATCTGCTCACCACGGTGATGATCCGGATGGAGGATGCGGGTCGTCTCAAGCGCAAGATGTTCCACTATTTCATGGAAGTGGCGCGGCGCGCGGGCATTCCCATCCTCGAGCGCAAGCCGGTGCCGCTACGCGATCGCGTGCTCTACCGGCTCGGCGAACTCCTCGTCTACGGACCGCTCAAGAACACGCTCGGCTTTTCCCGCATCCGCGTCGCGTACACCGCGGGCGAGGCTATCGGCCCCGACATCTTCGACTTCTACCGCGCGCTCGGGGTCAACGTGAAGCAGCTCTACGGGCAGACCGAATCCACCGTGTACATCACCCTGCAACCCGACGGGGAGATCAAGTCCGATACGGTGGGAACTCCGGCCCCGGGGGTGGAGCTCAGGGTAAACGACGACGGCGAGGTGCTCTACCGCAGTCCCGGCGTCTTTCACGAGTACTACAAGAACCCGGAGGCGACCGCGCAGACCAAGACTCCGGACGGTTGGGTGCACACTGGCGATGCGGGCTTCATCGACGACGATGGACATCTGAAGATCATCGATCGGGCCAAGGATGTCGGGAAGCTCGCCGACGGTACGCTCTTTGCCCCGAAGTACATCGAGAACAAGCTCAAGTTCTTCCCGCAGATCAAGGAAGCCGTCGCCTTCGGCGACGGTCGGGACCACGTCGCGGCATTCGTGAACATCGACCTGGAGGCGGTCGGCAGTTGGGCGGAGCGCCACAATGTGCCCTATGCGAGCTATCAGGAGCTCGCGGCGCATCCGCGGGTGCTCGATATCGTGCACGACTGCGTGGCGCGCGTTAACGCGGATCTGGCCTCCGACGCGCAGCTCGCGGGATCGCAGGTAACGCGCTTCATCAGCCTGCACAAGGAACTCGACGCGGACGACGGGGAGCTCACGAGGACGCGCAAGATCCGGCGACGTTTCGTGGCCGAGCGCTATCGCGAGCTCGTCGATGCGCTCTACGGTGGGCAGAGATCCTGCCGCACGCAGACCGAGGTGACCTTCGAGGACGGGCGTACCGGGAGCATCGATGCCGAGCTCGAGATCCGCGATGTCCAACCGGTTCCCGTACTGGCCAGGGCGAGCTGACCGATGACGGCAAACGAGGCCAGGGCGGCGGAGACGATTCTCGAAGTCGAGAAGGTCAGCCTCCGCTTCGGAGGCGTACAGGCGCTCTCGGAGGTGTCCTTCGACGTGCGCAAGGGAGAAGTGCGCGCGATCATCGGGCCGAACGGCGCCGGCAAGAGCTCCATGCTCAACGTCATCAATGGCTTCTACCACCCCCAGGACGGCGCCATCACCTTCAAGGGCGTGACCCGGAGGCGCATGCGCACCCACGAGGCGGCGGCCCAGGGCATCGCGCGCACCTTTCAGAACATCGCGCTCTTCCGGGGCATGACGACGCTCGACAACATCATGACCGGGCGCAACCTCAAGATGAAGAGCAACTTCCTGCTCCAGGCCCTGTATCTCGGACCGGCACGCCGCGAGGAGATGGAGCACCGGGCGTTCGCCGAACGCATCATCGACTTCCTGGAGATTCAGGCCATTCGCAAGACACCGGTCAGCCGGCTGCCCTACGGACTGCAAAAACGCGTCGAGCTGGGCAGGGCGCTCGCGGCGGAGCCCGACATGCTGTTGCTCGACGAGCCGATGGCGGGCATGAACACCGAGGAGAAAGAGGACATGTGTCGCTTCATCCTCGATGTGAATGGCGAGTTCGGCACCACGGTGGTGCTCATCGAACACGACATGGGGGTGGTGATGGACATCTCGGATCGGGTGGTGGTGCTCGATTACGGTCGCCTGCTCGCCGACGGAACCCCGGACGAAGTGCGCCACAATCCCCTTGTGATCGATGCCTATCTCGGCGCCGTTCACGATTGACGCGGATTCCCTCCCACATGGAAACTCTCCGGTTGCTTCGCTTTCTCGTAGACTCCCCCGCCTGGCGGGAATTCACCGACTGATCCGCGGGCGGATCGGGCTTCGGGCTCTCTCATGGAAACCCTGCACGCTTTCCTCATCTTCCCCTTCGTCGAGATGGCGCAGTATCCGGTGTTCCTGGCGGAGGTGGTCGCGAACGGGCTCCTGACCGGGATCATGTATTCGCTCGTGGCGCTCGGTTTCGTTCTGATCTTCAAGGCTTCCGGGACCTTCAATTTCGCGCAGGGGGTCATGGTGCTCTTCGCGGCCCTCACCCTGGTCGGCCTGCAGGAGCATGGCGTGCCCACCTGGCTCGCCATCGCGATCACCGTCGGAGTCATGGTGTTGCTCGCGATGGCGATCGAGAAGGTCATGCTGCGCCCGCTCGTCAACCAGGATCCCTTCATCCTGTTCATGGCGACGATCGGGTTGACCTTCTTCCTCGAAGGCTTTGGCGAGACCCTGTGGGGGAGCAACGTGAAGCGTCTCGACGTCGGCATCCCGGAGGGGCCCTTCGAGGTGGCGCTCGGCGGGGATACGATGCTGTTGAACGAATTCGACTTGTGGGCGGCGGGGATCGGCGCGCTCATGGTGTTCGGGCTCGCGCTCTTCTTCCACCGGACCACCATCGGGCGGGCGCTTCGCGCGGTGGCCGACGATCACCAGGCCGCGATGGCGGTGGGGATCTCGCTGCGCACGATCTGGGTGGTGGTGTGGTCGGTCTCCGGAGTGGTCGCGCTGGTAGCGGGGATCATGTGGGGGGCGAAGAGCGGCGTGCAGTTCTCGCTCTCTCTCATCGCGCTGAAAGCGCTTCCCGTGCTCATTCTCGGAGGGCTGACCTCGGTCCCCGGCGCCATTGCCGGCGGCCTTATCATCGGAGTGGGGGAGAAGCTGGGAGAGGTGTACTGGGGGCCGCTCGTCGGTGGCGCAATCGAGAACTGGTTCGCCTACGCGCTCGCCCTGCTCTTCCTGCTCTTCCGTCCCCAGGGCCTCTTCGGCGAACGCATCATCGAGAGAGTCTGAATCGGGCCGGCCCCGAGCGCATCGGGTTGCCGGCTTTCAGGTGACGAGAAACATGTTCTATCGCGAAGGAGGTCAGTTCAAAAGCGGCTACGCGGCCGATCAGGCGTTGTTCCCGATCCCGCTGGATCGCTACGTGGTGATCGCCATCCTCGCTTTCGCATTTCTCGGAGTGCCGCTGATTGCCAACGAGTACTGGCTCCAGGCGATCCTGATCCCCTTTCTCGTCTTCTCGATGGCCGCGATCGGGCTCAATCTGCTCACCGGGTACGCGGGCCAGCTCAGTCTGGGCACCGGCGGCTTCATGGCGGTGGGCGGATACATGACCTACAAGTTCACCACCCTGTGGCCCGAGCTGAATATCGTCGCCTGCTTCCTGCTCTCCGGTCTCTGCGCCGCCGGAGTGGGCGTTCTCTTCGGCATTCCGAGCCTGCGCATCAAGGGCTTCTATCTCGCGGTGGCCACCCTCGCCGCACAGTTCTTTCTCGTGTGGATGTTCAACAAGGTGCCCTGGTTCTACAACTACAACCCCTCGGGCACGGTTACCGCTCCGCCGCGCACCATTCTCGGAGTGATGGTCACCGGACCGGAGGCCACCGCCCCCGTGCGCTACCTCGTTGCGTTGTCGGTGGTGGTCGTTTTCGCCCTCGCCGCGAAGAATCTCGTCCGGGGACGCATCGGGCGCTCCTGGATGGCGATACGAGACATGGACATCGCGGCCGAAATCATCGGTTTCCGCCCCTTTCAGACCAAGCTGCTCGCCTTCGCCATCTCCTCGTTCTACTGCGGCGTCGCGGGCGCCATGAGCCTCTTCCTCTGGCTCGGCAGCGTCGAGACCGAGGCCTATGCCATCGACATCTCCTTCCAGGTCCTCTTCATGGTGATCATCGGAGGGCTGGGCAGCATTCTCGGCTCCTTCCTCGGGGCCGCCTTCATCACCCTGATGCCGATCCTGCTCACCAATGCGCCCCAGATGCTTGGATTCTCGATGGCTACCGATCTCCAGAAGCATCTCGAATTCATGATCTTCGGTGGCCTCATCATTTTCTTTCTGATCGCGGAGCCCCACGGACTCGCCCGGCTCTGGCAGATCGCCAAGGAGAAGCTGAGGCGCTGGCCCTTTCCGTACTGAAGCGGGCGTCCATAACCGGCTGCCGCCCGTTCACTGGCCTGGATCGTGCTAAATTCCGGCCGCGGGAGCGTCGTCACCCAACGCTCATTCCCATCGGAGCACAGGAGTAGAAGATGAAACTCGTAAGACTCATCAACGGCGGGCTCGTCGCCGTGCTGGCGCTGACCGGTCTCTACGCGGGAAGCGTCTCGGCGCAGGACGAGCAGTTCTTTCCCATCCTGAGTTATCGCACCGGCCCCTACGCCCCGAGCGGCATTCCCGTGGGCAACGGCGCGACCGACTACCTCCGCCTCGTCAACGCACGGGATGGCGGCATCAACGGCGTCACTGTCACCTGGGAGGAGTGCGAGTTCCAGTACAACACCAAAGTTGGCGTGGAGTGCTACGAGAAGCTCAAGAACAAGGGCCCCACCGGCGCCAGTGCCGTGTTCCCCATGAGCACCGGCGTCACCTACCAGCTCATCCCCAAGGCCGCGGTGGACGAGGTGCCCATCCTGTCCATGGGCTACGGGCGCACCGCCGCCGCCGACGGGCGGGTATTCAAGTGGGTCTTCAACTTCCCGACCACCTACTGGAGTCAGGCTTCCGCCTTCATCCGCTACGTGGGCGATCAGGAAGGCGGCATGGAGAACCTCGAAGGCAAGAAGATCGCCCTCATCTACCACAACAGCGCCTACGGCAAGGAACCCATCCCGACCCTGGAGGTGCTCGCCGAGAAGTACGGCTACGATCTCAATCTGCTCGCGGTCGATCACCCCGGCCAGGAGCAGAAGGCGACCTGGCTGCAGATTCGCCGCTACAAGCCCGACTGGATCTTCCTCTGGGGCTGGGGCGTGATGAATCAGGTCGCGATAAAGGAGGCGGCCGCCATCAACTTCCCGATGGATCACTTCATCGGCGTGTGGTGGTCGGGCAGCGAGAGCGATGTCATTCCGGCGGGCGACGGCGCCGTGGGCTACAAGGCGGGCACGTTCCACAATGTGGGGGACGGGTATCCGGTGCATGCCGATATCGTCAAGCACCTCTACGACGGCGACCGGGAGGCGGCGAAGGCCAACAACCTCGGCGAGGTGCTCTACAACCGCGGGATGATCAACATGATGTTCGCGATCGAGGCGGTGCGTACCGCCCAGGCCGAGTTCGGCGTGCGCTCCCTGACCGGAGCCGAGGTGCGCTGGGGGCTGGAAAACCTCGATCTCACCGCCCAGCGGCTCGCGGAGCTCGGCATGGACGGACTGACCCTTCCGGTCAAGGTGAGCTGCGAGGACCATGAGACGATGGGTCCGGTGCTGATCCAGCAATGGGACGGCGAGAAGTGGAACATCGTCTCCGACTGGATTCCGGCCATGCGTGACGTGGTGCGACCGATGGTCGAAGAGGCCGCCGCCGCCTACGCGGCGGAGAACAACATCACGCCACGCGACTGCGCCATGGAGGGCTGAGCCGAGCTTTGCGGGGGAGTAGCGGAACCATGGCGACCAACGGAGCGCCGCTACTCGCCGTCAACAACATCGAGGTGATCTACGATCATGTGATCCTCGTGTTGAAAGGGGTTTCGCTCACAGTCCCCGAGGGGGGTATCGTCACCCTCCTCGGGGCCAATGGCGCCGGCAAGACCACTACCCTGAAGGCGATTTCCAATCTCCTCCGGGCCGAGCGGGGAGACGTCACCAAGGGCAGCATCGAGTTCCGGGGCGAGCGTATCGAGCGCTCGAACCCGTCGGACCTGGTGCGCCGCGGGGTGATCCAGGTGATGGAGGGGCGTCACTGCTTCGAACACCTGACGGTGGAGGAGAACCTGCTCACCGGCGCCTATACGCGCCGGGATGGCCGCGCCGCGGTGCAGGAGGATCTCGAGAAGGTCTATCGCTACTTCCCGCGGCTCAAGGAGCGCCGCAACGCCCAGTCCGGCTACACCTCCGGGGGCGAGCAGCAGATGACCTCGCTCGGACGCGCGCTCATGGCCCGTCCCTCCGTCATCCTGCTCGACGAGCCCTCGATGGGGCTCGCGCCGCAACTGGTGGAGGAGATCTTCGAGATCGTCCGGCGCCTGAACGAGGAAGAAGGGGTGACCTTCCTGCTCGCGGAGCAGAACACCAACGTCGCGCTTCGCTATGCGAATTACGGCTACATCCTCGAGACCGGTCGGGTAGTGCTCGACGGCGAGGCGGAATCCTTGAGCACCAACGAGGATGTGAAGGAGTTCTATCTCGGGATGAGCGGGGAGAAGCGCAAGAGTTTTCGCGACGTCAAGCATTACCGCCGGCGCAAACGTTGGCTGGCGTGAAAGGAGAACGCCGCCGCGAGCGCCGCCGGGGCCGGGCCAGTTTCGGCCGGAGCCACCGGTAGAGGCTTCCCACCGTGTCCGATTACTACGACTCCCTGGAGATCCGATCTCCCGAGGATCGCGAACGCGAGATCTTCTCCGAGTTGCCGGGCCTCGTGCGGCACGCCAAGGCCAATGCCGGCGCCTACGCCGGGTTGTTCGCCGACATCGACCCTCTGGAGATCCGTGACCGCGCCGCGCTGGCCGGCCTGCCCGTCATCCGCAAGTCCGAGCTGGTCGGGCTCCAGGCGCAGAACCCACCCTTCGGGGGCTTCGCCGCTTCCGACATTTCCGAGCTCGCGCGCGTATTCGTCTCGCCGGGCCCGATCTTCGAGCCCCAGGCGCGCCGCGGCGACTACTGGCGGGTGGCGAGGGGTCTGTACGCGGCCGGAGTCCGCCGCGGAGACCTGCTCCACAACAGCTTCTCCTACCACCTGACTCCAGCGGGTGCGATGTTGGAGTCCGGGGCGAAAGCGCTCGGTTGCTGCGTGTTCCCGGGCGGGGTGGGGCAGACGGAGTTCCAGGTCGAGGCGATGAGTTTTCTCAAGCCCCGGGCCTACGCGGGCACGCCCTCCTTCCTCGACATCCTTCTGGAGAAAGCAGCGGAGCGGGGCCGCGATCTCTCGGGGCTCACCAAGGCGCTGGTCAGCGGCGAGGCCCTGCCCCCGAGCCTGCGCGCAAAGCTCAATCGGTCCGGGGTGGAGCGCGTGCTCCAGTGCTACGCCACGGCCGAGGCTGGCCTCAT
Organism: Gammaproteobacteria bacterium; assembly: GCA_965221555.1. GTDB lineage: Bacteria > Pseudomonadota > Gammaproteobacteria > HK1 > HK1 > JAJEAD01. The sequence continues at coordinate 1,013,544 of OZ244895.1, forward strand.
CGCCTACGAGTCGGAGGCGATGGAAGGCATGATCGTCGAAGAAGGGGTGCTGCTGGAAGTCGTTCGCCCTGGCACGGGCGATTCGGTGCCGGCGGGTGAGGTGGGCGAAGTGCTGGTCACTGTCTTCAACCCGGACTATCCCCTGATCCGCTTCGCGACCGGAGATCTGTCGGCGCTCATGGAAGGAACGAGCCCCTGCGGGCGAACCAATCTGCGCATCAGGGGCTGGATGGGCCGCGCCGACCAGACCACCAAGGTGCGAGGCATGTTCGTCCACCCGAGCCAGGTGGCGGAAGTGCTGCGCCGCCATCCCGAGGTGGTCAGGGGGCGCCTCGTGGTCGACAGTGTCGACAACCGCGATCTGATGACGCTGCACTGCGAGGTCTCGAGCCGCCGGCCCCAGGGGCTGGACCGGGCGATCGCCGCGAGTCTCCGGGAAGTGTGCAAGCTGCGGGGCGAGGTGCGTCTGGTCGAAGCCGGCGCGCTGGCCAACGACGGCAAGGTGATCGACGACGTGAGAAGCTACGAGTGAGCGTCGATCTCGGCACGGTACGAGACGCGATAGAGGCCAAGGGCCTGGTGATGCGCGGCGCTTTCCGGCCGGACGACGAGGATGCGGTGCCCGCACTCCCGGACGGGAGGACCGCCAGGACCCTGGTGCTCATCGGCAATGCGGGTTCGAGCATGTGGGCGGAGTTCCAGTGCTCCCCCGAGTTCAACGCGGGAGAGCATCGCCTCGACCGTTGGAGCCGGCGGGTGATCGACGACCTCGCGATGCGTTTCCGGGCGGCCGCGCTCTTCCCGTTCGGCGGTCCGCCCTATCTGCCTTTCCTGCGCTGGGCCAAACGCGCGGAGTCGCTGCATTCGTCCCCGCTCGGTCTCAGCATCCATCCCCGCTACGGTCTGTGGCACGCCTATCGTGGCGCGCTGGTCTTCGCCGAACCGCTCGATCCGCCCGAATGCGGGTCGGAGCCCTCGCCCTGCGAGGGATGCTGGGACCAGCCCTGCCTCGACGCCTGTCCGGTCGGCGCGATATCCCGGTCGGGCTACGACGTGGCGGCCTGTGTCGAACACGTCGCGTCGCCGGCCGGCTGCTCCTGCCTCATGCAGGGCTGCCTGGCGCGACGCGCGTGTCCGGCGGGACGGGAGTTCCGCTACGTGCCGGCGCAGGCCGAGTTCCACATGCGGGCCTTCGTCAAGGCAAGGCGGCGTGACGAACGGCGCACGGCCTCGGTCGAAGGCGCCTCCCCTTCCGCCTGAACGACGCGTTGCGAGGCTCGGGACGCGGTGCCGCTACGGGTGGCGTGACGCGGGCGCCCCTCCTCGCCGGAGGCGACGCCGGGGCGCCGGGACTGTCGTCAACGCGTCCCTGCGTCGGGCGTGTCGTCGAGGCTTTTTCTCAGCCGGAACTTCTGGACCTTGCCGGTGGAGGTCTTCGGGAGCGGTCCGAATATCACCGACTTCGGCGCCTTGAAGTGCGCCAGGTTGTCTCGGCAGAAGGCGATGATCTCGTTCTCATCAGCGCTCGCGCCCTCCTTGAGGGTGACGAAGGCGCAGGGGGTCTCGCCCCAGGTCTCGTCGGGCCGGGCCACCACCGCCGCTTCCAACACCGCGGGATGGCGATAGAGCACGTCTTCGACTTCGATGGAGGAGATGTTCTCTCCCCCCGAGATGATGATGTCCTTGAGGCGATCCTTGAGCTGGACGTAGCCGTCGGGGTGCATGACCGCAACGTCGCCGGAATGAAACCACCCCCCCGCGAGCGCCTCGTGCGTTGCCTTGGGATTGGCGAGGTATCCCTTCATGACGATGTTGCCGCGGAACATGACCTCGCCGGTCGTGACGCCGTCGCGCGGCACCGGGCGCATGGTTTTCGGGTCCATGACCTCCAGCCCCTCGAGCGCGTGGTAGCGCACTCCCTGGCGGGCCTTGAGCGCTGCGCGTTCCGGTGCGGGGAGCGCGTTCCACTGCGCCTTCCAGGCGCAGATCACCGAGGGACCATAGGTCTCGGTCAGGCCGTACACGTGGGTCATGTGAAAGCCGCGGCTCTCCATCGCCTGGAGCACCGCGGCGGGGGGAGGGGCGGCCGCGGTCATGATCTCGACCCGGTGGGAGAAGGCGCGCTGTTCTTCTTCGCGCGCGTTCAGGATGAGATTGAGTACGATCGGAGCGCCGCAGAAATGGGTCACCCCGTGATCCGCGATGGCGTCGTAGATGGCTCCGGCCGCCACTCGGCGCAGGCACACGTTCGTCCCTCCGAGGGCGGCGATCGTCCACGGGAAGCACCAGCCGTTGCAGTGGAACATCGGCAGCGTCCACAGATAGACCGGGTGCGCGGCCATCTGCCAGCCGATCGCGTTGCTGAGCGCGTTGAGATAGGCGCCCCGGTGGTGATACACGACCCCCTTGGGGTCTCCCGTCGTGCCCGAGGTGTAGTTGAGCGAGATCGCCTGCCACTCGTCCCGGGGCGGTTGCCAGTCGAAATCCGGGTCGCCCCGTCGCAGAAACGCCTCGTAGTCGCACTCTCCGATGAGGTCGCCGGACTGCGCCATCGGATCGTCGATATCGACGACCACGATCTCGCGGTCGAGCCGGGCGACGGCATCGCGGGCGACGGGCGACAGTTCGCGGTCGGTGATGAGCAGCTTCGCTCGGCCGTGCTCCAGGATGAAGGCGATGGTCGCGGCATCGAGTCTCGTATTGATGGTGTTCAGCACCGCCCCCGCCATCGGCACTGCGAAGCTGGCCTCATAGATCTCGGGCACGTTCGGAGCGAGGATCGATACGGTGTCTCCCTCTTCGATGCCGCTTGTGCGAAGGGCGCTCGCGAGCCGCCGGCAACGATCGCGGGTCTCCGCCCAGCGATAGCGTCTCTCGCCATGGATGAGCGCCACCCGATCGGGATAGACACTCGCGCTGCGCTCGAGAAAGCCAAGCGGCGTGAGGGCCGCGTAGTTGGCGGGATTGGGGTCGAGGTCGGTCTCGAAGGGATTGGTCGTCGAATCGCTCATCGCATCTCGTGCCGCCCGCGGGAATGCTTCGGACTCACCCTATAATACGCGCCGTATCGGGCTTTCGACCCGCGCGGGTCCGGGCCGGGTTGTCGTGAGTCGCGGGAGGCGAGGCAGGAGTCGATGAGCGAGCCGCTCTGGCGCCCTTCCGAGGAACGTATCGAGCGCGCCAACATCACCCGCTTTGCGCGGGAAGTGCGCGAGCGCCACCGCGTTCCGGCTGGCGACTACCGTGCCCTGCATCGCTGGTCGGTCGAGGAGCCGGCGGCGTTCTGGGGCGAAGTGTGGGACTTCTCGCAAGTGAAGGCGGCGCGCCGGGGCGACCAGGTGCTCCGCGACGGCGACCGCATGCCGGGTGCGCGGTGGTTTCCCGAGGCGCGGCTCAACTATGCGGAGAACCTGCTGCGGCGCAGGGACGAAGCGAGCGCGGTGGTGTTTCGCGGCGAGGACCAGATCGACGCCGAGTTGACCTTCGCCGAGCTCCACGATCGGGTCTCGGTGCTCGCACAGGCGCTTCGTGCTGCCGGTGTCCGCTCCGGAGACCGGGTGGCGGGATACCTGCCCAACATGCCCGAGGCGATCATCGCGATGCTCGCGAGCGCCAGCATCGGCGCGGTGTGGTCCTCGTGTTCCCCGGACTTCGGAGTACAGGGCGTGGTGGACCGTTTCGGACAGATCGCGCCGCGCGTGCTCTTCGGTGTGGACGGCTACTTCTTCAACGGCAAACACTACGACACCCGGTCCCGGCTCTCGGAGGTCGTCGCCCGAATCCCGTCCGTCGAACGGGTGGTCGTCGTACCCTGCACGTCGTCGGCGCCGGAGCTTGGCTCGACCGCGCACGCCGTGCTCTGGCCGGACTTCGTCGCGGGCCTGGCTCCGGCCCCGATCCCGTTCGAACCACTGCCTTTCGATCATCCTCTCTTCGTGATGTACTCGTCCGGCACCACCGGGCCGCCCAAGTGCATCGTGCACGGTCACGGCGGCACCTTGCTCCAGCATCTCAAGGAGCATCGCCTGCACAGCGATCTGCACCCGGGCGATCGGCTGATGTACTTCACCACCTGCGGCTGGATGATGTGGAACTGGATGGTGTCCGCGCTCGCATCCGGGGTCACTCTCCTGCTCTACGACGGCTCCCCGACCTGGCCGGACTCCGGTGCGCTCTTCGACTTCGCGCAGCGGACTCGCATGACGCACTTCGGCGTCTCGGCGAAGTATCTCGACGCAATCCGCAAGTCGGGGCTGCGACCGGCGCGAAGCCATGATCTCGGCGCGCTTCGGACCCTGCTCTCCACCGGCTCTCCGCTCGCGCCGGAGAGCTTCGACTTCGTGTACGAGTCCATCAAGACGGACCTGTGCCTGGCGTCCATCAGCGGGGGCACCGACATCATCTCCTGCTTCGTCCTCGGCAACCCCACGCTCCCCGTGTACCGGGGAGAGATCCAGTGCTTCGGGCTCGGCATGGACGTCGCCGCCTTCGACGAGAGCGGTGCGGCGGTGGTGGGGGAGAAGGGAGAGCTCGTCTGTCGCCGTCCCTTCCCCTCGATGCCGATCGGGTTCTGGAATGACCCGGACGGCAGCCGCTACCGGGCGGCGTACTTCGACAAGTTTCCCGGCGTCTGGTGCCACGGCGACTACGTGGAGTGCACGCGGCGCGGCGGGCTCGTGATCTACGGGCGCTCCGATGCGGTGCTGAATCCGGGAGGCGTGCGCATCGGGACCGCCGAGATCTACCGGCCGGTGGAGCAGCAGGACGAAGTGGTCGAGGCTCTGGTCATCACGCAGGCCTGGGAGGGCGACAGCCGCGTCGTGCTCTTCGTGGTGCTGAAGCCCGGGCTCGATCTCGACCCGGAGTTGCAAGAGAGAATCCGTGACCGGATACGCACGAGCGCGAGTCCACGCCACGTGCCCGCGCGCATCGTCCAGGTGCCGGAGATCCCGCGCACCCGGAGCGGCAAGATCGTCGAGCTCGCGGTGCGCAACGTGGTGCACGGCGAGCCCGTCAAGAACCGCGAGGCGCTCGCCAACCCGGAAGCGCTCGAGCACTTCCGCAATCGTCCCGAACTCGGGGCTTGATCCGTGCCCGCAATCTTCCCCGATTTCTCGACCGGCGGACGCCAGCATGCTTGCGGTTGCGGGCTGCCCGCGCAGGTATCGGGAGGTAACATCGCACCATGAAACGTTACGGCATTCGCGTGAGGCTGCCTCCCGGCGACACCATGGCAGGCGCACACCTGCTCGGCGAAGGCTGGGAGGGGCTGCGCTGGTACGACAGTGTCGAGGAGAGAGATCGCGCGTACCGGCAGATGCAGGATCAGCCCGCCTGGTACCGTCGGGGCGACGCTCCGACCCAGCTCCTTACCAAGGTGGAGGAAGACCGGGACTGAGGGCGATCGGGGCCCGGGCGCGCTTTCAGGCGGGAGTGCGGGCCCGGTAGAAGCCGGGGCGGAGTTCGCCGCTATCGAGCACCACCTGCATGGCGCGCCAGTTCTCCAGGAAGTGCTCCTGCATCTCTCGGCCCAGCATGTCGCGCATTTGCGCCCTCAGGGGTCCCCGCATCTGCTCGTACTCCCGGCGGCAGAGGTCCCGGTAGGCGTTGCCGTCGTCTTCGAGCTCGATGTCCACGAAGCCGGCGTTGCGCAGAATGCGACCGTGGTTCTCGAGCGTCTCCATCGCGAAGGTGAGCCCTTCCATCTTGAACCAGTAGTACATGTCCTCGCCGTAGGGCTTGTCGCTCCTCATCCAGTCGTAGCAGGTGAAGACGCCGCCCGGCTCCAGCACCCGGAATATCTCCGCGAACATCCCCGCCTTGTCTTCGATCTGGATGAAGGCGCCGGAGCTGAAGACGACGGCGAAGACGCCGTCCTCGAAGGGCAGGGGGCCCGCTTCGACCTGACGGAACTCGGTCCGATCGTCCTGCCCCGCCTCGGTCGCGTAGGCCCGAGCCCGGGATACGAGCGGAGCTTCCAGATCGATCCCCGTCACGCGGGCGCCATGCTCTCTCGCCATGAGCAGGGCGGGACCGCCGAGGCCCGAGCCGATGTCGAGGACCGTTTTGTCCCGCAGATCGAGCCCGGCGATGGTGCGGCGCACATTTCGAGGTCCGTCGGGCACCATGAACCCCCGGCCCCAGATGAGCTCCAGCATGTCGACGAGCGCGTCGTGGTACTCGTCCTGGTGTCCGCCCGCTTCGCCCATCGGAGTTACCTCCCTTCCGCCTTTCGATCCGCCCGCGTATCAGGGGCGCCGGCATCGTCGCGCGGCAGCAGCACCGGCGCGTCGTCCGGCCACGATACGAGGACCGGGGCGCCCCGCTCCACCGGGCCGTGGTCCGCGGAGCCCGAGTCCGAGCCGGCCACGACCAGGGGCTCCTCCCGGCCGGGCAGGTCGACATAGTAGTGGCTGCGGTCGCCGAGATAGGTGGCGGCCCGCATCACGCCCCGCACTCCCTCGCGGGCGCCCGAGTGCTCCCCGGAGAGCGTCAGCTTCTCGGGCCGGATGGCGACCACGACGGCGTCTCCCTCCGCATAGAAGCCCGCTTCCCCGGCGGGCGTGCTGATTCGGCCGAGGCCGACGGTATCCAGCTCGGCCCTTGCACCGCTCAACCTGCTCACCGAGGCATCGACGAAGTTCATCTGTCCGATGAAGTCCGCGACCTCGACGTTGGCCGGACGGTTGTAGAGCTCCTTGGGCGAGGCGATCTGCAGAACCTTGCCTTCCGACATCACCGCGATCCGGTCCGACAGGGTCATCGCCTCTTCCTGGTCGTGAGTGACGAAAATGAAGGTGATGCCGACACTCTCCTGCAGGGCGCGCAGTTCGAGCTGCATGTCCGCACGAAGCTTCTTGTCCAGGGCGCCGAGCGGCTCGTCCAGCAACAGCACCTTGGGCCGCTTGATGAGGGCCCGGGCGAGCGCGACCCGCTGGCGCTGGCCGCCGGAGAGCTCGTGGGAGCGGCGGGCGCCGAAGCCCTGGAGCTTGACCATCTCCAGCGCCTGTTCGACGCGCTCGTTCATCTCGGCCTTGTCGATCTTGTCGTAGCGCAGGCCATAGGCGAGGTTCTTCGAGACTGTAAGGTGGGGGAATATCGCGTAGCTCTGGAAGACCATGTTGGTGGGGCGCCGGTAGGGCGGCACCTGCGACATGGGCACTTCCTCGATGAAGATCTCGCCGCGGGTCGGACTCTCGAAGCCCGCGATCATGCGCAGCAGAGTCGTCTTGCCACAGCCGGAAGCGCCGAGCAGCGAGAAGAACTCGCCGCCGCGGATATCGATGCTGATGTCGTCGACCGCCTTGACCGGGCCGAAGTGCTTGGAAACCCCCTGAATGCTGATGAAGGCGTCGTTCGGCTTCATGGCCGTACTCCGTCGCTGGTCGTTTCTTCCACCCCGTAGCGCCGCAGCCACAACGAGAAGCACAGCACGGCGAAGGAAACGAAGATGATGATCGAACCGAGCGCCACCACCGGTGGCAGCCGGGCGGGAAAGCGCAACTGGCTGTACATGAAGACGGGAAGGGTGGGCTCGGTGCCGGTGAGCATGAAGGCGATGATGAATTCGTCGAAGGAGATCGTGAAGCAGAGCAGCAGACTCGCCACCACGCCGGGGAACACCATGGGCAGCGTCACCCGCCAGAAGGTCGACCAGGCGTTGGCGCCCAGATCCGCGGAGGCCTCCTCCATGGCCTTGTCGAAGCCCTCGAAACGCGGGATGAGGGTGGCCATCGCGAAGGGCGTGCAGATCAGGATGTGGCCGATCCCGACCGTATAGAGCGACAAGGTGAATCCCATGCGCGAGAGCATGAGGAGCAGGGCGACGCCGAGCAGAATGCCCGGCACCACCAGGGGCAGCATGATCACGAAGACCAGCGGCTTCTTGCCCGGAATGCGGTAGCGGGTGACCGCCTTCGCCCCGAACACCCCGAGGATCGTCGCCAGCGCCGAGGCGACCGCGCCGACCTTGAGGGAGTTGGCCAGGGCCGCGTGCATGGCCTGATGGTCGAACATCTGCCGGTACCACTCGGTGGTGAATCCCTTGAGCGGAAAGGCGAAGTAGATGCTGTCGTTGAACGAGAAGAGCGGCAGGAAGAGCACCGGAATGTAGAGAAAGGCGATGTAGCCGAACGCATAGACATGGAGCGGCCGATTGGGGCGCCGAATGTAGGAGATCTCGCTCATCGGCCGTACTCCGTGAAGCGGCGCGCCATCCAGATGTAGAGCAGCGAGATGGCGGCGATGATGACCATCATCGCCAGCGAGAGCGCCGCTCCCATCGGCCAGTTGTTGACCCGTGCGAACTGCACCTGGATGAGGTTCGCGATCATCGCCCCGTCGGGGCCGCCCACCAGGGCCGGCGTCACGAAGTCGCCGACGGTGGGGATGAAGATGAGCAGGGATGCCGCGATGATGCCGGGCAGGGAGAGGGGCAGAGTGACTCCGGTGAAGCGCTTGACCGGTCCGTCTCCGAGGTCGGTGGCCGCCTCCAGCAGGGAGCGGTCGATCTTCTCCAGGGACACGTAGATGGGCAGGATGGCGAATGCCGCCCACGCGTGGGTGAGGGTGAGGACCACCGCGGTGGGGCTGTAGAGCAGGAACTCGAGCGGCTTTTCGAGCCAGCCGAGGCCCATCAGGCCCGAATTGATGGCGCCGTTGTAGCCGAGGACGATCTTCCAGGCGAAGACCCGCAGCAGGTAGCTGCTCCAGAAGGGCAGCGTCATCAGGACGATCCACACCATCTTGTACCGGTGGACGTGGAAGGCCACGTAGTAGGCCATGGGGTAGGCGAGCAGCACCGTTGCCACGGTGCACGCGCCCGAGATCGCCAGCGACCGCGTCAGAAGGACCCGGTACATGGGCTTGTCGACGATCTCGTTGTAGTTGGTCAGGGAGGGGGTGGTGTCGAACTCGAAGATGTGCTGCGTCCAGAAGCTCATCGCCACCAGGATGGCGAAGGGAATGCACATCCCCGCGAGCATGACGAGCAGGGTGGGGGAGAGCAGCGCGAAGCCGCGCACCGGCTCGCTGCGCAGGAAGAGGGCGTAGAGTCGCCCGCTCAAGGAGCCATGCGAAGGCGTCACGGGACCTTGACGCATGGCTTGCGGCGCGGCGGAGCGCATGGGGGTTCGGACCGGCGCGAAGCCACTGGTCGACCGATCACCACGACGCCAGCGCCAGAGCGCGGTTGGGGATGCCCGAACGCCTCCCTTTCCCGCCCGCCCGGCGCCGACGGCGCGGCGGCTTCAATGGGGCGCGGGCCTTCGAGCGTCCGGGTAGCGTGTCGGGACATGAAGCGGTTCGGGTGAAACGCGCAAGGTGCGCGGCGATCCGTGCCGGGTCGCCGCGCACCTGGCCGCACTTCGCCGGGATCAGAATCCGGCCTTGATCTGCTCGAACTCCGCGTTCATCTTGCTCGTGAACTCCTCCGGAAGCGGGATCTGGAACTTGCCCGCGTCGAGAAGCTCGGACGGATTGCGACTGAGTCCCAGCTCCGCCAGGCGCTCATCGCTGACCTGGTCGAATGACTTCACGTTGGAGTGGCCGTAGCCGTAGTCGTCGATGAGGAAGCGGCCGGTCTCCACGCTGAGCAGGGAGTCGATGATGTCGTGGGCCCGATCGGGATTCGGCGCATCCTTGTGCATCATCGCGCCACAGACCCAGGTCAGCGCGCCCTCCTTCGGATTGGCGAAGCGCACCGGAACCTCCTGTTTCTTGAGCTCCACCGGCGAGCTGTTCCAGGTCATGGCCGCCACCAGCTCGCCCGAGGCCAGGGCCTGCTCCATCGTGGTCATGTCGTCGCTGTACATCCGCACCAGGGGGCGCTGTTCGCGCAGGAGGGCGGCCACCTTCTGGAAGTTCTCCTCGGTGGTCATGTCGTTGAAGTCGATCTCCGCGGCTATCGTGGCGCACCACCAGGCGTCGCCGGCGGAGGCGATCACGCCAATCCGGCCCGAGTAGCGCTCGTCCCAGAGCATGCCCCAGGACTCCTCGGCGCCCTGGAGGTCGAAGAGATCCTCGCGATAGGTTATCGATGTCTGTCCCCAGTCCATGGGCGCGAAGTAGGTGCCGTCACTTTGCACCGCGCCGTCCAGGTCCTTGAGCGCGGGGATGAGGTCATTCCAGTTGGAGAGCCGGGCGAGGTCGAAGGGCTGGAACAGGCCCGAAGCGATCCAGCGCGGCAGGACCGCGTTGCAGGGATGGGCGACATCGACGACGAAGCCTCCCATGAGCTTGGTGAGGGCCTCCTCGCTGCCTCCGAAGGACGCGAAGTTGGGCGCCTCCCCGTGCATCCCGATGTACGGCTCGAACATCTCCGGGATGTCGTAGCCGCCCCAGGTGAAGTAGGTGCCCTGGTCCGCGGGCGCGGCGAGCGCGCTTCGGGAGAGCATCGGTGTCGTCATCATCGCGATGCCCGCCCCGGCCAGTATCTTGTGGAAGTCGCGCCGGGTCAGGTCGCCGGCCCGCAGGCGGTCGGTGAGCTCGCGTGGCGAGATGTCGGTCTTGCTTTTCATGATGCTTCTCCTTGATCGAGGGTTATCGCCGATGTGTCAACGACGGCACGCGTCGGGTACCCGTTCGTGGCCTTATGCGCACCAGTGCGTTCCAGGCGGCGTCCGGCGCTTCGCGACGCATCGACGGTCGACGCCTGGCGCCTGCTTGCGTGATCCCATGAACAACGATGTCCTTCAAGCCTCCGAACGAGCGGGCACCCGCCGAGTACAGTCATGCCGGGGAGGCCAGACTATTCCGATTCGCTCGCCAGGGAAACCGGGGCCGTGTCTCATCGCCCGAGTCCGTCGGCCACCCGCTGGCCGTGCGGGCCGTGCGCTGGCACCGGGTCTTGGCGGCCACCTTCCCGCAGCGCCGCCCCGGCCCCGTGCCGCCGGGGCTGGAATCCGGTCCCGACACACGGGGTAGCGGCGCAATCGGCCGCAATCGTGCGAGGAAAGCGCTTCATCGCACCACATCGTCGACCCAGTAACCATCCGGGTCGCCCGGGAAGAGCCCCAGATGGCGCCCGTGGCTCTGGTAGCCCATGAGGCGGGGAATGGGCTCGGGAAAGCGCTTCACCAGGTCGGGGGAGTAGGTCAGAGCGTGGTTCACCTCCGGCTGCAACCATCCCAGGCTGTAGGTGTTGATGAGTCCGGCGCGAGGGGTATTGGAGCGGTTCGCGCCGCCGCCGTGCACGGTGCGGCCCATGTAGAAGAGCACCGATCCCTTCGGCATCAGCGCATCGCAGACCCTCTCTTCGCCGATGTGCTCGGAGTCGTCGAGTTCCAGGTGGTGGCTTCCCGGGACCACGCGGGTGGCGCCGTTCTCGGCGGTGAAGTCCGCCAGCGCCCACATCGCGCTTATCTGGAGCTCCATGCCGGGCAGGCGCATCGGGTAGATGGTGTCGTCACGGTGCAGCACCTGACCGGTCTCTCCCGGCCAGATCTCGATCGCGGTGGTGCTGCCGACCTGGTAGGCGAGGCAGTGGGGGAGGAGGAGCGCGTCGGCGATCTCCAGAACCAGGGGATGGGCGATCAGCGCGGCGGAGCTCGGGGCATGGGACAGCACGCAGGCGAGTCGCAGCGTGCGGTAGCCGTTGAAGTCGCTCACCGAAGCCTTGCCCTGCAGGTCGAAGTGGGGGCGCAATTCCCCGAGGACGGCGTCCGCGATCTCCGCGTCCACCTGCTCGCGCACCACCACCGCGCCGTCCCGGCGAAGCGCGGCCAGCACCTGGTCGGTCGCTGTTCCCCTCTCGAAGCTCGCCAGGGTCTTCGCGGGTGGGTCGGGCGCTTCCGACTCGGGGCGAAGGGCTTCAGTTTGCGTCGGGGTCAACGGGTCCTCCGGCATCGGACGCTCGTTCCAGGATGCGGAATGGGCGCGCCTTCGGCCCGACCCTTCCACGACACTGCGATGGTTGTGAACTTCTCGACGCCGCGCACTTCCCGCTCGGTAGCTTGCTGGAACGACCAAGATGATAGGCAAGCCGGCTCGCCGCTGCCACCGCCGCGCCCGACCGGGCCCGCTTGTCGAGCGTCGCGCCCCCGCGAGGGGCATCATTACCCCGCAAACTTCACCGATTTCTCAACTCGCGAACGCCAATATGCTCGCGGTGGCAGGCCGTACTCCGTCGCAATGCTTTCGACGCAGTGTCAGCCACGCCTTGCACGTCTTTCGGTCCGTGCTTCCTGCTATCGCGGCATCTCGATGCCCGAAGCGGCCGAAAATCGTTGAAATTTGCGGGTTACCCAGCGGCCGCCGGGCTGGCTGCGCAGTACTGGCTGGCGCCCTTGTGCATCGTCTCGGCGTCGACCGCTTCGCTGCCAATCCGGACCCAGCGCCCGTCGGATTGCCACTGCCAGGCGTCTCGCCTCCACGATCCGTCCGGCTCTTGCGCCCACCACCAGTTCTCCGACTCGGGCCGCGGCAGCCAGATGTAGAACAGCAGCACGGGCTCATCGTTCGTCGTCAGGGCGTGCAGGCGCTCGGAAGGCGTTATCGAGTACTCGCCCGGAAGCAGGGGAAAGGGCTCTCCATCGATGCCGTGTTGCAGGGTGAGTCTTCCGGAAACGCAGTAGTAGACCTCGGGGGCGGTGTGCGAATGGAGGGGATAGCGGGTGTGCGGTGCCAGCAGAAAGAGCCCGACGAACAGAGGCCGGGAGTCGGGGCCGTCGCGCCGGTTCGCGAGCTCGGCGGATTGCAGGTTCCTCGTCAGATGCGGATCGATGTCCCTGCTCCTGAAGACCGGATGCCAGTCGAGCAGCGGCGCCACGCGCGACACGGCTTTGCCCAGACTCCACTCGGGGGAGATGCGAGAGAGCGCCCGCCCAATGGAGTGCGAAACGGGACGCTCCCCTCGCTTCGGCCCGCCGGGCCGATCTCGGCGAGGATCCACCCTTCGAAGCGCCGACAGGAAGCTCTCCAACCCCTGGTCTTCGGCGGCGAGCGCTTCGAGCTCTTCCACCAACGCCGCGATGCACGCCCCGGCCGCTTTGGATGCTTCCGTCTCCGAAGACGGCTCCCCGAGGGTCCCCGCCGGGCGGCGGGTACTCGCGGACGCGCCCTCACCCGATCCGGGGGCCTCGTCGGGCATGCCTTCAGACCCGCAGCGTATCGCTGTCCCCGTCCACCGAGATAACCTGCCCGCTTATCTTGCGGGCGGCGGGCGAGGCGAGGAAGAGGATGGTGTCGGCGATCTCCCGGGGGTCGATGAGAGTGCGAAGCGACGACATGCGCACGTAGCTGTCGAGAATGGCCTTTGGACTCACCCCCTTGGCTTCGGCCTCGCGCGCAACCACGCCGTGCATGCGTTCGTTGTCGATGGCGCCGGGGCAGATCGCGTTGGCGCGGATGTTGCGTTCGCCCAGCTCCATGGCGAGGCTTTTGGTGAGACCGATGACCGCCCACTTGGACGCGGCGTAAGGAGTGCGGAACGGGAATCCATAGAGGCCGGCGGTAGAGGAGATGTTGACGATGGAACCTCCTCCCGCGGCCTCGAGCGGCGCCACCGCCCGGCGCACGCAATAGAACTGTCCGGCCACGTTCACCTCCATGGTGTGGCGCCAGTCCTCGGTGGAGACCGCTTCCACCCGTGCGGTCGGACCCGCGATGCCGGCATTGTTGACCAGTACGTCGAGCCCGCCGAGCGATGACAGCGCCTCCTCGAAGAGCGTGTCGACGGCCCTTGGGTCGCCCACATCGGCGATCGTGCCGGTGCAGCCCGACTGCGCACAGCTCTCCCGCAACGCCCCGGCGTCGATATCGCAAGTGTGCACCCTTGCCCCGTTCTCCACGAACGCGGCGCACGTCGCCCGACCGATGCCTCCGCCGCCCGCGGTGACCAGAACCCGCAGGCCGGACACCGATGTATCGAAAGCTCTTGTCATTGTCATTACTTCCGGGGGTTTGCCTTGCTCAGCGCTTCGGTACTTCGCGGCTCGCACGCTACCAGAGACGACGGGGCCTGGCATACCGTGCGGCCGGTGACGGCGCGGGGCCGCCTGGCGAAGAGGCTCTCGAGTAACTGCGCCGCAATCGCGGCATCGGCTAACGCTCCCGCAGTCGCGGTATCAGCTCCACCAGGTTGCAGGGGCGGGTGCGGTAATCGAGCTGCGCCGCGATGATGCGGTCCCAGGCGCTGCGGCAGGCGCCGGAGGAGCCCGGCAGGCTGAAGACATAAGTGCCGTTCGCGACTCCGGCGAGCGCGCGGGACTGCAGGGTGGAGGTCTTGATCTCCTCGTAGGAGAGCATCCGGAAGATCTCGCCGAACCCCTCGATGGTCTTGTCGAGCAGAGGCGAGATCGCCTCCGGAGTACCGTCACGGCCGGTGACGCCCGTCCCTCCGGTGGCGATCACCACCTGTACCGACTCCTGCGCGATCCAGTGCGCGACGATGGCGCGGATCCGATACACATCGTCCGGCACGATGCGCTTCTCCGCGAGACGGTGTCCCGCCGCGCCAAGGCGCTCGGCGAGGAGCGCTCCGGATCGGTCCGTCTCCTCGGTGCGGCTGTCGGAGACGGTGAGCACCGCGATGTTCAGGGGGATGAATTCACGTGCGTCGGCCATGGTTCACTCTCCGTCTTGTCCCGGCGCCCACTCGCCTTCCGGCCGCCTCGGCGGTGGCCGCTCCGCCAGCGCCTTCGTACTTCGGCACGAGCGCGCACCCCGATCGTCCCATTTACCCGACTCGCGCCCGCGGACACGTAATTACCGGCGGGAGAGGAATCGACCGCGATGAGGGTGCGGGGCAGTATGGTCGGAACAGGCCCGCCCCCCGCCTGGCGAACACCCCAGCCCCTGCCGACATCTGCACGCGCCTGGCTCCTTCTCCTACACCAGCGCGAAGAAGGGCTGTACGTCGACTTCGGCGCCGGGCTCCACCGGTCCGCTCTCATCGGGAAGCAGGATGAAGCAGTTCGCGTCGCTCATGGTATGTAGCAGACCCGAGCCGGTCTTGCCGGTGTGGTGCACGACCGGAGTACCGTCGGGCTCGCGCGACAGCACCGCCCGGTAGTATTCCACCCTTCCTGGCTTCTTGCGCAGGCGCGAGCGGCACACGGCGCGCAGCAGCGGCGTCGCTTCCACCGGCCGTTGTCCCATGAGCCGCAGCAGGGCGGGCTGCACGAACTGGTAGAAGGTCACCATTACCGCCACCGGATTGCCGGGCAGACCGAAGAACGCCGCGTCGCGTACCCGGCCAAAGGCGAGCGGCCGTCCGGGCCGGATCGCAATGCGCCAGAACCCGACCCGGCCCAGCGCGCCCAGGGTCTCGCGCACGTAGTCTGCCTCGCCGGTGGAAGCTCCGCCCGAGCTGATGATCACATCGGCGCGCTCGGCCGCCTCGACGAACGCGGCACGGATGGCGGCGCGTTCGTCGCGGATGACTCCCAGGTCGACGATATCGACTCCCAGGCGCTCGAGCATCCCGGTGATGGTGTAGCGGTTGCTGTCGTAGATGGCGCCGGGGTCGAGAGGCTCGCCGAGCGAGCGCAGCTCGTCGCCGGTGGAGAAGGTCGCCACCCGCAGCCGGCGCCGGACCCGGATCCGCGCGATGCCGAGCGAGGCGAGCAGGCCGAGCTCCGCCGGGTAGATGCGCTTGCCCTCGCTCGCCACCCGCGCCCCCGGCGCGAGGTCCTCGCCGGCCTCGCGCACGTTCTGGCCGACCTGGTGCCCGCCGGTGACGGTGACCCGCTCCCCGGCGCACTCCACTTGTTCCTGCATGACGACGGTATCGGTGCCGTCGGGCATCATCGCCCCGGTCATTACCCGCACCGCGCATCCGGGAGGCACGTCACCGGCGAAGGGCTTGCCCGCCCAGGCGGTGCCGAGGAGCCGGAAGGAGCGTGCGCCCTCCTCGGGCAGCTCCGACCCCGCGAGCGCGTATCCGTCCATCGCGGAGTTGGTGTGTCCCGGCACCGCGGCCGGCGAGATCACGTCGACCGCCAGTACCCGCCCGAGCGCGTCCCGGAGCGCCACCTCCTCGCTTTCCGCCAGGGTGCCGACGTGGGCGTCGATGCGCGCAAGGGCCTCCGCCGCCGGCAGCAGCTCGGGATCGTCATAGCAACCGAGGAGGGGCTCGGTGCTCATCTCGCCATCCTCCCGCCGCGGCGCGGGCTGCTGCCCATCACCCCTTCTTTCCGCACGGCATCGGTTCGAAGCGCCCGGTACGTTTGTTTTCGTCGCTTCAGAGTACGCCCATCGAACGGATCCGGCCACCCGTTCATGCGCCATGCGGCGCGGGCGCTCCCGCTTTCCTTCGCGCTGGCTTCGGCGTCATCGGCTCACGAAGGGGAGGCGCCCCGTGGCCGGCTGCTGCCCCCGGTGAGCGCATCCTCGAGCGCGCTGCGTTCCCCGGGAGTGTTGATGTTGGAGAAGCACTCCGGGACATCGGAGAAATCGGCTCTCGCCATGCGGTGGCGTGCGTACCAGCGGTCGATCTTGCGCTCGCCGGATCGCAGGTACGCGAGCAGGCTGTCAAGCAGGGAACAGCCGATCAGGGCGAACACCGGCTGCAACCGGACCCCATCGTGGGCCACGCAGAGATCCGCCCGCTCGTCGACCAGCGCACGATAGAGCCGTGGCCCCAGGCGCTCCGGGACGAGCGGCGCGTCGCAGGGTGCGGTGAGCAGAAAGCGGGTGCTCGCCACTTCCATCGCGCTCGCCATGCCCGCGAGAGGTCCCGCGTAGCCGTCTTCGCGATCCGGCACCACCGTGCATCCGGTGATCGCCGCATAGCGCCCACGGTTGCGGTTCGCGCTGATGAGCAGGACCGAAGCCTGGGGGCGGAGGCGATCCAGCACGTGCGTCACCATCGGCCGCTCCGCGACTTCGACCAGCCCCTTGTCTTCGCCCCCCATGCGCCGACCCTGCCCGCCCGCGAGCACCACCGCCGCGATACGGTCGATCGGATAGGAGTCCGCGCTCACGCCGACGTGGCGAAGTCCGGCCCGAAAGCCGACTCACCCGAAGGCGGAGAGACCGGTCTGGGCGCGCCCGAGGATGAGGGCGTGCACGTCGTGGGTGCCCTCGTAGGTGTTCACCGCTTCGAGATTGAGGACGTGGCGGATCACGTGGTACTCGTCCGCGATCCCGTTGCCGCCGTGCATGTCCCGCGCGGTACGCGCGATGTCGAGCGCCTTGCCGCAGTTGTTGCGCTTGAGAAGCGAGACCGCCTGGTGGTGGTCACAGCCGGCGTCGAAGAGCCGCCCCAGGCGCAGGCATGCGTGCAGACCGAGCGCGATCTCGGTCTGCATGTCCGCGAGCTTCTTCTGGACGAGCTGGGTGGCGGCAAGCGGCCGGCCGAACTGCCGCCGCTCGAGGGTGTAGCTCCTCGCGGCGTGCCAGCAGGCCTCCGCCGCCCCCATTGCGCCCCAGCAGATCCCGAAGCGGGCACGCGTCAGGCAACTGAAAGGCGCCTTCATGCCTTTGGCCTCCGGAAGGAGGTTCTCGGCCGGCACGAACACGTCGTCCATGACGATCTGTCCGGTCGGCGAGGCGCGCAGCGAGAACTTGCCTTCGATTCGGGGCGTGTCAAGGCCCCGCATGCCCTTCTCCAGGAGGTAGCCGCGAATCACGTCCTGCTCGTCCTTCGCCCACACCACGAAGACATCGGCGAAGGGCGCGTGGCTGATCCAGGTCTTGGTGCCGCGGAGCACGTAGCCGCCGTCGACCGCTTTCGCCCGGGTCCTCATGCCCGCCGGGTCGGAGCCGGCATCGGGCTCGGTGAGACCGAAGCATCCAAGCAGGGTCCCTTTGGCGAGTCCGGGCAGGTACTTGCGCCGCTGCGCCTCGCTCCCGTAGGTGTGGATGGGGTACATGGTCAGGCTGGACTGGACGCTGAGAGCGGAGCGGAAGGCGCTGTCGGCGCGTTCGATCTCGCGGGCGACGAGTCCGTAGCTCACGTAGCCGACCCCGGCGCAGCCGTAGCCTTCGAGGGTGGAGCCGAGCAGACCGAGCGCGCCCATTTCGCGCATGACTTCCGGGTCGAAACGCTCGTGGCGGTGGGCCTCAAGGATCCGCGGCATGAGCCGTTCCCGCGCGTAGTCGGCGGCGGTGTCCCGGACCAGGCGCTCCTCCTCGTCCAGCTCGTCTTCGATGCGCAGCGGATCCCGCCAGTCGAAATCGGGCGCGGGGGGTGAGTGCTTCGCTTCCCGGGTTTCGTCGATGCGACTCACGCGGGGTTCGGATCGGACCTGCATTGTTCGTTCCTCGGGTCGAGCCGCCATGTCAGAACGGCTTGCGGCCAAACCGCAGATTTCACCAATCTTCTACTGTGCACGCCAATACGAGGGTCATTGCGGGCCGTACTCTTTCAGGCCGCAACGACTTGCGCGTCTTTCGGTCCGTGCGCCCCGTTATCACGGCTTCTTGGCGCCCTCCTGACGAGAATCGGTGAAACCTGGGGGCTAAGGGCGCCGGTCCGCCGCCGGGGCGCCGAATCGCTTGCGTAGCCTCGGCAGCACTTCGCGGGCGTAGAGGCGCAGGAATCGCTCCTGGTCGGGTCCCGGGGCGTGAAACACGAGGTGGGTGAAGCCGAGCTCGACGTAGGGGGCGATCTTCTCGATGTGTTCGTCGGGATCGGTCGATACGATCCAGCGGCTCGCGGCCCGCTCCACCGGCAGGGCGTCGGCGCGGCGCTCCAGCTCCACCGGATCCTCGATTCCCACCTTCTCCTCGGGGGAGAGGGCGAGCGCGCCCCAGTGGCGGGTGTCGTTCATCGCCCGGTCGCGGTCGTGGTCGAAGGAGACCTTCATCTCGATCATGCGCTCGATGCTGCCGGCGGTGCGGCCCGCCTTCTCCATGCCCTGTTCGACGTTGGGAAGCAGCGTCTCGCGGTAGAGCTCGGGGGCCTTGCCGCTGGTGCAGATGAAGCCGTCCGCGACCCGGCCCGCAAGGCGCGCCGCGGTGGGCCCGGACGCGGCGATGTAAATCGGAACCGGATGCTCCGGGCGGTCGTAGATGGTCGCGCTCTCGGTGCGGTAGTACTCGCCCTCGTAGGTGACGCGCTCCTCCCTCCACAGGCGTTGCATCAGCTCGATCGATTCCCGAAGACGACCGAAGCGTTCCTTGAACTTCGGCCACTTTATCCCGATCGCGGGCACTTCGTTCAGGGACTCGCCGGTGCCGACCCCGAGCGCGACCCGTCCCGGGTTGAGGGCGCCGATGGTGCCGAGCGCCTGGGCGACGACGGAGGGGTGGTAGCGAAAGGTCGGAGTCACCACGCTCGCGCCGACGAGGATCCGCGAAGTGCGCTCTCCCAGCGCCGCCATCCACGCGAAGGAGTAGGGTGCGTGGCCGCCGTTGTGGCGCCAGGGCTGAAAGTGATCGCTCACCCACACCGAGTCGAAGCCGACCTCTTCGGCGATGACCGAGAACTCGAGCAGCTCTCTCGCCCCGAATTGCTCCGCGGACGCCTTGTACCCGAGCTTCAGCATGGACTTCTTCTCCGCCTTGTCGCCCCTTGAAGTGCCCGCCCGCCCACCGGGCGCGGATGGGAAGGCGCAGGCGCGGACTCGCGGTTTCTAACCGATGGTGCCAAAGTTGTCGAGCGTTTCGCCCGCCTCCCCGGTCCTCCGTCGCACATGACCGCCCCGCCCCTCGTGCTCGCAACCCATGAGTTCTTTCCCGTACATGGAGGCATCGGGGTGTACGTGCGCGAGCTCGCGGGGGCCGCGGTGCGCGCGGGCCACGATGTTCGGGTGCTCGCTCCCCTGCATCCGCGATGGGCGGAAGTGGAAATGCCGATGCGTCTCGATGGGCTGCCGGATGCCCGCTGGGCGGGAGCGATCGGTCCGCTGGCGGTGACGCTGTGGTACTTCCTGAGGGAGCGCCGGAGTCTTGGACGCTGTACGCTGCACATCTGCCAGCAGGGGCCGCTGCGCGTGATGATGGTGTTGCGCCTCCTGGGACTGGTCAAGCCGGCCCGCCTGATCGTCACCCTGCACGGTTCCGAGCTCATGCAGCTCTCCGCGCGGGCGTTCGGGAGGCGATGGCTCGGCGCGCTCCTCGCTCGGGCGGACCGCATCATGGTGCTCTCCGAGTGGATGCGAGAGGAGCTCGGCGTTCGCTTCCCGCACTTGCGCGCGAAGACGGTGGTGGCGCCGGGCGCGCCCCGCACCGCGCTCGTGGCCCCGATCGCTCCGCCCTCCCGGTCGCGCGAGCGCCTGGTGATCCTCTGCGTGGGACGTATCCACCCCCGCAAGGGGCAGGCCGCCCTCCTTCGCGCCCTCGCCCGGCTCGACGAAGAGACCGCGGGAGGGTTTCGGGTGGTCATCGTGGGACCGGTGGTCGACCGGGCCTATGCGCGAGAGCTTCGCCACCTGGCCCGGGACAGCGCCGCGGAGGTTCGATTCAGCGGTGGGGTGGAAGACGGGCGCCTTGCCCGGTACTACGGGGAAGCGGACATCTTCGCGCTTACCAGCGAGGCGGCAGGGCAAAGTGTCGAGGGCTTCGGACTCGTGTACCTGGAGGCGTCGGCAAGAGGCCTGCCGATCCTCGCGCACCGCACCGGCGGAGTGGAGAGCGCGGTGCGCGACGGGGTTACCGGTCTGCTCGTGGAGCCGGGCGACGAGGCGGGGCTCGCGGACGCGATTCGCCGGCTTTCGGATGACGCCGGTCTTCGCCGCCGGCTCGGCGAGAACGGAAGACGCTTCGCCTCCGGCTTCTCGTGGGACGCCTGCGCCCGGGCGACCTACGAGGGAATGGCCGGATCGCCGGGGAGGCCGGGCCGAGCGTGAAGGTCGCGTACTTCGTCGAGTGGTTTCCGAAGCTGTCGGAGACCTTTATCCAGCGCGAGATCGAGGGGCTGCTCGGCCACGGTATCGAGGTCGAGGTGTTCCCCTATGCGCTCATGCCCCGCCGGCACTCCCGCTTCGAGTTTCCGGTTCGCTATGGCGGCGGCGCCGGGATTCCGGGTCTGCCGGGAGACCTGTTTCGCGAGCTCCGCCTCCACCGGGGGCTGTCGCGCGAGGCGCTGCGACTGCTTGGACCGCGGGTCTCGATGCATCCGGAGAGCTGGTACATGACGCTGATGGGGGTGCTCACCGCGTTTCGCCATGCTGCGCGGGTGCGCACGGGTGGCTACCGGCTCCTGCACGCCGCCTGGGCGCACGGTCCTTCGACCGCCGCCGCCGTCCTCAGCCGCCTCACCGGCGTTCCTTTCAGCATGGCCGGCCACGCCCGCGACATCTACCGCCACGGCGGTGACGCCTTTCTCGAAGAGAAGTTGCGCGCCGCTCGTTTCGTGCACACCACTACCCGTGCGAACGTCGCCTACCTCCGCGCCCGCGGCGCGCGCGAAGAGCGCATCGTGCTCGCGCGCCGCGGGCTTCCCCGGCTCCCCGATGCGGTGGAGCGCCGGCCGCACACCGGCCGGTTGCGTCTGCTCTCGGTCGGGCGCCTCGTTCCCAAGAAGGGGCATCACCTGCAGATCGAGGCCTGCCGGACGCTCGCGCGTCGCGGTGTCGATTTCCGGCTGCGCATCGTGGGCGGCGGTCGCTTGCGAAGACGCCTTGCCGCGCAACGTGACCGATCGGGGCTCGGAGGGGCCGTCGAGCTCTGCGGTCCCCTCCCACAGGAGACCGTCCAGGAGATGTATCGCTGGGCGGACATCGTCATTCACAGCGGAGTCGTCGACCGCAGCGGCGACCGCGACGGCCTGCCCAACGTGGTGCCCGAGGCGATGAGCCACGCGCTCGCGGTGATCGTGCCCGGCAGCCCCGGAGTGAGCGAGGCGGTGGAGCACGAAGTCAGCGGTCTGCACTTCGCGCCGGGCGATGCAAGTACGCTCGCCGATGCGGTAGAACGTCTCTCGGCCGACGACACGCTTCGCTTGAGCCTCGGAAGGCGAGCCCGGGCCTGGGTCGAAGAGCACTTCGTACTCTCCCGCAACACCGGGCTGCTTGCGAGCGCGATGCGCAGGGCGGCGGCGCCTTGACCGGGCCGGCGCTCGGGCCTATCCGTCGTGGGGCCTCTCCGCGCCGCAGCTCCAGCAATCCGTGAACTGGCCCTCGATGACTTCCTCGCAGCGCCGACAGCGCCAGTCGCTCCGCGGAAGAGACTGGTCTTCGAGGTAGGCGTTCACCAGCTCCCGCGCCTTCTCGAACTGGAAGTCCTCTTGTACCCACAGCTCCGGCCAGACTTCGATCGGAGGCAGCTCGCCCGCGCCTCCGATGAGGTGCTCGTTGCGCACCAGACAACGCACGTGGTTATTTTCCAGCACTTGCCGCAGGTGCCCGACCAGCATGAAATCGTCCGAGCTGTAGACTTTGCGCATCGGCTCAAGGCTCACTTTCTCACCGATCTTCCGCTGCGAACACCAGACCTGCCTGCGCTGGCGCGCTATAACCCGGCCATGGTCTCCTCGATCAGCATGTCCACGACCGCCACCATGGCCTCCCGGGGGCTCGCGCCGTCGGCGGTCGCCTCCCGGTAGACCCGCATCTGCCGGTGGGCGCTCGTGCCTTGGGCGAGGATGGTGCGGGCGTGCTCGACCTCCGCGACGCAGTCAAGCTCCTCGGCGGAAGCGCGCACCAGCGCAATCATCTCTTCCACCAGATCGGGACAGGGCACGATCCGGCCTTTGCCGAAGTCGACCAGGCCCTCGTCGATGCCGTAGCGCTGGGCTCGCCAGCGGTTCTCGCGGACGAGAAGGGTCGAATAGCGCCGCCAGCGCTGGTTGTCGATGCGCAGGCGATAGAGCATGTGCAGCCAGCAGCGGTACAGGGAGGCCACGCAGATGCCGTCCTCGAGCCGGGTGGCGATGTCGCAGATGCGCATCTCGAGGGTGGGGAAACGCATGCTGGGACGGATGTCCCACCACAGCTTGGTCCCGTCCTCGATGAGGCCGGCATTGACCATGATGTCGAGATGGCGCCGGAACTCGCCGAAGCTGTCGAAGGGCTCCGGCAGGCCGGTGCGTGGCATCTCGTCCCATACCGCGATGCGGTAGGAGCGAAGACCGGTGGGGGCGCCTTGCCAGAACGGCGACGAGGTGGTCAGGACGAGCAAGTGGGGCAGGATGTAGACGGCCTGGTTCATGAGGTCGATGCGCGTCTCGTCGTCGTCGATGCCCACGTGGACGTGCATGCCGCAGATCATGAGCCGCCGCACGACCCGCTGGAGGTCCGCCTCGATGGTCTCGTAACGTTCCTTCGCGGTGCGCTTCTGCTCTCCCCAAACCGCGAAGGGATGGGTGGATGCCGCGATCAGGGCGAAGCCATGCTGCTCGGCTACCCTGGCTACGGTCCGGCGCAGATTCGCAAGGTCCCGGCGCGCTTCCGCCGCGGAATTGCAGACCCGGGTGCCGACCTCGATCTGGCACTGGAGGAACTCGGGCGTGACCTGATCTTCGAGCAATGCCTCGCAATCGGCCATCATCGAGGCGGGCGCCTCGCGGATCAGGTCGCGGGAAACCCGGTCCACGAGCAGGTACTCCTCTTCGATGCCGAGGGTGAAGCTCGGGTCGTTCATGCCGGGGGGCGCCGAAGCGGGCGATCGGTCAGTGCGACAGAATCTGGCTCAGGAAGAGCCGGGTGCGATCATGCTGCGGATTGTTGAAGAACTCGTGCGGCTCGTTCTGCTCGATGATTTCGCCCGCGTCCATGAAGATGACCCGGTTCGCAACCGCGGTGGCGAATCCCATCTCGTGGGTCACCACGAGCATGGTCATGCCGCTCTCCGCGAGCTCCACCATGACATCGAGCACCTCCTTGATCATCTCGGGGTCGAGCGCCGAGGTGGGTTCGTCGAAGAGCATGATGCGCGGATTCATGCACAGGCTGCGGGCGATCGCGACGCGCTGCTGCTGACCTCCCGAGAGCTGCCCCGGATACTTCTCGGCCTGTTCGGGAATCTGTACCCGCTCCAGATACTGCATGGCCGCGGCTTCCGCTTCCGCCTTCGGCGTCTTGCGCACCCATATCGGTGCGAGCGTGCAGTTCTCCAGCACCGTCAAGTGCGGGAACAGGTTGAAGTGCTGAAACACCATGCCCACTTCGGAACGAATGATCTCGATGTTCTTGAGGTCACTGGTGAGCTCGGTGCCATCGACCACGATCGAGCCCTGCTGGTGTTCCTCCAGGCGATTGATACAGCGGATCAGCGTCGACTTTCCCGAGCCGGAAGGGCCGCAGATCACGATGCGCTCTCCCCGCTTCACGTCGAGGTTGATGTCCTTGAGCACATGGAATTCCCCGAACCACTTGTGCATGCCACTAACGGCGATGATCGTTCCGTCCTCCGCCGGCGGCACGTGGTGTGCGCCGCGGTCACTGCGATTCTCCGCTGCCATGCTCTGGCCCTCTGCCTGGTTGGTGGTGTGGTCTGGCGAACGTCGTCGATCCTAACCCGGATATTTCACCGATTTTCTACTGCGGCCGCCAATGTGCTCGCTGTCGCGAGCCTCCCTCCGTCGCGCCACTTTCGACGTGGTGTCGGCTACGCCTTGCGCGTCTTTCCGTCCGTGCTTCCTGCTATCACGGAATCTTGCACCCGAAGCGGCCGAAATTCGTTGAAACTTGCGGGCTATGGCGCCGCATGCCGGCGCGCGTGCTTCGGCGGCGGGCCCGATACCGGCCACTACCTCTCGTAACCGGTGTCGAGCTTGCGTTCGAGATAGATCGAGTAGCGCGACATCCCGAAGCAGCAAATGAAGAAGAATACCGCGATGAACAGGTACATCTCTCTGGCGAGCCCGGCCCACTCGGCGTCGGCAAGCGAAGAGCGCCCGATACCGAGCGGGTCGAGCATGCCGATGATCAGGACCAGTGTGGTGTCCTTGAAGAGACCGATGAACGTGTTGACGATACCGGGAATGGATATCTTCAGGGCCTGGGGCAGGATGACCAGCCGCTGCGCCTTCCAGTAGGAGAGGCCGAGGGAGTCTGCCGCCTCCACCTGCCCCTTCGGGATTCCCTGGAGCCCGCCTCGCACCACCTCCGCGATGTAGGCGGCGGAGAAGAGGGTGACCATGATCAGCACCCGCATCAGCAGATCGAAAGTGGTGCCGGGTGGCAGGAAGTAGTTGAGCATGGTGGAGGCGACGAAGAGCAGCGCGATCAGCGGCACACCACGGATGAATTCGATGAAGAGCACGCACAGCATGCGCACTACCGGCATGTCGGAGGTGCGCCCGAGCGCGAGCGCGATGCCGATGGGGAGCGAGAACGAGATTCCGGTGACGCCGATGACCAGAGTGAGCATGAAGCCCCCGAACTGGTCCGTCTCCACCCGGGGCAGGCCGAAGCCGCCGACGAGAAGCCAGCCGGCGAGGAAGGGAAATGCCGCCACGTACCAGAGCCAGTGCCGGCGCCCCGGCAGCTTGTCGTAAAGGACCGGCAGGACGGCGAAAATCAGCAGCACGAAGGAGAGATGGACCCGCCAGCGCTCCTCGGCGGGGTAGAAGCCGTAGACGAACAGATTCAGGCGGCTCTTGATGAAGGCCCAGCATGCGGCCTCTTCCGGCACCTCCATCTTGTCCCAGCACTCGGCGCGGTGTTGCGCTGTCCAGATCGACTTGACGAAAGCCCACTCCACCGCGGGCGGAACGATCACGTAGAGCAGCCACAGCCCCAACAGGGTGAGCACGATGTTGAGGGGGGAGGAGAAGAGATTCTGGTGCATCCAGGCGACCACGCCCGTTGTCCTCACCGGAGGGGGAAGGTTCGGGTGGGTGCCGGGCGCGTAACGCTCTGGTGTGCCGGGGGCCGCCACGAAGCTAGCGCTCCTTGTACCGGATGCTGCGGTTGTACCAGTTCATGATGGCCGAGATGATGAGCGAGAGGACGAGATAGACCCCGAGAACGATGATCATCGTCTCCATCTCCTTCCCGGTCTGCATGAGCGAGATGCCGCCGATGGTGGCGACCACATCCATGTAGCCGATGGCGATCGCGAGGGACGAGTTCTTGGTCAGGTTCAGGTACTGACTGACCAGGGGGGGCACGATGATGCGAAGCGCCTGGGGGAGGACCACGAGCTGCAGGGTGCGGTTCGGCCGCAGGCCCAGCGCATAAGATGCCTCGGTCTGGCCGTGACTGACCGCGAGGATCCCGGCGCGCACGATCTCCGCGATGAAGCAGGCGGTGTAGTAGGTGAGTGCGAGCCACAGGGCGAGGAATTCGGGTCGCAGCGCCATGCCCCCCAGGAAGTTGAAGCCCTTCAACGCCGGAGTGTCCCAGGAGAGCGGCATGCCCGTGAGCGCGAAGGCGAGCGCGGTCGCGCCGACGATGATCGCGGTGCAGATCCAGAACACCGGATAGATTCGCCCGGTCTGTGCCTGCACGCGCCTTGCCCGGCGCCGAAACGCCACCGCGGCGATAATCGCGATCACGATGACGGCGGCGACGAGGCCCGCCCCCTCCTCGAACACCGGGGCGGGCACGAAGAAGCCCCGGTTGGATACGAACGCGGCGCCGCCGATATCGATCGCGGAGCGCGGCGGCGGCAGGGTGGTCACGACGATGCCGTGTACAAGAAGTATGTGGAGGAGTATCGGTACGTTGCGGGTGAACTCCAGGAACACGTAGACCATCCGGTTGATGAGCCAGTTGCGCGAGAGGCGCATGATGCCCATCGTCACCCCGAGCGCGGTCGCCGCGATGATGCCGCACACCGCGACGAGCAGGGTGTTAAGTATCCCGACCGCCGCCGCGCGCAAGTGAGTGTCGCGGGAGCTGTACTCGATGAAGGGGGAGAAGGTGATGTCGTAGGCGGCGGGAGCGGTCAGGAAGTCGAAGCTGAAGTCCTTCCCGATCGCTTCCAGATTGATGGCGATGTTGCGCAGTACGAGCGCCGCCAACGTCAGCACGACCACCAGAGTGATGGTCTGCAGGATGAGCGATCGCGTTTCCTTGTTGCGCCAGAGTCGGGCGAGGAAAGCGCGGTCTTCGATGGGTACGGCGGCCATCGACGTTACTCGAAGACGGCGCCGGCGCGCTTTCGCACGCCGGCGCCGAGTGCCTCAGGTGCAGGCTCGAGTCGGATGTCGGATCAACGGAAGGGCGGCGAGTACTGCAGTCCGCCGTCGGTCCACAGCGCGTTCAACCCTCGCTCCAGGCCGATGGGAGTGTTGACGCCGATGTTCCGCTCGAAGATCTCGCCGTAGTTGCCTACGGACTTGATGATGTTGTAGGCCCAGTCGGCGCTGAGTCCCAGCTCTTCTCCCTGGTTGCCTTCGACTCCGAGGAGGCGAAGCACTTCGGGATCGTTGGAGCTCTTCATCTCGTCGACGTTCGCGGAGGTGACTCCCTTCTCCTCGGCGGTGACGGTGGCGTTCAGGACCCAGGTCACGATGTCGGACCACTGATCGTCGCCGTGCCGCGTGGCGGGACCGAGAGGCTCCTTGGAGATGATCTCGGGCAGGATCACGTGGTTCTCCGGGTCCGTGAAGGTGGACCGGGTGGCCGCGAGACCGGAGGCGTCCGTGGTGTAGACGTCGCAGCGCCCCTCGAGGTAGTTCTGGCGCGCTTCGTCGTTGGTCTCGATGGCCACCGCCTCGTAGCTCATGCCGTTGCTGTGGAAGTAATCGGCGAGGTTGAGCTCGGTGGTGGTGCCGGTCTGGATGCACACCGAGGCGCCGTCCAGCTGGCTCGCGCTCGAGACTTCGAGCGACGCGGGCACCATGAAGCCCTGTCCGTCGTAGTAGTTGACGCCGTGGAAGCGCAGCTTCACCCCGACGTCACGCGAGAAGGTGATGGTGGTGTTGCGCCACAACACGTCGCCTTCGCCCGCGTTCAGCTTGGTGAAGCGCGTCTTGCCGGTCGAGGTCACCGCCTTGATCGCGTTCGCGTCTCCGAGCACCGCGGCCGCGGTCGCCCGGCAGAAGTCGATGTCGAAGCCGTGCCACACGCCCGCATCGTCGGGATAGGCGAAGCCGGCGACGCCGGTGCTCACGACGCAGTTCAGCACGCCGCGGGCCTGGACATCTTCGAGCGTGCCCGCGCGTGCCCCGGCGACGAGGCCAAGCGCGAGCACGGCCACGCCGAGGATCACATGCATCATTGCTTTCATTGAATGCTCCTGGGGGTTGAAGTTGAGGAATTGCCTCCCGAATCCATCGGGTCGAGGTTCGAGGACATTGCACGGGCCTCGATTGCCGCCCCCCTGCCCTTGGCACCGCCGCGGCATCGAGGCATCGAGCGAGGCCATCGCACCTTCAGGCTCGAGTGTGCAATGGTGGAGCGATGATAACCGCTGGTCCGCGGTGCCGCCACGGATCCGGGTCTTCGGGCGATACCGCCCTGCCGAGGGTGCGCAGGTCCGGCGGCGCCACGTTGAAGGGCGGGTACTGGCGGGCGTTCAGATGCCTCCCATGCACAGGTACTTGATCTCCACGAAGTCGTCGGTGCCGTACTTCGACCCTTCGCGCCCGATGCCCGACTCCTTGATGCCGCCGAAGGGCGCGACTTCGTTGGAGATGATGCCTTCGTTGATACCGACGATGCCGTACTCGAGCCCTTCCGATACCCGCCAGATGCGACCGATGTCCCGGCTGTAGAAGTACGCGGCCAGGCCGTACTCGGTGTCGTTGGCCATGTGCAGAGCCTCCTCCTCGTCGCGGAAGCGGAAGAGGGGAGCGACGGGGCCGAAAGTCTCCTCGCGGGCGACCAGCATGTCGGCAGTGACTCCGGTGAGGACCGTGGGCTGGAAAAAGGTGCGTCCGAGCGGATGGCGCGCACCCCCGGCGGCGACATCCGCCCCCTTGGCGGTGGCATCCGAGATGTGCTCCTCCACTTTTCTCACCGCGTGTTCGTCGATCAGGGGGCCCTGTTGCGTTCCCGCGTCGAGTCCATTGCCGACCTGCAGCGCGGCGGCGGCGACGGCCAGCTTCTCGGCGAAGGCGTCGTAGATGCCGTCCTGGACCAGAATGCGGTTCGCGCACACGCAGGTCTGTCCCGTGTTGCGGTACTTGGAGGCGACCGCGCCCGCCACCGCGGCGTCGAGATCCGCGTCGTCGAAAACGATGAAGGGCGCGTTGCCGCCCAGCTCCAGGGACACCTTCTTGACGGTGCCCGCACACTGCGCCATCAGCTTCTTGCCGACCTCGGTCGAGCCGGTAAAGCTCAGCTTGCGTACCGCCGGATGCGCGGTGAGCTCCGGACCCATCTCACCCGAAGGGCCGGTGACCACATTGAGCACGCCCTTGGGCAGACCCGCCTCCTCCGCGAGCGCCGCGAGCGCGAGCGCGCTGAGCGGGGTCTGCGAGGCGGGGCGGATGATTACCGGACACCCGGCGGCCAGCGCCGGAGCGCACTTGCGGGTGATCATGGCGGCGGGGAAGTTCCACGGCGTGATCGAGGCCACGACGCCGATCGGCTGCTTGAGCACGACGATGCGCTTTCCCGGCAGCGGGTGGTCGATGACGTCACCGTAGATGCGCTTGGCTTCCTCCGCGAACCACTCGATGAACGAGGCGGCGTAGGCGACTTCGCCACGGGCTTCGATGAGCGGCTTGCCCTGTTCGCAGGTCATCAGCACCGCGAGGTCTTCCTGGTTCTTCATGACGAGATCGAACCAGCGGCGCAGGATGTTGCAGCGCTCCTTGCCGGTCTTTGCCCGCCATTGCGGCCACGCCGCTTCCGCCGCTTCGATGGTGCGCCGGGTGTCCCCGGCGCCGAGTGCGGGCACGCTGCCGATGACGTCGCCGGTGGCCGGATTCTCGACCTCGAAGCGCGCACCGTTGCTTGCCTCGATCCACTCGCCGTTCACGTAGCATCGCTCTCGCAACAGACCGGGGTCGTTGAGACTCACTCTGACTTCGGCATCCACGCTACTCTCCTCAATCGTTCATGGGCGGATGGCCCGGCACGGCGGGGATTGTATTCGCGTCGAGACGAAAGATGTTCGTCGTGCCCCGCTCGTTCCCGAGGCCCTTCACGTTGGCTGGCGATCGGGAACGAGCCGGCATGGCCCGCTCTCTCCCGGGAAAGGGGTCGGGGATGAGGGGCGGAGGTCGAGGAATCCGCCCCCGCGGGTCGGCAAGTGTCCCGTCTTCACTCGGCGTCACTCTTCCCGTACGGGCCTTGCCCTGCCACTGCGAAAGGGGGTACCCGTCGTTCGGGGCTCGGCGTCGGTGGCGGCGGCGCTTGACGCGGCCTGGTGTGAGGTGCTCGAAGCAGTCCGGGACTCAAGGCCCGAGGACGGCGTGGAGCGCGTCCGATACCCGATCGAGTTCTTCGTGCTCGATCACCAGAGGCGGCAGGAGCCGGATCACGGTCGGTCCCGCGGGCAGAGCCAGCACGCCTTCCTCCGCCAGCCCGGCGATGTAAGGCCTTGCGCGTTCCCGGAGCTCGATGCCGATCATCAGGCCGGCGCGGCGCACCGCGCGCACCCGCGCCGGGCGCTGGCGGCAGAATCGGTGTTCAAAGTACTCACCCTTCTCCCGCGCCTGCCGAGCGAGCCCTTCGTCCTCCATGAAGGCGATCGCCGCGAGCGCCGCGGCGCAGGCGAGCGGATTGCCGCCGAAGGTGGTGCCGTGCCGGCCCACCGCCGGCTCGATGCGCTCGCCGCAGAGCAGCGCCCCCATCGGCACGCCCCCCGCGATCGCCTTGGCGAGGCAGAGCATGTCGGGACGAACGCCCGAGAGTTCACAGGCGAACATCCGTCCGGTTCGGCAGAATCCGGTCTGCACCTCGTCGAAGATGAGCAGTGCGCCGGCCTCGTCGCAGAGCCTCCTCGCCTCGGCAAGGTAGCCGGGATGCGGAATCCGCACTCCGCCCTCACCCTGAATCGGTTCAATCAGCAGCGCCGCGCACTCGTCGCCGAGAGCTTCCTCGAGCTTGCCGACATTGTCGTATGGAACGTGGACGAAGTCCGGCACCAGAGGCTCGAAAGGCTCCCGGTAGTCCTTCCGGTGGGTGGCGCTCAACGCCCCCATGGTTCGTCCGTGGAATCCACGCATCGCCGCCACGATGCGGCTTCGGCCGGTGGTGAGGCGCGCGAACTTGATTGCCGCCTCGATCGCTTCCGCGCCGGAGTTGCAAAGGAATGCGCGATCGAGGCCCGGGGGCGAGATCTCCGCCAGCTTCTCCATCAGCTGCGCGCGCTGGTCGTTGTAGAAGATGCCGGGGCAGGTCACGAGGGTACGCGCCTGCTTTGCGATCGCGTCGGCCACCACCGGGTTGGCATGTCCGATGCTTGCAACGCCGATGCCGGCGATGCAGTCGATGTAGCGGCGTCCCTGGTCGTCCCATACCCGCGCGCCTTCGCCACGCACCAGGGTCAGGTCCCGCTTCGGGAATACCGGGAGGCCGTAGCGCTCCTCTCGATCGTGGTGGTTCATCCGATCACCGTGCCCTTGCCCGCGAGCGCGTCGGAAATGGGCCGCTCGCTTCGCCCGTCCGCGATCACCACCCGCACGGTGGCGGATGCGGTAAGCCGGCGCAGCGCGAGCATCTTTCGCTTTATCCGTCCGCTCACGCGCTGCTCGCGCTCCGCCACCTCGGCGGGCGTCATGCGTCCCACCACGCTCTGCGGGTCCGCGGGATCGTCGAGAAAACCGGGCGCCTCGATCAGATTCAGAATGCACTTGGCGCGCAGGCTCTCCTGCAGCACGTTGACGATGTCGTCGTTCTCCGAGTTTATGGCGCAGTGTTGCTCGTCGATGATGGGGATGCAGAGCACCGGGGCATAGCCGCGTTCGAGGAGCAGGCGCAGCAGATCGTGGTTGACCGATACCGGCTTGCCCGAATAGTCGCGTTTCATGAGCGTCTTGCCGTTCTCCCGGACGCGGATCCCCCGGTTCCGGCGCCCCTCGATCATTCGGCCGTCCAGGCCGCTAAGGCCCACGGCATTGATTCCCTGCTGCTGGCATAGCGCCACGATCCGCTTGTTCCGCAATCCCGCATAGGCCATCAGGATCAGATCGATCGCTTCACGGTCGGAGTACACGCTGCTGTAGCCCGAGGTCGAGGTGAGTACTTGTGCCCGGGTACCGAGCCGGGCCGCGATCTCGTCTCGAAGCGCATTGGCGCCGTGCACGACGACGAAGGGCGCATCGAGCTCGGCGAGCCCGCGCGCGATGCCTTCGAGGTTTATGCTCGCCCCGCCGCCGATCTTGACGATGTACATCGATGGTCGGTGCTCGGGGTTCAGTAACGGGCGACGCTGCCGTTTGCGACGGGTTCCCATGTGCCGCCGCTGCGATAGGGAGCCGAGCAGATGATCAGGGTGTCCTGCGATCGCGAGCGGTGCATCTGGAAGTAGTCCGGATCTTCCCCGAAGCGCGAGGCGACGTAAATCGCTTCGGAGTCCGCGATGACGATGTTCATCGCGCGCACGTAGCGGGTGCGTTTTTCGATCACCCGTGTCGCCCGGCGAAGGGCTTCTGCCAGGTCGCCTCGGTCGAAGCGCTTGACGTAGTTGAAGATCTTCTCCGCTCCAATGCGTCCCCGCTCCTTGATGCGCACCCCCTGAAGCTCACCGTTGAAGACAAAGATCCGCTCGTCGTCGCGAAAGGGCATGTTGTTCTCGACCCGGATCCCTTCGTCTCGGAACGCGCTGCGCGCGTGGGCGAGCAGGAGCCGGGTGCGGCCCTCGGGACGGTGCCGGTCTTCCCAGATCGGCGCGATGTCGTGATAGGTGCGCCAGGTGCCGTTCTCCCTCCAGGCGCAGCCCCACCCGTGACCCTGGTACTCCTTGCTGTCGCGCGCGATGCGGGCGAGCGCCTCGAGGTGGTCCGGTAACGAGAACGCAGAGCCCGAGCGCACGCAGAGCAGCCGGCACACCGCGAGTTCTCGCTCCCGGTTGCCCGATTCAGGGCCGCGGACGCGCGGGTGAAGGCACGGGCGGGGACGAAAGCGAGTCGGAGCACTCGGCGCAGTGCCGAGCTCCCCCTGTACGTCTCGGCTCGCGCACCCTCTTGCCTCCGCCGGCATCGGTGCGCCCTCGCTTCGTGAATCGGAAAGTCATGGCGCTCAGATCGGGTGCAGGCCGATGAAGTCGAGGCCCTGGGTTTCGGGCAGCCCGTGCATGAGGTTGCAGACCTGCAAGGCCTGGCCGGCCGCGCCTTTCATGAGGTTGTCGATGGCGGCGAGCACCACGACGCGATCCGAGTGCGGGTCCCGCTCGAATCCGATGTCGCAGTAGTTGGTTCCGGAGAGGAGCTTGGGTTCCGGGTAGCGGTGGATGCCGCTGCGTTCCTTGACGATGCGCACGAAGGGCTCGTCGCGGTAGGCCTCCCGGTAGATCCGCCACAGCGCTTTCTCGTCCGGGGCATCCTCCATGAACACGTGACAGGTGGCGAGGATGCCGCGCACCATCTCGATCGAAGTGGCGGAGAAGTGGATCCGCGTTTCCGGCAGCTCCTGGCGCATCTCGGCGACGTGGCGGTGACCGGTGGGCCGGTAGGAACGCACGGCGCCGCTTCGCTCGGGGTGATGGCTGGCAGGGCTGCCGGTCGCGCCGCCCTCGCTCGATCCCGCCTTCACCTCGATGACGGTGGAGGTAACGCCGCCGCGCGCGCACAGCGGGGCGAGGGCAAGGATGGATGCCGTCGCATTGCAGCCCGCGCAGGCGACCATGCGCGCGTCTCGCAGGCGCTTGCGGTGAAGCTCGGGAATCCCGTACACGAACTCCGGCAGGAGCTCGGGGCACGGGTGAGTGCGCCCGTACCAGGTGTCATAGTCGGCGGCGGCGCGCAGCCGGAAGTCGGCGCTCAGATCGACGATCCGGGGAGCGAGATGGCGGAACTCGTCGATACGTTCCGCTGCCTGTCCGTGCGGCAGGCACAGGAAGAGCACGTCGCAGTCGCCGAGCTCGGAGAGGGCGGAGAACTTGAGCCGGGTGGCGCCTCGCAGGTTGGGATGCACGCCGTGTACGTAGCGTCCCGCGTGCCGTTCGGAGGTCGCCTGGGCGACTTCGAAGTGGGGATGGCGCACCAGGAGCCTCAGCAGTTCACCGCCCGAGTACCCGGAGGCGCCGACGATGGACGCGGCGATCATCGCGCCCCCGCGAGCAGGTGGTCGACCATGCGGGCGGGGATGTCGACGCCGGTGGTCTCGATGCTGTTCCTGAACTCCATCGTGTAGTTGATCTCGTTGACGAGGAGACCTCGCTCGGTCTCGAACAGGTCGATGGCGAGGATCCCGCCGCCGACGGCGTGGGCGGCGTGGAGCGAAACCTCGGCGAGCTCCGCGGTGACCGGACAGCCGCTCGCCTTGGCGCCGCGGGCGGTGTTCGTGATCCAGTGTTGCGAGTTGCGGTAGATCGCGGCGATGCACTCGTCGCCGACCACGAAGCTGCGGATGTCCCGCCCCTGCTTCTCGACATACTTCTGGATAAAGAATATCGAGTGGTGATAGGAGCCGAGGATGGACTTGTGCTCCAGGATGGTCTCCGCCGCCTCGCGATCGTTCACCTTGGAGAGCAAGCGGCCCCACGAGCCGACTGCCGGCTTGAGCACCACCGGATATCCCAGCTCCTCGATCGCGCAGAGCGCCGATTCCTCGGTGAACGCCACGCGCAGCGGCGGTTGGGCAACGCCGTGTTCCTGAAGCGCCGCCGCGGTGAGGATCTTGTCTCCGCAGCGTCGCGCCACCTCGTAGCGGTTGACGCACGGGACGCCGACGCCTTCGAAGAGGCGCAGCGCGTGCATGGCGCGGGAGTGGTTGATGCAGCGCTCCAGCACGACATCGATCTCCGGTTTCTCCCGCAGATCGAATATGAGCTTGCGATCGTCGATGAAGGCGATCTCGACGCCGGCCCGGCGCTCGAGCTCCCTGATGAGAAGCTTCTCTTCCGGCCGGATCAGCGAGTGGAGGAATCCAACCCTCACTCGCCCCAGTCCTCCTCCACCTCGGGGGCCTCGGCGAGACGGGGTGGATTGACTTCGAGCACCTCGAGCTCGCTACCGCAGTCCGGGCATTCGATCAATTCACCTGCCACGGTGTCGTCGGCGAGTTCCACCTCACCCTCACAGACCGGGCATTGCGCCATGATGCATTCTCCTGTTGGTTAGCGACCCGGCGGACCGAGGTCGAATCATTCGAAAGGCGGGGGCCGTGCAAAGCCAGAAAGACCAAGCAAACTCGACTTCAGGCGAGCGGACACTTGTGGAATGCCGAAAACGCCGCGTATCTCTGCCTGCGAAAGGCTCTCGGTCCGGATCTCTCCGTGCACCAGCCGCAAGCGGGCCTCCCGCGCTGGGATGAGATCGGGGTTCGCCAGGGCCGGCATTTCCATGCATGTCGGGAAGAGCAAGCGGAGAGCGGCAAGGCAAGCGAAGGGGATTGAGCTGCATGGCAGGAAACACGAAGTGGCGGGCTAGAGCGCCTTCGCCCGTTGCCGCAACGCGAACTTCTGCACCTTGCCGGTGGAGGTCTTCGGCAGCGGCCCGAACACCACCGTCCTCGGCACCTTGTAACGGGCGACCTGCCCCCGGCACCAGTCGACGATCGCCTGCGCGTCGGTGGCGGCCGCTCCCGGCCTGAGGGTGACGAATGCGCACACCGTCTCGCCCCAGTGCGGGTCGGGGCGCGCCACCACCGCCGCCTCCATCACCTCGGGATGCTTGTAGAGCGCCTCCTCGACCTCCAGGCTGGACACGTTCTCGCCTCCGCTGATGATGATGTCCTTGGAGCGATCCTTCACTTCGACGTAGCCGTCGGGATGGCGCACCGCGAGGTCGCCCGTGTGGTACCAGCCGCCCCGGAACGCCTCTTCGGTCGCGGCGGGGTTCTTGAGGTAGCCCTTCATCACCGTGTTGCCGCGCAGCATCACTTCGCCCATGGTCCGCCCGTCGCTCGGCACCGCCTCCATGCTCTGCGGGTCCGCCACCATGAGTCCCTGGGTCGTGTGATAGTGCACCCCCTGGCGGGCCATCATCGCCGCCTGGCCCGCTTGGTCGAGCGCGTCCCATTCGCTCTGCCACGCGCACAGGGTGGCCGGTCCGTAGGTCTCGGTGAGCCCGTAGAGGTGCAGCACGCGGAATCCCATCTCCTCCATCGCGGAGATGACCGCGCTCGGGGGGGCGGCCCCTCCCGTCGCGATCTCGATTCGGCGCTCGAAGGTGCGCCTCACTTCCGGCGGCGCGTGAATGAGCATGTTGAGCACCACGGGAGCGCCGCACAGGTGCGTGACCCGGTGCTCTTCGATCATGGGAAAGACGAGCGCGGGGTCGACCTTGCGCAGGCATACGTGGGTGCCGCCGACCGCGGTGACCGCCCAGGTGAAAGTCCACCCGTTACAGTGGAACATCGGCAGGGTCCACAGGTAGGTGGTGTCGGCGGCGATGCCGAAGGCGAGGACCTGGCCGAGCGCATTGAGGTAGGCGCCGCGGTGGTGGGCCACCACGCCCTTGGGGTTTCCGGTGGTGCCCGAGGTGTAGCAGAGGCTGATCGCCTGCCATTCATCGGCGGGATGGGCCGGGGCCTCGGCGCCCCCGCCTTCCGCGAGGAAGGTCTCGTAGTCGCACTCCCCCAGGAGCTCGCCGCCTTCCCCGAGCGGATCGTCGATGTCGACCACCAGCGGGGGGTCGTCCAGGCCCTCGAGCGCGGCGCCCACCACGGCCGAGAACTCCCGGTCTGTGATGAACACCCTGGTCTCGGCGTGGCCGAGGATGAAGCGGATGGTCTCGGCGTCCAGGCGGTAGTTGAGCGCGTTCAATACCGCACCGCACATCGGCACCCCGTAGTGCGCCTCGAGCATCTCGGGCCCGTTGGTGGCCATGATCGACACCGTGTCTCCCACCCCGACGCCGCGCGCGGCGAGCGCGCCGGCGAGCGCGCGGCAGCGAGTGAGCATTTCCGCGTAGGTGTAGCGCCGCGTCCCGTGAATGACGGCGGTCTTGTCCGGGTACACCGAGGCGGATCGCTCGAGAAACGAGATCGGGGTGAGTACGTGGTAGTTGGCGGCGACCTTGTCGAGGTGCTGCTCGTAGATGTTCGCAGACCCTTCGCCGCTCACGCCCGATGCCCCACTTTTTCGGATTCCGGGATGCGCCGCCGGCTCAGAGCGCCTTGCGCGATGCATGGAGCGCTTGATCGATGTCCCAGAGGATGTCGTCCAGGGTCTCCAGTCCCACCGAGATGCGGATCAGATCCGGAGTTACGCCGGCTGCGATCTGCTCGTCTTCCCCGAGCTGGCGATGGGTGGTCGAGGCGGGATGAATGATGAGCGTCTTCGCGTCGCCGATGTTGGCCAGGTGGCTCATGAAATGGGCCGCTTCGATGAACGCGGCGCCGGCGGCTGGTCCGCCCGCGATGCCGAAGGTGAGGACCGCGCTCGGACCCCGCGGCATGTAGCGCCGCGCCAGATCGTGATAGGGGTTGCCGGGCAGGCCGGGGTAGTTCACCCAGGACACCAGTTCGTGTTCTTCGAGGAATCGCGCCACCGCGAGCGCGTTCGCGCAGTGGCGGTCCATCCGCACCGGAAGGGTTTCGAGCCCCTGAATGAAGAGGAAGGCGTTGAAGGGACTGAGCGCCGCCCCGAAGGTGCGCAGGAGCTCGCAGCGTGCCTTCATGGTGAAGCCGAAGTCGCCGAAGGTTTCGTAGAAGCGGACTCCGTGGTATCCGGGCGAGGGCTCGGTCATGGTGGGGAACTTGCCGTTGTCCCAGGGGAAGCGACCCGACTCGACGATCACTCCGCCGATGGAGGTGCCGTGGCCGCCGATGTATTTGGTGGCGGAGTGCACCACGAGGTCCGCGCCGTGATCGAAGGGGCGGCACAGGTAGGGAGTCGGAAAGGTGTTGTCGATCATCAGGGGCAACCCCGCCGCATGCGCCACATCGGCCACCGCCCCGATGTCGAGGATGTTCATGCCGGGATTGCCGATGGTCTCCGCGTACAGGACTTTGGTGCGATCGGTGATCGCGGCGGCAAAGGCGGCCGGGTCATCGGGATCGACGAAGGTGGTCTCGATGCCGAGCTTGGCGAAGTTCACCGCGAGCTGGGTATGGGTGCCGCCATAGAGGGCGTTCGCGGACACGATATGGTCTCCCGCCTCGAGCAGCGTCAGAAAGGCGCTCATCTCCGCCGCCATGCCCGATGCGGTGGCGACCGCCGCCCGTCCGCCCTCCAGTGCGGCCACGCGTTCCTCGAACACCGCGGTGGTCGGGTTCATCAGGCGCGTGTAGATGTTTCCGAAGGTCTGAAGGTTGAACAGGCTCGCCGCGTGGTCGGCGCTGTCGAACACGTACGACGTGGTCTGGTACAGGGGCACCGCCCGCGACCCGGTGGCCGGATCCGGAAGCTGCCCGGCGTGCAGGCAGAGGGTCTCCGCTCCGAAAACTCTGTCCGCCACGTTTCGCGCTCAGGTGGCAAGCGTCTTGGGACGCTTGGCCGAGATCACCTTGGTGT
This sequence comes from Gammaproteobacteria bacterium, assembly GCA_965221555.1. Lineage (GTDB taxonomy): Bacteria > Pseudomonadota > Gammaproteobacteria > HK1 > HK1 > JAJEAD01. Next base: position 1,051,833 of record OZ244895.1, read on the forward strand.
CGACTCCGACGAAGTTGAGTCCGCCGAAGAGGCGCGCGTGTTCGATCTTCATGCAACGGTCCTGGACCACTTCGAGGCCGGCCGCCTCGGCGCGCGTCACGGCTTGCGCGTTGCGGATGCCGAGCTGCAACCACAGCACCTTCGCTCCGATCGCGATCGCTTCTTCGGCGATGGCGGGGATTTCCTCCGCGCGGCGGAAGCAGTCGACCACATCGACGGGATCCGGGATCTCGCCGAGCGAGGGGTAGCACTTCTCGCCCAGGATCTCGTCGTAGCGGGGGGTGACCGGTATCACCCTGAATCCGTGCTCCTTGAGGTACTTGGCCGCGAAGAAGCTCGGCCGGTACCAGTTTGCCGACAGGCCCACCATGGCCACCGTCCGATACTCGCCGAGGATTCGGCGAAGTCCGGGTATGTCGTCGATCATGAGGGTATCCGTGGGGGGCTGTGGCCGGCCGGTGGATGCGCGCCGCGAAACGGAGATTTTAACCCGCAAGTTTCACTGATTTCTCGACTCGCGGACGCCAAAGCGCGGTGCGGCTCAGATCGAGGGCGGATCGAGCAGCCTCAGCACGAAGGGCAGCCAGGCGGCCGTCATGGCCACGAGGAGCACGAGTTCGACCGCGATGATGCGCCGGAAACGAGCGCGCCGCACCGGATTTCCTCCGGACATGAACACCGCGCTCATGATCATGTCGAGGGGCAGCAGGAAAGCGAGCATCACGAACAGTGCCGGCGCGATCATCGTGGTCGCGAGACGCCATCCCGAGTAGACGACCGGACCGTCGCTGAACGGGGCGGCGGCGCTTACCAGCAGCACGAGAGCGCCAAGCAGCAGGCGAAGCGCACCGAGTTCGGCCGCAAGACATCGGATTGTCTGGATCATGCGTCAAGTCCCACCACGGGAGGAGTCCGCGAAGGGCAATATGTCACGAAAATCGCCGGGCAAGCGCGCCGCGTACGCGCCGGCCGTCGTGTTCCCACCATTTCACGAGAGCCAGGGGCACGCGGATATCGGCGGGGGCCGGGGCGTTCGTCGGGTCGGGAAGCGCGGGCGTACCCGGGCAACGCCGTCCCATATCCCGACCGGCGTTCGATACTGTCCATGTCGGTCCGTTTTTTACGTCCGCGAGTTGCGAAATCGGTGAGATCTCCGGGTCAGTAGACACCCAGCTCGAGTCCGGCCGCGAGCGCGGCGCCCAGCTCCTCGCAGCGGGCGAGCGCCGCCTCGTCCGGCACCCCCTTTCGGACGATCGCCTCCTGCACCTCGCGCAAGGGGTAGCCGCGTGCGATGCGGCGCAGGGAGGAGAGCGCGCCGCTCCCGTCGTTGCCGGCGCATATGAACACCGCGTAGGGGAGACTCTCCACCTTCCCCTGGCAGGGGTAGAAGGTGCGATCGAGGAAGTCCTTCATCGCGCCCGACATGTAGCCGAAGTTCTCGGGCGTTCCCAGCAGAAGCGCATCAGCCCACAGCAGGTCGCGGGGGCCCGCCTCCGCCGCGCTCAACATGCGGGTCTGTACCCCTTCGATGTCGGGCGAGCGCGCCCCGCGGTACACCGCATCGGCCATCGTGCGAGTGTTCCCGGACTGCGAGTGATAGACGATGAGCAGATGCTTCAACGCTTGGAGAGCGACGCGAATCGGATCACCGGCAGGATGGTATCAGCACCACGCAGTCTCGAACCCGGTGCCGTTTCACGCTGGTCGGCGATTCTTCCCCAGTGGTCCCGCCCGGCCGGCCCTTTCCTGGCCGGCGGGGGCTCGCGCCCGGTCAGTGTAGAGCGCCACTGGTCTTGAACCGGGCCCCCGCCGGCAGCATAGAATCTCGCCCGGGACTCCCACCGTGAGGCGTCAGTGGCGAATTCGCTTCAGGATGCGCTGCGAGGAGCGGGTCTGGCCGTTCCCGAGGAGAAGCGACGCGAACGTCGCAAGCGCCGCCGGTCCCGGACGACCGAGGGAAGCCGCAACCGCGGCCCGACGCCGCCCCGACACGAAGCCTCGGCGCACGTAGAGGCATCCACCTCCCTCTCCGCCGCGCAGTCACAAGCGGCGCGGGCCCGCAGTCAGGCAATCGCGCGCGATCCCTGGTTGAACGGCGCCCGGCAGGCCCAGGCGCTTCGCGAGCGCAGGGAGCGGGCACTGCTTGAAGAGGCGCGCAAGAGCCGCCTCGACCACGCCGGGGCGACGCGGCCCTTCCACTTCACGCGGGGACGCCGGATCAAGCGGATACTCGTCACCGATGAGCAGCGACAGGCCCTGCTCGCGGGCGAGATCCTGATCGTGGTCCTGCGCGGTGAGTCCCTGCTCTTGCCTCGGGCGGTGGCCGAGGAGACCGCGTCACGACTTCCCGACGCTTACGTGCATCGCATCGAGGCGGAAGGGGGCGGGGACGATGTCGAAGATCCCTCTCACTCGATTCCCGACGATCTCGTGTGGTGAGTCGCGCGCACTCCCGGGAGGGGATCGGGCGCTTCGCGCCCCGCGGCATCAGCCCGGATTTCTCACCAACTTCAGAACTGGCGGACGCCAGTATGCTCGCGCTACCAGGCCGTACTCCATCGCGCCGCAGCGGCTTCGTGTCGGTTACCTGCTTTGCTTCGCAGTCCTTGGGCGTTGCTTTCCGGCCCGGGCAAGGCTCCGCATCCCGGCGTTCTCGCGATGAGGCCAGGTGGGGTATTGCGGTCAGCGGTGCTCCGCGCGGGATTGGAGTACCATCGCCGCCCGTCCCGCCCTGACCTGGTCGCGACCCCGCGCGGGGGTGCGTCGGCACATCGCGCCATGCGGCGGAGGCAGAGTCGAGAACAAGTCCGGTTGCGGGCCGGGCGGAGCAGGAGTGCGCGATATGAGCTCGAATTCCACGTCTCTTGATGTCGCTTACATCGGACTGGGTGTCATGGGCTACCACATGGCTGGCCATCTGGCGTCGGCAGGGCATCGGGTGACGGTGTACAACCGTACTCGCGAAAAGGCAGAGCGCTGGCTTGACGAGTTCCCGGGGCGAGTGGCGGATACCCCGGCGGGCGCCGCCGCGAAGGCGGAGGTGGTGTTCGCCTGCGTCGGCAATGACGACGACGTGCGCGCCATCTGCACCGGAGACGAGGGAGCCTTTCACGGCATGCGAGACGACGCGGTGTTCGTCGATCACACCACCGCGTCCGCCGAACTCGCGCGCGAACTGGATGCCGTCGCACGTGAGCGGGGCATTCACTTTCTCGATGCGCCGGTATCCGGCGGAGAGGCGGGCGCCGTCAACGGAGTGCTGACGGTCATGGTGGGCGGAGAGGCGAGCGACTTCGACCGGGTGAAGGACGCTATCGACGCCTACGCGCGAGCGGTGACCCTCATGGGGCCGGCGGGCGCAGGCCAGCTCACCAAGATGGTCAATCAGATCTGCATCGCCGGACTGGTGCAGGCGCTGGCCGAAGGTCTGAGCTTCGCGCAGCGGGTCGGTCTCGACGGCAAGCAGGTGGTGGATGTCATCTCCAAGGGGGCTGCCCAGTCCTGGCAGATGGAAAACCGCGGGGCAACGATGCTCGATGACGAATTCGAGTTCGGATTCGCAGTGGAGTGGATGCGAAAGGACCTCGCGATCTGCATGGCGGAAGCACGGCGGGTCGGCGCCCGCCTGCCGGTCGCGGCGCTGGTCGATCAGTTTTATGCCGAGGTGCAGGCATCGGGCGGGTCCCGCTGGGACACCTCGAGTCTGATGCGCCTGTTGACCCGGCCCTGAGCCGGGGCGCCCGCCGCCTGCCTCCGAACGCGCGGGTGGTCGGCATGGCAGCCTTGATGCGGGCGACTATCGCGGCCGGGTCATGCCACTGCTCCAAAGCACCGCATGGAAGCGAAGCCGGACGCTCGCCATGACGGAAGTCACAACGTGGGCAATACCCGAGCCACTTGCCACTTGCGACGTCGCGCTTGACGAACACACCGTGACCACGGTGCGCCGACACGGCAACCCATGCGGCGCCCGACTGGTACTGAGTCACGGCAACGGTCTCGCAGCCGATCTCTACTATCCGTTCTGGTCGCTGCTCGCCGACGATTTCGACCTGCTGGTGTACGATCTGCGCAATCACGGATGGAACAGGGTCGGTGTTCAGCGGGATCACAACATTCCGACATTGATTTCCGACCATGACCTCATCCTCGACGCCGTCGTCGGCGAGTACGGCGAAAAACCCACCGTCGGCGTGTTTCATTCCCTGTCGGCACTGGTGACGCTGCTGTCCTTCAACGATCTCTATTCGGCCCTGGTGCTGTTCGATCCGCCGCTGTGCAAACCCGCGGCCAGCGAACAGGAATTCATCGCCGCGGCGGAACGCAGAGCCGCGCTGACTCGGCGCCGGACCGAGCGTTTCGAGTCCGTGCAGCAGTTTATCCAGCTCCTGGCCTTCGCTCCCGGATTCGAACGCGTCGTGCCAGGCGTGCGCGAACTCATGGCGAGATCTACCCTGCGCAAGACCGCCGACGGGGAGGCTTACGAGCTGCGCTGTCCGCGCGACTACGAAGCCCAGATCGCGGAATACGTGAGGAGCTTCTCGCCGATGCTGGATCTGACGATGCTGACCTGTCCGACGAAGGTCATCGGCGCCGATCCTACGCTGCCTTACACGTATCTGCCGACCTTCGATCTGAGTCACGCGACGGCCGTCGACTACGACTTCGTACCCGAGGCGTCGCACTTCCTTCAGTTGGAGCAGCCGGACCTTTGTTCCGCGATGGTCAGGGAATACCTGGCCGGTCAGGGAATTCTCTGATCCGCAAGTTTCATCGACTTCCGGCCGCTTCGGGCGCCAAGATGCCGAGATAGCGAGGCGCACGGACCGAAAGACGCGCAAGGCGTACCCGACACCACGCCGAAGCGGTACGACGTAGACAGCCCGCCACCGGAAGCGTACAGGCATGCGCCAGTTGAGAAATCGGTGAAGCTTGCGGGCCAACCCGCGGACGTCTTCCGATCTACGCGTCGGTTTCCTTGAGCCAGTGGCTTTGGCGCTGGAACGGGTAGCCGGGAAGCGCGATCCGACGTCTGGTCTCGCCCGCGAAGAGTCCCGCGAAGGAAACCGGCAGACCCGCCTCGTAGGCCTCGGCGACGGCGGCCACGAAGCCGCCGTCGGCACGCGTCATCCGGCCGCCTCCCCCGTTTTGCGACCACCGCTTCAAGCTGCCGATCACCGTCGGCGCGACCGCGCCGTTCGTCGTCCACGCGCTCACCAGCGTCGCACCGAGCGCGGACTCCGGGCCAATCTCGACGACCGCGTCGACCCGAAGCTTCGCCAGGGTGTCCGCGCAACGCGCCACCGAAGCGCTTGTCCGCGCCTGTTGACGCCAGTACGCCGGGCCGGGCGCTTCCCCCGGCTCCAGCCGCCGACCCGTAGCGCCGCTCACGAGAGCAATCGCGGGCGATGCGATGGCAACTCCTTGCAGCATGGCTTCCGGTTCATCGGGCGCCGCCGCCAGCCGCAATCCGTCTTCCAGCGCGAAGGCGCCGGCCGTCCACGCCGCCGCAATCGCGCCCGTGCCGTTCCCGAAGACCGCGTTCGGTCGGATGCCGACGCTTGACCAGAGTGCGGTGAGCGCGCATCCAAGCGCGTAGTTCGCCGTTCTTGACAATGCCGAATCGTCAAGGGTCCGCGTCGAAGCAGTCCGGTCGAACATTGCGTCGAGCAGCGATTCGGCCCGTTCCCGGCGCATCGCGCCCTCGCAGCGGTCCAGCACCGCCCGTATCGCCGGCTCGCTCCGATAAAGCGCCTCGATCGTGCCCGCCGTAGCGCCGATATCGTCCGGATAGGCGAAAGCGACTCTCGCCGCCGCCGGTTCCGGGAGGGCGTCGGCCGCTGCGAACGTCGTCAGGCGCGCCCGGAGCGAAGCGACATCGTGGAACACCACGCCCGCGCGGCACTCGAGATGGCTCCGTCCCACGCCGGCCGTGAAGGCCATGTCGGAGAGCAGCGGATCGGACGCGGCACGGTCGCACGAAGCCTCACCCACGTGCTCGTCCAGCCATGACAGATACCTGCCCGCCAGCGCCCTCCGCGCGTCCTGCGACTTGCCCGAGAATGGCAGGAGGCGCGTTTCGCGTACGGTGGGCGCGTCTTCATCTTGCGCAGGCTCAACGACCGCCTCCGGCAGGGATACCGTGACGGGTCGAGCGGATCCCACGGGGGAACGCGCGCCGGCGCCGTTGGCGCCGACCCCGTCAGCGGCGCCGTATCCCTCCAGCACGACATGGGCGTTGACGCCCGAGATCCCGAACGCGCTGACGCCCGCCCTCGGTGGCCGATTCGGCACACTCGGCCAGTCGGTCGCCTCATCCGTCACCCGCACCGGCAGCCGATCCCACTCAATGTGCGGGCTCGGGGTCCGGAAGTGGAGGTGCCGAGGGATCGTGCCACGGCTCATCGCAAGTACCGTCTTGATCAGACTGGCGACTCCCGACGCCGAGTCGAGATGCCCGATGTTGGTCTTCACCGAGCCGATCAACAGCGGGCGATCTTCGGCCCGGTCCCTGCCGTAGACCGCGGCGGCGGCCCGCACTTCGATGGGATCGCCTAGCGCCGATCCCGAGCCATGGGCCTCCAGGTAGTCCACCTCGCAGGGCGCGAAACCGGAATGCGACAGCGCCTGCTCGATCACCCGCTCCTGGGCCGGACCGTTCGGGACGGTCACGCCGGCGGTCGCGCCATTGTGGTTCACCGCGGACCCGCGGATCACCGCCCATATGCGGTCGCCATCGGCTTCGGCGTCGGTCACCCGTTTGAGCACCACCAACCCGCAACCTTCGCCCCGCACGAACCCGTCGGCATCGGCATCGAAGGCCCTGCACACCCCCTCGCGCGAGAGAAGTCCCAGGTCCGCCATCTCCCGAGTCACCGGAGCGGAGAGCACGGCGCTCGCGCCGCCGACCAGGGCCAGGTCGACCGCGCCCAGGCGCAGATCGGTCGCCGCCTGATGCACGGCGACCAGCGACGAGGCGCATTGCAACTCCACCGGCATCGCGGGTCCCGCGAGGCCGAACTGGAATGAGAGGCGCCCGACCGCCATGCTCGCGGCGGTGCTCAGATAGCCGATGCCGTGGTCGGCCGACTTCATCAGGTGGCGGTATTCGCTGGACTCGACGCCGGCATAGACGCCGGTGCTGCTTCCCTTGAGCCGGTCCGGGTCGATGCCCGCGTCCTCCAGTGCCTGCCACGCGGTCTCCAGCAACATCCGCTGCTGCGGATCCATCAGCTGCGCTCCGACCGGCGAGATTCCGAAAAACTCCGCATCGAATCGATCGATCCCGTCGACGAACGCGGCTTTCGCGTAGGGAGCGTATTGCGCCGGGAGACGGTCTGAGAAATCGCTCCACGGCCCGCTTTCGCGGCGCTCGTCGGTCGCCGGGCCCAACCCTGATTCGAGATGTCGCCAGAAGGCCTGCAGGTCGGGCGAACCCGGGAAGCGGCATGCCATGCCCACGATGGCGATGCCGTCGGCCAGGCCCTCGTCGTCGAGTTGCGAAAGCGCAACGGGCGTCGGCTCCGGCTGCGTGGAGGGCCTCTCTTCACCGATGACACCGGCCAGTTCCTGTGCGAGATGCGCGGAAAGGGTGGCGATGTCGGGATAGTCGAACACCACGGTGCTCGAAGCGGTGTAAGTGCCCGCGAAAGCGCGGTTCAGCCGGTTGCGCAGCTCCACCGCCATCAGAGAGTCCACGCCAAGGTCGAAGAACCCAACGGTGGGCGCGGGGGCCGCAGGCAGCCTCAGGATCGCCTTGACCTCTTCTTGCAGGAACGAAGCAAGCAGGTCTTCGCGCATTGCCGAGGGCGCCTGGCGCAGCCGGGAAAGAACATCCTCTTCCGATGTCTCGTCGACGCCGTCGTCGGTGCGCTCGGTCAGCAGATGCTCCAGCAAGCGCGGACGGGAATCGAGGTTTTCGCCGAAGGCGGCCCAGTCGCACGCCAGGACCACGGCGGTCGTGGCATCCTCCCTCACCAGCCGATCGAGAGCCCGGATGCCCTGTTGCGGGGTGATCCACGCGAGCCCGCCCGATGCGTAGCGCCAGGTCATGCGTTCGCGCTGCTCCTCGGCTTCGCCGATCTCCGACCACGCGCCCCAGGCGATGGCCTGGCCGGCGAGCCCGAGGGCGCGGCGATGCCCGGCGAGCTGATCGAGGAAGGCGTTGGCCGCCGCATGGTTGGCCTGTCCCGGATTGCCGAGCACGCCGGCGACGCTGGACAGCAGGACGAACATGTCCAGATCGCGGTCGACGGTCGCCCGGTGCAGGTGCCAGGCGCCCAGGACCTTGGGCCACAGCACCGTTTCGAAGTCTTCCCAGCGCTGGTTGCCGATCGCGGCATCGGACAATACGCCCACGCTGTGGATGACGCCGCCAAGCGGTGGCAGATCCGCATCGACGCGCGCCAGCATGGCATCCACCGCGGGCACATCCGATACGTCGGCGAGTTCTACCCGGATGTCGGCTCCGCCTTGGCGCAGCGTCTCGATCTGGTCTTCGATCTCGGGATCCGGAGGCCGCCGGCCGTTGAGCACGATGGCGCCGGCGCCGCGCTCGGCGAGCCAGCCGGCCACCGCGCAGCCGATGCCACCGAGCCCGCCGGTCACCAGGTAGGTGCGGTCGTCGCGCAGAGAGCCCCGGGCGAGCGGCGAGTTGGTAAAGACGATCTTGCCGATCTGGCGGGCATTCTGCATGCACTTCATCGCGGCCCCGGCTTCGGCCACCGGCCATCTGGTGTGGGCAAGCGGCGTCAGTTCGCCCGCCTGGAAGCGATTCACAAGCCGTCCCAGTACCTCCCCCACCCGCGCCGGATCTTCCGCGTTGAGCCCGTCGATCTTCAGGATGGAGTAGGAGACGTCCGGCCGCGCCACCGCCATCTCGTCTTCGCTCAGGATGTCCATCTTGCCCATTTCCACGAAGCGGCCGCCCGGGGCGAGGCAGGAGAGGCTTGTCTCGATGAAGCCCTCGCCGGTCAGGCTGTTCAGCACCATGTCGACGCCCGCACCGTCGGTGGCTTCGAGGATCTCCCGGCCGAAAGCCGTCGTGCGGCTGTCGAACACGTGGCTCACGCCGAGAGAGCGGAGATAATCGCGCTTGCGCGCGCTTGCCGTGGCGAAGACCTCCGCGCCGGCGCCCTGGGCCATCTGGATCGCGGCGAGTCCGACTCCGCCTGCGCCAGCGTGGATCAGCACCCGGTCGCCCGCGGCAAGCCCCGAGAGCTCGAACGACAGCGCCGCCGATACGAATGCCAGCGGAATCGTCGCGACTTCGGTGACCGAGCAGCCCGGCGGCGCGGGCACGATCAGGTCTTCCAGGGTCACTGCCTCGGAACCGAAACGGTAATCGCCGAATACCACTCCGACGACACGGTCTCCCGCGACGAACCGGGTGACCCCCTCGCCGACTTCGAGTATCCGGCCGCAGAAATCCCAGCCCATGAAGCCTTCGACGACCCCGATGGCGACCAGCACGTCTCGGAAACCGAGGCTGAAAGCCTCGAGCGCAACGCGCACCTCGCGCGGTCCCAACCGGCGCTTCGGCATCGAGGTCACGCCGATCGCGTCGAGAGAGCCGCCGGGATCGGGCTCCAGTGCCCAACCGGGCTCCTCCGGCAAGCTCAGCCGGTCCGTGACCGCCGCGGAGCGGATCAGCCGCGCACTCTGTCGACGGCTGAAACGAAGGGCGACATGGGTCTCGGGATCGGGGTAGAGAAACTCGTCCACCAGGTCGGGCGGAAGCTGCGGATCGCCGGGATCGAGATCCAGCATCCTCGGCCGCAGTTGGGGCGCTTCCGCTGCCGCCACCTTGCCGAATCCCCAGAGGGTTGCGCCCGCCAGTTGTCCGCCCCACTCGCGCTCCAGCACCTGCGCGCCCCGGGTCAGGAACCAGAGTCCTTTCGAAAGGGTCAGATCGCTGTCGACCAGCGCCTGGGTCAGGGCCAGCGCGCTCGCCGCGGCATGTCGCACGTCCTCGGCCATCTCCCGCGTGGTCGCCCGCGCGCCGTGACCGTCCAGACCAGCGAGGTGGACGACCCCGACCAGCGGGGGGTCCGCGGGCAGGTCGTCGAGAAGGGACTTCCAGGACTCTCGCCGTTGTGCCTCCACGAACGCCTCGACGACGACGGCGCCCCCCGTATCCCGAGACCCGTCGGGATCCGTGTTCGCACGGGCAAGGACGACGCTCTGGTTGTGCGCCGCGAGTTCTGCGCAGAGCTCGGTCGCCACATCGCCGCGGTCGGCAACCAGCACCCACATGCCCGGGGCGTCCTGCACTTGCGCCGGTCCCCGCCCCAGGATCACCCCCCGGTCCGGCCTCGCGTTCGGATCGGACTCGTCGAAGCCGAGGATCGCGATCTCCTCGAATCCGGCGTCCATCAGCGCCCGGCGCCACACCGCGGGAGCGGCGAGCGCGTGGTGTGGGCGGTAGACGTCGGCGAAGCGCCACCAGCCGTCGAGCTGGCCGAAGGTCAGGTCGATCCAGCCCTGGCCGCGCAGGTTCTCGAGCGCCACCAACTGGCCCGACGGGGCGAGGAGTTCGAGGCAGTGCGCCAACGTCTCGTCCAGACGGCGAGTGGCGTGCAGCACGTTGGAAGCGACCACCAGATCGTAGCCGTGGCGGTCGAAACCCTGCTCCGCCGGGTCTTTCTCGATATCGAGCACCCGGTAGTCGATCGACGCCCCGACGCCGCCGAAGCGCGACTCCGCCTCCGCGAAGAAACCGGCGGAGATATCCGTATAGGTGTAGTCGTACCGGCCCTCCGGCAGCTCCGGAAGTATCGCGGCGGTCGCCGAGCCGGTGCCGGCGCCCACCTCGAGCACGCGCAGCCTCCGCCCTTCGGGCATGGACCGCAGCAGCGCCGTCGTCGCGTCCGCCAGCAGCCGGTTCGCGGCGCGGGCCGCCGGGGCCTTCTGATAGAGATCGGCTGCCGTCGGCTCGCCGCTGCTGAAAAGCAGCGTCAGCGGATCCACGCGGCCTTGCAGGACATCGGCGAGCGCGCCGGCACTGCGCCGGAACAGACCGATCTCGGTCGTTCCGTGCGCGTATCGCGCCGCCATCTCGTCCGCCACCCTTTCGGGGTCGTCGGTCAGCCCCTGCGGCAATGGCTCTGTGGACGCGACGGCAACCGCGAACCCATCGCCCGCCTCCTCCAGCACTCCGGCGCGGGCCAGCATCCTCAGCATCCGGCGGAACAGCCGCTCGTGTTGCGCCCCGACGCCCAGATTCTCCCGCAGCGCGTTGGAATCCACGGTCGCGCCGAACCTTCGCTTCCAGCCAAGCTTGTCCAGGGCTACCAGGATGTAGGCTTCCGACAGTCGCTCGAGATCGGCCAGCAGCGCCGCCCGGTCGTCCGCGTCGATGCCGACCTTCGCCAGATACTGCGGGAAAGGGCTCGTGCGGGCGGAAATCTCCGCGGGGCTGGTCAGGAAGTCGGCGGGCGTGTTTACCGGCACCAGTGCACGGTCCTGCCAGACGACCTCGTGGAGAAGGTCTTCGATACCTTCCACGGCCGAGAGCAGCGCCGCCCGAGTCGCCCGTTTCACGCTAAAGCCGGCGAGTTCCCCGACGAGCGTCCCGTTGGGGTCGTAGAGCCGTAGATCCGCGGTATGAACCTCCGGCGCTTCGCTCCGCTCGGCTTCCTCCACCGCGCCCTGAGGGCCTTCCCTCATGCGCACATGGCACATCAGCCGCTCCGGCATGGGTCCGGTCAGCCACAGCCGCTCCCATCCGAACGGGACATAGGTGGCGCCTTCTCCTTCGCCGCCGGGGTTGCGCGCCGAGCCGATGGCCTGGAAGCAGCCGTCGAGCAGCAGCGGATGCAGGTCCAGTGGGGTGCGCTCGAGTCCGGCCGGCAGCGCCAACTGGGCGACCGCCTCACCGGGCCTCGCCCAGAGACCCTCAAGGGTACGGAAGGAGGGTCCGAGCTCGATCCCCACCGCGGCCTTGGCCCGGTACCAGGCCGCAAAGTCCACCGGAGACAGCCCGGCCTTGCGCTGTTCGAGATCGAACGCAGCGCCGGCCTGCGCGGGCGCGGCGGGACCGGCCGAGACGCGGCCCTCCGCGTGCAGCGTCCAGCCCTCCTCCCCCTCACCTCGGCTGAGGACACGGACCCGGCGCGAAGCGCCACCTTGCGCGTCGTCGAGCAGCACCTGCAAGCGTCGGCCCGGACCGGCCGGCCTGTCCGCGGAGTCTTCGTCCGGGAAGACCAGGGGGCTCTGTATCTGGAAATCGTCGACCACCGCCGCGTCGTTGCCCTCCGCAAGGCCGGCCATCGCGGCCATGGCTCCGTAGAGAGCGCCGGGTGCGATCAGACGGCCGAAGACCCGATGATCGCCGAGCCACGCCGGATCGTGCGGGTAGACCTCCGTGTCGAAGGCGATCTGGCCGGTCGCGGATTCGTGGCGCGTCCCGAGGAAGGGATGGCCGGCGCCCGACCGTCGCCGCCGCGCAGATGTCTCGATCCAGTAGCGTTCGCGCTGGAAAGGATAGACGGGCACCGCAATGCGCCGGCGCGCCTCGCCCGAGAAGAGTCCGGGGAAGGACAGAGGGAGTCCGGCCGCATACGCGCCGGCGACCGCTTCCACGAATCCGCCGCCCGCACCCGGCGACGGCACCCCTTCGTCCCTTGCCGGACGCAGCAGACTCGAGAGAACAACCGGCGGGCCTGCGCCTGCGTCCTCCGGCCACGCCATCGTCGTCATCGGCCCGAGCACGGCGTGGGGACCGATCTCGACGACCGCGTCGACGCCGAGCTCCGCCAGCGTCTCGACACAGGCGCGGAACGCCACGGGTTCGCGTGCCTGCCGACGCCAATAGGTCGCGTCCGGCATTTCGTCCGCCTCGAACGCGTGACCGGTGAGGTTGCTGATGAAAGCGATCGACGGCGGCGCGAACGCGATCCCGGTCAATGCGTCATCCAGGTCGTCAAGGGCCGGCTCGATCATCTCGCTGTGATAAGCCGGGCTCTTTCGCAGTCGCGCGACCCGGACCCCCCGCGCTTCGAGACGCTCCAGAATCGCCTCGACCTGGATCGCCGGACCGCTGATGACCTGCTGCGCCCCGTTGTCCGCCGCGATGCACAGGCCGACGCCTTCGCGGGCCGCGTTGTGCTCTTCCAGCGCCTGCGTCACGCGCGCGGCTGGCGCGAAGACCGCCGCCATCGCGCCTTCGCCGGGCAACGCCCCGATCAGTTCGCCCCGGGCCGCGGCGAAGCGCAGACCCTCCTCCAGGCCGAACACGCCCGCGGCGTGCGCCGCCGCGATTTCCCCCAGGCTGTGTCCGACCACGACATCCGGCCGCACGCCGAGACTCGCCCAGAGCGCCGTCAACGCGCACTCGAGCGCGTAGATCGCGGGCTGCTTCCACTGTGGGTCGTCCAGCTCGCCCGTGGCCTCCGGCCGGCCGAACATCACGTCCAGCAGCGACGCGCCCCGATCCTCCGCGAGAACCGCGTCGCAGCGGTCGAGCACCGCGCGGGCCGCGGGCTCGCTCGCGTAGAGCGCCGCTCCCATGCCGGGCCACTGGCTGGCCTGTCCCGTATAGGCGAACGCGACCTTCTTCGCGGCCCTGGGCACCTCGATCACGTCCGTTTCCCGAAGCTTCCGCAGAGCCGCCCGCAAGGAATCGGCGTCGTCGAAGACCAGTCCCGCCCGGCGTTCGAAGTGGCTGCGTCCAACGGCGGCCGTCCAGGCGAGGTCGGCGAGCGCTTCTTCACCGTCGTCGCCGAGGCGCTCATCGAGCCACGAGAGGTATCCGCCCGCGAGCTCCCGAAGGGCTTCGTCAGATCTGCCCGAGAGCGGCAGAAGCCGAGTCACCCGCGGGGCGAACCTCTCCTGCGCCGGCGCCGCTCCCGCAACCGAGACCGGATGGGCAACGGCGATGGACCGCGGAGAAGCGACCCTCCAGCGCGCCGGATCGTCATCGAGATCGTCTGGCTGGCCCCCATATCCCTCGAGGACGACGTGGGCGTTGGTCCCCGACCAACCGAAGCTGCTGACCCCCGCCCTCGGCGGCGCATCCGACACCCGCGGCCACTCCGTCGGCGTCGCAGTTACCTTGAGCGGCAGCCGATCCCAATCGATCTCCGGGTTCGGATTCCGGAAATGAAGGTGCCGGGGGATGACGCCCCGCTTCATGGCGAGCACGACCTTGATGACCCCGGCGATCCCGGCCGCCGCCTCGAGATGGCCGATATTGGTCTTGACCGAGCCGACCAGCAGGGGGCGGTCCGACTCGCGTCCGCGGCCGTATGCGGTGCCGATGGCCTGCGCTTCGATCGGATCGCCGACCTTCGTGCCGGTACCGTGCGCCTCGACGTAATCCACATCGGCGGGCCTGAGACCGGCCTGGCGCAATGCGGCCTCCATGACCTTTTCCTGTGCGGGCCCGCTCGGCACGGTCAAGCCGGGGCTGGCGCCGTCCTGGTTCAGCGCGGTGCCGCGAATGACCGCCCAGATGCGATCGCCATCGCGTTGCGCATCGGACAGGCGCTTGAGCACCACGATCCCGCAGCCTTCGCCGCGCACGTAGCCGTTCGCGGCAGCATCGAAGGTGGCGCAGCGTCCGTCCGGGGAGAGCATGCCCGCGTTGGCGCGTATCTCCAGCAACCGGCCCGAGAACATCGCGTGCACGCCGCCGGCCAGCGCCAAATCGGCCTCGCTGCGCTGCAATCCGCTCACCCCCTGGTGGATGGCGACCAGCGAGGACGAGCAGGCGGTGTCCAGCGCCAACGCTGGCCCTTCCAGGCCGAGCGCGAAGGCGACGCGGCCTATCGCCGTATTGAACGAGGTGCCGGTCAGGGAGTAGAGGCTGGCGGCGGGTTCGCCGGTCCGCGTGTGCTCCGGCATCAGTCCGCGATAGTCGTTGTTGCTGATCCCCGCATAGACGCCAGTGCGACTGCCACGCAGCCGATCCGGGTCCAGGCACGCGTCTTCGAGCGCACGCCAGCACGTCTCCAGCATCATGCGCTGCTGCGGATCGAGATACTGCGCTTCAAACGGCGAGATGCGGAAGAAGGCGGCGTCGAAGCGGTCGAGCCCGTCGAGATAGGCGCCGAAACGGCAAGCCGGAGCCTGCCCCGTGCCCACGGGAAAGAGTGCGCCGATACGGCCCACGCCCGAGCCGGGCACGCCTTCGACTATCCCGCTCTCCCCCGCCTCCAGCAGGCGCCAGTAGGCGGAAAGGCCTTCCGCTCCCGGAAAGCGGCAGGCCATTCCCACAATGGCTACGGCCTCGCCTGAAGCGGAGTTTCGTCCTTCGTTGGTGGCGATGCCCGGCCTGTCCAATTCAATCATCCCATTGCGTGAAACACTCGCCGGGTCAGACGTTGATGGGTAATGCGGCGCTCGCCTCGAAGGTCAGAAAGCCCGCCAGCCTGACGAAAACATCGCGCTGGAGTAACTCCCTTGAGGTGGCGGGCGACCTCGAAACCGGTATCGAATGGACCGCGGCCCGACACCTTGTCGTACGCCAGCCCCAGAGGACGTGAGCCTGGGGCTGGCGTACCCCAATGGGTCAGTTGTCGATGAAGCTGACGACGTCGGCCAGAGATTCGAAATTGATATCGTCCCGGCCCAGGATCGACACGCCGAATTCGCTTTCGACTTTCTTCAGCAAGGCTACTTTGTCCAGTGACGAAATCTCATCCAGATTCACTTCACCCTTGCCGAGGCTCTCCTCCACCAGACTCTTGATGCGATCCGCAGTGTTGCTCATAACTCCTCTCTCCCATTGAGTTTTTTTCGCAAACGGCACGGAGATCAGTACTTGATCCCCGCGACCGGATGCGGTCACGACTATAGGGGCAGCGGCGCGAGCGATACAATCCCCGCTCGGCCCGTGATCTTTTTGACTGTCGGCAACGCCCTCGCGGCCCGAGGCTTTGCAGCTCCATGGCTAACGTGTTGATCCTGAAGCCGCTATGCCAGGATTTGCCGCCTCTCGCCCCCCCGTGGCGAGTCTTTCCGGCTAGTACTGCCCCGCGGTGCCGCGTCCCACCACCTTGACGCGCTTGTTCTTGGTGTACTGCTCCGGGTCGACGACCTTGACGACCACCTGGTTGACCTTCAGTTCGTTGGTCTTGGTGAGATTGGTGTACAGGCTCTCGGCGATCTGCGTCGCGACGGACGTGACCTCCCGGTCGCGGTTCTTCTCGTTCAGCACGACCAGCAGGTAGGGGCCCCGGTTGTCGAAGGTCTCGATCGCGAACTCGTCGATCTGTTTGTTCCGCACCATCGCCTTCATGTGCTTGTCGATCGCGGGCCGCAGGATCTTGACGTCGGTCAGGTAGGAGAACACGAACGCCTTCCCGACGATCTTGTTGACCTTGGCGAGTTCGATCTCCGAGATGTGCAGTTCGAAGCCGGACCACAGTCGGCCGCTCACCGATATGTCGGCGCGGGTGCGCTTCCGCGACTTCGAAAATCCGGTATCCGCCGTGTACTCGGACTGGAAGAATGCGCTGTAGGGCATGATCAGGCTGCCCACCTTCACACCTTCGATCTCCTTCTCCTGCAACAGTGTCCGGACCTCCTGCTTGATGGACTGATAGGTCCAGATGTAGGTGGCGAGGCAGAGCAGGAGGACCACACCGACCACTCGCTTGACGGTGAACAGGCCCACGAGCACCTTGCCGGGACGGTGGCGCAGATTTGCGACGTTTCCCGCGCTTGCTCGAAGCCGCGCGAACTGCGCGCGGCGGTCGGGCGCGGTGACGAGGAGCACGCAGAGGATCGCCAGGACGAAGGCGGCCAGGGGAGCGAAGGATGCGAGAGCGGCCATGGTCAGTCCAGGCCGAGCAAGCGCCGGCGTTCGCGGGCCCAGCGGGTCACCAGGTGGTCGACGGCCAGCGCCATGAACGAGACGCACAGGCCGAGCACCACCCCCTTGCCGATGTTGGACTCCGAAAGCGCCTTGAAGATCTGCTGGCCGAGATCGATGGTGCCGACGAAGGCCGCGATGATCACCATCGAGAACGCGAACATGATGGTCTGGTTGACGCCGAGCATGATGTGGGGAACGGCGACCGGGAGCTGCAGGTGCACGAGCCGCTGCCAGGTGCTGCACCCGGCCATGGTCGCCGCCTCTTCAAGCTCCGGGGCGATGGCCCGAATCCCTTCCACCGTGTAGCGCACCGCGGGGATGATGGCGTAGACGATGACCGCCATGATGGCGGAGAGGTCGTTGACCTGGAACAGCATGATGACGGGAAGGATGTAGATGAACGACGGGAAGGTCTGGAGGACGTCGCACCAGAACAACGCCGTCTTCGCCCGTCTCTTGTCGAGCGCGCTCCAGATGCCGATGGGGATCCCCACCACGATGCAGATGAAGGTGGCGAACATCACCATGTAGGCGGTGATCATGGCCCGGTCCCACCATCCGGCGAGGCCGACGAAGACCAGAAAGGCGAGGGTCAGCAGCGCGGAGTAGTACCCCCCGAGTATCAGCCCCAGACCGGCGACGAGGAGCAGCACCGATGCGTAGGGCATGTACAGCAGCGCGTCCCTCAACGGCGCCAGCACGTTCGAGATCAGGACGTGGCGAAAGGCTTCGAGGCCCTCCGACCAGTTGAGGACGATCCAGTCCACCAGGCCGTCCCAGGTCTTCGCGTAGGTGACGGTGAGATCGCGCGGCACCTTGTGGAGAATGGGAAAGTACTGCGCCAGCAGATAGGCGGCGGATACCAGGACCACCATGAGAATGGGATACCGGAAGCGCTTGTGAAGAGGCAGGTCGGCGGAGTAGTCGCGCTTCTTCTCCGCCCAGGCCCGCGACAGGCCGTCGAGCACCACCGCCAGCAGCACGATCGCCACCCCGATCTCCAGCGACTGGCCGAGCTTCAGGGACTGCAGCTTGTGGAGCAGCCGGTAGCCCAGGCCCGAAGCGCCGATGAATGCCGCGATGACCACCATCGCCAGACACTGCATGATGACCTGGTTGACGCCCAGCAGCAGCTCGTTTCGCGCGCTTGGAAGCTGCACCCGGAAAAGGAGCTGCAGATTGGTACAGCCGCCCATCTTTCCCGCTTCCACGATCTCCGGCGAGACCTTCTGGAGGCCGAGCAGGGTCAGGCGCACCATCGGCGGCACCGCGAAGATGATGGTGGCGATGACCCCGGTCTGGTGGCCGATGCCGAAAAACACCACCACCGGGATCAGATAGGCGAAGTGCGGCAGGGTCTGGGCCACGCTCAGTATCGGCAGCATCGCAAGCTCTATCCATCTGTTGCGGTAGGCGAGAATGCCGATGAACAGGCCGATGGCGATGGAGATCGGCACCGCCGCCGCCAAAAGAGCGAGGGTTTCCATCGCGTACTTCCACAGTCCGAAGATCGCGAAGTACATCACGGTGCCGCCGGAGAGGATGGCAAGCTTCCAGCCCCGGAGCGAGTACCCGAGGATGAAGGCGATCACCATCAGCGCGGTCCAGGGCGGTGTGCTCAACCCGAAGCCCTTGGACCCTCCGCTCAGAATGTTGTCGAAGATGTCGACGAGCTCCTTGAGGCGCTTGGAGATGAACCGGGTGGCCACCGAGAAGCCGAGGTCTTCGCGCATGAACTCGAACGTGCGATCCAGAATCAGATCGAAGGGCACGAGCTCCGTGTACTCCTCCTTGCCGGCATCGCCCAGGGTGTCGATGCTGCTCTTCTCCAGATGGAGTGGGAGCTCGTCGAGGGATTGGGGCAACACGCCCAGCGACTTGACAAGAATCAGCGCCAGTACGATGGCCCCCAGCCACAGGTATCCCTTCCACCGGCGCTCAGGGGGCAGACCGTGGAGGAGAGCGCGCAACATCGCTTCGGATCGACGGCCTCAGGCGGACTCGGCCCGAGTGGGGAAGAGGACCTTGAGCACGTGCGCCTGATGCAGGACGCCGACCACCTCGTGCCCGTCACCGACCACCGGTACCGGCAAGCGCTCGCCGAGCACGTACTCCGCCACGTCCTCGATGCGGTCGGCGACGGCGACCGCCCGGTCGGCTACCGTCTCGTCGTCGTCCGGCGGCTCCATGAGCGAGCCGACCCGCAATACCTTCTCCCGTGGCACGTCGCGGGTGAACCTCGAGACATACTCCGTCGCCGGCGCGAGCACGATGTCCTCGGGTTTGCCTATTTGCTCGACGCGGCCGTTGAACATGATGGCGATGCGGTCGGCGAGCTTGAGCGCCTCTTCGAAGTCGTGGGTGATGAAGATGATGGTCTTCTTCAGCAGGGACTGGAGGCGCAGGAATTCGTCCTGCATCTCCTTGCGGATGAGCGGGTCGAGTGCCGAGAACGGCTCGTCGAGAAACCAGATGTCGGGTTCGACCGCGAGCGAACGCGCGATGCCCACCCGTTGCTGCTGTCCGCCGGAGAGCTCGCGCGGGAAGTTGTTCTCCCGACCTTCCAGGCCGACGAGCGCGATCATCTTGCGCGCCCGCTCCACGTAGTCGCGGCGCTTCATGCCTCGCATCTGGAGCGGGAAGGCGATGTTCTCGAGCGCGGTGCGATGGGGGAGAAGGGCAAAGTTCTGGAACACCATGCCCATCTTGCTGCGTCTGAGGTTGATGAGCTCGCTTTCGCTCATCGTCAGGAGGTCCGCGCCCTCGATCTCCACCGAGCCCGAGGTCGGCTCGACGAGTCGGGAGAGACAGCGAACCAGAGTCGATTTGCCCGAACCGGACAGGCCCATCACGATCAGGGTCTCGCCGGGACTGACCTCCAGGGTGACGTTATCGACCGCGACCACCACGCCGTCGCGCTCGAGGATGTGGGGTTCCACCACCCCTTCGCCATCGGTGCGCAGATCCGCCGGGTCGAGGCCGAAGATCTTGTAGAGGGAGCAACAGCGGATGACGGGCTCGGGCATGCTTCCTCGTCTTTGCTCCTGGTCGGCGCGCGGTGATGATACACAAACGGCGCAGAGCCACCGGGACCGGGCCCGGTGGCTCTGCGCGATGTCGCTTGGCCAAGGCCCGATGCGATGCTCGGGCCGCTTTGTTGTCGGCGCCTACTGCGATGCGTACAGCCAGGGGCTCCAGACGGCCTCGTTCTCCTCTATCCATCGCGCCGCCGCCTCGTCGTGCTCCATCTCTTCGACGTCGACGTACATCGCCATGGTGCCCACGTGGTTGGTGGTGAAGTTGATGCGGGTCAGGGCCTTGTAGGCGGCCGGCCACTTGACCGGCATCATGTACCACGCGGCCTTCTTCAGGTAGCCGCCGGCGGGGCTGCCGCAGTCGTTGGTGGCGTCGGGGTTGATGCCCCAGCTCGCGTCGGTCTTGCACTTCTCGTCGAAGGCCGGGAACTCGATGAACGAGCCGCCGTACAACGCGTCGGTGAAATTCGGTGACCAGTTGAACATGACGATCGGCTTGTTCTGCTTCGCCGCCGCCTCGAGCTCGGCCCATAGCGCCGCCGCGCTGCCGACGTTGATCTGGATGAAGTTCATGCCGAGCGCATCGATCCGTGCCGGGTCGTGCAGCCACTCGACGGGGCCGTCGACGTAGACGCCCTTGCCCCCAGAATCGGGGCGGGCGAACATCTCCGAGCACGCGGCCAGCGCCTCCCAGTCCGGGAGCCCCGGGCAGTGCTCCTCGACGTAGGTCGGATACCACCACTCCTCTCGGGTCACCGCGTCGTGGGTGCCCGCATCGAGGATGCCGCCCTTGTCGAGCGCCGCGTTGAACGACGTGGCGAAGGAGCCTTCCCACACCTCCAGCTCGATGGTGGCGTCGCCGATACGCACCGCCTCGTAGACCGCCTGGCTGTCGGTCGACGTGTATTCGACATTACAACCGATCTTCTCGAACAGCTGACCGACCACGTGGGACATCACGATCTGGCTCGACCAGTTATGGGTGGGGATGACGATCGGATCGTCCGAACCGCAATCGGCGGTCGCAACGCCGCTCATGCCCAACCCGGCGATCAGGACGGGGGCCACCATTCGTTTCGACAGTACGCTCATGCGCAACCTCCTCAGGCTTGTACGTGGTTTCTTGGTGTTGGATACCCGTGACGCGTGGGTTCGCGCCACACTTCAATGGTAACCGACCGTGCCGTGAGGGATACCGGCGCTCTGCGGCCCGCCGAGTTCACCGATTTCTCAACTCGTCCACGCCAGTATGCTCGCGGTCGCGAGCCTAGCCCGGATACTTCACCGATTTCCTACTGCGGACGCCAATATGCTCGCGTCAGCGGGTCGTACTCCCTCAAGCCGCTTCGACGTAGTGTCAGCTACGCCTTCAGCGTCTTTCGGTCCGTGCGCCCCACTGTCACGGCATCTTGGCGCCCTCGTGACGAAAATCGGTGAAATATCCGGGCTAGCCGCGCCGCGCCGCAACGATTTCGGGTCGGCGACCTGCATCGCAGCGTGGTCCTTGGGCGAAGGTGTCCGGCTGGGCAGACCAAGCGCCGCCTGCCCGCTCGCAGGGAAGCCCGCGCCACCGGCGTTTCGTCTGCTTCCGGCTCGCCGTTGCGCGCGCGACCAGAACCGTACACGACAAGGGTTCGACTCTCGGGGTGCTGGCCGACCCGGGCCCGAGCCGGTCGGAGCCGCTCGCTTCAAGGGCTCGACCCCGGCGGCTGCACCGTAGCGTAGGGCTTCTAAGGAGTATGCTCTCGCTCGGCCAGCGCCAGGATGGCCTTGATGACGTTCTCGTGGCTTCCCGCGGTGCTGGCGGTGGTCCGGTACTTCCCGTTGATGATGACGGTGGGCGTGGCTTGAACGCCGTAGTTGCGCTGCATCGCGACCGATTTCCTCACCAGCGACTCCACTGCGAAGGAATCGTAGACCTGTGCGAATTCCACGGGGTTCACCCCCTGCTCCTCGAAGAAGTCGATGAGCGTCTCGCGGGTGGAAAGCGATTTCCCCTGTACATGGATGGCCTCGAAGATCGCCCGATAGATCCGGTCTTCGATGCCAAGCAGATGGGCGGTGTAGTAGGCGCGGGCGTGCGGGATCCAGCTCTCGCGGAACACCGCCGGCAGGCGGCGGAAGCGAATGTAGTCCGGCGCCTCCCTCTCGAGGGCTTCCATGTGGGGGAGGAAGGTGAAGCAGTGAGGGCAGCCGAACCAGAATACGTCGACGACTTCCACCGTACCCGGATCGGTCTCGGTGGGCTGCGCGGGCTGGATGTGAAAGTACTTGCCCTCGACATCGAAATCGGAATGGGAGTCGGCGACGCTGGCGCCCGGCAGGACCGCGCAAAGCGCCAACAGGAGCGAGGGGAGGAAAGCGTACTTCACGGCTGGGTCGAAGGACTGCGAGCGGCGTCAGTGCAGTCCCGCGATGTACTCCGCCACCGCCAGCATCTCGTCCCGGGTCATCCAGCGCGCGATGTCGCGCATCATGCCGTTCGCGTCGTTGCTTCGATCGCCGGAACGAAAGGCTTCGAGCTGGAGCACGACGTACTCGGCGTGCTGTCCGGCCAGCGACGGGAATCCCGCCAGCGGGTCGCCGAGCCCTCTTGGCCCATGACAACCGATGCAGGCGGCCACTCCGGTCTCGAGGTTTCCGCCCCGATAGACAAGCTCCCCGAGCTCGACCCGTTCCTCGCTTGCGAATCCACCGGTTCGCGGCTGACTCGCATAGAAGGCGGCCAGATCCTCCATGTCCTGCACGCTCAAGTTGGCGATCATCGGCGCCATCATGGTGTCGCGGCGCGTCTCGCCCACCTGAAGCTCCATGAGCTGCTTGGTGGTGTAGTCTGGATGCTGCCCGGCGAGCTTCGGCCACTGCGGGTTGACGCTGTTGCCATCGGGTCCATGGCAGGCGAGGCAGGTGCCTGCCTTGGCCTGGCCCGCGGCGGGATCGCCCTCGGCATGCGCCAGCACAGACGAAGCGAGCAGGATGAATGAACAGAAGAGCGGCAGTAGGCGCATCGAAGGGGACCTGGAGGCCGGGGGCCGGAGCGATACGCTCGGGCGCTCCGGAGCGGGAGAGCTATATATCAGCATGGCCGCGAGGGGGTCAAATTGAACCCTGAAGCGGGCGGCGCGCCCGCCCGGAGCGCGCTCTCATCCTCCGGGCGGGCCGACGCGCAAGCGCTTGCCCGACGGCTGGCACGCGCGGAGTTCGTGCTTGGCGCGAGCCGTCCCACCCAATTTCCCGCGGACACCGGAGCCGAAGTCGCATTCGCGGGGCGATCCAATGCCGGCAAGTCGAGCGCCATCAATGCGCTCACCGGGCGCCGGGCGCTCGCCCGGGTCAGCAAGACGCCGGGGCGCACGCGCCAGATCAACTTCTTCGCGCTGGGATCGGATCGGCGTCTCGTGGACTTGCCGGGCTACGGCTACGCGAAGGTGTCCCGGGCCGAAAAGCAGTCATGGAGCCGGCTCGTGGGAGGCTATCTGCGCTCGCGCCGCTCGCTCGCCGGTATCGTGCTCATCGCGGACGCCCGGCGTGGACTCACGGCGAATGACCTTCTCCTGCTCGACGCGGCTTCGCAGGTGCGGATACCGGTGCATCTGGTGCTCACCAAGGCGGACAAGCTGAATCGCCGCGAATCCCGGGCCGCGATCATGCGCGCCCGCGCCACCCCGCAGCTCAGCGATGCCGACACGGCACAGCTCTTTTCCGCTCCCCGACGCGTTGGCGTCGACGAGCTGGCCGAACGCGTGTGCGAGTGGCTCTCGCCATGAGGGGTACTTCCTCGTGGCGAGTGTCGGAGAAACAAGCGGTCCATGTCTCGGGGGTCGAGTAGGCGGGCGCTCGGGTGAAAGGCGCGTGAATGGGCGGCAGAAAGGGCTCTCGCCGTCCACATGCCGGCGTCGGACCGGGGTTCGCGGTGGCCGGGGAGAGGCCGGGAAGCGTGAAAACGCTATTCAACTAATGCAATGCCTTGATTTAATTAGAGAATATGGCTGTGTGGCGAAAATTTGACAGAACCAGGATAACCCGTGATCCGGCGCGGGGTTGCGTCCGATCAGGGCATGCCATCCACAGACTTATCCACAGAAATTGTGGAAAAACGCGTACTCCTGTAATCCTCGGTAGTTATCGTGATGTTGTTAAACGACACATGAGGAGTGGGCTCCAAGTGACATGGGTTCGGGTCCGATGCCGACAGCCGAGAGGCCGCGATTCCGACCCACGTCGGGCTGCGCTTCCCGGGTCCCGTGAGACATGTCCGGTAGCGCTGGGAATCGGCCTGCGCTAGCATCGCGCGCCCCGTCCCGCTTTGGAGACGCGCAAGAGCGTCCACCGGCCCGTCGATGAAGACCGATATCCACCCCGCGTACCAGGAAGTCTCGGTGACCTGTAGCTGCGGCAACGAGTTCAAGACCCGATCCACCCACTCCGGCGACTTGCACCTCGACGTGTGCTCGGTCTGCCACCCCTTCTACACCGGCCAGCAGAAGATGGTCGACACGGCCGGGCGCGTCGACAAGTTCCGGCGCAAGTACGGCTTCGGCTGATTCTCGGAACGCGCGCGCCGCGCACTCAGCGCGGATCGGGAGCGGGTTCGTCGATGCCGAGTTCGGACCATATCCGGTCCACCCGCTCGCGCACCTCCGGGCTCATGCGCACCGGCCGTCCCCAGCCGCGGGTCGTCTCCGCCGGCCATTTGTTGGTGGCGTCGATGCCCAGTTTGGAGCCGAGCCCCGGTACGGGAGAAGCGAAGTCCAGATAGTCGATGGGCGTGTTCTCGACCAGGGTCATGTCCCGGGCCGGGTCCACCCGAGTGGTGAGCGCCCAGATCACGTCCCGCCAGTCCCGGACGTCGATGTCGTCGTCGGTCACGATCACGAACTTCGTGTACATGAACTGGCGCAGAAAGGACCAGATCCCGAACATCACGCGCTTGGCATGGCCAGGGTAGGCTTTGCGGATGCTCGCGACCGCGAGCCGGTAGGAGCATCCCTCCGGGGGGAGGTGAAAGTCCACGATCTCGGGGAACTGCTTTTGCAGTATCGGCACGAACACCTCGTTCAGGGCGGCGCCGAGCACCGCCGGTTCGTCGGGAGGGCGGCCCGTGTAGGTGCTGTGATAGAGGGGCCGCTGGCGCTGCGTCATCCGCTCCACGCAGAGCACCGGAAAGGTCTCGACTTCGTTGTAGTAGCCGGTGTGGTCGCCGAAGGGGCCCTCCGGCGCCTGGTCGCCGGGCCTGATGTACCCCTCCAGCACGATCTCGGCGTTCGCCACCACCTCCAGATCATGGCTCCGGCATTGCACCAGCTCGGTACGGGCGCCGCGCAGCAGACCGGCGAAAGCGTGTTCCGACAAAGTGTCGGGAACCGGGGTGACCGCCGCGAGGAGGGAGGCGGGGTCGGCCCCCAGGGCGACCGCGACCGGGAAGGGACGATCGGGATGTGCCCGTTGCCAGTCGAGGTGATCGAGTGCGCCGCCCCGGTGCGCGAGCCACCGCATGATGAGACGGTTGCGGCCGATGACCTGCTGGCGGTAGACGCCGATATTGGTGCGCTTCTGGTGTGGCCCACGCGTGAATACGAGCCCCCAGGTGATGAGCGGGCCGGCGTCGCCCGGCCAGCAGGTCTGAACGGGAAGCTGTCCGAGGTCGACCTCCGCCGCCGGGACCTCCACTTCCTGGCAGGGTGCGCTGCGTACGCGCTTCGGCGCCATGTCGAGCACCTTTCGCAGAATCGGCAGCGAGTCCCAGGCCGCCCGCATGCCTTCGGGCGGATCGGGGGAGCGGAGAAGAGCGAGCAGGCGTCCGATCTCGCGCAACGCCTCCGGCGAGTCCCGGCCCATGCCGAGCGCCACGCGCCGGGGGGTGCCGAAGAGGTTGGCGAGCACCGGTATCCGGTGGCCCGTGGGGCGTTCGAAAAGCAGGGCCGGGCCCCCTCGGCGCAAAGTCCGGTCGCAGATCTCGGTGATTTCGAGATGAGGGTCGACGGGCGTGGAAACACGCCGGAGTTCATCTCTGGCTTCAAGCAGAGCGATGAACTCGCGAAGGTCCCGGTACTTCACCGGAGCCGACTCATTCGCCGATGCGAAATTCCGCCATCACCGGGGTGTGATCGGAAGGGCGTTCCCACCGGCGAGGCGCCTTGTCGATGGAGCATGCGGTGCACCGCGCCGCCATGCTTCGGCTCGCGAGGATGAGATCGATGCGAAGCCCCATGTTCCGGCGGAACGCGGCGGCACGGTAGTCCCACCAGCTGAAGCTGTTGTCTTCCTGCTCGAAGAGTCGGAACACATCCTGCAATCCGTGGCCCAGCAGGCGCCCGAGCGCGTCGCGCTCCGGGGTGCTGCAGAGGATTTTTTCGTGCCACGCCTGCGGGTCGTGTACGTCACGGTCCTCCGGCGCGATATTGAAGTCGCCAAGCACCACCAGGCGATCGAAGCGTGCGAGCTCCGCGCGCACGAACGCGGTGACCGCTTCGAGCCATTGGAGCTTGTACTCGTACTTCTCGCTTCCCACCTCCCGGCCGTTGACGACGTACAGATCGATTACGCGCACGCCGGCGATGGTTGCCGCGAGTATTCGGCGATCCGGATCGTCGAGCCCCGCGATGTCGGTCTGGACCTCCTCCAGAGGAGAGCATCGCGAGAGGAGGGCGACTCCGTTGTAGGTCTTCTGCCCCGCGTACGCGGCGCGGTAGCCGGCCTCGGCAAGGGCTGCGTCGGGGAACTTGTCGTCGGTGAGCTTGGTTTCCTGGAGGGCGATGACGTCGGGTTGCTGTTCGCGCGCCCAGTCGATCACGTGGGGGAGGCGGACCTTGAGCGAGTTGACGTTCCAGGTCGCGATCTTCATCAGATCCGGAATCCGCCGTGCCGGCGCCGGGTGAGCCAATCGACGATGAAGCCACCGAGCCCGAAGGAGAAGAGCACGACGAAACCGATCAGCAGCCAGTGCCAGAAGGGACGCGCGAAGAAGCCGGGGGGACTGGCTTCGGATTCCGCCACGCGAAGCTGCGCGCCCGAAGCGGAGTCGGCGCCCGATTGCGGCGCTCCCGCCTGCATCTCTTCCAGCTCCGCGATCTGCTGCTTGAGCTGCCGGTTCTCGTCCGCGAGGAGCTCGAAGTCGCGCAGCATCTGGGTGTCCTGTTCGGTCTGCGCCGTTTCGTCGCCCGGCTCCCGAGTCGGGAGGCCATCGCGCAGCGCGACGAGCTCTTCCTCGGCGGCGGCGATGCGTCGTTCGGCGTCCTCACGCGCGGTCCGTTCGCGCTCGAGCGCCGCCATGAGCTCCGGCAGGCGCTGGCGCAGCTCCGCCAGCTCGGCGGGCGCCGATGCTTCCGCGGAGACGTACTCCGCGGGTATCCACCCTTCGCGACCGTCGAGGAGACGGACCCTGGCGGCATCCGCGTCGCGTTCCAGCACCTCCAGCTCGGTGCCCTCCGGGAGCAGAGCGAGGATGGCGCTGTGCGCGGAGCGCTCCTCGTGCAGTCCGACCTCGACCTGGGCGGAGATGTAGGCGGTCTCGGCGAAGGCGCTGGAGCCGACGAGGAGCAGCAGAGCCAGAGTGGTCGGGCGGCTGAGAAGTGAAGGACCAGGCATGGGGGAACCGTGGGGTGCGTACTATTCTGCGGCCTGTCGCGCGACTTCACCGGAACCGGTGGAGCAGATCGGACAGGCCGGATTCCTGGGCAAGCGGACCACGTGCGTCTCCATGGTAAACGCGTCGACCAGCATCAGCCGGCCGGTCATCCGCGTGCCGAAGTCCGCGAGAATCTTGAGCGCTTCGGCCGCCTGAATGCTGCCGATGATGCCAAGAAGCGGGGCGAGCACGCCAATCCGGGAGCAGGGCTCGCCCTCGGCCGCGTCCACGTCACCATAGAGGCAGTGGAAGCAGGGACTCTCCGGGTCCCGCGGGTCGAACACGCTGACCTGTCCCTCCAGGCGTACCGCCGCTCCCGAGACGAGCGGCGTGCCGGTGCGCCAGCAGACTTCGTTGAGTTCGAATCGGGTCTCGAAGTTGTCGCAGGCGTCCAACACCACGTCCGCGCGCTCTACCTCTGCTTCGAGATCCTCGTCGTCGAGAGCATGGGGAAGCGCTTCCACCGAGACCTCGGGGTTCAGTCGCGCGATGGTGTCGCGCGCCGACTCCACCTTGTCGCGGCCGAGGTCGGCGCTGGTGTGAATGATCTGGCGCTGCAGATTGGAGAGCTCGACGTAGTCGTAGTCGCAAAGCACCAGCTCGCCCACCCCGGAGGATGCCAGATACATCGCGGCCGGCGAGCCGAGACCTCCCAGACCGATGACGAGCGCACGGGATTGCAGCAGGCGTTGCTGGCCCGACTCGCCGATGCCGGGAAGGAGAATGTGGCGACTGTAACGCGCTTGTTGTTCGTCGTTCACGCACGCGAGTTTCGGCCGACATAAGGGGAATCGCAACCCGTGCGGACAACCCGCCTCAACGCAAGCCCGGATGTTTCACCGATTTTCGGCCGCTTCGGGCGTCAAGGTGCCGTGGTAGCAGGAAGCACGGACCGAAAGACGCTGAAGTCGTAGCCGACACTACGTCGAAAGCGGCGCGACGGAGTACGACCCGCTAACACGAGCATACTGACGTCCGCGAGTTGAGAAATCGGTGAATCATCCGGGTTAGGGAGAACGAGCGCACACCGCTCGCTCCCGTCCGGCATGGTCGCGGAGGAGCGTGACGTCCCGAAAGCCGCGTGCCGCGAGCAGTCCGCGTACCGCCTCGCCCTGCCCGGCTCCGTGTTCGAGCAGCAAGCGACCCGACGGCGGCAGGTAGAGCGGAGCGGTGGAAGCGATTTCCCGAATGGCGTCGAGACCGTCCGCGCCCGCGACCAGAGCCCCGTGCGGCTCGAAACGTACTCCGTCGCCCTGGAGGTGAGGGTCGCGGTGCGCGACATAGGGCGGGTTCGCGACGATCAGCGCGGGGCGGTCCCGGTCGAGCGGCGCGCACCAGGGGCCCCGGCGAAACTCGACATTGCGAAGCCGAAGGCGCCGGGCATTCGATGCGGCGAGTGCGAGCGCTGCCGCGGAGACGTCGGTGGCGATGACGTGGCACCGCGGGCGTTCCCGGGCGAGCGCAAGGGCAA
This sequence comes from Gammaproteobacteria bacterium, assembly GCA_965221555.1. GTDB lineage: Bacteria > Pseudomonadota > Gammaproteobacteria > HK1 > HK1 > JAJEAD01. Next base: position 1,080,785 of record OZ244895.1, read on the forward strand.
TCGCGCCGCTGCCGGTGCCGAGATCGGCAAGCTGGAGCTCGGAGGCGGCGCGGACGAGTCCGAGAGCGGCTTCGACGAGACGCTCGGTCTCGGGACGGGGCACCAGCACCGCGGGCGTCACCTCCAGGTCCAGGGACCAGAACCCGCGCCGGCCCAGGATGTAGGCGGCGGGTACGCCGCGGGCACGCCGGTCGACCAGGCGCAGGTAGCGCGCCCGCGCACCGGGCGGCACCGGATCGCGGGAGTGGGCGTAGAGCCACTGTTTCGGACGGCCGAGGACATGGGCGAGCAGAAGCGCCGCCTCCCGTGCCCTGTCGGCCGCCGGCCCCGGGAGTTGGGATCGACCCCACTCCCAGCACTGCTCTACCCGCTCAACCGTTCTCTTCCTCGAGCGCTGCGAGCTGCTCGGCCTGATGCATCGCGACGAGACTGTCGAGGAGTTCGTTCAGCGCGCCGTCCATGATCTCGGGGAGCTTGTACAGAGTCAGATTGATGCGGTGATCGGTTATCCGGCCCTGAGGAAAATTGTAGGTGCGAATGCGCTCGGATCGGTCTCCGCTTCCGACCTGCAGCCGTCGCGACCGGGCGCGTTCGGCGGCCAGGCGCTCGCGTTCCCGGGCGAGCAGTCGGGCCTCGAGCAGCGCCATCGCGCGAGCCCGGTTCTTGTGCTGCGAACGCTCCTCCTGGCACTCCACCACCAGTCCGCTCGGCAAGTGGGTCAGGCGGATGGCGGAATCGGTCTTGTTGACGTGTTGCCCGCCCGCGCCGGAGGCCCGGAAAGTGTCGACCCGCAGGTCTTTCGGGTTCAGCTTCACCTCGCCCGGCCCTTCGGCTTCCGGCAGCACCGCCACCGTGCAGGCGGAAGTGTGGATGCGCCCCTGGGACTCCGTTACCGGCACCCGCTGTACGCGGTGGGTGCCGGGTTCGAACTTGAAGCGCGCATAGGCGCCCCGGCCGACGACACGCACCACGACCTCCTTGTAGCCGCCCTGCTCGCCCGTGCTTTCACTGATGGGCTCCATCGTCCACCCTTGGCGTTCCGCGTAGCGGCTGTACATGCGCAACAGGTCGCCCGCGAACAGGGCGGCCTCGTTGCCGCCGGTGCCGGCGCGGATCTCCAGGTAGATATTCCGCGCATCGCTGGGGTCGGGCGGGATCAGGAGACGGCGCAACTCCTGCTCGATGCCGTTGCGCGCCTCCTGCGCCTCCTCGAGTTCCTGTCGAGCGAGATCGCGCAGTTCCGCATCGTCTCCCCCGAGCACCTCTTGCGCTTCCTCGATGCGCGAGAGCGCGCGACGATAGCGGTGGTAGCCTTCCACCAGCGGGCGAAGCTCGGCGTGCTCGCGCGCGAGCCCGCGAAAACGCACCTGATCGTTCGCCACGCCGGGTTCGGAGAGCAGGCCGGTCAGCTCTTCGAGTCGATCGTGCAGACCGTCCAGTTTGGTGCGTAGCGCGGGGTTCATCGGTGTCGAAGCGGTAGTGCACGACCTTACTCTCAGCGCACGGCGCGCGCTATAGTGCCAAGCCCGTCGCGTCGCGTTCGGCCCTATCATGGGCCAATGCGAAGTGCACACCCTCTTCCGCACCCAAGTTTTCCCGCATGGCCACCGATCGCAGTCGAGCCGACTCCGGAGAGCTTCCCTCGCCGAGTCCGGCGTGGCTTGTCCTCCTGCTGGCGGGAGCGTTGTTGAGTGGTTGTGCGGCGGCGCCCACCGAAGACGAGGCGAGCCTCCAACCCACGATTGAAGAGACCCGGACCCGAGAAGTCGGCCCTGACGACTCCTCCCTTTATCGGGACGTGCTGTACCGTCTTCTGGTGGCGGAGCTCGCCGGTTGGCAGGGCGACGTGGCGCTCTCCTTTCGCAACTACCTCGAAGTGGCGAAGGAACACGCGGATCCGAAGGCGGCGAGGAGGGCGGTCCAGATCGCGCTTCGCGCGGGAGACACGCACGGTGGTCTCGAAGCGGTGCGGCTCTGGAACGATCTCGCTCCGCAGGACGGGGAGGCCGACGAGGTCCACGCGGTGCTCCTGTTCCGCACGGGAGCCCTCGAAGACGCGGCGGAGGTGTTGCGCGGCGTAGTCGCCGCTCGGGAGCGGGATGCTCCGGGACAGGGGTTGCGCCGTGCGAGCGAGATTCTGATGCGCGAGTCCGAGAGCGCGCTTTCCTCCGACCGAATCGGACCGGCCCACGCCCTTCGGGTCATGGAGATGCTGGTCGCGGACCGTCATGATGATCCGCACGCGCTCTTTGTTTTCGGTCACCTGCTCGCACGCCTGGGAGAGTTCGAGCGTGCCGAGCAAATCTTTGAACGGGTGCTCGCGATCCGGCCCGGCAACGAGCAAGCCAGTGTGTTGCTGGCGAGAATCCACCAGCAGCGTAGTGATCTGCCTCGTTCGCTTGCGGTGCTGGAGCGCGCGCTCGGCGAAAATCCGGGTTCGAACGCGCTGCGCATGACTTATGCCCGCCTGCTGGCGGACGCCCGGCGCTTCGAGGAGGCGCGCGCGCAGTTCGAGCGCCTGCTCGAAGAGGATGCACGCAACGAAGACGTGCGCTACGCCCTCGCGCTGTTGTACTTCCAGTTGCGTGACTTCGCCCGGGCCAAGGAGCAATTCCTCGTGCTTACCTCGAGCATCGAGCGTCGCGATAACGCCTGGCACAACCTGGGCCGGCTCGCCGAGGCGGAAGGAGACCACGAGGAGGCGCTCGCCGCCTATTCGAAGGTGGTCCGGGGCGACAATCGAATCGATGCGCAAGTGCGGGTTGCGGTGCTCCTGTCCGAGGCGGGACGGGTGGAAGAGGCGCGCGCGCGCCTGCATGGGCTGCAGGGCCGAAGCGCGGTCGAGGCAATGCACCTGTACCGGATCGAAGCGGACCTCCTCGTGCGCCACTCGCGCTTCGAGGAGGCGATGCAGGTCTTCGATGCGGCGCTCGAGGAGTGGCCCGGAGAGCCCGGTCTGCTCTATGCGCGCGCAATGCTCGCGGTGGAGCTCGACCAGCTCGCCGTGGCGGAGCGCGACTTGAACGCGATAATCGATCGCGATCCCGACAACGCGGATGCGCTCAACGCCCTCGGCTATACCCTTGCGGATCGCACCGACCGGATCGAGGAGGCGTACCAGCTCATCAAGCGCGCCTATGAGCTGCAACCCAATAGCAACTACATCGTGGACAGCATGGGTTGGGTCATGTTTCGCATGGGGCGCCACCACGAGGCGCTCGCGCTGTTGCGGCAGGCGATGAGGCTGGGAGAGGATCCCGAAATCGCAGCACATCTGGGCGAAGTGCTCTGGGTGCTGGGGGACCACGACGCGGCGCGAGAGGTCTTGAGCGATGCGCTCAGAGCCTCCCCGGACGACAAGAGGCTGCTGGAGGTCAAGGAGCGTCTCGGACTCTGAGCGCCAAGTTGGAGAGGCATCCATGATCTTCTCGGCCCCGCGCTCCGGGAGCGCGCTTGTCGAAGGCGGGACATGCTCGCGCCGGGAATGCGTGCTGCTTGCCGTCGGGATGCTCGCAGGGTGCGCGGCCCTGCCGGAGGTCGGGCTCGACGCCCGGTCGCAGTGGGAGGAGCGACGCCGCCGCATGGGTGGCTTCTCGCGCTTTTCCTTCCTCGGGAGCCTGGCGTTTCGCACCTCCGAAGAGGCGCTGAACGCCCGGATTCGATGGAGGCAGAACGGCGACGAGTACCGGATCCGCATGGGTGGCCCGATCGGCGAAGCGGCGCTCGAGCTTCGAGGTGGCTCCGGGGGGGTGGAGCTGCGGACCCGCAACGAGACCCACCGGGCCGATTCCCCGGAGACTCTGCTGCGCGAGCACACCGGCTGGTCCATTCCGTTGCGAGGGCTGCGTTACTGGGTGCTCGGCGTCACCGCTCCCGGTACGGCGGTCGAGGCGCTCGAGCTCGACCCGGAGGGCCGGCCCGAGCACTTCTTGCAGTCCGGCTGGCGCATCGCGTACCGGCGCTATGCGAGCGTGCACGACCTCATGCTGCCCGAGCGGATCGATCTCGAGCGCCAGCGCCTCGAGGCCCGGCTGGTGGTGGGCGGCTGGCATTTCGAGGCCTGAAGCGTGACGCGCGGGAGCTGGCCGGCTCCAGCCAAGATCAACCTGTTTCTGCACGTGCTGGGCCGTCGGGAGGACGGCTACCATGAACTGCAGACTCTGTTCCAGTTTCTGGACCTCTGCGACGAGCTCACCTTCATCCCGAATCGGGAGGGGCGGATCCGACGAGTCGACACCGATGTCGACTGGCCCGAGGAACGGGATCTCGCGCTGCGCGCCGCCCGCCTGTTGCGCGAGACGGTCGGCCTTCGTCAGGGGGTGGACATCGCGATCCGTAAACGCATTCCTCCGGGCAGTGGGCTCGGAGGTGGAAGCTCCGATGCCGCTACCACTCTGGTCGCTCTGGACCGTCTCTGGGGGCTTCGGCTCGGAGTCGAGAGGCTCGCCGAGCTCGGACGCCAGCTGGGAGCCGACGTGCCGGTCTTCGTGCGGGGACGGGCCGCGTGGGCGGGGGGAGTAGGGGATCTCCTTCGGCCCGTGGCGCTTCCGGAACCGCACTACGTCGTGGTGACTCCTCCGTGCCGGGTGTCCACCGCGGAGATTTTCCACGCGCCCGCGTTGACACGTAACCGGACGCCGCTGAAAATGTCGGACTTCATTTTCGGCGGGCGGCCGGAACACGATCACGCGCCGACCATCCTGACGCTGCTCGAAGGCAGTGCGAACGATTGCGAAGAGATCACTCGAAAGCGCTATCCGCTGGTGGGGCGGGCTCTCGAGCACCTCTCCCGCTTCGGTCGGCCACGGATGACGGGAACCGGCGGCTCGGTGTTCATGCCGCTCGCAAACGAGGAGGAAGGAGAGAGACTCTTGATGGACTTGCCTCCCGGATGGCAGGGCTTCATTTGCCGGGGTCTCAATCGTTCGCCTCTCATCACGCGAGTGGAGGGGCAATGAGCGAAGCCGAAGGCAGGACTGCGGGCCCCCGGAGGGGCGCGCGACTCTCCGGGCGGCGAAAGACCGTGACAATGCACCGGCGCCGCGTCCTGAGGTCGATCACCCCTGGGGTGTAGCCAAGCGGTAAGGCACGGGACTTTGACTCCCGCATTCCCAGGTTCGAATCCTGGCACCCCAGCCACTCTCCCTCTTCATACGTCGAGATTCAGGTGAACGAGCGGCCGTACAACACCCGGTATGTGCATGCGGAGCCCCATTCGGTGGAACACCGATCGGGGGGGCTCGAACGCATGATGGTGTTCTCGGGCAACGCCAACCGGCCGCTCGCCGAGGATATCGCGCGGCGCCTCAACATGTCGCTGTCGCGCGCCGTCGTCGGACGATTCAGCGACGGCGAGGTGATGGTCGAGATCATCGACTCGGTGCGCGGCCAGGATGTCTTCGTCGTCCAGCCCACCTGCCGCCCGGTCAACGAGAGCTTGATGGAGCTGCTGGTGATGATCGATGCGGTGCGCCGCTCCTCGGCGGCCCGGGTCACCGCCGTGATCCCCTACTTCGGCTACGCGCGGCAGGACCGGCGCCCACGGGCGGCGCGCGTATCCATATCGGCCAAGGTGGTGGCCGACATGATCTCGGAGGCGGGGGCGGACCGGGTGCTCACCATGGACCTGCACGCGGATCAGATCCTCGGCTTCTTCAACATCCCGGTGGACAACATCTACGCCTCGCCGGTGCTGCTGGGCGACGTGTACCGGCACTGGCACGCCGACCACATGGTCGTTTCGCCGGATGTCGGAGGCGTGGTCCGGGCGCGGGCTCTCGCGAAGCGTCTGGACGATGCCGACCTCGCGATCATCGACAAGCGCCGCCCGCGCGAGAACGAGGCCGAGGTGATGAACATCATCGGCGACGTCGACGGCCGTATCTGCGTGATCGTGGACGACATCGCCGATACCGCGGGCACCCTGTGCAACGCCGCGCTCGCGCTCAAGGCGCAGGGTGCGAAGCGCGTCACGGCGTATTGCACGCACCCGGTGCTCTCCGGTCCCGCGGTCGAGCGGGTCGAGAATTCCGAGCTCGACGAGCTGGTGGTGAGCGACACCATCCCCCTCGACGAGCGCGCATCGCGCTGTCCGCGCATTCGCCAGCTCAGCGTTGCCGAGCTGCTTGCGGAGAGCATGCGCCGCGTCAACGAGGATGCGTCGATCGGTGAGTTGTTCATGGATTGAGAGAAATGGAGCGGAGCATGAATCAGTTCGAAGTCATCGCCGAGCCGCGCAGTGCGCTCGGCAAGGGGGCGAGTCGGCGCCTGCGGCGTACCGGCCGTTTGCCCGGGGTGCTCTACGGCGCGGGCAGGGATCCCGTATCGATCTCCCTGGAGACGAGCCGCATCAGCAAGCAGATGGAAAACGAGGCGTTCTTCTCCCACATCCTCGCCGTCAAGGTGGGGGGCGAAGAAGCTCAGGCGGTCGTGAAGGATCTGCAGCGGGACCCCGCTTCCAGCCAGGTCCTGCATCTCGACCTGCTGCGGGTGAGCAGCACCGAAGAGCTGCACATGCGCGTGCCCCTGCATTTCATCAACGAGGAGGAATCTCCGGGCCGGCGGCACGGAGGCGTGATCAGCCACTTGATGGTGGATGTCGAAATCGGGTGCCTGCCGAAAGACCTCCCCGAGTACCTTGAGGTCGACATGTCGGGCCTCGACGTCGGTGACTCGCTGCACCTCTCCGACATCGTCATGCCGCAGCAGGTGCGCCTGATGGCGCTGGCGCACGATCCGGACAACGATCAGCCGGTGGCCACCGTCCAGCACCCGCAGAAGCTCGAGGAGGTCGAGGCCGTCGAGGACGAGGAGACCGGGGAGGAAGAAGGCGCTCCCGCCGCCGATGCGGCGGCGCCCGCGGAGCCTTCCGAAGGGGAGTAACCCGCAGGTTTCACCGATTTTCGGCCGCTTCGGACGCCAGGATGCCGCGATAGCAGGAAGCACGGACCTGAAGACGCGCAACGCGTGGCCGACACTGCGTCGCAAACGGCGCGACGCGGTTCGGCCCGCAAGCGCCCGCCTATGGGCGTCCGCGCGTTGCGAATTCAGGAAGAATTTCGGGGGATAGTTTGCGGGGCAAGCCTCGGAGCGCCGTCCGCGCCCGCGGGGGGCGGGATACGGAGCACGCTGTGTCGGATCATGTTCCCTTTGCCTTGGTCGCCGGACTCGGCAATCCCGGGACGCGTTATGCCGACACCCGGCACAACGCGGGGTTCCGGCTCCTGGATATGCTGGCGGAACGCTACGGGGTGACCTTCAGGACCTCGGCGCGTTTCTTCGGCGAGACCGCCGAGCTGCGTTTCGGGGGCGACACCGTAAGGCTGCTCAAGCCCCATACCTCCATGAATCACAGTGGCCGGGCGGTGGCCGCGATGTCGCATTTCTTCCGCTGCCCGGCGGCGGGGCTTCTCGTGGCGCACGACGAGATCGACTTGCCGCCCGGCACCCTGCGCCTGAAACGCGGTGGGGGCACCGGCGGGCACCGCGGCCTCGAGGACATCGTTCCCGCTCTCGGCTCGCGCGCCTTCTCCCGCATCCGGATTGGCGTGGGGCATCCCGGCTCGGCGCCGGAAGTCATCGGCCATGTCCTGCGACGCGCCCCCGCCGCGGAGCAGGCCCTCGTCGACGAGGCGATCGAGAGCGTGCTTCCCCACTTCGAGTCGATGCTCGGCGGCAACCTGGAGCCCGCGATGAACGTGCTGCACACCCGTAGTAGAGTCGCGAGCGAGCAGAGCGAAGATCGGGGGGAGGGCGAGTAGTGGAAAAGCGCCACGTGTGGCCCGAGGGCCACTGGAACTGGCCCATCGACGTGACCCACAAGCACGGGGTGCGCTGCGGGGAGATGATTTGGGTCGGGGGCCAGGTGGACCTGACCCCGGAAGGGGTTGTGTGCAACCCGGGCGATCTCGCCGCCCAGACCCGACGGGTGATGGCGCACTTCGCCCGAGTGCTGGAGGAGCTCGACTGCGATCTGCGGGATCTCGTGATTCTGCACTGCTTCTACGTGAATGACGGCGGGGTCGACGAAGCGGAGTTTCTCGCCTCCGTCGGCAGATGCCTGCCCTCCGGCGCGCGGCCCGCGGTGACCGCGGTGCCCGTTCCCTGGCTCGCCTACGAGGGACTCGAGGTCGAGATAGAGGGCTATGCGATGCGTCGGGAGAGCGGCGCGAGAACTCCGCGTACCCACTGCGTTGCCGGCTCTCCCCTGCCCGCCCCGTTCTGTCAGGGCGTGCGCAGCGGCAAGATGATCTTCGTGTCCGCACAGTCTCCGATCGGCCAGAGCGGAGAAGTCGCGCATTCCGGCGACATCGTCGCTCAGACCCGGCAGGTGATGGGCCAGGTTGGCACGGTGCTGGCGGAGCTGGGAGCGGACTTCGACGATGTGGTGAAGCTCAATCGCTGGTATGCGGGCGATGTCGGCATCGCGTCCTTCGAGCCGGCCGCGCTGGCCTGTGCCGCCCACTTTCGCGAACCGGGGCCCGCCGCCACCGGAATTCCCGTCCCGCGGCACGCGAACGACGATGTGAAGATCAAGATCGCGGTGACGGCGATGCGCGGCGAGGACGGCCGGCGACTGCCCCGCCGGCACGTGTGGCCGGACTCGCTCTGGGACTGGCACGTGCATCTGCCCTACAAGCATGGTCTGCAGTGCGAAGAGATGATCTTCACCGGTGGACAGGTGTCGCTCGACAAGCGGGGTCAGGCGGTGCATCCGAACGATCTCTCCGCCCAGACGCACCAGGCGATGGCCCACATCGGCACCATCCTGCGAGAGCTCGGAGCGGATTACGCGGACGTGTGCAAGGTCATCGCGGTGTATGCCGGAAACTGCGGCGCACAAGCCCTGCACGCGAACCTGCCGATCCGATCCTCGTACTTCGCCGATCCCGGTCCCGCCACTACCGGCATTCCCATGCCGGTGCTCGCCTACGACGCGATGATGGTGGAGATCGACGCGTTCGCGATTAAGCGAAAGGAGTGCTGAGTACGCGGGTCGGGGACCGCCACGATCTGGTCCGGCGGCAGCGAGCGCCAGCGCGAGATCGTCGCTCGGGCGGTGCTCGGGCGGCCGGCGGGACGCACGCCGCGGGAGACGAAGCGGGTTCGGTCCGGGCCGATTCTCAGTAGCGTGCTCGGGAGCGCTGCGCGTGGCCCGGGTGCAGAAGCCGGACATCGCGGCGCTTGAAGAAGGGGATCAGCGCAAGACCGGCGATGAAACCGCCGATATGAGCGCCGAAGGCCACCCCCCCGCCGCCCGGCGGCGTTGCCAGAGAGTTGAAGAGCTGCAGCGCGAACCAGAGCCCCAGCACGATGCCCGCGGGGAGGCGGACCACCTGGGTGAAGAATCCAAGCGGGATGAGCACCAGCACGCGCGCGTGCGGATAGAGCAGCAGATAGGCGCCGAGCACGCCCGAGATCGCGCCGCTCGCGCCGATCATGGGCACCTGCGATGCGGTGTCCGGCAGCGATTGCGCCAGCACCGCGGCCACCCCGCACAGCAGGTAGAACAGCACGAATCGTCCGTGGCCCATGCTGTCCTCGACGTTGTCGCCGAAGATCCACAGGTAGAGCATGTTGCCGATGAGGTGCATCCATCCTCCGTGCAGGAACATCGACGTGAACACGGTCAGCGCCGGCGGCACCATCTGAAGCTCGGCGGGGAGTTGCGCGCCTTCGAAGAGGACGGCCGGGATTACGCCCAATGCATACACCGCGACCTGGGCGTCGCGCGCTCCGAGCGAGAACTGCCACAGGAATGCGAGGACGCAGGCGCCGATGAACACCCAGCTCACGACGGGGGTGATGGAACTCGGATTGTCGTCGCGAAGCGGGATCAAGGGGGATGACTCTCGGGACTGGTGCCGGTAGCGGGAGTGTCGGGGTCGCGCCGGCATTCTAGCCCGCATGTTCCACCCATATTCGGCCGCTTCGAGCGCCAAGATGCCGTGATAGTGGGTCGCACGGATAAAGAGACGCTGAAGTCGTGGCCGACACCACGTCAAAACGCCGTGACGTAGTACGACCCGCAAGCGCCCGCATATTGGCGTCCGCGAGTTGAGAAATCGGTGAACCTTGCGGGCTGGCGGCAGCTTCGGCGGGCGGCGCGCGGTGCGTCGCATCCCCGCAGGGTGGCGTCGCGAAGCGGGCGGCTCTATAAGGGAGAGACCGCGAGCGGTGTGGAGCAAGCAGCCGATGTCCGAGCTCAGTCTGAGTCCCTTGCCCGCTCCCTTCGGGGCAGTGGTGCACGGCGTCGATCTCTCGCGGGACCTCGGCGCCGACACGCTGCGCGCTCTGGCCCTGGCCTTCGTCGAACACAAGGCACTGCTGTTTCGGGACCAGGCTCTTTCTCCGGAAGCCTATGCCGCGTTCGCGCGAGCCTGGGGCGTGCCGCGGGTCGACGGATTCGCCGAACGCAACGTTCCCGGATTCGACTACATGGCGACGGTGGGCAACGTCGGTGGGGTGAATGCGCAGGAGGCCTACCGTAACGGCGCTTCCTTCTGGCACACCGACTGCGCGGCGGAAGCCGATCCGGATGCGACGACGATGCTCTATTGCCTGGAGGCGCCGGCCCGAGGCGGGGAGACGCTCATCGCCGACATGGAGGCCGCCTACGAGGCGCTCGACGAGGAGACCCGGCGGGAGATCGAGCCCCTCGTCGCGGTCCACCGGTACTCCGGTACCGGAGAGATCGTCGGTGGCCGCGAGGAGTGGGAGCATCCGCTCCAGCCGGTGAGCGAGGAGACCGCCAGACGCTTGCCGCCGCCGGCGCGCCGCCCGGTCGCAAGGCGGCATTCGGTGACGGGGCGCAGGGGTCTCTACTCCCCCGCCGGGTCGATGGTCGCCATCGAAGGCATGGCGCGCGAAGCCTCGCATCGCCTGATGCGCCGGCTGAAGCTCCACGCAATCGGCGAAGAGTTCCGTTACGCGCACCGCTATCGTCCCGGCGACCTGCTGATGTGGGACAACACCTCGACCCTGCACTTCGCCCGGCCGATCGGCGCCCCCACCGACCGGCACGAACGGCGCCTGCTCTACCGGATCGTTCCCCTGGGGCTGCCACGGCCCTTGTCGTCTTGCGCTTGGGAGCCCTCCGGACAGATCCGAGATTCCGGCCCGCGCCCGTCCGTGCGATGATCTCTTGAAGCCCGTGCGACCACGCCATGCCGTCTCCGATACGAGACTCGGGAAGTGATCCGATGAGTGCTGTCGACTCCGCCGAGTTCTTCCACGAGAACGGCTTCGCGCGCACCGGAAGAATTCTCGGCCGGGAAGAGGCACGCGGGGTTCGCACCCTGGTCGAGCGCTTCGAGCGCGAGCACCCCGAGGCGGTGGGCAAGCTCGACCTGAAGGCGAGCCTGCTCTTCCCGAGCCTGGATCGCCTCTCCGCCCACCCCGCGATCATGGCGCGCCTCACCGAAGTGATGGGACCGAACGTGATGTGTCACAGCGCCTCGTTCCGTAACAAGGCGCCGGACGGGCGCACTTTCGTGGGCTGGCACCAGGACACCGCCTACGAGTGGGTCGACCCGCCCAAGATCGTCGCCTGGCTCGCGGTCACCGACTGTACGAAGCGCAACGGCTGTCTGCGCTTCATTCCCGGTTCGCAGGCGTGGGGCCGGCTCCGGCACGTGGAGACCGCGAACCCCGACAGCATGCTGACGCACTCTCACCATGTCGTGGACGACTTCGACGAGGGCCTCGCGGTGGACATCGAGCTCGAAGCGGGAGAAGGCGTGATCTTCCACTACGGAGTGGTACACGGCTCCGCGCCCAACCACTCCGACGACCGGCGCATGGCGGTGTTCTTCGACTACGTGCGTCCCGACTCGGTCCGGCGCGGCGAGCGCGAATCGGCCCGGCTGGTATGCGGGGTGGACGAGGCGGACAACTACGACCACGAACCCGCGCCCACCACCGACTTCGGACCGGCCGAGATCGCGGCCCACCGCGCGGGAGTGGAGAAGTTCGTGGCGAACTTCTACGCGGAGTGGGCGGGCGACATCGAGGCGCTCTCGGGGCACGCGCGCAACCGGATCTGAGCTCTCCCCGGCAGTGCGGGGATCATGCCCTGCTGCCGCCGGTCCTGAGTGCGAAAGCCTTTCGCAGTCGCGGCGGCGCGGCGCTCTGTTGCTCCCTCGTCGCCGGGTGCTTTCCCGCCCGTGGCGGCGGGAGACGCTCGGCCGCATGTCATTGATGTAGCCCGGCGTCTCGACCACCGCCGCCGGCGGCGTTAGCATCGCGGCCGAATCACCGAATCGCCGAGGATCGCTCCGATGCCGAACGACGCCAATGCCGCGCTGCTCGACCGCGACCACACTCACCTGCTGCATCCACTGCACAGCCGCAAGGTGCATGCGAACGCCCGAGTCTGGAGCCGGGGCGAAGGGGCCCTGATCTACGATGCCAACGGCGAGGAGTTCATCGACGGTCTCGCCGGCCTGTGGAACAACACCGCGGGCAACGGACGTCCGGAGCTTGCCCGGGCCGCCGCGTCGCAGCTCGAGGAGCTCGCCTTTGCGTCCGGCTACGCCGGAAGTTCGAATCCGCGTGCGATCGAGCTGGCCGAGCGCCTTTCCGGGATCTGCTACCCGGACATCAACCGCTTCTACTTCACCTCCGGCGGCGGCGAGTCGAGCGACTCCAATTTCAAGATGGCTCGCTACTACTGGAAGCTCAAGGGCCGTCCCGAGAAGGTCAAGTTCATCTCCCGGCAGTGGGGATATCACGGCGTGACCTTCGCCGCGATGTGCGCGACCGGGATCTCTCCCTACCACCCGATGTTCGAGCCCCTCATCCCGGAGTTCGTGCACGTCCCCTCTCCCTATCCCTACCGCTACGAGGCGCCCCCGGACGCCGCGAGCCAGGGTATCGCCGCCGCCGACGAGCTCGAGAAGAAGATTCTGGAGGAGGGTCCCGAGACGGTGGCGATGTTCCTTGCCGAACCGGTGCAGGGCGCGGGCGGGGTCATCGTGCCGCAGGACGATTACTTCCCCCGGATCCGCGAGATCTGCGACGAGTACGACGTGCTGCTCGTCTCGGACGAGGTGATCACCGGCTTCGGCCGCACCGGTCGCATGTTCGGTCTGGAGCACTGGGGCGTGCAGCCGGACATGATCCAGTTCGCCAAGGCGATCACCTCCGGCTACTTCCCGCTCGGCGGCATCGGCATCAGCGACGAGATCGCCGACACCATCGACGAGGCGGGCAAGCCCTGGATGCACGCCTACACCTACAGCGCTCACCCGGTGGGATGTGCGGTGGGCCTCGCGATGCTCGACATCGTTCGAGACGAGGACTTCCCGGGCCAGGCGGCAGCCAAGGGCAAGCGGCTCCTCGTCGGGCTGAAGGATGCGCTCATCGACCATCCCCATGTCGGCGACATTCGCGGACTCGGTCTGATGTGCGCGGTGGAGGTGGTCAAGGACCGCGCCACCAAGGCCCCCTTCACGCCGGAGGACGGGATGGGGCCGAGGCTCATGCAGGCGATGGTCTCACGCGGGCTCTTCACCCGGTTGCGCGGCGAGGATGTCATCTGCCTCGCGCCGCCCATCGTCGCGAGCGACGATCAGATCGATCGCATCGTCGAGATCGTCCACGACGCGGTTCGCGACGTGCTCGGATCCTGAGCGCAAGCCCTCTCCCCGAGAGGGCGCCGCGCCGTGAGTTTCTTCGCGGGCGGCTCGCTGCCCGCGCGCCGCGAAAGAGTCGGCCGCAACCCCTGCGCCGAGGGCGTGACCGCGTGCGTCAGCCGGTCTCCTCGATCTCGAAGCGATGGCTGACCTCGACCCCTCCCGCTCGCAGCATCGCGGTGGCCGAGCAGTACTTCTCCGCCGAGAGGCGCACCGCCCGTGCCACGCTCTTCTCCGAGAGCCGCCGTCCGGAGACCGTGAACTTCATGTCGATCTCGGTAAAGACTTTCGGGACTTCGTCGGCGCGCTTCGCGTCGAGCTCGACCACGCAATCGCTCACCGCCTGACGCGCCTTCTTCAGGATGGTGACGATGTCGAAGGCGCTGCACGCGCCGGCTCCGATCAGCATCGCCTCCATGGGGCGGAGGCCGATGTTGCGCCCCCCGTGGCCGGGGTCGCCGTCGAGCACCACGCAGTGGCCGCTGCCTGACTCCCCCACGAAGGCTACGTCTTCAAGCCACTTGATCCTCGCTTTCATGACTCGGCCCTCCGGCCCGCAACGTTATCCGGAATGATACGTGCCCCGGGGTCGAGGGGCGGGCGGGGTGTACCGGGGGCATGGAGCGGATGCGCGAGCGGAGCCCTTGCCCGCAAGTTTCACCGATATTCGGCCGCTTCGGGCGCCAAGATGCCGTGATAGCAGGAAGCACGGACCGAAAGACGCTGAAGTCGTAGCTTTCACTACGTCGTTGCGGCTTGAGGGAGTACGGCCTGCTAACACGAGCATATTGGCGTCCGCGAGTTGAGAAATCGGTGAAACTTGCGGGCCAGCCACCACGGGGGGGCTTGCGTGCGTCACGACGGCGTCTCTTCTCGGTGCTGCCCCTCCCGCAGGCGCCGGCGGGCGCCGCGCAGGTTGCGCAGGTGGAACATCGGATGCGCGGTCAACGCCGCGCGCAGAACCCGGATTCGCCGGTAACGCGGCATTGGGGTGCGCGCCAGCCACATGGCGAGGAGCCGGGCGAGGATGCCCTGCTTCTTGCGGACCTGGTGCCCCTGGGTGTCGTGCATCGCCCGCATGCCTTCCGGCGCCGGCTCCGCGAGCAGGTAGCCGGCCTTCACCGCCTCGCGAAACAGGGCGTCTCCGGCCCGGGTTCTCGCCACCACCAGGCAGCGACCGACGCGTTCGTCGCCTTCCGGCGCCCCGCCTGGCCAGTCGTCGGCCGAGGTGATGTCCGCCACCTCTCCGGTATGGTCCGGACAGATCTTGCAGCGGAACTGGGTCTTCCACTTTCGGTGGTAGGGGAACCACATGTCGAGGTAGGACTCCTCCGCCTCGCGCCCGTCCCGGGCGCGGGCGTGGGTCGGGCCCGGCCAGCCGTGTCCCCGGTAGCGCATGGTTGCGAGCTCCTCCTCGCGCAGACCGTGGCGGGCGAGGAACTCGTGGGATGACTGCTGCCTGGGCACTCCCGCGCAGGAAATGGTCAGGGTGTAGGGCACCAGGCGGTCGACCCGGGGGTCGTGGCGCGCGAGGTTGCGAATCGCCGCGACGTCGCAGGGCTTGCCGATGAACGCGAAACGCCGCCCCCGGTCGAGGAGCGCGGTGACATCGACCAGCGGAGCCGCGGGCCCGTAGCGCGAGGCGGTCCCGGCCAGCACCTCGCCCGCGCTGAAGCTCAGCCTGCGTTCGGTCTGCATCGGGGCGTCGCGGGCCGCGCCCACGTGGAGCACGAAGTCGACCTTGCCGTGGTCGAGGAGGTACATGCCAAGCGCGGTAAGCGCGCCTCCCGCCGCGGCCCGATGCTGAACTTCATCGTCCGCCGCTCGGCCCCTCCACACGCTCACCCCAGGACCGAACACCGGATCTTCGAGCGCGCTGCGCTCCGCCGCCGCGCCGTCGATGACGACTCCGGGACAGGTCTTGAGGATCTTCTTCAGTGTTCCGGGTGAAATGGGGGCCTTCTGTTGCGGGCGCAGGAAACCCGGTGAGACGAGACGCATCTCGACCTTGTCCCGCCCCGCCACGCTCTCGCACAGCCCGCAGCCGATGCACAGCCCGCCGCGGCAGATTTCCTCCAGATCGCGCGCACGCCGAATCACCTGCGCATCGAGCTCCTTGAGGGAGAACCGCGCTCGATTGTAGTGTTCGCTACCACGGCCACGAAAGCCGGCCAGGGTGCGAAGCACACCGCATTAGTGAATGGATTCCCGCCCGATCCGACCCGGCAGGCACTGCATGGCGATGACGGCGGCAACGACCGGTCTGGTTCCTCTGGTCTCGCTGCTGACCCGGAGGCCACGAGAAACGACGCGTAGCGAGAGTCTTCGCAAGGGCAACGAGGGGTGATGCGATGGATGCCGAGACGGCACGCGCGCTCGCGCGGGTGAGTGATGCCGACATCGAAGCCTACGAGCGCGACGGCGCGCGTTGCCTGCGGCGCGTGTTCGAAGCGAAGTGGCTGGACCTCATCGCCCGCGGCATCGAGCACGATCTTCGCGATCCGGGGCCCTACGGGCGCGTACAGTCCCCGCCCGACGATCCCGGCTTCTTCTACACCGACTATTGCATGTGGCGACGCATCCCCGAGCTGCGGCGCTTCGCGCTCGAAAGCCCGGCCGGGGCGCTGGCGGCGCGGATGATGCGCTCCGAGCGGGTCGGATTCTTCTTCGATGGACTCTTCGTGAAGGAGCCGGGCACGCGGAAGGAAAGCGCCTGGCACCAGGACCAGGTCTATTACAACGTCGACGGAAACCAGGCTCTGGTGATGTGGATTCCGGTCGATCCGGTCGGAGAGGAGGCCTGTCTGCAGACGATCCGGGGCGCCCACCGCTGGCCGCAGCGTTTCGAACGCCGCATGCTCGACGATGGCCGGGATATCTCCTTTGGCGCGGACGGCGGCGACTACGTCCCGGTTCCGGATATCGAAAGCCGGCGCGAGGACTACGACATCATGTCATTTGCCATGGAGCCCGGTGACGTCATCGTTTTCCATCCCATGATGCTGCACGGGGCCCGCGGCAATCCTTCCTCCACTTTGCGCCGGCGCGCCCTGCAGACGACGTGGCTCGGTGACGACGCGGTGTACGGCGAGCGTCCGGGAGACGTGGAGCCGCACATCACCGGGCACGATTTCAAGCCCGGTGACCGCCTCATCGACGTGGAATCGGTGTTTCCGCGCGTGTGGCCGAGAGCCTGAAGAGGAGTGACCGGGCGACGAGAGGCGGGCGCCGCGCTCAGCATCGACCGGCGCGGTGACGGCTTCGCGGTCATCGGGTGGGACGAGACGGCGGCGCCGAACGGGGTTTGCGACACCCCTCGCCTCGAACGTGATCTGGAAGCGGGGCTCGACGATCTCGCGACGTGGTCGGCTCTCGATGGACTGGTCTTCGTTGCGACGGGGAGCGAGGCAGAGGTGGCCGGCGCAATGCTCGGTGAGCTTCGGATGTGCACAAGTGCGGCGGAATGCGAGGGCGTCGCGCAGCGTACTCAGGTCCTGGCCGAACGCATCTCCGGGCTTGCGGTGCCGAGCGTCGCGGCGCTTCAGGGCCCCTGCCGGGGACGTGCGTTCGCCCTCGCTCTGGCCGCGGATGCGCGTATCGCGAGCGGTGACGAACGCACCTTCCTCGCGACGCCGGAAGTGCGCCTGGGACTCGTGCCGGGCGGCGGCACCACCCATCGCCTGCCCCGCCTCGTCGGAGTGGTCGAAGCGCTCGATCTCATGCGAAGTGGCCGCCAGGTCTCCGCCGCCGTCGCGCTTCGCCTCGGTCTTGTGGACCGCCTCACCACCAGACAGGGCCTGGTGGAGGAGGCGCTCGCCCTCGCCCGAAGCCTCAAGCGAGGTCGGCGGGGGTGGCGGCGCCCGCGAGCGCCTTCAAGCTTTCGCGCGCGCGCTCGACATCGAGTGCTGGCCGGCAACCCCGTAGGTCGCGCGCTCTTCTTTCGCCGGGAGAAACGCCGCTTTCATGCCCAGACCCGGGGGAACTACCCGGCGCCGATGCGACTCCTCGAACTTGTGCGGGAGGGACTTGCCGGCGGGCGTGAGGCGGGCTGCGCTCACGAAGCGCAGCTCTTCGGGGAGATCGCGGCCGATGCGCAAACGAGAGTACAGCTTGGTCTCTTTGCCGCCCAGGAGGCGCTCGCGGGCGTGTCGCGGGGGGTCGCCGAATCCACACAGTTCCGTGCGATCCGGTCGGTGGGCATTCTGGGCACCGGACCCACCGGCGCCGGCATCGCGTGCGCGAGCGCGCTGCACGCCGGCGTAGAGGTAAGGCTCGTCGGTCGCGACGCCGCCACGCGCGAGCAGGGAATCGCCCGGTTACGGGGCATGCTCGATGCCAGGGTGGCGCGGGAGCGTCTGACCCGGGCCGGTCGCGATGCGGTGCTGCACCGGGTACGTGCGGTGAGCGGCGAGGAGCGCTTCAAAGGGGTGGACCTGGTGATCGACGCCGAGCCGGGCTCCCTCGAGGACAAGCGTCAGACGCTCGCCCGGGTGCCCGGGCTGGACTCCGGGGACGTCATCTACGCATCCGGTCTCGCGCTCCACTCCATTGCCGCCCTGGCCTCGATCTGCCCGCTTCCCGAGAACGTCCTCGGCCTGCGCTATGCCACGCCGACGGCGTACGCTCCGCTGCTCGAAGTGGTGGCGGGCCGGCAGAGCTCGCCCCGGAGCATCGCGACCTGCCGCGAGTTCGGCCAGAGACAGGGCAAGTCGGTCATCGTGGTGCGCGATGGTCCCGCCTTTTATTGCGCCCGCATCCTCGCCCCCTGGTTCAACGAGGCGCTGTGGCAGTTGTCGGAAGGGCTTTCAATCGAGAGTATCGACTGGGCGCTCGTCGAGTTCGGGTTTCCCGCCGGGCCCTTCGCCCGGCTCGACGACCTTGGCATCGATGTCGGCGCGGCCTTCAGCCACGTCGTGCATGACGCGCTCGGGGAACGCATGAGACCGCCGCCCGCGCTGGCGAGACTCCTGGCGGACGGGCGTCTCGGCCGCCGGAACGGACGCGGCTTCTACAGCTACGAGATTCGGGGAAGGGAGGGGCGGGGCGCGGTCGACGGCTCCGTGTACACCACGGTGCGGTCATGGCCGGCGCTCGCCCGGTCCGCAGGCGAGATCGCGCAGCGCTGCGTGCTCGCGATGGTGAACGAGGCCATGTACTGCCTCGGGGAGGGAATCGTCGAGTGCGCGCGCGACGGTGATGTCGCGGCGGTGTTCGGAGCCGGCTTTCCCGCCTTCCTGGGCGGGCCGTTTCGCTACGTGGATTCACTGGGGGCCGGCCATGTGGTCGACCGCCTGGAGTCCTGGGCCGCGCAATGCGGCGATCGATTCCGCCCCGCTCCGCTCCTCGCCGACATGGCGAAGCGCGCTGCCCGCTTCTACCCGGAGGAGCTCTAACCCGGATGTTTCACCGATTTTCTACTGCGGACGCCAATATACTCGCGTCAGCGGGTCGTACTCCCTCAAGCCGCAACGACTTCGTGTCGGCTACCTGCTGCGCTGCGCAGTCCTGCTTCGCTTGCAGGCCAGGGCAAGCCATCCTTGGCTTGCCCGCTCGCCGGGGCAAAGCGCCACCGGCGCTTCGCCTTTATCCGGCTCGCCGTTGCGCGTCTTTCGGTCCGTGCGCCCCACTGTCACGGCATCTTGGCGCCCTCGTGACGAAAATCGGTGAAACATCCGGGCTAAGGCCGACCCGCATCCCCAGCGCTCGTCACGCTTGGCGCCACGATCACGTCAGGGCTCACGACGCGTCTCTTCGGCGGACACGCGGGACGACGAGCCGGCGCCGGATGCTACCTCCGGCGCGGCGGGGAGAGCCGTGGCTACGCTATTGTCCGCAGTGGCCGGGCGGCGCCAGGTCGAGGGCGGGATTCCGATCGAAGAAGCCGTTCGGCTTCAGTGTGAACCCGGTGTACTCGACGGGCATCACCGGAAAGTCCTCGGGACGCGGGACGTGCAGCAGCCCCATCGTGTACCAGAGCACCACGTCCGCATCGACCAGCTTGCGATCCGCCCGCACCCAGTCCGGCAGACCCGGGCCTCCCTCGTTCTGGTTGACGTAGTCGCCCGGTGCGTACTTCTCGTCGGGGTCGAAGGCGGTGACCCACAGGTCGTGTTCGACGAAGGGCGCACGCTTCATGAAGGGCGAGCCAGGCTGATGCATCGGCTTGACGTTGGCGCCGGGCACCAGGCGGTAGCCGGGGTGTCCGCCGTGTGCGTTGGACTTCGCGCGGTTGACCACTTTCCAACTGCGTCCGAGCTCCGGCCTGATGTCGCGGGCGGAGTCCGACTCGCTCTCGATGAGGGTCTCGCGTACCCCGTGCGCATTCCCGTGCGGGTTGTCGGGTCCGGTCGGCACGCGGTCCGCCTCGACTTCGAAGACGGAGTTGGCGTCGCCATCGACGCTCATGTCCAGGCGCACGTTGAAGTAGTGCTCGTGCACCATCGCGTTGAGGTTGGGGGCGACGATACGTCCGTACTTCGGACTCTCCCCGTCGGCGATGGCGCGGCAGAAGAGGACCCCGGTCAGCTTCGCCTCGAACTCGATGCTGCCGTCCAGGTACAGGTACCAGAAGATACCGTAGTCATAGTTCCCCACGGTATAGAAGGAGGAGATCACCAGACGCCGCGAGCGACGAACCTCCGAGGTCCGGGACTTGAGATCACTGTGTTTCCACAGTACGCCGTAGTCCTCTTCGTGCATGCAGATGGCGTTGGGGTGGTGCACCACTTCGCCGTAGCCGTCCACCAGGTGGGCGTCGAAATAGAAGATCTCGCCGACGCAGTCGCACCCCAGGCTCAGCGAGTTGACGCAGGTTCCGAGACCGACTTCGCCGAGATCGAAGGAATGGTTGCGGTAGTGATCGCCGTAGGTCTCCGCGTACGGCACCACCAGTTCGCTCAGGGATGCGCGGTAGACGACGGGTCGCGTCCCGCTCGCGTCCCGAAAGCTCAAGGCGTGCAGCACCAGCCCCTCGCGGTGGGTGAAGCCGACCCGGAAGGACCAGTTCTGCCAGGTCACGGCGTGGCCTTCGACGCGAAAGTCGGGCCCCTCGGGTTGAGTGATCTCGAGACGGGCGAGAGGCGGGCGAAGCTTCGGCTGCGCCTCGGCGCGGAAGCGGCCAGGGTCCGAAGGCAGGGGGAGCACGCCGCCATCCTCGACCCGAAGCACCTTCTTCTCGAGCATGTCGACCACCGGGACGAGCCCCTCGATCGGCCGCACGTGGGGGTTGTCTCCCGGATTTTCGACATAGTAGGAGTGGGGTCGGTTGAGGCGTCGGGTTCGCTCCTCTTCCGCGCCGAAGTTGGCGGTGAGGAATCCTTCCACGACAACTTTGTCGAGATCGGTGATGCCGCGCCGGCGAAGCCCTTCCACGTACTCCGGATGTGACTTGACGAGGCTCTGGATCTCGGCCATCTCCTCCGCCAGCGGCCGGATCTGCACGCCCGGCACGTGTTTGAAGGCCCGTACCCGATTCTCGGTGAGAGAGGCGATGGCTTCGAAGGTACGTCCAGAGGCCCGATCGAGCACCGCCACGAAGGCCTCGCGGGCGAAGAACTCCCCGGGGGTGAAGGCGCGTACCGTCTCCTTGGCCGGCTCGTGCAACGCCACCGTCTCGAAGAGGGGATTCGCGCTTCGTCCCAGCTTTTCGCGCACCAGCGCCACGGCATGCTGGAGCTCTTCCGCGCTCAGTGGGTCGAGCGGATGGGAGGAGGGATCGAGGGCGGGGTAGTGGTCCCGTGCACGCACCTGGGCCATCGGAATGCTCCTGCTTGTGGCTGCTGTCGCGGACTCTACCAGAAGGCCATGACACGAAACTCGATGCCCTCCGGGGGAAGAGGGGCCTTGCCCCGGGCAGCTTCAAACAGCCTTGTCCCGGGGAGGCGTCCCGACCGGGGCAGCCGGATGGTCGAAGGTCCGGTAAGGGCCACACCTTGCCCGTCTGACGCATCGGTGTTGCGTCGGCCCGGTTGCGCGAGGCGGGGGTGCCAGCATGAGCGGGGAGCCCGGTCGAGGCCGCCTGGCTTTCACCGGGCAGAGGCGCCACGCTCGCGGGACATCTTCGCGGCGCTCGGTGTAGGCTCGGCGCCCAACTTGGGTAAACGGTTTCCCTTCTAGCGAGAGGCTTGAGTATCGTGAGTGCGACAAAGGACAGAGTGGTGGCACAGCGCTGGTTCGAAGACTACCGCGCGGGGAGTGTGCACGAGATCGGCAGTGTCCGGGTGGACAAGGACGAAGTGATCGAGTTCGCGCGGCGCTACGACCCGCAGGTCTTTCACATCGATGAGGAGGCGGCGAGAAACACGTTGTTCGGGGGGCTGATCGCGAGCGGCTGGCACACCGCGGCGCTCATGATGCGCCTGCTGGCGGACAACTTCCTGCCGGGGAACGCCAGTCTCGGCGCCCCCGCCGTCGACGAGCTGCGCTGGCGTCTTCCCGTGCGCCCCGGCGACGTGCTCTCGGTACGGGTCACCGTGCTGGAAACGCGCCGTTCGCGCTCCAAGCCGGACCGGGGGGTGATGCGCACCGGGGTCGAGGTCACCAATCAGCGCGGCGAGGTCGCGATGAGCTTGACCGCGGTCAACATCATGCTGTGTCGAGAGAGGGCCTGAAGTCCGCGTGGAGACCCATCCATGCGCCCTTGCTGCTTGTGTTCTTTTTTCACTTGTGTCCCTATACTGCGCGTGCCGGGACATTCCGTCCGGTGAGGGGTGCACTAGTTCAGCCGTAGTCGTCAAAGTTCGTCGCTTGCTAATCAAAGCCGAACGATGTGACCGTTTCGCGGCAACGCCGCCCATGTCGTGAGGCAAAACGCGATGAAGGCCGCCCGGCTGCATGTTCATGGCATTAGTACGGCTGCGTGCTTGGAGCAAAGTTTATGAAGCTATACGTGGGCAATTTGCCTTGGTCCGCTTCCGAAGAGGATGTCCGGGAGCTGTTTGCAAGCATTGGAGAGACCCATTCCGTCAACCTGATCACCGAGCGCGACACAGGCCGCTCGCGTGGTTTCGCGTTCGTTGAAATGTCGAAAGAGAGTGCGGAGAGG
Source organism: Gammaproteobacteria bacterium (assembly GCA_965221555.1). GTDB lineage: Bacteria > Pseudomonadota > Gammaproteobacteria > HK1 > HK1 > JAJEAD01. Next base: position 1,103,462 of record OZ244895.1, read on the forward strand.
GCGATTTCGGAGTTGAACGGCAAGGATTTCGGTGGCCGTCCACTGCGAATCAACGAGGCGCTCGATCGGCCACGGCGTGGCGGGGGAGGCGGAGGCGTCCGCCGCTTCTAGCGCTCGCGCGGGACGCCGGCGCAAGGAGGAATGAGCCGGCGTCCTCCCACGAAGTGGTGTCGGGGCCCCGGACCGCGTGTCGGGGCACGCTGTCCTCGATAACCCGATCCCGGGACTCCCGCACCCGGCAAAGCGCTCGCCCGAGTTCCTTGCTCTCGTTGGCGAGTATCGGTTTGCCGTGGCCGGATTGCATCCGTCCGTGGTTGCCGTGAGCGTGTGTCGGCGCCCTGAGGCCTCAAGGTACGGGCCGCGGAACGCCGCGGGCGGCGTCAACGCGTGGCAGATGAGCGGAACCGGATCCCAAGGGGCGAGAAGGACCCCGTCGCTTGCACGCACGCCGCGTTCGACGGATTCGCGGTGGGCCCGGCTTCGTTCGCAGCCGTGATTCGGTGAAGTCCGGTGGCCACCGGCTTCACTTCGATGATCTGTCAGTTTCTGTCAGTTGAGGTCCCGGGCGAGAGAGTCGCGTACCGGCGTCGCCACCGGATCCACGACATGCCGGTAGCGGTCGAAGTCGATTCCCGCCGCGAGCGCAGCGCCCTCCTCGAGGCGTCCCGCCATCGCGTCGCTCAACTCGAAGCGCAGGAAGTGCACCGCTGACGTCCGATCCGCGTCCCTGCGCTCCAGATCTTCGTCCGCGACCGCGAACACGGGGTCGCAACCGTCCACCCGAAGCCAGACCCGGTCCTCGATGCCGCCGAGGCGCGCCAGCGACGCACGTCGCTCGTCCGGGTCCGGATACTCGAGCATGAAGGTCGCCTTGAGGTTTCGTCCGTCCGGGATAAGCGGGTTGTACGCATCGAGTTCGTCTTCAATCGCGCTGGCTTCGAATATGCGTTCAATGCGGAGCATCTCCTGGACCTGGTACTGCACCGTCAGCCGATCCTCGAAGTAGAGCGTGGCGTGAGGGCCGATGGAAAGCTGTCGCGTGCGTTTGTGCGCGAGCGCTCGCGCCCGGAAGTCGGGACGTTCGGCGGCATATGCCTCCAGGGTAAGCAAGTCTGAGCGCGAAAGCCGGTTCATGTCGTAACTTCCTCTGGTCAGAGACCCAGCTTCATCTTGGCAATGATGTTTCGCTGTATCTCATTGGTGCCCCCGTAGATCGAGGTCTTGCGCATGTTGAAGTAGGCCGGGGCGAGACCCGGCGCGCACGGCGGACCCACCGGTTGCTCGTTCCATCCCGCCTCCAGGGCTTGAGGGAGGTGGGGTGCGGCGTAGGCGCCCAGCGCGATCATCAGCACTTCGGAGATCTTCTGCTGCAGGTCGGTACCGCGAATCTTGAGGAGGTTCGCCTCCGCTCCCGGTGTTTCACCCTGTTCGGTTCTCATGAGGGCGCGCAGCTCGAAGCTTTCCAGTGCGCGCAGCTCGATCTCGATCTCGGCAATCCGGCCCTTGAAGTCGGCATCGTCCACGAGCGCATGTCCTCCGATCGGGAGCTCGCGCGCGATCTCCTTGAGGTACGCCAGTCGGGCCTTGGACGCGGCTATGCCCGCAATCCCGAAACGCTCGAGGCCGAGGAGAAACTTGGCGCAGGTCCAGCCCTTGTTCTCCTCGCCGATGCGATCTTCGACCGGCACCCGCACGTCGCCGAGCCGGACGCTGTTTATCTCACTACCGCCGTCAAGGGTAACGATGGGAGTGACCTCGACGCCGGGGTCGTGCATGTCGACAAGCAGGAAGGAGATGCCGTGCTGGGGCTTGGCGTTCGGATCGGTGCGCACGAGGCAGAACATCATGTCGGCCCACTGCGCCGCGGTAGTCCAGGTCTTGGTCCCGTTGACGATGTAGTGTCTTTCTTCTCTGCGTGCCCGCGTCCCCAGACGGGCAAGATCGGAGCCTGCGTTCGGCTCCGAGTAACCCTGGCACCACCACGTCTCATTGTTGGCGATTGCGGGCAGGTATCTCGTCTTCTGGGTATCGGTGCCGAAGGCGATGATCACCGGACCGACCATCCTGACGCCGAAGGGAATGATCCGTGGCGCGTTCGCGCGTCCCATTTCCTCTTCGAAAAGGTAGCGCTGCAACGGCGTCCAGCCCGTTCCACCGTGCTCCTTCGGCCATGTGTACGCGAGCCAGCCCTTCTCGGCGAGGATGTCCTGCCAGCGGCGATAGTCTTCCTTCCCGAGACGCAGGGAGCGGCGCACCTTCTCGCGGAGGTCTCCGGGAAGCTTTTCTTCCATGAACGCGCGCACCTCCATCTGGAAATCGCGCAGCGTGTCGGGAAGCTCAATCGCCATGGTGTCTTCCTGCCGGTCTTACGCGATGGCGGCTATATGCCGTAGGCATCGCGCAGCAGGCTCAGCGGGTGTTCGACGCTTCGCCCCCCGCTCGCATGGGCAATGTGGGCGCCAGCCATTGGACAGTCGCTGGTGAGGCGATCGGGCGCTTGTTGCTCCACCTGTCGCGCGATGGGACGCACGATTCTCATGGATGCGGCTCTCGTCTCCGCCTTGACCGCGTAGGTGCCATCGTGGCCCGAGCAACGTTCGATGGTCTGGATTTCGGTTCCGGGGACGAGGGAGAGCACGTCCCTGGTGCGCGGTCCGATGCGTTGCACCCGCTGATGACAGGCCACATGGTAGGCGACGCGGCCCAGCGGACGGTGGAAGTCGGTTCGCAGCAGTCCCGCCCGGTGCCGGTGGGCGAGATACTCGAAGGGATCGAACATCGCCTTGCCCACCTTCGAGACCAGGCTGTCGTCGGGAAACATCAACGGAAGCTCCTGCTTGAACATGAGCACGCAGGAGGGGATGAGAGCGACGAGGTCCCACCCTTCGTCCACCAGCCGGGCGAGCGCGGGCACGTTCTCGTCCTTCGCGCGCTCCACCGCCTCGAGGTCTCCGAGATCGAGCTTCGGCATGCCGCAACAGCGTTCGCTCGAAGGCAGGGTTACTGCGATGTGATTGTGTTCGAAGACGCGCACCAGGTCTTCGCCGACCTGCGGCGCGTTGAAGTTGATGTAGCAGGTGGCGAAGAGGGCCACCTTCCCGCGGGTAGGCCCGGCCGGGCGGGCGTCGTCCACGGGGTCGTGGCGTCCGTCGAGACGCGCGCGCAAGGTCGGGCGGTGGTAGCGCGGCAGGGGCGCTTCCGCGCTGATGCCCGCGCTCACTTCGAGCGCCCGGCGCAGGCCGGGGTTGCGGTTGGCCGCGTTGACCGCGTTGACCACCACCGGCAGAGAAGCGAAACGCCCTACCCGATCGGTATCGGTGATGATCTTGTCGCGCACTTTGGCGCGCCCCTGGCGGTAGCCCGTCGCCTTGGCGCGCAACATCAGGTGCGGAAAGTCCACGTTCCATTCGTGGGGTGGAACGTAGGGACACTTGGTCAGGTAGCACAGATCGCAGAGGTAGCAGTGTTCCACCACCTTCCAGTAGTCCCGCTTGTCGACGCCGTCCACTTCCATCGACTCCGATTCGTCGATGAGGTCGAAGAGGGTCGGAAAGGAACGGCAGAGATTTACGCAGCGCCGACAGCCGTGGCAGATGTCGAACACCCGTTCGAGCTCGCCGAACAGGGACTGTTCGTCATGGAAGGCGTCGCTCTTCCAGTCGATGGGGTGGCGGGTAGGGGCCTCCAGGCTGCCTTCCCGGACTTCGGGGCGCGGCGGACTCATCTTGGTTCTCCGTTCAAGGGGCGGTGGCGAAACCCGGCGGACACGAGCGTCATCCAGCCCGCGGGAAGCGTCAAGCATACTCGCGTCGTACCGGGGAAACGCACCCTGAGCTTCAACATCGGGTCGCGAGGCCGTGGTTCCAAGCCCGGGCGCCTGGGCGCGATGTTTCACCGACGTTCATCACGAGGGCGCCAGAGTGTACCGGTAGCGGGCCGCACCCAATTCAAGAAGATGTGTAGCGTATAACCGCTCTGACGTTGAAGCGCCCCAGGGGAGTGCGGTGTGCAAGCGCGACAACACTGGCGCTCGTTCGCCGAGGACTTGGCAACCCATGATGGCTAAGGGATAGCCACAGTCCCTTAAGCACAAGCCCCAGCTACCGTGTGCCCCGGAAGCGCCCCAATATTGCCTTGCGTGAAACGCAACCTGGAGGCAATTGCGATGTGGTACATGCTGCTGGAACCCAAGCTTGGAGTCTACTCGAACCTGCTCCCCCGGAGCTCCGCGTCGGGCTTCGTCACTGTACGAAAGGCTTCGGCTTCGCGGTGGGCGATTGGCTCCCTCGTTGTTTCGATCTGGGAGAACTTCAGCTTCCGCCGGCTTCGCCGCCGGACGATCAAGGAGTTCGCCAGTCTCGACGATCGGTTGCTGCACGATATCGGCCTCGAGCGCGGCCGGATCCCGGAAACGGTAGACGCCATGCTCCGGCGCCAGCCGGACCCGGCGTTCCCCGTGTCGTGGATCGGTCCCGAGTCGGAAAACACCGGCGACTCCTTCCCTGTTCGCGTCTTCAAGACCCTGGCCAAGGCGTGGGTGCGTCGGCGGGCCATCAACCAGCTCGCCCGGCTCGACAACCGCTTGCTGCGCGACATCGGCCTCGATCGCGATCAGATACCGGCCGCGGTGGACGCGATGCTCGACCGCAAGCCCGCCACTGGGGGTAGCGCGACCGTGCACTACCTCTTCGAGTCAGAAGAAGCGGTTCGCGAGGAGCATCCGACCCGGGCTGCCGCCTGAGTTCGACGCGGACCGGCCTCCCGTGCCGCAAGAAAGCCCCGGCATCCGCCGGGGCTTTTTTTCTTCTGGAACTTGACTTGTCGAAGCGCTTGCTTCCCGTCGTACTTGCCGAGGAGCGCCACGAGGTCGCTACGCCTGCGGCTCGATTGCCGGCGCCACCGTGGTCTGCTCGACCTCGGGCGCCACGCGGTACGTAAGGCTCAACTTGGAGCGGGTTAACGGCGTCTCCGGCGCGAGCCGCGTCGCCGGCCTACCGCCACGGTGTTCGCGTGCAGCTTGCCTTCGAGCTGCGCGCGGCCCCCGGGGGTGATTTCACCGAGCGTCGCGGCGACTTCGTCTCCGCTGGGCCGGGCGTTGCCGGCGTGCCGGGCGAGAGCATCGTGCATGGCCCGGAGGTGTTCGAAGGTGGTACCGCAACAGCCGCCGATGATGCGCGCCCCCGCATCGTAGGCGAGCCGGGCGTACTTCGCCATCAGCTCGGGCGTGCCCCCGTACTCGATGACACCGTCGACGTATTCGGGAATCCCGCAGTTGCCCTTGGCGACGATGATGTCGGTGCCGCGAGCGGCGGCGGCGAGGTTCAGCACCCCTACCACAGTCTCCGCCGGTCCCAGACCACAGTTGGCTCCGAAGGCATGCGGCGCGGGAGTCATGGTGCGACACAGAGTGGCGAATTCCGAAGGGGAGAGTCCCATCATGGTGCTGCCGTTGGTGTCGAAGCTCAGCGTGCACACCACCGGCAGATCGGTGACGTACGCGCCGTTGAGCGCCGCCTCCACCTCCTCGCGGGACGACAGCGTCTCGATCCAGAGCAGGTCGGCGCCTCCCTCGGCAAGCGCACGGGCTTGGACGGCGAAGACCGCGCTGCATTTCTCGACCGTCAGGTCGCCGAGTGGCGCGAAGAGTTCGCCGGTGGGACCCATTGAGCCGGCGACGACGACGGGGCGATCGCTCTCGTCCGCGACCCGCCGGGCGATACGGGCGGCGTGCACATTGAGCTCGGTGACCCGGTCCTGGCTTCCGTGCAGCGCCAGACGGTGCCGGTTCCCGCCGAAGCTGTTGGTGAGGATTATGTCCGCTCCGGCCGCTACGAATTCCCGGTGCAGGTGCTCGATCCGTTCCGGGTGCTCGACGTTCCATGGCTCCGGCGCGTCGCCCGAGACCAGACCTGCTTCGATGAGATTGGTCCCGGTCGCCCCGTCCGCAAGCAGCCAGGAGCGGGTGGACAGGAGACGCTCGAGGATGTTGGACACCGGCGGAACCGGACGCGCTTCAGGACTCGTCCAGGAGATCCTTGTCCAGGGATTCCGGGCTCACGTGCCGTACGTCCTTGCCCTTGACCAGGTAGATGACGCATTCCGCAATGTCTTTGGAGCGGTCGCCGATCCGTTCCAGGGACTTCAGGATGAAGGTTGCGTTTATGGTGTGGCCGACGTTGCGCGCATCCTCCATGATGTAGGTGGCAAGTCGGCGCAGGCCGGCCTGGAACTCGCTGTCGAGATCCGCATCGCGCCGGGCGGTCTCGATCGCCTTGTCGACGTCCAGTCGGGCAAGGGAGTCGAGTGCGTCGCGCAGCATGCCGACTGCGAGCCGCGACATCGAATGGGTGTCCCGCAACAGCTTGTGGCTCGGCGCGGTACCCGATCCGCCGTACAAGTGAATGGTCATGCGGGCGATCGACTCCGCCTCGTCGCCGATCTTCTCCAGATCACCCACTACCCGTCCGAGCGACATGACCATGCGCAGATCCCGCCCCATCGGCTGTCGGAGAGCGAGCAGATTGATCGCCTGTTCGTCGGCCTGAACTTCAAGGAAATTGACCACATGATCGCGGGCGATCACGCTGCGCGCCGCTTCCACATCCTCGTGACGCAGGGCCTTCATCGCGTTCTGGATCTGTTCTTCCACCAAGCCGCCCATGCGGAACACGACCTCGTTCAGGCCCGAGAGCTCCTGATCGAAGCGCTTGACGGTGTGCTCGTCGCTCTGCCGCTGGTTCATCGCGTTCGTTTCCGTGAACTCCCTAGCCGAAGCGGCCGGTGATGTAGTCTTCCGTGAGGTTGTGCTTCGGATTGGTGAAGATCTGGTTGGTCTCGCCCACCTCGATGAGCTTGCCGAGGTGGAAGTATGCAGTGCGTTGCGACACGCGTGCCGCCTGTTGCATGGAATGGGTCACGATCGCAATGGTGTAGTTGCGCCGCAGCTCGTCGATCAGCTCCTCGATACGCGCGGTCGCGATCGGATCGAGCGCCGAGCAGGGCTCGTCCATGAGGATCACCTCCGGGCTCACCGCGATCGCCCGGGCGATACACAGCCGCTGTTGCTGGCCGCCGGAGAGGCTGGTGCCCATCTCTTCGAGGCGGTCCCTGACTTCACTCCACAGGCCTGCACGATCCAGGCTCGATTGGACGATGTCGTCCAGCTCCGAGCGGTTGGCCGCAAGTCCGTGAATGCGCGGGCCATAGGCGACATTGTCGTATATCGACTTGGGAAAGGGATTGGGCTTCTGGAAGACCATGCCGACCCGCGCCCGCAACTGCACGACATCCACTTTCCGGTCGTAGATGTCCTCGCCGTCGAGGTCGATCCGGCCCGTGACCCGGCACCCGTCGATGGTGTCGTTCATGCGATTCAGGCAGCGGAGCAGGGTTGACTTGCCACACCCGGAAGGGCCGATCATCGCGAGCACTTCGTTCCTCCCGATATCGAGGCTCACGTTCATGATGGCCTGCTTGTCGGCGTAGTAGACGTCGACCGATCGGGCGGACATGCGCGGGTGGTCCACGCTGATGTCGCCCACCGTCTCGCTCACGACCTCGTCGGCCCGCGGAATCGTGGTCGGGGTGGTCGAGGAAGCGGACACCATGCCTCCAGCGCTTGCGTTCGTTACTCGCTCTGACGCCGTTCCCATGCTTGCATGGGCACTCATGCCCATTATCTCCGGGTTCTGGTCCGCAAGTTTCACCGATTTCTCAACTGGCGGATGCCAACATGCTTGCTGCTGCGGGCCGAACTGCGTCGCGCCGCGACGACTTCGTGTCGGCTACCTGCTTTGTTCCGCTGTCCTTGGGCGTTGCTTTCCGGCCGGGCAAGCCACCCATGGCTTGCCCGCTCGCCGGTCTGCTCGCTCCGCTGGTGCTTCGCCAGTTTACGGCTCGCCCTTGCGCGTCTTTCGGTCCGTGCGTCCAGCCATGACGACACCTTGGCGCTTTTGTAACGAAAGTCGGTGAAATCTGCGGACTCAAGGGCCTGGGATCGCAGGCGCGGCGATCAGATGTGGTTGGCATCTTCATCGTTCCGGCTCTGGCGGCAGACTCGAGGTGTGGTGCTGGTTCACCACCGTCGCTCGAACTTCTTGCGCAGCCAGACCGCGAAGGAGTTCATCGCGATCAGGAAAGCCAGCAACACCATGATTGCGGCCGAGGTTCTTTCCACGAAAGCCCGTTCCGGGCTGTCCGCCCACAGGAATATCTGTACCGGCATCGCGGTGGCGGGATCCAGCGGTCCCGCTGGAATGTCCACGATGAAGGCCACCATGCCGATCATCAACAACGGAGCCGACTCCCCCAGGGCTTGTGCCATGCCGATGATGGTGCCCGTCAGCATGCCAGGCAGGGCGAGCGGCAGCACGTGGTGAAAGATCATCTGCATTCTGGATGCGCCCATGCCGAGCGCGGCCTCCCGGATCGAAGGCGGAACCGACTTAAGCGCGGCACGGCTCGCGATGATGATGGTCGGCAGGGTCATGAGCGTCAGGATCAGGCCTCCCACCAGCGGCGCGGAACGGGGCAGGCCGAAGAAATTGAGGAATACCGCGAGGCCGAGCAGCCCGAAGACGATCGAAGGCACCGCGGCGAGGTTGCTGATATTGACTTCGACGAGGTCCGTCCAGCGATTCCGGGGCGCGAACTCTTCCAGATACAGGGCGGCGGCGACTCCGATGGGAAAGGACAGCGCGAGGGTTATGCAGAGGGCGAAGAAGGATCCGACCACCGCCCCCCCGATGCCCGCGAGCTCCGGTTCGCGCGAATCGCCAGCGGTGAAGAATGTCTTGTTGAAGCGCTTTTCTATTCGGCCGAGCTCCGCCAGACGGTCCACCCACGAGATCTGATCGTCGTCGACCCGGCGCTCGTCTTCGGGCAGGCTACGGTCGATATGGCCCTTCATGAGCATGTCGATGTCGTCGTCCGCCGGTACCCATACCGATATCGTCGTCCCGACGAGTCCGGGGTCCGCGAGAACCATCTCGCGAACCTGGTAGGCGGCGCCGGTGCTGACCATGGCGTTGAGCTTGCGCCGGTCACGGCGCTTCTTCACTTCGGGGAACAGGGCGCGGATCGATTGCTTTACCGCGCCCTGGTAGTTGGCGGCGCTCAAGGCATCGGTGTCGCGGTTGTTGCCGAGGTCGAGCACCGCCGGGTCCAGCGCCACGTCGAGCTGGATGAAGGTCTGGGCGAAAGCGGTGTAGCCGCGGCCGCAGATGCTCACGAAGAGCGTGGCGAGAAAGACGAGCGCGAGTGCCACCGCGACGACCCCGTAGATCCGGAATCGACGTTCCGCCGCGTGGCGCCGGGCGAGCCGGGCGGTGGCCGCGGGGGCGAGGTGTACCGAGCGCTTCGCGTCCTCAGTCGTACTGCTCACGGTACTTCCTCACTACATGCAGAGCGATTACGTTGAGGCACAGGGTCACCACGAAAAGCGCAAGGCCGAGCGCAAAGGCGGCGAGGGTCTTGGGACTGTCGAACTCCTGATCGCCGACGAGCAGCGTGACGATCTGGACGGTGACCGTGGAAACCGAGTCCAGCGGATTGGCGGTGAGTCTGGCGGCCAACCCCGCCGCCATCACCACGATCATCGTCTCCCCGATCGCGCGGGAGACCGCGAGCAGCAGGCCCCCCACGATGCCCGGCAGCGCCGCCGGCAGCACAACCTGCCGGATGGTCTCGGACTTCGTCGCGCCGAGTCCGTAGGAGCCCTCGCGCAGAGACTGGGGCACGGCGTTGATGACGTCGTCGGAGAGAGACGAGATGAAGGGAATGAGCATCAGCCCCATGACGAAGCCGGCGGCGAGCGCGCTCTCCGAAGAGACCCCCAGGCCCAGCGACTCTCCCGTATCGCGGATGATCGGCGCCACGGTGAGGGCCGCGAAAAAGCCGTAGACCACGGTGGGGATGCCGGCAAGGATTTCGAGAAGGGGCTTGGCGAAGGCACGGACCCGGGGCTCCGCGTACTCTGCGAGGTAGATGGCGGCGAAGAGGCCGATGGGGGCGGCGATAGCCATCGCGATCGCGGATATGAGCAGGGTGCCGGCGAAGAGAGGCACCGCGCCGAAGGCCGCCGAGGAGCCGACCTGGTCCTCCCGGATTGCGGTTTGCGGGCTCCACTCCAGTCCGAACATGAAGGCCGAGAGAGGTACGTGCCCGAAGAAGCGCACCGCCTCGAAGAGCACCGAAAGCACGATGCCGATGGTGGTGAAGATCGCCACCAGCGAGCTGATGACGAGGAAGGCCATGATCGCGCGCTCGACGTGATTGCGGGCGCGAAGCTCCGGCCGAATCAGGCGCCAGCCGTTGCCCACCCCGGCCACCGCAAGGGAGATGATGACCACCGCAAGCGCCGCTCGGCTGATGTTCTGGAGCCTGGCGTAGCGTTCCGCCGCGCCCGTCATGGCGGAGTCCAACTCTGTCGCGACGATGTTTCCGACGACGAAGTTCCTGATGTCGTTCAGCAGCAGGCCGAGCCGCGCTTCGGGAAGGTCTCGCAGCTCCGGCGGCAGCTCGGAAACCACCAGCCAGGTGATGATGCTGCTCTCGAAACTGACCCAGAGGCCGAGCACGATGAGGGCGGGTCCTGCGCACCACAGTGCGGTCAGCGTGCCGTAGTAGCTCGGCAGCGAGTGGAGCTTGCGAACGCTTCCCGCCCGGGCGGCTACGCCGAGCGAGCGGCGTCGCCCGAGGTGGAAGGCGAACGCGGTGAGCGCGAGAACGACGATGATGATCGTCAGCGCGGACATGGGGACCCAACCCGCATGATTCACCGATTAGCGGCTGCGGACACGCATCTGCCGGCATGGACGGGTTGAACGCGAGTCAGAGCCTTCGGCGGAGTGTCAATGCACGCCTGCGCATCCCGACTCGTGGACGTCCTTGCCCCTGCCGGCATCTGCGCGCCCTTGGGTCTCGCGAATCGGTGAAGTGTTGCGGTCAATTCCGTGCGGAGCGTAAAGACACGGGGAGGACGATCTCTTCGGACCGCCCTCCCCGCGAAAGCAAGCTGTGTTTGCGCGCTGTCAATACGTTTGGAGCGCCAGGTTCTTCTTGCCCATGATGTCGTTGCGGAACTGCGTGCGCAGTGCACTTTGCATCGGGATGAGGCCCTTGTCGGCCAGGTAGCCGTCGGGTCCCCACGCCTTCTCGGACGAGAACTCAGTCAGGAACTCCTCGATCCCCGGCACGCTGCCGATGTGGGCTTTCTTGACGTAGAAGTAGAGGCCGCGCGATACGGGATAGGATCCATCGGAGATGTTCTCGAACTCCGGCTCTGTGCCGTTGACGATCGAGCCCTGGAGCTTGTCGGCGTTCTGGTCGAGGAAGCTGAAGCCGAATATGCCGAAGGCGTTCGGGTTCGCGTCGAGCTTCTGCACGATCAGGTTGTCGTTCTCGCCCGCCTCGATGAAGGCCCCGTCTTCGCGGACGGTGTGGCAGATCGACTGGTAGCGCTTCTTGTCGTCTTTCTTGATTGCCTTGATCCAGTCGAAGGTCTTGCAGCCACCCTCCATGGCGAGCTCCACGAACGCGTCGCGGGTGCCGGAGGTGGGCGGCGGGCCCAGCACTTCGATCTTCACCGCCGGAAGGTCGGGACTGATGTCCGCCCAGGTCTGGGCGCTGTTCGTCACGAGGACCTCTTCCCCGTTTGCCGCCGGCACCTCGGCCGCAAGGGCGAGCCAGAGCTCCTTCAGGGATATCTCGAGGCGGTCGGATTTCCGCGAGTTTGCGAGCACGATGCCGTCGTATCCGATCTTCACCTCGAGGATGTCGTGTACGCCGTTGCCGCCGCAGCGCTCGACCTCCGAGCTCTTGATGCGGCGAGAGGCGTTGGCGATGTCGGGATGCTCCACTCCGATGCCCTCGCAGAAGAGCTTCAGTCCACCGCCGGATCCCGTGGACTCGACCTTGGGAGTCTTGAACCCGGTAGTCTTGCCGAAGGTCTCGGCCACGACGGTGGCGAAGGGGTACACGGTAGAGGAGCCGACGATGCTGATGTAGTCGCGTGCGCTCTGCGCGTGGCTTGTGCCGGCGAGACAGGCGGCAACGAGGGCCGCCGATACCATGGCCTTACTCATGGGGAAGCTTTCTCCGTCGGGTTGATGTCATGCGGTGATGGTTCGGGTGTGACGGCCGGCGGAGACAACGTTCGAGAAGGTCTGCCGGCGCACCCGGGGCGATTTATACCGACGGAATGTGACAAGCTTGTCGCAAGCATGTTGCCGTCATGTGACAGCCCAAGGGTGCGGGCTTCACCGGCGGTGGGTGGAGAGGGCGGTAGAGGTTTCGAGGCGTGGGCGTCACGCCTTCGTTACGAAAATCGGTGGAACATTGCGGTCAGGCAAGCGCCTTCCGGTAACCGGGATGTAACATCCGCGCGTTGCAATAACCCTCGACGCGTGGCTGCTCTGGCGAAACCTCGTGAGCAAGAGAATCCTGATTGTCGAGGATGAGCCCGCCATCCGGGAGATGGTCGAATCCGCGTTGTTGTCGGCCGGATTCGCGACCTCGCTGGCCGGCAGTGCGAGCGAGGCGGACGCGGAGATCCGTGCCGCTCCGCCCCATCTCATCCTGCTCGACTGGATGCTGCCCGGAGTGAGTGGGGTGGAGTTCGCCCGCCGCCTGCGCCGCCGCGACGCGACACGGGAAACGCCGATCATCATGCTGACCGCGCGCTGCGAAGAGTCGGAACGCCTCCAGGCTTTCGAGGCGGGCATCGATGACTACGTGTCCAAGCCCTTCTCCGTGCGAGAGCTGCTTGCGCGCATCAGGGCGGTGTTGCGACGCAGCGCCGGCGCCGATGACGACGCCGCAATCGAGATCGAAGGCCTGCGCCTCGATCCGGCGAGCCACCGCGTGAGCAGCCGGGGCCGCTCGATCAAGCTGGGTCCCACCGAATTTCGCATGCTGCGTTTCTTCATAGGTCATCAGGAGCGGGTGTTCACCCGCGGCCAGCTCCTGGACCAGGTCTGGGGAAACCACGTCTACGTGGAAGAACGTACGGTGGACGTGCACATACGCCGACTCCGAAAGGCGCTGGCGCCATACGGGCATGACCGTCTCATCCAGACCGTGCACGGTACCGGATACCGTTTCTCGCGCGAGCCCTGACTCCGCCGGGTTCTCCGGGAGGCGCCGAATGGATCCGCAAGACGCCGATGCGAAGCGCGCGGAGATGCCGGACCAGTGCTTCACGACACGTCCGGTGCAATGCCGGGGGCAGGGACAGTGCCGGCTCGCTCTGGGTCGGGGCCCGCGTGAAGCACCCCAGCGGCGAGACGCCGCTTGCCCTGGCGCTGGCTGCGGCAGGTGCTATTCTCGGGGTGTGCACGGCGCGCAATCTCCACCCGCACCGGGTCGAAGCGTAGTTCGGGCCGAGATCCCCGGGGGTCGCCGGTGACGCTCCAATCCCGTCCCTGGCTCGCCGAAGTGCGGCGCATCGCATTCGGCGCGCTCGCGCTCTTCGCCGTCGGCTACCTGGTGGGCTCGCCCGCGGGTGTCGTGCTCATCGGTGCGATCGCCTATCTCGGATGGCACCTGCGCCAGCTCTATCTCGTGCAGCAGTGGCTCACGCACGGGAAGCAGCGGCCCCGGCCGCAAGGGCGCGGCGTGTGGGCGCCGCTGCTTGACTCGCTGGAACGCCTCAACCGGCAGAGCCGCAAGCGCAAGCGCCGCCTGCGAAACTTCGTCAGGCGTTTCGAGCACGCGGTGGCCGCCTTCCCCGACGCGGCGGTGGTGCTGCGCATCGACGGCGGAATCCTGTGGCTGAACGAGGCCGCCACCGAGCTGCTCGGCCTGCGCCACCCCCAGGACCTCAACCATCCAATCGCGAATCTCATCCGCAATCCGCTCTTCGTCGAGTACCTGGAGCAGGGGAGCTTCGATGAGCCGCTGGCGATGCTCTCGCCGGTAGACGACGCCATCCACCTTCTGGTGCGAATCGTGCCCTACGGCAGCAACCGGCGTCTGCTGCTCGCCCGCGATACCACCCGGCTCAACCGCCTGGAGCAGATCCGCAAGGACTTCGTGGCGAACGTGTCGCACGAGCTGCGCAGCCCGCTCACGGTCATCGTCGGCTACCTGGAAACGTTCGAGGGAGACGAGCGGGCGCCGGAGCACTGGCGTCGACCGCTGGCCCAGATGTCCCAACAGGCGCAGCGCATGGCGCTCATTGTGGAGGATCTCCTCAAGCTGTCGCGCATAGAGCACTCGCCGGGCGCGGCGCCGAAGAACCCGGTTCCCATTGCCGAGATGCTCGCGGGGGTGCGCAACGACGCGCTCGGCCTCTCCGAGGACTCGCACCGCATTCACCTGGAGGCGGAGAGTGGCGAGCGCTTGCTCGGGGACTACAACGAGCTCTACAGCGCCTTCGCCAATCTGGTGTTCAATGCCATCCAGTACACGCCGCGGGGCGGTGACATCTGGCTACGCTGGAAGTACGCGAACGGGGGTGCGGTGCTTGAGATCGAGGACACCGGAATCGGGGTCGAAGAGCATCATCTGCCCCGCCTGACCGAACGCTTCTACCGTGTCGACAAGGCGCGTTCGCGCGAGGTAGGCGGCACCGGGCTCGGTCTCGCGATCGTCAAGCACGTGCTGATGCGCCACGACGCGGCGCTCGATATTCGGAGCCAGCTCGAGGTGGGCAGCACCTTCGTCTGCCGCTTTCCCGCCTCCCGCCTCGAAGCGGTCGAGGAAGAGGCGCCGGCGCCGGCCTTGGAGAAGGCTTCCGGCGGCTGAGCGCTGCGCGGGGGAGCGCGGCGTCGGCACTCACCAGCCCCGTATCGCCCCGCCCGATGGGGGTCGGGAGGCCGCAATCCCCGCCATCGACATGGCGCTGCCGCGAATGGTGTGTCCAGGTACGAGTCGGAGCTCAGTCTGGAACGTCACTTTGCCGCGCATCGCGGCAACCTGGCGGTCGAGTCCCGTCGTGGATCACGGAGAAACGGCGTACCGTTCGGTCGCCAGTCGATCCCGGTGTTCAGCCCACCCGCGCCCTCCGGCGGCGCTTGGCGCTGGTGCGGCGAGACCCGGACTCGGCGAGCTTCGCGAGCAGCAGGTTCTGGGCGGCGGCGGGCCGATCCGGATTCTGTTCGGCACGCTCGTAGCTGCCGTCGCCTTGCATCAGCCAGGCCTGGGTGTCGTCGGCAAGGTAGGGCTGGAGTCCTTCCTTGTGGATTCGCTGCTTGAGGCGCCGGTCGAGAATGGGGAAGCAGGTCTCCACCCGTCGGTGGAGGTTGCGCCCCATCCAGTCCGCACTCGAACAGTAGATGAGGGGCTTGCCCGCGTTCTCGAAGTAGAAGATACGGGTGTGCTCGAGAAAGCGTCCGACGATGGAGCGCACACGGATGTTGTCGGAGACGCCGGGCACGCCGGGCCGAAGCCCGCAGATCCCGCGCACGATTAGGTCGATGGATACGCCGGCCTGGGAGGCCCGGTAGAGGGCCCGGATGACCTCCGGTTCGATGAGCGCGTTCATCTTGGCGATGATGCGCGCCGGTTTGCCCGCCCGCGCCGCCTTCGCCTCGTTGCCGATGTGCTCGATCATCGCCTTGTGCAGACTGAAGGGGGACTGCAGGAGGCGGCGGAGCCTGGTCGCGGTGCCGAGACTCGTGAGCTGCATGAAGATGCGGTGCACGTCCTCGCCGATGTCCGGGTCGGCGGTGAGCAGGCCGTAGTCGGTGTACACGCGAGTGGTGCGGGCGTGGTAGTTGCCGGTGCCGAGGTGGGTGTAGCGCTTGAGGCTCGACCCCTCGCGCCGGACCACGAGCAGCATCTTGGCGTGGGTCTTGTAGCCGACGATGCCATAGACGACGTGGGCGCCCGCTTCCTGGAGGCGCGAGGCGAGCGAAATGTTCGCCTCCTCGTCGAAGCGCGCCCGCAGCTCCACCACTACCGTGACTTCCTTGCCGGCCCGCGCCGCGGTGACCAGGGAATCGACCAGTACCGATTCCGGCCCGGTCCGGTAGAGGGTCTGCTTTATCGCGAACACGTTCGGGTCGTTCGCGGCCTGTCGCACGAAGTCGATGACCGGCACGAAAGACTCGAAGGGGTGGTGGAGCAGGATGTCTCCCGCCGCAATCGCTTCGAACATCCCCTCCTGCTGGCTGAGACGTACCGGCAGGCCGGGCGTGAAGCTCGGGTACTTCAGGTCCGGGCGGTCCACGAGATCGGGCAGGGTCATCAGGCGGTGGAGATTGACCGGCCCGTGCACCCGGTACAGGCTCGCTTCCTCCAGGTCGAAGCGCCGGCGCAGGAACGCGACCACGTCCGGGGGACAGGTGTCGTCGACCTCGAGGCGCACCGCGTCTCCGTAGCGGCGCGAAGGGAGCTCACCCTCGAGCGCCCGCAGCAGGTCGTCCACCTCTTCCTCGTCGACGAAGAGGTCGCTGTTGCGGGTCACCCGGAACTGGTAGCAGTCGGTGACCTCCATGCCGGGAAACAGGTCTCCGACATGCGCGTGAATGATGGAGGAGAGGAATACGAAGTCGTGCGGGCCGCTCGCCACCGACTCGGGAAGCCGGATGAGGCGCGGCAGGGGGCGGGGAGCCTGCACTACCGCCATTCCACCCTCCAGCCCGAAGGCGTCCTCACCGGTGAGGAGGACGATGAAGTGCAGGCCCTTGTTGTGGACCCGGGGAAAGGGGTGGGCCGGGTCCATGCGAATGGGGCTGACGATGGGCAGGATCTGCTCTTCGAAGTAAGTACGGATCCACTCCTTCTGGACGCGGGTCCAGCCGCCACGGCGGAGGAAACGGATTCCCTCGCGTTCCAGAGCGGGGAGCATTTCGTCGTTGAGCAGGGTGTACTGGTCCTGCACCAGGGCGTGGGCGACGGGGCTGATTTTCGCCAGTACCTCGGTGGGGCTCAGGTTGTCCGGACCCGCCTGCACCGAGCCGTAGCTGACCTGCTGCACGAGGCCCCCCACCCGCACCTCGAAGAACTCGTCCAGGTTCGAGCCCGCGATGCACAGGAATCGCAGGCGCTCCAGCAGCGGGGTGCCGGGGTCGCGCGCCTGTTCGAGCACCCGGCGGTGGAACGCGAGGAGGCTGAGCTCGCGGTTGATGTAGAGGTCCGGACTGTCGAGGCTCGGGACGCGGCTGGCGGTCTCTACGGGCGCGGCCGCGCGGACTGTGCTGGCGCGTCGCGCCGTCATCGGGTTGGGCCTCGATCCGCCCGCTCTCTCCAGTTCACGGCTGCGAAGGCGCGACCATCGGCATGGGCGGCGTCGGTCGCAAGCCGGGTTGCGGGAAAGTACTGTCCAGAGACGCTTGGCGCACCGTGCCTCGCGAAGGGCCTTGCCCCGGCCGATGTCCGCGCCCTTGTCATGTGCATTGCCGGAACATGGCGCTCAGACTTTCGGCCCCTCCGTCGCCTCACCATGCCTTGTTGCTTCTCCACGAGTGGGCTGCGCCCACCAGACGACGAGCAGGACGACTCCGATGAACGTGAAGACAAGAAGCATCCACCAGCCGCTTCGTTGCGTATCGTGCAGTCTCCTGCATCCCGCCGCCATGACCGGGAGAAGGAATACGAGGTTCACGGCAATGATGAACAGGTCTCCCATGCCGGGCACGTGCGGGAATATGAAACGACTCGTGATCGTCGCTCCCCAGGACATCAGTATGGTGAACAGATAGAACCACCAGAACTCGCTTCTCGTCGCACGCCCGGAGAAGGTGGCGTACTTGCCCATGCAGCTTGCGATGGCTTGACCGAAACCCATTTGCTCACCCGTTGGAGTGCGAGAGCGAAGCGGCAGCTCTGAAAGCTACGCTACCAGATCCCTGCCCGGATCGATAACGCGCACTCGGTCCATGTCGATGCGGAGACCTGCGGGTTCAACCCATGGGGCTGCCCGCCTCGCCCGCCGCGCGCGGTACACCACGTTCGCGGGCAGGAGCTCACACCCCGTTGCGGGGAATCGACTCGTCCCACTCCCGGGAGAACACCGCCTCCTCGCTCTCGAAAGCGTCGAGCCGGGCGCGGACCCGGAAGTGCTCGGCATCGGCGCTCAACTCGCAGGAGACCGCGATGCGGGTGTCGATCTGCCCCGGACGGGAGAACCGGTTCTCGCCGGTGAGCGCGGTGCGCGCGGAGAGTGGATCGCCGGCGACGAGCGAGCGTTCGCAGGTCGTGCGCTTGGAGAATTCCCAGCCGTGCCGGTCGAATCGCACGCGGCCGCTGTATTCCTCGTCGCGGACCGTGATTCGGCCCGTCGCGACGTCGTGCTCCTGGGTGATCCGGTGCGCGATGTCGGGCTCGAGCATACTCGTCGGGTGGATCGCGCTCATGCGTGGGGGAGGCAGGGGGGCGAGGCGCTCGTCCTCGGGGTGGGGCGGGTGCACCGGCAGATGCAGGCTGCTCTCTCCGGCGAACACGGTGAGGGTGGTGATGGCGGGAGAGGGCCACACCAGGGGCCAGCATCCGGTCGCGACCGCGACCCGCAGGCGTTGCCCGGGCGCGAAGCGATGGGCGATATCGTTCATCTTCACTTCGACGCGGTAGGTGCGGCCCGGCTCCAGTTCCTCGGGCTCTTCGTGTCCGTTTCGGTGGGTGAGGTTCAGCAGGCCGTAGGTCACCCGGCCCGAGGATCCGTCCGGCGCCAGCTCGCAGAGGCGTACGTGGAGCAGTCCTTGGGGATGGTCCAGCGCCATCTTGAGGGTGAGGGTAGGCGCTCCGAAGATTTCCAGGGCCTCTTCGAGCGGCGCGCTGTCGAAACAGAGCGAACGGGCATCGTCGGTGAGCTGATCGGGGGGCTCGGTGGGGTCTCCGGCCCCGTGGCTCGACCACGCGGTGGCGCAGAGCCCGGTCTCGGCGGGGCTTCGCACGCTCAGGGGCAGGGCGGGACCGGCTTCGCTGCCCAGCCCGTCCGCGTTGAGGACATAACTCCGCGGCTCGATGCGCGCGGAGGGCCAGCCCGCTTCGCATACCCAGCGCCCGGGACGCATCGGGTGGTGGCTGCGCGGCGGGACGCTGTCCTGCATCCACACCCGGTAGGCGGGCTCGTCCATGATTCCGTTGTCCACGTCCTTTAGCCAGTGGTCCCACCAGCGCAGGGCCTCATCGGGATATCCCATCATGGGACCGGGCGCGGCCTGGTGCATGTACTGGTGGCCCCAGGGTCCGATGAGGCCCTTGCAGGGCGAGGAAAGTCCCGCGAGCAGGCGCGGCACCGGATTGGAGTAGGCGTCGGCCCAGCCGCCCATCGCGTACACCGGGATCTCGATATCGGCGTAGCGCTCACACACCGAGCCGTGCTTCCAGAAGTCGTCGCGGGTCTGGTGGCGCAGCCACTCGATGATCCAGGGCCGGTTCGCCTCCAGACGGGCGAGCCACAGCTCGCGCCAGTCCTCGCCGTACAGAGCGGGATCGGGGGGGCGCGCGTTGTGTCCAAACATGGTGAAGGCCCAGTCCGGGTTGGCGTTGAGCAGGCAGCCGCCCATGTAATGGATGTCGTCCGCGTAGCGGTCATCGGTGAAGTACACGGCGATGACGCACCTCAGGGCGGGCGGGCGCCGGGCCGCCACCTGGAGCGAGTTGAAGCCTCCCCAGCTCTTGCCCATCATGCCGACCCTCCCGTTGCACCAGGGCTGGGCGGCAATCCACGCGATCACCTCGAGCGCGTCGTCCTGCTCCTGCTTCAGGTACTCGTCCAGAAGCAGGCCGGTGGACTCGCCGCTGCCGCGCATGTCGACGCGAAGCGCGGCGTAGCCGTGTCCGGCGAAAAAGGGGTGCATCGCTTCGTCGCGCGTGGCGGTGCCGTCGCGGGTGCAGTAAGGGATGTACTCCAGGATCGCGGGCACCGGGTGTTCGAGCGCGTCGCAGGGCAGCCAGTAACGCACCGAGAGCCGGGTGCCGTCCGAGAGTGGAATGAACTCGCACTCCACTTCGCGGATTCGGTTGGGAAAGGTGTCGACCACTTCTGCGTTTTGCGTCGTCATGTCGTTGCGTCCTTCGTCGAATCGAGACCCGCCATGGTAAGGCGGCGCCGTATTTCTCGTGGGCATGAAGCGTACCCTGCGCCCACGCAAGCCCGTTCATTCGTGATCGGTGGAGAATGGCGGTTAACATCGCGGTGCGGGCGCTGTCCCGCGCCCGCTACCACGGGGAGAAGGGAAAGCGCATGCCGCCGCCAAGCCTCTTTTCGGCCGATTTCAAGCCGCAGCCGTACTGGTGGGAGGATGCCCCGCCGCCCGAGGGCGGCGAGACGCCGCTCCCCGCACGGGCGGATGTCGCGATCATCGGCTCGGGCTATACCGGTCTGCACGCGGCGCTGCACACCGCGCGGGCCGGGCGCGACACGGTGGTGCTGGAAGCGGAGGCGGTGGGCTACGGCTGCAGCAGCCGAAACGGCGGTCAGGTCTCGATCGGCTATCGGCCCACCCACGCCGAACTTCGGCGGGACTTTGGTCAGGAACTCGCGGACCGCATCCATCGGGAGGGTTTCGAAGCCTTCGACTATCTCGGCGACTTCATCGCGCGCGAGGAGATCGACTGCGCGTGGCGGCAGGTGGGACGCTTCCACGGTGCGCATCTGCCGAGCAGTTACGAGGCGCTCGCCCGCGAGATCGAGAACGAACCGAAGGAGCACCCGGTCGAAGCCTACATGGTGCCGCGGGCCGAGCAACGCAACGAGATCGGCAGCGACCTCTACCACGGCGGCGTGGTCTATCCGCAGCACGCTTCGCTGCACCCCGGGCTCTACCACCTCGGTCTTCTCGCGAAGGTGGAAGGTGCGGGCGCGCGAGTGGTGACGCGGTGCCGGGTCGAGGCGGTGGACAAGGACCGCGACGGGTTCACGCTGCGCACCTCCCGGGGAGCGCTTCGCGCTCGCGACGTGGTGGTGGCGACCAACGGCTACACCGGCCCCTTCAGTCCCTGGCACCGCCGGCGCGTGATACCGATCGGCAGCTACGTGATCGCGACCGAGCCGATCGGCGCCAACCTGATGCAGATTCTGTGTCCGAAGGACCGGGTGGTGAGCGACAGCCGCAAGGTGGTCTTCTATTACCGGGCGACACCCGACCGAAAGCGGATCCTGTTCGGCGGGCGGGTTGCGCTGCAGGAGACGGACCCGCGCGTGAGCGCGCCGCGCCTGCATGCGGTGATGCGCCGGATCTTTCCCGAGCTCGCCGAGACCCGGATATCGCACTCCTGGGTCGGCTTCGTTGCCTATACCTTCGACAGCGTGCCCCATGTCGGGGTGCACGACGGCGTGCATTACGCGATGGGCTACTGCGGCTCGGGCCTCTCGCTTGCGAGCTACTACGGGATGCGCGTCGGGCAGAAGGTGCTGGGCGGCAAGGAAGGCGATACCGCGCTCGACGACCTGCCCTTCCAGACCCGGCCCCTGTACGGTGGAACCCCGTGGTTCCTCGGTCCCGCCATTCTCTACTACAAGGTCCGGGACCGGCTCGGACTTTGAGGCTGAAACTCGTCAACCGCCCCTGATTGTCGAATCTCGGCTGCGTGCGCGTCCCCGCCGGCAGGGACGGTGTCGAACGCGTGTCGGGGTGCGGGCAAGCCCCCTGCGCACCCCCGACTCGGGTGCGCCGTGTCCCTTCCGGCATCCGCGCTCCTCGCTTCGTGAACCGGGACGCGTTGGGGCCCTGCGCTCATGCGGGTCAGAGGCGCTTCCGCTTCCGGAAGTACTCGACGCTTGCCACGTTGTCGCGCCGCGCGTAGCCGGCCGCGCACATCTCCTCGCAGAGCGCGAGTGCGCTGCGGTTCAGGGGAAGCTCGATGCCCTGTCTGTCGGCGAGCGTCTCCGCGAGACGGTGGTCCTTGGCCATGAGCTCGATGGCGAAGTGCGTACGCCGTGTGGAGTTCTCCAGACGCGCCTTCACGATGGAGTTCAGCACGTAGGAGTCGGCGACGGTGTCGGCGCAGATCTCCAGAGTGCGCGCCGCGGAGAATCCGCAGCTCTCCGCGAGGCCGAGCGCCTCGGCGATGGCCAGGGTCTGTATTCCGGAGATATGGTTGCTGACGAGCTTCATGACGCTGCCCGACCCCGGCGGTCCGAGATGATGGAAGCGCCGGCCGAGCGTCCCGAGCACGTCTCGCACCGCGTCGAAGGCCGCGCGCGAGCCGCCGACGAGAAAGGTGAGTTCGCCGCACTCCGCGGCCGCGGTGCCGCCCCCCGCGGTGACGTTGCAGGTCATCGGCGCATCGAGGTAGTGGGCGCCACGTTCTTCGGCTCGCGCCGCCCATTCCACGCTCGTGTCCGGATCGAGGGTGCTCGTGTCGATCACGATCGCGCCTTTCCGAAGGCCGAGGAGCAGTCCGCGGGAGCCCTCCATCACCTCCCGCACCGATTCCGGCGAGGGGAGCGACAGGAGCACGACCTCGCAGGCGCTGCCCAGACTCCGGGCATCCGTCTCCGCCCGAGCCCCGCGCGCGCAGGCGCGCGCGACCTGTTCGCCATCCCGGTCGAGGACCGCGAGATCTTCGCCGCGCTCCAGGAGCCGGACGGCGAGGCGACCGCCGATCGCCCCGAGACCGACGAGCCCCAGGCGCCGTCCCGGAGCGGCAGCGCGCTCCATCAATCGAAGTCGTAGAGCCGGGCGCAGTTGTCCCAGAGGACCTTGCGTTTGCTCTCGTTGGAGAAGGGCTGCTCGAGAAAGGTCTCCACCGAATGCGGAAAGCGCGAGTCGGAGTGCGGGAAGTCGGTGGAGAAGACGATGCAGTCGTTGCCCAGGCGCCGGAAGACGTCTTCGGCGATGTCCTCGTCGGCCTCCACTCCCGCAAAGCATTGTCGGGCGAAGTACTCGCTCGGCCGCAGCGGCAAGGCGTCGTGGATCACCTGCTCCCGGAGCTCGTGGTGCTCGTCCATGCGCCACAGCCAGAAGGGGAGCCAACTGCAGTTGCCCTCCAGGAACGCGAAGCGGACTCCGGGAAAGCGCTCGCAGACTCCGCCGCCGATGATGGACAGGCACGCGTACATCGCTTCGACGGGATGGGCCGACACGTGTTCGGTCATCCAGAGGTCCTCGTGCACGCCGTCGAAGCGCTCACCGATGGCCACCGGCAGCCGGCAGGGCGTGCCTTCGTGGAATCCGACCGCAAGCCCCTGCTTTTCGCACTCCGCCCACAACGGGTCGTACACCGGGTTGTTCCAGTTGCGGTCGCGAACCGGATTCGGCCGCAGGAAGATGCTCTTGAATCCGAGCTCCTCCTTGGCGCGCCGGGTCTCGTGTACCGCCGCCTCCACGTTCTGGGCCGGCACCATGGCGGCGCCGTAGAGGCGCTCGGGATCGGCCGCGCAGAAATCCGCCATCCAGTTGTTGTAGGCGCGCGAGATGGCGGAGGCGAGCGCGTCGTCATCGTATTCCTTCGCGTGCGCGAAGAGCCCGCGGGTGGGAAAGAGCACCGCCACGTCGATGCCCTCGGCGTCCATCGCCTCGAGCTGGGTTTGGGCGTCCCAGCCCCGGCGGTCGAAGTCCCGGAACTGCTCCAGGCGTCCGAACCGCTCGCACTGCGCGACCACCTTGTCGTTGCCCTCCATCGGGCGCCGGAAGCGGGAGATGACCTCTCCGTCGTGCATCAGGTGGATGTCCACGAGATAGTTCGTGGTGCCGACCGGAGCGCGGTCGCGAAAGCGGGGCTCGATGTACCGCTGCCAGAGATCCGGGGGTTCCATCACGTGCATGTCGCTGTCCATTACCCGGTAACCGTTTAACGCCATTCCTGATTTCTCCTGTGCCGTATTCTTTCGGAGCCCTGTACCCGGCGCCTTTCCACGCGGCGTGCCTGCTTCCGAGGGGGGTCGCCCCGCCCGGGATCGGTGGGACGGCGCGTAGTCTAAGCCCGCGGTGGCCGGCGCTCGACCACTCCCTTCGGAGTAAGGAGAGTGTTGGCGAAGAGGCGCTCTTCGTGGTTCATCCGCCAGCTCAGCATCGTGCGGGCGCACTCCAGCATCGGGTCCCGGTAGCCCGGGTCCCCGGCGCGGTCGACGAATTCCGCCGGGTCCTCCTGAAGATCGAAGAAGAGCGGGGGCTGGGCGGTGAAGTGGACGTACTTGTAGCGTTCTCCCCGCAAAGCGTAGAACGCGCACTGGTCGGGCCGCAGCCCCAGCGCTTCGGAACCGGGTTCATCCAGCGCGTAGCGGAAGTCGAACTCGAAGTGGGCTTCCCGGCGCCATTGCGCGGGCGTCCTCCCCTCGAGAAAGGGCGCCAGCGACTCCCCGTCGCACGGCGCAGGCGTCTCCGCGCCGAGGGCATCGAGGATCGTCGGCATCACGTCCACGGCCTCGGTGAACGCGCTCACCCGTCGGCTTTGCCCCGTCGCAGCGCACGGCCGTGGGTCCCGAATGATGAGCGGGATGTGGAAGCCCTGATCGAAGTAACAGAACTTGGAGAACTGCCAATGGTCGCCGAGATGCTCGCCATGATCGGAGGTGAACACCACCAGGGTGCGCGCGTCGGCTCCGCTCGCGCGCAAGGCGTCGAGCAGGCGTCCGATCTGGGCGTCGACCTCGCTCATCATCGCGTAGTAGTTGGCGCGCGCCTGGCGGATGTCGCGCTCGGTGAGCGCGAGGTTGTTGCGCGGGTTGTGGTCCCAGGCGATGCCGGAGTCGCGCTGGTGCTGGAGATGCCAGGCGAGATAGGGATGCTGGCGCGCCTCCTCTTCCGGCGAAGGCGCCCGCACCGGCGGCGGGACCTCGTCGGGGTCGTACATCGCGTTGTAGGGGGCGGAAGCGATGAAGGGCGGATGGGGCGCGAGATAGGACAGATGCACGAACCACGGCTCCTGGCCCTCGGCGCTCAGGTGTTCGATGAGCTTTTCGGTGAGGAAGCCGGCGAGACCGTCCTCGACCGGGAACGCCGCTGCGGCGCCGCTGATCGCCTGACCCGGCGCGCGGTCGTCGTGGCCCGGGGCGAACAACCGGGCATTTTCCCTGGGTACCTCGTAGCCGCGATGTGCGAGGTGCCGCCGCCACGGCCACTGATCGTCGCCCAGCGCCACCACCGGCGTCATGCCGGGAAGAATGCCGCCGTAGGTGCGCAGATGATCCGGATCGCCGGACGGGCGTGCCCTCGGGTCCCCCGCGGTATCGGTGTAGCCGAAGAGCAGGGGCTCGTATCCGAGTCGGCGCGCTTCCAGCGCGACGTTGGTGTGTCGCGCGTCGAGCGGCGTACCGTTGCGCACCACCCGGTGGTTGTGCAGGTAGAGCCCGGTATAGAGACTCGTCCGCCCCGGGCTGCACGGCGAAGCCTGCGAATAGTGACGGGTGAAGAGCACTCCCGAGTCGGCCAGCCGGTCGAGGTTCGGAGTCCGAACGCAGGGGTGGCCGAGCGAGGACAGGCAGTCCCCGCGCCACTGATCCGCGGTGATGAAGAGTACGTTCAACAATGTTCGGCTCCTCCTGCATGCCAAGTACTGCGATCTTGCCCGGTCGCCCTGTTCTCCCGGTTCAGGAAGAGAAGGCGCGCGGATATCAGCAGGGGCAAGGTAGTGCGCGGCTGAGGGCGTACGGATGGACGCTAGTTCTGGTGATCGAACAGGGGTCCGATCGAACCGGTTGAGCGGTACTTGGAAGGTCGTGAGTGCTTCTCGAGCATGCCTTCTTCAATCAGATGTTTGAGGCAATGCCTGGCGTGGCGCCTCGGGATTCGAAGCGCGTCCGCGACCTCTGCTTCCGTCAAGGAAAGGTCTTTGCGGCGGAAAAGCTCCTTAACTTTCTCTTCGGCGAAGCGTTTCATCCAGATGTCAGCCTGTTTCTTCGTGATCTGCAGCTCCTCTGCAACTCTGGCTTCCGAACCGGGCAAGTCCAGGCGTTCGAGCAGCGCCCTGACCGTTGCGAACAGATCGTCGGCCAACAACGAGCAGGCTACCGCCTTGGGCTCGGGCACTGTCGACACGTAGTCACCATCTTGACCGTTGTTGTAGTGTGACGATTCGTCACGAATTTCCGGCGAGAGCGTCCCCTGTCGGCCAACGGCGTGTTTCGGGATTGGTGGCGACTCCAGTATCTCTTCAAGCGCCTTGGGTGTCGTCGGATCCGGCCACGGCAACGCGCCTCGCTCGAGAAGCGCCGCCAGACCCTTCTCTGTTCCGCCACCGGCACGAGCAAACACCGGAACGAACTTCAGCTTGTCGAGTTGTTCGGTTGCCCCGGTCCAGGTGCCCCCTCTCCCGTGGTCCGAACTGACCACCAGCGCCGACTCGGAGAGTGCGTAGATGAGCTTGTTGCGTTGCATGGCATGCCCGACATTGAAGCGGGCGGCGGGGTCATACGGGCTTACCAGAACCAGGCGCCCGTCCAGGAGCGCGCCGCGGTGCTCCCTGCGCATAACCGCCCTTTCGAGGCCGTCGGCCAGGATGCCCGCCACCTGCCCGCCGGCCTGCAACGCGCCGCGCATCGCGGCTTGATCGATACCTCTGGCACCTCCCGATACGATAGTGCGTCGCGCCAAAGCGGCGAGTCGTCCCACATCTTCGGTGTACTCGATCAGGACGTCGTCCACGTAGCGCGAGCCGACGACCGCCAGACTTCCGTTATCCAGGATAGTCGCGTCACCACCCCCGTAGAGTATGGGCGGGGCATCTTCCCCCAGAAGCTTCTTCAAGCGTCGGGGGTAACGGGTGTCCGCGCGGCTTACAACCCAAATCGCCCGTGTCCGCCAGTGCTCTATCGCCTGTGCGAGGAGAAATCCCCGTCCAAGCAGTTGTTCAATCCGTCCGCAATCCCCGTCCGAGCAGCTATTCTCTATCAGCTCTTCGGCGCAGGACTTGAGCAGATCGGCGGGCTCGCGCCCGAGCTCCCGGAGTCGGCGCGCGAGACGGCGGTATTCCGCGGCGCTCAATGGGTTGGCGGAAGGCTTCCCCCGCCCGAGGATCAGTGGCGCGGTCAGGAGAAGTATCGCCTTCGCGTTGGGTGAGATTTCCATCCTCATCATCTCCGACTCGTGTCGGCGAGGACGAGCGGCCACACCTCTGCGCTCCCATGCGAACGCAGCAGCCATGCCGCGACCGTCAACGTCCAGCGCGAATCCACCATGTCGTCCACCAGCAGCACGGGACCGCCAGGCAGGGGGTCCCGAGAGAGTCCGAGCGAGCCATCCACGTTTCTCGCCTGCCGCGTGCTGTTGGCCATGAACTTCTGTTCCGCGCGGTCTTCGATCTTGTCGAGAGATCGGTGAAACGGGAGTCCCAAGCGTATTGCCAGACGTTTCGCGAAGTCGGGAACGAGATGCGGGCGTCTTCGAGACGGGATGCAGGTCACCCAAGCCGGCGCCGGTTGCGGCGCCCACTGCGTTACAAGCGAAGCACAGGCGTCGACGAGCTCGTCCGAATAGCGCCCGTCCCGGTATTTGCCACGCTGAACCACTGTGCCCCAGACCCCATCTTCCCAGATACAGAGTGTTCTTCCAGACTCTGCCCGATGCTCTTGAGGGATTTTCCCACTCAGGTTGGACCGCGGCATCCCGCCCGATGGCCATTGATTTCGTGGAGCAATCGGGAGACTGGATCGCCGAAGAAAGGCTTCAGCTTCGCGCAGGTGGTCCGAGCTGGCCACGGTGGGCAGTGGTGGCAGGTCTGGCGGCCGCACAGCGCCCGGGTCTCCGTCGAGGGCCTGGATGAGATACTCCATGTGCCCGGACTCGAGTTTCACATACTCCAGCATCTGCCGCTGCTCCTCGTGCCGCAAACGAGTAAGCCGCTCCGCCCGTTCCCAGAATTCGTCGCTCAGATTCGCAGCAGTCAATTGCCACCTGGTCCCCTGCTTTGCGATGGGAGCCGGGGACTCGAGCGAGAGTAGCGCAATCGTCTTTGCGATGCGCCCTTGGCTGATATTGACCTCTCCAAGCAGGGTCGGGACGGAAAGACCCTCGGGGGCGGACTCGAGTGCCTTGATCACTTGCCCTACCTCTTCGCGAGTAGGAAACGCGCTCTCGATGAAGTAGTCGGTGATCCTGGTCTCCTCCTCACCGCTCAGCAGGACACCGTATGCGGCGTCGAGGGCACGCCCCGCGCGGCCGACCTGCTGGTAATAGGCTACCGCCGAGCCTGGGGTCTGATAGTGGATCACGAAGTCGAGATCCGGCTTGTCGAAACCCATTCCGAGGGCGGTCGTCGCCACGAGCGCCTTTATGCGGTTTTCGAGCAGGGAGTGTTCCAGCTCTTCCCGTCGGTCCCCCGTCTGGCCCGTATAGGACTCCACCCTCAGTCCCCGCGACTTGAGCCACTCCGCCACCCGGTTCGCGTCTCGGATAGTGAGCGTATAGATAATTCCGTGACCGGGCAGCCGGGGAACCTGTTCCGCGAGCCAGGCCAAGCGCTCGGACCGGGCCGGTAAGCGTATGGTCTGAAGTAGGAGCGAGGGCCGGTTCAAGTCGCCTCGTTGCACTCGCAGGTCGGGTCCCAGCACCTCGACCAGGTCGTCCATGACCCGATTGTTCGCGGTCGCGGTTGTGGCGAGTAGTCTCAGGTTCCCGGGGAGAGTACGGGCGATCCGCTCAATCAACCGATAGTGGGGCCTGAAGTCGTGCCCCCAGTCGGAGATGCAGTGGGCTTCATCGATGATCAGAAAGGCAATACGCTGCGCAATATCTGCCAGAATGCCGGTACGAAAGTGCTCGTTGCCGAGACGCTCGGGAGAAATGAGCAGGATGTCCACCTCGTCACGCCGCAAGCGCTCTTCCGCGTCCTCCCAGCACTGCTTGTTGTCCGAAGCAATCTTCAAGGCTCGGAGCCCCATCCGCTCCGCGGCCGCGATCTGATTGCGCATCAAGGCGAGAAGGGGAGAAATGAGCAGGGCGGGTCCCGACCCCGCTTCGCGTAGCAGTTTGGTCGCGATGAAGTAGACGAAGCTCTTGCCCCAGCCGGTCTTCTGCACCACGAGGAGACGGCTGAGACCTTCCACGATATGGCGGACAGCCTCCTCCTGCCCCTCGCGGAACTCGGTGTCTTGTCGCCTCGTGCCCGCTCGCAACAGATCCAGGGCACGGTTGCCGTCGTACATCATCCAGAGATTGGGCGCTCGTCCGGGCTCATGTCTCTGATTCCGATGGCTCAACTTCGACGCCCGTGTTGCCGCTCTGGACTTCTCGGTATCGGTTCACTTCAGCTTGAACTTGTGAGATTCGGATTCAAGATTTCGACTAGCGGCCGCGCTCGCTCGACGGCGGACTGAATAACCCGAAGGACGTGGTCGCGGCCACAAGCATTGGCGCGATTCGGTCCAGGGCCGCGGGTGCGAAAGCCGGGGAGGTTCCACGCACGGCCCGCGCAGATCCCCTCAACCTCGTTCCAGAATCGTGACCACGCACACCGCCTCGTCGAAGCCGATGACCCCGCCGCCGTTCTCGGCGAGTCCGAGCCGTGCACCCGGCACCTGGCGCGGTCCCGCCTCGCCGCGAAGCTGCTCCGCGAGTTCGACGATCATCGAGGCGCCGGTGGCGCCGATGGGGTGTCCCTTCGCGATGAGTCCGCCGGAGGTGTTGAGCGGCACCTTGCCGCCCGGCCCGGTCTCTCCCGACTCGATGAAACGTCCGCCTTCGCCCTCGGGACAGAATCCGAGCATCTCGCACTGGTAGAGATGGGAGAAGGCGGTGGCGTCGTGCACCTCGGCGACGTCGATGTCGGCAGGGGTGAGGCCGGCCTGATCATAGGCCCGCTGCCCGGCGGCATGGCTCAATCCCGGTTCGCCGAGCGCGCGGTACTTGCCGCCGCTCAGCCCACAGGCCCGGACTCTGATCGCACGCTCGCGCACCGGGGCCGGACAGCCGCGCAGGAAGTCTTCACTCGCGACGAGCAGCGCCGCCGCCCCGTCGCCCATCGGGGCGCACATCGCGCGGGTCAGGGGATAGGAGATCTCACGGTCCGCCATGACCTCTTCGGGGGTGGTGCGGAAGCGGTACTGCGCGCGTTCGTTGTCGGCGCCGAAGTTGTGGGCGTTCGCGGCGGCCACCGCGAGCTGACGCTGCGTGCTGCCGTAGCGCTTCATGTGGTAGCAGGCCTGCATGGCATAGGTGTCCATGAAGGGGGTGCGGTCGGTCCCTACCTCGAAGGGCTTGCCGGAGGCGTCGCCCGCGGCGGCGTAGTAGCTCCGCCACTCTTCGGGGTCGAACTGGTCGAGGGTGCCGTCGAATGCCTCGAAACGGCCTCGACCGGTTGCGGGTTCGATGAGCTTCTCCACCCCCATCACCAGACC
The DNA here is from genome assembly GCA_965221555.1 of Gammaproteobacteria bacterium. Lineage (GTDB taxonomy): Bacteria > Pseudomonadota > Gammaproteobacteria > HK1 > HK1 > JAJEAD01. Next base: position 1,133,625 of record OZ244895.1, read on the forward strand.
GAGCCGGGAGGCTCCGCACCGTACCGCGAACGTTGCGGTGGCGAGCGCGCTCGCGGTGGTGGCGCACGCGTTCTCGACGTTCACGAGCGGGGCACGCTCGGGAAAAAGCCCTTCTCCCACCAGCGGCGCCATGCACACCTGGCCCTTGGTATTGGCCTGACGGTCCATGTGCATGGTGCAGTTGCCGAACCAGGCGAGATCAATCTCGGCGCCGTCATCCATGCCGGCATCCGCGAGCACGCCGAGATACGCCTCGCGCGTGAGGTCCTTGTAGGTCCGCTCCGTCTTCTTGCCGAAGGTGGTGGAGAATGCGCCGACAAGCCAGGCGTCCGCCATCGATTCGCGCCTCCATTGGAAGGTGGGTCGCGAGTATTCCATCCGCCGCGACGGGGGTCCACGGCCGGGCTTGGCCCGCGGATTGCGCCGATTCTCGCAACGAGGGCGTCAAGATGCCGTGGTAGCAGGAAGCACGGACCGAAAAACGCTGAAGGCGCAGCCGGCACTACGTCGCAAGCGGCGCGACGCAGGGAGGCCCGTAAGTGCCCGCATACTGGCCTCGGCGAGTTGCGAAAATCGGTGAAGTTTGCGGGCGTCCCGAGGCGGGCCGCCGCACGCGGAAGGCGAAGCAGAGCCGGCCGTGGCGGCGCCGTACCCCCGGCGGGCGCATCGTGGGTGCCGTCACCACCGGGTCGGGTCGGGCACGTCGGGAATCCGCGGACTTGGAGTATGCTCGCTTCGCCGCATTCCGGCTCCGCGCCACCTGCGTCTTCCCCGTGACGAATGGGGCGCCACCTCGATGTATCCGATGATCCGCACGATGCGCCGAACCACAAACGACACCCGAATTCCGAGGTGCCGACGGTGGCGCTGAAGATGATTCATGGCACCGTAGTGATTCACCGATCGGCGGCTGCGCAGGCGCATCCGCCGGCATGGACGGTGTCGAACGCGAGTCGGGACATGGGAAAGTACTGTCCAAGCATGCCCGCGCATCCCGACTCGTGAACGCCCTTGCCCCTGTCGACATCTGCGCGCCCGTGGCCATCACGAATCAGTGACTCATTACGGCCAAGGGCGTGGCGCCCTCGCCCCCCGGTGAGTGATGCGCACTGTAGCAAAGCGCGGGCGGGCGGCGCAGGCATCCGCGGACGAGGGGGTCAGCGGACTCGTCGAGCGGGTCACCTTCCACAGCGACGAGTCGGGATTCTGCGTCCTGCGGGTCAAGGTGCGTGCGCACCGGGACCTCATCACCGTGGTCGGGCACGCGGCAACGATCTCGGCCGGGGAGTGGGTCTCCGCCTCCGGGGAGTGGGTGAACGACCGCACCCACGGTCCGCAGTTTCGGGCCCGCGTGCTCAAGGCGTCGCCGCCCGCTTCCATCGACGGCATCGAGAAGTATCTCGGCTCCGGGATGATCCGGGGCATCGGCCCGGTGTTCGCACAGAAGCTGATCCGCGCCTTCGGAGAGGGGGTGTTCGAGGTCATCGAGAACCAGCCCGCCCGTCTGCGCGAGGTGGAGGGCATCGGTCCGGTGCGGGCGAAGCACATCACCGCCGCCTTCGCCGAGCAGAAGGCGGTGCGCGAGATCATGGTGTTCCTTCACGGCCACGGGGTGGGCACCGCGCGGGCGGTGCGCATCTTCAAGACCTATGGCGCGGATGCGGTGGACGTGATGACGGAGAATCCCTACCGCCTCGCCCGCGACGTGCGCGGTATCGGCTTCAAGACCGCGGACATCATCGCGATGCGCCTGGGGCTCGAGAAGACCGCGATGGTGCGGGTGCGCGCCGGCATCTCGTTTGCCCTCGGCGAGGCGATGGACGAAGGGCACTGCGGTCTTCCACACCACGATCTCCTGCCCCGGGCCGCGGCCCTGCTCGATGTCTCGGAGGAACTCGTTTCAGTTGCGCTCGACTTCGAGCTGAATGACGAGACGGTGGTCGCGGACCGGGTCGGCGAGACGGCCTGCATCTTCCTCGCCGGTCTGCACGCGGCGGAGAAGGGCATCGCGCAGCGCCTCCGGGCGCTTGGCCGCGGTGCTCCACCCTGGCCGTCAATAGCACCGGACAAGGCGATCCCGTGGATCGAAGAGCGCATCGGTCTGGCTCTCGCCGCGAGCCAGCGTGAAGCGGTCGCCACCGCGCTCGGCGCCAAGGTCATGGTGATAACCGGTGGCCCAGGGGTGGGCAAGACCACGATCGTCAAGGCGATTCTGGGCATTCTCGTGGCCAAGCGGGTCAGGATCGCCCTCGCCGCGCCCACCGGGCGGGCCGCCAAGAGAATGAGCGAGGCGACGGGCCGGGAGGCGAAGACAATCCACCGGCTGCTTGAGGTCGACCCGCGAAGCGGAGGGTTCAAGCGCAACGCGGCGAACCCGCTCGACTGCGACCTGCTGGTGGTCGACGAGGTCTCGATGGTCGACGTCCCGCTCATGCATGCGCTGCTGCGCGCGCTGCCCGCGGATTCGGCTCTGCTCGCGGTCGGCGACGTCGACCAGCTTCCCTCGGTCGGGCCGGGTCAGGTCCTGGCCGACATGATCGCGGGCGGCGCCTTCCCGGTGCTGCGGCTTGCCGAGGTGTTTCGGCAGGCGGCGCGGAGTCGGATCATCGTGAGCGCGCACTGTATCAACGAAGGCGTCCTGCCGGACCTCGACCCGCCGGAAGAGGGCGAAAGCGATTTCTACTTCGTTCCGGCCGAGGACCCGGCGGGTGCGGTGCAGAAGATCATCGAGCTGGTGTCGGTACGGATGCCCCGGCGTTTCGGACTCGATCCGATCCGCGACATCCAGGTGCTCTGCCCCATGAATCGCGGAGGGGTGGGCGCAAGGTCCCTGAATATCGAGCTTCAGGCATCGCTGAATCCGTCCGGCGCGCGCCGCGTGGAGCGCTTCGGCCGGGCCTTCGCCGCCGGCGACAAGATCATGCAGATCGAGAACGACTACGACCGGGAGGTCTACAACGGCGACATCGGCTATGTCGAGGAGGTCGATCCCGAACAGGGTGAAGTGAGCGCTCGCTTTGATGGGCGCCGGCTCGTTTACGGGTTCGGCGAGCTCGACGCGCTGGTGCCCGCCTACGCCACCACCATCCACAAGAGCCAGGGCTCGGAGTACCCGGCGGTCGTGATCCCCATCATGACCCAGCACTACATCATGCTGCAGCGCAACCTGCTCTACACCGGCGTTACGCGGGGGCGTCGCCTGGTGGTCCTGATCGGACAGCGCCGCGCGCTCGCCATCGCGGTCAAGTCGGTGTCGGGGCGCCGCCGCTGGTCGAAGCTCGAGGAGTGGCTACGGGAGGGGGGTGTCTCCTGACCCTTCCCCAGGCGCCGGTGCGCTGCATGGTCGGGAGCTTCGCGTGCCACCGGTTGGTAGCGCACGCGGGTAAGGTCTGACGCCAGCCCGGCCCACCGCGGTGGAAACCCTCGAAGCGGCGCGACGGAGTACGGCCCGCAACCGCGAGCATAGTGGCGCCCGCTAGCTGAGAAATCGGTGAAATTCGCGACCAAGGCCCGTGGTCCCGCGTTCACGCCTGGCGGCGCCGGGTGCGGGGAGGGGATGTGTCGACGCCTGCGGTTAACATGTCGCACGATGTGCTGCATGGACGATATCGATGAGAGTTGCAATGGTGACGGGAGGTGGAAGCGGGGTGGGCCGGTGCGCGGCCCTCGCCCTCGTTGAGGACGGATACTCGGTGGTGATTGCGGGCCGGCGCGCCGACGCGCTGGAAGCGGTCAGGAGCGCGGCGGGCGACGCGGCGGAGCGTGTCCTCGCGGTGCCCACCGACATCGGCGACCCGGAGGCGGTCCGTGCCCTCTTCGCGGCCACCCGGGAGCGCTTCGGCCGCCTGGATGTGCTCTTCAACAACGCCGGTATCGGCGGGCCTCCGGTGCCGCTGGAGGATATCCCCTACGAGGATTGGATGGCGGTGGTCGCCGTCAACCTGACCGGCATGTTCCTGTGCACCCAGGAGGCGTTCCGGATGATGAAGGCGCAGACGCCAAGAGGCGGGCGAATCATCAACAACGGCTCGGTCTCCGCCGACCGCCCTCGCCCCGACTCCGCGCCCTACACCTCCACCAAGCACGCGGTCACGGGTCTGACCAAGTCCACCTCGCTCGATGGGCGCAAGTACGACATCGCGTGCGGGCAGTTGGACATCGGCAATGCGCTCACCGAGATGACGGAAAAGATGGGAGAGGGTATGCCGCAGGCCAGTGGCGCCATCGCGCCCGAGCCGACGATGGACGTGGATAACGTCGGGCGGGCGATCGTCTACATGGCGAGCCTTCCCCTCGACGCCAATGTGCAGTTCATGACCGTGATGGCGACGAAGATGCCCTTCATCGGGCGCGGCTGACGCCCTCGCGGAGCGGTCCTGCGTTTATCTCGGACGGTCGCCCGCGATGGTGTATCGATGTCCGGAGCGCGTCTGCGGGTAGTAGTCCCACATCGCGTGGTGCTGGGTGCACCGGTTGTCCCACATCACGGTGGTGCCGGGGCTCCAGCGCACCCGGCACTGGAATCGCGGCGCGGCGAGGTGCCGATACAGGAACGCGAGCACCGCCTTGCTCTCCTCCGGGTGCAGCTCGACGATGCGGGTGGTGAAGGTCTCGTTGACGTAGAGCGCCTTGCGCCCGGTCTCCGGATGGGTGCGCACCACGGGGTGCACCGACTCCGGAAAGGGGTTCTCGCTCAACTCGTGACCCTGGTAGCCGAAGTAGCCGCCGAAGTGGTGGGCGGAGGCGTTCACCGCGCTCAGTCCGTCGAGGAGATGTTTCATCGGGTCCGACAACGCGTCGTAGGCGGCGTACATGTTGGCGAACAGGGTGTCCCCACCCGTCTCCGGCACCTCGTGCAAGTGAAAGATGCTGCCCATTGGCGGCTCCGCGTCGCAGCTCACGTCGGAGTGCCACAAGCTTCCCGCATAGGTCTGCGATTCGGAGTCGGTGTGGATGGGCAGGATGCCCGGATACCCGTCGACATCCGGGGTTGAGGGGTGGATGTGGGGCGGGCCGAATCGGCGGCCGAGGGCGGCAAGCGCATCGAGGTCCAGAGACGCGTCCCGGAACACGAGCACCAGGTGCTCGCGCATCGCCTGCCTGATGGACTCGATCTCGGAGTCGTCGAGATCCGCGCCGAGGCGAAGGTCCCGAACCTCGGCCCCGATCCGCGGGGTGAGCGGTGAGAGCTTGATCAGGCGTTCCTCGTTGGGTCCGCGCCGCGCTCCGATGGGATCCTGGTTGCGATGTCTCGCCGATTCACGAGAGCCGGAGGCGCACGGATGTCGGATGGGGCAAGCAAACTTGCGCGTAAGGGCGCGCAAAGCACACTCGGACAGTATGACCCGTAGCCTGACTCGCGTTCAACGCAGTCGATGCCGGTAGACGCGTGTCCGGCGATGTGAATGGGTGAAGCGGTGCGGCCCGGGTGCGGGGCCGACGATGCGAAGGCGCGGGCGCTGCTCAGCCCCCGCGGGCGGAAATGAGCGCCACGCTCGGTACCACGATCAAGACCGCGATCGCTACTCGCCGGTCGAGCGTTTCCTCTCGAAACAGCGCCTTTCCGAGGAGCAGGGTGAACAACGGGGCGCAGGCGAGGATCGGCGCGACCACCACCAGGCGTCCCGCGAGCAGGGCGTGATTGAGCACGAGTACCGCGACCCCCAGGGTCAGGCCGGTGAGGATGAGCCAGGGCAGCGCCGCGCGCGGAACCCGCTGACGCCGTCCGCGGACCCGCTGATTGTTTAGAAGCGCCAGGACCAGGGAAACATTGTGCGCGACCAGCGCCGCGAAGAAGGGATCCGGCAGCTTCGCGAACCCGATCTTCACGATGGCGTGGCCCACCGCGCGCAGGAAGGCGGCCCCGACCGGGTAGAGCAGCGCGTAGAGGGGCCATTGCCGGCGGGCCTCCCCGCGCCAGGAGAGTATCGCGACGCCGACGCTGATGCCGAGCGCCCCCACCGCGATCTCGAAGGAGAGGGCCTCGGCGAGCACCACGAAGCCGAGTGCGAGTCCGAAGAGCGGCGACGTGGCCGCCAGTGTGCTCGATATCGTGGGGCCGAGGTAGCGGTTTCCGAGCATGCCGAGGTTCGCGGATATGAAGGGGCGAAAGAGCCCGACCGCCGCGAAGAGCAGCATCGCGGGCGAGCTCCAGTAGTGGCTCTCGAGATGAAAGGGGGACAGCAGCCAGAAGAGCAGGGTGCTGGTGCCGATATGGAAGAGCACCGCGGTCTGGGAGTCGGTGTAGCGCAGCGCGATGCGCGCGAAGTGCTGGCCGAAGGCGAAGAGCCAGGCCGCGGTGAGGGCGAGGAGGACGGGATGCATGCACGGGCGCCGGGCGGGGCCTGCCCATCGTCCCGTCTGGCCCGGTGCATGTAAAGTGCGCGCGGCGGAAGGCGTCCGTCAGCCGGCTCGGAGCCCAGATGAAGAGCGATGCGAGGTGGGGGCGGCTCCGGGGTGCGCATCGCGTCGCTCCGATATCGCGGACCACGCGGAACGGGCCACCGGCCCATTGTGTCCAGCCATGCTTCGGAGCCACCGGTCCGGGTCCCGCGCGGTGACCTTTCTGCGCGTATTCGCCGACCTCTCGGGTTCGGCCCGGACCACGCCCGCCCGGCACCGGGCCGCGGTGGTGCTGCTCGTCGCGGGAGCGGTCTCGGTAAGCTTCGGCGGGCTCATCGTACGCGGCCTCGAAGAAGCGAACGCATGGCAGTTCAATGCGGTGCGCGGTGTGGTGGGCGGAGCGGCGCTGCTGCTCGTGCTCGCGCTGCGGCACCGGGGCGCGGTGGCCGCACACTTCCGCCGCATGGAGAGTCCGGCCTGGTTCGGGGCCGGCTGTCTCGGGCTTGCCGCCCTGTTCTATATCCTCTCCCTCACCCACACGAAGGTGGCGAACACCCAGTTTGCAATGAGCGCGGCGCCCTTCGTGACCGCGGGACTCGCGTGGCTGGTTCTCGGTGAACGACTGCGCCGCACGACGATACTGGCGATGGCCGTGGCCTTCGGCGGCATCGTGATCATGGTCGCGGACGGTCTCGCCGCGGGCCGCTCCGAGGGCGATGCCTATGCGCTGATGGCGGTGGCGCTATTCTCCACCTACGGAGTCATCGCGCGCGGGATGCGCGACGCGAATCTGCTCCCCGCGATCATCGTCGCCGCTTTCATCACGATGGCGGGAGGCGTCGTGGGGTCGCTCGGAGACCTGCAGCTCGGCATGCACGATATCCTGCTCGGCGCGCTGTGGGGTCTGCTCGTCGGTCTGGCCGGCGACTGGTGCTTCCTGACCGGGGTGCGACACGTCACGGGCGCGGAGTCGATGCTCCTGATGATGATGATCCCTTCGGTGCTCGGTCCGCTCTGGGTGTGGCTCGCGATCGGCGAGGCGCCTTCCCTCGCCACCCTCATCGGAGGAGTGCTGATCCTGGTCGCGCTCGCGGGGTGGGCGATTCGCGACCTCCGCGCCTGATACGCGACCCTGCCTCTGCGGGCCAGGATGTGCGAACCGGATTCGGCGTCAGAATGGCGTACACCCCGGCCCGCGAACGCCGCACGAGGTCGCGAAGGGGTCACGGCCCGGCCGCCGGGCGCGCTACCATCGCGCCGCGGCACGAGGCGGAGGAAGGGATGAAAGTAAGACTCCTCTACGGGCGCGGCGGGCTCGAGGTCCGGCTGCCCGCGGGCTGCGAGGCGACGGTGATCGAGAAGCCGCCGATGCCGGTCATCGAGGATCCCGCGGCCGCGGTGGCCGCCGCCCTTGCGCGTGGCGGGCTCGCGCGAGCGGCGGCCGGCGCGTCTTCGGCCTGCATCCTCATCTGCGACATCACGCGACCGGTGCCGAACCGGCTCTTCCTCCGTCCGCTCATCGAGCGCCTGGAGGAGGCGGGGGTGCCGCGCGAGGCCATCACGGTACTCGTCGCCACCGGTCTCCACCGGCCCAACCTCGGAGACGAGCTCGCCGAAGTGGTGGGCGACGACTGGGTCCTGGACCGCGTCCGGGTGGAGAACCACTACGCGCGCAATGACGACGACCATGTCGACCTCGGTCGGACCCTCCGGGGCACGGTGATCCGCCTCGATCGGCGTTTCACGGAGGCCGAAGTCCGGATCGCAACGGGCCTCGTGGAACCGCACTTCATGGCCGGTTATTCGGGCGGGCGCAAGGTCATCGCCCCCGGTATCGCCCATGCCGAGACGATCACGACCTTCCACAATCATCGCTTCATGTCCGACCCGGGGGCGGACAACTGCGTGCTCGAAGGCAATCCCCTGCATCGCGAGCAGATGGAGATTCTCGAGCGCATCGGGGGCGCTCTCGCGCTCAACACGGTTATCGACGATCGCCGCCGGCTCGCTTTCGTGAACTTCGGCGAGTGCCGCGAGAGCCACCTCGAAGCGGTGGACTTCGTGCGGCGCTACGCGGAGGTCGTCCTGCCGCGCCGCTTCGCGACGGTGGTGACGAGCGCGGCCGGCTATCCGCTCGACAAGACCTATTACCAGACGGTCAAGGGCATGGTCGGAGCGCTCGGCGTGCTCGAGGACGGGGGCGATCTCATCGTCGCGTCGGAGTGCTCCGAGGGTCTCGGATCGGCGGAGTACCGGGAGGCCCAGCGCCGCCTCGTGGCGCAAGGGCCGGACGCCTTCCTCGCCGGCATCCGCGGAAAGCCCCACGCCGACATCGACGAATGGCAGACGCAGATGCAGACCCGCTCGCTCGCGCGGGGCCGGATATCGCTCTTCGCCGAGGGGCTCGGGTCTTCGGACCGCGGGCTCACCGGAGTCGCGCACATCCCGTCGTTGACCGACGCGATCGCAAAGAGCATGGCGCGCCACCGCGATCCCCGGGTCGCGGTGATCCCGGAAGGTCCCTACGTGGTGCCGCGCGCCGCCTGAGTCAGCCCGAAAGTTTCACCGTGGTTCGGCCGCTTCGGGCGCCAGGATGCCGTGGTAGTGGGGCGCCCGGATTGAAAGACACGCAACGGTGAGCGGAAAACAGGCAAAGCGCCGGTGCCGCGCAACGGCCGGCGAGCGGGCAAGCCAGGCATGGCGTGCCCGGCCGTCAAGCTTTCTTGGCCCAAGGACTGCGAAGCGTTGCAGGTAACCGGCACGAAGTCGTTGCGGCCTGAGGGAACGAGGCTCGCAACCGCGAGCATGTTGGCGCCCGCGAGTTGAGAGAGATATAACTCCCGGGCAGGTTCTCTCACGCCGCGGCCGGCTCTCCCGCCGGGTCCAGCGCGGGCCGGCTCCGGCCCTCGCCGATGCGCAGCAGGCTCGGAAGCAGGAGCAGCGTGAACACCGCGCTGACGCACATGCCGCCGATGATGACGGCGGCGAGACCGCGATAGAGCTCGCTGCCCGCCCCGGGCAGGACGAGCAGGGGCAGCATCCCGAGGATGCTGGTGATCGTGGTCATGAAGATGGGTCGCAGGCGCATGCCGATGGCTTCCGCCACCGCGTCGCGGCGAGCGAGACCGCGGCGCTCCATCTCGCGGGTCTGATGAACGAGAAGGATCGCGTTGTTGACCACCAGCCCGAGGAGGATGATGAATCCGATCATGGTGAGCAGGTCCAGGGGCTGGTGCACTCCGAACGCGTCGTTCATCGTGCGCAGCGCGACGAGGCTTCCGACGGTGGCGAGCGGCAGGGCAAGCAGCACCAGCACACTGTCCCTGAACGACCGGAAGAGCGCGGCCATCAACAGGAAGAGGATGACGATCGCGAGGGCGAAGCTTCCGCTCATGCTCGTAAGCGCGGTCTTTAGCTTGTCCGCGGTCCCCGAGAAGCGGATCTCCGCGTCATCCGGAAGCCGGGCTTCGATCGGCGGCACCACCTGGGTTCTCAGGACATCGATCGCCTCCTCGAGCGACATGCCCTCCGGCGGCGTGACCTGAAGGGTGACGGTGCGTCGCCGGTCGATGCGGCGGATCTCGTTGGGACCGGCGGTGCGAACGATCCGGGTGAGCTCGCTCACCGGGAACACGCCGCCGGGCGTGGCCAGCGGAATGGACGCGAGTTGCTCGGGAGTCTCCCAGCGGGGCACCCGCACCACGATGTCGAGGCGCCGCTCGCCGTCGAAGTAGTCGCCGACGTACAGTCCTTCGCCGAGCGCGCGGGTCACCGAGGCCATGGTCCCGCGCATCCAGCCCGCTTCGGCGAGCCGGCGCTCGTCGGGCACGAGGCGGAGCTCGGGATCGGCCAGCTCGAGCCCGGGGAAGGGACGCACCCGGGCGCCGGGCAGCGCCCGGTTGATCCCGACGAACCCTTCCAGGGCCGCGCTCATCAGGGCGTCGATGTTCCGGGTCTGAATGTCGACATCGATGGTGTTCCCCGAGCCGAATCCGCCGAAGAGGGAGGCACGCCGCGCGAACGCGATGGTGTCGGGAAAGCCGCGTACCGTCCGGTTGATGAGCGGTATCAGCTCATCGGTGCGGGTCTCGTCACTGGTCCGCGCGCCCATGAACACCCCGCGCGAGAACGCGACAAAGAAGTAGCTCGCGATCGCCGGCTCCTTTTCGCCTTCGAGGTAGGGCTTGAGGCGCTCCACCACGACGTTGCCCATCTCGTTTTCCAGGTGGTCGATGTTCGCCCCGGGCGGGGGGATGACGAACGCGAAGACGAGGTTGCGGTTGCCCTGGGGCAGATAGCTCGCCCGCAATGCGAAGGGCGACTCCGGAATCTCCGTGGCGAATCGCTCCGGAATCGGGACCAGGTTCAGGATCGAACGCGGCGCGAGAGCCAGAGATACCCCGAGCGGAATCGTGATCAGCGCAACGATCCAGAAGGTCCTTCTCGCCGGGCCGTCGGTCACGCGCAGGATTGCGCCGGTGAGGCCCTGCCGCCAGCGCGCGTGCGCGTCGCCGATGCGCGCGCGCGCGAGCCACTTCGCGGCCGCGGCGGGGATTACCGTCAGCGCCACGAGCATCGATGCGCCTACCGCCACCGAGATGGTGATGGCAAGGTCGGCGAAGAGCTGGCCGGCCTCGTCGGAGAGGAACACGATGGGGAGGAAGATGGCGATCGTGGTCGCGGTCGAGGCAAGCAGGGCGCCTCGAACCTGCGCCGGACCGAGGGCGGCCGCATCGCGCAGGCGGACGCCTCGCTCGCGCAGCCGCACGATGTTCTCCAGCACCACGATGGCGGCGTCGAGGGTCATGCCCACTGCCAGGGCGAGGCCGGCGAGCGAGATGATGTTGAGCGTGCGCCCCGTGATGTAGAGGAAGAAGAAGGAGGCGAACAGCGAGATCGGAATCGCGGCCGCGATCAGCACCGTCGCCCGCAGCCGGCGCAGGAACCACCAGAGCGCGAGGATCGCCAGCGCGATGCCGAGCGCGAGGTTGTTGCGCACCATGTCGACCGAGCGGTGGATATAGACCGTTTCGTCGTAGACCTGTTCGAAGTAGAGGCCGGCGCGGGCGAGCGGTCCGGCGACAAGCTCCGCCGCCGCTTCCTTGAGTCCCGCCATCACTTCGAGCACGTTCACTCCGATCTCGCGGTGGGCGTTCACCGCGAGCGAGCGAGCGCCCTTCGCGAGGACGAAGCTCTTGCGGTCGGCGTACGAGACTTCTATCTCGGCGATGTCTCGAAGCCGTACCGGGAGCCCGTCGCGCCATTCCAGGACGAGGTCGCCGAGGTCTTCCGCGTCGAAGGCGCCGGTGAAGCGCAGGGTGTAGCGGCGCTTGCCCACGCTCACGTCGCCGCCCGAGATGTCCTGATTGGCGCCCGCGAGGCGCGCCGCCACCGGCAGCTCGATGCCGAGACTCGCGGCGCGGTAGGGGTCGAAGGTGATGCGCACCTCGCGCTCGCGCCCCCCGTAGACCTCGGAGCGCGCGACTCCCGGGACCCGTTCGAATCGGGTCTGGACGACCTCCTCGGCGTAGTCCTTGTAGCTCTGGATGTCGCGCGGGTTCCCGTCCCGGTTGCGGATGGTGAACCACGCGATGGCGCGGCTGTTGCCGCCCACGGTGTCGATGACCGGCTCGTTGGCGTCCTCCGGGTAGCGAGGCACCCGGTTGAGGCGGTTGAGCACTTCGATCAGGCCGCGGCGCAGATCGTGTCCGACCACGAACTCGATGGAGACCTCTCCCTGGCCGCGCTGTGCCTTCGAGACGATGCGGCTCACGCCGGAGAGGCCGCGCAGCACTTTCTCCTGGGGCTCGACGATCTCCGCCTCGATCTCCTCCGGGGCGGCGGCCCGCCAGCCGGTGCGGATGGTGATCTCCGGCTTCTCCACTTCGGGCGTGAGCTGCACCGGAAGGCGCGCAAGGCCGAGGCCGCCGAAGAGGACGACGAGCAGCACCGCGACCAGCGTCGCGGTGGGGTTGGAGAGCGCGAGCCGGGTCCAGCCCGCGCCATCGGGCGGCGGGGCGTGCGTCGCACCCGGCGCTTGCGGCGGATTCGCGGACGGTGGCGGGTCGTCGGTCACTGCCCGGGCGCCGCCACTTGAACAGTCACCGCCTGACCGGGGCGCAAACGCTCTCCGCCCCGGATGACGACCTGGTCGCCGGGGGAGATCCCGTCGACTTCGACGAGCGCTCCCTCGGCGATTCCGGTGGTGACCGGCACCCGTTCGGCGAGTCCGTCCTCACCGATACGATAGATAGCGGTGCCGTCGCGGCGCAGCACCAGCGCGTCGCGGGGGACCGCGGTGACGGGGCGCGGCGCCGCGCTCGGGACCCCCACTCGGAGATCCTGTCCGACTGGCCACGACTGGTCGCTTGTTTCCAGGCGGAGCTCGTAGAGCCGTGACTGGTTGTCCCCGACCGGTACGATCGCCTGCACCCTTCCTGTGCCCCGGCTCGGGTTGGCCTCGAGCGAGAGCTCCCCGCCCTCGCGGATGAAGGTGAGCGCGGCGACCGGGATCCAGGTCTGCACTTCGAGCGATTCGGTGTCGACGAGTCGCACTACCGCCTCGCCGCTCTGCGCCCACTCGCCGCTCTGCCGGTAGCGGGTGGTCACCACCCCGCCGAAGGGCGCCTTGATCCGGGTGCGCTCCAGGCGCTCGCGGGTGAGCGCGAGTCGGGCCCGGACCGCGCGCAGCTCGCTGCGGGCGATGTCACGCTCCGCGATGGCCTCGTCGAGGCGACTGCGGGTCGCGGTCTGTTGCGTGACCAGCGTTTCCAGCCGCTCCACCTGGGCGTCGAGATAGGTGAGCTTCGCCTGCTCGCGGCCTACCGCCGCTTCGTTTTCCGCGAGCGACTGGCGCAACAGCGCGTCGTCGAGGCGAGCCACCGTCTCACCCGCGGCAATGGCCGAGCCGATCTCGGCGACCCATTCGAGGCGGCCCTGGACTTCGGCCGCAACCCGGGCCTGATTGCGGCTGATCACGGTCCCGGGGTACCACGTCACGGGCGCCAGCGTGACGCTTTCCGCCTCCGCCACCACCACCGGAGCGGGCGGCGGTCCTTTCCCGTCCTGCGCGCCGACCGAAGCCGGCGTCGCGAGCAGCGTCGCCAGCAGCACAGTGATGGTGATTCGGGATCCGCGCACAGGCACTCGGCCGAGATCCGTTGGTACGGGAAGGCGGAATCTTCGCACACGGCGGCTCCCCCGTAGCACGTAGCGAGGTCAATCGGGGATTCGAGCGCCGATCGCGTATCCTGCCGCCTTCGCAGCACCGGGACGGCGAGGAGCGACGACGTGGGAGAGAAGCGCTGGACGATCCCCTCGCAGCCGAGCGAAACGCAGTATCGCGACAACGGCACGCTGGCGCGCGAGATCTGGGCGCTGCCGACGGAGGAGGCCTTTCTCGAGGCATTTCTCCGCAACGTGTTCGAGAACCACTGGGCGGGCATCCGCTTCGGGCCGATGATCCAGGGCGCCGCCTACGAGTGGAAGTGCCCAGGGGCGCCCCGGCGGATCAGCCTCTACGACGGCTACATCACGGTGATGTTCGGCAACGGCGGCCACTTCCACCTGTGCATCGGCGAGAACCGGGGAAGCGCGGCGAATCCCACCGCGCCCGCGCTGCGCGCCCATCGACGGCCTTCGCGGGCGCAGGTCTTTCGCGGCTTCGACGCGAGCGCCAAGCCGCTCACCTGGGGCTTCGAGATGTGGAACGGGAAGGGAGAGAACGGCCTCTCGATATGGTTTCCGAGCCCCTTTCTGAATGACGACGACTCGCTCGCCGATCCCCCGGACTTCAGCCGTCTCGCGACCTGGCGAGACATCGCTGCGAAGTGGCTCGGCCGGGAAGCGGAGACACTCGACGAAGAGGGCCAGGGATTCCGCCGCTCCGGACATTGAGTATCGGCGCACAGCGCGGGCGCGCGCGCCAGATTAGCCCGGATGTTTCACCGATATTCGTAGCGAGGGCGCCAAGATGCCGTGATAGTGGGTCGCACGGACCGAAAGACGCTGAGGGGCGAGCCGGAAACAGGCGAAGCGCCGGTGGCGCTTCGCCCCGGCGAGCGGGCAAGCCAGGGATGGCTTGCCCTGGCCTGCAAGTGAAGCAGGGACTGCGAAGCGAAGCAGGTAGCCGACACTACGTCGAAGCGGCTTGAGGGAGGGAGGCCCGGGACAGCGAGCATATTGGCGTCCGCAGTAGGAAATCGGTGAAACATCCGGGTTAGTCCTGTGCAAGGGCGAAGCGGCGTCACGAGAGTCCCTGATGGTTCGGGACAGGCCTTGCCGAGATCCGGTATTGGCGTGAACATGGCGCGATGCGCCTGTGGAGCCTCCATCCCAAATACCTCGACGCCAAGGGCCTCGTCGCGCTCTGGCGAGAGGCCCTGCTCGCCCAGGCGGTGCTCGCGGGCGAGACGAAGGGATACCGCGCACATCCCCAGTTGGCGCGCTTCCGCTTGCAGCGCTCTCCGCGCGCGTGCATCGCCGAGTACCTGAAGGCCGTGTACGTGGAGTCGCGCGAACGGGGCTACCGCTTCGACGCGCGCAAGATTGCGCACCGGGGCACCTCGACGCGCATCGAAGTGACCCGGGGTCAGCTCGAATTCGAGCGGCGGCATCTGCTCGCGAAGCTCGAGAAGCGCGATCCGACCCGTCTCGAGGCACTGCCGACGAAGGGCGGGCCCGTGGCGCATCCCTTGTTCCGGGTGGTTCCCGGCGGCATCGAGGAGTGGGAAAGACCCTGACGCCGGTCGCCGCCGGCCTGGCCAGAACCACTCACCGCGTCACGAGAGCTGCCGGTGCGCAGACATCGACAGGGGCACGGGCGTTCACGAGTCAGGGCACGCAGGCGTACTCCGACCCTGCTGCTCAGCGCCCTGGCTGACGTTCAACCCCGTCCGCGTCGCTGAATGCGCGTGCGCAGCCGTCCATCGGCGAAAGTTGCGAGTCAGGGTCAGGGCGCGCCGTCGAGCCAGCGGTCGAGGAAGCCTTCGAACCAGGCGCCCATGGGAGCGTCGTAGCGCGCGGAGTCCTCGATCTGCCGCCGGGCGTTGTGCTCGCCGGGCTTGAGCGGCCGGCCCGCCCCGAGCGCCAGCCAGTGGCGCATCAGCCCCGGGGTGCACTCGGGGTGGAACTGAAGGCCGTAGGCGCAATTTCCGTAACGGAACGCGTGATGGGGGAAGACCTCGCCGCGCAGCAGCAGTTCGCTTCCCGGGGGACACTCGAATCCTTCGTTGTGGGCCGAGTAGACGTGCATCGGCTCCGGCATCAGATCCCGGCCGGCCTCGGTCGGGGCGACCCGAACGAAACCGTATTCGCGCTGCCCGGCGGGATGGGGCCCGACTTCTGCGCCGAGCGCGCGGGCGAGGATCTGGCCGCCGAGGCAGAGCCCCAGGTACGGGCGTCCCGTTTCGACCCAGTCCGCTGCCCACTCGATCTCGCGCCGGACATAGTCGAGCGCGGTGTGCCGGTTCGCGGACTGGATGCCGCCGTACACGATGGCGGCGTCGAAGCCCGAACCCACCGCGGGAAGCTCGTCCCCTTGCGCGGGGCACACCCACTGGAGGCTCGTGCCGCGTGCGGCGAGGTGCCGCGAGGCACGATCCCCGAAGGACTCGCAGTCGTGGATGACGAGTACCGCACGCCGCCGCATGGGTGCGCTCCGCGCAAGGCGCGGCGACCGACGCTTCGGGCGCAGTGCCGAGCCGCCGGTCGCCGGAACCGTCGCGTATCTCCGCCGCTACATCAGTCCCTCGGAGCGGACGTGGGCGAGCGTGTCGTCGAGACCTCGCTCCAGGCGGTCGAAGAGCATGTCGATCTCTTCGGTCTCGATGATGAGGGGCGGGCAGAACGCGATGCGCTTGCCCTCGCAGGCTCGCAGCAGCACCCCGTGGCGGGTGCACGCCTCGTTGCACCAGACGCCGATTTCCGGCCCGAAGCTCTCCTTGGTGGCCTTGTCCTTCACCAGCTCCACCGCGCCGATGAGCCCGACTCCCCGGGCTTCTCCCACCAGAGGATGGTCGGCGAGCGCGTTCAGCCGTTCCTGGCAGTGGGGGGCGACGCGCGCCACGTGGTCGGCAATGTCGATCTCGTCGTAGATCTTCAACGTTTCCACTGCGACCGCGGCCGAGACGGGGTGTCCGCCGTAGGTGAATCCGGTGCCGAGCACCATGTTGGAGTCGCTGAAATCACGTATCGGTCCGTAGACCTTCTCGTTCAGGATGACCGCGGATATCGGCAGATAGGCCGAGGAGAGCTGCTTGGCCACCACCACGATGTCCGGCTCGAATCCGAAGGTCTGGCAGCCGAAGGTGTTGCCGGTACGGTGGAAGCCGGTAATCACCTCGTCGGAGACCATCAGCACGTCGTACTTGCGGCACACCGCCTGCATCTTCTGGAAGTAGGTGGCCGGCGGCACGATCGCGCCTCCCGCACCCATTACCGGCTCGGCGACGAAGGCGGCGACGGTTTCGGGGCCCTCATCGAGAATGAGCCGCTCCAGCTCCTCGGCGCGACGGGTGGCGAATGCCTCTTCCGTCTCGCCCTCGTGCGCCTCGCGGTAGTGGTGGTGGCCTTCGGTGTGGAGGACGTTCTTTATCGGCAGGTCGAAACCCTTGTGCACGATCGGCAGGCCGGTGAGGCTGCCCGAGGAGATCGCGATGCCGTGGTAACCCTTCAGCCGGGCGATGATCTTCTTCTTCTCCGGCCGCCCCATCGCGTTGTTGTAGTACCACACGAACTTCATCATGTGGTCGTTCGCCTCGGATCCCGAGTTGGCCAGCCACACTTTGGACATCGGTACCGGAGCGATCTCGAGCAGGCGCTCGGAGAGTTCGATCGCGGGCATCGTGGAGCGATGGAAGAAGGTATGCGAGTAGGGCAGCTTCCGCATCTGCTTTACGGCGGCGTCGATGAGACGCTCGTTGCCGAAGCCAAGCGCCGTGCACCACAGGCCCGCGAGCCCTTCGATGTACTCGTTGCCCTCCAGGTCGCGGACGAAGACTCCCTTGCCTTCCTCGATGATCAGCGGCCCGGTCTCCTCGTGCTTGACGAGGTTCGTGTAGGGGTGAATGACCGATGCGATGTCCCGGGCGTGCGGGGAGTTGACGACGGCAGCCATGTTGATTGCGCTCCTTAGGTGTTCGCGGTGGTCCGGGGGCCTTCGCCCCTGGACGGAAGGGGAATCTATCAAACCCCGCGCTGTGGGTCTGCCCGACCCGCCGGGGTTGTCTTTGAAATGAAGGGGCTCGCTCAGTAGGCGCGCCGCCGGCTTGCGCCACGGTAGAGGAAGTCCGCCCAGTGCGCGTTGACCGCATCCCGGCGCGCCACGTCCTCCGGCGCCATGTCCCGGCGCGGCCGCGGGCAGTTCTCGAAGTGCCGGTGCGGGTCACTCCCTCGCGCGAGCATCGCGTACCCCCGCCCGTCGCGCTCGTGCATGTGCGGCGGGACGTACTGCTGGACCACGACGCCGATGCGCCGATTGGGGCTCCGGTTGGGCTGCGAGGCATGGATGGTGCGGCCGTGGTGCAGCGAGATCTGGCCCGGTTGGAGCAGCAGGTCCACCGCTCTCGAGGTGTCGAGCCCTTCGATGGCCTGGCCGCGAGTGAGGATGTTGTGTTCGTCGAAGGTGTCGGTCTGGTCGTGCACTCCCTCGCGGTGGCTGCCGGGCAGCATCCGCATGCACCCGCTCTCCCGGTTGGAGGGCGAGAGCGCGAGCCACGTCGAGACGCCGTCGTGCGGCTCGAGCGGCGTGTAATTGAGATCCTGGTGCCAGCTCACGAAACCGGGTGACTGCGGCTCCTTGATGAAGAGCACCGAGCCCCAGCACAGGATGTCGGGGCCGATCAGGTCTTCCACCGCGTCGAGGATCGCCCGGTGGTGCACGATCTCGTCCATGAACGTGAAGGCGAGGTGGGCGTTGTTGCGTGTGGTGGGACCCAGCGCTTCCGGGTAGCACGCCTCCGCCTCCTCCAGCCGCACGCGGAAGCCTTCCGCTTCCGCTGGCGTCATCACGTCGACCGGAAAGCAGAACCCGTCCCGATGGTAACGGTCGACCTGGCTCGCGGTGAGTCGCTTGGGCATGGTGTGCTCTCTTCACGGCGGGAAGCGCCTGGATCCCGGGAAACCCTCATCCGGGGCGCGCACCGAAGCGGCTCCCTCTGAGGGCGCGGCGGTGGCGGGATGCTCCACTTCGAGAGCGTATTCTGCGCGCGCCTCGGGTCTGTAACCAGACCGGATCGCACCGGCCCGTTCCTCCATTACACTCGCGCTCCGATTGCCCGGGCACACCAGGACCACGGCATGCCGGAAGAACGTTCGGCGGCGCGCCGGCGAAACATCGAACGCTTGCTCAAGCCCCGCCACGTCGCCTTCATCGGCGGGGCGTGGGCGGCGGCGGCGCTTCGCAACTGTGCGGACTTCGGTTTCGAAGGCGAGATGTGGTACGTCAATCCCCGCCGGCCGGAGGTGGACGGGCATCCGGTTTTCGGTTCGGTGCGCGATCTGCCGCGGGCGCCGGACTGCTCGTATGTCGCGGTCTCCGCCGAACGCAGCATCGAAGTCCTTGGCGACCTCTCCGCCCGAGGTGCGGGCGGGGCGGTGTGCTACGCGGCCGGCTTCGCGGAGAAGGGGCCGCAGGGCGCGGCTCTGCAGGAGCGGCTCGTGGCGTCGGCCCGGGACATGGCGGTGCTCGGCCCGAACTGCTACGGCATGCTCGATTTCCGGACCGGCCTGCACGTCTGGGCGGGCGATCGTCTGGCGCGCCGATCCGGACCGGGCATCGCCATCGTGAGCCAGAGCGGGGCGCTCGCCGAAGTGCTGATTCTGCAGCAGCGCGACGTGCCTGTGGTGTCGGTGTCAACCGTTGGCAACCAGGCGGTGCTGGGCGTCGAGGACATCGTCGACGTGCTGCTCGACGATCCGGGGGTCAATGCAATCGGGGTCTACCTGGAGGGACTCAAGGATCCGACCTTCTTCAGCGAGGTCGCGGTTCGCGCTCTCGATGGCGGAGTGCCCCTCGTGGCGCTCAAGTCCGGGCGCACCGATACCGCGGCCCGGCTCACTCTCGGTCACACCAGCTCGCTTGCGGGCGAGGACGCGCTCTATCAGGCATTCTTCGATCGGCTCGGCGTGATCCGCGTGGATTCCCTGAGCCGCATGCTCGAGACGCTCAAGCTTCTGAGCTACGCGGGCCCACTCGCGACCCCGCACTTCGCGGCGATGACCATCTCGGGGGGTGGCGCGGCGATGATTGCGGACTACGCCGAACACTACGGCGCCGTTCCCGCTCCGCTCGACGACGCAGGTATGCGGCGGCTTCGCGCGGCGTTTCCCGACTACGTCAACTGCGGCAATCCCCTCGACATCACGGTCGGCGGAATGGAGTCCGGCATGGTGGCGGTGGCGGCCGATGTCCTTGCGAGCAGCGACGCGGAATTCGTGATGATGATGCTCGACTCCCTGGCTACGGGGTCTTACGACGACATCAACGCGATCATCATGGACACGGTGGCCGAGGCGATCCGAAGGCATGGGAAGCGCGGGGGCGCGCTGGGATGCCTGCCCGAGACGCTGGCTCCGCGAACCCGAGAGCAGGCGCTCGGCCTCGGGCTGGTGCCGATGCATGGCCTGGAGGAGGCGGTGGCGGCGGTCGCCGACGCCGCCCGTTACGGCGCGGCGCGGCGGGCCGGCGTTGCGACGCCCCGCGAGGCGCGGATTCTCCAAGGAGCGCCCAAACTCGAACGAGGGCCCTCTCCGCTCGACGAGTCGCAGAGCAAGCGCTTTCTCGAGGGCGCCGGCATCACTGTGCCCGAGGCGAAGGTCGTGCCCGCGGAAGGGGTGGCGCATGCGGCGCGCGCGCTCGGCTTCCCGGTGGTGCTCAAGTGCGTCGATGCCTCCATCGCGCACAAGAGCGAAGCCGGCGCGGTGGCGCTTGGCCTCGACGACGAAGCAATGCTCGCCGCCGCGCTCGGGGAGATGCGCGCGCGGCTGCCGGGTGACGCAAGGTGCTTCCTGGTGGAACGTCAGGTGGGCGGCGCCGTCGCCGAGATCATCGCCGGGGTGCGCTACGACCCGACCTTCGGCCACGCGTTGCTGGTCGGCGCGGGCGGAGTGCTGGTCGAGCTCATCGAGGACCGGCAGGTTCTGCTGCTGCCCACGACGCGCGCCGCGGTCGAGTCGGCGGTGGACTCCCTGCGGGTATCGAAGCTGCTCCGCGCCTTTCGCGGCCGTCCCGCGGGAGACCGCGCCGCGCTCGTGGACGCGCTCACGGCGCTCGCCCGGCTCGCCTGGCGGGAGCGCGAGCGCCTGTACGAGATCGACGTCAATCCGCTCCTGGTGCTCGAAGAGGGCGCCGGAGTGGTCGCGGTGGATGCGCTGGTGACGCTCGCCGAGGGGTAGCGCGTTCGTCGTCTTCCCCGCTTGCCGCTGGATGGCTTCGACGCGGCACTTTCCGACCCCGATCGGGTCGGGTGACCTCAATCCAGGATCATTGCGGTGATGAGACCGAATATCACTCCCGCACTGAATCCGGGGGTGCTGGTGACGGCCACCACCGCAACCACGACCACCAGCATCGTCAGCAGAGCGCGGCGGGGGGTGCCGACAAACCACCGCGCGGCATTCAACGCCCATCTGCATGCGGCGAGCAGACGGTCCATCACTCCCCCGTGACCGCGTACGGGAGCAACACCGCCTCTTCGGGCGATTCACGGCGGCTCGGGCGCATTATTGGACGGGCTTTGCCCAAGCCGCCGTGAAATGGCCCGGGTCTGGGCGAGATGGCCGCGAGAATCAAACGAGAGGGCCGCTCTCGGGTCCGTCGAAGACGATGACGTTGCGCAGGGCTTCGTTGCGCTTCACCGCCGCGATCGCGTCGTTGATCTCTTCCAGACGGTACTGGCGGGAGATCAGCTCGTCGAGCTTGAGCTTGCCCGTCTCGTAGTGACGCACCAGCTTCGGGATGTCGACCTGCAGGCGAGTGGAGCCCATCTTGCTGCCCATGATGTGGTGGCTGCCGCCGGCGAAGGCCGTTACCTCGATCTCGGTGGATTCCCCGTCCGGCGGCATGCCGACGAGTACCGTGGTGCCGGCAAGTCGCATGAGCTCGAGGCCCAGCTCGACCGCCGGGATGTTGCCGGCGGCAACGAATACATAGTCCGCTCCGAGACCCGAGGTAAGGGCCTTGACCTGCGCCCCCAGGTCCGAAGCGCCGGCGTCGACCGCGTGGGTGGCTCCGAAGCGCATCGCGGCCTCGCGCTTTGACTCCGAGAGATCCACCGCGATGATGGGGTCGGCGCCGCAGAGCACGGCGCCCTGCACGCAGTTGAGGCCGACTCCGCCGGTGCCCACTACCGCCACGCTGCTCCCGGGCGGGACCTTCGCGGTGTTGACCACCGCCCCGAGGCCCGTGATCACGCCGCAGGCGAGCAGCGACGCGCAGTCAAGCGGCACCGTGTCGGGGATCGCCGCCACCTGCGACTCGTCGACCACCACCACCTCGGCGAAGGCCGCGGTACGCAGACCCTGGCGCACCGGGATACCGTCCCGAGTGCGGATGCGCGGGCGCTCGTCGCGGGCGAAGGGAGTCGGGCACACCGTCTGCGCCCCGCTCTGACAGAAGAAGCAGTGTCCGCAGGCGCGGATCAGGGTGACCACCACGTGGTCGCCGACCCCGATCCGCCTCACCCCCGGCCCCGTGGCCTCGACCACGCCCGCCGCCTCGTGCCCGTAGATCGCGGGAAGCGGGCCGCCCCAGCCTCCGTCCGCGTAGATGATGTCGCTGTGGCATATGGCGCAGGCCGCGAGGCGGACCTGCACCTCTGCGCTCTCCGGAGGATCGATGTCGACTTCCTCGATGACCAGGGGCCGACCGAACTCGTGACACACCGCCGCTTTCATCGTGAACCGCTCCCTCCCCGGCTACAATCCGGCGCCTTCTTGCCCGCGCGGGCCGCGCCCGCCACGGGCGCGCCGCATGTTATCCCGAATCCGGCGCCGGGGACGCACACGAGGAAGGGACCGTGACCGAGAAGCAGAATGTTCCGCAGCTCGACGCCGACGAGATCCTGGACGGGATCCTCGAGTGGGTGAACATCGAGTCGCCTTCCGACGATGCCGCCGCGGTCAATCGGATGGCGGACCGGGTGGAGCGGGATCTGGGCGCTATCGAAGCCCGTATCGAGCGCATCCCGGGCCGCGACGGTTACGGGGATATCCTCATCGCACGCAGCGCGCGGGCCGGCGAGGAGCCCGGGATTCTGATCCTCTCGCACATGGACACCGTGCATTCTGTGGGCACCCTCGAGGGCGCGCGTCCGGTGGAGCGCGACGGCGACGTCGTTTACGGCCCCGGCATCTACGACATGAAGGGAGGCGCCTACATCGCCTTCCATGCCCTGCGCCACCTCGTGCGCATGGGCATGTCCCCCTCGCTGCCGGTCACTTTCCTCTACGTGCCCGAAGAAGAGGTCGGCAGCCACACCTCCCGCGAGCACATCGAGCGCCTCGCGCTTCAGAACAAGTACGTGCTCGTGACCGAGCCGGCGCGCGACGGCGGGAAGGTGGTGACCTCGCGCAAGGGCGCCGGCGACTTCGAGGTGGTGACGCGCGGGCGGCCCGCGCACGCCGGCGCCCGCCACCAGGACGGGCGCAACGCGATCAAGGAAATGGCGCATCAGGTGTTGCGCCTGGAAGCGATGACCGACTACGCGCGCGGCATCACGGTGAGCGTAGGGGTGATCGGCGGTGGCGTCTTCCCCAACGTGGTACCGGCCGCGTGTCGGGCCCTGGTGGATCTTCGCGTTCCCGATGCCCAAAGCGCCGAGGAGATGTGTGAGCGCATCATGGGTCTCACCCCGGTCGGCCCCGACACCGAAGTCCACGTGAGCGGAGGGATGAACCGTCCCGGATACCGCAAGGACGAGGGCATCAGCGCGCTCTTCGAGCATGCGCGCGCGCAGGCCGCGGAGATCGGGTTCGAGCTCGAGGATACCGGCTCGGGAGGGGTCAGCGACGGGAACTTCAGCGCCGCTCTCGGGGTGCCCACGCTGGACGGCCTCGGTGTGGACGGGCAGGGCGCGCACACCGACTACGAGCAGCTCTACTACTCGTCGCTCGTGCCGCGCACCCGGCTCTGGGTGCGCCTGCTGACCACGCTCAAGTAGCGCCATGCGGGCCCGCGCCGCCCGCGCTTCGACGCTCGGGATCGCTTCGCTCCTGGTGGGGCTCGGAGCCCTCGCCACCCAGGACGTGGTGTTCAAGCTGATGAGCGGGCGCTACTCGGTGTTCGAGATCCTGTTCCTGCGAGGATGCTTCACGGTGCTGGTGCTGCGCTTGGCGCTCCTGCTGGTTCGCTTTCCGCGCCCGTTGCACACGCAGCGCCTCGGCACCCAGTACCTGCGCGGCGGCCTGCTGTGCTGCGCGCTCTCCTGCTATTGCCTGGCATTGAGCGCGATGCCTCTCCTCGACGCGGTCGCGATTTTCTTCGCGGCGCCGCTGGTTTCGACGTCGCTCAGCCCCTGGCTGCTCAAGGAACAGGTGTCGCTGCGGCAGTGGGCAGCGGTGATCCTGGGATTCGTCGGCATGCTGATCATGGTCGGCCCCGGTGCGGGGGCCTTTCAGGCGGGTGCGGTGTTCGCGTTGTTCGCCGCCGTCTTCTATGCGATCTCGGCCATCGTGTCGCGCTCGCTGGGTCGCACCGACCGGGCCGCGACCACCGCCTACTACACGGTGTACATGTACATCGTGGTGTCCGCGGTCGGCGTGGTTGCGATCGAGATCGCCGGGGTGGACTTGAGCGCGGGCAACGTGGTCGTCTTGCGCGCCTGGCGGGACCCCGACTGGTTCGATGTCGGCCTGCTCGCAGGCTCGGGCTTCGCCGTGGCGCTCGGCTTCTTCTGTCTTGCGCAGGCCTACCGGCTCGCCACGATTCCGGTTCTCGCCCCCTTCGAGTACACCGCACTGATCTGGGCGGGGATTCTCGGCTACCTCATCTGGGACGAGGTGCCCACCCGCCTCACCCTGATCGGCGCCGCGCTCATCGTGGCGAGCGGCTGGTACGTCGCCGTCGCGCCCGGAAGGGGAACGAGGCGCGCGCGCCGGCCGTCTCCGGAGAAGTGACAGCGCGTCACCCGTGGGCTAACTCGGATGTTTCACCGATTTTCTACTGCGGACGCCAATATGATCGCTGTCCCGGGCTTCCCTCCCTCAAGCCGCAACGTCTTCGTGTCGGCTACGCATTCAGCATCTTTCGGTCCGTGCCTCCTGCCATCACGGCATCTTGGCGCCCGAAGCGGCCGAATATCGGTGAAACATCCGGGCTAATGCGCGTAGTCCGGCTCCTCGCGGTCGAGCACCCGCTTCCACGCCGCGAAGGTGAGCTGCGACTCGGTCTCGCTGAGGTCCGCCATCTCGTCGCCGGTGCGTTCGGCCACGTCGTCCGCCACCAGACGGGGCGTTGCGCCGGAAGAGACCACGCGGTGGTAGTCCTCGCAGCAGCGTTCCAGGAAGAAGAGGTCGGTGAACGCTTCCGCCACCGTCGGCGCCACGGTGGTGATGCCGTGGTTCGCGTGCATCACCACGCGCCGGTTCCCGATCACCCGCGCCATGCGCTCGCCCTCTTCGCGGGCGGTGGCGAGCCCCGCGTACTCGTCGTCGTAGGCGATGCGTTCGTGGTAGCGCAGACAGCTCTGGTTCACCATTGCGAGCCGGTTGTCCTCGAGGCAGGTGAGCCAGGTGGAAAAGGGCGGGTGCAGATGCAGCACGCAGGCCGCATGCGGCACCTCGAGGTGAATCGCGGCGTGGATGTGCAGCGCGGTCGTCTCGACCTCCCCCTCGCCCTTCACCGTGTTGCCCTCGGTGTCCACGACGATCAGGTTGCTCGCGGTAATCTCCGACATGAGATACCCGTGGGCCTTGACCAGGAAGCGATCCGAGCGGCCGGGCAGCGCATGGGTCAGGTGGTTGTAGATGTTGTCGTTCCAGCCGAAGCGATGGGCGAGGCGGTGCACGGCGGCGAGATCGACGCGGGCTCGTCGTTCCGCCTCAAGTTCCCGGTCGAGGTCGATGGCGTGAAGGGTCATGCCGCTTTCTCCGCTTGGGTCTGCAAGCTTGTCATGTTGCCACAGAGTGCTAACTTAACGCGCTACGGCGTGCACCGCGCCGATCGCCGGAGGATGCCACCGTGGCGCCAGCGCTCGAAAGCCGGAGCCGGGGAAGAGCCAGGGTGGGGGCGATCGTCCCCGCCACCAACCGCAACCTGGAGCCGGACTTCTGCCTGCTCGCGCCGTCCGGAGTCTCGATGCACTTCGCCCGGCAGGGGGGAGAGGACGAGGGGCGCATCCCGGATTCCCGGGAGATGCAGGCCTACGCCCATCAGCCGCTCGACCCGCCGGTGCGCGCGCTGTGCGCGGCGCAGGTCGACGTGATCGCCTACGGTTGCACGTCCGCGACGCTCTCGGGCGGAGCGGCCTTCGATCGAAGTCTGGGTCGGGAGATCGAGCGCATTTCCGGGCGGCCCACGCTCACCGCCGCCGCCGCCCTGCTCGAAGCGCTCGCCGCGCTCGGGATCTCTCGGGTGGCCTTCGTCTCTCCCTACGTGCGGGAGCTTCACGAGCGGGGAATCGCGTTTCTGCGCGAGTGCGGAATCGAGGTCTCGGGTGACGCGCATCCGCGGCGAGACCTGGACAGCTACGAGCAGGAGATGGATCCGGAGTCGGTGTACGAGATGGCGTTGCGGGCCGACGCCGAAGCCGCGGACGCCGAGGGACTGGTGCTCTCGTGCACACAGATGCGCGCGGTGGAGGCGATCGAGGCGATCGAGGCGAGTACCGGCAAACCGGTGGTGACCAGCAATCAGGCCCTGGTTCGCGCCTGTCTCGCCCGCGTCGGTGTCGATCCCTGCGAAGTGGCGGCGGGGGGGCGGCTCTTCCGTGCGAATGGGGAAAGCCGCAACGTTGCCCGCGCGCGGGTTGCCTGAAGAGACGGATCTCCACTGGACCGCGATGTTTCCCCGGTTGGCGAAACAAGGGCGTACAGATGTCGGCAGAGGCAAGGATGTTCTTCGGCCGGGGAGTACGCGGGCGTACCTGGGCCTTCCAGACCCCTGCCGCGGCCCCGGCTCGACGCGGTCCATGCCGGCAGGTGCGTGTCCACCGCGGCGAATCGGAGAATCACCGCGGATGATCGAGGAATGACAGTGCTTGCACCCGCTGATCTCTTCGATTCCCGCCACTACCACGAGCAGCGCCGGCCTCTGCCCGAAGCGCGCACCCTGCCGGCGTGGTGCTACACCTCCGAGGACTTCTACCACCGCGAGCGGCAACGGATATTCCTGCGCGCCTGGCAGTTCGTGGGACGCGGCGACGAGATTCCCTCTCCCGGCGACTACCGGTGCGGCGAGAGTGCGGGCGGTCCCATCATCGTGCTCCGGGACGAGGAAGGCGGGATCCGGGCCTTTGCCAATACCTGCCGCCATCGCGGCGCCCGACTGCTGGAGGGGCAGGGGAAGTGCGCGCGTATCGTGTGTCCCTATCACGGCTGGACCTATGCGTTGAACGGGACCCTGCGCGCCGCCCCCAGCATGCAGCGCACCCGCGCCTTCGATCGCGCCCACTACGGACTCGTCCCGCTACGGGTCGAGACCTGGCGGGGATTCGTCTTCGTGAGTTTCGATCCCGACATCGCGCCGCTTGCGAGTTACTACGGTGATCTCTTCGAACGCTACGCGTCCTACCGCTTCGACGAGATGGTGCTCACCCGGCGGCGGCGTTACGAGCTCGCGTGCAACTGGAAGCTGCTCATCGACAACGCGCACGAGGCAT
The DNA here is from genome assembly GCA_965221555.1 of Gammaproteobacteria bacterium. Lineage (GTDB taxonomy): Bacteria > Pseudomonadota > Gammaproteobacteria > HK1 > HK1 > JAJEAD01. The sequence continues at coordinate 1,160,783 of OZ244895.1, forward strand.
ACCACACCGGCGTCGTGCACTGCGCTTCCCTCGGGGAGCAGCACGCGGAGGCCCGCGAGACGCGTGGCAACTGGGAGATGCTCTTTCACCCGCTCGAGACCTCGGTCGCGGTCCTGCCGGGCGAGAGCACCGCCTTCGCGCACATCGAGGGCTTGAGCGAAGAGCTCGCGGGCGGCACCTGCTTCACCCTGCTCTATCCCAACACGCACTTCGCCTGCGTGCAGGACTGCATGTGGTGGATGTCCTTCATCCCCACCGGCGCCCAGAGCTGCATCGCGGAGGTGGGGTTCTGCTTCCCGCGTGCGACCGTGGCCCGCGCCGACTTCGACGAGGTCGTGAGCAAGTACTACCACCGCTGGGACGTGTCGATCGACGAGGACAACGCCACCGGCGAGCTGCAGCAGGCGGGTCTGCGCTCGGTGCTGCGCACGCCGGGCCCCTACTCGCACACCGAGGCGGTGGTGCACCGCTTCGCGAACTGGGTGCTCTCGCAGGTCATCGACTGAGGGGCGAACGCGCGGTACGCAACGTCCGCCGGCGCCCCGACCGGAGTTCCGCCTGACAATGGCGCCGGCAACCCTCGCCGGCAGTGCGCATCCGCCCACCCCCGCGTTCACACGAGGGCTCGGGCGGCAAGACTCGGTCGGGTACGGAGCCGGACCTCAAGGGGCGGCCTTCGCGCGACGACGAGAACAGGCGCCGGATTGACAATCGTCAAGCCTTCTCGTGCCGAATTGGCATAAACGCCGCTCTCGGCCCTATACTCGCCGGATTCCACAAGTTCTGTGGCGAGAGACCACGAGTCCCGAATTCAAGGGGGCGGAGGGAAGGGAGACTCCGCCGTCGAGAGCCGTGCATCTCCGGTGAGGCGTCGATTCACCGCCGCCCACTCGGACCGCGATGACAGGGGGAGCCATGCTGAACCTTCGCGAGTACGATTTGGTCGAAGTGTCTGGTCGGACGGAAGGTCGCCGTCCCGCCGCGCCGCCGCCCGCGTCCGGGCTTCGTTCGGGGTTCTTGCGAGCCCCGGCAAGCGCTCTGTTCCTGGGAATCGTCCTGCACGCGCTGCCGGCGCAGGCGATCGAGTTCGGGGAGGGCGAGGTACGGGGGAGTCTCGACACCACGATCTCGCACGGGATCACCTGGCGCGTCGAGTCCCGGGACGAGGAGAGGGTGGGGAGTTTCCTCTCCACCAACTCCAACGACGGCAACCTGAACTACGGCAAGGGCATCGTCAGCAACACGTCCAAGTTCACGAGCGATCTGGAGCTCGGCTACCGCAACTTCGGCGCCTTCCTTCGCGCCACCGGGTTCATGGACTTCGAGAACGAGGACGGGGACCGGGACCGCACTCCACTGAGCGACGAAGCGAGAGACCTCGTCGGCAAGGAGCTCGATGTGCTCGACGCCTACGTCACCGGGGCATTCGACGTCGACACCACCGCCGTCGACCTGCGAGTGGGCAAACATGTGCTCAACTGGGGCGAGAGCACTTTCATCCAGAACGGCATAAACGCCTTCAACCGCTTCGATGTGAGCAAGCTCCGGCTGCCGGGCTCCGAGCTGCGTGAAGCGCTGGCTCCGATTTCCATGGTGTCGCTCTCGGTGGCGCCTACCTACACCCTGTCCATGGAAGCCTTCTACCAGCTCGACTGGGAAAAGACCGTAATCGACCCGGTCGGCACCTATTTCTCCATCTCCGACTATGTCGGTGCGGGCGCCCGGGAAGCGGTGCTCGTCGACCCCGCCTTCGAAGCCCTGCTCGGACCCTTCGGCAGCAATCTGGACCGCCAGTTCAGCTTCGGGCCGCTTACCACCGCCATCAACCACGACCTTCAGAACTACATTGTGGTCCACCCTGCGCTCGGTCCCATCAATGTGCCGCAACCCCTTCAGCCGGAGCTGGATTCGGACTTCCTGACGGTGCAGCGCGGCGCGGACCGCAAGCCCAAGGACTCGGGCCAGTGGGGCCTGGCGGTGCGCTACCTCGCGGAAGACCTGAACGATACCGAGTTCGGCTTCTACTTCACCAACTACCACAGCCGTCTGCCGCTGCTCGGATCCCGCACCTCGCCCACGAGTGCGATCCAGGCGGGGCTCGCGGCGGCGGGCGCGGTGGGCAGCCCGACCTCGGCCACGGTCGCGGCGCTGACCCAGGCCGTCAGTCAGCAGGTGACGGCACAGGTGCAGGCGGGTCTGATCGATCCGGCGCTGGCGGGGGAGATCATCGCCGATCGGGTGGGCGAGCAGGTGCTGGGGATCGCCGGCGCCCTCGCTTTAGACCGCTACGCATCGACCACGGACGGACAGGGCAACCAGGGGCACTTCTTCCACGGGTATCCGGAGAACCTCCAGAGTCTGGGCATGAGCTTCAACACCGCGCTCGGGACTTCGGGCTGGGCGCTTCAGGGGGATTACACCCTGCACCTCGATACGCCGCTGCAAAGGGCGGAGCGATCGCTGCTCGCGGAAGGACTCGAACCGATGACCACCAGCCTGGAGCTGGCGACGCGGGCCTCCGCACTGGCCCAGACCGCCGAGGCCCTGGCCGCCGCGGCGGCGGCGGCGACCGATCCGCAGGTGGCCGCCGCGACGGCGGCGCAGGCGGCGCATTTTGCGGGCCTGGCCCGCGACGCCAACGCCGCGCTTCAGACCTATCTCGCAACCTACCAGCCTCGAGACGTCCGGAGCTACGTGCGCCACAACGTGAGCCAGATCCAGGCGACCGCGACCCGGGTATTCCCCCCCGTTCTCGGCGCCGATGCGCTGGCCTTCGTGGCGGAGGCGGCGGTGATGCATGTGCATTCCATGACGGACGAACCGCTGGAGGGTCCGGCCCGTCCCGCACGGCTCGGCGATGACCAGGATGCCGACGCGGACGCCACCTCCTGGGGCTACCGCATGGCGGCGCGCCTCGACTACAACAACGCGTTCGGCGCGCTGAATCTCTTTCCCTACCTGCAGTGGCGCCACGACGTGGACGGCAACAGTCCCGCGCCGAGCGGATCCTTCACGAAGGGGCTCACCGCGCTCACCCTGGGGCTGAGGGCGGATTACCTGAGCAGTTGGCAGGCCAATGTCGCCTACACCCGCTACGGTGGAGACCGCAACACGCTGCAAGACCGCGACTTCGTTTCCGCCTCCATCAACTACTCGTTCTGAGGTGCCGAGGTCATGAAAACGACGAACAGGATTACGCTTCGCGCCGGAGCCGCTCTCGTTCTCGGGTGTGCGCTCGCCTCTCCCGCCGTGGCGCAGTTGAGCGCCGACGAGATCGCGCGCCTTGGCAGCGACCTCACCCCCCTGGGAGGGGAGCGGGCGGGTAACGCCGATGGCACGATTCCCGAATGGACCGGTGGCATCACCGAGCCGCCGGCCGGCTACAGTGTCGGCGAGCACCACCGGGATCCTTACGCCGACGACCAGCCGCTCTTCGTCATCAACGCCGACAACATCGAGGAACACCGCGATCGCCTCTCGACCGGACACCAGCGCATGCTGGAGGCCTATCCGAGCTTCGAGATGCCGATCTATCCCACCCGGCGCAGCGCCTCCGTGCCACAGCGCATCTACGACGCCACCCGGGAGGTTGCCGCCACCGCACACCTGGTGGACGACGGCAATGGCGTGGACGGGGCGGTCGTCGGCATTCCCTTCCCGATCCCCCGTAACGGCCTGGAGGTGATCTGGAACCACCTCCTGCGCTATCGGGGCGAGACGGTAGCCTGCGTCATGGGCCAGGCCGCGCTCACCCGGGGTGGGGCCTACACCCTCGTCAAGAGCAGCCTCGAGATCGAGCTGCGCTACTCGCTGCCGGGCATGACGGTGGAGGAGCTCGGCAACACGATGATCCTCTACAAGCAGAAGACGCTCGCGCCGGCGCGGCTCGCGGGCGACATCGTGCTGGTGCACGAGACCATGAATCAGGCCCGCGAACCGCGCAACGCGTGGACCTATAACCCGGGTCAGCGCCGGGTGCGCCGCGCCCCGAACATCGCCTACGACAACCCCGGGGTCAGCTCGGACGGTCTGCGCACCGCCGATCAGCTCGACATGTTCAACGGGGCGGTCGACCGCTACGACTGGCGGCTCGTCGGCAAGCGCGAGATGTACGTGCCCTACAATTCCTACCGGCTGCACAGCGCCGACCTCGCCTTCGACGACATCCTCACCCCTCTGCACGTCAATCCCGCGCATCTGCGCTACGAGCTTCACCGGGTCTGGGTGGTGGAGGCGACGCTGAAGGAGGGAGCGCGCCACATCTACAAGCGCCGCACCTTCTACGTCGACGAGGACTCCTGGCAGATCATGCTCGCGGATATCTACGACAATCGCGATCAGCTCTGGCGCGTATCCGAAGGTCACGTCGTCAACTACTACGAGAAGCCGCTCATCTGGCCGACGCTGGAGGTGCATCTCGACTTGCAGGCGGGGCGCTACTTCGCCTTCGGCCTCGACAACGAGTTCCCGATGTGCACCTGGGATGCCGGGTTGGCCTCGCGGGACTTCACGCCGGCGGCCCTGCGCCGTGAGGGCAAGCGGTGATCCTGACGCGGGCCGGCTGAGCGCCCCGGCGCCCGCCGCAAGGCGGGCGACGCCGGGAGCCGGAGGATCGCGACTCGTGCGCCTTCGCATGGCTGGCTTCGCGCTCGTCCTGGGACTCGGGTCCATGGGCCCGGCGCAGACGAGGGCGCAGGAGGCGGTCGAGGCGCCGCTCGCAATCGAATCACTGCTGCTCGACGGCGCGGTGGCCGGAGAGCGGCTGGTGGTGGTCGGGAATCGCGGCCACATCCTGGTCTCCACCGACGGGGGCGCGAGCTGGAAGCAGGCCCGGGTGCCCGCCCGCGCGCTGCTTACCGCCGTGCACATGCACGACGAACGCATCGGCTGGGCGGTGGGACACGACGCGCTCATCCTGCGCACCGATGACGGCGGCGCGACGTGGCGCAGGCAGCACCATGCGCCGGAGGAGGAACGCCCCCTCCTCGACGTGTGGTTCCGCGATGAGCGAAGCGGGTTCGCGGTCGGGGCCTACGGCTACTTCCTCGCGACCGAGGACGGGGGAGAGACCTGGACTTCCCGGGCAATCAGCGAGGACGACTTCCACCTCAACGCCATCGTGCCGGCCGGGGCGGAGCGGCTCTTCATCGCGGCGGAGGCGGGAATCGCCTACCGTTCCGACGACTCCGGCGCGACCTGGCGCGAGCTGCCTTCGCCGTACGCGGGTTCCTGGTTCGCCGCGCTCTCGCTCGGCGCGGACCGGGTGCTGTTGCTGGGGCTCAGAGGCCACCTGTTCCGGTCCGATGACGCGGGGCAGAGCTGGGTGCGCATCGCCACCGGGACGAATGCGACCCTGACCGGCGCGGTGCGGCTGCCGTCCGGGACCGTGCTGATAACCGGTCTGGAAGGTGTTCTGCTGCGCAGCCGGGACGAAGGGCGCAGCGTGTCCTTCGAGCGTCTCCCCGCCCGGGAAGGGATCTCGAGCGCGCTGCCGCTGGCCCAGGGCGGGGTGCTCCTCATCGGGGAGTTCGGGGTCCGGCGGCGGCCCGGCTTCGAGTAGGCGCGATGGGCGCTCTTCTGGAGCATCTGCTCTTCCGCCACCGCGGTCTCGTGATCGGGGTGTTCGCGCTCGCCACTCTCGCGATGGCGTGGCTCGCCACCGGGCTGCGGGTCGATGCCGGTTTCACCAAGCTGGTGCCGCTCCAGCACGAGTACATGCAGACCTTCCTCGAGTATCGGGACGAGTTCGGCGGTGCGGACCGGGTGATCATCGCAGTGATGGCGCGCGACGGAGACATGTTCACCCCGGAGTTCTTCTCGGTGCTGCGCAAGGTCACCGACGCCACCTTCTTCCTGCCCGGCGTGGACCGGACCCAGGTCTTCTCTATTCTCACTCCGAACGTGCGCTTCATCGAGGTGGTGGAAGACGGCGTGGCCGCCGGCAACGTACTGCCGGAGGACTTCGAGCCGAACGAATCCGGCCTCGCCCGGGTGCGCGAGAACGCCATCAAGGCCGGAGTCGTAGGGCGCCTGGTGGCGAACGATTTCAGCGGTGCGATCGTGAGCGCCAAGCTGCAGGAGTTTCATCCGAACAACGGCGAGCGCCTCGACTACCTCGAGGTCGCGCAAGAGCTCGAGCGGATCCGTCGGGAGGCGGAGGAGGACTCGGGCGTGGACGTGTACGTCGACGTGCACGTCATCGGGTTCGCCAAGGTGGTGGGGGACATCACCGCGGGGGCGGTCCGGGTCATGGCCTTCTTCGGCATCGCTTTCCTCGTCACCGCTGCCTTCGTGTATGCCTACACGCGCTCCATTCGTCTCTCCCTGCCGCCGCTCGCGTGCTCCCTCGTCGCGGTGGTCTGGCAGCTCGGCGGCCTCACCGCGCTGGGCTTCGGAGTCGATCCGATGTCGATTCTGGTGCCTTTCCTGGTGTTCGCGATCGGGGTCAGCCACGGAGTGCAGATGGTGAGCTCGGTGCGGGCGGAGGTGGCGGGAGGCGCCAGTGGCCTCGATGCGGCAAGGGCCAGCTTCCGCCGCCTCCTGCTGCCGGGCACGGTGGCCCTGGTGTCCGATTCGGTGGGTTTCATCACCATCTCGTTCATCGAGGTGCAGGTCATTCAGGAGATCGCGGTCACCGCGAGCCTCGGGGTCGCCGCGATCATTCTCACCAACCTGGCGCTGCTGCCGGTGCTCCTTTCCTGGTTCGACGCGGACGAGGCGCAGCGGAGCGCGATGCGTGCTCGCGACGCCGCCCTGCGGCCGGTGTGGTCGCGGATTGCGCGGGTGGCGCACCGGGGGCCGGCCGCGGTAACGATCGGCGTGGCGTTCGTGCTGCTGGTGGTGGGGGTGCGATACGCGCCCGAGGTCCGGGTAGGGGACGAACACCGCGGCGTGCCGGAGCTGCGTGCGGACTCGGTGTACAACAGCGACTCCGCGGTCATCACCGACAACTTCCAGATCGGCGTGGACGTGCTCACGGTCATCGCGGAGACCATTGCGGAAGGCTGCATCGACTACGAGGTGATGCGAACCCTCGACGAGTTCGAATGGCGCATGCGCAACGTGGAGGGCGTGCAGTCCGTTCTCGGACTCGCCGGCGTCGCCCGCAACATCAACGCGAGCTGGAACGAAGGGAGCCTCAAGTGGCGAACCCTGCCGCGCAACCAATACACGCTGGTGCAGGCGGTGTCCCCGGTGCCGACGAGCAGCGGACTGCTCAACCTCGACTGCAGCGTGATGCCGGTGTCGATCTACACCGTCGACCACAAGGCGGAGACGATCGAGCGCATCGTCAGCGCCGTCAAGGAGTTCAGTGCTTCGAATGACAACGAGCGCATCACATTCCGGCTCGCCTCGGGCAACGTCGGGGTGATGGCCGCGACCAACGAGGAGGTGGAGGCATCGCAGTTTCCCATCATCGGCTACGTCTACGCGGCGGTCATCGTGCTGTGCCTTGTCTCTTTCCGCTCACCGGCGGCGGCGGTGTGCATCATCGTACCGCTGGCGGTGGTGTCCCTCCTCGCCTATGCACTGATGGCGCTGCTGCAGATCGGGCTCAAGGTGTCCACCCTGCCGGTAGTCGCGCTCGGGGTCGGAATCGGGGTGGACTACGGGATCTACATCTACGGGCGGCTGCGTACCTACCTGGAGCAGGGCCTCGACTTCGCCGCGGCCTACGAACGCACGCTCGCCACCACCGGGGCGGGGGTGCTGCTCACCGGACTGACCCTGGCCGCGGGGGTCGCGACCTGGATCGTCGCACCGCTCAAGTTCCAGGCCGACATGGGCACGGTGCTCACCTTCATGTTCCTCGTCAACATGGCCGGCGCGATCTTCCTTCTGCCCGCGCTCGGCGCGTGGCTGGTGAGGCCAGCGAAGGTGGGCAAACGCGCTTCCTGACGCCGCGGATAAGCCGGGCGCACTTCATCGATCCCGGGCTGCGTGCGCGCAAGCGCCGGCACGGGTTGCTCGGACGCGAGGAGCAGTACCGTCCAGGCGTGCCTGGACGCCCGCAGCTATCGTGAATCGTTGAAATGCCGCGGGTTGAGGGACGGTTTCGCAGGCGTGCCACGTCAGCGGGCGCGCTCCAGGGCGGCGGCGAGGGTGGCGGTGTCGGCGCGACCCTCGCCCGGTGCGGATCCCCGTTTTGACAGGTAGCGATAGAGGTCTTCGCGGACTTCGTCGATATCGCGACTCAAGCCTTCGATCTCGGCTTGCACTTTCGCAAGCTCCAGGCGGCTCCGGCTGGCGCGGCCGAGCGCGCGGATCCAGCTCTCGGTCTCCCGGTCGAGTTTCGTGCCGTCGAGTCCGGCGCGGCCGAGCAGCGCTTCCGTCGCCCCGTGCTCCGAAACCAGCATCGCTTCGATGCCGCGGGGATCGTCCCCGGGAGCATCCGGTCCGCGGGCTGCCCGGGCTTCGATGCGCTCTTCCAGCTCTTCGAGCTTTTCCCGCACCGCGTCCTCTTCCCATTCCTTTGGCGCCTTCAGGCGCGTCTCCAGGTACTTGCGCTTCGCCCCCATCCTTCGCCAGGCGTGGTCCTGACCGGACCAGGAGAGAAAGGACGAGGCGCCGGCAATGGGAAGGAGCAGCACCAGGAACACGATGTGCACCGACAGCGCGGCGATGACCGCGATCAGGCTCACCGCGTAGAGCACATGTTTCACCTTCGCGCCGGAATGCGCGCCGGATTCTTGTTGTGGCGCCTCCAGCCACAAGCGCAGGGCGTCGCGTCCCACCGCGAGACGGTCGCGCTCCTGCCGCGTCCCGTCGCGGGCGCAGGCGAGCCGCTCTTCCAGGTTTTTGCGCCGGTCGAGCGCCGCCTCGATCTCGACCGCGAGTCCGGCATCGACGGGGGGGCGGTTGCCGGCGCCGCGGCGCATCGCGACATCGCCGGCGATGCACTCGATTTCGAGCTCGTTGCGGCGGGCGCGCAAGGAGGAAAGCGCCTGCTCCCAGCGTCGCAGCTCGTCGAGGCGTTCGCGCTGTTCGGCCGCAGTGGGTTCGTCCGCGGTCTTCATGCTCCGCGTCCGCCCGCGGCGGGTCGGGGCGCGCCATCCAGGCGCAGTGCAACCGAGGCCGCGAAGCGTTCGAGCGCGCCGCGCAGCGCGTGGCGGTCGCGGGCGGGCGGCTTCGCGCTCTCGAAGTGGGACGAGAGCACTTCAAGCCGGCCCTCGGCCCGTTGCGCTTTCAGGTCCACACGACCGATGAGGCGATCACCCGCGAGCAACGGCAGGCAGTAGTAGCCATAGCGGCGTTGGCTCGCCGGCTTGTAGATCTCGATTCGCTGCTCGAAATCGAACAGGGTCTGTACCCGGGCGCGGGCCCAGAGCACAGGGTCGAAGGGGGAGAGCAGCACTCCCCGGTCGCGTCGCGGTCGCAGGCGCTCGAGTTCGGGCAGGCGCTCGAGGTCTTCGCTTCGAATCCAGCCGGGGACGCTGCGCCGCTCGGTGCGCAGCGCGCACGGGAGGATGTGTCCTCCCTCGCGCAGGCGGCGCAGCGAGGCGTCGATCCGATCCCGGCATTTCACCAGACGCCAGGTCGCCGCGAGGGTTCCGGTGCTGGCCCAGCCGTGGCCGGCGAGGGCGCGCAGCAGCAGCGTGTCGAAGGCGGCCGCGGTGCCGACGCGCCGGGAACGGACCTCGTCGGGGATGACCCTCTCGACGAGGTCGAAGCTGCGCTGGAAGCTCCGCCGCTCCCGGACCGCAAGGCGTCCGGCGGTCCACAGCGCTTCCGCGACGCGGCGAGCGAGCTTGAGGTTCCACCATCCGCTCCCGCTCTTGCCTTCGAGGTCCAGGGAGCGCAGCGGCCCTTCGTTCTCGATGCGCCGCAGAATCGAACGCGCCGTCTCGGGATGCTCGCGCAGCACGTCGCCCCACCAGGGATGTACCTGGTACTCGCGGCGGCGCCACTCCAGGCAGGGATAGAGCGAGAGAGGCAGCCAGCAGGCCTCGTGGCCCCAGTACTCGAAGAGCGGCGCGCCGGGTGTGAGCAGGGTCTCGCCCAGAGACGCATCGAGGCCGTCGAGCCGGGAAGCGAGCACGATGGAGTGGGTGCGCGCTCCGCTTACCGCGACGGTGTCGAGTTGCAGGTAGCCGAAGTGCTCGATGATGCGGTGACAACGCTCCCGCGTTCGGGCAAGGCGAGCACCGGCGCGGTCGTGGAGTCCGAGGAGGCGGGGCGCGAGAAGCCCGGCGCATGCGAGGGCGAGCCGGCGCGCCTGCGCGATGCCGATGGACTCCGCCGGCGAGGTCATTCCCACTCCTGTTGTCGTCGCGCCCTCATTCTCATTCATCCGCGACGGGCGGGGCAATTTCCCACCCCTGGAAGCGCGCCGGGCGGCGGTCGCGGAGCACCGAATTCGCACGCCGGTCCGGTCCGCCCGCACCTGGCGCCGGGCTACAATGCGCCGGCCTCAGTTTCCGGATGGCGGGGTCATGCCGTATCGGGTTCCCTTCACCCCCATCGTGGCCGGGTTGCCGGCGACGATACCCTTCGTGGGTCCGGAGGCGATCGAGCGTCGCCGCGGAGCCCTTTTCGGGGTGCGGGTGGGCGCCAACGAGAGTGCATTCGGCGTTTCGCCGCGTGCCGCGGAGGCGATGCGCGAGGCGCTCGCACAGGTGTCCTGGTACGGCGATCCGGAAGCCTTCGAACTGCGCGCGGAAATCGCGTCACGTCGCGGCGTGGGGATCGATAACGTCTGTGTGGCCGGCGGCATCGACGAGTTGCTGGGACTGACGGTACGGATGCTGATCCAGCCCGGCATGCCGGTGGTGACCTCGCTCGGCGCCTATCCGACCTTCAACTACCAGGTCGCCGGTTTCGGCGGGGTGCTGCACGCGGTGCCCTACCGCGACGATCGCATCGATCTGGAGGCACTCGTGGATCGGGTGCGTACGACGCGCGCGCCGCTGGTCTATCTGGCGAACCCCGACAATCCGATGGGAACCTGGCACGAAGCGGGCGCGGTCGCGGAGTTCATCGCCGCTCTGCCCGAGGACTGCGTGCTGGTGCTCGACGAAGCCTACGGCCAGTTCGCCCCCGAGAGTGTGAAGCTCGACGAGGATGTCGACGACCCACGGGTGATCCGCATGCATACCTTCTCCAAGGCCTACGGGATGGCGGGGGCCCGGATCGGCTATGCGGTCGCGCATCGGCATACCGTGGAAGGCTTCAACAAGACCAGGAACCACTTCGCGGTGAACCGGGTCGCGCAGGCCGGTGCACTCGCGTCGCTGCGGGATCCGGACTTCGTGCGTTCGGTGGTGGCCAAGGTGAAGGAAGGGCGTGCGGACTACATGAGGCTCGCAAGCGACATGGGGCTGCACGCGCTCGAATCCGCGACCAACTTCGTCGCCATCGACGCGGGTGGAGACGGAGAGCGGGCGCGCCGTCTCCTGCGCCTGCTCGAAGAGCGCGGGGTGTTCGTGCGCATGCCCGGGGTGGCGCCGCTCGACCGCTGCATCCGGGTGACGGTGGGGACCGCGGAAGAACGGGAGCGCTTCGCGGAACGCTTCCGGGATGCCTGGACGGCGCTCGACTGACCGAAGGCCAGGCGCCGACGTGCACGCACTTTTGCCATTTCCGCGCGCCCGCGCGTCCGGTCGGGGATGGTCCTTGTCCGCCCGCTTCCACCCGCTTTCAATGCGAGGGCGCGCAGAGGTCGGTGGGGGCCGGGCGAGCGCGAGTCGGGGAGCGCGGGTGCCGGTGGGCATCGCGTCGCGCGCCCCATCTCGCGTTCGACGCCACTGTCCATACCCGCGGATACGCGTCCACCGTGGTGGATCGGCGACGCGGGCTGCTCGGAGTTCGGGATGCGAGTGAGCGCCGCCAGGTCGCCGCCGCGCCATCGCATGGGCGTCGACATCGGGGGAACCTTCACCGATGTGGCGGTATCCGTGGGCGACGGATATGTGAGCGCGAAGCTGCCGACCACCCCCGACGACCCGGTGCGGGGAGTGAGAGAGGCGATGCGCGTCGCGCTCGCGCGTGCCCGGCTCGACGCGGGCGAGGTCGGTGCCGTGATTCACGGGACCACCCTTGCCACCAACGCCATCATCGAAAAGAAAGGCGCGGTCGTGGCGCTGATCACCACCGAGGGGTTTCGGGACATTCTCGAGATCGCCTACGAACGCCGCTACGACCAGTACGACATCTATCTCCACAAGCCGGATCTCCTGGTGCCAAGGGAGCGCTGCCTCACGGTGCCGGAACGCATCGATGCGGACGGCGGGGTCTGGCGCGCCCTCGACGAGTCGGCGGTGGATGCGCTGATGGACAGCGTAGAGCGGCTCGGCGTCGAGAGCATTGCCATCGGCCTGCTACACAGCTACGCCAACCCCGTTCATGAGCAGCGATTGCGCGAGCTCATTGCCGAGCGACGTCCGGATCTGCCCGTCTCGCTGTCCTGCGAGGTGTGTCCGGAGATCCGCGAGTTCGACCGTCTCTGCACGACGGTGGTGAACGCGTACATCAAGCCGCTGATGGCCCGTTATCTCCAATCCCTCGCACGCGCGCTCGAAAGCGACGGGTTCCGCTGTCCGCTCCTGGTGATGACCTCGGGCGGCGGCATGACGACGGTGCAGACCGCACTCGACTTTCCGGTGCGGCTCGTCGAGTCCGGGCCGAGCGGGGGCGCCCTCCTCGCGCGGCGCATCGCGAAGGAGCTCGAACTCGAGTCGGTGGTCTCCTTCGACATGGGAGGCACCACCGCCAAACTCTGTCTCATCGATGACGCAGAGCCCCTGACCTCCCGGCATTTCGAGGTGGCGCGGGCCGCACGCTTTACCCGGGGGAGCGGCATCCCCTTGCGCATCCCGGTGATCGAGATGATCGAGATCGGGGCGGGAGGTGGGTCGATCGCGAGCGTGGACGAGCTCGGGCGCATCGCGGTCGGACCGCAGAGCGCGGGCGCGGACCCCGGACCGGCCTGCTACGCCCGCGGGGGCGACCGCGCCACGGTCACGGATGCCGACAGCCTGCTCGGCTACCTGGATCCGGAGGCGTTTGCGGAGGGTCGCCTGCGCCTTGCGCCCGAGAGGGCCGAAGCCGCGATCGGGCGGGATGTGGGCCAGCCCCTCTCGCTGCCCGCGCCGGAGGCGGCGCATGCGATATCGCGGATGGTGGACGAGAACATGGCCAACGCGGCCCGCATCCACGCGGTGGAGCACGGCCGGGAGATCTCGGGACGCACTCTCATCGCCTTCGGGGGCAATGGTCCGCTTCACGCGACGCGGGTTGCCGCCCGGACCGGGATCGAACGTATCGTGGTACCGCGCGATCCCGGAGTGGGATCCGCGGTCGGATTCCTGAGCGCTCCGGTCTCCTACGAGATCGTGCGCAGCCGGTACACCGTGCTCGATACCTTCGATTTCGATGCCGTCAACCGGCTCTTCGAGGAGATGGAGCGCGAGTCGGTGGCGGTGGTGCGCGCCGGCGCGCCCGATGCGGAGATCGCAATCGAGCGGACCGCGTTCATGCGCTATCGAGGGCAGGGCCACGAGATCGAGGTGCCGGTGCCTTCGGGCCGGCTTGACGCGGTGACCGCGAAGCGCCTTCGCGCCGCATACGACGAACGCTACGTGTCGCTCTTCGGGCGGGTGGTGCCCGGCATGGTCGTAGAGATCATGAACTGGTCGGTACTGGCCTTCGCCCGGCAGGCGGAGCCGGAGCCGCTCCCCGCGACCTGCGCACAGGGGACGCCTCGCGCCGCCGGAGTGCGGAGGCTGCATCTGGACGAGGCGGTGGCGCCGCTCGACGCGCCCTGCTATCGGCGCGATGATCTGGCTCCGGGCGAACACATCCCCGGACCGGCCCTGATCGTCGAGGCCCAGACCACCACCTTCGTCGCGGCCGGATTCGAAGCCGTCATCGACGGGGGGCGGAACATCGTGGTGACTCGCGTCTCGATGGCCGGAAGCGTCCGATGACCGGGCCGAGCGGCAAGACGCGGTGGAGTCTCATACCGGGGAGGAAGCGATCGTGAAGAACGCCACCCGCGTCGAGCTGCAGATCATGTGGAACCGCCTGCTCGCGGTGGTGGAGGAGCAGGCGCAGGTGCTGCTGCACACCGCGTTCAGTCCCATCGTGCGGGAGTGCGGTGACATATCGGCGGGAATCTTCGACCGGCGTGGCCGGATGCTGGCCCAGGCGGTGACCGGCACGCCGGGACACATCAACACCATGGCCGAGTCGGTGGGCTATTTCATCGACGCCTTCGCGCCGGAGACGATGGCGCCCGGTGACGTCTTTCTTACCAACGATCCGTGGCTCGCCTCCGGTCATCTCAATGACTTCATGCTGGTGGAGCCGGTGTTCCTGGGTGATGCACTCGTCGGCTTCGTGGCCTGCACGTCGCATCTCATCGATCTCGGAGGGCTCGGAATGGGGCCCCAGGGCAGCGACGTCTTCGACGAAGGGCTCCTCGTGCCGCCCTGTCGGCTGGTCGAGAGAGGTGAGGCCAACGAGCTGCTCATCGCTCTCATCAAGGCGAACTCCCGATCCCCGGTCGAGAACGAAGGGGACATCTATGCGCTCATCGCCTGCTGCGACGTGGGCGCCACCCGGCTTTGCGCGATGATGCGCGAGTTCGGCCTGGATTCGCTCGAAGCGCTCTCCGCGTATGTCATCGATCTCTCTCGGCGCGCCACGCATGCCGCCATCGCGCGGGTTCCGAACGGCACCTATCGCAGCCGCATGCGCATTGACGGTTACGACTTCCCGATCGAGCTCCGTGCCGCCCTGCACGTGGGCGACCATGAGATGCTGCTCGATCTCGACGGGTCCTCGCCGTGTTCACGCTTCGGCATCAACGTGCCGCTCAACTACACCACCGCCTACGGCGTGTTCGGAATCCGGTGCATCGTGTCCCCGGAAGTGCCCAACAACGCGGGCTCTCTCGCGCCCTTCCGGGTCCAGGCGCCGACCGGGTGTATCGTCAACGCGCCCCGCCCCGCTCCGGTGGCGATGCGGCACACGATCGGCCAGCTCATGCCTGACCTCGTGTTCGGCTGCCTGCACCAGGCGATTCCCGATCGAGTCCCGGCGGAAGGCGCCTCCACGATGTGGGATCTGCCGTTGCGCAGCGCATTCGATCTCACCCGGGGAAGCAACGCCACCACGTTTGCGTGCGAGCTGACCCACAACGGCGGGACCGGGGCCCGGCCGGCCAGTGACGGACTCTCCGCGACCGCCTACCCGAGCGGGGTATGGGGATCGCAGGTCGAGATCACCGAGAGTGTCGCGCCCCTGCGGCTGAGGCGCCGGGAGCTGCGGCCGGACTCCGGCGGGGCGGGCCGCTTCCGGGGCGGGCTGGGACAGGTGCTGGAAGTCGAGAGCCGGGAGCACGCGGCCTTTCGCTTCCTGCCGTCGGTGGAGCGCATCAAGTTCCCCGCGCGCGGGCGCGACGGCGGCGCCGACGGCGCGGCGGGACGGATAACGCTAGAGTCCGGCGCGGTCCTGGCCGGGAAGGGGGATCACCTCATTCCCGGCGAGGACTGCATCGTGTTCGAGACCCCGGGAGGAGGGGGCTATGGTCCACCCGCTTCGCGCAACCCGCGGGCGGTGCTTCGCGATGTTCGCGACGGGCTCGTGAGCGCGGGGCAGGCGGGAGCTCTGTATCGAGTGGTGATCGACGAAGCGGGAGAACTCGACATCGCCGCCACCGAGCGCCTGCGGGCGCGGAGCTGAAGGGAACGCTTTCAGCGGCAGGGGTTTCGCTCGGATCGGCTGGGCGTCGGGGGCGCAGACAGAGAACATCTTCGCAGCAGCATCACGTTGATCGTGGCGAGTGCGGCGGCCGCGAGCAGATGCTTCAGGGTGTGGCCGCCGACGAGTCCGGCGCTCAGCTCGAAGACGGCGCGGTCCGCGAGTTCGGCGAGCTTCGCCGCCGTGTAGCAGGCGAGCCCGAAGAGCAGCCAGGCGCGGTGGCTGTGCCGGGCGGGGAAGAGGGCGACGAGGACCGGAATCGCGAGCAGCGGAGCGAGCTGCACCCAGATATAAGGGCGCAGATCGTCGCTCAAGTGCCAGTAGACGACGCTGCCCGGCCCCAGCAGCAAGGCGGGCGCGAGGGCGATGCGCTGGATGCGCGACGCCACGTTCTCCGCGAGCAGCGCGACGAGGAGCGCGGCACAGATGATGCTTATCGCGAGCCGATCCCACACCAGGGTCGCGCTGTCCGGAGCGAGGTGATAGGTGGCGGAGCCGACGCACAGCAGCACCGTTGCGGCGAACAGGACTGCCCAGGAGAGGCGGGCCTCGCTCGCTTTCCATCGCGGCGCGCAGGCGAGCCCCCACAAGCCGACCCCGAGGAAGGCGAGGTTCGACGCCACATCGGCAAAGTTGGGGATGCCGAAGAAAGTTCGTCGATCGGCGAAGTCGTGATACGCGGAGCTCTGCGCAATGGGGTCGAGCGCCAACAGAAGCGCAAGGGGAGCGACCAGCGCGAGAGCCAGCACCCCCTCGCGTCCGACCCGCATGTTTCTCCGATTCACCGTGGTGGACACGCGTCTACTGGCATGGGCTGTATTGAACGTGAGTCGGTGATTTCCTGGCCCGTAGGACTCACCGAGTTTCGTCACGAGGGCGCCAAGATGCGGTGATAGTGGGCCGCACGGACCGAAAGACGCGCAAGGCGTAGCCGACACGAAGTCGTTGCGGCTTGAAGGAGTACGGACCGCAAGCCTCCGTATATTGGCGTCCGCAACAGGAAATCGGTGAAATTTGCGGACTGGTACGCCTGTGCGCCCTGACTCGCGAACGCCCTTGCCCCTGTCGTCAGATGCGCGTCCTCGATTCGTCAGCCGGTGAACAAAGAGGCTTCGGGCTCCTCTGGTACTCTTTCATTGTACGGACTACGCAGCACTTCGATAAACGGCGAGGATCGTTGAAGTCTTCTTCATATACCTCCCCGGCGATGTCGGGAGAATACCGCTTTCGCCTTCGGCTTCGGACAGGTTCACGCCGCTCCGCGTCCCCCGGGCCGCGCCCCTGTTACAGATCGGCGCTGCGTGGATGCCTGAGAGCGCGGCGAAGATACGCCCGAGCGGGTGTCCCCGCCCCTCGTCGAACCCGGCGGGTCACTTCACTTGTCCGTCGTGAGCGCACTGCGGTGTGAGCATTCGCGAGCAGTCTTCGGTCTCCGTGCTGTGGCGCGACGCGGTGGCAGGCGTCGCGGCGGCGGCGGTGCTGATGACGCAGGCGATGGCTTTCGGCATCGCCCTGTACGAACCCTATCTCGGCGCGGCCGGCGCCGGAGCGCTGGCTGGGCTCATCGGCGTGGTGGGGCTCAGCCTGCTCTCCAGTCTTTCACGGGGCACTCTCGGTCTGATCAGCGGCCCCACCGGACCGGTGCTGGCGCTGCTCGTCGCGATCACCGCCGCGCTCGCGTCCGCCGGCCTGAGCGGCGCCGGCGTCGTGCAGGGTCTGGCCATCGTGGTAATCATGACCGGGTTGATCCAGGTGCTCCTGGGCCTCACGGGAGCGGGTCGAATCGTCAAGCTGGTCCCGGTGCCGGTGGTCGCGGGCATCATGACCGGATCCGGCGCGCTGATGATCCAGTCGCAGTTCGGGCCCGCCGCGATCACCATGACCCCGTCATGGATTCCGACCGTCACCGCACTCGCCACCGTCCTCGCCATGTGGCAGGGCGGCCGGCGCCTTCCGGCCATCCCGTCCGTCATCCCTGGCCTGCTCGTCGGCATCGGCACGTTCTACGCGCTTTGCTGGTGGTTGGAGGTCGCGGTTCCGGCGGCATGGATGGTCGGTGAGCTGCCCCGGCTGGCGTGGTCGGAGCTGACGACGCGTCCGGCCCTTGAGAGCCCGATGCCCTGGCTGGTCATCGTGGTCTCCGCCACCACCCTCGCCGCCTTCACCTCCCTCGACACGTTGCTCACCTGCGTCGTGGCGGATACCCGGACCGGCGGGCGGCACGATGTGCGCCGGGAGGTGGTCGCGCAGGGTCTCGGGCATGTCGCGGTTGGACTGAGCGGTGGCATGGCCGGCGCCGGGACCACCGGCGCCACGATGGTCGCGATCCGCAACGGCGGCCGTCGCTACCCGGGCGCGTTCCTGGCCCTGTTCGTTCTCATCTGTCTGCTCGGGGCCAACGAAGTCACTGCGCATCTGCCGGTGAGCGCCCTGGCCGGAGTCGTCATCTTCGTCGCACTGGGGCTCATCGAGCGCAACATCTGGGTGTGGATCCGCCGGCGGCGGACCCGGTTGGACGCGTGCATCGCCATCGCGGTGCTCGCCGTCACGCTCGTCTGGGACCTGATGATGGCGGTGGGCATCGGCGTGCTGATCACCATCATTCAGTTCGTCACCGTCCAGGCCCGAGCGCCGGTCGTCCTGCGGCGCGAGAGCGCGACGACCATGCGATCGCAACGCATGCGGGGTCCGGAGGAACAGGCCGTGCTCGAGGAACACGGTGACGACGTGGTGATCTACGACCTTCGGGGCTCGTTGGTGTTCGCCACCGCCGACCGGCTGTTCGAGGAGATGCTGCCGGATTTGGAGCGCGGAGCCCGGATGGTGATATCGCTCAAGCGCGTTGCCTTCGTGGATCTGACCGGGATCGACGCGCTGCGCCAGATCGCCGACCGCGCCCGGATGCACGGAGGCGAGGTCGTGTTCGCGAACGTTCACAAGCGCGCCGGCATTTCTCGCAAGATCAGGAAGACCCTGCGCCGGGTCGGCATCAGTGACGGCCCGCGGATCAAGACCTTCATCAGCTCCGATGCCGCGCTCGAGTACACCGAGGACAGGTTGCTCGCGGCGCACGGCGCCCTGAAGGATGGAGACTCGGTCGAGCTCGCCGAGAGCGAGCTCTGCGAGAGCATGTCCGCCGAGCATGTGGCCAGGCTCTCGCCCCTTGTCACCCGTCGCGAGGCGAAGGCCCGGGCGGTCGTGTACGAGGCCGGTCAGCCCGGGGGCACGCTGTACATCGTGCGAAGCGGCAGTATCGACCTGCGGCTTCCGACCGGACACCGCCACTGGAGCCGGCTCGCGCGCGTCGGGCCGGGGATGCTGTTCGGAGAGGTGAGTTTCCAGATTCCGGGCGCGCACACCGCCACCGCGATCGCTACCGAGCCCTGCGAGCTGTTCGCGCTGGAGCGAGACCGCTTCGAGCGCCTCTCGGAAGAGGATCCGGAGGTGGCTCTCGCAGTGCTGCGTAGCGTGGTCCGGGTACTCGGGCGACGCTTGCGGCAGGCCAACCGCGAGATCTACCGGCTCAACCAGTTCTGAGCCGGCGAAGTCGCGCCGGGCCGCGGCGCGCCCCTTTTCGACTCGGCGGCGAAGGCATGATTCAAAGATGTTCGCACCCGTGCTAACGTTCCGTGGGTCCGCGCCGGCCAAGCTCCGCACTCACGGAGCTGTCATGCCGCAGAGCGCATGGTCTTCGAACGCGGGGGAGCGTCGAGACTTGCCGCGTTGACTTGCACAAGTAACAACCACAGGAGGTTCACGATGTCCACGACACCCAAGCGCACCCCGTCCGTACGGCGCCGCTTCCGGCCGGCCACCCGGACTCTCGCCGCAATCGCCGCGGCCGCCGCGAGCGTGCTCGCGTTCTCCGGACCCGGCCACGCCGCCGAATGCAGCGATCCCGAGGCGCTCACATTCGCGATGGTGCCCACCGAGGAGACCGTGGCCGAACTCGAGCTCTACAAGCCGGTCACCGATCGCATGGCCGAGCTCACCGGCAAGAAGATCCAGTTCTTCATGCCCACCTCCTACGCCTCGGTGGTGGAAGGCATGCTCGGCGGCTTCGTCCAGGTCGCGGTGCTTGGCCCCTATTCCTACGTGATCGCCAGCGAGAAGGACCCGGCCGTCGAGGTCTTCGCGACTTACGCGAAGAAGCCGGGGCACATGCAGGAGGAGGGCCCCGGCTACCGCGCGGCGCTGATCACGAAGAAGGGCAGCGGACTCACGAGCATCGAATCGCTGAAGGGCACCACCCTGGGGCTGGTCGACCCGGGCAGCACGTCCGGCAACCTCATGCCGCGCGTCGTGTTCGGCGACGTCATCGGCATGGATCTCGACGACTATTTCGGCAAGGTCGTGTACACCGGCAGCCACGAACTCTCCGCCGTCGCGGTCGGCAGCGGCAAGGTCGACGCCGCATTCGTTGCCACCCACCGCTTCGACAATGTCGTCAACAAAGGGGAGATCATGCTCGAGGACGTCAACATACTGTGGCGATCCGATCCCATTCCGCAGGATCCCTTCGTGTACCGCAACGATCTGTGCGAGGAGCTGCGCGCGCAGATCGCGGACACCTTCCTCGGCCTGAAGGACCAGCCCGAGGCGAAGGCGTTCCTGGACAACGTCAAGTCGAACACTTTCGTGCCGATGTCGTCAGAGGACTACGACATCATCCGCAAGCTCAAGGCTGCCAAGGACGCACGGAATTAAGGCCGGCCTAGCCCGACCGACACCGACTGACATCGCGGCGCCCGGTCCGTGGACGGGCCGGGCGCCGCGCGTGCCGGGTTAAATCGCCATGCCGATACTCGAAGTGCGCGAGCTGCGCGCGCGTTATACCTCGTCCGGCCCCGAGATTCTCAAGGGCATCTCCTTCGATGTGGAGGCCGAGGACTTCTTTGCCATCATCGGTCCGAGCGGCGCCGGCAAGTCGACCCTGATCCGCTGCATCAACAAGCTGGTGGAACCGAGCGGAGGGAGTGTGCACTTCGCTGGCGTCGACGTGACGGCGCTTCGCGGTCGGGAGCTGCGCAGCGTACGCCGAGGCATCGGCATGATCTTCCAGGAGTTCAATCTCATCGACCGCATGAGCGTCATGGACAACGTGCTGTCCGGGCGGCTCGGGTACACCGGCAACCTTCGTACCCTGTTTCGCGCCTTTGCGCGCGCCGACATCGAGCACGCGCTCAAGCTTCTCTACCGGGTGGGGCTCGAGGATCACGTCGACAAGCGCGCCGACGAGCTCTCGGGCGGCCAGCGCCAGCGGGTCGGCATCGCTCGGGCGCTGATGCAGAATCCGAAGCTGCTGCTGCTCGACGAGCCGACCTCGTCGCTCGACCCGAAGATCTCGCGGGAAGTCATGGGCCTCATCAAGACCATGGCGCAGGAGTTCGGTGTGCCCTGCCTGTGCAACATCCATGATGTGGCGCTGGCGATGGAGTTCTGCAACCGGATCATCGGGCTGCAGGACGGGGTGAAGATGTTCGACGGTCCCACCGAGGAGATGGACCAGACCAAGCTCGGCGAGATCTACGCCATGGAGGTGCTGTGAGGCCGGGGCCGTGAGCGACGCGCGTTCCGGGACGGAGGCAAACGTCGCCCCCGTTGCGGATCAATTCCTCGCCGCACGTCGCCGGCGTCGCACCGGCAGCTTCGTCTTCGCGGTGGTCCTCTTCGCCGCGGTCTCGTGGAGCGTCGACGTAACGATCATTCAGGACACCGATTGGGAGCGCATGGGCTCGCTCGCCAACGTCCTGGAGGCGGCCGGGCAGTTCGTCGGGGTGGACTGGGCTCTGTTCCCGGATCTCGTCGGGCCGGCGCTGGAGACGTTCATGATCGCCTGCCTGGGCACCCTGCTCGGAGTGGCGGTGTGCATCCCGGTCACGTGGTTCGGTGCGCTCAACATCACGCCCTTCAAGCCCGTTACCTATCCGCTCGCGCGGCTCATGATGACGCTGAGCCGGTCGATCCACGAGATCGTCTGGGCGCTGTTCTTCGTGGCGGTGGTCGGGCTCGGCGCCATGGCCGGCATCTTCGCGCTCGCCATGCGCTCGGTCGGCTTCATCGCGAAGATGTCCGCGGAGGCGATCGAGGACATCGACCCCGGACCGGTCGAAGCCATTCGGGCGGTGGGCGGCAACGGGTTCCAGGTGTTGCTCTACGCGATTCTGCCGCAGGTCCTGCCGCAGGTCCTCGGGGTGATAGTGTTCGAATGGGAGATCAACATTCGCCGCTCGGCGGTCCTCGGACTGGTGGGCGCCGGAGGACTCGGACTCATGTTCTTCCGCCAGATGAACACCTTCAACTTTCCCGGGGTGACGACGGTACTCCTCGCAATACTCGGCATCATCCTGATCGGTGAGATCGCTTCTCACTTCGCCCGGAAGTCGGTGATCTGATGTTGCCGGGACCCGGGCACGCCTCGGACCGAGCGCGCTGATGCGAGACGGCGCGACTTCCGCCCCGGCCGGCGCGGGTTCCGGCGAACTGCGCTGGAGCCGCTACCGCTTTCCCGAGTCGCTCTACGGCTACGGCGCGTGGATCGCGGTCCTCGCTTTTCTCGCGTTCAGCGCGGACTACCTGGATGTGCCGCTCGGTCGCATCCCGGACATGTTCCAGCGCATGGTCTCGGTGATCGCGAGCCGCTACTACCCGCCGGATATCGGCTACATCATGGATCGGGACTATCTGGAGTACGTGGTCGAGACCATCCAGATGGCCTACCTCGGAGCGCTGTTCGGGCTGGCGATTTCGATTCCGCTCGGCTGGTTCGGAGCATTCAACATGACCCCGAGCCGGCGTTTCATCTATCCCGTGGCGCGCCTGTTCACGATGGGCTTTCGCGCCGTGCACGAGATGATCTGGGCCATTCTGTTCGTGAGCATTCTCGGTTTCGGCATGCTGCCCGGGGTGCTGGCCCTCACCTTCTTCTGCGCGGGCTTCGCGGGTAAGCTGTTCGCGGAGGAGATCGAGGCCATCGACATGGGGCCGGTCGAGGCCATGCGAGCGACGGGCGCCAACCTGTTCCAGGTCATGGTGTTCGGGGTGTTCCCGCAGGTGCGGGTAGCCTTCACCGGCATCGGCATCTATACCTGGGATGTCGCGTTTCGCGCCGCCACGGTCGTCGGCTTCGTCGGCGCGGGAGGCATGGGCTGGTATCTGAAACGGGCCGTCCTGCAGATCGAGACCGAACGGGTCGCGGCCATCATCCTCTCCATCGTGGCGCTGGTGCTGGTCTCCGAGGTGGTCTCCGCATATGCCCGCGATCGGGTGATGAAGATGAAGTAGCGATGGATGGCCGAACGCAACACCATGGTCACCGCATCAGGGCTTCTCGAGGCGGATTGCGGCGTCGCCGCGCGCCTGAAGGTGGCGGTGCCGGCGACGCGGTGAAATGCCCCAGTCGCTGCCGACACATCTCACCAATCGGTAGATAGACAACGAAGGTTCGATTTTCACCCCAGTGAGGCAGTTGCCGTCGGGCGCGACAGCTACGCGGTGAATGGCCTCGCACGGCGACAGGAGTCGGAGGAAGGACATGACGGCCAGCCACATCACAGTGAACGGCATCGACTACCGCTGGCCCGAGCGGCCATTGGTGATGGTGTGCATCGACGGGGGCGACCCGGCCTACAACGAGCGCGGCGTAGCCGCCGGGATCATCCCCAACATCGCGCGCTACATGTCCGAAGGCTTCCACACGGTGGCGTACGGCACGATGCCGAGCTTCACCTGCCCCAACAACATGTCCATCGTGACCGGGCGGCCCGCCTCGGTGCACGGCATCTCCGGCAACTTCTATCTCGACCGCAGGACGAACGAGCCGGTGGTCATGACCGGACCCGAGCTGCTCCAGGTCAATTCGATCATGAGCGAGTTCTCGCGCCACGGCGCGCGGGTGGTCTCGGTCACCGCGAAGGACAAGCTTCGCCGGCAGCTTCAGAAGGGCATGGATTTCTCAAACGGCTCGGTCAGCCTGTCCTCGCAGCACGCCGACCGGTGCACGATGGAGGAGAACGGTATCGAGGACGCGCTCGACTTCGTCGGGCGCCCGCTGCCGGACATGTATTCCGCGGACCTCTCTCTGTTCGTCCTCGACGCTGGCCTCAGACTGCTGGAGGAACGTCGACCGGACATCCTCTATCTCTCGCTCACCGACTTCATCCAGCACGCCCATGCGCCGGGCCATCCCGTGGCGGACACTTTCTACCGGGAGCTGGACGCGCGCTTCGGCCGGTTCGAGGAGCTGGGCGCCACGGTGGCGCTCACCGCGGACCACGGCATGAACGAGAAGACCCGCGACGATGGCACGCCCCGCGTGGTGTGGCTGCAGGATATCCTGGACGCCGAGTTCGGCGAGGGCACTAGTACCGTCATCTGCCCGATCGCCGACGCCTTCGTGGGTCACCACGCGGCCCTCGGCGGATTCGTGCGCGTGTACTGCGGAGAAGAACTCTCGAGGGAGCGGGTGATGGATGCGATTCGGGACCTGCCGGGCCTGGAGCGGGTGCTGTCATGCGAGGAGGTGGTCCGGGAGTTCGACCTGCCCGTCGGCCCTGAAGGCGACGTGGCGGTGCTCGGAGACGTTCGCACCGCCCTCGGCGCCCGAGAGATGGATCACGATCTGAGCGGTATCAAGGGCCAGCGGCTCCGCACCCACGGCAGCGTCCACGAGGCTGACGTGCCCATCATCCTCAGCCGCCCGGTCCGCGACGAGTACGCAAGCCGAGCCGAAGCGGCACGGCTGCACAGCTACGAAGCGTTCGACTATGCGCTCAACGGCGTGATCGATTGAGGCCAGCATCCGCCCGCGGATGAATCGCGGAGCGAGCGCTCGGCGATGGTCGCGGTGGGAAATCGACGAGACATGGGTACGAAGGAGAGCTCCATGAACAGAACCGGGCGCGCCGTGGTCTATCCGGCGCCGAACGCGCCCTTCGAGGTACGACGCTACCCCGTGCGCGATGCCCGCGAGGGCGAGGTGCTGGTGAAGATCTCCATGTGCACCATCTGCCGGTCGGACATCCACTCCTACCAGGGCCGCCGCCCGAATCCGTGCCCAGGAATCCTCGGCCACGAGATCATCGGCGTCATCGAGCAGATCGGCGAGGGCGTCCGCGAGGACCTGCGCGGTGATCCCCTTGCAATCGGCGACCGTATCACCTGGACCGAGTTCTTCGCCGACGGCCAGTCCTACTACCGCGATGTGCACGACATGCCGCAGAAGGCCCCGGGGCTTCGCAAGTACGGCCACGACCACGTGGACGACGACCCCCACTTCCTTGGCGGATTCGCCGACTACTGCTACATCCTGCCCGGTACCGGCATCCTCAAGCTGCCCGACGCGATGACCGACGAGGAGGCGACTCCACTCAATTGCGGTGTCGCCACCATGATATCGGTCACCGAGGCCGCCGCGGTCGCGGTGGGCGAGACGGTGGTGGTGCAGGGCCTGGGGCTGCTCGGACTCTATGGCTGCGCGATCGCCAAGGCACGGGGTGCGGTCCGGGTCATCGGGCTGGACGCGGTGCCGGCGCGGCGGCGCGCCGCGGAACGCTTCGGGGCCGATCTCACATTCGACGTGGGTGCGATGAGCGAGGACGAGCTGGTCGCGGCGATCCGCGACGCATCGCCCCCGGACGGACCGGATGTGGTGCTGGAGGTGTGCGGAGTGTCCTCGGTGGTGCCGAGCGGGGTGCGCATGCTGCGCATCGGCGGGCGCTACGTGATTGCGGGACTGGTCCACCCCGGCTCGACGTTCGAGCTCGACGGCAACGATCTGATCCGCAAGTGGATCACGATGAAGGGCATCCACAACTACCACCCTCGCCATCTCGTTCAGGCGCTCGACTTCGTGATGGCCAACCGCGATCGCTTTCCCTTCGCGGAGATCGTGGATTCACACTTCGGTCTCGACCAGCTCGACGAAGCGTTCGACAAGGCCGCCAAGCGCAGCGTGCTGCGCGCGGCCATCGTGCCCTGAGGTTTCCGGTGTGCCGCATCCGTGATCGGGCCGCGGGCATGGGGAAAGAAATCGCCTACAAGACAATGAGTTGCCGCGAGGGCGAGGCTTGCGATGGATGTGGGCTGGCCCGAAAGTTTCACCGATTTCTCAACTCGCGGACGCCGATATGCTCGTGTTAGCGGGCCGTACTCCCTCAAGCCGCAACGACTTCGTGTCGGCTACCTGCTGCGCTGCGCAGTCCCTGTTTCGCTTGCAGGCCGGGCAAGCCATCCTTGGCTTGCCCGCTCGCCGGGGCGAAGCGCCACCGGCGCTTCGCCTGTTTCCGGCTACGCCTTCAGCGTCTTTCAGTCCGTTCGCCCCACTATCACGGCATCTTGGCGCCCTCGCTACGAAAATCGGTGAAAACTTCGGGCTGGACCGATCGCGAACTCGCCGTGCCGCGAACCTGTGCACGGGGAGACGACCATGATCGGACCGGAGCTCGACTTCACGCCGCGGGGGCTCTACATCGGTGGCGAGTGGCAGGAAGCGGCGCAGGGTGCGCGCCTCGCGTCGATCAACCCGTCCACCGGCGAGCATCTGGGCGAGGTGCCGGCCGCCGCCGAGGTCGATGTCGACCGTGCGGTGCGCGCCGCCCGAGCGGCGTTCGAATCCGATTGGGGCCGGATGCCGATCGTGGAGCGGGCCGGATACCTCGAGCGTCTCGCCGATCGGCTGCATGCGCATCGCGACGAGCTCGGACTCATGGACTGCGTCGACGCTGGCAATGCGCTTGCCGGCATGGTGGGCGATGTGGACTGGACGGTGGATACGCTGCGCTACTTCGCGGGCCTGGTCACCGAGATCAAGGGAGAGACGTCCTCCTATGGTCCGCGGCATCTGAACTTCACCCGCCGCCAGCCCTACGGGGTGGTGGTCAAGATCAACGCCTTCAACCACCCCTTCCGCTTCTGCGCGGAGAAGGCGGCGGCGGCGCTGGCGGCGGGCAACACGGTAGTGGTGAAGGCGGCGGACCAGGCGCCGCTGTCGAGCCTGCGCTTCGCGGAGCTGTGCGAAGGCATCCTGCCGCCGGGGGTGGTGAATGTGGTGACCGGTGGCGCCGAGACCGGCTCCGCCATGGTGCGGCATCCGCAGGTCGAGCGCATCGGCTTCGTAGGCTCGGTGGAGACCGGGCGCATCATCGCCCGGGAGGCGGCGGAGGGGCTGAAGGAGGTCACGCTGGAGCTCGGGGGCAAGAACCCCATCATCATCTTCCCCGACGCCGACCCGTCGAAAGCGGCAAAGGCGGCGATGAAGGGCATGAACATGAACCGCCAGGGTCAGTCGTGCAGCTCCACGTCGCGCGTCTTCGTGCACGAATCGCTGCACGGCGCGGTGCGCGACGCGCTCGTGGCCGAAGCCGAGGCGTTGCCGGTGGGACTGCCCTGGGAGGAGGGCAAGGAGGTCGGCCCCATCGTGTCGGCTCGTCAGTACGAACGTGTGATGGGCTTCATCGCTTCGGGTCTGGAGCAGGGCGCGCGCCTTGCCACCGGCGGCGGGCCGCCCGCGGCCCCTGAGCTCGCGAACGGATTCTTCGTCTTGCCGACGGTCTTCGACGGCGTCGACGACTCGATGCGCATCGCCCGCGAGGAGATCTTCGGGCCGGTGATGTCGGTGTTCACGTGGTCGGACTACGAAGACATGATGGCGAAGGTGAACGCCCTGCCCTACGGCCTGACCGCCGCCATCGTGACCACCGACCTCGACCGGGCCATGGAGACCGCGGATCGGGTGGAGGCGGGCTACGTGTGGATCAACTCCACCGGCCGCTATCTCGGCGCTCCCTACGGCGGCTGGAAGCACAGCGGCTCGGGACGCGAGGAATGCCTGGATGAGTTGCTGAGCTACACCCGCATCAAGAACGTGAACCTGCGCTGGTAGCGCCGGCGCGAGTCACGCGCGGGCGTACACCACGAGCTCTGTCGCCGCACCCGGGCTACGGGAATGCCGGTAGCCGAGCCATGAGGTGTCGCCGGAAGGGTCGTCTTCGGGCATCACCATGCCGTGCCGACCCACAATCGGGATGTCGACCCGCGCGAAATCCCCGAGCAACGTCGCGTCGGCCAGCGCGCCGGATTCCTCCACCGCGACCGGCTCGGCACACCAGGAATTCCTGTGAATACGCACGCCCGGGTTGATCATCCGGCGCGGTCGTACATGTTCTCCACCAGATCGACCACCTTGCCGCGGTGGTCGAAGGTGATGCCGAAACGCTTGTAGTAGTGCTCCCGAGGCATCAGTTCGTCGCCGATGCGTGCCATGTGGGCGCGCATCAGGCCGTCCAGCCGCTCGCGAATGTCGCGCGACGCCCCGTCATCGATGAGGTTTCGCATCTGGTGTGGATCGGCGACGTTGTCGAAGAGCAGCCATGGCCGGTCGATCGTGCGCACGTAGGTGTGCCGTCGGGTCACCACGCCGCGGTACTCGAGCCGCATGCCCTTGTATTCCGGAAACTGGTCGTGGCCACGAGGGTCACCGATGCTGAAAGGACACGGGTTCATGATAAGCACCGACTCCGGTCCCTCCTCGTCTTCGCCCCTCAAGACCGGCGACAGGTCGACGCCTTCGACGCTATCGGGGATCGGCAGTCCGGCCAGCCCGAGCAGGGTCGGCATCACGTCGATGACGCTAAAAGGTGACTCTACGCACGCCGAAGCCGGCACGACCCCCGGATAACGCAGGACGAAGGGCACCTTCAGCGCTTCGTTCCACGGCCATTGCTTCTTGTACAGGCCGTGGGAGCCGTGCATGTCGCCGTGGTCAGAGGTGAACACGACGATGGTCTCGCCTGCGATGCCCACTTCCTCGATGGCGTCGTTCAGTCGCCGGAACTGGTCGTCGAGGAAGGTGATCTGCGCGTAGTAGCCCCAAAGGTCCCGGCGCGGCACCTCGGGACAGTTCGGCCGCCCCTCGATCGCGGCCGGGTCGTACATGTCCAGGTAGCGTTGCGGCACCAGCCGGTACGGGTGGTGCGGCGGACCCCACGACAGGAACAGGCAGAAGGGGTCGTCGCGCTTGCGGTTGCGCAGGTATTCGATCGCATGCGTGGTCTGGGCCTCGGCGTCCCATCCCGGCCACATCTTCCGCTCCCCCGCGTTGTCGGTATACCAGGAGCGGTCATAGTTGTGCTCGAAGTTGGCCGCCATCCAGTAGTTGAACCCCTGGCGACGCGGACCGGGCGGCACCGGCGCGGTCCGGTCCGGTCCGTCGAGGTGCCACTTGCCGATGTAGGCGGTGTCGTAGCCCGCGGCGTTGAAGCAGTGCGCGATGCTGGTCTCGGTGGTCCTGAGTGCGATGTCGTTGAGCACCAGACCGGTCGACGTCGGCATGCGACCGGTCAGTAGCGAGCCGCGGTAGGGTCCGCACACGGGCAGCACGGACACGGCGTTGGTGCAGACGGCGCCCTCGGCGGCGAAAGCGTCGAGGTGGGGCGTCGACACCGCCTCTTCGCCCGCGTAGCCGACCGAACAACCCCGCAACTGGTCGGCGAGGACGAAGAGCACGTTGGGCTTCGGCCGGGTCGGCGCAGTCACGGTCGCTCTCCGGTGACGGTGAGGTAAATCGGACTGCTCCACGCGCGGTGCCCGTCGGTCTGCTCCACCCGCACCCAGTAGGCCCGTTCACCCGTCGCGCGGGTCTCGTCCCGCCAGGCGAACTCGGCGTCCTGAACGTCACCGGTCGTGTGCAGGGTGCTCGCCCGGACCTGCTGCTCCAGGCCTCCCAGCTCCCAGCTCAGATCGCCGGCCCGCGCCTCGCCAAGTCGGAACGAGAGGTCCGCGGGGCCCGCGGTGAAGGCGACCGTCGCCTGGTCGGAGGCGTCCAGCTCCAGCAGCAGCCCCTCTTCCTGGCCCGACGTGACCGAGCGCCAGGCCACCCGTCGGTCGCCGCGCTCGGTGATGCCGTACTTTGCCGTGAAGATGTTGAAGGTCTGGGCGTCGACGATACGGCCGCTGTCGATGCGAAGCTCCCCGTGCCAGTTCATGAAGCGACCGCGGTCCGGTCCGTTGGCGCCGGACCAGGAGATGCGAAGGCGCGTCGCGTCGCGAACTCTCGGGTTCGGACGCAAGCACGCCACCTCGCGGCTCCGATCGAAGAGCGTGATCGCCTCGATGGGCGCGGTGCCGCGCACGACCCCGGCGATCGATGGCGGACCCGCGGTCTCGCACACGCTTCCCATCGGCATTCCGTCAGCGGACACCTCCAGGTACATGCGCGTGCCCGTGGTGGCGTAGCAGTGCCGGGCCATCAGCCCCTCGTAGATCCCCTGGCGGGTCAGCTCGCGGCTGTAGACGGCGCCAAGGCCGCCGAGGATGGTCATCTCCGGCGTCGACGGCCAGGCCAGACCCGGGCGGCAGGTGTGGTCGTCGCTCGCGCCCACGACGCCGACGCGCACGCCGGCACGAAGGAACTCGTGCAGGCGCCATTCGAAGATGCCGTGGTTGGAGCAGATCTCGAAGACCGGCTCCAGCTCCGGATCCTGCGCCTCGAAGTCGGAACGCCGGCCACCGATGTGCGGAACCATGATGACCTTGCGGCCGGTCTCGTCCATGTACTCGCGCATCCTCGCTTGCAGGTCGCGGGCGTGCACGCATTCGGTCGCGTCGGCGTCGGGAGGCACCTCGTCACCGGAAAGTTGCCAGTGACTGCTGCGGTAGATGGGCCCCTCGTCGTCCAGGAACAGGACGTTGCGGTCGCCGCCGGTGCCGGTCGGTCCCGACCACTCCCAGCCGAAGAAGGCGACGAAGCGCCCCGGTTCGTTGTGCTTCCTCGCCGCCCGGCGCACCTCCTCCAGGTCGACATCGGAGAGGATGAAGTCGTTGCCCTGGTGGGTGGTGAAGTCGATTGCCGCGAGGTCGCGGGCGTAGGCGAAGTACTCGTCCGGGGTGCCGACGCCGACGGTGGAAGCGGTCTGTGCTTGCGTGTCGCCCCAACAGATGATCTCGTCGGCGTGTTCGCGGACCACGATCGGATTGGTGACCGCGAGGACTCCGTCGCCGTTCGCGAGCACCAGCCTGCGCACGCCGGGTTCGGCGAGCCTGACCCCGTCGATCCAGGTCGCGCGGCCGTTCTCCCGGCGCAGATTCACGACTACCGACGGATCGGCGTCCAGGGTCAGATCCGGAGCATCGACCGGCGTCGGGTTGCCGAAGCGGTCGTTGGCACGCACCTGGACCCGGAATGGCTTGCCGGCCCCGACGATGGTCGGCGCCACCGCGGTGAAAGTCTCGGCGCCGCCACTCCTGATGCGGAAGGTGCGCGAGGTGCAGAAGACGCGTTTGTACTCGCCGGAGGCGAGCGGATCCACGAATACCGCGAAGTCGCTGGCGGTCTCCGGGAACGACTGCACCCGCAGCCCGCGCGACCCTCGGGACTGTTCTCCGAAGACGACGCTCACGGTATCCCCGGGATAGAGGGGCCCGGAAGCCAGCCGGATGACGGCGACGGCGTTGAACGGGCGTTTGTGTCCGCGGGGGTCGAACGTGGTTTCGAAGCGGGAATCCGCGCGAGAGCAGGACACGGTGGTGAAGTTGTCGCCCCGCGGATCGTCGAACTGCGGCGTGCCGAAGTCCGCCTGGCGGCGGGTGCCGATCTTCAGCCCCCCGCCCACGTCCATGGCGTAGGCGCCGACCGTGTAGGTGAGCATCCAGGTTGCGAACGTGCCCACGATCACGTCCTCGGTCGGCGAGACGCTCACCGATCCCCATGTTGCGATGGTGGACGAATCGGTGTTTCGTTCGGTGATCTTGCTCATGGGGCCTTGGTGTTTCAGTCCGTGCCGCCGGTGGAGCTAGCGCAGCCATTGCCTGAGCAGGTGCGAGATGGCCTCGGAAATGGTGACCAGAACGATGATAATGGCGATGATGCCCATCGCTGCGTGGTAGTCGAGCAGCGAGATACGCTCGCGCAGGTGCAGCCCGATGCCGCCGGCCCCCACGAAGCCCAGGATGGTCGAACTGCGCAGCCGCGCGTCCCAGTTGTAGATCACGGTCCCGGCCCAGGCCGGCTTCACCTGCGGCCAGATGGCGTAGACAAACACCTTCGCGGAGCTCGCCCCGGTGGCGCGGACTGCTTCGACGGGGCCCATGTCGATGGTCTCCGCCTGCTCCGCCATCAGCTTCCCGGCGAATCCGATGGTTCCGACGATCAGCGCGAGAACGCCGGCGAAGGGGCCGAACACGAAGATCGCAACCAGCAGAAGTCCGAGCATCAGGGTCGGCAGGGATCGGCAGAACACGATGACCGCCCGGGCCACGGGGTACAGGACGGTGCGGCTCGGCGTGATGTTCCAGGCCGCCCACCAGGCCAGCGGAATGGTGATCACGGTGCCGTAGAAGGCCCCGAGCAGGGACATCTCGATGGTCTCGACCACGGACGCCAGAATCTGCCACTGTGACGCGTACACCAGATCCGGCGGGAAGATCCGGTCCGCCAACATGACGCCGAGAGGGCCGAACATGCCGACCAGCCGTTCGATGGGGATGGCGAGGAAAGCGACGGTCCAGAAGCCGAACACCAGCAACCCCAGCCCGGCGCCGAACTTCGCCAGTCGCGCGTTTCGCCGGTGCGCATTGAAGCTTCGATGGAGGGAGTCGATGCGGTCGGCCATGCGCGTCACCCGGAGATGAGTTTCGTGCGAACGCGGTTGGAGACGATCTCTCCGACGATCACCAGCACCACCACCGCCAGCACGCAGGCGCCGGCGTTGCCGTAGTTGTAGGCCTTCATCTGCTCGGAGAAGTGCAGCCCGATGCCGCCGGCGCCGACCATGCCCAGGATCGACGCGCGCCGGATGTTGATGTCGAACTGGAAGATGGCGTTGCCGAGGAAGGCGGGGAACACCTGCGGCACCACCGCGAACAGGAAGCGTGCGGCCCCGCCGGCGCCGGTGGAGGCGATGGCCTCGATCGGCCCCCGATTGACGTTCTCGATGGCCTCCGCGGTCGTCTTCGACATGAACCCGACCGAGCGGCAGCCCAACGCGAGGATTCCGGGAAGCGGCCCCAGCCCGAGGGCCGAGACGAAGATGAGAGCGAAAATGATCTCGTGGGTGGAACGGGAGAGCACGATCAGCGCCCGCCCGAGGGGAAAGGTCAGGAGCATGCTCGGCGTGGTCGTCGTCGCCGCCAGGTAGGCGATCGGAATCGACATGATCACCGCCAATAGGGTTCCCCAGAAGGCCATCAGTGCGGTTTCCAACAGCGGTTCGAGGACTTTCGGGACATACGCGAGGTTCGGCACCAGGCTGAAGACAGTCGCCGCGATCTGACCGGGCGAGCCCATGCGCGACCAGTCGGTGCCGATCACCAGGAGGTGAATCGACATGGCGGCGACGAGGATCCCCACGACGCCGTACAGGGCGTAGCGTCGCAGGACCCGGCCGCGTTCACGCAGCGGATTGCCCATCGTGCGCGTGGCCGTCAGGCTCGCCATGCCGTCAAGCTCCCTGCTTCGCCGGATCGGCGCCGGCATCTTCGGTCTCGCGGCTGTAGATGCGCTCCACCGATTGCCGATCGAGGGCGCTGGTCTTCTCGTCGAAGACCTTCCGGCCGCGCCGCAACCCGACGATGCGTTGAGAGTAGGTCCGGGCCAGGGCGACGTCGTGAACGCTGAACAGTACCGGAATGCCCCGCTCCTCGGCGATCTCGCACATCAGCTCCATGACCTCGGCGCCAATCTTGGGATCCAGACTGGACGTCGGTTCGTCGACCAGCAGCAGTTTCGGGCTCTGCATCAGGGCCCGGGCGATCCCGACTCGCTGTCGCTGGCCGCCGCTCAACTGATCGGCGCGCTTGCGTATGTGGTCGGCGATGCCGACGCGCGAACAAAGCTCGATGGCGCGGCGGATGTCCCCGGCGCGGAAGGCGCGGGAGACGACGCGCCACAGCGGGGTCACCCCGAGCGTCCCGGACAGCACGTTCTCCAGCACCGTCAGGCGATCGACCAGGTTGAACTCCTGGAAGATCATTCCCATGTGTACGCGAGCCCGGCCGAGGTCACGTTTGCCGAGACCCGTGATCTCGATGCCGTCGAGCACGACCCGACCCGAGTCCGGATCGACCAGCCGGTTGATGCAGCGCAGGAGGGTCGACTTTCCCGAGCCGCTGAGTCCCAGCAGCGCCACGATCTCGCGCTTCGCGACCACGAGATCGACGCCGCGCAGCGCCTTCTCACCGGTCGGATAGTGCTTTCTGAGGTCGTCTATCTGAAGTAGCGCCATTGCGCCCGCCTTGTGGTGATGCGGTGGGTCTGGCCCCCCGCGCCCGGTGCCTCGGTGGGCATAGGGTCGTAAGCGGCCCTGAGACGAGGCGCGGTCGCGGCAATGTCCACCCGCGGTGGTCGAACGACAAAACCGATTCCGGCGGCCCTGCATCGAATCCGGCTTCTTCCCGCCGTATTCAGCGGTTTCAGGCGCCCTCCGCGCCCGTCATCGTTACAGTTGCGTCTGCGTCGCCGGGTCTTCGTGGGAGCGCGAGCCGAAGACTCGCGCTCCCCGGTAAGGCGCCACATGCCGGGCCGGCCCGGGGCGCCGGTTGGCTAGTTGCCTTGCTCTTTCAACTCCGCCTTCTTGGCCAGGATCTTGCGCAGCGGATCGAAGGCGGCGTCGGTCAGCTCCGGCATGGCCGCCATCTTGACCGTCTCAAGCGCGGCCCGCCCGGCCTCATCGTCGACCATGCCCATCAGAATGCCCTTCACTTCGGCGATCAACTCGGGCGACATCGTGCTGGTGTTGACGACGATGGGGTTGGAGACGACCTTCGGGGAAACCCACAAGTGGTTGAACGAACCGAGCTCCAGGGCGCCCCGGTCGATGGACCGCGAGAGGGCGTTCTCCGATACGAAGGCAGCATCCGCCTTGCCGTTGAACACGGCTTTGGCGGCGCCGTCATGACTGCCGGCATAGAAGATCTCGCCGAAGTAGTCGTCGAGCGACATCCCGCCGATCTCGTCCGGGAACAGCGCCCGCGGAAGCGCGTTGCCGGACGTGCTGCCGGGATCGGTCAGGGCCAACACGGCGCCCTTCAGCGACTCGATGGTCTCGAACTGGCCTCCCTTCTTGGTGATCAGCCGCCCGTGGTAGCACGCGCAGGGCTCCTTGAGAAAATGGTTGGCCGGCCGGCCGGTACCGACGATGGGCTCGATCTTGGTCGATTTCTCGCGGGCGACCGTATAGATCTTCGGCCCCAGCATGCCGAAATCGGCAAAATCGGCGAGAAGGGCTTCGACGGCCGCCGCATAGGATGTGGACGCGAAGAAGTTGATGTCCACGCCGGCCCTCTCGGAGAGGTACTCGATCGTCGGTTCCCAGCGTTCGGCGACGACGGCCATTTCCTCGGTGGCGATGGCGACGAAGGTCAGGTCTTTCCTTTCGTCCGCCATCGTTGCCGCCGACGACCATACCAGCGCCATGGCCGAAACCGCGAACCAGAAGAGATGCTTGCCTCTGTTCATGGTGGTCCTCCCTTTGGTTGCCACACCATTCGATCCCGTCGCGGAGGAGGGTGGCCGCGGATTGCAAACTCCAACGCAGTGCCCTCATCCGGGTTGACTGCATGCTGGTGGTTCCGCGAATCCGACGGGCCCTCCACCCTTCCAATCCGGGACTGTCAAAGAGAGTGACACATTCGATCGCATTGAACTAGCCCGCGAAATTCGCCGATTTTCGGCTGCTTCGCGCACCAAGATGCCGAGATACGCGTTCATTTCAGGCGGTCGCTATCGAAGAAATCTACGCACACAAGCCGTGACAGCGGCATGGATCGTGGACACACCCGGCGCGCTCGGGAGTGTCGCCGCCATCATCGTGCTGCGATCAAGCCCTCCCGCCCGGTGGAGGAGGACGCGCTTGTCGTCTCAGCCGCATCCCGTCTCATGGACGGCGGAGCACAGGTTCGCGAGCTTCGCGACCGCGAGGTCACGGCTGAGCAGTCCGAGCCCGCAGTCCGGAGCAGCCACCAGCCGTTCACCATCGATGTGCTCGAGCGCTCGGCCGAGACGGTCGGCGATCTCCTCGACCGGCTCCACCCGGCTTCGGCCGATGTTCACCACCCCGAGCAGGACGGTGGTTCGAGCGTAGCGCTCCAGCAGACTCAGGTCGTTCGGGCGGTGCGCGTCCTCGATCGAGACCGCATCGATCGCGGCCTCGTCCATCGCGTCCGCGATGCGGAAGTACGACTGTGGGTCGGCCTTGGGGTAGTCGGGCGTGTCCAGCGCGCTGGGGTAGCCACAGCACATGTGCACGATGCGCTGCACGTCTTCCGGAATCCCGTGAAACACCCGTTCCAGGTGCTCGATGCCGTAATCGAGAGCCTGATCGGGCTTGCGGGCGAAAACCGGCTCGTCGACCTGGATGTGGCGGCACCCGGCTGCCGCCAGATCGCGGACCTCCGCGTTGAGCGCTTCGGCCAGTGCCCGCCCCAGCGCCCCAGGGTCCGGATAGAACGCGTTGGCCATCGAGTCGGCGATGGTCATCGGGCCCGGCAGGGTGATCTTCACCGGCCGGTCGGTCACTTGCCTCGCGATCCGCCAGTCACGGGCGAGTACCAGCTCGCGGGGCGTCACCGCCCCCGTAATCGTCGGCACCCGAG
The DNA here is from genome assembly GCA_965221555.1 of Gammaproteobacteria bacterium. Classification (GTDB taxonomy): domain Bacteria; phylum Pseudomonadota; class Gammaproteobacteria; order HK1; family HK1; genus JAJEAD01. The sequence continues at coordinate 1,197,071 of OZ244895.1, forward strand.
CGGTGAACGCGCCGTCGCGGGCCACCTTCTCGGTGAGATGTTCGAAATCGAACCCGTTCAGGTTCCGGCACTGGTAGAAGATGTAATTCTCCCGGCGAACCTCGCCGTCGGTGGGGATGTCGATGCCGGCCTCGACCTGGTCGCGGACCACCTCATGAATAGCCTCGACGAACGCCGCTTCGGCCGCATCGCCGGCCTGCGCCAACCGCTCTTCGTAGCCGGCTCGCTCCCATCGCTTGAGCAACCCCTCTCCCTGCGCGCCCGCCTCGGTATCGTCAGGGTCCGGAAACCAGTCTCCGATCGGAGTGCAGCCAGGCTTCGGGTAGGCGCCGATGGTCGTGGTCAACAGTCGATGGTGCGGCATGTGCAGGGCCCCGGACGCTTGGGAAATCCTCGGGGATTTCCGAGTTTCAAATAAAGAGGTTGCACAGGACCGGCATGCGCCGGTCCTGTGCAACCGTCGATTTGCCGCAGCCGTGACTACGGCAGCATTGACGACACTTCCTCGACCATCTCCTCCTGGAGGGCCTCCATGTCATCCGAATCCCCGGTCACTATGGACTCGATGTGGTCGTAGATGACCTGGGTGATCGCGAGTCCGTTGTCGCCCGGATAGGCAATCCAGTCACGCAGAAGACCGGCCTGGCGCACCGCGGTGTGCTTGTTCGGGTTGTTGGCGTAGAAGTCGGCCAGCAGCTCGTTCGCGGCCTTGTTCGGCGGCATGTAGCCCGTGGTCTCCGCCACCGCTGCCGCGCCCACTCCGGAGGTGCAGAACTTGAGGAAGGTCCAGGCGGCTTCCACCTGCTTCGGATCGTCGGAGGTCGAGACCATCATCCCCGAGTTGCCGCCCGCCGGCAGTCCCTTGGGCGGCTCGCCCATGCCCGGGTACTCGCTGGTGCGCAGCTCGAAGTCGCCCTTCGCCCGCTCGATGGCTCCGACCGCGGAGGTCGACCAGAAGTGCATCGCCACCTCACCGGCCGCGAACGGCTTCCCCGCATCCCCGATCGCCAGATTCAGCATCTTGCAGCCCCGGAAGAGCTTCTTCATCGTCTCCAGTGCCTTCAGTCCCTCGGGGCCGTCGAAGTTGACTTTGCCGTCCTTGAGGATCGGCGTGTCCTGGCTCCACAGCAACGCCTGGAAGAACCAGTTGCCGGTGATGTTCCAGCCCCAGAACAGCGGGTTCTTGTAGCCGGCGGCGCGCAGCTTCTCGCAGTTCTCGACGACCTCGTCCCAGGTCGTCGGAGGCTCGGTGATGCCGGCCTCTCTCAGAGCGTCCATGTTGTAGTAGCCCACCGGCAGGGAGACGGCGAAGGGCAGTCCGTAAACCTCACCGCCGAAGGTGCCCAGATCGAGCATCGCCTTGTGGTATCCGTCCTTTGAGAAGTCGGCCTCCTTGGCGATGAACGGCTCCAGCGATTTGGCGATTCCCTTCTCGACGAGGAGCGCCTGGCGGTTGAGGCCCTGGAACGTGATGTCGGGCAGCTTGTCGGCGACCGACTCGCGCAGGATGGTGTTGGTGCCGTCTTCGTAGTTGTCGTACGTCGCCCGGAACTTCACGTCGATGTCGGGATGCGCTTCCTTGAACAAGGGCATGATGCGCTCGAAGGTCACGTCGAACAGGGCGGAATACGGATAGGCGACCTCGATCGTGACGTTCTCCGCCCAGGCGGCCGACGCCGTGAGCGCACCCGAAAGGACCGCGGCCAATGCGGTACTGCGTTTCATGAATAGTCTCCTCTGTCGTCCCAAATGGCCCGGTATCGTCCCGATGACAGATCCGGTGCCTCTTGTTATCCGGCCCCGAATTCCCGGGGCCGAAATCCGGTTGTGCGAATCGCCTACTTCATTCCGGTGAGGGTGATGCCCTCGATGAAGCGGCGCTGCGCGAGCAGGAAGGCGACGACGAGCGGGGTGACGATCACCGTCGTCGCCGCCATCATCGGCCCGTACTCGTTGCCGTCGAGGTCGGACTTGAACATGCGCAGTCCGAGCGGCGGAGTCATCAGGTCGCGGTCGCCGGTGATCACGACCCGCGGCCAGTAGTAGTCGTTCCAGTGCGCGACCACCGAGAAGATCGCGAAGGCGAGCAGGGCCGGAATCGCGGTGGGGAGCATGACCTTCCACACGATGCCGAACTCGCTCATGCCGTCCATGCGTGCCGCATCGATCAGGTCGTCCGGCACCGTCTTGAAGAACTGCCGCATCAGGAAGATCCCGAACACCGAGATCGTCCACGGGATCACCAGTGCGGCGTAGGTGTTGGTCAGTCCCGCCTTCGCCAACATGATGTAGAGGGGCAGCGCAATCGCGTGGACCGGGATCAGGAGGCAGAAGATCACCAGACCGAACACCACGTCCCGTCCCCAGAAGCGGAGCTTCGCCAGCGCGTAGGCGCAGGGCAGGGCGACCGCCACCTGGATCAGGAAGATCGATACCGTCACGAGCACGCCGTTCAGCATGTAGCGCAAAAGCGGCGCTTCCCTGAACGCGGCGGTGTAGTTGTAGACCACCGGACGCATCGTGCACTCCTCGATCGGGCGTCCGGCCTTGACGCAGCGCGGGTCCGTGATCAGGGCCTGGGAGCCGACGAAGCCTCCCGTGTTGCTCTCGATCTCCGCCGGCGACTTGAGGGAGTAGGAGAGCATGAGATAGAAGGGAAGCAGCACGACGATGGAGCCGACCAGCAGGATCACGTGTTTCAGGCCTTCGTCGAGCCAGGTCGCACTGGTGTTCACGAGTAGTGCACCCGCCGGTTGACGAAGTAGACCTGGGTGATGGTGAGCACCAGGACGAAGGCGAGAAACACCACCGTGATGGCCGAGCCGATTCCCAGGAGATTCTGCTTTACGCCTTTCTCGAAGATGGCGTAGACCATCACATAGGTCGACTTGGCCGGCCCGCCACGGGTCAGCGCTTCCACGGTGTCGAAGACCTGGAACGAGCGAATCGAAGTGATGGTGACGACGAACACGTGCGTCGGTCCGAGCATCGGCCACGTCACGAGGCGGAAACGCTCCCACGCGTTGCTCGCCCCGTCCATCTCCGCCGCGCTGTAGAGCTCGCGCGGAACCGAGGTCAGGCCCGCGAGATACAGCACCATGTTGAAGCCGAAGGCCTGCCAGATTCCGATGAACGCAATCGCGCCCAGCGCATACTTCTTGTCCCCGAACCACACCGGGAAGTCCTCGGCGCAACTGCTTCCGTACCAGCTCGCGGCCGGATCCCATCCGAGCCACGAACCGCTCAGCGTGGCGTGCACCCAACCGATGTCGCAGCCGCTCCTGAGAATGTCATTGACGACCCCGACCACCGGATGCAAAGCGAATTCCCACACGATCGCCATTGCGAGCAGCGTGGCCATCACCGGCAGGAAGAACACGGCCTTGTACATCTCGCCGCCAAAGCGCAGCGAGGAGATGAGCATCGCCGCTCCGAGGCCGAGGGCAACGGACACCGGCACCACCACCACGACGTAGGTCAGTGAGGCCGTGAACATCTTCTTGTAGCTCGAGAACTTCGTCAGCGATTCGTAGTTCTTGAAGCCCACCCAGTCGAAGCCCGGGTTGCCGAGGTTGTAGTCGGTGAACGACAGCGTCGCCGCGACGAAGACGGGCAGGATGAGGATCACGATCATCAGGATGATCGCGGGAGCGACGAACCAGATCGGAGTTGCGGAGCGGCCCGTCACGCGATGTGCTCCGCCGAGTCTTCCCCCGCCAGAGCCAGACGCCGCCCGTTCGGACCGAAGGCCATCGTCCGGCCCTCGTCGGGGTCGAGCCACAGCTCGTCACCGATGGCGACATCGTGCGCCTGCGCCGGGATGGCCCGGGCAATGACCCGATGCGCGCCGCCTGCGAGCATCGCGTGGAGAAAGACGTCCGCGCCCAGATTCTCCTTGTACACGAGCCGGCCCGCGAAGCACCCGCTCGTCTTGGGGGGACGCAAGGCGAAGTGCTCGGGGCGCCATCCGAGGGAGACCGGACCGGCGGTGGATTCCCCGAGTCGCCGTTCCAGCGCGACGCCGAGGCACGAGAGGCGACCGGCGCTGTCGAATTCGCCCGGCATCACGTTGATCTTGGGGCTGCCCACGAATTCGGCGACCCGCAGGTCCTGGGGGTTCTGATACACGTCGTCCGGAGCACCGAGCTGGAGGATGTCGCCGTCGAGCATGACCGCCATCCGGTCGGACATCGTCAGCGCCTCGGCCTGGTCGTGGGTGACGTACACGAACGTCGTGCCGAGATTTCGGTGCAGCTCCGAGAGCTCCGCGCGCATGTGCACGCGAAGTCCCGCGTCCAGGTTCGATAGCGGCTCGTCCATCAGGAATGCGGCGGGATTGCGCACCATGGCCCGGCCCAGCGCCACCCGCTGGCGCTGGCCGCCGGAGAGCTGGCCGGGCTTGCGGTCCAGCAGGTGCTCGATCTCGAGCGTCTTGGCCGCGTCACGGACCGCCGCGCTCAGCGTCTCGAGCTTGCTGCGCCGGCCGGGAACGAGAGCGCCCAGCAGGGGGAAGCGCTCCCAGAATCCCAGATCCCGCAACAGCAGTGGCGTGGCCAGATTCTGGCTAACCGTCAGGTGCGGATAGAGCGCATACGACTGGAACACCATGGCCAGATCGCGACGACTCGGACGCACGTGGTTGACCACGGCGCCGTCGATTTCCACATCGCCCGCGGTCTGCGCCTCCAGCCCCGCGATTATCCGCAGCGTCGTCGACTTCCCGCAGCCGGAGGGACCGACCAGGGTCAGGAACTCACCGTCGCCGATATCGAGATCGATACGGTTGAGGACCCGCGTGTCGCCGAAGGTCTTGGTGATTCCCTGGAGTCTGATGCTCGCCAAGAATCATCCCTCACCCGGGTTCTACCGGGGAGTCGCCACGGCAGTAGTACGAGGCGGCGGGCTGAAACGCTCCGCGGGGCGACGGAGCCGCTCGACCGATCCATGATGCCTCATGTGCTTCACAAGCATGCCGGCCACGCACTAAAGCGCTGAGATCCACCCTGAATGCCCTGCCCACCCCTAGCCCGCAAATTTCACCGATTTCCTACTGCGGACGCCAATATGCTCGTGATAGCGGGCCGTACTCCCTCAAGCCGCTTCGACGTAGTGTCAGCTACGCCTTCAGCGTCTTTCGGTCCGTGCGCCCCACTATTACGGCATCTTGACGCCCTCGCTACGAAAATCGGTGAAACTTGTGGGCTAGCCCCAACGGCCGCCCGCATCGGATTCGGTGTGAACAGCGGTGTCCCGAGACGGCGGCAGAACTCCACAGGCGACGGCCGGTTGTTCAAAATCCAATGGGAGGTTCCGAACAACTTCGGATAATCCGACAGCGACTTCATGACCGTCAATCTGAAGCACCTCGCCCGCATCGTAGCCGTGGCCGACCTGGGAAGCACCGCCAGGGCGGGCGCGGCGCTTCCGATTTCGCCGCCGGCCATCAGTGCCATCATCGGGTGTTCGCAAGCATAACGGATACCGCGTGTTCGTGCGCAATCCGGCCCGGGGGTGGCGCTGGCCTCGCCCGGGCGTTCGTTCGCGAGCGGGGCACGCCGGCGGTTCGAGGGCGGAACGGGAACCCAACCACCGCGTGCTGGAGGTCGGGCGGCAAGTCATCCGCGAGCTTCCAAGGAGGCTGCTTCTTCATCAGCGCGCCGTTCCCGCCTGGCCGGATCGGGCCCTCTGGCGCCCCTCACGAGGCCGACGCGGGCGGAGCTGCGTGCTCTTGCAGGGTGGCCCCAATGAGGGCGGCCAGACTCTGACACCAGCCCGTGCGGCGCATGTGGCCGGTGTGCGGGCTCGCGATGTCCATGAGGTCGCGCGCCACCTCGTGCACCGGAAAGCCGTTGCGGAGCATGCGGCTGGCGAGGAGCGACACCGCGGCCAGGTACTCGTACATCTCGAGATGCGCGCAGTTGAAGAAGATCTCGAAGGGTCGCTCATCACGATAGGAAATGGTGACGTCGATGACGAGCTCGCCGGTGCGATAGGGCATTTTCAGGCGACGCGTCATCGAAGGAAGGCGATGGGGCCGCTCGTCGGCGACCGGGGGGCGGCCGTCCTCGACCGCCTCGACCACGCCGCGGAACAGGGGCATCTGCGCTGATCTTCGCATTTTCACAGGATATCAGTTCCGCATCTCTCGTCTCATCGAAGCCCCCGGTCGGCTTGCTCGGAATGACCTCTCGGCGGTGGTGGTGATCTTTCTTGCCGTGCCCTCCCCGCGCGGCGCACGTGCGGGTCGGTGCCCGCAGACCCGGTGCCCGATGCGATCAGACCGGCGCCGGGTCGAAGAGACTGCGTTGCGGGGACGCGGGAACCGGAGGCACGAAGCGGGTGCAGTCGGGCGAGGGGAGCTTGCGGTCGAATCCCAGCCGCCGCCGCGCGGTGGCGAAACGCCGTGCGATGAGCTCCGCGTACACGCCGGTGCCTCGCATCCGATGGCCGAAGCGGGGGTCGTTGTCGCGCCCGCCGCGGCACTGGCGGATGATGCTCATGACATGTGCGGCCCGTTCGGGAAAGTGGGACTCCAGCCATTCCCGGAACAGGTCCTTGAGCTCATGGGGGAGCCGGACGAGGGTGTAATGGGCGACCATTGCGCCCGCTTCCCGGCTCGCCGCGAGTATGTCTTCGACTTCGGCGTCGTTGATGCAGGGGATGATGGGCGCGACCAGAACCCCGACCGGAACTCCCGCCTCCTTCAATGCGCGTACCGCTTCGAGCCGGCGGCGAGGTGAAGAGGTGCGAGGCTCGAGGATGCGCTTGAGTCCGGCATCAAGAGTGGTGACGCTGACGATGGCGCTTGCAAGACCGCGTGTCGCCATGGAGGCGAGCAGATCGAGGTCGCGCTCGATCAGCGCGCTCTTGGTGACGATGCCTACCGGGTGATGACAGCGATCGAGCACTTCGAGCAAGCTTCGGGTGACCCGGAGCCTGCGTTCGATCGGCTGATAGGGATCGGTGTTGGAGCCCAGCGCAATGGAACTTGGCCGGTATCCGGGACGGGAGAGCTCCTTTTCGAGCAGCGCGGCGGCGTTTTCCTTGAAGAACAGCCTGGTCTCGAAGTCGAGTCCGGGGGACAGGTCCAGCCAGGCGTGACTCGGGCGGGCGTAGCAGTAGACGCAACCGTGCTCGCACCCACGGTAGGGATTGATGGACTGATCGAAGTTGATGTCCGGCGACTGGTTGCGGGCGATGATGCTGCGCGCCGGATCGGGTCGCACCTCGGTTGCCAGGCGCGGCAAGGGTTCCTCTTCGCGATCCCAGCCGTCATCGAACTCGCTCACCGTCTGCGACTGGAAGCGCACAGCGGGATTGGACAACGCGCCTCGACCTTTGCGCGGGGCGGGCCGGTTCCCTGCGGGCATGTGTCGTTCCTGTATTTACATACAGCACTCGAAGGCAAGGGTACTCGATCGAATCTGCATGATCCAGGATCAGGGCGTCTTGGCGCCCGAAGCGGCAAGATAACTGGTGAGGCACCGTGTTAGCCCGGAAGTTTCACCGATTTTCGTAGCGAGGGCGCCAAGATGCCGTGATAGCAGGAAGCACGGACCGAAAGACGCTGAAGGCGTAGCCGACACTACGTCGAAGCGGCTTGAGGGAGTACGGCCCGCTAACACGAGCATATTGGCGTCCGCAGTAGGAAATCGGTGAAACTTCCGGGTTAGGGTTCCGGCCGCAGGCGCGGGCAACGGGTGTCGGTGATCCTATGCGCGTCGGGGCGGCGTCTGCCGGCAGCGGATTGCGCGAGGGCGGGCGACGTTCACGACGAAGTGCCGCCCCTCTGGGCCCGGACCCTCGACCGGGTTACCGGTGCGGCGCCTTCGCGGCGGTCGAACGAGACTGACGGGGAGGCGCGGGATCGATTCGTCTCGCGGCCGGTGATGATCCTGCCTATCTGGAGAGGGTCATGGGAGCGATGGTCGCCCGAAACTCGTCTTCGGTGGCGGGATGAACAAAGTTGCCTACGCAGGGCTTGTTCTGGTCAACCGCCTTTGTCGCTTCAACGCTTCCGGCGGACCCAGCCCGCCGCGCGCTTGGCGCGCCCGTCCTTGGCGTTGAGCTGGTTTACGTAGTTGCGCACGTATCGGGTCACCGCGCGCTTCGATCCTCGGGCACAGCCGTCGATTACGGTGTATTCGTTCTCGATGACGTAGCGGTGCCAGCAACCACTCCCGCCTTCCGGTGCGTCGGTCCTGTCTATGGAGACGAGCTTGAACGTACGATCCATCGATTCTCCTCTATCGGCTCTTGGGATAGCTGAACCGGGCTCGTATCGGTCGGTGCCGAAACGCAAACCCACACGTTCAACAAAGCAAGAGCGTCCCGGCGCCTTCCGGATGACCAGTCCCGGGTCAGCCGGCTCAGGGTCGCTTCAGGCCAGTGGTTGAATCGATACGTACGTGCGTCAGCGCAGGTTCCGGTGTGGCAGTGACGGGTTCAGATATCCGATTGGGTATCAAGTTGTTGATATTGAATCGCTCCTGTCGCGAAAGTTATCAGCTTCGCTCTCGAAAAGCCACCGGCACCCTGTTGCGCGAGAAGCGATACTGAAGGGAGGAGTCGCATCCCTGGTCGGAGTGCGATTGCAACGCAAGGTGGTCCTGGCCCGCATGTTTCAGGGATCATCCGGCGATGATCGCGACGCTTCGCACCGGACGGAGTCGAACGGTGGGGAGGGTACGCGCCTTTCTCAAAGGCGGCGAAGAAGTGGAGTTCATGACACCGGCCCGCTCGCCCCCCTGATAAGGCACAATGTCGCGAGCCGGGCCCTTGCGCCGAGTGCGGCCCGGCGTCTTCACGCAACACTGCCCGATCCGAAGGACTCGCCGGTGAGCGATCGCGATACCTTTGTTCTCGAACACAAAGACGACTTCGAACAGGTCTACGACCTCGACGATCCACGCCCCTACTACCAGGGTCTTCGCCCCGGCGACTATCGGATGCCGGGAGTGGTGGCGGAGTGGCTTCGCGTCAAGGCGCCCGTCATCGCGGCCGCGCGAGGTCGCTCGGGTACTCTTCGCATGCTGGACTTCGCGTGCGGATACGGGGCGATCGGGGCGCTCCTGCGCCACGAGGTCACCATGGACGGCCTGTATCGTCACTACGCCGGCGGGTGGCGCCGGTCCGACGCTCGGGTCAACTGGTCGTCGGACCGTGCCGCCTTCGCGCCCCTGAGGCGCGAGGACGAACGCTACGAGATTGGAGGGCTCGACACTGCGCGAGTCGCGGTGGAGTACGCGCGCCACATGGGGTTCATCGACATCGGCTTCAGCGAAGACCTCAACGGCGGGCCGCCCGGAGCGGGGCTTGGGCGTTTTCTCTCCGGCACCGATATCGTCGTCGAGTGCGGTGGGCTCGGCCCCATGCTGAACACCGCGATGGAGCGCATGGTCCACGCGACCCGGGACACGAGCCGTCCCTGGTTTCTCCACTGTCCCCGGCCCGATGTCGACTGGGGGGCGCTACATGCCTTGTGGGCGGAGGTCGGGTACGAGGCCTCGGTCTGCGTGCGGGCCCCGGTGCGTTACCGAAAGCCACTGAGCGATCACGAGCGCGACCAGATGCTGAAGCTGTCCGCGCAGTTCGGCTACCGAGCGGAGCAAGTGATGGAATCGGGGTACATCCTGGTGGAGATGACCCTTGCTCGCCCCCGGGGCGATGCCGAGGGAGCGACGATGGAGGAGCTTCTCTTCCGCGACGAGGCGGGCTAACCCGGATGTTTCACCGATTTCCTACTGCGAACGCCAATATGCTCGCGTCAGCGGGTCGTACTCCCTCAAGCCGCTTCGACGTAGTGTCAGCTACGCCTTCAGCGTCTTTCGGTCCGTGCGCCCCACTGTCACGGCATCTTGGCGCTCTCGCTACGAAAATCGGTGAAACATCCGGGCTAAAGCGCGCTCGCTTCGCGCCCAAGCTGCAAGTCTCACCGATTTCTCGACTCGCAGGCGCCAATATGCTCGCGGTAGCGGTCCGTACTCCCTCAAGGCGCTTTCGACTTCGCGTCGGCTGCGTCTTGCGCGTCTCTCGGCCCGCGCGCCCCGCCACACGGCACCTTGCCGCCCGAAGAAGTCGTAAAACGCGAATCTTGCGGGTCAGTGCGCCATCACGACGGGAAGTTCAGCGTGCGACAGGACGTGTCGGGTTATGCCTCCGAACACGAGCTGGCGTAGCCGGCCGCGGGTGTAGGCGCCCTTGACCATCAGGTCGGCCCCGACGCTCTTCGCGGCGTCGAGCAGGGCCTCTCCCGCGCTTTGCCCACTCGCTTCCACCGTGCGGGTCTCGGCGCTGATGCCGCTGCGCACGAGACTGGCGACCGCGGCCTCCGCGCTCGGTCCCGGCACTTCCGCTCCCGCCACCGTGACCATGAAGACCCGGTTCGCCTCTCTCAGAAAGGGCATGCCCGCGGCGATGGTGCGGGCCGCTTCGTGGCTGGCATTCCAGTGAATGACGACATTGCGCCCCAGCTCCTGGGGTGTTTCGGGGGCGGCGAGCAGCACTGGCCGGCCGCTCTCGAAGAACACCGACTCGCACATTGCTTCCCAGTCGGTGATCGCTTGATCGGAGGTGCGCGCGATGACGGTGATGTCGAAGAGCCGCGCCCGGTCGCCGACCAACTGCGCCTCGAAGCCCTCGACCGACTCGAAGCTGGCGGATGGGCCGGACCCGGCTTCGGTGAGGGGGCGCATGGGAATGCCACGTTCGGCCATGAGCGCGCTGAAGCGTTCGCGCACCGCGTCGGTGTGATCCCCGTCCTCGTCCTTCATGCAGGCGATGTAGGCGCCGGCTCCGGCGAGCGCTATGCCGTCTACCGGCAGGATTTGCGGCCGGCGCGCGAAGTGGAGTCCCTCGATGTGGCTGTCGAAACGGTGGGCGATCAGGCAGGCCTGCTCCAGGGCCGTCAGTGCCTGCGGTTCGTCGTTGAACGGGAGCAGAATGGTCTTGATGTTCGCATCCTCCCGCGCGGAATGCGCGCTGAAGTCGAAGCCTTGCATGCGGCGATACCGTAACCTAGCGTAGACAAAGTGGCGGTGGGTCGCAAACCGGCCGGCCCGCGGCGCGGATGCCTGGCGTGGTCCCGACCCCGTGCGCGGGCGGGATGGGCGGCGCACTCGCCGCGTCGGGATCGAGATGGCGGGACCGGCAAGAGAGCGCCAATGGAGGAGCTTGCACGGTGTTGACGACGACGATAGGGGCCTACCCCAAACCTGACGACCTGCCTTTGCCGGACTGGTTTCGGGCTCCGGCCGGGCCGGATACCGACGAACCCACGCACGGATGGAGTCAGGCGATGGAGGCGCTCGGCCCCGATGCCGAAGCCGCACTCGCCCGCGCCACCCGGACCGTCATCCAGGACCAGATCGAGGCCGGGGTGGACATTCCGACCGACGGCGAAATCCGCCGCGAGAACTACATCCACTACCACTGCCGGCATCTCGACGGTTTCGACTTCGAGCGTCTGGTGGAACGTGACCTGCGGGGGGGCGCCTACCGCGCTCGCCTGCCCGCGATCACCGGACCCGTTGCCGCGCGCGAACGCTTCTTGCCTGAGGAGTGGCGTCTCGCCCAGTCCTTCACGGAGCGCCCGCTCAAGGTCACCATGCCGGGACCGATGACCATCACGGATACCACCGCCGACTTGCACTACTCCGACCCCAGGCGGCTGGGTGCGGACCTTGCCCGCGCCCTCAACCTCGAAGTGCTCGCGCTCGCCGACGCGGGGTGCCTGCACATACAGGTCGACGAGCCAGTCTTCGCCCGCAAACCCGACGAGGCACTGGACTACGGCATGGAGAACCTGGAGCAGGTGTTCCACGGATGTCCCGACAGCGTGACCCGCACCGTGCACATGTGCTGCGGCTACCCGGATCGGCTGGACAACCCGAACTATCCGAAGGCCTCGCCCGACAGTTACATGCGCCTTGCGGGGGCGGTGGACGGCTCGCCCTTCGTCGATGCGATTTCCATCGAGGACGCGCATCGGCCGAATGATCTTTCGCTGCTGGAGGCGTTTTGCGCTACCACCGTCATCATCGGCGTGGTGGCGGTCGCGAAGAGCCGCTTGGAGTCGGTGGAGGAAATTCGTGAACGGCTGCGCTCGGCCCTCGGGCACATCGATCCGCACCGCTTGATCGCCGCACCCGACTGTGGGTTGGGGCTGCTCGGTCGAGACCTGGCGCGAGCCAAGCTTCGCCACCTGTGCGAGGCGGCGCACAGCCTGTAGCCGTCGGCGGGAGGCGAAGGCCGCCAGAGGCCACGACCCGCGACCGCAATCCGGTCACCCATGCCGGGTGCCGGGTGCCGGGTGGACCAGTGGACATGCCCGTGGCCGGACGCGACTCGGGTCCGCTCATCCCTGTCGACCAAGTCGAAGCGACAGCTCCATGCGGCGCGGCAGGTCGCGTCGGGTCGCGTCGGGAGGGTTCACTTGACGTCATCCGGCGCGAGCGGTGATCGTCCACACCAATCACCTTGTTTCCCGAGGGAGAATGTCCATGTTCGATCTTCGCAATCGTTGCCTTCGGGCCGCGTTCGCCGCGGCTGTGGCACTGCCCGCTCTGGTTCTGGCGGACGCGGCAAGCGCCGGCGCCGTTACGCAGGTCGCGGCGGACCCGGCCGATTCGTCCACCGCATCCGGAGTCTCCGCGGGCGCGTCGGAGTCGATGTCGCCGGGGACCTCGATCCTCGACGGTCTCTACTTCCGGGCCGGGATCCTCGTCGACCGGCCGAAGGATACGCGCTTTCTGGACGTGGACTGCTCGAGCACTTCTCCGGCCGCCCTCTATGGCTGCGGGCAGGGTGTCGACGGCATGCCGCTCAGCGCCGTGGGGGACTTCAGCACCACGAGCGGCTTCGAGCTCGGGATCGGCCGGGTCGCGACATCCCCCCTGCGTCTGGAGGCTGTCCTTTCTCATCGATCCGACCTGTCCTTTGCGGGCCACGCCAATTTCCATCAGCTCCGGCCGACCGATCGGCAGGAGGTCTCGGCGGACCTGAACGTGCTTTCCGGCATGCTCGTCGCTTACGTGGATCTTTCCGAGCCGGTTCTTCCCTATTTCACATCCCTTCGCCCCTTCGTCGGGGCCGGAGCCGGCTTGTCCCATATCGATATCGACGAGACGCACATGGAGTTTCCGAGAACGAGGACGGTGGTTCCGGGAGGCCAGCGGACCAACGTCTCGTGGATGCTGGCGGCCGGGATCGCGCTTCCGCTGGGAGAGGGACCGATTCTCGATGTCGCCTGGCGTTACACAGACCACGGCGACATCGAAACCGGTCGCGGCACGGGTCGGGTCGAGTGGCGCGATGGTGGCCGAGCACCCCTGGATATCGATCTCGCCAAGACGAGAGCCGAGCTGCGGGGCCACGGATTCGCGATCTCTTTGCGCTACCCGTTCTGAATCCGGTGCACCGCATCGTTGGCTCCGTCGCCCGTGAGTGCGTCAGCTGATCTTGGCCAATATCAAGGTTTCTCGGGTCATGCCCCCGAATAATCTCGGCGCAGGGCAAGGAGGCTCTATCGCGTAAACGGCAGGACTTCTCTCCATGCACGACTTGGCGGAAGTTTCCGGGGGCTTTGCCGATCCCGCTTGGTGAGGGGTAATGGGATGGCCAGGAACCTGACGAGCTGGAATCCGGAAGACGAGGCGTTCTGGCAGGCCAAGGGCCGGCGCATCGCAAGGCGCAATCTGTGGATCTCCATTCCCTGCCTGCTGTGCGGCTTCGCGGTGTGGCTGTACTGGGGGATCATCACGGTGCAGATGATCAACCTGAAGTTTCCGTTCTCCCAGGCGGAACTCTTCACCCTCGCCGCGATCGCCGGGTTGAGCGGAGCGACCCTGCGAATCCCTTCCTCGTTCTTCATCCGAATGGCCGGTGGCCGCAACACGATCTCTCTGACGACGGCGCTGCTGATCGTCCCGGCGGCCGGTACCGGTCTCCTGCTGCAGAATCCGCAGACCCCGCTGTGGCAGTTCCAGGTAATGGCGCTGCTGTCCGGCTTCGGTGGCGGCAATTTTGCCTCCTCGATGTCGAACATCTCATTTTTCTATCCGAAGAAGATGCAGGGCCTGTCACTAGGCTTGAATGCCGGTCTCGGCAACTTCGGTGTGACCACGATGCAGATCGTGGTGCCGCTGGTCATGACCGTCGGAGTCTTTGGCGGCTCGGCGCTGGTCCTCGCCAACAGCTCCGGGACACTGGTTGGCAAGATCCCGGCCGGGACCGAGACCTACCTTCACAATGCCGGCTATGTCTGGGTCGCCATCCTCGTACCGCTGGTGATCGCGGCCTGGCTCGGCATGAACAACATCACCGCCTCGCATGTGTCCCCGGGGCTCGGGTCGACCACCGCGGCCTTCGGCAAGATCCTCGGCATGCTGGGAATCGGACTGGTCACCGCGTCCATCGGGCTATGGCTTCTGCTTCCGGCCAAGGCCGGCGGTTCCGGGCTGGAGCTCAGCAAGTGGCTCGTTTTGCCGCTCGTGATCGCCGCAACGATATTCGCGCTCCGGCTTGTTCCCGGCTCGATTCGCCACAGCCTCGATCAGCAATACGCGATCTTCAGGAACAAGCACACCTGGGCGATGACGATCATCTACACCATGACCTTCGGCTCCTTCATCGGCTACGCCGCCGCCTTCGGCCTGGCGATAAAGGTGGTGTTCGGATTCCAGCACATCGAGGTCGATGGGATGATGACCCACACGAGTGTGAACCCGAACGGGCCGAGTGCATTGATGTACGCCTGGACGGGTCCGTTCATCGGTGCGCTCATCCGCCCCCTCGGCGGCATGATCTCCGACCGTCTGGGCGGGGCGCTGGTGACGCAGATCGTCTCCGCGATCATGACGGCTTGCGCGCTCGGGGTGGCGTATTTCATGTCGCTCGCCTACGCCTCGGCGACGCCGGAAGACTATTTCCTGCCCTTCCTGATCCTGTTCCTGATCCTCTTCGCCGCGACCGGCATCGGCAACGGCTCGACCTTCCGCACGATCGCTATCGTCTTCGACCGGGAGCAGGCCGGCCCGGTGCTGGGCTGGACATCGGCGGTCGCCGCCTACGGCGCCTTCATCATCCCGAAGGTATTCGGCGAGCAGATAAAGGCGACCACGCCGGAGTACGCACTGTACGGGTTCACCGCGTTCTACATCGTCTGCATCGCCATCAACTGGTGGTTCTATCTGCGCAAGAACGCCTACGTGAAGAACCCCTGAGCAGATCGGCGCGAGCGCCCCTTACCTCAGAGGGCCGTCGCTACAGGTAAGCTCCGGCGACGCAGGCCGGCATGGAAGGCCAGCCCGCATATTGCACGGACTTTCAGCCGCTTCGGGCGCCTTGCACCGGCAGACATGTCGCGTCCCTTGGCAGGACAAGAGTCGGGTCCATCGTCCATCAGCGGTGTGCGGAAGTTTCGTTTCGTTCCGACCGCCGCACGCGGGTAGACATGTCGCATCCATTCGCCGAGTAAATCGTCGATCTCAGCGTCCGCCCACGTTGTGCGGCGGCTTGTGCGAAGATTGGGGCGACTGGGAGAGGGAGAGTGCGGTGGCCCACAATGTCCTGATCATCTGCTCCGACGAGCACTGGCGCGACACCGCGGGCTGCTACGGACATCCGATGGTGCAGACGCCGCACCTCGACCGTCTCGCGGCCTCCGGGACGACCTACACCCGGGCCTACAGCGCCTTTCCGTGTTGCGTGTCCGCGCGGGCCAGCATGCAGACCGGGCGCTGGGTCCACCAGCTCGGCACCTGGTCGAGCGCCGAACCCTATGACGGCACGGTCCCGGGATGGGGACACCGGCTGCAGGCGCACGACCGGCCGGTCGTCTCCGTCGGCAAGCTCCACTTCCGTTCGACGCAGGACGACAACGGGTTCTCCGAAGAGATCATTCCGGTCCATGTCGTCAATGGCATCGGGTTCACTTCCATGATGGTGCGTGACGGCGTGGAGCCCTATCCCGGTACCGAGGATTTCGCGCGATCGATCGGCCGGGGTGAGTCGAGCTATACCCGCTACGACCGCAGGGTCTGCGAGCTTGCGTGCGCGTGGCTCACCGATGCCGCCGCGCGCCAGGATCAGCCCTGGACCCTGTTCGTTTCGTTCGTGGCGCCGCACTACCCGGTCATTGCGCCGGACGCCTTCCACGACCTCTATCCCCAACACCGGGTCGACCTGCCGCGCCTGCGCGCCGCCGACGAGCGGCCGGACCATCCGGTGCTGGATGCATGGCAGACGGTGTGGGACTTCGACCGCTACTTCCGTGATGACGACCACCTCCGCGAGGTACGGGCCGCATACTACGGACTGGTCTCCTTTCTCGACGACAACGTGGGCAAGGTGCTGGCCGCCCTCGCTGAATCCGGCCAGGCGGACGACACCCTCGTCGTCTACACCAGCGATCACGGCGAGATGCTGGGCAATCATGGACTGTGGACCAAGATGACCATGTACGAGGAGTCGGTGGCCATCCCGCTTATCGTGTCGGGACCGGGCGCCCCGGCGGGCCGGCGCTGCCATGTCCCCGCCTCTCATGTCGATCTGCACCCCACGATCCTCGCCGCGCACGACCTGCGCGATGACGACCCGGCCTTGCCGGGCATCGCCTTGCAGGACCTGGCTCGGGAGGGAGACGAGGAACGCGCAATCATCAGCGAGTATCACGAACGGGGCGCGATCACCGGCATGTTCATGTTGCGCTGGCGCAACTGGAAGTACATCGCCTATCCGGGCTATCCGCCCCAGCTCTTCGATCTGGATCGGGATCCGATCGAAGCCCGCGACCTGGCCGGCGACCCCGCATCGTCTTCCGTGCTTGCCGCCTGCGACGCCAGACTGCGCGAAATCCTCGATCCGGACTCGGTCAATCGCCGCGCCTTCGCCGATCAGGCCTCCCGAATCGACGCTCTGGGCGGCCGGGCCAAGGCCCTCGACTACAGCGACCTGGCCTATACCCCGATGCCGGCGTAGCAGTTCCCCGCCTCGCCCGTGGAGCGGTGAAGGCAAGATAGTCCGACCTTCTGGCCTCTTCGCCTATCTCCCCGAGACCGCACTGCGGGTAGGTGAGAGGATGGGTGCATTGATGTCGGAAAACTTGCTGTCTCAGCATCGTCGTCCGGCAGCTCCACTTCAGTGAGATTGACTATTGTCGATAGACACTCTACAGTGCGCTAGTGATCAGAGCATTCCGGCATCGAGGGTTGAGGGAACTTTACGAGCGTGGACAGTCACCGAAGGTCGCCCAGGGTCATGTCGCGAAACTCCTTCGTATCCTTACTGCCTTAGATCGGAGCATGGGTCCGGAGGGGATGGATATCCCCGGATTCCGGTTGCATTCGCTAAAGGGGCGCCTCCGAGGGCACTATGCGGTGTCCGTTTCGGCCAACTGGCGGGTGACGTTTCGGTTCGAAGACGGTCATGCCGTCGACATAGACTATCTTGACTACCACTAGGGGGTTTGCCATGGCTATGAACAATCCTGTCCATCCGGGTGCCATCGTTCGCGAGGACTGCCTGCGACCGCTAAGTCTGTCGGTAACGGAGGGAGCCAGACAACTTGGTGTTGGCCGCCAGACGCTCTCAAACCTAGTGAACGAAAAGTCGTCCATTTCTATCGAGATGGCTTGGCGGTTGTCCAAGGCTTTCGGATCAACACCCGAAACATGGCTTGGCATGCAGATGGCCCACGATCTGGCGCAGTCCCGTCACTTTGAAAAAAACCTTAAAATTAGCCGTATCGCGGCAGCATAGGTAATTAGCGCGATTAACTCCGCGCTAAGCAAAGATCCCAACATGTCGAACCCCGAAGTGACAGTATGTTTAATAAGAATCACAAAAATATAAATCAGTAATGCTAGGGAAAATTTACTATACTTCCCCTCACAAAGGGTTACTTGTATACAGCAATATGTACAAACTTCGTTGTCCAATCACTAAGCAAACCCGTTTCTAAAAATAAGAAAACCTAGAAAAACATGACACAGTAGGTAAACACAAACGAATTGAAGTACTACACCTCCGGACAACTGATAAAGAAAGAAACGGGTGAATAGCTAACGCTCATCGGGTCGCCATGACAATAATCATGGTAATGTATATCTTACAAGAAGTTGAGACCGTAGAATATACCGTTATTGTTTTTCGGGAATGGTATTGGAAGATTGTGATGATTCCCGTTGACTTTCAGGCGTAACGGTTCCAGGTTTCCTCTTGCTTGAGTTTCTCCTGAACAGATTCTTGGCTACCGTAAGCGACGTGCGTTTTTATGAGGTAGAACCACGCATCCACATCGTATTGAACCGCCCTGACAAGAACCCCATTCTTGCGCCACTTAGTCATCCAGACTTGTTTTTACTTACTCCAGATTTCGAAACACTCAATCTAGGTATACAGCACACTCATAACAGGTACAAACAAACCCGATTCGCTAGTCTATCTATCATGGAGGTAATTAATGGCAAATTACCATGTGTTCCGAACGCCTAGACTTACCGATCGCCAGATCGTTGTACTAATCTCTGCATTGCAGACGGCAAGTGATGTAGACGTGGAGTCTGGAGTAGTCCACATAGGCAATAATATAGAACTCAAACTAAACTCCAATAACAAAAGTCAGAAGATATTCTCGAACCTCTGCAGTGACCGTCACAGCATTCACTATGTAGCTCTTACCATCACAGAAGGTATTACAATACAATTTTATCGAGGAACATGTAGTGACATAAACCATCCTGGATCGAATCGTCAAGCGTCGCCATACTTTGATGAACTATTCTTACAAACAAATAACAAAGATGTTGAAACAGCTTTGTTGCAGTGGAATGCATGCATTGATGCAATCGAGACAGCTCTTCCAAGAACCTATCCTTTTCAGGAGACCAACCACGGAACAGATGTGATTGACGTCCTCCGGACGGAGATGGCTGCTCTCGCAGATCAGTACAGAAAGATGTTGACTGTATTGACTGAAGAGCAACAGAAATTCTGGAAAGATTCAGCGGAAGAACGAAAGGCTTTCAGACTTGACAATGCTGCTACACAGCAGCGATATAAAATTGAGCAAGAAAAGAGAATTAGTGACTTCAACCGAGTAAAACAACAGGAGGAAGAAAGACTTCAGAGTATAAATAAGGAGCTAGTAGAACAAAGAAAAATATTAGACGATCGGCAACATATGCATGCGCGCCGGGACTTGAGAGAGAGAATATCTGCAGATTATAAGGAACGTGTAGGCAGACCCGTCGTCTCAAAGACAGCTCAAAGAATGCGTTGGATTGTGTTTAGTTTAAGTCTTGGTTTTGGTATTGTAAGTGGTTATTTTAGTCTAGTAGGATTTGGTGAATTAGTCACGGTTTTTAGCAGCGAAGACGTTTCTATTGGGTTGCAAGTGTTGCTTGTCCTACGAAGCACATTAATTGGACTGCTAGCGTTCGGTTTTATTGCCTACTCTATAAGTTGGTTGAGAGCTATGTATCATGATGATGTTCGCGCTGAAAGGCGAAACGAAAAGTATGGAGATGACATTGATAGAGCAAGTTTCGTTATAGAGACAGTATTAGAGGTTGGTAAAAATGAGAATGTTCAGGTACCAATGACTTGGGTCGAAAGTGTATGTAGAAATCTATTCGACGAGGATGTAAAGCTAGGGCATAGTAGAACAAATCCATATCAAATGCTGATGACACTAATGGAAAACATTTCTGGTGCGAAGTTCGGACCGGACGGTACCGAAATTTCCATAGATCGCCGCGGTCTTCGGGGATTAGCTAAGAAAAAGAAAAATGATTAACTTTAATGTTGTAGCATCATTGACCTGAAGAAATGATAGTGTAAGGCGAACTGATTACAATTGCTTGTATTACTAAATCTGTGATCTGCGGCAATACCGAACAGAGGGAACTAGAACTTGTAAGATCTAACTTAACTTGTGTAAAAAACTAGTCGTATGACGAATGCTGTTTCTGGGTGTGCAGAGGCGGTTGCCATCTGACTGTACAGAGACGGTTATCACCTGACAGTGCCGCCCCGGTGGCTTGGTACTGGCGAGAGTCAACGGTACACCCCACACCCGTGATTTGGACACCGGTTCGCCCTCGATGGGCAGAGCCTCACAGCGGGTATGGGTGGCTGGACACTCATGCTCCCCGATGCGCCCTCTACTTGTCGCGTTTAGCATGACGCTTCCGACTTCAACCGGCCACAGAGAGGGTACGAAGGCGCGGTCGTCGACGAACGAATCTCGCAGTCGTTGCGTCGCTTGGGAGGCTTCGTCAGGAAGTACCCAAGTTCTGGCAACTGCGCGGGCGAGGTCTCATGCAATCAGTACTTGCGTGCGTCCTCAATCGCCCGCCGTACTAAGAGTCCACTAAGGCTGTGAGTCTGCTGGAACTCCTTCATGGTCTCGATCGCGGCTTGAACCTTACCCGAATCGCGCGGTTTGTCCGGAATCAGCTCAGCCACGGGGCGGCTGTTCCTGGTGATGACGAATCGCTCTCCCGCTTCGACGCGAGCAAGCAGGCGCGGTAGGTGGGTCTTGGCCTCAAAGGCATCGATGTCCGACACGGTAAACGTCCTCCCGTAATCTCAATACAAGTGGAATGACTGTAGTCTGGTTTAAAGGTCCAACTCGGGAGAGGCATCCTGAAAACTAGTCGAACGGGATGGGGCAGACATGACGGACTGCGCAGTTGGAACGGTTCGTGACCAAGAGCGGTCAGCGCGTCGACCGCCCTCTCTGCCACCTGAGAAGTAGCGTCTCCATCGGCATAAGCCAGGAGTGGTGAAGTGGTCCTGAGAACTTCAGGTCATGACCTGAAGCTTCTCACGAATTCGCGCCAGTCGGCATCGGATTCACCTTCCGAGGGTGGGTAGTAGAGGGCGGTGCACTGGAGCAGGCCGCCCGCGTAGCGTTCGCGCAGGAGCTTCGGCAGGGCGGCCCGAGAACCGAAGATCGCGACCTCTTCGAGCAGGGCATCGGGGATGAGGGCGGGCATCGCGTCGATGTCGCCGTTTCGGATGAGCTGGCTCAGGGGCTTGGCGATGTCTCCGAAGCCGTGGTACTCGAGAAAGGCGCGATAGCTCGGGGTGGAGGCATAGAAAGCTATCTGCTTGCGAACCTGGTGTTCGGCCTTTGCGCGTGCTGCTTCGGTCTCGCCGGTGACTGCGAAACAGGGGGCCTGGACTTCCAGATCCTCGACGCGCTTTCCCCGGGTTCTCGCCCCCGCGTCGAGCGCGGGACGGATGATGTCACGCAGGTAGCCGGGTGAGTGCATGGGGTGCACCTGGAAGCCGTCCGCC
Source organism: Gammaproteobacteria bacterium (assembly GCA_965221555.1). Classification (GTDB taxonomy): domain Bacteria; phylum Pseudomonadota; class Gammaproteobacteria; order HK1; family HK1; genus JAJEAD01. The sequence goes on from OZ244895.1 coordinate 1,218,374, forward strand.
GCTTCGCCCGCGGCGCGGCACATGCGTTCGTTCACTCCCGCGAGGTCGATGGGGATGTCGGGGTGCTCGATGGCGCCGGGATTGAAGAAATCGTTGATCAGGGTGAAGCGATAGAAGCGGCCCTGGTAATCGGGTCGTGCGCCGGTCTGGAAAGTACGCCAGATCGCGCGCAAGCAGTGGATGTAGTCGACCACTCGAGCGGCGGGGTGTTCGAAGTCTGTCGAGAAGCGTCGTTCGACGTGAGCGCGGACCTGGGTGCCGAGACCGAGGCGCAGGCGCCCTCGGGACGCGCGCTGAATGTCCCATGCGCTGAGCGCCATAGAGAAGGGAGTGCGCGCGAAGGCGATCGCGACGTTGGGAGCGATGGTGGCGCGCTCGGTGCCGAGCGCCATCTGGGCGAGGACGAGGAAGGGATCGGCGGTGGTCTCGTTGCACCAGAGCACGTCGAAGCCGAGCTCCTCAAGGTGCCGGGCATGCCGGCCCAGCTCGTCGAGGGGCGTATCGCGCAGGCCGGTTGCGAGCTTCATGCGCTTTCCGTTAACGGATGGGAGGTTGGCGCGATCCTAATCGCCAACTTTCGCGAATTCACGGCCGCCACCGCGCGCCTGACAACATGGAAGGTGTCGAGCGCATTCCTTCGCTCCGAGACGTGATCGGGTAGATCGGATCCAGATGAGCGAGAGGACGGCACCGGCTTGGTGCCGACCGCAGGGTAGTGGCGAGAGGAGTGCGGCGAGAGGGGGCGTCGAGAGGGTGTCGCGACGCTCTGTTGGGGTGAAGAAAGGGTACGTCGCACGCCATATGGTCTCCTGAGTCTCATTGCGCGAGGGTCGCGACTTGCCCATGCCCCCGCTGCTGACAACGGCCATCATGCCCCCGGCGCTGAAGAGGGCCATGGCGAAGCTCCTCGCGCGTGTGTCGCGGCCCCCGCTTCTGGTGGAGAATGGGTGCCGGTCGAGTTCGAGTTTCTTCCGGCGCCGGAGTCAAGGCATGCCCGAGCTACCTGAGGTCGAACGCGGACGCCGGCTCGCGGCCTCGGTCGCGCAGGGACGGCGCGTCGAGAAGGTGTGGTGCGCGCGTGTTCCGATCGTGTTCGCGGGCACCGCGCCCGCCACCATGCGCCGCGCGCTCGCGGGAAGGCGGGTGGAGGCGGTGTGCCGCTGGGGCAAGCAGCTCTGGTTCGACCTCGACGAGGGACCGCACCCGCTCTTCCACTTCGGGATGAGCGGGGCGTTTCGCACGCGAGGCGATGACCCCTTGCAGCTCATGTCGGGCCCGAAGGTCGGCACCGCGGAATGGCCGCCGCGTTTCGCGAAGATCCGCCTCTTCTTCGACGACGGCGGGGAGCTCGCCATGACCGATGGGCGCCGCCTCGGACGGGTGTTGCTGCGCGACGCACCCCGGGACGAGCCGCCGGTGAGCCGCCTCGGCTTCGATCCGCTGCTCGCGATGCCCGGTCCCCTCACCTTTATCGAGATGCTGCGGGGGCGCAAGGCGCTCATCAAGGCGTTGCTCCTGGATCAGCACTTCGCGGCCGGAGTGGGTAACTGGATCGCCGACGAGGTGCTCTACCAGGCCGGCGTTGCGCCCCACCGGCGCGCAAACTCGTTGAGCGAGGCGGAGGCCCGGCGCCTGCGCGCCCGGCTCGTGCGGGTGGTGGCCAGAGCGGTGGCGGTCAACGGCGAAAACGACGCGTATCCGAAGAGCTGGCTCTTCCATCGGCGCTGGGGCAAACGCAGTGACGCACGAAGCGCACGCGGCGACCCGATCGAGCACATCGTGGTCGCGGGACGCACCACCGCGTGGGTCCCCGCCGTGCAACGCTAGCCCGGAAGTTTCACCGATTTCTCAACTCGCGGACGCCAATATGCTCGTGTCAGCGGGCCTCCCTCCGTCGCGCCGCAACGACTTCGTGTCGGCTACGACTTCAGCGTCTTTCGGTCCGTGCTTCCTGCTGTTACGGCATCTTGGCGCCCTCGCTACGAAAATCGGTGAAACTTCCGGGCTAGCCCGCAAGTCTCCCCGCGGCACGACTGGCGGCGCCATCCGCGGCGCGCTACGATTCCGTGGCGCAGGAAGTCGAGGAGCATGCCGATGGCCGTTAGCGTCGTTTCCCGTCCGTCGCGTTTCCCGGAAGACGAGTGGCAGGCCCGGGTCGATCTCGCCGCCTGTTATCGGCTCTTCGTGCGCTACGGGTGGACGGACCTCATCTACACCCATCTCACGGCCCGGGTGCCGGGGATCCCGGATCAGTACCTGATCAATCCCTACGGGCTGATGTTCGACGAGATCACCGCGTCCAGCCTGCTCAGGGTCGATTTCGACGGCAACGTGCTGGAGGGCGAGCATCCCTACAACGAGGCAGGGCACGCGATCCACAGCGCGGTGTACAAGGCGCGGGCGGACATCAACGCGGTGCTGCACAGCCACACCCGCGCGGGCATGGCGGTCTCGGCGATGGACTGCGGTCTGCTGCCTCTCACCCAGCAGGCGAACGAGATCATGGCCCACGTGCGGCGCCATCCCTACGACGTCGCGACGGACAGCGAGACCGAGTGCGAACGGCTCGGCGCGGACCTCGGCGACGACGGTTACGCTCTGATCCTCGAGAACCACGGTCTGCTCGCGGCCGGGCGTACCATGGACGAAGCCTTCCATATGCACTACACGCTGGAGAACGGCTGCAAGGTGCAGGTCGACGCGCTCGCTTCCGGCCAGAAGCTGGTGGTTCCCGACGACGAGGCGCTTCGCAAGCTGGCGGCCTACGGCGCGCTCACTCCCAACGAAACGAGCCGGTTTGGCCGGAAGGCCTGGCCGGCGCTGATGCGAATGCTGGACCGCATCGACCCCTCCTACCGGAGCTGAGCGCGGCCAGTAGCTGACAAGTCTTCGGTGGCCGGGACTGCTCGGTCACCGGGTGAAGTTTCCCGCCCGCCGAGCGCCTCGTAGAGCGCGGGCGCCCGCGCGAGATCGTCGACGCCGAAAGTGATGATGCTGGGTCGCGGTTCCGCGTCTCCTTGAGCCTACGCTCCCTTGACCTTGCGGCGGCGAGCGTGGAGCACGCTCTCGGTGTAGCCGTTGGGGCTCTTGAGACCCTCGAATACGAGAGCGAGGGCGGCGTTGAACTCGATGCTGGATGTGAAGTCCGGCGCCATCGGCCGATAGTCGGGATCGTCCGCGTTCTGGCGGTCGACTACGCGGGCCATCTTCTCGAAGCTGGCCCGCACCCGCGCCTCGTCGAGCAGCCCGTGGCGCAGCCAGTTGGCGACATGCTGACTTGAGATGCGCAGCGTCGCGCGGTCTTCCATCAAGGCGACATCGTTGATGTCCGGCACCTTGGAGCACCCGACGCCCTGGCCCACCCAACGCACCACGTAACCGAGGATGCTCTGTGCGTTGTTGTCGAGCTCGGTATCCACTTCCTCTTCGCTCGGTTTGCGCGGCCCGAGCAGGGGCAGGGTGAGGATGTCCTCCAGGCGCGCGCGCTCCCGGCTCGCGATCTCGCGCTGGCGCTCCGCGACATCGACCTGGTGGTAGTGCATCGCGTGCAGGGTGGCCGCGGTGGGGGAGGGCACCCACGAGGTGTTGGCGCCGGCCCGAGGGTGATCGATCTTCGTCTCGAGCATGGCGGCCATCGCATCGGGGGCGGGCCACATGCCCTTCCCGATCTGGGCCCGACCCCGCAGCCCGGTCTGAAGGCCGATGTCCACGTTCCAGTCTTCGTAGGCGCCGATCCAGGTCGCCGCTTTCATGTCTGCCTTGGGGATGACGGCGCCGCCCTCCATCATGGTGTGGATCTCGTCTCCGGTGCGATCGAGGAAGCCGGTGTTGATGAATACGACCCGCGCGCGGGCGGCGCGGATGCACTCCTTGAGGTTGACGGTGGTGCGCCGCTCCTCGTCCATGATGCCGATCTTGAGGGTGTCGGGATCAAGCCCGAGGGCCTTTTCGACTCGGGCGAACAATGCGACCGTGGCCGCCACTTCCTCCGGCCCGTGCATCTTCGGCCGCACGATGTAGATGCTGCCGGTGCGGCTGTTGACGAAGGGCCCGTTGCGCTTGAGGTCGTGTTTTGCCGCGAGCGCGGTCATCATCGCATCGAGGAAGGCCTCCGGGATCGGCTCGCCGCCCGCGCGCACCACCGCATCGGTATACATGTGGGCGCCCACGATGCGCACGAGCAGCAGGCTCCGGCCCGGGAGAGTCAGAGGCGATCCGTCCGGCGCCGTGTAGTGGCGGTCGGGGGCGAGGCGCCGGGTGATCGCCTCGCCGCCCTTGAGGAGGTGCGCGGTGAGCGTGCCCCGCATGATGCCGAGCCAGTTGCGGTACACGAGCGCCTTGTCCTCGGCGTCGACCGCGGCGACGGCGTCCTCGCAGTCCTGGATGGTGGTGATCGCCGCCTCCAGCACCACGTCCCCCACCCCGGCGCGATGAATGCGTCCCGCCGGGCGCTCCGCGTCGAGGTGGATCTCGATGTGCAGGCCATGGTGGCGGAGCAGCACGCACTTGAGGGAGTCTCCCTCCAGGCGAAAGCCGGCGAAGCACGCGGGGTCCCGGAGGCCGGTGCGCACGCCGTCCGCAAGCTCCAATTCGAGCCTGCGCACCGGCCCGGGCACGAGGTGAAACGCGGCGACATCGCGATGGGAACCGGTCGCCAGGGGCACCGCCTCGTCCAGGAAACGCGCACCGAGTTCGATGACCCGCTGCGCCCGCTCGGGGTTGAAGCGGGGTCCGCGCTCCGCGCCGTCCGCATCGGGTACCGCATCGGTGCCGTAGAGCGCATCGTAGAGGCTTCCCCAGCGCGCGTTGGCCGCGTTCAGCGCATAGCGGGCCGAGTTCAGGGGAACGACGAGCTGAGGCCCCGCGACGCGCGCGATCTCGGGGTCCACATTCTCGGTGGTGATTGCGAAGTCCGGACCTTCGGGGACGAGATAGCCGATGCGGGAGAGGAATTCCCGCATCTCGGCGGGAGCGATGTCGCGGCCGCGGCGCTGCCGGTGCCACGCGTCGATCTCCGCCTGCAGGTCATCGCGCCGTTCGAGCAGCGCGCGGTTGGCCGGTTCAAGATCCGAGACGATGGCGGCGAGCGAGGACCAGAAGTGTTCGGGTTCGATCCCGGTGCCCGGCGCCGCCTCGTCGCGGACAAGATCGTGCAACGATCTCGATACTGCGAGACCGCCGATCGAGACGCGTTCTTCCATCCCTTCTCCTTAGGTGCGACTTCGGGCGGGTGTCCCCGCCGCGCTATCTCCGCCGCGTCCTGGCGCCCTCGCGACGAGAGTCGGTGCGATATCCCGGCGGGCTGCGGTCCGGTTCGTGCTTCTATCCCCGCATGCGGTGGCCCAGCGGATCGAAGGCGGCGGTGTCGGTGACCCGCAGCGCGGGGCGCGCCTCTCCGATGATCTCCACCGCGAGATCGCCCCCTGCCTCCAGGGCCTCGTCGTTGACATAGGCGAGCGCGAGACTCTTTCCCACCCGGTGGCCGTAGCCGCCGGACGTGATGAAACCGACGTATTCGCCGCCCGAGGTGACCGGTTCTCCCCCCCAGGCATCGGCGTCGTCCGCGTCGATCGCGAGGGTGCACAGGCGCTGGGCGAGGGGCTGCTGCGCGAGGCGCAGCGCGGCTTCGCGCCCGATGAAGTCCGACTTGTCGAGCTTCACGAAGCGTCCCATGCCCGCCTCGTAAGGGTGGTAGTCGGGAGAGAGCTCTCGTCCGAAGCTCGCGAACCCCTTCTCGATGCGCATCGAGCCAAGTGCCCGGCCGCCCGCGAGACACAGCCCCAGGTCCTCGCCCGCCGCGCGGAGCTGCTCGAACAGCGCGAGCTGATACTCGGTGGGAAAGTAGATCTCGTAACCGAGCTCACCGGTGAAGGAGACGCGCAGGACGATCACGTCGCGCACTGGTCCCAGCTCGCACTTGCGAGCATGCAGGTAGGGCAGGCCCTCGTTGGAGAGGTCGCTGCGAGTGAGGCGCGAGAGCAGGGTACGGGCCTTCGGCCCCGCCACCGCGAAGCCGCAGAGTCGGGTGGTGAGACTCGTGAAACGCACACCGTCATCCCGCGGGGCCTCACGCTCCCACCACCGCTGGTGCCAGCTTTCGACCGCACCCGAGCCGACCATCAGGAAGGACTGCGAGCCGAGGCGGGTCACCGTGAAGTCTCCGACGATGCGCCCGGCCGGGTTCAGCATGGGACTCAGGACGATTCGGCCGGTGCGCGCCGGCAGCCGGTTGGCGAGCACATGCTCGAGCCAGGATTCCGCCCCGGGGCCTTCGACCGCGTACTTCGCGTAGGGCGAGACCTCGAAGATTCCGACTCCTTCGTGGGTCGCCCTGACCTCCTCGCCGACCGGAGTGAACCAGTTCGGCCGCCGGAAGGTGAGATCGTCCTTCCCCGGCCCGCCCGGCGTTGCGTACCACAACGGGACCTCCCATCCGTAGTTCGAACCGAACACCGCGCCGGCGTCCCGGAGCACGGGGTAGATCGGCGTGGTGCGCACCGGACGCCCCGCCGTGCGTTCCTCGTAGGGGTAGAGGGGCAGGGTCCGGGTCGTGTACATGTCGGCGCTCTTCGCCTTCGCGTAGGCGGTGCCCGCCCACTCGCCGAAGCGGGTCACGTCCCACATGAAGAAATCGAAGCCGGGGTCGCCTTCGATGATCCAGTCGCTCAGCACCTTGCCCACCGCCGCGGCCTGGCTGAAGGCGGTCATCACCCCGCACGCGCACCAGTAGCCGCGCAGCCCGGGGTAGGGGCCGACGAGCGGGTTGAGGTCCGGAGAGAAGATCATCGGGCCGTTGACCACCCGCTTGATGCCCGCGCGGCCGAGCACCGGAACGACCTCCACCATCTGCGCGAGGTTGCGCTCCATGCGATCGAGATCGTTCGGCAGCAGCTCGTGACCGAAGTCCTGTGGGGTCCCGGTCTCCGACCAGTGGGTGCACTTGTCTTCGTAGGCGCCGAGCAGCAGTCCCTGGCCCTCCTGGCGCATGTAGATTCCCGCGTCGGCATCGCCGATGGAGGGCACCTCGCGCTCCATCGCCTCGATCTCTTCGATGTTCTCGGTCACGAAGTAGTGGTGCTCGACCGGCATCAGGGGCAGGAATGCGCCGGCGAGCCCCGCCACTTCCCGTGCCCACAGTCCGGCCGCGTTGATCACATGCTCGGCCCGGCAGGTCCCCTCGGTGGTGACCACTTCCCAGCCGCCGTCCGGGAGCGGGTTGGTCTCGGCCACCGGACACTGCCGGTAGATCTCGGCGCCCAGGTTCCGGGCCGCCCTCGCGAAGGCGTGGGTGACTCCACTGGGGTCGACATGGCCCCGGCTCGGCTCCCAGAGCACTCCCACCACCTGGTCGAGATCGAGGATCGGGGCGCGTTCGAGCGCTTCCGCCTTCGACAGGAATGTGGCCTCCAGTCCGAGACGAAGGGTTTTCGCCTTGTGCACCTTCAGTTCTTCGAGACGCGCCGGAGTGCGCGCGAGGGCGAGCCCGCCGGTGTGATGAAAGCCGCAGGACTGTCCGCTCTCCGCCTCGAGAGCGGGATAGAGCTCGAAGCTGTACTTCTGGAGAAAGCCCATGTTGGCGCTGGCGGCGAAGGCGCTGGTGCCGCCGGCCGCGTGCCACGAGGACCCAGCGGTCAGCTCGGAGCGTTCGAAGAGGGCGATGTCCGTCCATCCCGCCTTGGCGAGGTGGTAGAGCACGCTGCATCCGGTCACCCCGCCCCCGATTACCGCTACCCGCACATGCTCCTTCATGGTTCTCGTGTCTCCAGGGTTTCGCCGCCGCGCAGTTCTACCCTATTGCGGCGTCAGGTTGCCATGGCGCATCACTTCGCGGTGGCGCGGGCACCGGCGCGCCGGGACCTCCTCCTACGCGAGCCGAGAGATTGGCCCATCGCATACCCCCGCGTTCTGGTTCATTCTGTGGTCTTGAATTGCGCAACGGGGCCCGGGCGATGCGGTCCAAACGATAGCGTACCATCGCCACCATGCGTTCCTCCGAGCATGGAAGCGGCTTCGACAACGTGAGGAATGAGTCATGGACCGCGGTGCGGAGCCCCCGAGCATGAAACAGACCAGGTTTTCGCTGTCGCAGGAGACGATCACTGTCCTGACGGTCGGCGTGGCACTGGCGAGCATCATCCTCGTGAATCAGGGCGACATGCGCGCCGAGGGCCGGGCGGACCGCGCCCGAACCGACGCCGCGCTGAATGCGATGCGTGCCGAAGGCCGGGCGGACCGGGAAGCCTTCGCGAGACAGATGGCCCGACTTACCGAGCAACAAGGGGTTCTGAGCGGTCTCGTCCAAGGTCTCGACCACGAGAGCGTTTCGCCAGAAGACTGAGCGCCGCGGGATCGCACCTGCGTACCCCACAGGCAACGGGAGGTTTACCGCCGATGTACACACTGCACTGGTCGCCCAACACCGGCGCCTTCGCACCCCACGCGGCTCTGGCCGAGGCGGGGGCCGACTACCGCCTGGTGGAGGTCGATCTGTCCGCGCAGGAGCACCACCGCCCCGAATTCCTCACCCTCAATCCGAGGGCGCAGGTACCGGTACTCACTCTGCCCGACGGTACCGTAATGACCGAGTCGGTGGCGATGACGCTGCACATCGCGGATCTTTATCCCGAAGCGGGTCTGCTGCCGCCGGTGGGCACCAACGCCCGCGCCTCCGCCTACCGCTGGCTCTGCTTCGGGCTGCAGAACTTCTACGAGGTCGACTGCCGTATCGCCGACACCCACCGCTACTCCGACCGTGAGTCGGATCACGAGGGCATCAGGGCACGGGCGCTCGCGGATCTGGACCGCAGTTGGGGGCTGGCCTCCGACGCGCTCGGCGTAGGGCCATTCCTGCTCGGTCGGGAATTCTCCGCCGTGGATATCTTTCTGCTGATGTTCTCTCAGTGGCACCCGGACCGGGCGGGCCTGCTCGCGCGATGGCCGCGCCTCGGCCCGTACTTGGACGCGGTGCGTCGCCGGCCCGCGGTCGATTCGGTCTGGGAAAAGAACTTCGCCTGAGTCCCGCATGTCCCGCGCACCGCCAAGGCTCCGCCCCTGCCGATAGCCGTATTACGGGACGTTTCAGATCGGTTGCGCTCAAGAGCCCGTTCCCCACCGGGTTTGAAATCTGGCGGGGGCCCAGGCGAGAGCGTTACCGCGTCTCGACCTCGACCGCCTCGCGGTGGACGAGCTCCCAGCCGTGGAATATCAGCACCACCCCGATGAAGCGCACCGCCGGGGCGCGGCGCGCAAAGCGCACGTCGCCGAGGTAGCGCCGGAGCTGCGCCGCCGCCTCCTCGCGCAGCGCCTCGATGCGTGCTGCATCCACCGCCTCCGCGCGCCGTAGGTACTTGAGCTCCACCACATACCCGTAGCGTGTTTCGGGAAAGCGCACCACGTCCGGCTCCAGCACCAGGTCCGCATACCCCTTTGCACACTCCACCTCCGAGCGCAGCACAAGCTGCTCGCCCAGGCTCAGGTACGCGGCCAGAAACCCCTGCAGTACCTTCTCCCCCGCGATGTAGTCCCGAATCCCGGTGTGCGCCTCAATGCGCTCGGCGATATGTACGAATACCGGTGACCACTCGCCCTGCGTCGCCATGCGGCGCAGCCGTGGCAGCAGCCGGTGCGCATCGAGCGTGAACAGCCCCAGGTCCTGGTACGCATCGCGCAGGAACCCGTAGATGAGCCGGCGCACCGTCTGGTTCGGGATGCCCAGCACCGTCGCGCCGTCGCGCGACCCACGGATGCCGAGCAGCCCGAAGTAGTACAGGAGTGACAGGAAGTTGTCCCGCTCGGCGAGGCGCTCCAGCGGAAAGCTCGCCTGGAGCTCCACCTCCGCGCTCTCCTCCCCGGCCAGATGACGCAGCAGGTCGAAGCTGCCGTTGAGCCGCCGACCCACCACCAGCAGATGACGTAGCTTCGTGTAGTCGATGCGCACGTTCACGTCGATGAGTCGCCTCGGCATGCTCCCGAGCTGCACCGACTGCTTGAGGTAGTACAGCACCATATCGGTGTTGTAGAGGGTAGTCTCGGCGTCCTCGCAGAAGCGGTAGCCGTCGTACCAGTGGCGCATCACGTCGAGCGCCTCGTCCACGTCCTGCGCGAACGCGCCGAGGGCGCGGTAGCGCTCCAGCACCTCGCGCACCTCCGCCTCGGTCAGGCCCAGCATCTCGTTGAAGCGCGCATCCAGGCTGATGTTCTCGCCGATGTTGAACCCGCTGGTCACGTCGTCCAGCGTGATGGGCGACACCCCGGTGATGAACAGCCGGCTCAGCCCCCCCTTGGCCGTCCCCGCCTTCAGCGTGGCGAAGAAGCTGCGGTAGAAGCCGCTGCCGTGGGTGAACGCGTGGTACGCCTCCTCCCCGTGCATCGCCAGATCGGTGTTGGCGAAGTGGTCGTACTCGTCGATCAGACAGTACAGAGCGATATCGTGTGCGGCGGTATGCGCGAACAGCTCGCCCAGCTTGCCGTTGACCGAGGACGGGGCGAGGATCGCCCGGGCCGCCTCCTTCGAGAACAGGTCCGGGTGGCGCTCGGTGGTGAGCCGGATCTCGCGCGCGCAATGCTCCTCGAAGCTCGCCTCCAGGACCTCGGGTGCATTCCTGAACTCCGAAAAGTCGAAGCGCAGGGTGACGTAGCGACTGCGCTCCTCGGTGGAATTGCGCCCAATGTCGGTGCCGGCGAACAGCGCGTCGAAGTGCCCAGCGAAGCGGCGGTCGTAGTAGTGCTCCAGCAGCGAGATCCAGCACGACTTGCCGATACGCCGGGGGCGGATGAGCACCGCGTACCGGATATCTTCGAGCGCGCGCACGAAGCGGGTCTTGTCCACGTACAGCTCGCCGTCGAGTCGAATGCGGCGAAAGTCGGCAATGCCGTAGGGAATGCGGGGGTAGTCGGGCATTCGGCCAGGTCCGGAAGGGGGCGGTTCAGGGAGAGAGAAACGCTTTGTGCTGCGCCGGGCCACTGTGCCACGCTTGCCTGGCCCGCCCGACCCGGTTGGGGGCTTCTCCCTGTTCCCGACCTTCGACTTTGCAACTGCACCGCGCAACCGCTTGTGTCCGGCTCCGCCCGTTGCTACGGTCGGATCACAGAAGCGATTTCGACCAAGGGGGGCTTCGCACCATGGCCACGACAGGCACTTGCCCGCACCGCCTCACCGGCGGCCCCGGATTGGCCAGCCTCCTTGCCCTCGCTTCGGGCGCCCGCTCTCTTCGTGCCGCTACCGGGCAATTGCTCGGGGCAGCGCCGGTCTGTCGCTCAAGACGTACCCTCCCGCCGGTGCTACTGAAGGGTCCGACCGGCGGACCGGCGGCTCGGTTCCGGTTCCGGGGGCTGCTCGCAAGCATTTTGGCATTGTCGGCCGCCTGCATCTTTCCCACAAGCGCTGAGGCGAGTATCAAAGACGCAAGATTTGAACTCCAGGACGACGGAAGCATTCTTGTGCGCACATGGCACCGGTGCTCCATTATTAGATGGAACGTGTACATGAAGAATGCGTCGGAGGATCAGTTCGAAGACGAGCATAAGGTGCATGATGAACGTATTACTAGCGATACGCGGTATCTGGAACACACCATCCCAGATGCAGATGTGCCAGATACAGATAGCGTAGATGTAAGGGTGGGTATAGATTCAGCATATCATAACGGTTCTTTCTGCCAAGGAAATGTAGGTCGTTGGTATCACTCCACCAAAACGGTCACACTGACAATGAATTTCGGCGGAGCGACCATTGCCGATCAACGCTATCGGATTGATACGGCGATCAGCGCGCTGCAACTTCCCGAGGCCACACCCAGGAGCAACAGCAGCGGGACGCTGATTTATACGCTCACACCACCCGATCTTCCCACCGGGCTGAGCTTCGATGCCTCCACACGGCAGATTTCCGGCACGCCGAGTTCGACACAGCAGCCGACCTCCTATACTTACAAGGCGAAGGACGACAATGACCAAGCCACGTTGAGCTTCATGCTCAGTGTGGAGAGGGATACGAAGCCAAGCTTCGGCGACGCGACCATTGTTCACCAAAACTGGGCGCTCAACCAGGCCATCCGCGCGCTGCAACTGCCGGCGGCGAGCGGCGGCAATGGCCCCCTGACCTATACGCTCACGCCCGCTCTTCCCGGCGGGTTGAGCTTCGACGGCGCCACGCAGCAAATCTCCGGCACGCCGAATACGACGCAGTCGGCGACCTCCTATACCTACAAGGTGGCGGATGAGGACAATGACGAAGCGACGCTGACCTTCACTATCGCGGTGGGGGCGGATACGCAACCAAGCTTCGGCGACGCGACCATTGACGACCTGATTGTGCGCAGAGGCTCGGCAGTCGGCGCGCTGCAGCTTCCGGAAGCCACGAGCGGCAACGGGGAGATCCGCTACTCGATCTCACCCGATCTTCCCGACGGGCTCAGCTTCGACGCCTCGACGCGGCAAACTACTGGCGCGCCGTCGGCGATGCAGCCCGCGACGTCTTATACCTACAAGGCGGAGGACGCGGACGGTGACGCAGTCACGCTGACCTTCACCATCACGGTGCTGGAGGCGGACAGGGTGCCAAGCTTCGGCGATGCGACCATTGCCGACCGAAGCTGGTCGCAGGGCAGGACCATCCGCGCGCTGCAACTGCCGGCGGCGAGCGCCGGCAATGGCGCGCTGACCTATACGCTCACGCCCGATCTTCCCGCAGGGCTGAGCTTGGACACCTCGACGCGGCAGATTACCGGCGCGCCGTCGGCGATACAGCCGGCAGTGACCTACAGCTGGAAGGCGGCGGATGAGGACAATGACGAAGCGACGCTGACCTTCACCATCGCGGTGGTGGCAGACACGGCGCCGGGTTTTGGCGATGCGGCCATTGCCGACCGAAGCTGGTCGCAGGGCAGGGCCATCCGCGCACTGCAGCTGCCGGCGGCGAGCGGCGGCAATGGCGCGCTGGCCTATACGCTCACGCCCGAACTGCCGGACGGGCTGAGCTTCGACGCCGCGACGCGGCAGATCACCGGCGCACCGACGACGCTACAGCCGGCGGCGTCCTATACATACCGGGTGGCGGACCGGGACAATGACGAAGCGACGCTGACCTTCACCATCGCGGTGGAGGCGGACATGGCGCCGGGATTCGGCGATGCGTCCATTGCCGACCAGAGTTACGCGCAGAGTTCGGCGATCGACGCGCTGCAACTTCCCCGGGCCACGGGCGGCAACGGGGCGCTGACCTACACGCTCACGCCCGAGCTTCCCGCCGGGCTGAGTTTCGACGCCTCCACGCGGCAGATCTCTGGCGCGCCGACGACGCTGCAGTCGGCGGCGTCCTATACATACCGGGTGGCGGACCAGGACAATGACGAAGCGACGCTGACCTTCACCATCGCGGTGGTGGCGGATACGGCGCCGAGTTTCGGCAACGCGGCCGTTGCCGACCAGAGTTACGCGCTGGATCGGATGATCGACATGTTGCAATTACCGGCGGCGAGCGGCGGCAATGGCGCGCTGACCTACACGCTGACGCCCGAACTGCCGGACGGGGTGAGCCTTGACATCTCGACGCGGCAGATCTCTGGCGCGCCGACGGCGCTGCAGCCGGCCCTGGCCTACAGTTGGCAGGCGATGGACGCGGACTCCAACCGGTCGGAGGCGGATACGGCCACCCTGACGTTCACCATTGAGGTGACGACAGCGGAAGCGGAGCGGCGGGCGCTGACGCACATACTGGCGGCGACGGCGCAGGCGACGCTCGCCGGCGCAGTCGACGTCATCGGGCAGCGTTTCGATGCGGCGCCGGGCGGGTCGGAGCTGTCGCTGGCCGGTCATCGGGTCGGCGGCGCGGCGCTGGCCGCCGATGATGAGCGGTGGAACCGGCCAGACGACTGGAGCGATCGGCGGGCGCTGGTGGAACATTCCGTGGACGGGTTGTCCCTGTTGCGCGACAGCGCCTTCGCCCTGCCGCTGGCGGCGTGGGGCGGGGAGTCGGGCGGCCCCGGCTGGACGATGTGGGGCCGGGGCGACTGGCGGGCGTTCGAGGGCCGCAAGGACGGCGGCAGCTGGGACGGCGAGCAATGGTCGGGCTGGCTGGGCATGGATGCGCGCCTGGACCGGCGGTTGATGGCTGGTCTGGCGCTCTCGCGGGGGGAGAGCGAAGCGGATTACAGTCTGGACCGGTCCGGGGGGAGTCTGGAGACCTCGCTGACGACGGTGTGGCCCTATGTGCAGGTGGCGACCGGCAATGGCGCCGCCGTGCGCGCGGTTCTGGGCCGGGGTTCGGGCGAGGCGGAGCATCGGACAACCAACGGCACCGTGGAGAAGGCGGACCTCTCCCTGGTGGCGGGTTCGTTCAGCGGGCGAATACCGGTGGCGCAGCAGGGTGGCCTCTCCTGGTCGGCGGTCGGCGGGTTGAGCCTTTCGGAGATCGAGACGGAGGGCCCATCATCGACATCGATCGGCGCTTTGACGGCCACGAGCTGGCGTCTGCGCGCCGGCGCGGAAGCCGTGCATGACGGCCTTGCGCTGTCCGCCGAGTCGGATTGGCTGCTACAGCCGCGCTTCGCGTTCGCGCTTCGCAGGGATGGCGGCGACAGTGTGACCGGGCTCGGCGTGGAGTTCCGCGGGGGCGCGCGGTTGGCGTCTCCCGACGGACGCTTCAGCGTCGATGGGTCCGGCCACTGGCTGGCGCTGCACTCCGAAGGCGGCATGCGGGAATGGGGCGCGAGCCTGGAAGCACGGCTGGCCCCGGGCGCCGACGGTCGCGGCCTGTCGCTCGCACTCGGCCCCGCATGGGGGCCGCAGCGAAACGGGGCCCTGGCAGGCGAACGGGTGTTCGAAAACGAGCGCTACGCGGAGCCGCAGCGCCTGTCACTCACTGCGCGCGCCGGCTACGGCTTCGCGGCGGCGGGCGGGGTGCTGACGCCGTTTGCGGACTTGGCGTTGAGCGGCGAGTCTGACTCGCAGCACTACCGCACGGGTATCGGCTTCGCTCGCAACGGCATCGAAGCCGCCCTGACGGCCGGCCACCGTGCCGGCGGGGAGCCCGACACCCGCATCGGAATGGCCTTGCGACTGAACTTCTGACGCAGCGCCTCAGGTCGGCGATGCCGACCTGAGGCGCCCTGCCCCGGCGGCGTCGCGGCTTACTCGTTCCACGCGTCGTGGAGGAAGCGCAGCCAGTTCTCGCCGAGCACCTTTCGGATCCGGGGCTCCTTCCAGCCGCGCCGCAGCATCGCCGCGCAGAGGTTGGGGAACTCCGCGATCCTGGCCAGACCATCGGGGAGCCGTGGCACCCGTGGCGCTTCCGGCACGAGGCGCCGACCGTGACCCTTGTCGCGGCGCAGCCACTCGAAGAAGGCGAGATCCTGATCCTGGGTGAAGTCCGTACCCACCCCCACCGCTTCCTCGCCGACCACGTCGATCACGTACTCGATCACCTCCACGCACTGATCCACCGTCGTGGCGTCACCCCAGGGGAGGAAGGGGGGATAGGTCGCGACGCCTATCAGGCCGCCGCGCTCCGCCACCGCCCGCAGCTCGTCGTCCGACTTGTTTCGCGGGTGCTCCATGATTCCGGTGGGGCAGCAGTGGGTGTAGGTGACTGGCTTCGAGGAGTGGCGCACCGCGTCCGCGCTCGTCCGCGGGCCGACATGGGAAAGGTCCACGACCACCCCGCATCGGTTCATCTCGTCGATCACGTCGCGCCCGAAGTCCGAGAGTCCCCCGTCGTGCGACTCCCAGCACCCGCTGCCCACGAGGTTTTGGGTGTTGTACGTGAGCTGCATCACGCGTACGCCGAGGTCGCGGAAGATCTCGACGAACTCGGCCCTATCCTCGAGCGCGGAGGTGTTCTGCCAGCCCAGGATGACCCCGGTGCGCGCCTCGGCCTTCGCACGCCGGATGTCCTCGGTGCGGTGCACGGGAATCAGGAGGTCGTCGTGCTCGCGGAACCACCGCTGCCACTGCGCGATGTTCTCCATCGTCGCGCGAAACCCCTCCCAGACCGAGCAGGTGCAGTTCGCGGCGCTCAGGCCGCCCGCCCGCATGTCCTCGAACACGGACCGGCTCCATTTCGAGATGATCAGTCCATCGATGACGATGGCGTCCTCATGCAGGGCGTCGGAATCCATGCCTTTGTCTCTCCTCGTCACCCTTCAACGCACCGGGAGCGAATCATGCGATCGCCGGCCCGCGCGGGGCAGCTTCCCAAGCCCAGGCGGCGGATTCATGCGTCGAGGGCGTTTCACTCAAGCGCAGCACGCCTTGATTGCGCCCTCGGACTGTCCGGCAAGACAGGACCGCCTCACGGGCTCCGGCGGGTAGGTGCGTCACCACTTGTTCAACAGTCTGTTCGCAACGACGGTTGAGGCGGCGGCGATGACCGGCCGGATCTCCGCGTACTCCCCGGTATGTGCCTTCGATGTCACGACACGGACTGGCTCGGGCGGGAGGCTTCGTGAATCGAGATGCGGTGCATCACGCGCCGCTGCCCATAGTAGTCGTTGAGCGCGAAGTGCAGCGTGCAGCGGTTGTCCCAGATGCCGAGGCAGTGGCGCCGCCAGCGGTAGCGGCAGGTGAACTCGAGCCGCTCCCCGTGACGCCACAGGAACTCGAGCAGCGGCCGGCTCTCCTCGTGGCTCATGCCGCGGAAGTGGGAGGTGAAGGCGCGGTTGACGTAGAGGGAGCGGCGCCCCGTCTCCGGGTGGCGACGCACTACCGGGTGCTCGTGCTCCACGATCTCGGTGGCGGCACGAGCGTGGGTACTCGCGTTGAAGGTGCGGTCTTCGGGACGCGGGGCGTGCTTGCGGGCGAGCGCGGGAAAGCGTGCCGTCTCGCCCCCGTAGGGCATGGCCGAGGTGTGGACCGCGCGCAGGTCCGCGAGCATCTCCTTCATGCCCGCCGACAGACTCTCGTAGGCAAGGTACTGGTTCGAGAACAGGGTGTCGCCGCCGTGAGTGGGAGCTTCCTTGATGTACACCACGCTGCCGAGGTTGGGGCGTTCCCGGTAGGTCACGTCAGCGTGCCAGAATCCTCCGAGGTTGAGGGCCCGGTCGCGCGGCTCCTTGACGATCTGGTAGACCTCGGGATGGCCCTCGAGCGCGGGCATGCGCAGCGGGTAGACGAAGGGCTCCTCGTCGACCTCCCCGAAGAGGGCGGCGAGGTCGCGCTGCCGATCCGGGCTCAGGCACTGGTCGGGAAAGAAGATCACCAGGTAATCGAGCAACGCCCGGCGGATCGCCGCAATGCGCGATTCGCAGAGCGGCGCCGCGAGGTCGATGCCGCGGATCTCCGCGCCAAGGGCGCCCGACAGGGGCTCGATACGGAGCTTCTCGGCGCTTGAACTCGTACCCACGGGCGCCTCGCTTCCGGCGGTGACGGGCATCGGTCCATTGTAGCCGAGCCCGGCTCGCGCCCGCGCGCTTTCCGCGTTCGGACGTTGTCCGACTCCGGTGGATCCGAGTTGCGCGTCGCGCCTTGGAGCTCGGGGCAGGTGGTATATTCGCCTGCGGCAGCACTTGAGGAGAAGGAGCGCGACATGGCGGCAACAATGCGGAACTTGAGGTACGACACCCAGGAGATCTGGCGCAAGGACCGCGACCACAACGTGCACCCGTGGACGGACTTCGCGACTTTCAAGGAGGAGGGTTCGCTGGTGGTGGCGGAGTCGGAGGGCTGCTACGTCTACGACTCCGACGGTGCCCGCTATCTCGACGGAATCGGGGGTCTGTGGTGCGTCAACATCGGCTACGGCAACGAAGAGATGGCGCAGGCGATCGCGGAACAGGCGCGGCGCATGACCTACTACTCGAGCTTCGGGCACATCACCACACCGCCCGCGGCCGAGCTCGCCGCCAAGCTCGCCGAGCTCGCGCCGGGCCCGCTCAATCACGTGTTCTTCGGCACCGGCGGATCGATGTCGAACGACACGGCAATACGGATCATTCACTTCTACTTCAACCGCCTCGGCAAGAAGAACAAGAAGAAGATCATCGCGCGCACCGACGGCTACCACGGCAGTACCTATCTCTCGATGTCAATGACGGGAGTCGCCTTCGACCATCAGGGCTTCGACCTCGCGCCGGACCTCGTCCGGCACATCCCCAACCCCAATCCCTACCGCCGCCCCGAAGGCATGTCGGTGGAGGCTTTCTGCGACGAGAAGGTGGCGGATCTCGAGAACGCTATCCTCGATCTCGGTCCGGAGAACGTCGCCGCCTTCATCGCCGAGCCCATCATGGGTGCGGGGGGAGTCGTCGTGCCGCCGCCGGGCTATCACCGGCGAACCAGAGAGGTGTGCGACAAGTACGAGGTGCTCTACATCTCCGACGAGGTGGTGACCGGCTTCGGACGCCTCGGGCACTTCTTCGCCTCCGAGCCCGTTTTCGACTTCGTCCCCGACATCATCACCTGCGCCAAGGGCCTGAGCTCCGGGTACCTGCCGCTTTCGGCGACCATTCTTTCCGATGCCATCTACGACGTGATCAGCGTGCCGCAGTCCGAAGGCGCGCTCTTCACTCACGGGTTCACCTACTCGGGTCACCCGGTGTGCTGTGCGGCGGGGCTCAAGAACATCGAGATCATGGAGCGCGACGACATCTGCGGCCATGTGCTCGAAGTCGGCCCGTACCTGGAAGAACAGCTCGCCACGCTTCGGGATCTGCCGATCGTCGGAGACGTGCGCGGCAAGCGCTTCATGATGTGCGTGGAGAACGTCGCCGACCGCGAGACCAGGGCGCTGCTTCCGGACGAGGCGGCGGTGGGCAACCGCATCGCCGCGCACGCCCAGAAGCGCGGCGTCATCGTGCGCCCCATCGCCCATCTGAACGTGCTGTCCCCGCCGCTCACCATGACGAAGCGCCAGGTGGACGAGCTGGTCGGCGTGCTGCGCGAGAGCATCGTCCAGACCATGGACGATCTGCGCCGGGAGGGACTCTGGTCGGGCTGATCGGAAGGTCCCGCCCGCCTCACCCGGCGCGCGGGACCTGTTTCTGCATACCGGGCGACGCGGCGCTTCGCGCCGAGGTCGAGGCGCGCGAGGGCGCACCGCCGGGCGTGGAGCGACTGCCTGCGGGTGTGTGCGTTTCCGCGCGTGCAGGAGCCGGGGAAGCATGAATACCAGGGCAGTGCGCCGGGACTTCGACGAGGCCTACTACGAGCGCTTCTATGGCAGCGCCCGCACCCGGGCCGAGACGCCCGAGGACGCACTGCGGCGCGCCGCCTTCATCACGAGCTATCTCGCGCACATCGGACTTGCCGTAGCGCGCGTCCTCGACATCGGTTGCGGCCTCGGCCGCACCTTGGTCGGGGTGCAGACCGCGTATCCGATGGCGCAGTGCACCGGCGTCGAGGTGAGCGACTACATCTGCCGGGAGCACGGATGGACCCGGGGCTCGGTCCTCGACTACCGGGCGGAAGAACCCTTCGACCTCGTTATCTGCAACGACGTTGTCCAGTACCTGGGGCACGCGGATGCGAAGGCCGCCATCGACAACCTCGCGGTGCTGTGCCGGGGCGCGCTCTACTTCGGCGCGCTCACGCGCGAGGACTGGGAGGAGAACTGCGATCGCGCCCGGACCGACGACGAGGTCTGTCTGCGCAGCACGCGCTGGTACCGCCGCCAGCTCCGCCGCGACTTCCTCCCCATCGGGGGCGGCCTCTTCCTGCGCCGTCCCGAGGCGGTGACCCTCTGGCGTCTGGAGAGGGTGTGAGAATCGCGGCCGGCGCGTCGCGGTAGCGCACGGTGGTCAGCATCACGCGCGACCCGCCGGACGGGGGTATGGAATCCACTCCCGCTTGACGAGCGGATTTCGCCGATTTCTCAACTGGCTTCCGCGGTAGGAAATCGGTGAAGCATCCGGGTTAGCCCGAAAAACTCACCGGGGGGATGGAAAAAGGCTGCTCCTCATGGCATAACGGTTGTGGGATCAACAAGTTAAGCCAGACGACGAGGAAGCAGCCTTGAAGACACAGTGTAATGGCAAGCAGCTTGAGTTTCACGCGCTGGGACGGCGATGTGTCACCGGACGATTCGACGGCGGTCACATCAGCAGCGATGCCGGAGGGGTACTGCTACGCGAGGTGGACAAGCGTATCGGTCTGATGTCGCGGGTGTCGGAGTGTATGGTCGATTACCGCAACCCTGCGAGCGTGGAACATAACGTGGATGAGCTGGTGTCGCAGCGGGTTTATGGCATTGCATTGGGATACGAAGACCTCAACGACCATGGGGAGCTGCGCGCAGATGCGGTGCTGTCGGTGCTGGTAGGCAAGCGCGATGTGACAGGCGCGGGTCGGGTACGCGAGCGTGACCGAGGCTGTGCATTGGCCAGTGCGAGCACGATGAACCGCATGGAGCTGGGCGCACCTGAGCAGGCGGCGCACGACCGTTACAAGCGCATCGTGGCGCGTGGTGAGGGGTTCGATGAACTGTTGGTGGAGCTTTTTGTGGAGTCGCAATCACAGGCGCCGCGTGAGCTGTGGCTGGACCTGGATGCGACCGACGACCCGTTGCACGGGAGCCAGGAAGGGCGGTTCTTTCACGGCTACTACGGTTGCTACTGCTATCTGCCGCTGTACATCTTCTGTGGCGAGCACCTGTTGTGCGCGCGGCTGCGCGAGTCCAACCAGGATGCCTCGGCCGGCAGCATTGAGGAGCTCGCCCGCATTGTCGGTCAGATTCGCCGCCACTGGCCCAGGACACGCATCCATATCCGAGGCGATTCGGGCTTTTGTCGCGAGCCCATCATGAAGTGGTGCGAGGACCATAGGGTGGACTACGTGCTGGGATTGGCGCGCAATCGCCGTCTGACGCGCGCCCTGGGCGCTGCGATGCACCAGGCGCGCGCGGCACATGGGCGTACTGGTAAGCCGGCCCGGCGCTTCGGCGACTTCACCTACCGCACTCGCAAGTCATGGAGTCGCAGCCGTCGAGTGGTGGGCAAGGCGGAGTATCTGTCCAAGGGGGAGAATCCGCGCTTCGTGGTCACCAGCCTCTCCCCGCGCAAGGCCGCGGCCAAGCGCTTGTACGAACAGTTGTACTGCGCGCGCGGCGAGATGGAAAACCGCATCAAGGAGCAGCAGCTCGACCTCTTTGCCGACCGCACCAGCGCCCACACCATGCGCGCGAATCAGTTGCGGCTGTACTTCTCCTCATTCGCCTACGTGCTCATGCACGCGCTACGAAGACTCGGAACACCGGGCACTGAGTTCGCCCGCGCCCAGTGCGCCACGCTGCGACTGAAACTGCTCAAGGTCGCCGCCCGGGTCAAAATCACCGCCCGGCGGGTGTGGCTGTCGTTCTCCCAGGCCTATCCCTACGCCAAGACCTTTACCCAGGTGCTGGTGAACTTGCACAAAGCGCCCTTGTGGCATCCGCCTGGATAGTCTTCCGTACCACTACCTGACTCAGAGACCCCTGATCGGCGCGCCGCCGAGGCCACCGCTCGCTCGCTTCGTGTATCCAACGCCTGTTTGACCCACAAAAGTCCGATAAGTCGCTCTCAACAACCACCAAACACGCACCGATTATGTCAATCGGCGCTGATCACCCCACTCCATCGCCATAATCAGCCTCCTTCAGCCAGAATGCGCCTCGTCTTGGAGAATCGGTGACGAATGCGGGTTAGTCCGTGCGCCCCACCGTTCCGGCATCTTGGCGTGCGAAGCGGCGTACCCCCGGGTCCATGTCATCACTACCGTGCACGCGTCGGGAATCGAGCACGCCACACGGCGACGAGCCCCTCGCCGAGTTGAATGACAAATCTACTCGGCGCGGCGGTGGCCGAGAGCGCTCAACGCCTTGGTCGGGGTGATCGCCTCGGGGTCGGTGCGAAGCTCGATCAGCGCCGCCCGCCCGGCGCCCGTCGCCCGCTCGAAGGCGGCCGGGAAGTCCTGTGTTCTCGTCACCGTCTCCGCGTGCGCGCCGTAGCTGCGGGCGAGCGCGGCGAAGTCCGGGTTACGTAGCTCCGTGGCGATGACGCGGCCGGGGTAATGCACTTGCTGATGCATGCGGATACTGCCGTAGAGTGAGTTGTTGGCAACGATGACGATGATCGCGAGCCCGTACTGCACGGCGGTGGCGAGCTCCTGGCCGGTCATCTGAAAGCAGCCGTCTCCCGCGAAACACACCACGGGGCGCTGCGGATGGGCGAGCTTTGCCGCGATGGCGCCGGGAAGGCCGTATCCCATCGAGCCGCTGGTCGGCGCGAGCTGGGAGGGGTAGGTGCGGTAGCGGTAGTAGCGCTGGACGAAGGCACTGTAGTTTCCCGCGCCGTTCGTGATGATGGCGTCTTCCGGCGTCACCTCGCGAAGGTGGCAGATCACGGACTCGAGCTTCACCGCGCCCGGCGTCTTGGCCGGCTGCGTCCAGCGCTCGTAGTCGGTGCGCGCGTCTTGCGACCAGCCGCGCCAGGGCGTGGGGTCGATGCCGTCGACTTCGACGAGGCGCGCCGCGAGCGAAGCGATCGAAGCGTTGACCGCGAGGTCGGGGCGGTACAAGCGTCCCGGCTCCTCGCTGCTCGCATGGACGTGTATGAGGCGCTGGCGCGGGTTGGGTACTTCGACGAGGCGGTAGCCTCCCGTGGTGAACCCGCTCAGGCGGGACCCGAGGACGAGCAGCAGGTCGCAGTCCCGCACCCGTTGCGCAAGCGCGGGGTTGATGCCGAGGCCGAGGTCGCCCACGTAGCAGGCGCGGCGGTTGTCGACGTAGTCCTGACGACGCAACGCCGCCGCGACCGGCAGGGCGAGTCGGTCCGCGAAGGCGGCAACCTGCTCTGCCGTCCGCGGGCTCCAGCCCGGTCCGCCCACCACGATCAACGGCCGCCGGGCCTGGCTCAGCATCCGCGCGATGCGGCGCATGTCCTCGGCCGTCGCCCGGGGCGAGACTTCCGCCGCGGGACGGCCGTCCTCGACCGCGACCCTCGCTGAGAGCATGTCCTCGGGGAGCGCGAGGGCCACCGGTCCGGGCCGGCCCGCCTTCGCGACGTGCCAGGCGTGACTCAGGTACTCCGGGATGCGCTCGGTCCGGTCGATCTGGGCCACCCACTTCGTGAGCGGCGTGAGAAAGCGCCGATAATCGACCTCCTGGAAGGTCTCGCGGTCGAGCGCTTCGCGCCCGACCTGACCGATGAAGAGGATCATCGGCGTCGAGTCCTGGTGTGCGACGTGCAGACCGGCGCAGGCGTTGGCGGCGCCCGGAGCCCGGGTGACGAAGCACACTCCGGGGCGTCCGGTCAGCTTGCCGTGGGCTTCGGCCATCATCGCCGCCGCCCCCTCGTGCCGACTCACGATGGTGCGAATCGACGGATGACCGAAGAGGCCGTCCAGGGCCGCGAGGTAGCTCTCGCCCGGCACGCAGAAGACGGTGTCGCAGCCCTGGATGGCGAGCTGGTCGACGAGGATCTGCCCGCCGTGGCGATGGTTGTCCATGGATGGGTACTCCGCTTCCGGGCGGTCCCGTCGCGCCCCGCGGCAGCTTCGCACAGCTTTCCGGGCAGGGGTAGCGGCGCCAGGCCGCCACGCCCGCGCCGCATTGATTCACGGATTCACGGCAGCTTCGCGCGCGCGGATATCGCCAGGGGCGGGCGCACTGGAAAATCACGCCCGAATAGCGAAAGCTGTCCCGCTACCGAACAACGCTGCGAGGAGACGCAACAAAGCCATGGTCGCCCGCCGAGACAAGGTCATCATCACCTGCGCCGTCACCGGCTCCATCCACACCCCCACCATGTCGCCACATCTGCCGCTTACGCCGAACGAGATCGCGGAAGACTCGATTCGCGCCTGGGAGGCGGGCGCGTCGATCATTCATCTGCATGCCCGCGACCCCGAGGACGGGCGGCCCACCCCGTCCGCGGACGTGTTCATGCAGTTCCTGCCGCGCATCAAGCAGTCGACCGACGCGGTCGTAAACGTCACCACCGGCGGCGGTCACGGCATGAGTCTGGCCGAACGCCTGGAGGGTGCGCTGCGCGCCCGGCCGGAGATGTGCTCGCTCAACATGGGCTCGATGAACTTCGGTCTCTACCCGATGCTCGACCGCTACCGGGAATTCAAGTACGAGTGGGAGCGCGTCCACCTCGAGAACAGTCGCGACTTCATCTTCCGCAATACCTTCAAGGACATCGAGTACGTCCTGAAGGAGCTGGGCGAAGGCTGCGGCACGCGCTTCGAGTTCGAGTGCTACGACGTGGGACACCTCTACAACCTCGCGCACTTCCTCGACCGCGGACTCGTGCGTCCGCCCCTCTTCGTGCAGACCATCTTCGGCATCCTGGGCGGAATCGGCGCCGATCACGAGAACCTCATGCACATGAAGCGCATTGCGGACCGGCTCTTCGGCGGCGATTACCAGTGGAGCGTGCTCGCGGGGGGGCGGCACCAGCTCAGCTTTGTGAGCATGGCGGCGATGATGGGCGGCAATATCCGGGTCGGACTCGAGGACAGTCTCTATGCGGGCAAGGGACGGCTCGCCACTTCGAACGCCGAGCAGGTCTCCATCGTGCGCTCCATCATCGAGAATCTGTCGATGGAGGTCGCGAGCGCGGACGAAGCCCGCGCGATGCTTGCGCTCAAGGGCGGGGACCAGGTGGGATTCTGATTTTCCGCCGGTGGGCGGCGAAGCGGAGTCCGGCGCGCGTGAGGCCCAGGCGCGCGCCGCCGCGCCGCTGCGACCGGTGAAGCGAGAGGGTTGAGCGATGTTGAGACTGGAAACGCACGACGGCATCAGCGTGCTGCGCATGGAGCACGGCACGGCGAACGCGCAGGACATCGAGCTCTGCACCGCGCTCGTCGAGCGCATGGCGGAGATCGAGGGACTCGCGACCCGGGCGCTGGTGATCACCGGGCACGGCCGCTTCTTCTCCGGCGGGGTCGATCTCAAGCGCGTCGTGGCCGGAGGGGTGGACTACCTGCGGGACTTTCTTCCCGCCCTGGTGCGCTGCTTCGAATCGGTCTTCTTCCACCCCAAGCCGGTGGTGACCGCGGTGAACGGTCACGCGATCGCGGGTGGATGCATCCTCGCCTGCTGCGGCGACCAGCGCCTCATGACGCACGACGAGCGGGCGGCCATGGGGGTGCCCGAGCTCTACGTCGGGGTGCCCTTTCCCGCCGCCGCGCTCGAAATCCTGCGCTTCGCCTGCTCTCCCTCGCACTTGCAGAAGATCGTCGGGGGCGGACGGAGTCTCCGGCCCGCCGCCGCGCTCGAAGCGGGGCTCGTCGATGCCCTGGTTCCGCCGGAGAGCCTGGAGGCCGAGGCCCTGGAGGTCGCGGGCAGGCTCGCGAGCGTGCGGCCCGAAGTCTTTGCGGTTACCAAGCGGCAGG
Organism: Gammaproteobacteria bacterium; assembly: GCA_965221555.1. Taxonomy (GTDB): domain Bacteria; phylum Pseudomonadota; class Gammaproteobacteria; order HK1; family HK1; genus JAJEAD01. The sequence continues at coordinate 1,243,679 of OZ244895.1, forward strand.
TGCGCGGCCCGGTCCGGGAGCGCATCCGGGCGAACGACGCCGCCGCGGGCGCGGACCTGGCGCGACTGTGGACTTCCCCGGAGACGGTGGGCGCGATCGAGCGCTTCGTCGCGAAGACCCTGAAGTAAGAGACCCTGGCCCGGAAGATTCACCGATTTCCTACTGCGGACGCCAATATGCTCGTGTTAGCGGGCCGTACTCCCTCAAGCCGCTTCGACGTAGTGTCGGCTACGACTTCAGCGTCTTTCGGTCCGTGCGACCCACTATCACGGCATCTTGACGCCCTCGCTACGAAAATCGGTGAATAATCCGGGCTTGCCGGTCGTGGCTACATGGCGGGCAGCACCGGGGCGTGCTCTTCGAGGAAGTCCGTAAAGCCCGCCACGAGAGCGTCGTGGTCCTCGTTGGTGAGCGGCAGGGAGAGGCTCATGAAGCCACGCCGCGAGAGGTAGAAGCCCGCCAGGTTCATCTCGAGCTGAAAGAGCTTGCGCGCCGCGGGCGGGGTCGCCTCCGTGTCGGCGGGTCGGCGGATCTCGCCGGTCTGGAAGTGCAAGCAGATCATGGACCCCAGCCCCATCGCGCGCATCGCGACCCCGCGACGCTCGGCCGCATCCTGCAGGCGCGCGCGCAGGCGGTCGCCGGACTCGTTCAGGCGGATGGTGGCCTCGGCAGTGAGCACCTTCTCGAGGCCGGCGAGCCCCGCCGCCATCGTCAGCACGTTGTTGTTGAAGGTGCCGGAATGGGTGAAGGAGCGCGGGTCTCGGGGGTCGAGGCGGGCCATCAGGTCGCGGCGCCCCCCGAAAGCTCCGAAGCTCATCCCGCCGCCGAGGTACTTGCCGAAGGCGGCAAGGTCGGGGATGACGCCGGTGCGCTCCTGCATGCCGCCGGGCGCCAGGCGTGAAGTCATCACTTCGTCGAATATGAGCAGCGCGCCACGCTTCTCGGTTTCGTCCCGGAGCACGGCGAGGAATTCGGGTTCGGCGGGAATGCAGCCTCCGCCGCCCATCATCGGTTCGAGAATCGCCGCCGCGAGATCCGGGCCATGCTCGGCGAAGGCGCGCCGAACGGCATCGGGATCGTTGTAGTCGACGAGGACCACCTCGTGCGAGGCGTTCATCGGCGAGGTCCCGTGGCCGGGAAATGCGAGCAGTCCTCCGTGGTAGCCGCCGTGGAAGCCGAGGATCAGTCGCCGTCCGGTGCTCGCCCGGGCGAGCGACACGCACATCATGTTGGCTTCGGTGCCCGAGTTGCAGAAGCGGACCTGCTCCACGGCGGGGAAGCGGGCGCACATGAGCTCGGCAAGGCGTGATTCACAGGGGTTCGGCCCCCCGAGCACGAGACCGCCGTCCAGCACTTCGTGCAGGGCGGAGATGATCGCATCCTCCGAGTGGCCGTAGAGCCCGGCGGTGTACTCGCCCAGGAAGTCGCGATAGGTGTGGCCGTCGAGATCGCTTACCAGCGCCCCTTCGCCCCTGACCAGAGTGACCGGGAAGGGATCGTAGTGGAGCACGGTGCGCGTGTTCGCGCCCGGCATCGATGCAAGTGCGCGTTCGTAGCGCGCCTGGCTCTTCGGATTCGCGGCGACGTAGCGGTTCTCCACGTCGGCGACCGCGTCCTCGAGGGTGCGGTTGCGTGCCATCGTCTTGTTCATGACCGGGCTCCCGTGACCTGCGCCTGGTTATCGGTGTCGCGTCTTTGGCCGGCCGTCCGGCTTCTCGAGTTGTCGCCGCGGGCGCGCATCCGGCGCCACGGGCGGAGTCGAACGCGAGTCGCAACGCGCGAATGTGGCATCGAAGCATGCCCGCACGCCCCGACTCGCGAACGCTCTTGCCCCTGCCGACATCCGCGCGCCCCCACCGCGAGGGTCGGGGAAGTCGGGCGGCGGGGGGCGCATGCGTCCCCTTCCTCGGGCCTCGCAACCGGAATCGAGGAATCGAAGAGCCGAAAGGCGTGCGTATTCACGCGCTCTTCGGCCGATTCGAGAGTGTGTTTCTTCATCGCGTGCGGCGCTTCGGCTCGTATCTCGACACGTAGAGCGGCTCGAGCGGCGGCTTTCCGGCGATGATGTCGGCCGCCTTCTCACCGATCATGATGGTCGTGGAATTGGTGTTGGCGGTGACCACCTTCGGCATGATGGAGGCGTCGGCGACCCGCAGCCCCTCCACCCCGTGAACCCGCAACGCGCCGTCGACCACCGCGTCGTCGCCGGTGCCCATGGTGCAGGTGCTGGTGGGGTGGTACTCGGTATCGCCGGTGGCGCGGGCCCAGGCGAGCACCTCCGCGTCGCTCCGCACGTCCGCGCCGGGACTTATCTCGCCGTCGTCGTAGGGCTCGAATGCCTTCTGGGCGAGGATCTCCCGAGTAAGGCGCACGCCGTCGATGACCTCCTGCCGGTCCGATTCGGTCTCGAGGTAGTTGAACAGAATCGAGGGCGGGCGGCGCGGGTCCGCGGACGCGAGCCGCACCCGGCCCCGGCTCGTGGGGCGCATGAGGCCCAGGTGGGCCTGGTAGCCGTGGCCCGGGTAGGTCTTGCTGCCGTCGTAATGCGCGGCGGCGGCGAGGAATCCGGACTGGAGGTTGGGGTAGGGCACCTGGTCGTTGGTGCGGATGTATCCGGCCACCTCGAAGAGATTGCTCGACGCCACCCCGCGTCTGGTCAGCATCCACCGCACTCCCGCGGCGAGGCGTCCGAGTCCCTTCGTGGACGGGTACAAGCTCACCGGCTGCCGGCACTTGACCTGCACCCGCAGGTCGAGGTGGTCCTGGAGATTGCGGCCCACTCCCGGGAGATGCGCCACCACCGGAATGTCGTGTTCGCCGAGATGCGCGGCATCGCCGATCCCCGAAAGGAGCAGGAGCTGTGGCGAGTTGATGGCGCCGCCGCATACCACGACTTCCCGCGCCGCGTGGACCTCGTGGGTCGCCCCGCCCCGGGAGTACTCGACCCCGACCGCGCGCCGGCCGTCGAAGAGGATGCGGTGAGTGAGCGCGCCGGTCTTGACGATGACGTTGTCGCGCTGCATGGCGGGCCGGAGGTAGGCGCTCGCGGTGCTCCATCGCTCGCCTCGGTAGATGGTCCGGTCCGTGACCCCGAAGCCCTCCTGCTGGTAGCCGTTGTTGTCCTCGCTGTACGGATAACCGGCCTGCAACGCGGCTTCCAGGAAGGCCCGGTCGAGCGCCCGCTCCGGCGTGGCGGTGGTGACGTGCAGGGGACCGCCCGTTCCGCGATAGTCGTCGGCGCCCCGATCGTAGTCCTCGTACTTCTTGAAGTACGGCAGGCAGTGCGCGTAGGACCACTCGGGCAGGTCGTTGCCGGCCCAGCCGTCGAAGTCGAGGGGATGGCCACGGATGAACATCATGCCGTTGATGGCCGAGGAGCCGCCCAGCGCCTTGCCGCGGGGGCAGTACACCCGGCGCCCGTCCATGTAGGGCTCCGGATCCGTGTGGTAGTACCAGTTGTAACGGTCGTCGTGCAGCGCGTAGTCCAGGGCGGCGGGAACGCGCGACATGAGCGGGCGCTTGGCGCTGCCCGCTTCGAGCACCAGCACGCGGGTCCCCGCCGCTTCACTCAGGCGCGAGGCGATCACGCAGCCGGCGGAGCCGGCGCCGATGACGATGTAGTCGAAGCTTCTCATCATGGGGTCTGCTTCCGTGTTCTTCCGGCTCGGTCGGCGTTCGCCTGGGCGCCGCCGCGCCGTCGCCGGCCCTGCCCGCGGGGCTCCCCCCGCTCATGGTGGCGGCGGGGTAGCGCGGCGATCTTGTGCTTGGCGCGGCATCGAAAGCAATCCTCGCGAGAGAGGATGCCGGGAGCGCGCTCGGCAGGCCCGCAAGTTTCACCGATTTTCGTAGCGAGGGCGTCAAGATGCCGTGATAGTGGGGCGCACGGACTGAAAGACGCTGAAGGCGTAGCCGACACTACGTCAAAGCGGCGCGACGGAGTACGGCCCGCTAACACGAGCATATTGGCGTCCGCAGTAGGAAATCGGTGAAATTTGCGGGCAAGACCTAAGCGGCGCCGGTCAGAGCGCGGTGGCGCCTCCGTCCACCGGCAGGGCGACGCCGTGGATGTGCCGCGCCCGTTCCGACGCGAGGAACACCACCGCATCCGCGATCTCTTCGGCGCTCGCGAGTCGCCGGTTTGGCGCGTCCACCGCCCAGAGGCGCCGCCCCTCATCCGGATCCATGCCCAGTTGTCGTGCTTCGTTCACGAGCATCGGGGTGTCCACCGCACCGGGACACACCGCATTTACGCGGACCCCGTCCCGTGCGTGATCGACCGCCATCGCGCGGGTGAGCGCGATGACCGCGCCCTTCGAAGCACAGTAGGCCGCCACCCCCTCCGCCGCCACGATGCCCCAGGTCGAAGCGACGTTGACGATGACCCCGCCGCCGGCCGGCGCCATCACGCGCACCGCGGCCCGGCTCAGGTAGAACACGGCGCTCAAGTTCACGGCAATGGTCTCTTGCCATTCATGGTCGCTCGTCTGCGGCGCGTTGCGGTGGTGGATGACGCCGGCGCTGTTCACGAGCACATCGAGGCCTCCGTGCTCCTCCTCACACGCCGCGACCAGCGCGTCCGCGGCGGCGGAGGCGCCGAGCTCGCTGCGCACGAAACGGGCATCACACCCGGCGAGTTGCGCCGCCAGCGCTTCGCCGCGCTCGGCGTTGCGGCCGGTAAGCATCAGCTTCGCGCCCTGCTGGGCGAAGGCACGGGCGCACTGCGCGCCGATACCCGAGGTCGCGCCCGTTATCAGCACCGCCTTGCCTGCGAGTCCCATGTCGGTGTCACCCATCGTCCTGGAACCGGTGGAACGAATAATCGATGGACCGACCCTACACCACGGTGAGGAAGGGCAGGAGGCGGTCGCTCAGTCCGATGAGGAAGCCAAACACCGGAAGGCCCGCGACCGCGAGCACGATGAGTCCCAGGAGCGCCCAGCTTCCCCATCGCAGATTGAGCACCCGGTAGCGCGCCGCGAGTCCGGGAGGCAGCAGCCATTGCATGATGTAGTGCCCGTCGAGAGGGCCAATGGGAATCAGGTTGAAGAGCATCAGCAGAAGATTGATGCGCGCGAGATAAAGGAAGAACACTCTCACGGCGGGCTCTTCGAACCACGCGACGTCGTTCGTCACGCCGAAGACGAGGATGTTGATGCACAGCGCCGCCAGGATCAGGTTCGCGAAGGGGCCGGCGAAGGCGACCGCGGCCTCGGCCCACGCGTGACGCAGGCGCGCGGGGCTGACCGGTACCGGCTTGGCGTAGCCGAACCCGACTGCGACCACCATCAGCAGCCCCAGCGGATCGATGTGGGCGAGAGGGTTGAGGGTCAAGCGCCCGTGACGCTCGGCGGTATCGTCGCCGAGCAGCTTGGCGCTCGCCGCGTGTCCGAACTCGTGGAAGGAGAGGGAGGCCACGATCGCCGCGAGGATGATGGCGAAGAGCAGGAACTCGCCCTGGGTGAGCAGGCCGATCATCGCAAAAGGGCCGGGGTCTCAGACGCGGCGCGCGTCCGGCACGATGCCGTCACGCACCAGCGACGCGATCTCCTCTTCGCAGTAGCCGTGCTCGGCGAGAATCTCGCGCGCGTGCGCGGCGAAGGCAGGCGGCGTGCGGCGTATCTCGCCCGGCGTGCGCGACATCTTGATGGGGGTGCCGCTGCCGCGGTACCAATCGAGCTCGACCGCCATCTCGCGCTCCGCGGTGTGGGGGTGAGACATCACTTCGCGGGTGTCCATCACGGGGCCGGCCACGAGGCCCGCCTTCAGCAGGCGCTCGCACAGCGCGAACCCGTCGGCGTCGGCAAGCGCCTCACCAAGCGCCTCGCGCAGCGCCTGCGGATGGGCGAGACGGTCGCGGTTGTCCCGGAAGCGCGGGTCGTCGGCCAGCTCCGGCACGCCGATCTCGGCGCACAGTCGCGAGAAGGCCCGGTTGTTGCCCGCGGCCACGAAGATCTCGGTGGTCCGGGTCATGAACTTGTCGTAGGGACTCAGGTTCGGGTGGGCGTTGCCGGTCAACCCCGGGACCTTGCCGCTCAGGTAGAAGTTGGAGACGTGCGGGTGCATCAGCGCGATCGCGCTGTCGTAGAGCGTCATGTCGAGGTACTGGCCGCACCCGGATCGATGCCGCTCGACCACCGCCATCAGGATCGCGATCGCGGTGTAGAGGCCGGTGCCCATGTCGACGAGCGCGATGCCGAGCCGGGTGGGGCCGCTGTCGCGGGTGCCGTTCACGCTGAACATGCCCGACATCGCTTGCACGACCGCATCGTAGCCGGGAAAGCCTCCGTAGGCGCCCTTGGACCCGAATCCGCTGATCCGCGCGTGGATGAGAGCGGGGAAACGCTCCCTGAGCACGTCGTGGTACCCGAGCCCCCACTTCTCCATCGTGCCGGGCCGGTAGTTCTCGAGCAGCACGTCCGCCGTCTCGAGGAGGCGCAGGAGCACCGAACGGCCCCTCTGGTGGCGGAGATCGAGCGCCATGGCGCGTTTGTTGCGGTTCACGCCGATGAAGTAGGAGGCGTCGCCCTCGTGGAAGGGCGGGCCCCAGTCGCGGGTCTCGTCGCCCTGGGGCGGTTCGATCTTCACGATGTCGGCGCCGTGATCACCGAGGATCTGAGTGCAGTAGGGGCCGCCGAGCACCCGGCTCAGGTCGACGACTTTCAGTCCGGCGAGTGCGCCGAATGGAGTTCCCTCGTTCATCGTCCATGCACCTCGTCGAGCCAGGCGAGCCCCGCCCGGGTGTCTCCCTTCGGGTTGTACTCGCAGCCGATGTATCCCCGGTAGCCGAGGGAGTCGATGAGCCGGAACAGGTAGGGGTAGTGCACCTCGCCCTGGTCGGGCTCGTGGCGATCCGGCACCCCCGCGATCTGTACATGGCGCGTAATCGACACGAGCTCGCGAACCCGTACCGCGAGATCGCCCTCCATGATCTGGCAGTGGTAGAGGTCGAGGAGCAGTCCGAGTCCGGGCCTGTCCACCTCCTCGACGATCCGCGCCGCCTCGCCGGTGGAATGCAGGAAGTAGCCGGGCATGTCGCGTGGGTTGATCGCCTCGACGACCACGCTCCGGCCCTCGTCGTCGGCGCGCTCCGCCGCGTAACGGAGATTCGCGAGGTAGGTGCGCCGGACGCTCTCCGGGTCGGCGGCGCCGGGCCTTCCCGCCGTCGCGTGCAGGCAGGGGCAGTCCAGCACTCGCGCGTAGGAGAGCGCGAGCTCGAAGGCTTCGCGGAACTCGTCCTCGCGACCGGGCAGCGCGGCGAGCCCCTGATCGCCGGCGTCGACATCGCCGGGCGGAAGGTTGATGAGGGCCTGTCGCAGCCGGTGGCGGTGGAGCGTCTCGGCAAGCTGCTCGGCCGGGTACTCGTAGGGATCCCAGTACTCCACCGCCTCGAAGCCCGCGTCCCGCGCCGCCGCGAAGCGTTCGAGGAAGGGGTGTTCGGGGAAGAGCATGGAAAGGTGCGCGGAGAATCGGGGCATGGCGGGCTCGGGCGGGCGGGTTCAGGATGGGAAGGGCTTGAACACCAGTATCAGCTTGGGGAGCAGGGTGAGGGCCGCGAGCAGCGCCACCAGCATCGCCAGCCCGGTCAGCATCCCGAAGTAGATGGTGGGAAGGAAGTTCGAGAGTATCAGGATGGAGAATCCGAAGATGACGGTGCAGGAGGTGTAGAAGACCGCCCGGCCGATGTTGGCGTGACAGAGCTTGAGGGTGCTCACGTAGTCGCCGCAACCGGGAAGCTCCTCGCGGAATCGGTACATGTAGTGGATGCTGTTGTCCACCGCGATGCCGATGGAGATGGCGGCCATGGTGATGGTCATCATGTCCAGCGGGATGCCGGCGATCCCCATCAGGCCGAGCATGAGGCCCGCCGCGAGGAGATTGGGCAGGATGCCGATGAGGGCCAGCGCCATGGATCGGAAGAGCAGGAGGAGCATCACTCCCACTCCCGCGAGCACCGCGCCCAGAGTCGAGATCTGCGACCGGTAGAGGCTCTGCAGCATGTTGTTGTAGAGCACCAGGAGACCGGTCACCGACACGTCCGCCTCTTCGAGAGCGAGGCGTTCATTCAGGTCGCGCTCGATGCGCTCGAGCAGCTCCGCTCTGCGAAGGTCCGGCCGGGAGTCGAGGACCCGCGCAAGGATCCGCGCTTCGTTGTTCTCGATGGAGATCCAGGGATCGATCTGGGCGGCGCGCACGTCTTCCGGGAGGCGCTTGTAGAGCAGGGCGAGGAGGAAGCTGTCGAGCTCGCGTCCGTCGTTCATCGCCTCCCCCACGCGCACCGCGGAGGCGAGGGACAGAACCTTGCCCACCTCGGGCAGAGAGTCGAGGTAGTCGTGGACCTCCTTGATACGCTGCACCTTGAAGGTGGTGAACCAGTAGGCGGGGTCACCGGCGAGGTCTTCGTCCTCGTACTCTTCTTCCAACCACTCTTCGTCATCCTCCTCGTCGTCCTCGCCGAAGATCCGCGCCTCGTCGAGGTCCAGCACCACTTCGAGCGGGGTGGTGCCGCCGAGCTCGCGGTCGATGAGACGCATGCCCTGGTTGATCTCGGTGTCCTCGCTGAAATAGTCGATGAAGCTGTTCTCGACCTCGAGCCGGGACATGCCCGCGACGCTCAGCAGGGCGAGCGCTCCCGCCGCGAGGAGGACGAGGCCCCCGTGTCGCGTCGTGAGCCGGGCGAGAGGCGCGGTGAAGGGAAAGTCGCGACCGATCCGGGCCTCCCCTTGCGACCCGCGGCCGAGGAGCACGAGTCCGCACGGAAAGAGGGTGAAGGAGACAAGGAAGGTCACCGCGAGTCCGATGCTCATCATCCACCCGAAGTCGATGACCGGCTTGATGCCGCTGAACACCAGCGAGCCGAACCCGATGATGGTGGTGAGCGCGGTGTAGAGGCAGGGCCGAACCATGCGCTCTACGGTCATGGCCACCAGCTCGGCGTGATCTTCGCTTGGGCGATCGCGGCGGAGCTGGCGGTATCGCACCACGAGATGCACGTTCATCGAGAGGGTGATGATCAGCATCAGGGCGAGAAAGTTCGACGAGATGACGGTGACCTCCCACCGCACCATCCCGAGCAGGGCGACCATGAAGAAGCCGGCGGCGGCGCAGCAGGCCAGCGGCAGCACCACCCAGCGCGGGCGCCGGAACACGAGTCCGAGCATCACCACCAGGAACACGAGCACGCCGCCGCCGAACACCAGGAGATCGTTGCGCACGAAGTCGATCATGTCGCTCGTGATCATCGGTAGCCCGCCGAGGTACAGCGTGCCGTGGTCCCGGTAGGATGCGAGCACCGCTCGCGTTGCCGCCACGCTCGCGCTGCGCCGTTCGACGGCGTGGCGGTGGGCGCGTGCGTAGTCCACCCGGACCTCTGCGAGCTCCCGTTCGCCCGCGGAGTCGAGTTCGCCCTTTTCGTCTGCCGCGAGCAACTCCTGGCGCCGGGTCCGGAGCGATTCGAGCTCGGCATCGTCCTCCATGGCGAGCAGCAGGGCGGTGGTGCGCGCGTCCGCGCTCAGAATCAGCTCGCTAAAGACGGGGCTGCGGCTCAACTCCTCCCTCGCCCGGGCCGGATCGACTCCCGGCGTCTCGAGGGTGGGAACGTTCTCCGTAAGCTCCGAGACCGACACGTCGGAGCTCTCCAGCAGCGGCACGTCGAGAATCGTAGTCACGCTGTCGACGCCCTCGACGTCGGCGAGCGCATCGCGCAGGGTGGCGAGCGTTGCGAGCGAGGCGTCCGAGAAGAGCTCGGAGTTCGGAGTAAAGGCGACTACCAGCAGGTCCTGGGTCCGGTAGCGCTTCTGCACTTCACGGAAGCGTCTCAGATCCGGATCGCCCTCCAGCAGTATGGACTCCGCCGACGCATCGAGCCTGAAGTCCCGGGCGTGTCCGCCCACTGCGAGCAGAATGAGGGCCAGTACCACCAGCACGCTTCGCGGATGTCCGATGATGTATCGGCGATAGGTCGACGCGAGCGTTGCAGTCATGGAGGAGGGGTTGGCGGGGAGCCGGCCCGGATGCGGACCGCCGCGGATCTTGCCGAGGCCCCGGTTCGCCGGCAAGGGATGGCGCCGCGGGCAACGCGGCGCATTTCGCCGTCGATGGCTCCGCGTTCAACTGAACGAGCGCCCGCGCGCGGCCTTCCCGCGCATCGGATGGGGCGCCATTCACGGCACAGGTTCCTCGCCCGGAACGCGGGCGCTCAGGCGGCGGCGGGATCCTGGCGATAGAAGCGCGCGAGTTGTTCGTAGACCGGGGGCAACGCGTCACGCAGCTCGGCGGGAAGCGCAAAGAAGTACTCGCTCGCAACGGCAAAGAACTCCGCCGGGTTCTCCGCCGCGTACTCGTCGATCGACGGCGGGTTCCCTTCGTCGACGCAGCGACAGAGCCCTTCGTACGCCTCGGTAAAAACCGATGACCACAGATTCGGATCCATGTCCCGGTGCAGCGGGGGCTGCCCGTTGGCGCTTCCGGTCAGGGCGTCCAGCTTGTGGGCGAGCTCGTGGATGACGACGTTGAAACCTTCATCGCCTCCGCGCCGCGCCGCGTCGATGTCTTCCCAGGAAACGATCACCGGGCCGGTCTCCCACGCCTCTCCGACCCGCTCTTCGCAGACCTCGTGCACCACCCCGTCTTCGTCCTCGTAGCTGTGCCGGACGAGGAAGCCCCCAGGATAGACGATGAGGGAACGCCAGCCTCGGTAGTAGTCGAGATCCAGTCCCAGCAGCGGCAGGCAGGCCTGCGCGGCGATCTCGGCTTCCATCCAGGGTTCGATGGCGAGACCCTGCGCTCCCTCGACGGACTTGCGGCGCAGGAACTTCTCCGCCAGCGCCCGCAGGCGCTCGGTCTCGGCCTCCGACAGTCGATCGAAGACCGGAAACTCGGCGATGGCTTCCCGCCATGCACGATCTTCCAGCGTCCGACGGGCGAAGATCATGTTGGTGTGTGGCGGCCAGTGAGCCGGAGTGGCCGGGGGCGGTGCACGCGGGGGTCCCAGGCGGGGGCGTACGGGTCGCTTTCGTTCAGGGAGTGCGGGGAGGGGAGCTCGGGCGAGGGCAAGGGTCCAGGGTTCCCGAAGGCGAGTCAGCGCCCGTCATCTCGCGAAGAGGCCGGAGGATCGTCGACGGGTTCGCCGTCCCAATAGTCGACCGCGCTCGATCGCCGGGCGACGAAGCGGTGTTCCTTCCCGTCACCGAAGTAAGCGCCGTACTTTCCCGAGTCCGGGTAGTAACAAACCTCGGGATGCTGCGTCCCGCTGAGTGCGAGGTAGCGCAGCGCCTTGCCCGACGTGTTGACGATCTGGTGGGCGGTATCCGGGCCGGGCGGAGTCAGGATGACGTCCCCGGTCCGCACGGGGTACTCGTCATCGTCGTAGCGCAATGTGCCTTCGCCTTCCAGAATCACGAAGAGCTCTTCCTGCCCGTAGTGCAGGTGGTAGGGCCACGCCCGCATGCCGGGCTCAAGTACCACCAGGGTGCATCCAATCTGACGCGAGCCGAGCGCGGCGCCGACTCTTCCCAGCATCGCGGCGAAATGCGCTCCCTTTCCGTACGGCTCCAAAGGGAGGTCGGCGAGATTCACGATCGGACCTTCGCGCGCCATGGCGGACTCCTCGTTCGAATGCGCTGCGGGGCGGAACCGGGCCACGGCCCAGCTCAGTTCGGAAAGCTCTCCGCTCGTCCCCCCGGGTAGTAGCGTTCCCAGTTCTGGCCGTCGAAGTTCCGGTGGCGGACGTTCGCCACCGTTCCCTCGTCGATGCAGCGGAGGTTCACGCTGACGCCGTCGGGATGGGAACGGGGAACGTAGAAGGATTTGATCCCGCAGTGCCGGCAGAATCGGTGCCGGGCGACACCGGTGTTGAAGGTGTATTCGCTGAGGTGTTCCTCTCCGCGGAGGAGCCGGAAGCGCTCGCGCGGCACGATGACGCCGAGATAGCCGGACTTGGCGCACACCGAACAGTTGCATTCCGACACCGCGAGATCCGCTTCGGCCTCGAACTCGTAACGCACTTTCCCACAATGGCAGCCGCCGCGGTGGATCATCATGTCGTCGTCCCCTCTGCGCTCATCCGCATTCGAGGCCGTATTCTACGGTTGATTGCGAGAACGGTTGTGGGATCCGTCCCGCGGCGACCCTCATCATGTTGGCGGTGGGTGACTGCCTATAATCGAACTTCGAAGTTACGGAGGAATCGTGGAATGAACCCAGTGAACGCGGCTAGCACCACCCCCTGGCGGGAACTCAACGATCGCCTGGTATCGGCACTCAAGCCCTTCGCGGCGCCGGTGGCGATCTCTTTCCATGCTCCGGGCGAGGAGCCGGCCGCCGACGGGCTGGATCCCGAGTATCCCGAGGCCAACGAACGCGGGCGCACCGGTCAGGTGCCGGCCGGCTGCGTATTCTGGATCCGGGGGGCGATCGATACCTTCGCCACCGTCAAGGCCGACCATGGCAACTGCAGTGTCGGCAGCTATACGCACGGGTTCGTCACGCTCGAGGAGGCGGCCGCGATGGACGACGTCGAAGCCGTCCTCGCCGCGGGCTGGGTCGACGAGGCGGCGGTGATGGGGCTTCCGCATGTTTCCGAGCAGCCGGGAGCCGTCGTATACGGACCGCTTTCCGACGCCCAGGCAGAACCCGACGTGGTGCTGCTGCGAATCAACGGTCTGGCGCTGATGACGCTCAAGGGCGCTTTCCCCGAGATGCCGATCGAGGGCAAGCCGCAGTGCCACATCGTGGCGATGGCGAAGGACCAGGGCACGGTCGCGGCCAGCGTCGGCTGTGCGCTCAGTCGATCCCGCACCGGGATGCGTTCCGAGGAGATGACTTGCGTCATACCGGGCCGGCGTCTGGAGGAAGCGGTCGAGAAGCTCGAGTCGACCGTCACGCTCGATCGCGCGATGGCGAGGTACGCCTCGGCCGACGCGAAACGCTTCGCTTGAGCGGACGCGCCGCGCCCGGGGGCCGACGGCGCTTGAGCTGACGGTCGCCCGAAGGCTCAAGCCTGCTTCATTCAAGGCGCGCGGTCTGCATCCGGGAGCGCTTGCCGGTGCGGGCAGGCGCCGACTTCGCTCCAAGTTCGAGGCCGGGGATGGCGGGGGCCGGGTGGTGCGAAGCGCCTACGCTTCCTCGTCCTGCCCGGATTCCCCTTCCCCACGCCCGGCGGCGTAGCTCGTCCCAGTCTCTCGCACCCCTTCCCCGGCCGCCGCCTCTCTCCCGGCGGCCCTGGTGAAACGCTCCGGCTGGAAGCTTCGCTCCACCACGCCCTGAAGCCGACCCACATCCTGGCGGAGACCGGCAAGCTGCTCCCCGTGGGCGTCGAGCTTGCCGTCAAGGCGACGATAGTCCTCACGCACTTCGTGGAATCCTGAACGCGTGTCGTCTCTCCCATCCGTGACCTGTCGCTGCATGTCCGCAAACTGTTGCTGCACACCGGCAAGCTGCTCCCCGTGGGCGTCGAGCTTGCCTTCGAGACGGCGATAGTCCTCGCGCACTTCGTGAAATCCTGAACGCGTGTCGTCTCTCCATTCCGCGAACTGCCGCTGCAGATCCGCGATCTGTTGCTGCACGCCTGCGACCCGTTGGTGCACACTCTCGAACTGTCCCTGCACATCCGCGAACTGCTGCTGAATGTTCGCAAACTGTCGCTGCACACCCTCGAACTGCTGCTGAATGTTCGCAAACTGTCGCTGCACACCCTCGAACTGCCCCTGCACAACTTCGAACTGTCGCTGCACACCCTCGAACTGCCCCTGCACACCCTCGAACTGCCGGTGAACTTCCGCGAATTGCCGCTGAGTGTCCGCCTTCAGCTCCTCGAAGCGGCGGTCCATGTAGCGGATGAGCCAGGCGGCAAAGGCGCCGAACATCACAAGGGTGCTGCTCACCGTTGCGAGGACCTGAGTTGTGGGGTCCATCTGCCAGCACCCTTTCCCGCCGGCATCCACACTCGAGGAGCTCTCGAGTGTCGCGCCGCTCACCTGCCGTAATCGCTCCTCCGGGTTCGAGATCCATCGGAGCCGCCTTCGTTGCCGCGAACACTAACGCAGCGACGGGAAGCGAGAAAGGCCCGTGTGTCGGCGAGCGGCTCGATTGTCGTAGGCGCAGAGGCCGGCCAGGCACCTTGTGGCCGCCGCACCGTTCCAGTCTAAGTGCACGCCGCGCCTGAGGTATCCGTGGTGTGCCAAGCGGTCGTATCGTTCATGCCGAGCTTGCGCTCGATTGCGACGACATCGGCGGGCCGCTCGAAGGGCGCCGGGACGGGCTCGCCGCGGGTTCGCTCTCGGCCCACCATGCCGAAGAATTTCTCAAGACCGGCCGGCGAAATGACCCACATCATGACCAGATCATCGTCACCTTCGTTCACGATCTCGTGCTTCACGTCCGGCCCGATGAAGCACGTGGTGCCCTCCACGAGGGCGTGGCTCTCGCCGTCCAGGATGGCGCTGCCTCGTCCGCGAAAGCAGATCTGAAGCTCGACCTGGGCGCCATGGGAGTGGGGCCGGACTCGCCCGCCGGGGGCAATCGTCTGGTATCCCATCGACAGCAAGTCGGACCCGGTGCCGGACGGCATCAGCTTTGTATCTACGTGGCCGTTGGCCGGCATCGGCTGCCACCAGGAGCAACCCTCGTCGGGCTGAACGACCAGCGCGCGGCCACGCGCGGAATCTGTGGGGTTCATGGTGTTCTCCTTCGATTGCACGGGCGCCGCGCGGTGTGCGGCCGGGTATCTGATCTTGACGGGCGGCCAACCTGCGCCCCGTGGCTAGCCCGGATGTTTCACCGATTTCCTACTGCGGACGCCAATATGCTCGCGGCTGCGGGCCTCCCTCCCTCAAGCCGCTTTGACGTAGTGTCGGCTACGCCTTCAGCGTCTTTCGGTCCGTGCGCCCCACTTTCACGGCATCTTGGCGCCCTCGCTACGAAAATCGGTGAAACATCCGGGCTAGTTGGGCGGTTGTTGGAGTACGGATGCCAATGGCGGGTGGCACTGCGGACCGAACCAGTGCGGTTCGAATGGAGGCAAGATACCGCACCGCTGGTCAACAATGACTCTCACTCATCTCTGCTTCCTCCACCAGGCATGGCGGGCAGCGCGTGATGCTCACACCCGTTGCCACACCTGGCTTGCGATCCGCAGAAAGTTCTCCCCCAGGATGGCGCGTACGTCCCGTTCCCCGTAACCGCGCTCCAGCAGCTTTTCCGTCACCCGCGGGAACGCTTCGGGCGGAACGTAGTTCGTGCTGAACGGGCCCCGGTTCGAGTACTGGCGTTCCGGCCAGTAGTCCGGGTTGATGGGTATGTTGGAACCGGATTCCTCGACCTTGAGGATGCTGTCCATCCCGATGCCGACATGCTCGGGACCGACGAGCGTGACCATGTGATCGATGTGCTCGACAAGGTGGTCGACGGTAGCGCCTTCGGGGCCGAGGAAGAGACCCACGCCGGTCACGCCGACCACGCCGCCGGTCGCCGCGCACGCGACGATTTGATCGTCTTGGATGTTGCGTTCGTGATCCCAGAGGCGTCGCGCGTTCGAGTGGGAGAAGATGACGGGCGCGCTCGACACCTCCATTGCCTCCATCGTGGTGCGATATGCGCTGTGGGAGCAATCCACCACCATCCCGACCCGGTTCATTTCGCGGATGACGTCCCGGCCGAAGGGTGTCAGCCCGACATCTTCGTCGTGACAGCCGCCGCCGGCCAGGTTGTTGCGGTTGTAGGCGAAGAGCATCTGCCGGACGCCGAGCTGGTAATACACACTGACCATTCCGACATCGCCATTGAGCGCGTCCATGCCTTCGAGGTCGTACGCGACCGCGATCTTCGACTCGCGTCTGGCACGGTGTACGTCCTCGACGGTGTTGACCTCGACCACCGCGTCGCCATGCGCGCGCACCCAGTGGCGATATCCGGACAGCGCCTCCACCGCGAGCGTCCACGGCATGACATCGAACCCCGCGTTGATCGACAGGTAGTCGATCCCCGACGAAGCCCAGCGGCTCAATTCCTCGAGGTGCGACGCCCGGTGGTACGCAAAGCCGCCGTGGTTGTCCCACACCATCGCGGCGCGATGCAGCTCCGCCGCGTTGTGTGAAATACCCCAATCGTTATCGCTCTTGTCGGACATGTTCGGGCCCTCGGGTCGGGTGCGGTTGATTGCATCGGGTCGCGTCGGCGCCGATATCCTCGCCCCAACGCAGCGTGACGCCCGCGTCCAGGCCCAAGAGATCGAGAGCGCGTCCCAGAGACTGATCGATGATCTGTTCCACTGTCGTTGGTCGGGCGTAGAAAGCGGGCACCGGCGGCATCACCACCGCGCCCATCTCCGACAACTGGAGCATTGTGCGCAGGTGACCGGTGTGAAGCGGTGTCTCGCGCACCAGCAGCACGAGCCTCCGGCGTTCCTTGAGGACCACATCGGCGGCACGAGTGAGCAGGGTCGACGTCACCCCGGTCGCGATCTCCGACATGGTGCGCACCGAACAGGGCGCGACGATCATGCCGCGCGTCGTGAAGGAACCCGATGAGATCGAAGCTCCGACATCCCCAACGGGATGGCAGCGGGAAGCGAGTTTCTTGACCGTGGCGGCCCGGTGGGTGGTCTCGTAGCTGATGGTCATTTCCGCCGCCCGCGACATCACGAGGTGGGTATCGACCGGCATCGAGCGCAGGATCTCCAGGAGTCGGATTCCATAGATGACTCCCGATGCCCCGCTCATTCCCACGATGAGGCGATCGGGAGGAAGATCTGCGCTGCGTTCGCGGTCGTTCATGCTCGGGGACCCCCGACGAGTGCGGGTGGGCGGAGGCAGCGTACTCCGACCCCGCGGACATCGCCACCGAGCGCCGGCGAGGTGCCCCACCACATCACCACCCGCCACGTTCTCGTCCGCGGGGCGGCAACGGTATCATGCGCGGACGTTTTGCCGCGGTCCGCACGCCGGTTGGAGCATGGCCAAGAAACCCAGACCCGTATCCTCCGAGTGGAACTCCGGCCCGATGCCCTGGCAGGACTTCGTGCTGGGCTTCGAGGTCGCGAACGAGGCGCTCCAGTCCCTGGAGGAGCCGGCGGTGAGGCCGCCCTTCGTGAGGCCGGTGTCGCATCCCGGGCGCAGCGATCCGATCCGGTGGGTTTCCGCCGCGGTGGCCCGCCACTTCGGACCCGACTACCCCCATCTTGCGAACTTTCAACTTCGTTTCTGGGCGCTGATGCGCCTCCTCGACAGCGGCGGCGTGAGCGAGTGGATTCTGAGCGGCGACGAGGCGAGGGCGCGCCGCCTGCACCCGGCCCTGCTGCTCGCGGCGGCCGAGGTGAGGCTGACCCGCAACGCGAAGTTTCCCGCCCGGCGCTTCGCGGCGCGGGTGGCGGAGATCATCCGCACCGAGGTGGATGCCCCCGCAAGCGAAACCGAGGACGGAGCCTGACCGATCCGATTGGGACCGGCCATTTATTTCCCGCGGGACGCGGTGGAGCGTTTTCGCATGGCGATGGAAGCTGTCCGACCGGCCGTTGGCGTGTACGATTCTCTCGGAACTGGCTGCAATCACCCACCGGTTAGCGGCTGCGGAGGCGTATCTGCCGGCATGGACTGGGTTGGACGCACACCAAGGCACGGGACAGTCTCGGGGCAGGACTCTCAATGCACGCTTGCGCACCCCGACTCACGAAGGCCCGTGTCCCTGCTGACGCCGGAGCGCCGGTAGCTGTGGTGAATCGGTGCCTTATCGCGGCCAGAACGACATCCCCCAAACACCAGGAGACCCCACCGTGAGCCTGACCGGACCTGTGCCGCGACCCGCGGCCGATCACGTGACCCGGGACGCCGGGATCCTGGGCACGGACCTCATCGACTCCGAGGCCCAGCCCGACATGAAGCGTATGCGCGCGTACCGGCTCGGCCGGGTCCGCGAGCAGTTGCGGGCTCACGATCTGGCCGGCATCGTGCTCTTCGACCCCATCAACATCCGCTACGCGACCGGCAGCCGCAACATGGCGGTGTGGACTCTGCACAATGCCGCGCGCTACTGCTTTATCGCGACCGAGGGGCCGGTGGTGCTCTTCGAGTACGGCACCGCCTTCCACCTCGCGGACGGCATCGAAACCATCGACGAGTTGCGTCCCGCAATATCGTGGTTCTATTTCGGAGGCGGCGCCGAATGCGCGAAGCGCGCCCGCGCCTGGGGAGCCGAGATCGCGCAGCTGGTCCGCGACCACGGCGGCGGGAACATGCGCCTTGCCGCCGACCACTGCGACTTCATGGGAGTGGACGCCTTGCGCAGCCACGGCGTGGAGCTGGTCGAGGGCCAGAGGCCGATGGAGGATGCGCGCGAGATCAAGTCCGCCGACGAGGTCGAGTGCATGCGGGCGGCCATCGCGGCTTGCGAGGCGGGAATGGCGCGCATGCACGACGCGCTGCGCGGCGGCATGACCGAGAACGCGCTGTGGGCCATCCTGCACTCGACCAACATCGAGATGGGAGGCGAGTGGATCGAGACCCGGCTGCTGAGCTCGGGCCCGCGTACCAACCCCTGGTGGCGAGAGTCCAGCGATCGGGTGATCCGCCCCGGCGAGCTGGTGAGCTACGACACCGACCTCATCGGTCCCTTCGGCTACTGCGCCGACATCTCGCGCAGCGTCTTCTGTGGACCGGGGCGGCCCACCGACCAGCAGTGCCGCCTGTACCGCATGGCCTGGGACCAGATTCACCACAACATCGACCTGGTGAAACCCGGGCTGGGATTCCGGGAGTTCGCCGAACGGGCGTGGCCGATCCCCGAGCGCTTCGCCCCGCAGCGCTACTCCTCGCTCGCCCACGGCGTGGGCATGGCCGACGAGCACCCGGGCATCGCGTTTGCCGACGTGTTCGAGACCAAGGGCAACGAAGGCCCCTTCGAGCCCGGCATGACCGTGTGCATCGAGAGCTACATGGGCGAAGTCGGCGGCTACGAAGGCGTGAAGCTCGAGCAGCAGGTGCTGGTCACCGAGACCGGCTGCGAGCTGCTGTCGACCTTTCCCTTCGAGGAGAACCTGCTCTTTCGCGAGGTCTGAGTCGGAGATCAACCTTCTCGATAGGTCGTGTGCCGCCCGGCGTCCGGGCTTTCGGCGATACGGCCGCGCGATCGCCGAAGGGATCGTCGATCGGTAAGCGCAGTTTCTCGCTGATTCTCAAGAGCCGATTTTACGCACCTCCCGGTGCGTGAGGTGTTTTGGCAAGGTTATGTTCCTGTTCGTGAGGCCGTCGGCCTGCATCTGCTTCATGACCCAAGAAAACCATCACTAAACTCTCAATCGTCGCAGCGCGCTGTGGCATGGGGATTCTCCTTCGTGCGGCTGTTTTCGAACCACAAGGAGTACATCTTTCCAACCCTGACACACAATCCCATACATTACTCGGAGGTGGCAGGTCTTTGACCCCGGACGCCCAATGACTTACCTTGATGTGCGGACAGCCTCGACAGGCTGTCGACCGATCGGGAGAAACTGGCATGGGCACCAGAATCACCGTCCGCGATCTGGATCCCGGCGACAAGTCCCGGCTACGCCGCGAGGCGCGACAGATCGGCATCTCAATAGAAGAACTGGTTCATCGCCTGATCCACGAGAAGCGCACCAAGTCTGAACGCCGGCCCAAGCCGTCCGAGGCCTTCGCCGAGTTCAAAGATGTCTATGTGATTGATGCGGAGTTCGGCAGACTGATCGAGCGGTTTCTCTCGCCGGAACACATACTGCCACTTGCCACAAGCCCAACAGACATACACAGCGTCGGGATGGTGTCGTGACCTGGAACAGCGAGCGAGTGCTGGACCAGATAGAACTCGGCGAGGACAGTCACGTCGAGTTCAAGGAAGTCACATTCGCCGGGAACCACGTCCGGCAGCCTCGTCGCGAGGTGATCGCCGATGAGTTGGCGGCATTCGGCAATACCACCGGCGGCACGCTGATCTTCAGTGTGTCGGACACCGGTACGGTACAACCGCTGAATCGGCAGCAGATGGATGCGCTTGAAGCATTTGTCAGTGAGATTTGCGCCGACAGCATCAAACCGGGTTTGCCGTTCGAGACCCAAAGACTCAAACTGCCGGACGGCTCGTCGGTTCTGATCGTCGAAGTTGAACAGAGTGCAGTGGTTCACCACAGTCCCGGCGGCTACCTTTCGCGCCAGGGCAGCTCCAAGCGCGAGCTCTCGTCAGACGCGCTACGACGTTTGTTTCAGCAACGCGGTCGTTCCGGCCTCCTTGGCCCCGACGAGGTCGTTATCCCGAACACGGGGACGAACACACTCGATGCGGAGCTGGTCGATCGCTTCCTGAGTTCGCGAACGACCGAACCTGTTGCAGCGCAACTGCAGAAGCTGGGTATGGTACGGGATGATGACACTGGCAAGCCGCGCATCACCATCGCCGGCGCGCTTCTGTGCACCGAACGCCCAGAAGCACATATACGCGGCGCGGTCATCGAAGCGGTTCGCTACCGCGGCACCGTACAAGGCCGAGCCGGTCAGCACGACTCGAAGACGATCAACGGCCCTCTCGACCGGCAAATACGCGATGCTGTCAACTTTGTCAGGCTCAACTCCCGGGTATCGGCACGCAAGGAGCCCGGTCGGGTGGAGATACCGCAATTCAGTCTTCGCGCCGTTTTCGAGGCTATTGTGAATGCGGTTGTGCACCGCGACTACGCTATCAAGAATGCGAAGATACGCCTCTTCATCTTCGAAGATCGCCTAGTGTTATATTCTCCGGGCGCCTTGCCCAATACACTGTCCATTGAGGCCATGCCAGCGCGTCAAGTGACCCGAAACGAAACACTGGCGTCTGCCCTTCACAGGCTTGAGATCGGCGATATCCCGGGCTCTGGAGATCGACAATATTTCCTGGAAGAGCGTGGTGAGGGTGTGCCGATTATCTATGCGGAGACACACGATCTTACCGGTCAGTATCCCCGGTTTGAACTTCTTGATAATGCAGAGCTACGGTTGACGCTGCCTTCTGCCCGCCCGCCGACAGAGGGAATCGAAGGCGAAGTATCGGTATCCGAAAACGGGCAACCGCTTGCGGGGGTGCAGGTCGTGGCGCTCTATCCGAACAAGACCTGGATGGAACAGACGACCGATGCTTCGGGCCGGACCGTGTTCGGTTTCCACTCGGAACTGCCCATCACTGCATTCTTCGCGTCGCCGGGCTATCGTGGACGCGTGACGCATAATTGGAGACCGCCACAGCCACTTGCCGTGTCGCTCGAGCCGTTGCCAACCGGCGGATCGATCATATTCACCGAACAGTCCGGCTATTTGCCGGGTTTGACTGGGCGGCTGAACCCCATCCTCGATAATCTGGATCGGATGTATCTGTATACATCGAATGTGGCCATCGACGACGGCAAGCAGCAGCCGGTTCATTTCAAGCTGAATCAGGCCCTGCGGCTTACGGATGTCAACGGGTCCGAGCGGATTATCCGGTTCATCGAGATGATCGGAATGTCAGCGTTGCTGGAGTACGAACCCGTAAAGCAGGCTCTGAACCGGGAGGACACGAGGTGAGAAGGGATTGCCATGCTGACGCCGGGGGATCTGCTGAGCCATGGCGCGCGGACGGAGGAAGTAGGCGGATTCAGTCGAGACGCTGACCCATGGGGAGGCATCGCGGCGAAACACTCCGTCGGCGAAGTATCATGCTGTCATCTCGGCGGAGGGGAAGAAACCGGTTCGGGTGGCGTATGAGCGGCGCACTCCGGACTTCGACCAGCAGTTGGTCTGGCGCGGCAAGGATGTGCAGGAAGCGGCCGACTTGGTGGTGCAGGCGCTGCCACTCTAAAGGTGTCAAGCGACACCTAGTTTTACCCATTAGCAAGACATCAATCTTTACGCACCGTTGTCGTGCCATCGTCCTGGTCCGGTTCACGGCCTCGAGCTGATGGCCTGTTCGAGGTCGCGGAGTCGGTAGCTACGGCACTTGATATTGAGCACATGGCTATGGTGATGAAGCCGGTCGAGGATGGCGGTCGCGAGGACCGCATCGGTTGCGAGCAGCTCGAGCCAGTCCTTGATGCCCTAATTGGTAGTGATGAGGATAGAGCTTCGGCCGTAGCGGTATCTCACAAGACGAAAGAACAGACTCGCCTCGGTCCGGGTCATGGGCTCGAATCCCATTTCGACACTGATTCCTGAACACTCAGACCGGGATAGACGATGCGCGGTCAGGCCCGTTCCAGCGGCTCTCGAAGCGACTTCTGTCATCGGGGATGAGCATCACGTCCTTGCAACTATTCCATCCACGGAATAGACTAGCAAATGACCTGGGACGTCGAGTACACGAATGAGTTCGGCGACTGTTGGGCGCAGCTTGGAGAACGGGAGCAGGAGGACATTGACGCCGTGGTGGAATTGCTGGCGGAACACGGGCCGGGGCTTCTTTTCCCCACGCATCCGGCGTGGAGGGTTCCCGACACAGCCATATGGGGGAGCTTCGCATCCAGAGTCGTGGCCAACCCCTCCGTGTCTTCTAAGCCTTCGATCCGAGGCGGACGGCCATTCTGCCGATCGGCGGCGACAAGACAGGAGGCGATCGGTTCTACAGGCGCTTCGTGCCCTTGGCCGACAGGCTCTATGACGAACATCTGCAGGAACTCAGTGTCAAGCGACACCTAGTTTTACGCGTTAGCGCGACATCTATCTTTACGCACCGTTGTCGTGCCATCGTGCTGGTCCGGTTCACGGCCTCGAACTGATGGCCTGTTCGAGGTCGCGGAGTCGATAGCTACGGCCCTTGATGTTGAGCACATGGCTATGGTGCAGGAGCCGGTCGAGGATGGCGGTGGCGAGGACCGCATCGCCTGCGAGCAGCTCGGGCCAGTCCTTGATGCCCTTATTGGTGGTGATGAGGATCGAGCCTCGGCCGTAGCGGTAGCTCACGAGCCGAAAGAACAGGCTCGCCTCGGTCCGGGTCATGGGCTCGAATCCCATTTCGTCGATGATCAGCAGGGCGACGTTGAGGTACTTGCGCCGGCGCAGCCTTGCCGGTGGGCACTCGGCATCGGCCCGAAGGGCGGCAAGCAACTCCTCGAGCCGGTAGAAGGTGACCGAGAATCCGTTCTCGATCGCTCGAACGCCCAGGGCGACACAAAGATGCGTCTTCCCGACCCCGGGAGGACCTTGGATGAGCAGCGTCTCCTTGCCCCGGACCCAGGCGCAGGTGGCCAGCGTCTCGATCCGGGAGCGTTCGACCGAAGGCTGGAAGGCGAAGTCGAAACTGCCCAGCGTTTGCCCGGTGGGCAGTCCGGAGAGCCGAAGCGAGGTCTTGACTCGTCGCTCCTCACGCTCGGTGAGCTCAATGTCCAGGAGTCGGTCCAGGAACGCGTGCGCGGGCAACTGCGCCTTGGCGCTGTCGGTGAGGCAATCGGCCAAGTGCTCGGCACCGTGGACCAGCCCCAGGCGGACCAGGCGCTCGACGGTGGCGTCGAGGTCGACCTTGGGGCGCACCTTGCCCGGGGCGCTCATCGGGCCACCTCTGCCAGCGCCGCGTACAGGTCCAGCGGTCGATGCTCCGGTGCCAGGGCCGCGATCTGCGCGATGCGCGCCCCCATCCGCCCTAGCGGCGCCGGAGCGATGACCGTCTCGGTCGACTCGCCCTGGAAGTGCCCGGGGTCGAGCACGATGCGATGGGCGGTCGCCCGCGGATGAGCGGCGACCAGGTCGGCACCGGCCAGGACCTGAACGTGTCGTGCGCAACCGCGAACCTCCACCCGCTGGCCTACCAGCGCAAACGGCACCGAGTACGTCCTTCCCTCGAACACGACCGTGCAATCGGCGCCCACGCGGCGCGTGACCGCGATGTCGAAGGGCTCGGGCATCGGCTCGGGAAGGGCACCGAGGTGCGCGCGCTCTTGCTCCCAGGCCCGCAGCACGTCGGTCCCGGTGGCCGGGCACACCCGTCGGCTCATCGTCTCGGAACCGCGCGCGTCGGTATGCGCCTGGAGCTCCTCGAGCGCCTCCCAGTGCCGGCGATACGGGCTGCACCCGGCGCGCCCGTCACGGATCCGACGCTCGACCTTGCCCTTCGCTTGCGGACTTCGCGGGGCACAGGCATCGACGTGGAATCGCAGCGTCTGCGCATAGCGCTCGTAGACCGGATGTACCGTCCCCCACGCGCCCGCTCCGGCCACCACCGCCGTCTTCTCATTGTCGACCCGGATCGTGGCCGGTACTCCGCCCAGGCGTTGCAGCGCCGCGTTATGCACCGACAGCCAAGCGAGCAGATGCTTGCGCTCGCTCCACACCAGCGCCCACGCGCGCGAGAACGACAACGTGAGCACAAATGCGAGCAGGTCCCGGCGCGCGCCCCCGACCCAGACCCCGGGAAACGACGCCCAGTCCGCCTGGGCCTGAACCCCGGGTGGGGTCTCCACACGACGCCGCGCCCGACGCGCCGGCGTCCGATACGCCCGGCGAACATAGCGCTGCACCGAGCGAAGACCCGCCGGATAGTCGTGCTCGGCCACCAGCCACGCGTGAAGCGCCGCAACGTTGCTCGGCGACTCCTCCCCGCTGCCCAACACGTACGCGTCGATCGCCTCCTGGAACCGGGCCGCAACCGGCTGCTGCTCCGAACGCCCATCCGGCGCACCCGCCGCTTGGCGTCGACGGTGGTAGCGAACCGTTCCTTCCGATACCCCCAATAACCGTGCGATGTGCCGGTTCGAACATTGCCTGCCTGTCAAGCTCTTGATCGTCATCCGATCCTCCCAACTGAGCCTGGCCATGGCGCGCCTCCGCCCTCGCGAACGAAAACGCTACCTTGCCAAGGGGCATCACGCCCCGGGAGGTGCGTAAATCTGGATGTCGCCTTAGCTCAAGTCTCAGGCGTCGCTGTACACTCAGAGACGAAGGATCGATTCAATGAGCGGACGGAACGCCTTTGGCGACCTGACGAAGGGCTTTACGCCGGAGCGCCGGGCACGTGTCGAGGCCCGCAAGGCAGAGTTGCGCGCGGCCATGCCTCTTCACGAATTGCGGCAGGCGCGGGCGATGACTCAGAAGGCGGTTGGCGAAGCCTTGAAGGTAAACCAGCCTGCTGTCGCCAAGCTGGAACGTCGCACGGATATGTATGTCTCGAATCTCAGGGCCTATGTCGAGGCCATGGGAGGAAGACTGAACATCACTGCCGAGTTTCCACAAGGGCGTGTGATTATCACCAACTTCTCGAACGCGGGAGGAGATGAGCCGTTGGGGTGAGGAGCCCTGTCCGCAAACAGAAATCAGCGGCATGTGCACCTCGTATCTCAGGCGAATACGGGCAGGACAGCCGCGCGTTCATCATTCGCGCGTCCGCCAGGAAAGCAAGCCTGACCATGGAACAGGTTTCGGGTTTCAAAGATGTCTTGACCAAGGTAATCTGGAACTTATCCTGTCGCATTGAGTGCGGTGCTTGACTATCAGGCGATCCGTTGTGGCAAGGATCAAGCGAGGCGTGGGGAACCATGACACGACGGGTGAAGATAGGCGAGGCGAAGACCCACCTCTCCGCATTGCTGGCGGAGGTTGAGTCGGGCGAGGACCTGGTTATCTGCAGAGGCGAGACGCCGGTGGCCCATGTGACACGGATCTCCCGCGAGGGCGAGCATGCAGCGCTTTCGGCAACGCTACGCAGGGAACGGACGCGGCAGAAGGCGGTGACGACCGCTGAGATACTGGAGTGGCGGCACGAGGGACACGCACGCTGATGGCGTTCGTGCGCGACGCCTCGGTCGCCGCCGCCTGTGCGCTCCCTGACCAGGAAGCGGAACTGGCGGACATCGCACTGGACCGCTTGGGCGGGGAGACGGCGATGGTGCCGGACTTGTTCTGGCACGAGGTACGCAATCTACTTCTGTCGGCAGAACGCCGTGGGCGGATCAACCGGTGCTATGCCGATGCGTTGATGGTGCGGCTTCGCCGCCTGCCGCTCCGGCGGGCGGAGGATGCCAACGACGGCGCCGTTATGGCCCTGGCGCGCGCCCACCGCCCCACCGCTTACGACGCGAGCTATCTGGTCCTGGCCCTTCGGCAAGGCTGTGGGCTGGCGAGCCTGGACCGGCGCTTGAACGAGGCGGCAGCGTCTGAAGCCGTAACCCTGTTCGCTTGACGCGGTTCCCGGTCAGGCACTCGCCTTAACCCCAAGGCGCGCAAGTGGACGACACGAGCACCGGCGGGAGAGGGCAAACCAATGGCAAGAGTTCGAAACCCAAAACGCTTTTCTGACCACTATGGAGTGTCAGAAAGAACATTGGAAAGCTTAGGCGTTCTCGATCCTACCTTGAATGTCGATACACGCCTATTCATTGACCCTCTTTTACTGGCGATGAGCAGTCACAGGGAAATATCTGTAGGTGCAAGAAATACCTATGAGCAACACTTTACCAAGGTCATTAAACTGCTTCGAAAGTCCGAGGAACGTGGAGACGTCGCATGGCGAGCTGCAGAGCGGCTACTATCCTTTCCTGAAATAAAATGGACCTGTCTAGGCTACGGTGACCAGTCGGTCTCCGGTGCTGGTTCTGGCAACCAAATGACAACGCAGTACATCGATACGGCACGTCAAATTGTACAACTCGGTGTTGATGACCCCGATCTCTTCGTGGCTATGGCACTTTTCGAAGAAGGCGTTGGACCTGATCGTATAAGTGATATGACAAGCAATGTGATATTCAACGACCTTTTACATTTCAATGAGCGAGTACTTAGTCAACTTGATGTCCCCATGAAGCCGAGGAAACTTCGGTTACGAAACGGTCAATCCTTTGATGTGACTCTACCTAGCAATCCCTTCATTTCAGAAGATGACCCAGTTGTGCTCGTTCCAACCGATGTATTGCGAAAACTTCCAATTGTAACAGATTGGGCGGACATAGCTGATGCAGCTTCCAAGAATCAAGAACTCCGACTCCGTGTAAATGAAGATATTGCACGTCTCTGGGAGATCAAGAGTAGAGTAAGTAAGCATGAGTTACGTAGTTGGGCCATGTCGAGCAAGGACGAATTCAACATATTTCTCAGCATGATCCGGTCCGCAAACATACGACCCTACGATGTGGCCGCTGATCCCAATGGTGAGCTTGCGTGGCGGAAAGTAACAGCGACAATCGCCGAAAAAGAACCATTTCAAATTAGACATCCAGAAAAATTTGACATCGATGGTGTGTCTAGTGTCGTAGAGAAGATTATAGAACAGTTCAAATTTTTAATTGAACACCGACAGCTATCGGAAGAACTCTACTCCGACAAGAAACCACGTCCAGAAAGGGCGGCGCAACTTCTCTTTTTTGCGGTGGCTGATTCTTATTGCAAAGCAAACAACCTTGATCTTACTCCCGAAGCCGATACCGGAAACGGTCGAGTAGACTTTAAGGTTTCTCTGGGATTCACTGGACGTGTTCTTGTAGAGATAAAACTGTCTCGAAACAAAAATCTGGTGAAAGGTTACACCCGCCAATTAGAAGCTTACAAGACGGCAGAGGAAACGTTGAAGGCTTATTACCTTGTCATTGATGTAGGTGAGATGCTTAACAAACTAGAAAAACTTATGGCTGTTAAGAGCAGTGCATCGAAAAGTGGAAAGCCAGTGTCATCAATTATCACTGTCGATGGAACCATAAGGCCGTCGGCAAGCAAGCTATAGCAAAGTGCAGAGCACTTATTTAGATAGATGTTGACACTTTTTCAGTGACATAGATCGATTGGAGACCTGCCCGAGGGATGTTTCGACGAGTAAGAATAGTCGTTATTAAGTGATTCAGCCTTGCGCATTGCGATCGTAGAGGATGTCTTGATGCAGGTCTTCGGACATGTGCAGTTCGACGTATCATCCGAAATCGAGCAGGCGTTCAAGGAACTCAAGCACGGTCCGGCGATTCGGCCGGTTTTCCATCGGCGCGAGGACCAAATCGAGGCGCACATCTTCGTGGCGTTCATCGCCTACTGTTTACAGGTGACGCTGAAAAACTTGTTAAAACCCTGCGCCCCGGGCCTGACACCGTGGGCCATCCTGGACACATCCGCGACCATACGGATGGTCAATGTGCATCTGCCGACCACCAACGGGCGGCACCTGACCTTGCCACGCTACACGCAATCCACCGCGGATCACTAACTGCTACTGGATCAGCTCAAATTGTGTTTGTCGGAGCAGCCGTTACCGAGAATCTCGGTCTAGCCCGCATTCGTCACCGATTCTCCAAGACGAGGCGCATTCTGGCTGAAGGAGGCTGATTATGGCGATGGAGTGGGGTGATCAGCGCCGATTGAGGTAATCGGTGCGTGTTTGGTGGTTGTTGAGAGCGACTTATCGGACTTTGGTGGGTCAAACAGGCGTTGGATACACGAAGCGAGCGAGCGGTGGCCTCGGCGGCGCACCGATCAGGGGTTTCTGAGTCAGGTAGTGGTGCGGAAGACTATCCAGGCGGATGCCACAAGGGCGCTTTGTGCAAGTTCACCAGCACCTGGGCAAAGGTCTTGGCGTAGGGATAGGCCTGGGAGAACGACAGCCACACCCGCCGGGCGGTGATTTTGACCCGGGCGGCGACCTTGAGCAGTTTCAGTCGCAGCGTGGCGCACTGGGCGCGGGCGAACTCAGTACCCGGTGTTCCGAGTCTTCGTAGCGCGTGCATGAGCACGTAGGCGAACGAGGAGAAGTACAGCCGCAACTGATTCGCGCGCATGGTGTGGGCGCTGGTGCGGTCGGCAAAGAGGTCGAGCTGCTGCTCCTTGATGCGGTTTTCCATCTCGCCGCGCGCGCAGTACAACTGTTCGTACAAGCGCTTGGCCGCGGCCTTGCGCGGGGAGAGACTGGTGACCACGAAGCGCGGGTTCTCCCCCTTGGACAGATACTCCGCCTTGCCCACCACTCGACGGCTGCGGCTCCACGACTTGCGAGTGCGGTAGGTGAAGTCGGCGAAGCGCCGGGCCGCCTTGCCGGTACGCCCATGCACCGCGCGCGCCTGGTGCATCGCAGCGCCCAACGCGCGCGTCAGACGGCGATTGCGCGCCAATCCCAGCACGTAGTCCACCCTATGGTCCTCGCACCACTTCATGATGGGCTCGCGACAAAAGCCCGAATCGCCTCGGATATGGATGCGTGTCCTGGGCCAGTGGCGGCGAATCTGACCGACAATGCGGGCGAGCTCCTCAATGCTGCCGGCCGAGGCATCCTGGTTGGACTCGCGCAGCCGCGCGCACAACAGGTGCTCGCCACAGAAGATGTACAGCGGCAGATAGCAGTAGCAACCGTAGTAGCCGTGAAAGAACCGCCCTTCCTGGCTCCCGTGCAACGGGTCGTCGGTCGCATCCAGGTCCAGCCACAGCTCACGCGGCGCCTGTGAGTGCGACTCCACAAAGAGCTCCACTAACAGCTCATCGAACCCCTCACCACGCGCCACGATGCGCTTGTAACGGTCGTGCGCCGCCTGCTCAGGTGCGCCCAGCTCCATGCGGTTCAACGTGCTCGCACTGGCCAATGCACAGCCTCGGTCACGCTCGCGTACCCGACCCGCGCCTGTCACATCGCGCTTGCCTACCAGCACCGACAGCACCGCATCTGCGCGCAGCTCCCCATGGTCGTTGAGGTCTTCGTATCCCAATGCAATGCCATAAACCCGCTGCGACACCAGCTCATCCACGTTATGTTCCACGCTCGCAGGGTTGCGGTAATCGACCATACACTCCGACACCCGCGACATCAGACCGATACGCTTGTCCACCTCGCGTAGCAGTACCCCTCCGGCATCGCTGCTGATGTGACCGCCGTCGAATCGTCAGGTGACACATCGCCGTCCAAGCGCGTGAAACTCAAGCTGCTTGCCATTACACTGTGTCTTCAAGGCTGCTTCCTCGTCGTCTGGCTTAACTTGTTGATCCCACAACCGTTATGCCATGAGGAGCAGCCTTTTTCCATCCCCCCGGTGAGTTTTTCGGGCTAGACGAACCTCCGACGCTCTTCCTCGACGGAACCTTGTAGTGCCGGCCCTTGGCTCCTGTGAACCACAAATCAATAAGTTACGAGCGATTTGGCGCTGAGTCGCGGAAGTCGAGCTAACGACTACAGGCAACCGTCACTTATGCGCAGAACTTGGATTCACGGTGGTACCTGAGGAAATCTGGGCCGAAATCAGAACAAGAAAAAGCCCGCTATCACATTGAGATAACGGGTATTTATTGTTGCAGGGCAGGATTTGAACCTGCGACCTTCAGGTTGTGAGTCGGATGTTCAGTCCCTTAGCCTCGTCGAAGCCCAGCATGAGGTTCATGCATTGCACGGCGTTGCCCGATGCGCCCTTGCCGAGGTTGTCGAGGCGTCCCACCAGGACCAGCCCCCGAGACGCCTCGCCGAACACCATCAGCTCGAGACGGTTGGTGTGATTGCAGGCTTCGAGATCCAGGAACTTGCCGTCCCGCAGGGCGAGGTCGGCATCACCGGGTGAGAGCGTCCGAACGAAGGGCTCCTCGCCGTAGCGCGCGCGCCAGATGTCGAACACATCTTCGCGGCCGAGGCCCTGCGAGGGTCCGGCGGGCAGCGGCATGCTCACCAGCATCCCGCACCAGGCATGGTCGACCGACGGCACGAAGAGGGGCGGCCGCGAGGCCCCGCTGTAGTGCCGCATCTCCGGCAGATGCTTGTGCGCCTGATCGAGCCCGTAGAGGCAGAGCGGGATGCCGGCATCGCCCGGCCGGGAAGGTGTCGAGGCGGCCTGGTAGCGCTCCGCCATTTGCCGCCCGCCGCCCGAGTAGCCGGAGACCGCGTTCACCGTGAACGGGGTTGAGGCCGGCAGCGCGCCCGCTTCGATGAGAGGACGCACCGCGAGGATGAAGCTCTGGGGGTAGCAGCCGGGGTTCGCCACCCGGGCCGAACCCCGAATCACTTCGCGCTGTCGCTTGCCGAGCTCCGGCAACCCGTAGGTCCAGGCCGGGTCGATGCGCCGCGCAGTGCTGGTGTCGATGATGCGCGTCTCGCTGTCGCCGGCGAGACGGATCGCTTCCGCCGCCGCTTCGTCCGGCAGGCAGAGAATCGCGAGATCGGCGCGCGCGAGGTAGTCGGCCCGAGCGCTCGGCTCGCGGCGCCGGGCCTCCGGAATGAGGAGAAGCTCGATGTCGTCTCGCGAGTCGAGCATCTCGCGAATCCTGATTCCGGTCGTGCCGGACTGGCCGTCGATGTAGACCTTGGGTTTGTTCACGCGAGAGGGAAGTGGCTGCGGGGCGGGGGAGATCCCGGAACGGGAAACGATACCGCAACGCGCCCGGCTCGGCGCGTCCCGGCGTTGATATGATCGTCGCGGCCCGAGCCGGGCCTTTCGCAGGAGCACTCTAACCATGCGGGCATTGCGACCCGGCATCTCCCGGAGCGTGAACATCGTGCCGGAAGCGCGCCACACCGCGTCGGCGGTGGGCAACGCCGGCATCGATGTGGTCGCCACCACCGCCCTCATCCTCTTCCTCGAAGAGGTGAGTCACGACGCGATTGCCCACGCCCTGGAGAGCGCGGAGGCGACGGTCGGCGTGCGGGTGGAAGTCGATCATCTGGCGCCAGCCCGGGTGGGAAGCGCCCTCGACGTGCGATGCGAGCTCACCGAAATAAGGGGGCGGCGCCTGATTTTCTCGTGTGAAGTGCACCAGTCCGGTGTCCTGGTCATGGCGGGTTTCCACCACCGGGCGGTGGTCAACCGCGACCGCTTCATGACGGACGCGCAGTCGACCCCCTGAGTCGCGCCCATCGGCTCCGGGCACAGTGTTGCGTTCGGGGAGGATTGAAGAGCGGCGCATCGGCCCGGGCCGGCTCGTGAGGCCGACGCCGCTGGTTCCCGCACGGTGGAAGTTTACCGGTTCGGTCACTTCTTCTCGCGCCCGGGTCGGCTCGCGGGTGCGGCGCCGCTGGCTCCCGCGTGGTGGAGGATGAGGAGTCCGGTCACTTCGTCTTGCGCACGCGACGCCCGGCGCTTCGCCTCGATGTCGGGCTTCTCCGATACAATCGCGCCCTCTCGGCGTGTCGGCGCGGGCAACTCGGCAAGGAGCGGGAATGGCCAGGAGCAGCAGTGATCTCTACGACCTCGGGGATCGTCCTCCCCTGGGGGAAGTGCCGTCGAGAATGCACGCCTTTCTGGTGCGCCAGGATCGATTCGGAGAGCCCGCGAAAGCGTGGCGGCGAGAGGTGATCCCCACGCCCGAGCTCGGCCCGAAGGATGTGCTCGTCTACGTCATGGCCACCGGCATCAACTACAACAACGTGTGGGCGGCGCTCGGCTATCCCGTCGACGTGATTGCGGACCGCCAGAAGAAGGGGGAGCCGGAAGACTTCCATGCCGGTGGCAGCGACTGCTCGGGGCTGGTGTGGGCGGTCGGCGACGAGGTGACGAACGTCGAGGTCGGTGACGAGGTCGTCGTCCACAGCGGCTGGTGGGCCCCGGACGATCCCTGGGTGCTCTCCGGGCGCGATCCGATGCTCGCGCCGAGCACCCGGATCTGGGGTTACCAGACGAACTACGGAAGCTACTGCCAGTTCGCCCGCGCGCAGTCCCACCAGTGCCAGCCGAAGCCCAAGCATCTGAGCTGGGAGGAGGCGGGGTGCTATCTGCTCTGCGCCTCGACCGCCTACCGCATGCTCATGGGCTGGCCGCCGAACGTGGTCGAGACCGGAGACCCCGTGCTGGTCTGGGGCGCCGCCGGCGGCCTCGGCAGCATGGCGCTGGAGATCACCGCCGCGCTCGGTGGGCGCGCGGTCGCGGTCGTCTCCGACGAGAGCAAACGGCAGTTCTGCCTGGACCACGGCGCGGTCGGGGTGATCGATCGGCGCAACTTCGATCACTTCGGGCGTATGCCGGATACCTCGGATCCGGACTATCGGGGATTCATCACGGGTGCGCGCGCCTTCGGCAAGGCGATCTGGGAAGTGCTGGGCGAGCGGGCGAGCCCGACCATCGTGTTCGAGCATCCCGGCGAGAGCACGCTGCCCACCTCGGGCTTCGTGTGCGCAACCGGCGGCATGATCGTCATCTGCGCCGGCACCACCGGCTACAACGTCACCCTGGACCTTCGCTACCACTGGATGATGCAGAAGCGTTTCCAGGGCAGTCACCTCTCCAACGACGATCAGGCGGCGGCGGTCACCCGGCTCGTCGCCGAGAAGAAGGTGAACCCCTGCCTCTCCGCGACCTATTCCTTCGACGAGATCGGCGAAGCCCACCAGCTCATGCGAGAGAACCGGCACCCCTCGGGCAACATGGCGTGCCTGGTCAACGCCACCGAGCCAGGGCAGGGCGTGAGCGCCTGAGCCGTCTCGCGTGCCGGACGGGCTCGGTGGCCGGGGACCGGAACACCCCGGCACTGGCGGTACGCGCTTTTCGTGCCCTACCTTCCCCGCGGGAGCTGGCCGCCCTTTTTCTCCGATTCATGGCTGCGGATGCGCAAGTGCCGGCATGAATGGCGTTGCCCACGGTCCGGGTGCGCAAAGCACCGCCCAAGTACTCCCGCGCGCCCTGACTCGCGCGCGCCCTTGCCTCTACCGGGATCTGCGCGCCTCAAGCGCTGCTGAGTCGGTGCAACAGGGTAGCGGACGGTCCGCCATCATCGCCGTGTAGCTCCCATGCGGAGATCGTTACGGACGACGCAGAAGGGGTAGGCCGGCCTCAGGGCTCCTCCCACCAGCGACCGCCGAGCACCATGCCCCGCAGCACCAGGCGTCGGGCGCCTTCCCGGGTGAGTCCCTTGACGTCCTCGAACTCGAAGCGACCCTCCGCGATGTCGAGGATTGTCGCGTCGCCGGGGGTGCCGATGGCAAGCGATCCCAGCTCCGGCTTGCCGATGGCGTTGGCGGGACCCTGCGTCGCGGCGGCGATCACGTCCGGGAGGGACATGCCGAGGGCGAGGAACTTCGACAGCGTCACCAGTTCGTCGTAGGCGGGGCCGTCGATGCTCATGGTGTGCACATCGCTCGAGATGCAATCCGGCTTGAAACCCGCCTCGAGCATCGCCTCCGCGGTCACGAAGCCGAAGGAGCCCGCGCCGTGGCCGATATCGAACACCACGCCGCGCTCGCGGGCCGCGATGATCTCTTCGCGCACCTCGCCGTCGCGGGCGCGGGCCGGCGCTCCGGGAAAGGGGCGAAAGCAGTGGGTCATCACATCACCGGGACGCAGGCGGCTCACCACCTCGAGGCGGCTCGGCGGAGGGTTGTCCAGATGACACATCACCGGCAGCCCGGCCTCGTCCGCCACTTCGAGCGCGAGATCCAGCGGCGCCACGCCCCGGCCCTCACTCGCAGCCATGCCCACCCGCACCTTGATGCCGACGATGAGGTCTGAATGCCGTTTCGCCACCTCGAGGCAGACTTCGGGATGGAGCAGCCTGAAGTCGCCGCATTCGCCCACCATCACTTCGCGGCTGAAGGCGAAGATTCCCGCGAAGGAGATGTTGAGGTAGGCGTGGATGCGCGGCTCGGTGCGCTCGATGACGTGGGCGCGAAAGCCGTGGAAATTGCCGGGGCCCGCGCTCCCCGCGTCCACCATGGTGGTGGTGCCGGCCTGACGCGCGTAACGCACCGGGTCGACGCCGAGCGAGGTGCCGCCCCAGTAGATGTGGGTGTGCAGGTCGATGAGTCCGGGGGTCACGAGCCGGCCCGACACGTCGCGAACCTCGCGGCCGGCCTCGGGGGCGATGTCCTCCTCGATCGCGGCAACCAGTCCCTTCTCGAATGCGATGTCGCAGCTCGCATCGCGTCCTTGTGAGGGATCGAGCAGGCGCCCGCCCTTGAGGATCAGGTCGTACATGGCTTCAGGCGGCCTCCGTTCAGTATGTCGGGTGTCTTCATGGCGGGTTCTGCGATGGCGCGGTCGGCACGCCGGCGCAACGCATGGCCCGCCGCCGAGGCGACTCATTGCTCATGGGGGCCGGAACCTCATCGGACTGAGGCACGGCGGCGCTTCAGACCGAAGTCGCCAGCACATCCTCGAGCTGGCGCGCGGTCGGCTCCGCGCAGCAGTACCAGGGCTCGGAGTGTGAAGCGACAGGTTCCCCCAGATGTTCCGGAAGCGGCGAGGCCACACGGCCGGCCGCGATGTGGGCGAGCCTCCAGATCTCCTCGAAGGCGCGCCGGCGAGACCAGCCCTCCCGCTCGGCCTTCTCCGCCGCCTCCTGCACCGCCTCCTGAAGTACGTCCAGCCGGGGATCGGGGTTCCGCCAGGGATAGCCGAGCAGGACGGGGTCGAAGGGCTCGAGCCGATCCGCAAATCCTTCGAGGTGGAGCAGGTAGGAGCCCCGCGGTACCAGCAGACGAATCGCGAGTTGCACCGGGGGCACCGCGGCGACGAGCCCGAGCGCGACCAGGGCCTTCAGAAGCTCGAGGTATCCCTCGAGCGTGGTCCAGGGCGTAAAGGGCACGAAGGTCGGCGCCAGCGCGATACCCGCCTCGCGCATCAGGCCGACGACTCGCTCGAAGTCCGCTCGGGTGTGTCCCTTGTCGAGGTACCGAAGTACGCGATCGTCGACCGACTCGACCGCGGAGGTCACGAAGAGACAGCCGGTCGCGGCGAACTCGGGCAGCCGGTCGGCATGGCGGATCAAGTGCTCGATCTTGATCGTCGCGTCGTAGCTCAGATCGGGGAAGCGCTGATGCATGGCGCGAACGATGCGCAGCGCGTGGGTCGGACCGTTCAGGAAGTCCGGATCGCCGAAGGAGATGTGCTCGGCGCCGGCGGCGACCTGGTTGGCGATGTCCTCGACGACGATATCGACCGGCACCACTCGAAATCGGCCGTGATAGACGGGCACCACCGGGCAGTGCCGGCACCGGTGCCGGCATCCGCGGCTGCCCTCGGCGAAGCCGATGGTGCGCGACGTACCCCCGGGCAGCTCGAGGCGGGCGTAGTGCGACAGCGCGGGAAGACCTTCGCGGCGCGGCACGACGAAAGGCACCCGGGCGAGGCTCGTGCTGGGAGGCAGCGGATGCCGGGGCGCCGTCCCGCGCTCCACCTCCCTCGCGAGCGCGACGAGCGCGGGCTCGAACTCGCCTCCGAGCACGGATCGCACGCCCAGCTCGTGCAACCGGGTGTGGTTCATGGGCGCGTAGAGGCCGTAGGCGCACAGGTGGGCGGACGGGACCAGCTCCCGAATGCGCGGCAAGGCCTCGATCGCGATACGGGTTGCGGTGTGCATCGCAAGGTACAGACCGACAAGCGCGCTGCCGCGCAGGCGGGACGGGTCGAGCCTCTCTCGCGACAGGTCGATGCATTCGACCTCGAAGCCGGCTCGTGCGAGCAGCGCCGCCGGTTCCGCCAGACCGAAGGGCTGGCGGCCGATCTCGTAGGGGCTGATGAGCACCACCTTCATCACAGGTCGAGATTACACGGGCCAGATCGCGGGAAGAAGCCTCCACGCGACTCAGGGCGGAAGGGCGGGCGCGTGCCGCGGCGCTCCGGCCCCGATTCCATCCCGATGCCAGAGCCCCTAACCTGTGCGAATGGACGAAACAGATGTGGTGCTTGCGCGCAACCGGGCTTTCTACCGCGCATTCGCTCGGGGGGACATCGGAGCAATGCAAGCGCTGTGGTCACTGTCGCAGGGGGTCTCCTGCATCCACCCCGGGAGGCGGGCCCTGCTCGAACGGCACGCGGTGATGCGCAGTTGGCGGGCGATTCTCGCCGACCCGCCCGCCATCCGCTGCGTCGGAGCCCGTGCCTTCGTCAACGGGGCCATCGCCTACGTCGTGTGTTACGA
Source organism: Gammaproteobacteria bacterium (assembly GCA_965221555.1). Lineage (GTDB taxonomy): Bacteria > Pseudomonadota > Gammaproteobacteria > HK1 > HK1 > JAJEAD01. The sequence continues at coordinate 1,280,404 of OZ244895.1, forward strand.
ACACATCGGGACCGAGGTGCTGGTGGCGACCAACATCCTGCGCAAGGAGGCCGGCGTATGGCACATGATTCACCATCAGGCGGGACCGGCGCCGGCCGAGCGGGAGCTCGGTGCTCCGGCCGGCGCGCCGGTGCACTGAGGACACCTTCGACTGCAGGGGTGGTCCAGGCGCAAGTGCGCGGGACAGGGTCCGCACGGAGCTGGTTCGAGCCCGCCGCGTGAGGAGGCGTGCGAGTCATTACCGCTTTCGGGATCCGGTCGTGCCGAGCGCGCGGCGCATGCGCGCAACATCGCCGGGGGGGAGCCCGGCGGCTATCGCGCACTCGAGGACCAGGGGTGCGACCGCATCGTAGGCCGTGGCGGCGGAGTGTGATATCTCCTCCAGGGCGCGGCGGTGGGCCGTCACCGCCGCCGCGTCGCCACGGATCACCGGGCCGGTTAGCGCATTCGGCAGACCGACCCGGGCGATGTTCTGGGCGACGGTGCCGATAAGGCCCGCCGCCGCGCGCTCCGCGTCGCGCCGGCTGATTCCCAGACCGACGAGACCGGGAATCACCGCGTACGCGAAACCCACGCTGCCCCCGGCCACCATGGCGGCCAGCGCATGGTAGGCGGGCCCGTGGATGGGCGCGTGCAGCACGCGGGCGCCGACCGCGCGGGCCGTGCGCTTCGCCGCCGTCACCGCCTCGGGGTCTCCCGACACGACAAAGACCGCATGCGAGAGGTCCGGAGGCCGCAGGGGATCCGCGAAGGAAGCGAGAGGATGCATCGCTCCCACATGGGCGCCGGCGCGGCGGCATGCCGAGAGCTCTTCGGGTGAGCGAGCCCCCGCACAGTGCACCACGCAGGCGCCGCGACGCAGCATGGGCGCGATGCGGCGGGCAGCGGGCGTGATGGCCGCATCGGGCACCGCGAGGATCACCAGATCCGCCTTGCCGATCACCCGCCGGGAGAGGCGCTTGCCGCCCACCACGCGCCAGGTGTCGGCACCGCCCTTCGCCGCACGCTTGGCGAGGCCTCTCCCGACCCGTCCCTGGCCCACTACCACTACGTTCATCACCGCCCCAGTCTCAGGTCGACGGCAACCGGCCTGCCACCCGAAGGACCGGATATCGATGCCGTCGGCGCTTCGGATTCCGGCGATTATGCGCCAGCTTCAGGGGATGAACACGAGTATCGGCGGATTGCGAAGCGTGGCTCTGCCTTCGCTGCCACGAATACGGATCCGGTTACGGTGCTCAAGCGATCGGGAATCGGGGGAGCATCCCGGCGCCGCGAAGGGATCGGCGAACGGGCAAGCCAGGGATGGCTTGCCCCGGCCGGAAGGCTTCGCCCAAGGACTGCGAAGCGAAGCAGGTAGCCGACACGAAGTCGCAAGCGGCGCGACGGAGTGCGGCCCGCAACCGCGAGCACATGGGCATCCGCGGCAGAAAATCAGTGGAACATGCGGATCAGGGCGCCAACGCCTGCGCGAGCGTGCGGGCATTGTGGTGCATCATGTCGAGATAGGTCGGCGCGGGACCCTCGGGGCCGGAGAGTGCGCCGGGATAGAGCGTGCCGCCAATCCTGGCGCCGGTCTCGTCCGCGATACGCTTCAGAAGCCGAGGGTCGGCGATGTTCTCGACGAACACGGCACGGATGCCCTGGCTTCGGATGCGCTCAATCAGGCGCACGACATCCTTCGCGGACGCCTCGGATTCGGTGCTGAGTCCCTGTGGTGCGACGAAGGAGAGCCCGTAGTCGCGACCGAAATACTGGAAGGCGTCATGTGATGTGACGATGGTACGCGCGTCGTCGGGAACCCCGGCGAGCAGGCGGCGGATCTCCACGTCGAGCGCCTCGATCTCGGCCACATAGAGGGCGCGATTGCGGTGGAACATGCTCGCGTTCTCCGGAGAGGCATTCGCGAGAGCCAGCGTCACGTTGTCGACGTAGGTCACCGCGTACCGGAGGCTCTGCCACGCATGCGGATCGAATGCGCCGTGGTCATGGGCGTGATGCTCGTCGTGATGGTCTTCATCGGTGCCATGGGCATGGGTGTCATGCCCGTCGTCGCCATGGCCCTCGGCAGCGCTGTCGTCATGACCATGATGCTCGTCGTCGCCATGGTCACCAGCGTGGTCGTCCTCCGCATGGCCCTCGAAGGCGATCGGCTCGACCCCTTTCGTCGCGACCACGTGCACACCGTCGAAGCTCGCCGTCTCGATCAGGCGGTCCAACCACCCCTCGAAGCCCAGCCCGTTGACGACCAGGACATCCGCCTCGTTCACCGCGCGGGCGGCGGCCGGGGTCGGGCGGTATACGTGCGCATCCCCGCCCGGCCCGACCAGCGTGGTGAGGTCCACGTGTTCGCCGCCGATACGCGACACCATGTCGCCGAGTATCGAGAAGGTGGCGACCACCCGAATCGGTGCGTCGGATGCGGTCGAGGCCGGGGCGAGGACCGTCAAGGCAGCCACCACGGCGCTGGTTTTCAACAGGACTCTGCGTGTGATCACGATGGATCGCTCTCCATCAGGCTTCGAGTTGACGTCGCACGGCGACGCGCGTGGCGAGGCTGCCCACCGGTCCCAGAACGACCGATATTCCGTAGACGAGACCGGTTCCAAGGATGATTGCCGGCCCGGAGGGCAGGCTGAAGTGGTAGGACACAAGCAGGCCACTCACGCATGCGATCAGGGCGATACCAATCGCGACCGCGATCAGCGACCCGATCTGCGTGGCCCAGAAGCGCGCGGCGGCGGCCGGCAGGATCATGATGCCGACGGCCATCAGCGTGCCGAGCGCGTGGAACCCGCCGACAAGGTTCAGCACCACCAGGGCGAGGAAGGTGAAGTGAGTCAAGGCGCTGAGTCCGCTCACCGAACGCAGGAACTGCGGGTCCGCGCATTCGAGGACAAGCACCCGGAACAGAGCCGCCAGTGCCAGCACCGAGACGCTGGCGATCGAACAGAGCAGGATCAAAGCCGCGTTATCGAGAGCGAGGACGGTCCCGAACAGGACGTGCATCAGATCCACGCTGCTGCCACGCAAGGAGACAATCACCACGCCGAGCGCCAACGAGATCAGGTAGAACGCGGCAAGGCTCGCATCCTCGCGCAGCACGGTGGTACGGGAGACGAAGCCGGCGAGCAGCGCCACGGTGATGCCCGCGACCAGGCCCCCGATGGTCATCGCGCCGAGGGACAGTCCCGCCACCAGGTAGCCGACGGCGGCGCCCGGCAGGATCGCGCACGCCATTGCGTCGCCGGTCAAGCTCATCCGGCGCAGCAGCAGAAAGACCCCCACCGGCGTGGCGCCGACCGAGATGGCGGCACAGCCGAGCAGCGCACGGCGCATGAAGCCGAATTCAGCGAAGGGCTGTACCAGGGCCTCCGAGATCATGCGGCTTGCCGCCCGCAGGTGTGCGGGGGACCCGCACATGCCTCACACATCTGGCGTGCGCGGAACTGGTTCTCGGCCGTGAGCACCTGCGCGGTCGGCCCATGGGCCACGAGCTCACGCGCCAGCATCAGGGTCTGCGGAAAATGGGCGCGCACCGTGTCCAGATCGTGCGACACGGCCAGTACGGTGCGGCCTTCGCCGTGCCAGCGTCGCACCACGCCGATCAGGTCGGCCGTGGTCCTGGCGTCGACCGCGGAGAAGGGCTCGTCCAGAAGCACGATCTGCGCGTCCTGCAACAGAAGCCGGGCGAAGAGCACCCGCTGCATCTGTCCACCCGACAGCGATCCGATGGGTCGGGACTCGAACCCGGCAAGGCCCACGGTGGAGATCGCATCGGTTACGCGGGCACGGTTGCCGGCGCTCAGATGTCCGAAGGCGCCGACTTCGCGCCAGAGTCCCATCGCAACGAGATCGACGACCGACAACGGGAAGGACCGGTCGATGTCCGATTGTTGCGGGAGATAGCCGACGTCGCTTCGCGCGAAGGCTCCGAAGGTAATCCGTCCTCCGAGTGGACGAATCGCTCCGATCACTCCCTTCAGCAGCGTGGACTTGCCCGCGCCATTGGGACCCACGATAGCCGTCAGTGCGCCTTTGGCAATCGCGCCGTCGAGTCGATATACCGCCGGATAACGGTCATAGCCGAGGGTCAGGTTCCGGAACGACAGGGCGTGGCTCATGACCCCCCCGGAGTGGATGTCGCCCAGAAGAAAGCGGCCCAGAGAGCGGCCAGCACCAGTGTTGCCCCGGCCAAACGCACAGCGGCGCCCACCTCAAGAAGCCGAAACCAGGGGAAGAATCGCCTCATGATGCCGGTCCCTCGGCGAGGCCACGGGAGCCGCGCAGCCCCTGGATATCGATCACGTGGCGTGTCGGGGCAAACCCGGACCTACCCGCGATGCTGGACCGCGTTGCCGAAAGACCGGCCGACACGGGTGTTCGTGGTCCGCGTTCGGACATGGTATTTCGCTGACTGCGACGGATGAATTGGTAATGTTATATTATAACAATACTCAACACTCAAGTGCCCATCGTCCACGCCGAACATGTGCACGCTCGCAATCGTGGCAGGCTCACGTGCAGGCACGACGGCGGGCGGCGGGCCACGCCCTCGGCGCATTGCGTGAACTCAGCGCTCGGCGGCGATTCGCTGGGCGCCGGCCGCGCCCGCACCGCGTACTGGCCACGCCCCCGAGCGCAGGTACTCCCACAGGCAGTCGGCCAGGTCCCGCGCGTCGTCCTCGGCGCCGTGGATGAAGCTCGATTTGCGCCGGCGCATGAAGGTGAGCCCCAGGGTCACGATGCCGGGAGAATCCACCACTCCACCGTCGTGGCGGATACGGCCCTTTCGATCGAAGACCGGCAGGTGGAGCCAGGAGTAGTCGGGCCGGAATCCCGTTGCCCAGAATACGGTACGCACCTCCCGCTCGAGATCGAAGCCGAGGCTCGGGAACTCGGGGACCACGGTGTCGGGCAAGCGCTCACCGGCCTCGCACCCGTCGTCAAGACCCGCCGTCGCGGCCCACTCGTCGATGGTGTCGAGCAGGCGCCTCATCTTGAGATCGGCGAGACGGCAGACGTTGAGGAGTGAGCCGGAGAACTGTGCCTTGCCGTCCTGGATCCCCATCAGGCGCCCGACCAGACGCACGCCAAGGGTGGTGAGCGTGTTCAGGCCCATGGTCCTGCGTTCCGGCGTGCCGATGAGCTGGGGCGAGGGGACATGGCGCGCTCGGGTGATGTCGTCGACGCTGTCGTAGCGCTCGTCGAGGATCCCGGCCCGTTCCATCCACCAGAAGATGTCGCGGCCCCGATAGTTTCGGGGCATGCGCACATGCTCGCCGACCGCCAGGGTGACCTCTCGCCCCGAGCGCTGGAGCTCCTCGGCGATCTGCAGGCCGGTGGCCGATGCGCCGACGACGAGGACCCCGCCTTCGGGCAGGTCTCCGGGGTGTCGATAGGCGAGTGGTGTCACCGACTCGATGCCCGACGGCAGCGCCTCGTGCACCTCCGGCAAGGCGGGCAGATTGAAGGCGCCGGTCGCGAGGACCACGCAGCGGCAACGCCAATCCTCGTGCTCGGTGCTCACCAGATAGCCGTCCTCCGACTCCCGGAGCGAGACCACCCGGGACCGCGTGCGTACCGGCGCGTCCACGAAGCGGGCATAGTCGTCGACGAAGCGCGCCACCTCGGGCATCGTCATGAAGCCGTCCGGATCCTCACCCGCGTAGGCGTAGCCGGGGAGACGGCTCTGCCAGTTCGGTGTCAAGAGGCGCAACGAGTCCCAGCGTTGCGTACGCCAGGTGTTGGCGACCTCGCCGCGCTCCAGCACCACGTGATCGATGGAGCGCTCGCCGAGCATCCGGCTCATGGCGAGGCCGCTGTGCCCGGCGCCGATGACGACGGTCGTGACCTTCGGAATCTCGTGTCTCCTCGGCGAGTCGCGGCGCCGGCTCAGTCGTGGCCGCCCTGCTTCACCGACTCACCGCCGCGCCCGCGCGACCGTCAGCACCAGAGCCGGGACCGCGTCCGCACCAGCCGGGGACGCTAAACCACCTCGACGGCGACCCGGGTCGGATTGGTGATGATGTCGTACACCGCGGAGCGCTTCTGCGATTGCGCGACAAGCGCCTCGATGTCCTCGGGCGAGGCATCGGCGTCGATCTCGTAGCTGACCTTGATGCCGCTGAAGCCGTTGCGCACCTCGGGGTCGGCGCCCAGGATTCCCTGGATGTTCATGTCGCCTTCCAGGGTCGCCTTCACCGAACGCAGCTGGATGTCGCGGTGCTGCGCCACCCCCGCGACCCCGGCCGTGAGGCAGCTCGCGAGGCCCACGAGCACATACTCCACCGGTGTCGCGCCGTTATCCTCCGCGGCGAAGGTCTCGGGGTGGTCGGCTTCGAAGGAGAACTCCTTCTTGTGCTTCTGCTCGTCGCCGAGTCCGAAGTAGCTCTCGACGGTCGAGTGGCTATGGGTGCCGTTCACCCACTTGCACGAGGCTCGCCAGGTGAACTGGCCGGCGGCCGGGGTTTCGGTCACCGCCTCGCGGGCCGCGATCAGATGGTCGACGTTGACGCCGTTGTTTACGTGTTCGGACATGGCTGGTTTCCATTGGACTCGAGGTGATGCGCGATTCTATCGGGTGCGCCCTTCGCAGACCCGAAGACGCTGATACCGGTTTCGTCTGGAGATATAACGAAAGCCATGCACTATCGCCGCGCCGCGATGGATTCCGCGAGCAGACAGAGGATCTCGTACATCAGCGACGCCCCGACCAGGGCCGTGCCCCCACTCTCGTCGAGGGGTGGGGCGACCTCCACCACGTCACCCCCCACCAGGTGGAGTCCGCGAAGGCCGTGCAGCAGCGCGATCGTCTCCCGGGTGGTCAGTCCGCCGACCTCCGGCGTGCCGGTTCCCGGCGTGTAGACCGGGTCGAGCCCGTCGACATCGAGGGTGATGTAGGTCGGGCCGTCTCCGACCACCCGGCGCGCCTCCTCCACCACCGCCGGCACCCCGAGCTGCTGAAACTCGTCGATCTGCACCACCCGCATGCCCTGCTCGATCGAGAATTCGAAGCCGTCGAGAAAGTTCTGGTAGCCGCGGATGCCGATCTGGATGCAGCGCTTGGGATCCAGCACCCCCGCTTCGACCGCGCGCCGGAAGGGAGCGCCGTGGTGGTACTTCGAACCGCCGATAGCGTCCCAGGTATCGAGATGCGCGTCGATGTGGACCATGCCCAGCGGGCGCTCGGCCCCCAGCGCCTTCATGATCGGGTAGGTGATCGAGTGGTCTCCTCCCGCGCTCAGAGGTACCGGGCCCGCGGCGTGGAGGCGGGTGAAGAACGTCTCGATCCGGGCGATCACCTCGTCGAGATGAAAGATCGTATCGAAGCGAACATCGCCCACGTCGGCGATCCGGCAGAGCGAAAAGGGATCGACTCTCGTGACCACATTCACCTTGCGGATGAAGTTCGACTTGTTTCGGATCTCCCGGGGGCCGTGCCGGGCTCCCGGCTGAAAGGTCACGCCGTGGTCGGTCGGCACTCCGACCAGCGCGATCTCGAGATCCTCGAGAGTGGTGGCGACCGGCGCCCGCATCAGGGTGCCGATGCCGCCCATGAAGCGCAGGTCCTCGAGCGGCTGGTAGGTCTCGCCGCTCACCGGCGACACGACGCCATAGAAGTCGTTCACGTTGCCTCTCCTCCGGGGGCCGTTTCGAGGGATGATACGTCGGCTGGCGACCTCGATCATTGCGCTCCGGTCGCACCGACTCATCGGTTTTCGTCGCGGGAACGCCGAGCGCCTTGAGGCAGTACGGACCGCGACCTTCAACACACGCGGAAGCCCGACGGTCGAAGTATCACTGCGATACTGCGGCCGGACCCGGTGTTAACATCGCCTGCCGTGGTCCACGCGGGCCGAAGCCGAACGCGCCAGCGGCGGCGGTTGCCCGCGTGGCCGGATCACGAGACCGGGGGTGGCGGGTGCGCCGCCTCCACCGCCTCACGAGAACTTGGTGCAGCCGGAATTTGGTTGACTCCCGTCCCCCCGTCGCCACGCTGAACGGGCGCCGACTCTATCTTCGCCTGCTCCGCGAGACGCTCGGCAACTGGCGCGTCTTCGCGATCGCACTGGTGGCGATGGTCGTCGTGGCGGCGACCGAGCCCGCGATCCCGATCGTGCTCAAGTACGTGGTCTCGAGCTTCGAGACCAGCGACCTCGAGCGCACGCCTCTGCTCGGCGTGGCCCTGGTGCTGGTGTTTCTCGTGCGAGGCGCCGCCACCTTCGGAAGCGCCACCGCGCTCGCGAGCGTCGGCGGCCGGCTCGCGATGGACCTGCGGGTACGCATGTTCGCCAAGTTGATGGCGGTGCCGATCGCCTTCCACGACCGGCACAACTCCGGTGCCCTGTCCTCCAAGCTCACCTACGACGCGACCCAGGTCATGCAGGCGGCGACCGGCGCGGTCGTGGTCCTGATACGCGATACGCTCGCCATCCTCGGCCTGATGGCCTGGATGATCTACCTGAGCTGGCAGCTCACTCTGATCGCCGCCGCCGCCGCGCCCCTGGTGAGCGTGGTCGTGATGTATCTGGCCACTCGCCTGCGGAGGATGAGCCACCTTCTCCAGACCACGATGGGGGAGGTGACCCATGCCTCGCTCGAGGGCATCGAGGGGCAGAAGATCATTCGCTCCCACGGCACTCGGGAGTTCGAGCGCGAGCGCTTTCGCACCATCGCGAACCGGGCCCGGAGGTTTCAGGTCAAGTTCACCTCCGCGACCGCGGCCAATGCCCCCGTGGCCCAGTTCATAACGGCGTGCGCGCTCGCGCTGATTCTGGTCGTCGCGGCCCGACACTTCGAGGCCGGCCGCATCACGCTCGCCGACTTCGTGAGCTTCTTCACCGCGATGGGCATGCTCTTTCCGCCCCTGAAGCGCCTTACCAATATCAACGGACAGTTGCAGACCGGCATCGCCGCGGCGCAGAGCATATTCGGGCTGCTCGACGAGGACGAGGAACCCGGCCGCGGCGGCCGCGACATCGGACCGGTCGAGGGACGGGTGGAGTTTCGCGGCGTCTCCTTCCGCTACCCGGGCGAGCGCGAGGGCAACCTGCACGAGATCGACCTCCGGATCGAGCCGGGCGAGACTCTGGCTCTGGTCGGCGCCTCCGGCGCCGGCAAGTCGACCTTGGCGAGCTTGCTGCTGCGATTCTACGAGCCGGAATCGGGAGCGATTCTCGTCGACGGCGTCGACGTGCGCGAGGTGAACGCGGCGAGTCTGCGCCGCCAGATCGGATTCGTCCCCCAGGACGTGGTCCTGTTCAACGACACGGTCGCCGCCAACATCGCCTACGGGGTGGTGGCTCCGCCGCGCGAGGCGCTCGTCGACGCCGCCCGCAACGCCCATGCGCTCTCCTTCATCGAGGCGTTGCCGCAAGATTTCGACACCCCGGTCGGAGAGCGGGGGGATCTGCTGTCCGGTGGGCAGCGTCAGCGTCTGGCGATCGCCCGCGCGTTCTACCGCGACGCACCGATACTCATCCTCGACGAAGCCACTTCGGCCCTCGACTCGTCGACCGAGCAGTCGGTGCAGGCGGCAATCGACCGGCTGCGCGCTCGGCGCACCACGCTGGTCATCGCCCATCGCCTCTCCACCGTGATGAGCGCCGACCGCATCGCGGTGCTCGACAAGGGCCGACTCGTCGACACCGGCCGGCACGAGGCGCTGATCGAGCGCTGCCCCGTCTATGCCGAGCTCACTCGCCGGCAGCTCGCGCCGTCGGACCGGTGATCTCTCGTGCGCGCCGCAATCGCGCCGGTCTGACCCGCAAATTTCACCGATTTTCTGCCGCTTCGGACGCCAATATGCTTGTGTTGGCGGGCCGTACTCCGTCGCGCCGCTTGCGACGTAGTGTCGGCCACGACTACAGCGTCTTTCGGTCCGCGCGCCCCGTTACCATGGCATCGTGATGCCCGAAGCGGCCGAAAATCGGTGAAACTCGCGGGCGCGTCACCCGAGGCGCCGTGCGCGCACCACCGCGGCGGTGTTCAATAGGCGGCGATGGCCGTCTGCCAGCTCGGTCCCGCCCCGCCCTCGAAGCGCTTGCGCCGCGGGTCGTAGGCGACCGCGCATACCCGGCCGTAGGGCCACATTCCGGGCGCCTCGGGGCGCTCGACGAGGCCGTGGCCCGCGGCACGCAGGCGCCGCCGCACCGGTTCGGGGACTCGGGGGTCGACAAGCGTATCGCCGCCCTGGCAGTGCACGCGCGGGTGGTCCACCGCGGCCTGCAGGCGCATGCGGTGATCGACGCGGTTCATGAACGTGTGCAGCACCCCGGTCTCGATCCGGTAGCCTCCGGAGCCACTCGCCGCGAAGACGCCCCGCCCCCGGCGAGTCGCGACCAGCGCGGGGGCGGCGAAGATCGGCATCTTGCCGGGAGCGATCGAATTGGGCCGTCCCGGACGGGGATCGAAGTTCTGCATCGCGTTGTTAAGGAAGCAGCCGACCTCCGGCACGTGGACGAGCGATCCGAAGGACGAGCCGATGGAGATGCAGCAACTGGCGAAGTTGCCCTCGGCGTCCGCGCTCGCGACCTGACTCGTGCCGGGACGGGGGACGGGGGCTCCCGGTCCCGACCCACGCTGCGCATCGGGATGCCGCGAATCGAAGGGCCAGGGGTCGCCCGGCGCCACCGGCCGGGACAGGGCGCGCCGCATCCGTAGCAGCTTCGCGCGCACCGCCGCGAAGGCCGGGCTCGACAGCCCTCGCACCGGACTTGCGACGAAGTCCGGGTCGCCGTAGTGGGTCATCGAATCGGTGAACGCGAGCGCGAGCGCTTCCGCGACGAGGTGGCGGTACTGGTAGCTGTCGGGCCCGTAGCCCGCGAGGTCGAATCGCTCCAGCACGTTCAGCGCCTCGTAGGCGACCTGGTCGTAGCAAGACACGTATTCGTGGCCGCGGTAGCGCAGCGGCGCTTCGTGCAGGGTGCGGGTGCGGTAGGCGGCGAGATCGTCGCGACCGAGAACTCCGCCCGCGCCGCGCACGTGGCGCTCGATCGCGGCCGCGACCCGGCCCCGATAGAAGGCGCCGGGGCCCTTGCGGGCGATGAGCCGCAGGGTCCGGGCCAGGGCCCGGGTGTCGAGGCGATCGGGTAGCCGGCCCGAAGCATCGCCGGCAGCGCGCCCGCCGGGCATGAGGAAGGCCCGCGTTTCCTCGGCGAGGTTCGCCTCCGGCAGCCGATCCATCAGCCCGAGACGATCTATGGCGGTCAAGTCGATGCCGGAATCGGCCGCTTCGATGGCCGGGCCCAGCACTTCTTCCAGAGACAGCCGCCCGTGGTGCGCCTGGGCCTCGCAGAAACCCGCTACCGCGCCGGGTACCGCGGGTGCGAGCGCCCCGGTCGCGGCGCGGTCACCCGCGGTGAAGGGATGTCCGTAATAGGTGTACGCCCCCGGCGCCAGCTCGAACATGTCGTCGCGGGCGGCGAGCGGCGCCCGGCAATAGGCGTCGATGGACACGAAACGGCGGCTACGCGCCAGCCACAACGATATGTGGCCGTAACCGCCGATGCCGCAGGAAGCCGGCTCGACCACGAAGGCGGTAAACGCCGCCGCGCAGAGCGCGTCCACCGCGTTGCCTCCTGCCTGCATGACGCGCACCCCGGCCTCGGCCGCGAGCCGGTGGCCGGCGGCGCACACCCCGCGTTCGCCTTCGACCGGAGTGTGCGTGTAAAGGGCGCGGCTGGTGATCATGGGCTCAGGCGACCCACCGGCGGAAGAAGCCGATGAGGGGCAGCGGAAGCACTATCAGGAACATGATGGTAAGCGACATCGGCAGTCCATCGGGACCGTACCAGTCGATGGCGGTTCCGGTGATCGGGGGCAGAAGCAGCGCGCCGACGCAGAACAGGATGCTGCGCACGGTCGCGGCCTGGCCGAGGTCGGGGCCTTTGAAACGCCGTCCCATCATCGCAAGCGAAACGGTGTAGACGCCGCCCATCGCGGCGCCGAACCCGAGCATGATCACCACGTTCCAGGGGGTGTGGCCGATAACCAGCGGCAGTGTGGCGGCGGATAACGCCATCAGCACGACCATGACGGACATCAGCAACATGCCGTTCATGTGGTCGGCGAGCCACCCGATGGGCGGCTGGCTGAGGATGATGCCGAACGCGAGCACCGAGAGCAGGGAGATCGCCTGCCATTCCGCCAGACCGGCGCCGGTGCCGTAGATCGGCAGGAAGGTCAGCATGACCGCGTCCGCGCCGGAGAAGAGCAGGTAGACGGCCATCATGACCGGAGCGAGCGCCAGGAAGCGTGGCAGGCTGGCGGAGGGCCGGCCCTCCAGACGCGGTGAGCCGCGCCGGAACCAGATCATCGGCACCGCTGCCACCGCCATGAGTCCGGCGCACACGAGAAAGGGCGCCCAGCCCTCGGTGCCTATCCATGCGAGCAGCGCCGGTCCGATCGCGAACCCGATCGAGATGACGGTGGCGTACACCGCCACCGTGCGTCCCAGACTGCGCGGATCGGCGATGTGACACACCCAGGCCTCCCCCGCAATCCACAGGAAGCTGAGCGCGATGCCGAGGACGAAACGCAGCGCGAACCACGCGTACACGTCGACGTAGGCGGGCAGTGCGATGAAGATCAGGGCCGATGCGATCAGACTCCACAAGATCATCGATGCCGCTCCGATGCGACGCAGCAGGGGAGCCACGAAGGGCGCGGCCACGAAGACCGACACGTACTGGGCGGTGACGTTCATCCCGATCGTCGTCTCGTCCACCCCGTGGCGTTCGAGGATCAGCGAGAGCAGAGGCAAGGTCATTCCGTGGATCAGGGCCGCCACCGCCAGCGAGATGCTGATCATGGTGACGGTGCGGATCCGTTCGCGGCGCTCTGCGTGTTGATCGGTCACCGCGCCACTCCGAGCGTGGCGCCCGGCGCCTTGCCGGCCTTTGCGGCCCGCGGGTCGAAGGCGAGACGCATCGGCGAGGGATCGGCGCGACGGTCGCGGGAGCGGGCCACGAAGTCAGCCGGAGGAAGGAGGGGGTCGGAAGGACTTCAACATCGACAGGATGTGGTCGTCGCGCCACGATTCGAGCGTTGCCATGTCGACGTGATGCGTCATCTCCTCGACTTCTTCCACCGCCCGAGCCTCGAGGTGAGGAGGGCCTCCCCAGCCGAAATGCGCGATGTTGCCGCGGATGCCGCCGCGGCCCCCGCCGAGGTGCTGGCAGAGCAGGGGGCCCATGAAGGCCCAGCGCAGGCCGGGACCCCACACTACCGCCCGATCCGCCTCCGCGTAGTTGCAGATGCCCGCGTCGACGAGGCGATGGATCTCTTCGGAGATCACGTGCTGCAAGCGATTTGAAATGTAGGACTCGATCTCCTTGCGCAGGAGCAGGGCGTGCTTGCCTTGCGCCTCGTAGAAGGCCACCGCCCAGTCGAGCACGGCGGGGTCGGTCTTCTCTCCGCCCACCACCTCGACCAGGGGCAGGAGATAGGAGGGGGTGAAGGGATGACCGACGATGCAGCGTTCCGGCCGGCGGCAGCGCTTCGCGATTCGGGTCGGCAGGAACTGCGACGAGGAGCTGGAGAGCACGATGTCGGGAGGCGCCGCCGCGTCCATCGCCTCGAAGACCTCCATCTTGAGGTCCTCGCGGTCGAACGCGCTCTCCTGCACGAATTCCGCGTCCCCCAGCGCGGCCGCGAGATCGGGCTCGAAACGCAACCGGTCCGGGCTCGCGCCGGGCGCGAGACCGAGCTGCTCGAGCTTCGGCCACGCCGCGGCCACGCGCTCTCGCAACGAGTCCTCGGCGCCCGGGGCGGGGTCGCATGCGACCACGTCCATTGCGCGGGACAGGAAGAATGATGCCCAGCCCCCTCCGATCGTACCCGTGCCCACGCACGTGACTCGCTTCACCTCGTTCGGCGCCGGTCGTGCCATCGACCTTCTCCCGTTGCGGCTGATAACCTTGCGCGCCCTAGCCTAATGGGACGGGTCGAGGAGGCAAAGCATTGACATCCGAGGCGGTCGCCTGGATCGAAACCGTTTCCCCCGAGGACGCGCGTGGCCGCACTCGGGAGATCTACAAGGCGCTCACGGCGCGCAACGGACGCGTCCACAATCTGTACCGTGCTCACAGCCTCCGCCCCGAGACGATGGAGGGTTCGGACCTGCTCTACCAGGCGGTGCTGCATTGTGCGGACAACAGCTTCGAAGCATGGCGCGGCGAGCTCATTGCGACCTGGACCGCGGCGCTCACCCGGTGCCGCTACGCCTTCCTGAATCACGGAGCGAACTTCGTCCTGGACTTTCCGGACAAGGAGCGGGGGCAACGGATCCTCGATGCGCTCTGGACCGCCCTGCCGAGAGAGGAGATCGACGCCAAGTCGCTTGCCCTGCTCGACTACGCGGAAAAGCTCACCCTGCGCCCGCAGGACATGGATGCCAGTGACATCTCGGCGTTGCGCAATGCGGGGGTCGACGAGGGTGAGATTGTCGAGGCGAACCAGATCTGCGCGAGCTTCAACTACTACGTGCGCTCTCTGAACGGACTCGGGACCGTGCTCGACGAAGAGGTTGGACTCTCGCCTTCCGGGGAAGACGCGAAGTCGGCCCCTGACCAGGCGGCGGGGGCGAGCGGCGGCGGGTTCGGATCCGAGCCTTCATGAGCCCGCGATCTGATGCGCGAGGCGTTCACCCGCACGGGACCGTGGACGACTCAAGTCGACGAATGCCGGCACCTGGCTGAGGCGAGAGGATGATGACAGAGAGCGAAAGCGATACCGTGGTGGAGCCGGATTGGGATGCGCCGATAAAGGTGCAGCTCACCCCGGCCGCCATCATTCACGCGCTCTTTCCCAGCGCGGACGGAGTCCACACGGGCTGGGAGACTTGTGTGGACCATGCTCTGGTCACCCAGGAGACGAACGCGGTGGACAATCTGAGCGGCAACCACTGCCGTCTCGCCAAGCAGGAGTACGTCGAAGACCACAGCCCCGACGTCACCTGGCACGACTGGGTGGTCGAGCTCAAGCTGGGGGAAATCTACATCGCCGCCCATTGGCGCACGCAGCAGAACTCCAATCCCGCCGACTGGGACTGGTGCATGGGCGAGGCGGAAAACGCGTTCGCGAACGCCTGCGTGCTCGTCGGGAAGCGTACTCGACGCGGACTGATGGTCGAGGACCCGCCCAACACGATTCCCGCCGCCCACACCCGTCACTGAATCCCGGGCCAGCCCCGCCGCGCGCCGATCGAACGAGGCCGCGGACTCGGGTGTGACCGCCGCCCGGTACTGGAGACAAGGCGTGTTCTATCACACGAGAGACAACGAGCACGGGCTTCCGCACGACCCCTTCAAGAGCTGCGTGGTGCCGCGCTGCATCGGGTGGATTTCGAGCATCAGCGCGAAAGGGGTGGTGAATCTCGCTCCCTACAGCTTCTTCAACGCGGTGGCCACCGATCCGCCGATGGTCGCGTTCGGGAGCGGGGGCCGGCATCCTCACGGGGGCAAGGACACCATCGCCAACGTCGAAGAGACCGGCGAGTTCGTGTGCAATCTCGCGACCTTCGATCTGCGTGACGAGATGAACCTCTCGAGCGCCGCCACCACCCCCGATGTGGACGAGTTCGTCCACGCCGGGCTCGAGGCGGAGCCCTCGACGCTGGTGAGGCCGCCGAGGGTCAGGGCGGCTCCGATCCATCTGGAGTGCGTGCACTACCGGACCATCGATCTCCCCTGCCGGGATCCGGATCCGCAGGTGCGCAACGGGCTCGTCATCGGCGAGGTGATCGGAGTGCACATCAGTGACGAGGTGTTGACCCGGGGCATGGTGGACATGTCGAAGTTCCGGCCCCTCGCGCGGCTTGGATACATGGACTACTCGGTGGCGGACAACGTCTTCACGATGCGATTTCCCGACTGAGCAGCCTTCCAGCGGCGGGCGCCACCCTTGCCCGAGTGGGTCGGCCCCGCCATCATGAGAGGCATGAGCCGCGCCTTCGTCAAGGAGCCGGATGGCGATCAGGTCGTGGAGGCGCCGCCCGAGCGCCGCCACAGCGAAGCCCCCAACTACATCACGCCGGCGGGGCTTGCCGCACTGCGCGTCCGGGCGGCGGCGCTGGAAGCGGAGCGGCGCACGCTCGCCGAAGCGCCGGAGAGCCTCGGCAGCAAGGGTGATCTGCAACGGCTCGAGTCGGATCTGCGCTATCTGAACGAACGCATGCAGCGGGCCATCGTGGTCGAGCCTCCCGAGGGACCCGGCGTCGAGGTCGGCATCGGGGCCGAAGTGGAGCTCGTCGACGAGAACGACGAAACGCACCGTTTCACGATAGTCGGCGAGGACGAGGTGGACGTGGGGGCCGGCCGGGTGAGCTGGAGCTCGCCCCTCGGCCGGGCGGTTCTGCGCCGCCAGGTCGGCGACTCGGCGATCTGGGAGCGCCCGGCGGGTGACCTCGAAGTCGAGATCGTCGCGGTGCGCTACCCGCAATCGGCTTCGACGCCTGCCTGAGCCGCGAGGGGTTTGGAGGAGCGAATGATGCGGGCAAGGTCTCCCGAGTCGGTATACACCGTGGTGCGTGGGGGCCGCGTGCTCGATATCGCCACCCGCCGGGCGGAGCCGGGCGACGTGCTGATCAGAGGCGATCGCATCGAGGCGCTGGGGCCTCCCGGCCTGTCCGCCCCGACCGGGGCGCGCTGCGTCGACGCCACGGACTGCCTGCTCATGCCGGGCCTCGTCAACGCGCACACCCACGGGCACGGGGCGCTCAGCAAAGGCGCGGGAGACCGCTGGACGCTGGAGCTGCTGCTCAACGCCGGTCCCTGGCTGAACTCCTCGCGCACGCTGGAGCACAAGTATCTGAGCGCGCTGCAGAACGGCCTGGAGATGCTCGCCAAGGGCTGCACCGCCTGCTACGACCTCTACTTCGAGTTTCCCGTCCCGAGCCGCGAGGGGCTGGAGGCGGTGGCGCAAGGCTATCGGGACGCGGGGGTGCGCGCGGTCCTCGCGCCGATGATTGCGGACCACACCTTCTACCAGGCGATCCCCGGCCTTCTCGATGCGCTCCCCGGGCCCCTGCGCGACGCCGCGCAGAAGAGCCGTCTCGCACCCATGGAAACGACGCTCTCGACCTGTCGCGAGATTCTTCACGGCTGGAGCGTCGATCGCGATTGGGTACGTCCCGCGCTGGCGCCCACCGTGCCCTTGCACTGCTCCGACGCTTTCATCACGCGGTGCCGCGACCTCGCGAAAGAGCATGAGGTCGGGCTGCACATGCATCTCGCGGAATCGAAGATTCAGGCGGTATCAGGTATCCGCAAGTACGGTCGCACGCTGACCGCCCATCTCGACGCGCTCGACTTCCTCGGACCGCGTTTCACCGGCGCCCACTGCGTGTGGCTCGACCCCGACGACATCCGGAGGATCGCCGACCGGGGGGCCTCCATCGCCCACAACCCGGGCAGCAACCTTCGCCTGGGCTCGGGCATTGCCGCCGCCCGCGAGATGCGCGAGGCAGGGGTCAACGTCGGGATCGGCACCGATGGAAGCAACTGCTCCGACAACCAGAACATGTTCGGGGCGATGCGCATCGCCTCGTTCGTCTCCAGGGTGCGCGAGCACGATCCCGCCCGGTGGATGAGCACCGACGAAGTCCTCTCGATGGCCACCGCGGGCAGCGCCGCGACGCTCGGCTTCGGCGATGCGCTGGGCCGGCTCGCCCCGGGCGCGTTCGCCGACATCGTGTTCATCGATCTCGGACACGTGAATTACTGGCCGCTCAACGATCCCGTCAACCAGCTCGTGCACGTCGAGGAGGGATGCGCGGTCGAGCGGGTGATGGTGGGCGGCGAGCTGCGCTACGGTCCGGACGGATTCCGCGGTATCGATGTGGCCGAGGTGCGCCGGCGCATCGACGATTCCGTGCAGGTGCTGCGCGATACCGGCGCGGAGTTGCGGCACGGCGCCGAAGCCCTCGAGAGCATGCTCACCCGCTTCTGCGTCGGGCTCGCGCGCGAGCCCTACCACGTGCACGCGATGGCGAGCGCGGGGGAGTCGGGCTGACGAAGAGTCTCAGTCGGCGCCCGCGAGGCGGACCATGGCGTCGAGCAGGGTCTGGCAGCCGGCGGCGAGATCTTCGGGCGTCGCGTTCTCGATCTCGTTGTGGCTGATGCCGTCCTCGCAGGGCACGAAGATCATCCCGGTGGGGGCGACCCGCGACACGTAGCAGGCGTCGTGGCCCGCCCCGCTCACGATGTCCATGTGCGGGAAGCCGCCCGCGGCGGCCGCGTCGCGCACCGCTGTGACGCAACGCTCGTCGAAGGGGGTGGCCGGAAAGTGCCAGATCTGCTGCAAGTCGAGCAGAAGTCCCGCCTCGCGCGCAATCGAGGCGCAGGCCTCGCGCAGGTCGGCGTCCATCCGGGCGAGCGTCGCCTCATCCGGGTGGCGGAAGTCGACGGTGAAGAACACCTGTCCGGGAATGGTGTTCCGCGAGTTCGGGGACACCTGGAGCATGCCGACCGTCGCGCAGGCGTGGGGTTGGTGCTCAAGGCCGATGCGGTTGACCGCGCCCACCATGCGCGAGGCGCCGACGAGCGCGTCGCGCCGCCGCCGCATCGGAGTGGGTCCGGCGTGCGCCTCCTGTCCGGTCACCGTCACTTCGTACCAGCGCTGCCCCTGGGCGCCGGTCACGACACCGACCCTCTTCTCCTCCGCTTCCAGAATGGGACCCTGCTCGATGTGGGCCTCGATGTAGGCGCCGATTTCGAAACCACCGACGGGGTGTTCTCCCGCGTATCCGATGCGCTTGAGCTCGTCACCGAAAGTCTTGCCTTCGGTGTCGGCGCGGGAGAGCACGAAGTCGAGTTCGAAGGCGCCGCCGAAGACGCCCGAGGCCATCATCGCGGGCGCGAAACGCGAGCCTTCCTCGTTCGTCCACGCCACGACCTCGATGGGCGCCTCCGTCTCGTATCCGTAGTCGTTGAGGGTGCGCACCAGTTCCAGGCCGGCGAGCACCCCGTAGGCGCCATCGAACTTTCCGCCGGTGGGCTGGGAATCGAGATGGCTGCCCGTCATCACCGGTGGGCGCTCGGGGCTGCGGCCCTCGCGGCGCGCGAAGATGTTGCCGGCCTGGTCGACCCGCACGGTGCAGCCCGCCTCCTCGCACCAGCGCACGAAGAGGTTCCGGCCATCCCGGTCGAGATCGGTGAGGGCGAGACGGCACACCCCGCCCTTTTCGGTGGCGCCGATCTCGGCGAGCTCCATGAGGCTCTCCCAGAGGCGGGAGCCGTCGATCTTGAGGTTGTCCACGTTCGAATCTCCTCGGGAAGGATCGGAGCGGCGAGCGATACGGCCGGCCGCCGGGCGGGCGGAGTCTATGGTACCTGCAATGTTGTGTCTCTCTTAGCCGGATGGCAGCGCCAGTCCGGTTCGCCTGGCGAGTCATCGTGGCGATATTCCGACTCCACGACGGCGAGGACGCCGTAAAGCGAATGCGCCCGCGCCGGACACGGCGCGGAGAGCACGAGTTCCGCCTCGGCCGTCGCAAGCGCCGAGGTGGTGGTGTCGAGGCTGCCGAGGCTCGGGGTGGCGAGCGTGTAGAGGTCGGCCCGGATCGCGACATCGGGCTGTTCTCGCGGCACGTGCTGCACCACGCGGAGCCGGAGTTCGGAGCGGGAGGGATACGGACCGGGCTGGGGGAGCGAACGGTTGCCGCGGCCGTTGTCGTTTTGCAGCAGGGCGCCGCCGAGTCCGGTGTGGCGCATCCTGAATCCGGCATGGTTCTCGCGACGGACCGCGCCGTCGAGCGAGCTCCACAGAGCGGCCCGCATACGTCCTTCGCCGTAGCCGCCGAACCCGTAGCGGAGTTTCAGGGTGATGGTCAGCGGCATCGCGCCCTGCCAGTCGCCCTCGATCCGAAAGCCCTGAAGCAGGAGCGCGCTTGCCTCGCGGCCGATGTAGCCCACGTTGCGAATCGCCCCGCCGGAGGCGCCCGCGCCGAGACGAGCGCCGCCGTGATCCGCCTCCGCGGCGGAGAAGGCCGACACCATCCCGCCCTGCGGATCGGTGAGCAGGTCCGACTCCGCGCACTCGAGCGCGGGTTCGCTGACCGAGAGCTGGAAGTGCCCGCGGCAGGTGACCCGCAGGAGATCTTCGGCGGCGAGGGGGCCACCGCCGGCTTGCGCCAGGAGAATGAACGGTATCAGGCGCCGGGCGGCGCCTCGGCGTCGGGGGCGGCGACCTGTCGGACTCTTCCCGTGTGCGCGGCGGCGCAGGTCCGCGTTGCCCATGAGTCCGAAGCCCGCCTTCACGGGGCGGATCCCGTTCCCCCGCCGCGCTGCGGGGCGCCACGCAGCTCCGGCCATGCGAGCACCGCGATCGTGAGCGCGACGAGGCCCTCCATCGTGGTGATCGCCACCGCGCGCGGGGCGCCGAACCACTCCGCGAGCAGGCCGACGTGCAGCAGCCCGATCGGTCCCGCGCCGATGCACAGCGTGAGCACTCCCATCAGCACCGGACGCTTTTCCCTCGGGGTATGGGTGAGCAGGATGGCGCTTTGCATCGCGGCGAATCCCGAGAAACCGAGTCCGATCACGAACATGATGCCAAGTGACAAGGCGAAGTGCGTGGAGAGACCGAAGGCCAGCATCATCGCGAGCAGCAGGGCGGCGCCGGAAGCGTAGATGCGGGTGTAGAGCGAAGGGCGGACCATGATGGCGATCACCGAGGTGCCGGCCAGCGCGCCGAGGCCGTCCATCGAGGTCAGCACTCCGATCTCGGCGGGGCCGAGGTGGAGTCGCCCCTCTCCGATGACCGGGATCATGGACAGACAGGGGAAGGCGAAGAGGTTGAGGATCACGGTCACCGTGAGCGTCGCGGCGATGAGTCGCTGTCCTCGTACGTGTGCGAAGCCGTCGCGAAGGCTGCGCAGCCACGACTTGCCGTCGGCGACCGGCAGGCTCTTGCCCCGCTCGAGGCCGAGGACGTTGACGAGCGCGGCCGCGTACAGCACGGTGCTGATCACATAGGCGCCGGCCAGGCCCACCGCGGCGAAGAGCAGGCCCCCGGCGAGGGGACCGACGAATCGCGTGAAGTGGTGGGTCGCGGAATCGATGGCGGTTGCGTTGCCCATGCGCTCAACTCCCGCCGCGTCCGCGACCAGGGTGCGACGCACCGAGTACTCCGTGCACCAGAACACGCCGCTGAGCGCCGCGCCCGCCGCGATGTGCCACAGCGTGAGGGCGCCGGCGAGGCCGAGGGTGGCGAGAAGGGCCGCGTTGACGCACATGCCGGCGAGGGCGATGGAGAGCAGGGTGCGGCGATCGAAGCGTTCCGCGGCCACTCCCGCGAGCCCGCCGAGAAGCACCGTGGGCAGCGTGCGCGCGACCATCATCGCTGCGACCGCGAGCGCGGACCCGCTGACCTCAAGGGTATAGAGAGCGACCGACAGAACCTCCAGCCAGCGCACCGTCCAGCCGAGCCCGCCTGTCAGCCACAGGCGGCGAAAGCTCGCGTCGCGAGTCAGGCTTGAGATGCGACGGGCGCCGCTAAACGCCATGTTTCACCGATTCACCAGGAGTCTGTACGGCGTTGCCGTTGGAGCAGTGGGTCATGACCAAATAGAGTGCCGCTTCGGGCGCCGGGATGCCGTGGCAGTGGGGCGCAAGGACTCAAAAAAAAAGCGCAACGACGAAGCTCTCCGTCAGGCCTTTCGCCCGATGCCGCCGGAATCATCGCGGGTCGTTCGGCGCGCGCACCGGCACGCGCAGACTGAGCTGCACCAGCAGCACCGCGGAGATCACCAGGGCGCCGCCGAACACCTGCACCGCGCCAAGGCGCTCGTGCAAGAGAAGGGCGCCGAGCGCGATCGCCCATACCGGGGCGCTGTTGTCGATGATCGCGGTGCGCAGCGGGCCGATCATCTTGACCGCGGTGAAGAGCAGGATGGTGGCGAGCACGTAGAACCCGGTCGATGTCGCAAGCAATGCCCAGCCCTGGCCGCTCCGCGGCCATTGGAGGTCCAGCAGCGTGAGCGAGGCGGCGCCCACCACCAGCGCCGTGGTGCCGGTGAGGTAGAGCATCATGACCCAGCGATCGATACCGCGCATCGTATGTCCGCTCACCACGAGCACCGCCGCGAAGCTGGCGGCGGTGAAAGCGGCCCATGCCACTCCGCGCCAGTCTATCTGGTCTTCCGGGGCGTTAAGGGCGAGCGCCAGTCCCGCGAAGGCGGCGAGGACCGCAAGCAGGCGGTCCAGGGTGAAGGACTCGGTGCCGCGGAGCCACCCGGAGACCGCGACCATCAGCGGGTAGGTGTACATGATGAGTACCGCGAGCCCCACCGGTATGTACTGAATGGACGCCACCAGTCCATAGAGCTCTCCGCAGAAGAGCAGGCCCACCAGCACGCATTGCAGCGTGGAGCGCGGCGGCAACGCGGGCGACACGCGGCGCAGGGCCAGGATAAGCGCCACCACTCCCGCGAAGGCGAGCGCGCGCGACAGGTTGACGGCGTGCACGTTGGCGCCGTCCTCGTAGATGAGCGCGACCAGCGTGATGCTGGTCGCGAAGGTTATCGCCGAAGCGAGGGCGACGGCGTTACCGGCTCCCAAGGTCTTGCCCGCCGGCTACCGGGATGCCCGGGCGAGGTCGAGTGCGCGCCGCGGGTTGCTTCCGGGAGATCCCCCGAGCCTGGCTTCGCTCCCGTCGCGCAAGAGTCCGTCGACGGTCAGCGCGTCGTGACGAATCGGTGAAGCGCGCGGGTTCAATTCGTTTCGGATCGATCGATGGTATCGGAGCTTGCGTGGTCCGCTGCGCGGGTGGCCGTGGCCAGGGCGGCCGGAGCTCTCCGGGAGGCGAAGTCTATCCTGGACGCACCGCCGCCCTGACGGTCGTTGCGAGCGCGCCAGGACGCTTGGGAGTGGGTCACAAGAAGCAACAGGCGCAAATCGGCGAGCCGGCTCTTCGCATCCGGTGCGCGCGTTCGCCGGGATAGAATGCCGCGTCGCGGGCACCCGTCGATCCCGCGCGGGACGGAAGCCGTGCCCTCTCTTGCGATCAAGTGTCAGCGCCCGCCTTCGCGGTGCGAGCCCTCGTGAAGACGCTGGACGTCCTGATGGCGCTCGGCGTCGCCATCGTGTTCGGGGCCGGAGTGGTCTTCGCCAAGGCGGCCATCGACCACTTTCCGCCCATTCTTCTGATGTCGATGCGCTTCTCGATCGCGGCGATGGTGCTGCTGTGCTTCGTGCGCCCGCCCTGGCACCTGATGGGGAAGATCTTCTACGCGTCCCTGGTGGGGGCGGCGATCCAGTACAGCCTTACCTATTCCGGACTCGCCGGCCTCGACGCCTCGATCATGATCCTGGTGGTGCAGCTCGAAGTGCCCTTCGCGGCGCTGCTGGCATGGCTGGTGTTCAAGGATCCTCTCGGCTGGCGCGGCTTCGCCGGAATGCTGATCGCCTTTGCCGGCATCGCGGTGATCTCGGGATCGCCGGACCAGCGCGGCAACCTGCTGCCCATCCTGCTGGTGGCGGGCGGCTCCTTCACCTTCGCGGTCGGCCAGATCATGATCAAGCGCATCGGACAGGTCGGCGGGCTGACGATGATCGCCTGCGTGGCGGCGATGGCCGGCCCCCAGCTTCTCGTGTCCTCGCTGATCTTCGAAGGAGGTCAGTGGGAAGCGATCGTGAGCGCTCCGCCCGTGGTGTGGTGGGCGGTGGCCTACCTCGCCCTGGTGATGACTTCGCTCGGCTATGCGATGTGGTACGACCTGCTCGGGCGGCACGACGTGACGAGAGTGATTCCCTATCTCTTGCTGGTCCCGGTCACCGGGGTGCTCGGAGGCGTCCTCTTCCTGGGCGAGCCCATGAGTCATCTGCGCTTTGCGGGCGGCGTGCTCGTGATCGCGGGCGTGGCGATCATGAACATGAGGTGGAATCCGCTGCGCCGCCGAGGCACCACGCGCTGAGCCTTGCGAGATCTCTCTTGAGAGGCCGGTGCGGAGTCGGTCGTGCCGTCTCTCCCGGCGCGGTCCGGATTACCTGACGACGTCGTTCCCGCGAAGTCGGAGCTCCATCGGCGGTTTGCCGAGCGCTCCGGCATCCCGAACACGGGAACGGACGATGCGCTCCGCGGCGGCGGAGGCGCTTGCGCACGGCGAAATCTGCGGGCTCTTTGTCCCGGCCGGCTTCACCCCTCTTCCCGGGCCCACCGCCGTTCGAAGGACCAGACCTCCTCGAAGCCCATGAGCACGTGCATCTCGGAGAGAGTGAGTTGAGGGACGTCCGGGTCGGTGGTCGAGCCGTCGCCGCGCAGCCCCTTCATCGCCTGGCGCATGGCGCCGGCGGCGGGGAGCATGCCGATTGTGGGATGGATGGCGACGGCGAAGCCGAGGGATTCGAGCCGATTTGTGGACAGGATCGGCGTCTTTCCGCCCTCGACCATGTTGGCGAGCAGCGGTTTGTCGATGGCCTCCCCGATCCGCGCCATCTCTAGCTCGCTCTCCGGCGCCTCGATGAAGATCAGGTCGGCGCCGGCATCGGAATAGGCCCGGCCGCGTTCTATGGCCGCTTCCAGGCCCAGCTCCGTGCGCGCGTCCGTCCGGGCGACGACGAGGAAGTTCGGATCGCTACGGGCTTCGACCGCCACTTGCACTCTCTCGACCATGTCCCGGATCGGCACGACGCGTCTGCCCGGGGTATGCCCGCACTTCTTCGGAATCTCCTGATCCTCGAGCTGGATCGCGGCGCAACCGGCTTCTTCGTAGCCCCGGACCGTGTGCCGGACGTTGAGCAGTCCGCCGAATCCGGTGTCCGCGTCGCAGATCAGCGGGGTACGGGTGCCCCCGGCGATGGTCCGGACCCGATCCGCGAGATCGGCATAGGTGGCGAGACCAGCGTCCGGCAGCCCGAGGAGGGAGGCGGCGACGCCGTATCCCGTCATGTACAGCGCCTCGAACCCCATGCGGTCGGCGAGGCGGGCGGAGATCATGTCGTAGACGCCGGGGGCGACGACGAAGCGCCCCTCCCGGATGGCGCCGGCCAGTGCGGCGCGCTTCTCGTTCGCGTTCATGGTGGTGCTCCCGTGCCGTCTTGGCCCCGTGCGCTGCTCGTGTTCGTCCCGACCGTACTGTTTCTCCGGTTCACGAAGCTAGCCCGCATGTTTCACCGATTTCCTACTGCGGACGCCAATATGCTCGCGTTAGCGGGGCGTACTCCCTCAAGCCGCAACGACTTCGTGTCGGCTACGCCTACAGCGTCTTTCGGTCCGTGCACCCCACTATCACGGCATCTTGGCGCCCTCGCTACGAAAATCGGTGAAACATGCGGGCTAGGGCGCGCTTCGCGCGGTCGCCGCAATGTCATTCCCTCGGTCGGGGGAGTCCACCCCCGAGCGGGGGAGATGGCCAGCATCAGGTGCTCGGGGCACACCGCGGCGTGGGCGCCCGGGTATGCCAGTCGGTCGCGTTCTGGTACGCGTGACCGACTCGAAAGAGCGTCTCTTCGGCAAAGAGGGGCCCCATGAGCTGGAAAGCCGCGGGCAGGCCGTTCCCGGTGAAGCCGCAGGGCACGGTCAGGGCCGGGAGTCCCAGGTAGTTCGCGGGGCGCGTGCACCAGCTGATTCCGGCGATCGTGCTCGCCATCGCATCGCCCGCCGCGACATCCGTCTCCGCTCGGGTCGGAACCGGGAATGGCAGGACGGGGCTGTGCAGGACGTGCGCGTCGGCGAACACCGTGTCCCTGAACTCGCGCCGCGCGTCGCACCGCGCGCGCAGGGCCCTGAGGTAGCGGGCTGCCGGCAGGTGGAGGCCGGGTTCGTAGCGCTTGCGCACTTGCGCCTGGTAGTCATGCGGGCGCGCGGTGAGCCAGGGCTCGTGGAGGGCGGCGGCCTCGCAGGCGAACACGACGTTTGCGAGCTCGGTGAGGCGCCGCATGTCGGGAAGCGCGACCTCCACCGTCGCAGCCCCCGCCTCCCGGAGCACCGCGAGGCTGTCTTCCATGAGCGCGCGCACCTCGTCCGTGGCCAGATCGTAGAACCATTCCCGCGGCACTCCGATGCGGATGCCGTCAAGCGTCTCCCCGAGCCCGGACTCGTAATCCGGGTCCGGGCGGCGGACGCTCGCGCTGTCGCACGGATCGTGCCCCGCCATCACCTGCGTCATCCGCGCCACGTCGCGCACCGTGCGGCAGAGCGGTCCCACCGTGTCCATGGTGGGGGAGAGCTCCATGGTGCCGTGACGGCTGATCAGGCCCTCGCTCGGCTTGAGTCCCACGATGCCGCAGCAGGCCGCGGGCAGACGCACCGAGCCGCCGGTGTCGGAGCCGAGCGCCGCAAAGGCGATCCTCGCGCCTACCGCCGCCCCGGAGCCGCTCGACGACCCCCCCGGGACGTGATCCGGGCTCCAAGGATTGCGGCAGTCACCCCAGTGTTCGTTGTGGCCGGTCGGTCCGGTGGCGAACTCCGCCATGTTGAGCCCGCCGAGGGTGATCGCGCCGGCGCGCTCAAGTCGCGAGAGCGCGGTGCTGTCGTGGTCCGGCACGAAGTCGCGGAGGATCCGGGAGCCGCAGGTCGAAACCCGCCCGGCGCGGTAGAACATGTCCTTGTGCGCGATCGGCACCGCGTGCAGCGGCCCCGGCGCATTGCCACGCGCGAGCGCGGCGTCGGCTGCCGCCGCGTCCCTGAGCGCCCGCTCGGCTTCGAGCGAGATGAAACAGTTGAGCACCGGCTGCAGACGCTGCGCTCGGGCGAGGGTGGCTTCCATGACCTCGACCGCGCTCAGGTCCCGGCGGGCGAGCGCGTCCGCGAGCGCGGTCAGGCTCATCGCGAGGATTGCGTCGCTCATGGCGATGTCCGTCGAGCCCCCTCGGAACGGGATGGAAGCTGATGCCTTGCGCGCCCGATGCCGACTACCGGAGCGAAGTGGACGATGGCAGTATCCCTACTGGAGTGCGGCGGCACAATGAGAGGGACCCGCGATGGGATACGTCCTCGCCCGGATAGAACTCTCCAACCCGAGGCGAGAGGACTCGACGCCTCTTGCCGTAACCGCGATGGCCGATACCGGTGCGCTCATGCTGTGCATCCCCGCCAGGGTCGCCAGTCACCTCGATCTGGAGACCGAATCCATGCGGGACGTGTCGCTGGCGGATGGCAGAAGCCTGCGCGTGCCTTATGTGGGGCCGATCAGGGTCGCATACGAGAGTCGCTTCTGTTACGTCGGGGCGCTGGTGTTCGGTGACGAAGTGTTGCTGGGGGCCGTCCCCATGGAAGACATGGATCTGGTGGTCGATCCGAGCCGCGGAGAGCTCACCGTCGACCCGGCCAGCCCGGACCTTCCGCACGCCCGGGCCTGAGGGACGCAAGGGCCTCTCAGGGTCTCCTTTCGAGACGGAGAGCGGTAACACCACTCAGTATCCCGTCCGCATCGCTCTGGACAATGTCGGCGAGGCAGCCCGGGGATTGAGAGATCGAGTTGTCGTTCTGTTTTTAGTGGTATCGACCGGACGGTTGGAGAAGCTTCAGAGGGTAAGGTAAGCGCGAAACTCGGCGATGGCCGCAAACGAGAGTCTCGGCTCTTTACCTGAGCGCCGCGTCGGCGCAGGAGCGAAACGCTTCGTCGGTCGCCACCGCGAGCTGTGCTCCGATCGACAGCTGGCCGTTGCCGTTCGCCCGACCGATCTGTCGAACCCGGGTGCCGTTGACCGAGAGCTCGGCTTCGACTTCCACTCCGCCGCCGTTCCGATGGTGGCATAGCACATCGAAGCTCCAGCCCTCGCCGAGACGCTCGGTGAGTCGTACCACCAGATCTTCGATGGAGGGCGCGCCGGCGGGAGCTGAGGCCGGGGGCGGGCTCACCGCCCGCCCAGTGGAGTCGAGCGCCGCGGCCGGCCGATGTAATCCCGCGCCGCTGGCATGCGACGCGTCCGGGACACCCGCCGCGAGGGCCGGCCGTGGTTCCGGGGGCGCGCTGCCGCCAGGCCGGCCGGCCGTCGAGGAGCTCGAATCCCTCCCTTCTCCTCGCTTCGGATCGGAACGCATCCGCGAGCGCAGCGCCTCGGTGGCCCGCAGGTCGATGCTCTCGGTTTCGCGCTCCACTACCACCCCGTACGCCTGCCGGGCGTGCTCCACGGTGCAGAAGTCGTCGAGCACGTCTTCGAGCACCTGCTCGGGCGGCCGCTCCAGAGGATCGCCGTAGCCGCCGCCGCAGGGGGCGTAGACCGCCATCACGTCGCCTTCGGAGACCCGCAGCCCCGCGAACTTGGCCGGCATGTCCTGGATCTCGTCCGGGCGGGCGGCGTTGTAGATCTGGAGGGCGCCACACTGTCCGGGCGCACCGCCGAAGATGCCCCAGGGCACGTCGGTGTGGCGGTCGCACTCGTGGGTGATGAAGCCGCTGGTAAGTACCCGCTGCTTCTTGACCACGCCGATGCCGCCCCGGTAGCGCCCCGCACCCGGCATCACGTCGTCCCGGAGCTCGTAGCGGTCGCAGATCATGGGGAGGTGGATGGCGAGGTCCTCGAGCGGATTGTTCCGGGTGTTGGCCATCAGATTGTCGATGCTGTCGGGGCCGTCCGAGGCGGGCCTCCCTCCGTACGAGCCCTCGTTCACCTCCAGGAACACCCAGTACTCGCCGCTCGGCTTGACGCCGGAGTAGGCGGCGAAGGAGAGCGTCGCGGAGCTCCCGGCGATGATGTCGTTGGGCATCACCGGTGCGAGCGCCTTGTAGATCAGGTCGATGACGCGGTTTATCTGGGAGAATCGCGCCTCCGCCGCGGCGGGAAAACTCGGGTTGAAGATCGAGCCCTTGGGCGCGATGACCTCGATGGGGCGGAACGAGCCCTGGTTGGAAGGTACGTCTATCTCGCTCGTCTGCGCATCGAGGAGCAGGGATCGGATGGCACAGAAGCAGGCAACCTTGGTCGAACCCTCGAAAGGCACGTTGAAGCCGGTCTCGACCTGGTCCGCGGAGCCGGTGAGGTCGATCTCGATCCCGTCGCCCTTCACCCGCACGCAGACCTTGATGGGCAGGCGCACTTCGCGGTTTCGGCCGTCGTCGTCCAGCCATCCCTCGGCGCGGTACTCGCCGTCAGGTATCTCGGCGATACGCTGGCGCAGGACGCGCTCGGTGTAGTCCATGAGCTGGTGAGTGGCGGAGATCACCGTCTCCTTGCCGTAGCGGTCGAGCAGCTCCCCGAAGCGGCGCACCCCGAGGCGGGCGGAGGCGATCTGAGCGTCGAGGTCATCCTGGAGCTGGCGCGAGGCCCGGCTGTTCCTGCCGATGTACTCCCACAGCCCCTCGTTGCGCACGCCCCGTTCGTAGAGCTTGGTGCCCGCGAAGAGCATGCCCTCCGCGTACACGTCCGGTATGTCGATGATGAGGCCCGGGGTCGCCGCTCCGATGTCGAGGTGGTGCGCGGTGTTGGCCGAGAAGGCGACGAGCTCGCCTTCGTGGAACACGGGGATAACAATGGCGATGTCGGGGGAATGGCTGGATCCGTGGTACGGGTGGTTGTGGATGACCACGTCGCCCTCGTTCCAGACCCCGCCTTGCAGGGTGTCGCGGATACCTTCGAGGTATCCGGGAAGCGAGCCGATGTGAAGCGGTGTCGATTCCGACTCGCACAGGGTGTTGAAGTCGGTGTCGAAGAGTCCCGCTCCGAGGTCCTGAGACTCGCGGATGATCGAGGAGAAGGACATCCGGTAGAGGATGTGTCCCATCTCCTCCGCGATGGTATCGAGCGCTCCGCTTATCACCTGCAGGGTGATGGGGTCGAGTTCCTGTCTGGCCATGGCGGGATCTCCCGGCGGCTCAGTGGCCTTGCCGAATGAACAGGTTGCCGTGTGCGCCCACCTCGCATTGATAGCGCGGCGGCACGAGAATCGTGGAGTTGTGCTGGATGAGGAGCGCGGGCCCCGGCACCCGGTGGCCGGCCTTGAGCTTCAACCGGTCGTAGCGCGGGGTGGAAACGCTCTCGCCGTCGTCGAAGGTGGTCTCGCGCGAGTACAGGTACGCCTCCTCGATCCCGAGTCCGTTCGCCGTCGCGAGCCTGGCCACCTCGAGCGGGGTCACCTCCTCGGTGCCGATGACCCGGATCGTGATGAGCTCGACCTCGCCGTCGTCGAAGGCGTAACCGTAATCCAGGCGGTGCTGGGCGTGGAAGCTCGCGATGATCTCGCGCACCGCCGCCACCCCGACTTCGCCGGGCGGGATCTCCGCGCGCAGCTCGAAGCCCTGGCCGTGGTAGCGACACTCCGCGATGCGCTGGTAGCGCTGGCGTTGCGGGGGTACGCCGTCGTTCTCGAGGTCGCGGCGGCACTCCGCGACCAGCTCCGCGCTCAGCGCGTCGATGCGCCGTGCGCCGTCGGCGTCCGCGCGGGTGAGCGACATGATGAGGGAACGGGCGTGTTCGTACTGCATGTCGGTTTCGAGCAGGCCCATCGCCGCGGTGATTCCGGGCGCGACCGGAACTATGACTTCCCGGGCTGACACCGCTTCGGCGAGCGCCACCCCGTGCAGGGGGCCGGCGCCCCCGAAGGGCACGAGCGAGAACTCGCGGGGGTCGACGCCCCGGGCGACGGAGTTGGAGCGGATGGCAAGCGCCATGTTGGAGTTGATGACCCGGATGATTCCGAGCGCGGCTTCCCGTCGCGAAAGCCGGAGCGGCTTCGCGATCTTCTCCTCGATCGCACGTTCGGCGAGCGAGGGATCGATCGGCAGGTCACCGCCGAGCAGCTTGTCCGCATCGAGGCGCCCGAGCGCGACCTGGGCGTCGGTCACCGTCGGTTCCTCGCCGCCTCTGCCGTAGCAGGCGGGTCCGGGGTCGGCGCCGGCGGAGCGGGGGCCGACGTGGAATCCGCCCGCGGAGTCGATGTGGGCGATCGAGCCGCCGCCCGCGCCGATGGTGACCAGGTCGATCATCGGGACCAGGATCGGGTGGCCGCTCACGTAGGAGTCCCGCGGGTTCATGATCTTGATGCGCCCGTCGGGAATGGTGCTGATGTCGGCCGAGGTGCCGCCGATGTCGACGGTGATGAGGTTGTCGCTACCGCAGAGCAAGCCTTCGGAGCGGCCGCCGATGACCCCGCCCGCCGGACCCGACATCAGGATGCTCACCGCCCGCTTCGAGCAGGCCTCGATGGTGGAGATGCCTCCGTTCGACTGGATGAGGCGAAGCGCCGCGCCGAAGCCGTTGTCGGCAAGCTTCTTCTGCAGCCGGTGGAGGTACACGGTGGTCTTCGGGCCGATGAACGCGTTCATCGCCGCGGTGGAGAAGCGTTCGAACTCCCGGATGACGTTGGCGACTTCGCTGGAGCAGCATACGTACACGCCGGGCATCTCCCGCTCGACGATGGCCCGCGCCCGGCGCTCGTGGCTGTCGTTGATGAACGAGAAGAGGAAGCCGATTACCACCGACTCCACGCCGCGCCGCTTGAATACCTCGATGGCGTCGTGCACTTCGTCCTCGGCGAGCGCAGTCTCGATGCGCCCGTCCGGCGGGAGGATCCGCTCGGTGATCGGAATCCGGTTGCGGCGCTTGACCAGAGGTCGGTTCTGCCACGGCACTTCGAAGTGGAGCGAGAAGTTGTAGGGACGCTTGTGACGGCCGATGTGGAGGATGTCGCGAAAGTTCCGGGTGGTGAGCATGCCGACTTCGGCGCCGTTGTGCTCGATGGTGATGTTGGTGGCCACGGTGGTTCCGTGGACGATGAGGTCGATGTCGCGGGGCGCGATCCCCGCCGTGTCGCAGAGCTCGCGCAGCCCCTGGAGCACCCCTTCGGACTGGTCGTGCGGAGTGCTCGGCACCTTGTGAAAGTGCACTCCGCGCGCCGACTCCAGCACCAGGTCGGTGTTGGTGCCCCCGACATCGACGCCGACCCGGTTCATGGATCGTTGGGACTCCGGTTCTCTAGAAGCAGATCGTCGAGGTAGGAAAGCACATTGGACAGCGGCTCGACGTCGCCGAATTTGGCGTCCATGTCGAAGAGATTCCATTCCACGAGGCCGGGTCCCCGATCGCCCACGCCCTCGCGCACCACGATCGGGCGGAAGCCCTCCGCGATCGCGTCCTCGCAGGTGTTGCGAACGCAGGCCGAGCAGGTCACCCCGGTCAGCAGCACGGTATCCACGTTGGCGGCGCGCAGGAAGCCCGCGAGCCAGGTTCCGTGAAAGGCGCTCGCGCGCTTCTTGACGATCACCTGCTCGTCGGCAAGCGGCGCCACCCGCTCGTCGATCGCGACCGCGTCACTGCCGGCCTGGAGCGCTTCGGCCGGGATCTTGAGGTGCCAGAGTCCCGCATCGGAGTTCGGTCCGGTCACGACGTTGTAGGCGGTGGTGGTGTACACGATGGGGATCCGCTTGGCGCGCGCCGCCTTCAGCAGCGCCTGCACCGCGGGAATGATGGTGTCCATGCCCTCGCAGGAGAAGGCATGACCGGGACGGGTCCAGGCGTTGGCGAGATCGATGTTGATGAGGGCGGGGCGGGCGCCGTAGCCGACCCGGCGTCTGAATCCCCGGCCCGCGTAGATGTCCGAATCCGCCGCAAAGAGCGTCTCGAGGGCGCTTTTCAGGTCTTCATTCATGAAGGCCTCCCTGGCTCTGTGACCTCAAGAATCGATTGGTTGCGGCCCGGCAGGACATGGCGTCCTGCGTACTCCCGCGGATCATCCCGGGCTTCTCGCAGTCCGGCGTTTCGATCGGGGGCCATGCTGGACGACTCTCGGGGCGCGGGCCGCGCTCAGGCCCGTGTCTGGACGAGCCGGGCGCACACTGCGAGCGCGGAATCGACGGCACGGCGTTCGGCGTCACGTTCGGCCGCCACCGCCCCGCCGCCGACCCCCGGCGCGCGCTCGGCGCCGAGACTGAAGGCGGTACCCCCCGCGCTGCCGCTCACTCGGGGCCTGGACCCGGAAACGGGAGCGGAGCCATACACCGTGCGGGTGATGCCGCGTGCCGGTGCGTGAACCCGGCAGCGCACCGTCAACTCGCCGCCTTCCCGAATCCGTTCCACCACCTCGTACCGCCACCCGGGTCCGAGCCTCTCGTCCAGGGCGCGCTCCGCCGAAGTGCGGGAAGGAGCTGGCGCCGCGGCGCCCTCCGTGTGCGCCGCGCCACGGGACGGCGCTTCGCTCGAGCGCCGCGAAGGGTCGACAAGGGCGCCGCCGGCGAGCGCTTCCAACTCGCGACGACCGTGCTCGAGCATGTCGTCGAACGTGGAAGCGAAGCCGCTGAGACGACTGGCGGCCATGCTTCACCGAGCCACGAAGTGAGGGTGCGCGCGCTCGCCCCGTGCGTGCCTGACCCGGTGCGGTTTACGCGTCATTGCGCGGCCTTGCCTCTGGCCTCCAGACGCCGGAAGAACAGTGACAGACTGAAGCACAGGGTGAAGTAAAGCGCCGCCGTCGTGAGCCACGCTTCGAAGATCATCCCCGTGGAGTTGGCGAGGTCGACGGTCTTCAGAGTGAGGTCCTGGACGGATATCAGGGAGATGATGGCGCTGTCCTTGATCAGCGATATGAACTGG
Organism: Gammaproteobacteria bacterium; assembly: GCA_965221555.1. Classification (GTDB taxonomy): domain Bacteria; phylum Pseudomonadota; class Gammaproteobacteria; order HK1; family HK1; genus JAJEAD01. The sequence goes on from OZ244895.1 coordinate 1,313,874, forward strand.
TTGGCGAGCGGCGGCAGCACCTTGCGCAGCGCTTGGGGCATGATGATGAAACGGGTCTCGTCGAGCCAGCTCATTCCCAGCGAACGGGCCGCCTCGCGTTGTCCCCGGTTGATGGATTCGATTCCGGCGCGGACGATCTCGCCGACGAATGCGCTCTCGAAGAGCGCGAGGACGATCACGCCGGAGACAAGCGACGGGAAGCGGCGCATGTCGCCGAAGAAGAATTCCCAGACTTCGTTGTCCTCCCGCCGGGCGATCGCGTAGGCCCAGTCCTCGATGTTCAACGCCGTGATCAGTTGCTCGGACAGGAAGAAGAAGAAGATGAAGATGACGACGAGAGGAGGAATGTTGCGCAGGAACTCCAGGTAGGTGCGGGCAAGCATCCGCACGGTGAGGTTCGTCACGGTCCGCGCGACTCCCAGGATGATGCCCAGGATGAGCGCGAGAATGCTCGCGTAGATGCTGATCCGGATCGTTGTGATCAGGCCCTGAATGAGCACGTTCGCGGTCCACCGCCCCGTCTCCTCGTCATGGAAGAAGAGGTAGTTGGGGATCTGCTCCCAACGCCAGATGTAGTTGAGCTTGCCCTCGATCTGGAGCCACACGTAGGCGAAGAAGGCGACGAGGATCGCGACAATCAGGAAGTCGACCCAATGGAGCCGCTTCCTGAGCACTCTGAACCTGAATGCGCCGGTCACTTCCGTCGCCTCCCTCGGGTCCGCTCTGCCCGGGCAGTCCCGGGCAGAGCGGCCACTCGCCGCTGCCTATTGCGTGACCTGGTCGGACCAGTCCAGGGTCTTGAACCAGTAGTCGTGGCGTTCCTGCAGCCAGCCCGTGCGCCAGGAATGCGCGATCCAGTTGTTGAAGTAGTTGAGCGCGTCGGGATCACCCTTGCGAAGCGCGAAAGCCTCGCCACGCGGGTCCCACAGCTTTTCGAATGGAACGTACAGCGTGTCGGGATAGTTTGCCGCCTCGCGGTTCGGGGTGGGTTGCGCCGCCATCGTCGCATGGGCGTTGCCGTTCAACACCTCCTGGGCCGCCGCTCTGTCCTCGTCGAACTGGAGCATCTGCGCCTTCGGGAACAGCTCCGGGATGAGCACCGCTGGCGTGGCGCCTCGGCGGGTCGCGAAGGTCACGTCCTCGCTGTTGAAGTCCTCCAGAGTGAACCCTTCCGTCATCTGCCGGTTGGCGAGTACGGTCAGGCCGGAGTAGGCGTAGGCATCGGTGAAGTTGATGGTGAGGTTGCGTTGCGCCGTGACCGACATGCCGGCGATGATGACGTCGAACTTTCCCGCGACCAGGGCGGGGATGATCCCGTCCCAGGACGTGACGAGAAACTCGGCCTCGACCCCCATGTCCTCGGCGAGCTTTCGGCCCACGTCGGGCTCGAAGCCGATGAGTTCGCCGGTCTTGTCGCGCATCGACCACGGCACGAAGAGCGAGAGACCGATCTTGATCACCCCCCGCTTCTTGATGGTCTCGATGACGCTTTCCGATGACAGGGCCTGGCTGGCCTGTTGCGCCAGGGAAGGCGTCGCGCCCGCCAGAGCAATGACTCCGGCCAGGGTCATGCCCAGTGTTCTTCTCGATAGACTCATGGTCTTCCTCCCGTTTTTCGATGAGACCTTCGGTCTCTAGCTTCTGACCGCAAAGCGTTTCTCGAGTCCCGACACGAACGTCGACAGAATCAGGGTGACGGCAAGATAGACCGCCGCCACCGTGAACCAGATCTCGAAGCTCATGTAGGTGTCGGAAATGATGTTGCGGCCAATGGTGGTCAGCTCCGCGACCGCGATCACACTCACGATTGCGGAGCTCTTGATAAGCTGCACCGCTTCATTGGTAAGCGGGGGCAGCATGACTTTTACCGACTGCGGAAGAATGATGAAGCGGTAGCTCTGGGCGACCGACATGCCGATCGACTTGGCCGCTTCCCATTGTCCCCTCGGAACCGAATTGATTCCGGCCCGAAAGATCTCCGATATCGTCGCCGAGTGATAGACGGCGAGGCAGATGATCGCCGCGATGTACCGATCGAATTTGAATATCGGCCCGATGACGTAGTAGATCAGGTACAGGAGGACCAGCAGCGGTATGTTCCGGACGAATTCGAGATAGACGAGGGCGACTCCGGACCCTACGAGCAGGCCGGAGAGCCTGAGCAGGGCGATGAACAGGCCGACGATCGTCGCAAGGAGAAAGGCCTTCACCGACAGATCGATCGACTTCAGCAGTCCGAAGATGATCTCTCCCCACTGGAAGCCGTCCTCCGTGAGGTTGTAGAGGTAGTCCGGCACCCGGTACCACTGCCAGTTGTAGCCCATGGCTTCGGCGCCGGCGAGGGAAATCCTGGCGATCAGGTAGATAACGATCAGGTAGAGGAGGATGGAGAACGGCTTCGAACGGAACAGGCCCTGGAGCATGCGCGAGGCCTTCTGGATCGAAGTCTTGCGGGTTCGACCGATCCCGGATCCAGACGTGTTTTCCAAGACCCTTCCCATGTCGATCAGTGTTCCAGAATCTGCTCGAGGAAGGCCCGGCACCTCTTGCTCGAAGGGTTCTCGAAGAAGCGCTCCGGTGGCGCCGTCTCCACGATCCGGCCGTCTTCCATGAATACCATCTGGTCGGCGACCTTTCGGGCAAAGCCCATCTCATGGGTAACGCAGACCATGGTCATGCCGGTTCCGGCCAGCTCCACCATGACGTCCAGCACCTCGTTGATCATCTCCGGGTCCAATGCCGAGGTGGGCTCGTCGAAGAGCATGATCCTCGGTTCCATGCACAGCGATCGGGCAATCGCGACCCGTTGCTGCTGTCCTCCCGAGAGCTGTGCCGGATACTTGTCCGCCTGTTCCGGAATATGGACCCGTTCGAGATAGGTCCTTGCCCGCTCCTCGGCGTCGGCTCGGGAGACCTTTCGCACCCGGATCGGACCTACGGTGAGATTTTCCAGCACGGTCAGATGAGGAAAGAGATTGAACTGCTGGAATACCATCCCGACCTCCATCCGGATGGCGCGGATGTTCGGGGTCTCGTCGCTGAGCTCCGTTCCGTCGACGATCAACTGCCCACCCGAATGCTCCTCCAGGCGATTGATGCATCGTATCAGCGTGGACTTGCCGGAGCCGGATGGACCGCAGATGACGACCCGTTCGCCCGCGTTTACGGTGAGGCTCACATCGGCGAGCGCCTGAAATCCGCCAAAGAACTTGTCCAGGTTGCGGATTTCTATAATGGGTCTTGAATCGCTTGCCACCAGCCAGGCTCGGATTCCGCGAACGAGCGAAAAGAGAACCTGAACACGCCAGAACCCAGGTGTCAATGAGCGTCGAAAGGGCCGCACCGGCCGCGTGGATGGCGTGACGGATGGCGCCCGCGGACCGGACGCGAGCCGGCATTCTCTCCTCTCGCGTAGGGGGTGGGACCTGTCGCGGCCGGATTGAGGTGGCCCGGGATGCGCTGCCGGGTCCGATTCCCCCGTCTTCCCGAGGCACGTACACTTGTCGTTCAGTCTCGGGAGGACCCTGGATGACCGACCACGTGAGGCCGGACGCTCCGAGCCGCATGCCGCCCATGGATCCGCGCTACCGCCGGATGGCCGAATGGCAGTGGCGCAGACAGATGATGCCGACACAGCGGGGCGCAGATCCCGAGCGCGCCGCGGGCGCCGCCGGTCCGGCCGGCGCCGCCCGCTATCGCCCGCGACCTCTCGTGCCTTCGCGGGCCTCGCCCGGCGCGGCCCGGGGGTCGTCCTCGGTGCGCCGGCACGCGGGCGGCAAGGAGATCTTCTGTGCCTTCGGGGTGGACGTGGATGCGGTGGCGGGCTGGCTCGGCTCCTACGGCGGGGAGGACTCGCCCTGCGACATCTCCCGGGGACTCTTCTCCGGCGAGGTGGGAGTACCCCGGCTGGTCGAGCTCTTCCGCCGCTTCGACATCCGCACCACCTGGTTCATTCCCGGACACTCCATAGAGACCTTTCCGGAGCAATGCCGCATGGTGGCCGATGCCGGACACGAGATCGGCATTCATGGCTACTCCCACGAGAACCCGATCGCGATGACCCGCGAGCAGGAAACGGCGGTACTCGACAAGTGCATCGACCTCGTCGAGCGGCTCGCGGGGCGGCGGCCGACCGGCTACGTCGCCCCGTGGTGGGAGTTCAGCCCGGTCACCAACCAGTTGCTGCTGGAGCGCGGGATCAAGTACGACCACAGTCTGATGAACGACGACTTCCATCCCTTCTACGTGCGGGTGGGAGACTCCTGGACGAAGATCGACTACTCCCGAAACGCCGACGAGTGGATGAAGCCGCTGGTGCGGGGCGAGGAGACCGATCTCATCGACATTCCGGGCAACTGGTATCTCGACGACCTGCCGCCGATGATGTTCATCAAGTCCGCTCCGAACAGCTTCGGCTTCATCAACCCGCGCGACATCGAGGAGCTGTGGCGTGACCAGTTCGACTGGGTATACCGCGAGTACGACTACGCGGTCTTCACGATGACCATCCACCCCGACGTGTCGGGCCGCCCTCAGGTTCTGCTCATGCTGGAGCGGATCCACGAGTATCTGAGCTCCCATCCCGGAGTGCGCTTCTGCACCTTCGACGACATCGCCGACGACTTCCGGCGGCGGTGCCCGCGCCAATGACATGTGCAGCCTGTGCGGCATCCTCGCGGGCCGGAGGCACTGGACGGAGAGCTCCGCAAACCCCGAGGTGTTCGCGGGTAGGCGCCGGGCCCACACCGTGGGCCGCGAGCGCCAGCACCGTACCCGCGTCCTGAACGTCGTCCTCGCCCCCTACGGGCTCTCGGTCTCCGATTGGGCCGGGAGCCGCTACGTCCTGCGCAGCCGCACCGGTCGCAGTGCGCTCGTCGAGAATCTGAACGAGCTCTGGGCGGAGGCGGAGAAGATGCTCGGACGACCCTGCGACCCCCTCGACCCCTCGCTGATTTCCGCCTTGCCCCGCGCCCCGGATACGGGGCCGGCACTGCATGCGGGGCGATGAGCGCCTACGCGGACCTCGTCCCGGTCAACGTTCTCACCGGCTCGCTCGGCAGCGGCAAGACGACTCTGCTGAGAGAGCTCCTGCGCGCGCCGGGTCTCCGGGACACCGCGGTGCTCGTCAATGAGCTCGGCGAGGTCGGCATCGATCATCACCTCATCGAGCATGCCACCGAAAGCACTCTGCTCCTCGAGAACGGCTGCCTGTGCTGCGCGATGCGCGACGACATGAAGACCTCCCTGAAGGATCTGCACTCGCGTCGAGACCGTGCGGAGGTGCCACGCTACGAGAGGGTGGTGGTCGAGACCTCGGGAGTCGCCGACCCCGCGCCCATCGCCTATACCCTGATCGCGGAGCCGGTGCTCATGCACCACTACCGGCTCGGCAACGTGGTGACGCTCGTCGACGCGGTCAATGCGCGGGCGCAGCTGGAACGATTCGAGACCTCGGTCAAGCAGGTGGCGCTTGCGGATCGGCTGGTGCTGAGCAAGGTCGACCTCGCCGATGCGGGGGAGGTGCACGCGCTGCGTTCGCGCCTTGCCGCGCTCAACCCGGGCGCCCCCCTGCTCGAATCAGGCGCCCCGGACCTCGACCCGGTCGATCTGCTCGTCGCCGATCCCTACGAGGCGGCGGCGAAGGCGGCGGATATCGAGAAGTGGCGGGGCCGACTCGCGGCCGGGGGCGACGAACGCAGCCCTCACTCCGAGACGGTCGAGGCACACTGTTTCACCTTCGACCGGGAACTGGACTGGACCGCATTCGGGATCTGGATGACGATGCTGCTGCATCGCCACGGCGACCGGGTGCTGCGAATCAAGGGCCTGCTGAACGTGTCGGGGATGCCGGGTCCGGTACTCGTCAACGGCGTGCAGCACATCGTGCATCCCCCCGCCCATCTGGACGCCTGGCCCGGGGCGGACCGGCGCTCCCACCTCGTGGTCATCCTGGACGGCCTCGGCTTCGACGCGGTGGCCCGCTCGCTCGAAGCCTTCAACGCGATCGCGAATCACTCCGGCGAAGGCGCGCCAGCCAGGGGATGAGGAACACCACGCAGCCGAGAAGAAAGAAAACGCTGCCGAGCAGATAGATGGGGTCTCCGTCGCGCAGGCTCGCGGCGACGAACCACAGAGCCGAGATCACGAACAGGATCCAGCCGGCGAGGTTGAGCTTCGATTCGGTTGCCGCCTTCATGCTCTCGTCCTCGTATTATGCGATTGCCGGGGGTGAGCGGAGTCCCCGGCCACCGCGAGACCGGCCGCCATGTTTCACCGGATGACGAAGCGAGGGCGTGCGGATGTCGGCAACTGCGCGTTCGCGACCCCGAGCCGGTGAAGCGCGGCGCCCGCGCAAGCTCGCCGGAGCGCGCCTCAGGCCCCGCGGGGCGGGGGTTTGCGTGGCCGCCATCCCCGGCGAAAGGCTCGCACGAGCTGGTGCAGCAGGTAGAAGAGGATGGCGAGGATGACGAGCAGAACGATGGAGAGCAGGCGCCGTCCGAAAGAGGCGTCGATGACCGGTCCGCCCGCAACGAGATGCTCTCCCAACATCTCTACCGCCTGCAGGGTCGCGCCCGCCGCGAAAACCACGGCGACGAGGATCGCGATCTGCAGGGTATCGTAGACGAGGCCCTCGACGTCGAGCTCGGTGGCGGCCTTGAAGATGTTCTGGCGAAAGGACTGCCAGTGGGCGACGACGTAGGCGATTACACCGACCAGGGAGGCGAACCAGAACAGGACGTTGCCGAAGTGGACGTTGGGGATTGCGGCGCTCAGGTAATCCTGGAAAGGTTGATAGAAGTACAGAAAAATCAACAGGATGACGATCCCGACAAGGACTGTCCAGAACCTGGCGCCCCGGCGGCGTGCTTGCGTTTCGGCCATGTCGTATCTGAGGTGCGGCGGCGCGGCCGCGGGCGCCGCGCCATCTCGCTCGGAGGGGTCGAGCGGATGGTAGACTAAAGTCCTGTGTCGCGCACGGGAGCTTGGGAGGATCAGCGCGAGGCTCGGGATCGATGTCGGTGGCACCTTCACCGACTTGTTGCTGCAGGACGAGCAGAGCGGCGAGATCCACCTGCGAAAGACGCCCTCCACCCCCGAGGATCAGTCCATCGGGCTGATTACCGGAACCGCCGCGCTCCTCTCCGATACCGGCACGCAAGCGCGCGACGTGCGCTCCGTGCTCCACGGCACCACGGTGTCGACCAACATCGTGCTGGAGGAAAAGGGCGCGAAGGTGGGGTTGCTCGTCACCGAGAACTTCGAGCAGCTGCTCCACCTCGCGCGCTCCCAGACGCCGGGCCCGCTTGCGGGCTGGATGATCATGAAGAAGCCCGATCCGCTTGCGGATCTGGCGCTCACCCGGGGGGTCGCGGAGCGGATCGACGCGCGCGGGCGGATCCTCCGGCCCCTCGACGAGGACGCGGCCCGCGCCGCGATCCGCGAGCTGCTGGATGCGGGCATCGAGTCGCTCACCATCTCTCTGTTGCACGCCTATGCGAACGACGTGCACGAACGGCGTCTGAAGGCGCTCGTGGAGGAGACCGGCAGCGACGTGCCGGTCTCGCTCTCCTCCGAGATCCTCCCCGAGTTCAGGGAGTACGAGCGCACGCTGGTCACGGTGATGAACGCCTACGTGCGTCCGAGCATGCGGCGATATCTGCGCAATCTCGACGACAAGCTCAAGGGGCTCAACCTGGATGCGCGGGTGCACATCGTGCGCTCCGACGGGGGGTTGATGAGCGTCGAGCGTGCGACCGAGTCGCCCGCCCACACCATGCTATCCGGACCGGCGGGGGGCGTGTCGGGCGCGGCATTCGTGGCCGGGCGCGCGGGGTACCGCAATGCGCTTGGATTCGACATGGGCGGCACTTCGACCGACGTCTCCCTGGTGCGCGACGGCGAGCCCACCATCTCGCGCCAGACCTCGCTCGGCTACTATCCGGTGAAGGTGCCCTCGGTCGAAGTCCACAGCGTCGGGGCGGGCGGCGGCTCCATCGCCCACGTCCCGATGACCGGAGCGCTGCGGGTCGGACCCCAGAGCGCGGGCGCGCGGCCCGGCCCCGCCTGTTACGGCCACGGCGGCACCCTGCCCACCGTGACCGATGCCAACGTGGTGCTCGGGCGTCTGCCCCCCCGTCTCCTGGGCGGCGAGATGGCCCTCGATCCGGCGGCCTCGGCGTCCGCGCTCGGCCCCGTCGCGCGCGCCCTCGGCCTGGACGTGCACCAGGCCGCGCAGGGCGTCCTGGATATCGTCAACGAGAACATGTTCGGAGCCCTGCGGCTGGTGACGGTGCAAAAAGGGCTCGACCCGCGCGACTTTGCGCTCGTCGCCTTCGGCGGCGCCGGACCCCTGCACGGAAACGCGCTCGCCATCCTCGCCGGGTGCTTTCCGGTCATCGTGCCCCCCACCCCCGGAGTCCTCTCCGCGCTCGGCTTCCTGTGCTCCGACGTCAAGAACGAGTTCGCCCGCACCTACATCCGTCCCATCGACGAGGCCGATCCGCAAGACGTGCGTGGCGTGCTCGAAGACCTGGGCGAGCAGGCCCGGGGCTGGCTCCGGGACGAGGGGGTGGCGGAAGCGCAGCACTCGCTTCGTTTCGAAGCGGACCTTCGTTACCTGCGCCAGGGGTACGAGTTCCCGCTCGAGGTGGAGCCGCGCTCGCTCGCCAATGGCGGGTTTGCCGCGCTCACGGAGCGCTTCGGCCAGTCGCACGAGCAGTTGTACGGATTCCGGCTCGACCATCCGGTGGAGCTCGTCAACCTGCGCGCGGTCGGGGCGGCGGGGGTGGTGAAGGTCGAGTTCCCGCGCTTCGAGCGCGGGGATGCCGACTCGGCGCAGGCGGTCACGGGCGATACCCGGGTGTATTTCGAGGGCCGGCTTCTCACCGCTCTCGTCTATGAGCGCAGTGACTTGCGCGCCGGGCACGAAGTGCGCGGACCCGCGATCGTCACCCAGCGCGACTCGACCACTCTGATCCACCCCGGACACGTCGGAGAGGTCGACGAGTACTTGAACATCCTCATTCGGCCCGCGGTCGAGTCCGCGGGCGGGAGCATGCGACATGGCTGATTTGAAACCGCCCGGCGCCGGCGTCTCCCTCGACCAGCTCCTGAAAGCCAATCGCGCCCACTTCGATCGCATCCTCGGCGCACGACAGCGCGAAGCGAGTGAAATGGGCAACGGCCGGCCCGCCGAGTTCGAAGAAGGGACGCGGGCGGAATTGCCGCTGCCGGGTCCGGGCAACGGGGCAGAGAGCGCACCGACTCGACCCGAGGCCCTTGCCCCCCGCGGGCAGACCGCGCGGGAGCATACGCCGTCCCCCGTCCCGGGGCCGCTCCCGGGTTCCACGGCATCGGAACGCGAGACGCGCGGTGACGGCGAACTCGATCCGATCACTCTCGACCTCATCGAGAACGCGCTGCGCAACGCTCGACATGAAATGGACGCGGTGCTGTTTCGCTCCGCGATGTCGCCCGTGATTCGTGAGCAGCACGACGAGTTTCCGATGATCACCGACGCCGCGGGCCGGATGATCGTCGGCCAGTTCGGTTCCTACGTTTCCGAGATGCTGGCGGAGCAGGCATTCGACCTGGAGCCGGGCGACATCATCCTGCAGAGCGACCCCTACCTGTGCGGAGGAGCGATCAGCCACATCAACGACTGGATGGTCCTGATCCCGATCTTCTTCGAGGGAGAGCTGGTCGGATTCAGCTCGATGTTCGGCCACATGATGGATGTGGGCGGCCCGGTGCCGTGCAGCATGCCGACCGCGGCCACCTCCATCTTCGGGGAGGGTATCCGCATCCCGCCCATCAAGATCTACGCGCGAGGCGAGCCGAACGACGCCGCCATGAGAATTCTCATGAACAACTCGCGCACGCCCGAGATGAACTACAGCGATCTCATGGCGATCATCGCGGGCAGCCGCACCGGCGAGCGGCGCGTCATCGAAATGTGCCGGCGTTTCGGGGTCGAGACCTACAAGAAGGCCTGCGAGGCGCTGCTGAAGCGGACCGAACGGGCGATGCGCGCGCTCATCGTCAGGAATCTCCCCGAGGAGCCGCAGTCCTTCGAGGACTATGTCGATGACGACGGGCTCGGGAACGGCCCCTTCAAGCTCAAGCTCACGCTGTGGCGCGAGGGCGAGCATGCCTACTTCGACTGGACCGGCACCTCGCCGCAGGCGCCGGGGCCTGTCAACTTCTACCTGCACGAAGGCATGTTCAAGATGTTCATCGGGGTGTACATGATCATGGTGTTCGACCCCCAGATCCTGTTCAACGACGGCTTCTACGACCTCATCCACGTCACCCTGCCGAAGGGCTCCCTGCTCCATCCCGACTTTCCCGCCGCGCTCGGGTCGCGCACCCACGCACTCGCCCGCCAGTTCGATGTGCTCGGTGGCGCGCTCAGCAAGAACGCGCCGGAGATGGCCACCGCGGCCGGTTACGGATCGAGTCCCCACTTCCTCTATTCGGGCGTGGATCGCGAGGGCCGCCCCTTCCAGCTCATGGAGATTCTCTACGGCGGGATTCCCGGACGGCCGATAGGCGACGGCATGGACGGACACTCGTGGTGGCCGCTCTTCGAGAACATCCCTTCGGAGTACCTGGAGAGCTACTACCCGATGCTCATCGAGAGCTACGCGAGCCGGCCGGACACCGGCGGCGCGGGGCGGCACCGGGGCGGCAACGGGGTGGAGAAGGTCTATCGGCTGCTCGAACCGGGAGAGGTCTCGATCCACGACGACCGCCATCTCTCCCAGCCCTGGGGCATCCTCGGCGGCCAGCCGGGAGGCGTGTCCGAGAAGTGGCTGGTCCGGGCGGACGGCTCGCGCGAACCGCTCGGCTCCAAGGTCGACAACGTACGCGTCGGCACCGGTGACCGCATCGTGTTCCGCACCGCGGGGGGCGGGGGATGGGGAGATCCGCTCGAGCGCGAGCCCGAACGGGTGCGCGCCGACGTGCACCGGCGCCTCATGAGCGCGGAGAAGGCGGAGCGCGACTACGGCGTGGTCCTCTCGGGCGAGGAGCGGGATATCGATATCGCCGCGACCGGCGCCCGGCGCGAGTCCATCCGCCGCAGTCGCGGGCCGCTGCCCACCTACGATTTCGGGGAGCGTCCCTGGGAGCGCGCCGGCCTCGACCTCGCGGCGGAGTGAGGGGACGAGAAGCCCCCGAGCCCGGCAATGCGGCGGGTCCCTCGGTCGCCGACGGAAGCGACGACCGCCGCAATTCGGGAGTCGGAGTCGACCCAAGGCGTGGCGCGGCCGCTTCCGTCGGCACGCCGATACCGCGGCGACGAGTGGGCCGAATGCAATGAGGCCCCGGTGCCCGGGGTTTTCTTCGCGACAGAGCCGGGAAGTGTCCCGAACCGCGTCGTCTTCTCACTACCTCTCGGGGATGGGAGGCGGCCACTCACCCGATAGAATCATCCGGCCGACCAAGGCTTACGACGGAAGGAATCCGCTGGCTTATGATCGGTCCTGGCGAGCCCGAGACTCGACACAACGAGAGCGACGACCGTGGAATCCCTGATAACCCTCATCATCCTCGCGATCATCATCGTCGCGATTCTCTACATCATCTCGATCTGGGTGTACAAGCGCGCGCCCGCGAACATGGGGTTCATCCGCACCGGCTTCCTCGGCACCAAAGTGTGCCTGGGCCGGGGGGCGATGGTGCTGCCCGTGTTCCACGAGGTGACCTGGGTGTCGCTGGAGACCATCAAGCTCATCGTGAGCCGTTCCCGGGATCAGGCGGTGCTCACCTCGGACAAGATCCGCATCGACGTGATCGCGGAGCTCTACGCCCACGTCGGCCGCAGCGAAGACGAGCTGCTCGCGGCCGCGCGCAGCCTTGGCGAGCGCACCTTCGACTCGGAGAAGGTGCGTAACCTCCTCGAAGCCAAGATCGTGAGCGCGCTGCGCAGCTACGCCGCGACCAAGACCCTGAGCGAGCTGCACGAGAACCGCGAGGGCTTCGCCAGGGCGGTGCAGTCGAGCGTGGTCGAGAGCTTCCACGCCAACGGCCTCACCCTCGAGGAGGTCACCATCGTCACCCTCGAGCAGAGCTCGAAGGAGTTCTTCGACGCGAACAACGTCTTCGACGCGGAGGGTCTCAAGGTCATCACCGAGATCACCTCCGACGCGCGGCGCCGGGTGCACGACACCGAGAAGCGCACCACGGTCTCGATTCGTCAGAAGGACCTCGATACTCAGCTCGAACTCCTCGAGATCGAGAAGCAGGAGGCGTTCGCCCGCGCCCACCAGGACCGGGAGGTCTCCAACGAGCAGGCGCAGGAGGTGGGCAACAAGCAGATCTACGTGCTCGACCGGCGCATGGCGGTGGAGCAGAAGGAGATCGACAACGAGAAGGCGCTGGAAGTCATGCGGGCGGAGCGTGACATCAACGCCACCGAGGAGAGCCGGCGCCGGGAAGAGGCCGAGATCCGCAAGGCGCTCGAGGTCGAGAAGGTGCGACGGGATCGCGAGATCGTCCTCATCGGGAAGGCCAAGGAGGAGGAGCTCGCCAACATCGAGCGCAAGCTCAGCGAAGAGCAGGCGGAGCGCGACCGGCGCATCAAGCTGGTGGAGAAGGCGAAGGCGGAGGAACTGGCGGAGATCGCGCGCGGGCTCGCGCGCGAACAGGCGGAGAAGGACAAGGAGATCGCGCTCATCGCGAAGGAGCAGGCGCGTCAGGTCGCGGACATCGACCGGGCGACCGCGGTCATGGGCCACGAGGAGTCGGCCCGCGACGACCGGCACAAGGTATCGGAGGAGACCGCCCTCGCGGTGCGCAAGCGAAGCCTCGAGACCCGTCTCGAAGTGCTTGGGCTCGACAAGGACGAGGCGTTTGCCGAGGTCCTCCAGGAGCAGGAGGTTGCGAGCGAACGCGCGCGCGTGCTGAGCGAGCAGCAGCGTTTCATCCTGGAGCAGCGCTGGCAGGTGGAGCAGGAGGAGATCACCAAGGCGCAGGCGCTGGAGTCGGCGCAGATCCGCAAGGACGTCGCGATCATCGAGGAAAACCGCCGGCGCGAGGCGGCCGACATCCAGCGGGCGCTCGCGCGCGAGAGCGAGGAGCGCGACCGGGATATCGCCCTGGTGGCGAAGGCGGTGGAGCTGGAACGGGCCGAGGTGCAGCGCCGGCTCGCGGTCGAGGAAGAGGAGCGTGCGCGGGAGATGGTCCTCGTCGCCCGGGACGAGGCGCTCGAGTCGGCTCGGGTGAAGAAGAGCCGCGCGATCGAGGTCGAAGAGCGGGAGCGGGAGATCGCCCTGATCGGCAAGGAAGCGGAGCGCGAGCGCGCGGACATCCAGCGATTCCTCGCCCGGGAGAGCGAGGAGCGGGACCGCCAGATCGCGCTCGCCGCGAAGACTCTCGAGCTCGAGGAAGCCGAATCGCGGCGCCTGGAGATGACCGCGCATCGCGAGCAGGCGGAGCACGATGCGGAGTCCGTGCGCCGGGTGGCCGACGCTGCCCGCCGGAAGGAGATCGATCGCATCAAGGCCGAGAATCTCTCCGACACCCGCCGTATCGAGGAGGAGACCAAGGCGGAGATCGCCCGCATGCACATGCTCTCCCAGGCCGACGCGCGACGCAGCGCGGCGGAACGCGAGGCCGAGGCCACCCTCACCCGGGCTCGGGCCACCAGTGAGGCGCAACAGATCGGCGCCGAAGGCATCGAGAAGGAGGCGGGCGCGGTCGGCCGGGCCGAAGTGCACATCGAGGCGCTGCGCGTGGTCAATGCTCAGCGCCGCCTCGAGGCCGAGGCGGTCGGGATCGAGGCCAAGGCGGACGCCCTCAAGAAGTACAACGAGTCCGCCGCCTTCCTGGAGCTCGCCAAGATGCACATCGAGGCCGAGCGCGCCATCCACATCGACCAGGCGAAGGCGATGGGCACGGCGCTGACCGGCGCCCACATCCGCATGTACGGAGGAGACGGCGGCACCGTCGACAACATACGGCAGCTCTTCACCTCCGGCTTCGGCATCGGCGAGGCGCTCGAAGGCGTCGCACAGTCGTTGCCGGAAGGACTGCGGGAGCGTTTGGCGCAAGACGGGATTCGCGGGATTTTCCGCCGCCCGGACGAGAGTCCGCTCCGGGTCCACGTGGGACGCCTCTCCGAGCTTGTGGACTCCACACTCGGCGCCGAGGCGAAGGAGATGCGATTCGCGGATGCGCTCGCCCGGCTCGGGGAGGCCACGGCCGGCGACGAGGCGGCGGGGCGTTCGCTCGCGGTGCTCGCTTCGGTGAACGAGGGCGGAGCCTTTGACGACGTGCCCTTCGAGACCGCGTGGACGCTCCTGGGGGCGCTCGCCAAGAGCGCGAAGTGAAGGCGCGCACCCGGTATCGAGACACTGGCGACTTCCACACGGAACGAAACGCGTCCGCCGCTCGCGGGGCAGGCTCCTCGTCGACCGTGGCCCCGGACGCCGTCAACGCTTTCCACGCATGACGACCGGCGCAGCTCCGGGGTCTGAAGCGGTGGCCGATCTCGACGTCGTCCTCGTCGGCGTGAGCAAGACCTTCGATGGCGACGTGCACGCCGTCATCGACTTCAACGCGGAGATCGAGCGCGGCGAGTTCGTGGCCATGCTCGGCCCGAGCGGCTGCGGCAAGACCACCACCCTTCGCATGATCGGAGGCCTGGAAGAGGTCACGTCCGGAAAGATCTACATCGCCGGTACCGACGTGACCGACCTTCCGCCCTCGGAACGCGATACGTCCATGATGTTCCAGAGCTTCGCGCTCTTCCCTCACCGCACCGTCCACCAGAACGTCGAGTTCAGTCTCAAGGTCAAGGGCATCGAGCGCCGGGAGAGGGATCGGCAGGTAGGCCGGATGCTCGAAATGGTGAGCCTCGACCCGCTCGCGGATCGCTATCCCCGGGATCTGAGCGGCGGTCAGCAGCAACGCGTCGCACTCGCCCGGGCGCTCATCAGCAAACCCACTCTTCTCCTTCTCGACGAGCCGCTCGGGGCGCTCGACTACAGTCTTCGCCAGCAGATGATGGTCGAGCTCAAGACGATTCAGCGCGAGCTCGGAATCACCTTCATCATGGTGACGCACTCGCAGCAGGAGGCGATGTCGCTCGCCGACAAGGTGGTGGTCATGAGCGACGCCCTCATCCAGCAGATTGGGACCTCGCGCGAGGTCTACGAGGCGCCGCGCACCCGCTTCGTCGCCGATTTCATCGGCAACAACAATGTCTTCGAAGGGACGATCCGGTCGCGGAGCGGGTCCATCGTCTTCGTCGAGTCGAAGGACCACCTCTTCTACGTCCGCGCTCCGAACGGCGACGAGCGCGATATCCGCAACGGACGCGCCGTCCACTTCTCGGTCCGCGCCGATCTCATGCACACCGGCGCCCGCTCCGGCATGGCGAATCAGGTCGAGGTCCGGTATGTCGCGACCGAGTTTCTCGGCTCGCTCGAGACCGATGTGTTCGAGTTCTCTCCCGGCATGTACATCCATGTGGAACAGCACCGCAGCGTCTCCGACCGCGCTTACGAGGTCGGGGAACGCGAGGCGATCTGCTGGCCCGCAGAGGCCGCGGTTCTCCTGCTCGACTGAGCGCGCGCCGGAGTCAGCGGGTGCGCCGGTAGAGGATGGTGTAGACGAGCAGGAAGAGCCCGATCATCAGCAGCGAGAAGAGGGTCGATGCGGTGCCCAGCGCGAAGAGCGTGGGGCGAATTCGCTGGGTCATGGACGCATTGATGTCGAGCGGCAGAGTGTTGTTCTCGCCCGCGAGCAGGGTGGTGCGGGCGAACTCGTCGTAGGAGAGCGTGAAGCCGAAGAGCCCGGCCGCCACGATTCCGGGCGTGATGAGGGGCAGGGTCACCTCCTTGAAGACGGTCCACTCGCTCGCCCCCATGTCACGGGCCGCCTCCTCCAACGCGCCGTCGAATCGGTTGAACACCGCCATCATGACGAGAAAGCCGAAGGGCAGAGTCCACACCACGTGCACGCCGAGACCGGTCGACCACCAGGCGGGAGAGATGCCGACCTGTTTCATAAGGGTCGCCATACCCAGGCTGAGCAGGATGCCCGGCACCATGATGCCGGTCATGATGGTGTAGAAGAGCAGGCCGGAGCCCACGAAGCGCTTGCGAAAAGCCATCGCGAACATCGTCGAGAAGAGCGCGGTGATCACCATGACGACGAGCGCGAGCACGACGGAGCGCAGCAGCGCGCCCTTCAGGTCGCCGACGCTGGAGGGCTCCAGCAGCTTGTTCCACCAGTAGAGGCTCACGCCGCGCATGGGAAAGCTCGTTCCCCCTCTGCGCCCCTGGAAGGAGAGGATGAACATCGCGAACATCGGTCCGTAGATGAAGAGCAGGAAGAGGACGTAGTAGCCGCTGAAGACCGACTTGATCGCCGCCTTGCGCTTTCGTTCCGCGGTCCAGCGTCGCGCCATGTCAGAGCTGACTCCGGATGTCCACGAGGCGCAGGATGATCACCACCCCGATCATCATCGCGAGCATGAGCATCAGCGCGTTGACCGCCGCGAAGGGGTAGTTGGCGATCGCGTAGTAGTTGAGGATCACCGTCCCCACCGTCGAGGTCTTGCCGCCGTAGACGACGACCGCGGTCGCGAACTCCCCCATGATCATCACGAATATGAAGATCATGCCAATCGCCACGCCGGGCAGGGAGAGCGGCACGATGATTTCGCGAAAGATCTGGAAGGCGTTGGCGCCCATGTCCCGCGCCGCCTCCAGGATGTCCTTGTCGATCTTGGCGAGCGAGAAGAAGATGGGGCCGACGCAGAGCACCACGTAGAGCTGCACCAGCGCCATCGTGTAGCCGAGCTCCGAGTAGAGCAGCACGCTCGACGGCTTCTCGAGAATGCCGCTCCCGACGAGCATGCTGTTGAGCAGCCCCCGGCGCCCGAGCATGGGGAGCCAGGCCACCGCCCGGATCAGGTAGCTCGTCCAGAAGGGCACCATGCACAGCAGAAAGAGCGCCATCTGCCACTTGAAAGACTGGACCTGCATCGCCAGGAAATAGGCGATGGGATAGCCGAGCAGGAGACAGAAGAACATCACCGTCAGGGTGAAGCGAAAGGTCGACCACAGGGTCTTGATGAAGATGCTGGGGCCGAGGAATCGGTCCGATTCGGGATCGAAGAACCCTTCCGTCGTGAAGTACTCGCGGTAGTGGTGCAGCGTCGGGTCGGCGGTCATCCCGTGCCCGGTCGACGTCCAGAGGCTGAAGACGATGATGCTGGCGAGCGGTATGACCAGGAAGAGAAGCAGCCAGGCGACGCCGGGCGCGATCAGCCATCCGACGGGAAACCCCTCCTCGTGCCGGGCTCTCTTCTTCTCTTCCGCGACGAGTTCCGCCGGCGGCGCGGGCTGCGCGCCGATGAGGCCCCGGTGTTGTGTCTCGACGGTCCGCGCCACCGCTTCCCCCTTACCCGGACGCACTCGTGAGCCGGGACCCGGTCCCCGGTCGCGGGAGATGCGAGGACATGGTCATGTCCAGATGCTCGTCGATCGCCGCGCCGTCCACAATGTGATGGCGGCGGGCCGGGACACTGGCCGGATCCGAGAACGAGCAAGCGGCCGGGACCCTCGATGGCAGGGTCCCGGCGGGAAGCGTGCGTGTCAGGCGGCGAGGAACTCGGTCCAGCGCTTCACGAGATAGTCGTTCTCGTCCATGAGCGAATTCCACACCGCGATGTTGCTGAAGCGGTTCCAGTAGGACCCTCCGTCGCGTACCTCGCCCTGCTCGACGATGATGGTGCCGAAGGGGTCGGGCAGCTCCTTCGCGGCGGGCTTGCCCTCGTACCAGAAGTCCCACTCTTCCGGTTCGAGATGGTTCTTGACGTTCTCGGGCACCGACATGTAATAGCCCTGCCGGGCCACGAAGGCGCCGGGCCATCCGGAGAGCCACCAGTCGATGTACTCGTAGGCCTGGTCGAGCGCCCTGCCGCTCAGCCGGGCGGAAATCGACAGGCCGCCGTGCCAACCGCGCATGCCTTCCTTGGGGAAGGCGTAGACGCAGGGTACGCCCTCGGCCTTGATCGCGGTGACCGCTGGTGACCACATGCTCTCGAGCGCGACTTCTCCGCTCACCATGAGCGTCACCGACTGCCCGAAAGTCTCCCAGAAGGCCCGGAAGTGACCGGCTTTCTTCTTCTCGATGAGGAAATCGATGAGGGAGTCGATCTCCTCGCGGGTCATGTTGCCCTTGTCCTTGAATGTCATGAGCCCCATCGCCTCGACGGCGAGGGAGGCATCCATCGTTCCGATCTGGGGCACGTTGAGGAGGGCGACGCGGCCGCTGAACTCATCGCTCATGAGATCCGCCCAGCTCTCGATGGGCCGGCCGGTGTCTTCGGGGTTGTAGCCGATGGAATCCGCGTTGTGCCACCCTGGCACCATGGTGATGTAGCGTGACTCCTCCATGGTGCGCTTGCCGTTCTCGTCCACCCACAGGTGGCGGAAGGGGGCGTCGCCCTGGCCTTCTCGCGAATCCGGCGTGAGGCGGCCGGTCTTGGCGAGGTTGGTGACCTTGTCCCAGTCCTTGATCCGGTGGGTGTCGATGGGCTGCCAGACCCCCGCCGGCCACATCACGTCCATGTCGTTGTAGTAGCCTTCCGCGATCTCGTACTGGTCGTTCTGGTTCAGCATCTTGCCGAACATCGCGCCGTAGCCCAGGGCTTGACCCTTGACCTGGAAGCCCAGATCCAGGGACGCCTGCCCCTGGATCTCGTTTATCACGCTCACACCCAGGCCGACCGAACGAATGGGATCGTCGGCGCGGACGATGGCGGGGAAGGCGGTGATCGCGGCGCCGGCGGCGGCCGCCTTGGCCGAGGAGCCGACGAATTCGCGCCGGGACAATCGCTTCGGTTGCGTTCCATCCGAGTTGTGTTCATGCTCTTTGTTCATGTTCTCGCTCCCATTGCTCTAGTGGCTTTCCACGGGTGGTCACGATCGAATGGGTGGGCCGCGTTCTTGCGCAGGCCGTTGTCGTCGCTGAATCGCCGACCGCTTCGCATGGACCTTAGCTCAAGCCTGCGGGATTTGGAATCACCGGCCGGGAGCCGGGCGGCGCGATGCGGGTGTGCGCAGTGACTCGCCGGCGCGGGCATTTACGGTGAGCGTTCTCATCAAGAACGGCAGGGTCGTCACCGCGGTGGACGACTACCATGCCGACATCTACGTCGACGGCGAGACCGTGGCCCTGATCGGGAGGGAGCTTCTGATCGATGCCGATACGGTGATCGACGCAACGGGAAAGCTGGTCGTCCCCGGCGGGGTAGACCCCCATACCCATCTCGAGCTTCCCTTCGGGGGCACGATGACCTCCGACACCTTCGAGACCGGCACCCGGGCCGCGGCCCACGGCGGCACGACCTGCATCATAGATTTCGCGGTGCAGTCGAAAGGCATGTCCACTCTCGAAGCCCTCGACATCTGGCACGCCAAGGCGGCCGGAAAGACGGCGGTGGACTACGCCTTCCACATGATCATCACCGATCTGCCGCCCCGCCGCGTAGCGGAGATGCGCCGCCTCGCCGACGAGGGCATCACGAGCTACAAGCTCTTCATGGCGTATCCCGGCGTGATGCTCTCCGATGACGGCACGATCTTTCGGGCTCTGCGCAAGTCGGGCGAAGACGGCACTCTGGTGTGCATGCACGCGGAGAACGGCATCGTCATCGACGAGCTCGTGCGCATCGCGCTCGAGCAGGGCGAGATCACTCCCCGGCAGCATGCACTGACCCGGCCCACCCGCCTCGAAGCGGAAGGCGTCCACCGCGCTCTGGCGATCGCCGAAGTGGCCCATGCTCCCATCTACATCGTCCATCTCAGTTGCTACGATGCCCTCCACGAGCTTCGCCAGGCGCAGGCGAGGGGGGTGATGGCCCACGCGGAGACCTGCCCCCAGTATCTCCTGCTCGACGTCGGCGCCTACGACGCGCCCGGCTTCGACGGTGCGAAGTACGTGCTCACTCCGCCCTTGCGCGAAGAGTGGAACCAGGACGAGCTGTGGCGCGCGCTACGCTACAAGTCCCTCGACGTCATCTCCACCGACCACTGCCCTTTCTGCCTCAAGGAGCAGAAGGAGCTCGGCCGGAGTGATTTCAGCAAGATCCCGAACGGCGGGCCCGGAATCGAGAACCGGATGAGTCTCATCTACCACCACGGCGTGAGCGGCGGCCGCATCGACCTCAATCGCTTCGTCGAGCTGACCTCCACCGCGGCGGCCAAGATCTTCGGACTCTTCCCGAAGAAGGGCACCATCGCGGTGGGGAGCGATGCCGACATCGTGATCTTCGACCCCGAGCGCGAGGAGACGATCAGCGTCCACAACCCGCGAACCCATCACATGAACATCGACTACTCCGCCTACGAGGGGTTCAGGGTGAAGGGGTACACCGACACGGTGCTCTCCCGCGGGAAGGTCGTCATCGATCGCGGCGAGTACGTCGGCAGGGCCGGGGACGGGGTTTTCGTCAAACGCGGTCCCTACGGGGGCATCCACGCCTGACGCCTCGGGCGTTCCGGGCGCGGGCGCCGACCCTTCAGGCCGCTTGGGTCTCCGTGCGGATGACCTTCAAGAGCCAGAAGATCACACAGAAGATGGCGGTGACGACGACCAGCGCGACCAGTGCTCCGAGCCGCTTGCCGAACTCCGCGTCTATCGCGTACCCCTCGTTCAGCAAGTGAACGCAGAGGATCTGGAGAGCCTGAAGGGTGGCGCCGCCGGCGAGAAGGATGGCGGTGAACGTGGAGCCGCGAAGCGAGCTCAGCACCATGGCGTCGACGCTGTGGCGTTTCGCGATGTAGACGCGATAGGCGTGCCAGTGGTAGGCGCAGAATCCGATGATGCCGACGATGAGGGCGGCCCAGAAGATCACGTTGCCAAAGCTGATGCCGTTGATGACGCGCACGAAGATCTGCTCGAAGGGCGCGGAGTAGTAGAGAAAGATCAGCACGATGATGAACAGGATGAAACCGACCACGGTCCAGAACCACTGCCATCCGCTCATGCCGCTCTCCGCTGTGTCGTTGCGACCGGAACGCGCCGCTTCACCTTTTTGCCACCGACTTGTTCCGGCTCGCAGGGCGCCGGGACATCAAGGCCCGGCTCGCCGCCATTTCTAACCGATCGCTTCGCGGCCATCAATTGCGCGCCCGGCCCCGCCGCAACGCTCACCGCCTGACGTCTGGGTACGCGCACCGCCGGTGCGGAAAGGGTCGAATGCGAGCCGGAGTGCGCGACAGTGCGGTTGAAGTCCGCTTGCGCATCCCGATTCCCCGACCCCCCGGGCCGCTGCCGGTATCTGCGCGAATGTGCCTGACCGTGCTTCGCGCATCGCGCAAACACCGCGCTCAGGCGCCGCCCGGCGTGGCCACGACGAGAAAGATCACGTACAGGACCACGAAGACTGTGTCCTTGATCGCGGGAATCAGGTGCCGTTGGACGCCTCTGCGGGCGATGAGGCTGATGATCTCGATGGCGAAGAAGACCAGTCCAAGAATGAAGATTGGCCATATCGTGCTCCACCAGGAGACCTCGGCCGGCGCCTCGCTCTCGTGGAGCCAGCGCCACAGCGCCAGGAGGAGGGGCAGGAGAGCGAGGTAGCCGGTGGCGACGAGAAAGCGTCCCCGGAACTGCGTCCGGTCGAGCAGCCAGAACACCGCAAAGAAAGCCGCGATGTGGACCAGATCCCAGAAGAAGGCGCGGTAGCCCTCCCGATTGTCGAGTTGCTCGAGGTTCAGGAAACCCAGAAGCAGCGCGACGACGATGAGATCGCAGAGCAGCCACTCCCGCAACCCCTCCGCCCGGCCCTTCGGGGTCCAGCTTCGCGTCGCCTTGTCGAAGAGGAGGACGAGGGCGACCGCGAAGCTCGCCGGATACAGCACCCGAAGGACGAGAACCGCCTGCCCGGCGGGATCCAGGTACGTCCATCCGAGAGTGAGGATCCCGAGCGCGAGCAGCAGCAAGCCGAGGAGCCGGGCGCCGGCCGGACTTCCCATCGTCGCGGACTCCGCGGCGGCGGCGGCATCCGGGGCGGCGCCGGTCTCGCTCTGTCCGACTACCCGCGCGACGAGAAACACGATGAGGAAGACCAGCGCCAGCGCGGCGGCGGCCAGCATGACTCCCAGGAACACCCCGGACCGGACCTCCGCCCGCCAGCCCGCGCCCACACCAGACTCCGGACTCCACTGCACGGCGACGGCGAGTGCGAGCACGACCAGCACCACGAGCAGCGCGGTCGCGAGCAACACCTCGAACCACCGGGGCTTGGGAGCCCGCGCGCTCTGCATCGCTTCCCGGCCACGCTCTCGTGCGAGGTGCAGGGCCGCGATCACCACGAGCACCGTAGCGGCGGCCGCGAGGACGACGAGCGCGACGATGGCAAGCGCGGTCATGCGTGCCGCTCCGTCAGCTTGTGTACTTCAGGGATCTTCACGAAGGATGTCGTGATGGCAGGAAGCACGGACCGAAGGACGCACAAGGGTGAGCCGGAAACAGGCGAAGCCCCGGTGGCGAGCGGGCGAGCCAGGGATGGCTTGCCCGGGCCGGAAAGCGTCCCCCAAGGACCGCGCGGCGATTCGGGTGGCCGACACCACGTCGAAAGGGTTGGATGGGGTGCGGTCCGCAACCGCGAGCATATTGGCGTCCACAGCGAAAAATCAGTGAGATGTCGAGTCAGAGCCAGCGCGTCGCCCACATGCCGGCGAGCACCGCCGCGAGACAGAGCACGTTGTTGGCCAGCACATTCGCGGCGGCGGCGCCCCATTGGCCCTGCTCGAAGAGGCGCAGTGTCTCGTAGGCATAGCTTGAGAAGGTGGTGAACGAGCCGCAGAAGCCTACCGCGATGAGCAGGCGCAGCGCGGGATCGCTCACCGCCCTTGCGCTTGCCAGGGCGAAGAAGAAGCCGAGCACCAGGCTCCCGCACACGTTGGCAATCAGGGTGCCGTGGGGCCAGGCGGGGTCAAGGTAGCGGGCGCTCAGCAGGCTCACCCCGTAGCGGGCGTTCGCACCGGCGAAGGCCCCGCCTCCCACCAGCATCATCTCCTTAAGCATCGTCGCCGTCCCCCGGCCACATCCTCAGCGCGCCCCGCTCCAGTCACGCTTGATCCCCCGTCGCGTCCCGAGTTCGCCGCTCTCGTCCATGCAGATATCGACCCGGTAGCCGCCGCGTCGCGCCGCCGACAGGGCGCTGCGAATCCGGTCACGTGCTTGCGGAGCGGCGTTCTTCATCTTCGCGAGACCGAGGATGGTCAGCCCGTAGTCGCCGCATTGGGGGCAGGAGACTTTGAGGTAGGGTGCATGCTGGCCTTTCCACACCCGCACCGGGCCCTCGCAGACGACGCAGCGGTTTATGGTGCTTCCCCTTGAATGTGGCTCGCACCGGCGGCCGTGCCCGGAAGGCGCAACGCGGGCTGCGGTGACCGAAGGGTACGCGATGGTGGCCCGCGATTTTCACCGATTTCCTGTCGCCCACGCCAATATGGTCGCGGTTGCGAGCCTTCATCCGTCGCGGCGCTTTCGACTTCGTGTTGGCTACCGGCAACGCTTGGCATTCCCGGCTTCGCTTTCCGGCCGGGCAAGCCATCCGCGGCCGGCCCGCGCGCAGGGAAGTCCGCGTCACCGGCGCTGCGTCTGTTACCAGCTCGCGGTTGCGTGTCTTTCTTGCTCGGTGCGTCAAAGCATCGCGCCATGTGGGCTCCCGATCGGCCCCCCAGCCCTTCAGGTGGGACTCGGGGCGCGGTCCTGCAAGGTCTTCCACGCGCGCTCGGCGAAACCGGCTCCGGCCTGTTCGTAGTAGTTGTAGGTCGTGGTGCAACCGCAGGTGAGGAGTTCGCCGGCCTCCTCGGGGTAGACGTTGGTCGCGCTCAGGAGCCCCTGGTAACCGGCGCGGCGGATCTCGGTGATCGCGAAGCGCTTCGCTTCGAGGTCGGGCACCGCCAGCAGCACCGCGTTCACGCCGTCGAGACGCAGGCGCTGCCACAGGTCCGGGTCCTCGGCATCGCCGTAGACCACGCGGCGCCCTTCGGCGAGATGCCGCTGGACCTCCGCCGGATCCGAGTCCAGGCCGACGACCCGCATCCCTCGCTCCTTGAGCAGCTCGTAGGCGCCGAGGCCGACCCGGCCCATTCCGAAGATCATGACGTCCGCCGCGCCGATGGAGAGCGGCTCGTCGTCGGGATGCCGTTGTCTACGTTCGAGGCGCGAGACGAAGGGCGAGAGCCGGACATAGATGGTGTGCGAGGCGTGATTGAGCGGAGCCGAGATCGCGAACGAGAGTGCGACCGTGATCGCCAGGGCGACCACCCAGCTCTCGGGCAGCAGGCCGCGCGCGGCCACCGCCTGGACCACGATCAGCCCGAACTCGCTGTAGTTGGTCAGCGCGAGGCCCGCCAGCACCCCGCTGCGCGCCCGGAGCTTGAACCCGATGAGCAGGCAGTAGAACAGCAGACCCTTCAGAGGCAGCAGGGCGAGGGCGAGGAGCGCGAAGACCAGTATCTCGCCGTCGGGAAGCCCGGACATGCCGATAAGCAGAAAGAACCCGACGAGAAAGGCTTCCTTCAGTCCCCACAGCGCGTCTTGCAGCTCTTGCGCCTTCGGATGGTCC
Source organism: Gammaproteobacteria bacterium (assembly GCA_965221555.1). Classification (GTDB taxonomy): domain Bacteria; phylum Pseudomonadota; class Gammaproteobacteria; order HK1; family HK1; genus JAJEAD01. The sequence goes on from OZ244895.1 coordinate 1,338,478, forward strand.
GCGAGCAGGCTGCCGAGCACCAGCGCACCGAGCTCGCCGCTCAGTCCGAGCGCTTCGAAGCCGAAACCTCCCGCGAGCGCGAGGCCCATGCCGAGCAGCAGCAGGATCTCCCCGCGCCCGGCGACGTCGAGGAGCCGGTGGACGAGGCGACGCGCCGGGAGGAGCGCGAGCAGCGCGATGGCCCACGGCGACGGCACGGTACCCAGCGATAGCCCGATGACCGCGATGGCGGCCAGATCCTGGATGATGAGGATCCCGATCGCGACCCGGCCGTGAAATGCGCGAAGCTCGCGTTTCTCGTCGAGCGACTTCGCCGCGACCACCGTGCTCGAGAAGCCGAGCGCGCCGGCGACGAGAAGCGCGACGACCCAGCCCGTACCGAGTCCATAGACGAGGAGAACGGCGAAAAACCCGGTGGAAAGCGCGAGATGGACGAGGGCGGTTCCCCACACTTCGGGGCGCACGATGTTGCGCAGGCGCACCTTCATTCCCACCGTGAACAACATGAGCAGCACGCCGGCATGCGCGATGGGTTCAAGCTCGTCGGGTGCGGCGAACCCACCCGCATTGAGAACGAATCCCGCCGCGAGAAAGCCGACGAGAGGCGGCATGCCAAGCGAGCGGGCGGCAAGCCCCAGGACGAACGCGCAGGCGATGAAGATCCCGGCCATGGTCAGCCTTCAGTCGTCATGTCTCGCCAATTCACCGCCGCGAGCGCACATCCGCCGGCATGTGCGGCGTTGCGGGTGCGCCTTCGCTTCGCGGGTTGGTGAAACATGGCGGCTGACGCTCGAGCTCCGGGCGGAATGTGGTGGCGGATCTAGGGGACCGGATGCGCAGCGCGCGCGCCGCGCTCGCGCAGGAACTCGTTCAGTACCCGCCCGGTGTGGGAACGGCGGGTGCGGCGGGCGACCTGGGCGGGCGAACCGCTCGCGACGACGCGCCCGCCGCCGCCGCCGCCTTCGGGGCCGAGATCGATGACGTGGTCCGCCTCCGCGATGACGTCGAGATTGTGCTCGATGACCACCACCGTGTTGCCGGCATCGACGAGGCGATGGAGGACTTCGACGAGCTTCGCGACATCGGCCATGTGCAGGCCGATGGTGGGCTCGTCCAGCACGTAGAGGGAGTGTCCGTCTCGTTTCGGGGCGGCTTTGCCCTTGCTGTTCCGGGTGCTCACGCGCACCGGATCCGCGGGCCGCGTCTTCGCGAGCTCGGTGACGAGCTTGATGCGCTGCGCTTCGCCGCCGCTCAGGGTGGGACTCGGCTGGCCGAGGCAGAGGTAGCCGAGCCCGACATCCTGCAGGAGGCGAAGCGAGTGGTGCACGGAGCGGTGCGCGGCGAAGAACTCGACCGCCTGGTCCACGTTCATCGCGAGGATGTCGGCAATGCTCCGATCGCGGAAGGATACCGACAGGGTCTCGGGATTGAAGCGGGCTCCCCCGCAGGCGTCGCAGGCGACCCTCACGTCGGGGAGGAAGCTCATCGCGATGCGGCGCATCCCCTGTCCTTCGCAGACCCCGCATCGTCCCTCGCTCACATTGAACGAGAAACGTCCCGGCCCGTAGCCCCGAATGCGACTCTCGGTGGTTTCGGCGAAGAGGCGCCGAATGTGATCCATCACCCCGACGTAGGTGGCGGGGCAGGAGCGGGGTGTCTTTCCGATCGGGGTCTGGTCGACTTCCAGTACTCGCGAGACCCCTTCCCACCCGCTGAGCTCCCGGCATCCCCGCAGGGGCGGGAGACGGCTTCCCCGGCGCCGGCGGGCGCCCAGGCGCCGGGCGAGGTTGTCGAGGAGCACCGCGCGCACCAGGGAGCTCTTCCCGCTGCCGCTCACTCCGGTCACGCAGGTCATCCGTGCGAGCGGAAAGCGCACGGTCAGGCCGTCGAGGTTGTTGAGGTCGGCGCCCGCGATCTGGATCTCGCCGTTCTCTGCGTTTCCGCCGGAGCCGTTGCGCGTCCGCCTCGCGTGGCGCAGCGGTTCGGCGAGAAAGCGCCCGGTCACCGAACGCGGGTCCTCGAGCAGCTCCTCGACACTGCCCGCGGCGACCACCTGACCTCCGTTGCGGCCCGCGCCGGGCCCCAGGTCGATGACGTGCTCGGCCTGCCGGATGGTCTCCTCGTCGTGCTCCACCACGACCACCGTATTCCCCTTCTTCTCCAGGTGTCGCAGGGTATCGAGCAGCATCCGGTTGTCGCGGGTGTGCAGGCCGATGGTGGGCTCGTCGAGGATGTAGCACACGCCGCGCAGGTTGGAGCCGAGCGATGCGGCGAGGCGGATGCGCTGCGCCTCGCCCCCGCTCAGGGTCGGTGCGGCGCGGTCGAGGGTGAGGTACCCGAGTCCGACCTGGCGCAGGAAATGCAGGCGCGAGCGGAGTTCACTCTGGATGTCGCGCGCGATCGCTTCCTCTCGGGGAGAGAGCTCCACCGCATCCAGGAAGCGTTTGCGTCCTCCACCGAGAGGGCGGTGAGTTCGGCGATGCTCAAGTCCTGGAAGCGAACCGCCAGTGCTTCCGGGCGCAGGCGCTCCCCGTTGCAGCTCCGGCAGACGCGGTCCTCCGCCTCCCACCACTCGTTCCACCAGCGTTCCTCGCCGGTCTGCTCCGCGTCGAAGCCCTCGAGCTCGAGCCCGGTGCCGTAGCAGCTCCCGCACCAGCCATGCTTGGAGTTGAAGGAGAACAGGCGGGGGTCCGGGTCGGGGAAGCTCCGACCGCAGCTCGGACAGGCTCGGCGGGTGGAGAAGATGCGCTCGTCGCCGCCGCGCTCGGCATCGTGGTCCTCGCATGCCAGCTTGACGAGGCCTTTCCCGAAGTCCAGGGCGCGGGCGAGCAGCTCCCGCAGCTCCGGTTCCCGGGCGGGGTCGACCTCGGTCTCGCCGGCGGAGAGTTCGATGTCGTGTTCCCGGTACCGGTCGAGTCGCGGCCACGCATCGGTCGGCAACCACTTTCCGTCCACCCGCAAGTGGGAGAAGCCCTTGCCCGCCGCCCACTTCGCGAGGTCGGTGTAGTAGCCCTTGCGGGCCACCACCAGTGGCGCGAGCAGCGACACCCTGCGCCCCCGATAGTCCGCGAGGATGCGCGCGAGCACCGCCTCCGGCGTCTGGGCCTCGATCGCGAGGCCGCAGTCCGGGCAGTGCCAGACCCCGAGCTTCACGAAGAGAAGGCGCAGGAAGTGGTAGAGCTCGGTGAGGGTGGCGACGGTGCTCTTGCGTCCGCCCTGGCTGGTGCGCTGCTCGATCGCCACCGTGGGCGGCACGCCGAGGATGGCGTCCGCGTCGGGACGCGACGCGGGCTGCACGAACTGTCGCGCATAGGCGTTCAGCGATTCGAGATAGCGGCGCTGACCCTCCGCGAACAGGAGATCGAACGCGACGGTGCTCTTGCCGCTTCCGCTGACGCCGGTGATGACGGTGAAGCGGTCGCGCGGGATGTCGAGGTCGATGTTCTTGAGATTGTGCTCGCGCGCCCCGTGCACCGATATTGCGTTGTTGCGTGCGCTGCTTCGGTATGGGGCGGGGTCCTCCTCGATCCGCACCGCGTCTACCGCGGCGTGCTCCGCCGCCGCGAGCGCGGCGCCGGTATGGCTGCGGGGGCAGCGCGCGAGGTCGGCGGGCGGGCCTGCGAAGATCAGCTCGCCACCCGCCTCTCCCCCTTCCGGTCCGAGGTCGATGACCCAGTCCGCGGCCCGGATAACGTCGAGGTTGTGTTCGATGACCACCAGAGAGTGGCCTTCGCCGACGAGGCGGCGCAGCGCCCCGAGAAGGGTGGCGATGTCGTCGAAGTGAAGCCCGGTGGTCGGCTCGTCGAGAAGGAAGAGGGTGCCCCGGTCCCGGACCGCGCCCGATTTGCGGGCTTTGGCGAGGTGCCCGGCGAGCTTGAGGCGTTGTGCCTCGCCTCCGCTCAGGGAGGGCACCGGCTGGCCGAGCCGCATGTATTCGAGACCGACCGCAAGCAGAGGTCCGAGCGCACGTTCCACTTCCGGGTGCTCGCGGAAGAAGGCGATCGCCTGCGCCGCGGTCATCGCGAGCACGTCGGCGATGGAGCAGGCCCTGCCGCCTCCGCCCCGCCCCGCATCCGGCGGCAGCAGCGTGACTTCCAGTACCTCGGGGCGGTAGCGCCGGCCGTCGCAGTCCGGGCAGCGCAGGTACACATCGCTCAGGAACTGCATTTCGATGTGCTCGAAGCCGCTGCCCCCACAGGTGGGGCAGCGCCCCTGACCCGAGTTGAAGCTGAAGGTCCCCGCGGTGTAGCCGCGCTCGACCGCGAGGGGCTCGCGCGCGAACACCTTGCGGATGGCATCCAGCGCGCCGACGTAGCTGGCGGAGTTGGAACGCGCGGTCTTGCCGATCGGGGACTGGTCGATCATCACCACGTCCTCGAGGCGCTCGTGGCCGCGGATCTCGCGGTGCGCGCCCGCCGGGTCCGACGCCTTGCCGCCGAGCTTGCGAAGCGCGCGGTAGCAGATGTCTTCCACCAGTGTCGACTTGCCGGAGCCGCTCACCCCGGTGACGCAGACGAGGCGCCGCAACGGGATGCGCACATCGACATTCTTCAGATTGCGTTCGCTCGCGCCGAGGACTTCAAGGCAGCCGGCGTCCTGGGCGTTGTCCGGGGCGCGGTGCTCCGAGACGCGCTTCTCGTCTCGCAGGTACCGTGCGGTCAGTGATGTGCCGTGCGCGAGCAGCGCGGCCGGCGCTCCGAAGAACACCACCTCGCCGCCGCGCTCCCCCGGCCCCGGTCCGATGTCGAGGACCCGGTCGGCGGCCAGCATGACCTGCGCATCGTGCTCGACCACGAGCAGGGTGTTGCCGGCATCGCGAAGCCGGTGCAGGACCTCGACCACGCGTCGCATGTCGCGCGCGTGCAGCCCGATGCTCGGTTCGTCGAGCACGAAGAGGGCGTTGACGAGCGAGGTGCCGAGCGCGGTGGTCAGGTTGATGCGTTGCACCTCGCCTCCGCTCAGGGTGCGCGACTGACGGTCGAGGGTGAGGTAGCCGAGCCCCACGCTCACGAGATAGCGAAGTCGGGCGCGAATCTCGTCGAGGAGGAGGTCGGTGGCCTCGTCCATCGGCGCGGGAAGATGGACCGTTTCGAAGAGACGGGCGCAGGCTTCGATGGGAAGCAGCGCCACATCGTGGATGGTGAGCCCGGGCAGCTCGCGGAAACGGGCCTCGTCGAGGGTGCTGCCCACGGGTCGAAATCGGGGCGTATCGCGAAGCGCGCGCTGCGCATCGGCGGCATCGCCCAGGCGCCAGGCGAGCGCCGCCGGCTTGAGGCGGGCGCCCGCGCACTCCGGGCAGGGGTTGTAGGCCCGGTACTTCGAGAGCAGCACCCGGATGTGCATCTTGTAGCTCTTGGTCTCGAGCCAGGCGAAGAAGAGGCGCACTCCGTACCAGACGCCCTTGCGCCATTTGCCCTCGCTCTCACCTTCGATCACGAAGCGGCGGTGGCGCGCCGCGAGACGCCCCCAGGGGCGGTCCGTCGGCACTTCGCGCTCGCGCGCGTAGCGCATCAGGTCGCGCTGACAGGAGCGGTAGCTCTTGCTCTGCCAGACCTTGATCGCGCCCTCCGCGAGGCTGAGGCGCGGGTCCGGAATGACGAGGTCGTAGTCGATATCCATGGTGCGGCCGAAACCGCGACAGGTCTCGCAGGCGCCGACCGGAGAGTTGAAGGAGAAGAGGTTGGGGACCGGGTCCTCGTAGCGCTCGCCGCACTCAGGGCAGGCGAGCGCGCTCGAATAGTCCCGGGCCTCGACCGCTTCGCCGTCTGAGTCGAGGAGATGCACGCGAAGTGTCCCCTGGCCTCGCCGCAGTGCCGCCTCGAGCGCCTCGGCGATGCGCCCGCGGTTCGCGGGAGTGAGGCGCACCCGATCCTGGACGACTTCGAGGCGGTCGCGTTCCCGTCGGTGGATGCGCGCGTAACCCTGGCGGGCGAGCAGATGTTCAATCTCCCGCGGGCTGAAGTTCTCCGGCACGCGCAGGGTGAAGGTGATGGCGATGCGCGGTGGCGACTCGCCGGCGCCGAAACGCCGGAGCAGGTCTTCGATGATGCTGTCGGGGGAGTCCCGGCGGATCGCGTCGCCGCAGCCCTGGCAGTAGAGGAGCGAGGCGCGCGCGAAGAGCAGCTTGAGGTGATCGTTCAGCTCCGTCATGGTGCCCACGGTGGAGCGCGAAGTGCGCACCGGGTTGGTCTGATCGATCGCGATGGCAGGCGGGATCCCCTCGATGGCGTCGCAGCTCGGCCGGTCCATGCGGTCCAGAAACTGGCGCGCATAGGGAGAGAAAGTCTCCACGTAGCGGCGCTGCCCCTCCGAGTACACGGTGTCGAAGGCGAGCGAGGACTTGCCCGAACCGCTCACGCCGGTAATCACCGTCAGCTCATTGAGCGGCAGACGCAGGTCCAGGTTCTTGAGGTTGTTCTGCCGGGCGCCCCGGATGTGGATGAACCCGGGCGAGGGTCCGGCGCGGCGCGGCGCCTGCGCTCCCGGATCGTTCATCGGGAACGGGAAGGATCCGAGGTGTCGCCCCGCTCCAGCACTTCGAGGCGCAGCAGGTCGAGCAGGCTGATGGTCGCGTACTGGCGTACGCGAACGCGGTCTCCGGGCAGGTGCACCTGCTCGTGGCGGGACCCGTTCGGGGTGGCGATGGCGAGGTGAACGGTGCCGCGCGCCTCCTCCTCCCGCGACGCGGCAAACGCATTCGCGAGCCCGATGTCCGCCGCGAAGCGGGCGCGGGCAGCCTGCGCGAGCTCGTGCACCGCGGCCGGGCCCACCACGCCGCGCGCGCCCACGGCCTTCGCCGCCTCGTCGTTGGGGATGACGAGAACGCCCGCGAGCACCTCCTCGACCCCGCGCACCGCGCACAGCCGCGCGCTCATCAGGCCACCGGTCGCGCCCTCGGCAAGCGCCAGGCGCTGGCCCCGCCCCGCGAGCATCGCGACGACGGTGGACTCCATGTTGTCGTCGTCGACCGCGAACACGATCCGGCCGAGTCGTTCGCGCAGCCGCTCCTCCTCCTGCCCAAGCAGGCGCTCGGCCGCTTCCGTGTCTTCCGCCTTGGCGGTGATGCGTACCTTGATGCCCTCGACGCCGCTCGCGAGGAAGGCGAGCGTCGGGTTGCCGATGCGGTCGAGCTGCGCGATGCGATCGGCGAGCGTCTCCGCGAGTCCGGACTCGCTCTCGCCCCAGGTGCGCAGCACCCGGCTCCTGATCACCGCGCGCAGGCCTGCGCGGCGGCGCAGGTCGGCGCGAATGGTGCCGTCGAACATCTCGCGCAGCTCGTAGGGCACTCCCGGCACCGCGTAGATCACCCGCTCGCCCACCGGGCAGACAAGCCCGGGGGCGGTGCCCGGCATCTGGTCGATGATCGCGGCGCCCGCGGGAACGTCGGCCTGGCGCAGGTTGTTCTCCGGCATTCGGCGCCCTCGGGCGGCGAAGCGCGCCCGGATACGCTCTCCGATTCCGGGGTGGCGCTCAAGCTCCACCCCCATGACCTCCGCGATCGCCTCGCGGGTGATGTCGTCCTGGGTCGGGCCGAGTCCGCCGCAGACGATCACCGCCTCGCTGCGCGAGAGCGCCAGGCGCAGGCTCGCCACGATCCGTTCGTGGTTGTCGCCGACCTTGGTCTGGAAGTGCGAGTCGATGCCGGCGAGCGCGAGCTGCTCGCCGAGCCAGGAAGAGTTCGTATCGACGATCTGACCGAGCAGCAGCTCGGTGCCGATCGCCACCACCTCACAGCGCATCGGAATCCTGCCGGGAAAGGGCGAGTGTCCCCGAGGCTTCGCACTCTTCGCAAGCGAGGCGGGGGGGCGGCGCGACGTCGTGAGCCGCTTCCTGGACCGAGAGGCCGGCTACCGACAAGTTCACGATGCGCACGGGGGGATTGCGCAGTGGCTCGCGGACGGGCGCCCCACCGTGGAGCCGGAACGGTAGGGGCGGGGTCCCGGAGACGAGGCTGCCCTTCGTTCCCCCACCTCCTGCGTCCGTGAATGCAGGGTGGGTCCAGAAGCGGAGGATTCCGCTTGCCGACAAGGCACTTTGGCCGCTGACCGAGATATCTGCCCGACACTCGTCGCGAAGGCGCCTGGATGCCGTGGTGGTGGACCGCACGGAATCGACAGACGCGCAATGCGTAGCCGAATACTACGCCGTACGGCCTCATGCGGGAGTACGACCCGCAACCGCGAGCAGGTTGGCGTCCACCCGCCGAGAAATCGTTGAGACATCGCAGCTGGGCGCGCTCAGTCCGGCGCGTGGTGCGCGTGCCAGTGGCGCGCGATGTCGACGCGCCGGCAGATCCAGACGTCCGGGCGCTCCTGCACGTAGTCGAGAAAGCGCGCCAGCGCCGCGCTCCGTCCGGGGCGTCCCACCAGCCGGCAGTGGAGTCCGACCGACATCATCTTTGGCTGCGTTGCTCCTTCCCGGTACAGGACATCGAAGGTGTCCTTGAGGTAGGTGAAGAACTGGTCTCCGCAGTTGAAGCCTTGGGTGCTGGCAAACCGCATGTCGTTGCTGTCGAGGGTGTAGGGGATGACGAGATGAGGCTCGCCCCGCTCACTTTGCAGCCAGTAGGGAAGGTCGTCGGCATAGGAGTCGGAGTCATACAGAAACCCGCCCGCCTCCATCACCAGGCGCCGGGTGTTGGGGCTCGTGCGTCCGGTGTACCAGCCGAGCGGCCGGGCGCCGGTGCAGCGGGAATGGATGTCGATGGCCTTGCGAATGTGTTCGCGTTCTTCCTCCTCGCTCATGTGCTGGTACTCGATCCAGCGGTATCCATGACTCGCGATCTCCCAGTGCGCTTCGTTCATCGCCGCCACCGCCTCGGGGTTGCGTTCGAGCGCCATCGCCACCCCGTACACGGTCACCGGCACCGCGCGCTCGCTGAACATGCGGTGCAGACGCCAGAATCCGGCCCGGCTTCCGTACTCGTAGACTGACTCCATGTTCATGTGCCGTGCGCCCGGTAACGGGACCGCGCCCATGATCTCGGAGAGAAAGGTCTCCGACGCCGCGTCCCCGTGGAGAATGCAGTTCTCTGCGCCCTCTTCGTAGTTGATCACGAACTGCAGCGCGAGCCGCGCCTCGCCCGGCCACCGCGGATGGGGTGGATTGCGGCCGTAGCCGCACATGTCTCTGGGGTAGGTTTCGGTCATCGGCGGGAATCCCTGCTCGGTCCGGGTGCGGTGAGCATGGTATCCGGGGCGTGCCGGCGTCGCCGGCTCGACTGCGGGGAGGCAAACGGGCATGCTCGCGCTCCCTCCGGGCGCGAAAGTGAAGAACGAGGCGGTATGAAGGAGCTGCTGTCCGGTCCCCCGCGGGTCGTCAACGTCGGGCTCGAGCACTTCTCGGCCGACTTGCGCACCGCCGGGGTCGAGGTGGCCGACATCGACTGGTCGCCACCCTCCGCCGCGTCATCCGCCCTTGCCCTGGCCGAGCGTCTCGAAGCCGCTTCGCCTCTCGGAGATCGTATCGATGCCGCCAACCGCGAGGCGGTGGAGCGTCTGCTTCGTGGCGACCCGGTGCTCGTCGACGTGCGCCCGGCCGCGGAGGTGGTGCCCGGGATGCGGGATCGCCTCGTGCTCCATGCCGGACCGCCTCTGGAGTGGTCGCGGATGTGCGGTCCGATGCGCGGCGCGGCGGCGGGAGCGGCGGTACTTGAGGGATGGGCGGATGACCTCGACGCCGCCACCGCGCTCGCGGCCGAAGGCGGGCTCGATTTCGAGCCCAATCACGATCACGATGCGGTAGGACCGATGACCGGGATCACCACGCGGAGCATGCCGGTGATGGTGGTGGAGAACCGGGCCTTCGGCAACCGCGCCTTCTGCACCCTCAACGAGGGGCTCGGCAAGGTGATGCGCTTCGGTGGCAACGATGCGCAGGTGCGCGAGCGGCTGCGCTGGCTCGAACGGGTGCTTGGACCCGCGCTGGGTGGCGCATTGCGCCGCATCGGAGGGGTGGCGCTCAAGGGCATCGTGGCTCGGGGACTCTCGGCCGGCGACGAGATGCATCAGCGCAACGTGGCCTGCACCGGGCTGCTCCTGCGCGCGCTTGCTCCCGCCCTGGCCCGCGAAGTCGGGGACCGGGAGACGCTCGCCACCATCCTCGCCTTCATCGCCGGCAACGATCAGTTCTTCCTCAATGTCGCGATGGCGCTCGGCAAGGCGGTGGCGGATCCGGCTCGCGGCGTGCCGGGCTCGTCGGTGGTCACCGCGATGGCGCGCAACGGCGCCGATTTCGGCATCCGCCTGTCCGGCACCGGCGAGCGCTGGTTCAGCGCGCCAGTCGAGATGCCTCGCGGCCTCTACTTCCCGGGATTCTCCGAGTCCGACGCGAACCCCGACCTGGGCGACTCCACTATCGTGGAGACGGTGGGGCTCGGCGGCTTCGCGATGGCCGCCGCCCCCGCGGTGGCGGGCTTCGTGGGCGCGGGGAGCGCGGAGCACGCGGCGGGGTTCACCGCTCGCATGTACGAGATCACTTGCGCACGCAACCCGGAATGGACGATTCCGGCGCTGGACTTCGCGGGCGTGCCTTGCGGCATCGACGCGCGACGCGTGGTGGCGAGCGGTATCGCACCCACCATCAACACCGGCATCGCACACCGCGAAGCGGGCGTGGGGCAGGTCGGGGCGGGGGTGGTGCGCGCACCGATGGACTGCTTCGTCCAGGCGCTGGCCGGTCTCGCGGAGACGTTCCCGGAGCACGCCTCGGGGGACCGCGCATGAGCGGGAGCGTGGTCGCCAACCGGGTCCGGCGCGGCTTCTATCTCGACTCGGTCGCCCTCATGCGCCTCTCGGTGTCTCTCGCCGACCGAGAGGACGTGGAAAGCGCTTCTCTGATGATCGGGACCCCGGCAAATCTCGCAGTCCTGGAAGAGGCGGGCCTGCTCACGGCGCACGGGCGCGGGGCCGGTCCCGACGACCTCGTCCTCGCGGTGCGGGCGGCGGGGCGCAACGCGAGCGAAGCGGCTCTGGATGCGGCCGCCGAAGCGCTCGAGCGCGCCGCCGCGCCGGGTGGAAGGGCGGAGCGTCGCTATCCGGGATTTCGTTCCGCCTGCGAGGCGCTGCCGGGAGCGAACCTCGCCCTCATCTCGGTCCCCGGCCCCTACGCGGCGCGGGAAGCGCACCGCGCGTTGCGCCACGGTCTGAACGCGCTGGTGTTCAGCGACCATGTTTCCCTGGAAGACGAGGTCGCGCTCAAGCGAGAGGCGGGCCGGAGGGGTCTCCTCGTGATGGGTCCCGACTGTGGCACCGCGATCGTCGGCGGAGTGCCGATTGCCTTTGCGAACCGGGTGCGGCGCGGGGATATCGCAGTGGTCGCGGCCTCGGGAACCGGTCTGCAGGAGTTCTCGGTGCTCGTCCACCGCGGCGGTGGAGGCATCTCCCACGGCATCGGCGTCGGGGGCAGAGACCTGAGCGACGAGATCGGCGCCGCGAGCACCCTGGTCGCCCTTGACCTGCTCGACTCGGATCCGGAGACGCGGCATGTCGCCATCATCTCGAAACCCCCCGGTCGCCGCGCGGAAGCGGCGCTTCTCGCCCGCCTCGCCGAGTACTCCAAACCGGTAACGCTGTGTCTCCCGGGCCGGGACGAAGTGGCCCTTCCCGCCCGGGTCCGCCTCGCTCCCACCCTGCGCGATGCGGCCCGCCTCGCACTCGGTCACGGCGCTTGCGGGGACGATGCGGGGCCGGGAGTCCTGCCGCCATCGCGGAAGCGGACTCGGAGGCCAGTCCTCGATCCGCGTTCTTCCCGTGAAGGCCGGGATCCCGACGAGACGACGGAGCATGCGGATCTTCCCGCCGGCCCCGCGCCGGATGCCGCTCCGAACCCTTTTCCACCTGCCCGCCCGGGACGCATCGTGGGGCTCTACTCGGGAGGCACGCTCTGCGCCGAGGCCCAGGCCATCCTGCGCCGTGCGGGAGTCGAAGCGGCATCCAACGTGCCGATTCCCGGCGTCGCCCGGGCGGCCTGTGCAGCGCCGGGCAGCGAGGCGCTTCCCGCAAACAGCTCGGGTCACCTCCTCCTCGATCTGGGCGCCGACGAGTACACCACGGGACGGCCCCATCCCATGATCGAGCCCGCGATCCGTGGGCCGGCACTCGCCCGCTCCCTCGCCGATCCCGCTACCGCCGTGGTGCTGCTCGATGTCGTGCTGGGCACCGGCTGCCATCTCGACCCGGCCGGGGCGATCGTGCGCGCGGTCGAGTCAGCGCCCGCGAATGCTCCCGTGCTCGTGGCGTCGGTGTGCGGGACCGAACTCGATCCCCAGGATGCCACGGCGCAGCGGCGCAGTCTGGAGCGCGCTGGAGTCCTGGTGTGCGCATCGAATGCGGACGCGGTCGAGGCCGCGCTGCGCATCGCCGGCTCGTCAGCTTCCTCGCCGCGGGCTTCGGCTACTACCCTGATCCGGAGCTCCTGAGCCTTCGGATAGCCGCGGATGTGGCCACAAGGACTCCAGAATGACGGGGATTCGATCGGCCATGACTTCCGGGCCGAGGTTGTTACGGGATAGGCACATGGGCAAACCCACCGACGAATTGAATCCTCCTCCGCGCCTGCTCATGGGCCCGGGTCCGGTCGAGGCCGACCCCCGGGTGCTGCGGGCGATGTCGATGCCCTTGCTCGGCCAGTTCGACCCGGTGCTTACCGGTTACATGAACGACGTGATGGCCCTCTACCGGGAGGTGTTGCGCACCGGCAACCAATGGACTTTCCTCGTGGACGGCACCGCACGAGCCGCCATCGAGGCGGCGATGGTTTCGCTCCTCGCCCCCGGCGACCGGGTACTCGTGCCGGTCTTCGGGCGCTTCGGCCACCTGCTCTGCGAGATCGCGCAACGCTGCGGGGCCGAGGTGAGGACGATCGAGGCGCAGTGGGGCCGGGTCTTCGAACCCGAGCAGGTCATCGCCGCGCTCCGCGGGCAACGCCCGGCTCTCGTTGCGCTCGTGCACGGCGACACCTCCACCACCATGGCCCAGCCCCTGGCCGAGATCGGGGCGGCCTGCCGCGAACAGGACACGCTGCTCTACGTGGACGCGACCGCGACCGTCGGCGGCATGGACGTGCGCGTGGACGAGTGGTGCGTCGACGTGCTGAGCACCGGCCTCCAGAAGTGCCTCTCGGGACCTCCGGGCGCGGCGCCCATCACCTTCAACGAGCGGGCGGAGGCGCGGGTGCTCTCCCGCAAGCACATCGAGCAGGGGATCCGGCCCTCCGGTTTCAAGGCGGCGACCGGGCCCGTCATCCGCTCCAACTACTTCGATCTCGCGATGTTGATGGACTACTGGAGCGAGGCACGCCTCAATCACCACACCGAAGCGACCTCGATGCTGTATGCGGCCCGCGAGTGCGCGCGCATTCTCCTCGCGGAAGGGCTGGACGCCGCGCACGCGCGGCACGCGCGGGCGAGCCGGGCCCTCGGTGCGGGCCTGCGCGCGATGGGGCTCGAGATCTTCGGCGACCCGGCCCACAAGATGCCCAACGTGACCGGCGTCGTGATCCCCGAAGGAGTGCGCGCGGACACGGTACGCGCGATGATGCTCGACGACTTCGGCATCGAGATCGGCACCTCCTTCGGTCCCCTCGCCGGTCGCATCTGGCGCATCGGCACCATGGGTTACGTCTGCCGCAAGCGCAGCGTGCTGCTCGGCCTGATGGCGCTCGAGACGGCGCTGCGCGCCGAGGGCTTTCGTGCGCCGCCCGGGGAGGCGGTGGACGCGGCTCTCGCCGCCTGGGAGGACGCATAGGAGGCGCCCTTCGTAGCCCGCTCCGGCCCCCGTTCCGACCAGCCCGGAAATCCCGCTGATTCTCGACCGCTTCGGGCGCGCAGATGCGCACAGGAGCGAGGGCGGGCGCGAACCGATGCGTCACCCGGGACGCACTTCCTCCGCGAAGCGCAGCACTTCCCGGGCCAGGCGCAGCTTGTCGGGCTCGCCATGCATCAGGGTCGCCGTCACCCGGCAGGGCACCGCAATGCGATCCGCCTCCACCGCGTCGGCCTCGTCGAGCACGTAGGCGTCGATGAGTCCGGCGTAGTGCGCGGCGATCGCCGCCGCGGCGACCGGCAGGCCCGCCTCGCGCATCATCTTGGCGGTCGGACCCTTGACCGAATCGCCTCCCACGATGGGGGAGACCGCGATTACCGGCGCGGAGGCGGCGCGCAGCGCTTCCCTCACTCCCGGCAGAGCCAGGATGGGATCGACGCTGATGAAGGGATTGGACGGGCAGATGACGATTGCGCCGGTGTCGGGGTGGACTACGTCGCGCATCCACTCTCCTTGCGGACGGGCAGCCTCGACTCCGGCGAAGCGCAAACCCCGCACCGCTGGCACGCAGCGGCGCTCGACGAACCAGCGCTGGAATTCGAGCTCCCCTTCGGGGGTTCGGACCATGGTGCGCACGGGCTGGTCGGACATCGGGAGCAGACGAGGGGCGACGTCGAGACGGCGGCAGAAGTCGGCGGTGATCGCGCTCAAGCTCTCTCCCGCGGCGAGGCGGCGGGTGCGCTCCACGTGGGTGGCGAGATCTCCGTCGCCGAGCCGGAACCACGATTCGCCGCCCAGCCGTTCGAGCGCGGCCATGAAGCTCCAGGTCTCGCCCGCGCGGCCCCATCCGGCTTCGAGGTTGGCGAGCCCCGCCAGGGTGTACATGAGGGTGTCGAGGTCGGGCGAGATGCGAAGACCGAGGTGCTCGAAGTCGTCGCCGGTGTTGGCGACGATGACGAGTCGATCGCCTCGAACCAGTCGCGAGAGCCCGAGCGCGAGCTTCGCGCCGCCGATCCCGCCCGAGAGGGCCACCACTTTTAAACCGTGCTCCGTCATCGGCGAAAGAGGTCCAGCTCACGGGCGCGCAGCAACGCCTGCGCGGAGGTGGGCTCGCCCTGCCAGCGCGCGCCATGCACCACCGCGAAGGGCAGCGCCTCGTCCCCTTCGCCCATCACCAGGGCGGCGGCGGCGGCGAGCGAGTCGGCGAGTCCGGTCAGACTCACCTCCAGGGGCCGGCCGTAGAGGTCCGGCCGGCCCCGGAGATCTTCGAGCGCGGGCAGTCCGGCACAACCGAGAGCGATCCCGACGGTTCCCGTTCGCCAGGGCCGTCCGACGCTGTCGCTCATCACGGTGGCCACGTCCACCGCGAAGTGGCGATCGAAGACGTGCTTCAGCTCCTCGCAGACCGCGTCCGGATCCTCGGGCAGGAGGAGCACGCGCTCGCGTTCGTGCGTGTGCCGGATGTTGGAGCGATCCACTCCGGCGTTCGCCATGACGTGGCCACTGCGGTGCTCGGCCACGATGAGATTGGGCCCGTGCGCCACCACCTCCTTGGATTCCGAGAGGATGATCTCGACGAGTCTCGGGTCCTTGCCGGTGACCTCGGCCAGCGCACGAGCCCGCGCCGAGGGAGGGTGCTCGTCGAGGTACGCGTAGCGGCCCTGCGCTTTGGAGACGATCTTCTGGGCGATCACCGCGACGTCTCCACTGCGCAGGACGATGCCGGCCCCGTCGAGTGCCGCCGGCAGGATCCCCCCAAGGTCGTCCCCCGGCTCCACCATCGGCACCCCCGGCACCGCGCGGACCCTCAGGGTGCGCGGCTTGGGGTCCATGCCGCTGCGATCACTCTCGTTTCTCGAGCCGTTTCACCGGAGCGGGCGCTTCGCGATCGCGTCCCGCGAGGCCTCGGGCGCGCTTCCCGGGCGCAGGAGAGGGCGCCGCTCCCGACCCCGCTCGTAGCGCCGCGCCGCGGGTGTCTTCACCACTTCGCGCAGTGCCGATGCCGCAAGCGAGGCCCGGTAACGCTCCGCGGGCGCGCTCGCGTACAGGGTGGTGCGTTGCCTCGGACTCCGGCCGATGGACCTTGCCAGCGCCTCCATGCGTTCCGGCGCCATCTCTTCGCCGTGGGAGGCCCCGGCGGCGCGGGTGATGCTCTCGTTCATGAGGGTACCGCCGAGATCGTTCGCGCCCGCCTCGAGGCAGGTGCGGGCCCCCTCCGGACCCATCTTGACCCAGGAGGTCTGGATGTTGGTGATGTGCGGGTCGAGCGCCAGGCGCGCCACCGCGTGCATGAGCACCGCTTCGCGGAAGGTCGGCCCTCGGCGCGCCCGGCCCCTGAGGTAGAGCGGGGCTTCCATGTGCACGAAGGCGAGCGGGACGAACTCGGTGAACCCCCCGGTACGCTCCTGCAGTGCGCGTACCCGCAGCAGATGCCGGGCCCAGCTCCGGGTGTCGTCGACGTGGCCGAACATGATCGTTGCGGTCGAGCGCAGACCGGCGCGGTGCGCCGCTTCCATGACTTCGAGCCACTGGCCGGTTCTGATCTTGTCCGGGCACAGTACGGCGCGGACCTCGTCGTCGAGGATCTCCGCCGCGGTTCCGGGCAGGGAGCCGAGCCCCGCCCGCCGGAGGCGTCCGATATAGGTATCGAGATCGAGACCCAGCGTCGCCGCCCCCTGCCACACTTCCAGCGGCGAGAAGGCATGGACGTGGATGCCGGGCGCCGCCTGTTTCACGGTGCGGCAGATGTCGAGGTAGGTCTCACCCGTATATTCGGGATGGATGCCGCCCTGCATGCACACCTCGGTGGCGCCGCGCATCCAGGCCTCTTCGCTCCGTCTTGCGATCTCCTCGTGCGCGAGGTCGTAGGGGCGTCCCCGCAGGTTCTCGCTCAGCTTGCCCTTGGAGAACGCACAGAACCCGCACTTGAAGTAGCACACATTGGTGTAGTTGATGTTGCGGGTGACGACGTAGCTGACCTCGTCACCGTTTCGTCGCACACGCAGGGCGTCGGCGGCCTCGCACACCCGCGCGAAGTCGGGGCCGCGGGCCTCGAAGAGGCGCATGACCCTTGCCTCGTCCAGTGCCTCGCCGTCTGCGAGACGCGCCAGGATCTCCGCAACTCCGCTTTGCCGGGCCGGCATGTGATCGCGCCGTACCCACCCGTTCGCGGGGCTGGCCGTATCGCCCGCGCTCCACGGTGTGTCGCGGACGAAGCCGGAGGCATCGATGCGGTCGAGCACCGGAGCATGAAACACGGGGTCGAGCCAGTGCGCCCGGTCCCGGCAGTATTCGGGATACACCGCGAGGCGCTCTACCAGTTCCCGGCCCGCGGCGTTGGTCTCGCGTTCGAGATCCGCGAGGTGCGGCCAGGGCGCCTCCGGGTTCACATGGTCGGGAGTGACCGGGGAGACCCCGCCCCAGTCGTTGATTCCGGCGTCGACGAGGGCGCTGAGGGCGCCGGGCCGCAGATTGGGCGGCGCCTGCACGCTCATGCTCGGTCCGAAGACCAGGCGCGCCATTGCGATGCTCCAGCAGTGCTCGTCGAGGGACGGCTCGGATGCCCCGGCCATCAGCGTGCCCGGCTTGGCCCGGAAATTCTGGACGATGATCTCCTGGATGTGGCCGTATCGCTCGTGTACCGCGCGGATCGCGAGCAGCGCCTCGACGCGCTCACGCCTCGTTTCGCCGATGCCGATGAGGATGCCGGTCGTGAAGGGCACCGCCGCCTCTCCCGCCGCGCGCAGCGTTTTCATGCGCCGCTGCCCTTCCTTGTCGGGCGAGCCGTAGTGCGGGCCACCCTTGCGGCAGAGTCGTTCCGAAAGGGACTCCACCATGATCCCGGACGAGACCGATACGCGGCGGAAACGCTCGAGAGCGTCCACGCTCATCAGCCCGGGGTTCAGGTGGGGCAGGAGGCCGGTGCGTTCGAACACCAGCCGGGCCATCGCTTCCAGGTAGGAAAGGGTGGAGTCGTAGCCGAGCCGGGCGAGTGCGTCGCGGGCGGCGCGGTAACGGTCCTCGGGGCGGTCGCCGAGGGTGAAGAGGGCCTCCTGACATCCGGCCGCGGCTCCCGCCTGCGCGATCTGAAGCACTTGCTCCGGAAGGAGATAGGGTGCGTCGAGCCGACGCGGGGTCTGCGCGAAGGTGCAGTAGTGACACACATCGCGGCACAGCCGGGTGAGGGGGATGAACACCTTGCGGGAATAGCTCACCCGGCCGGGATGGGCGAGATCCCGCGTGGTGCGCGCCGCGCCGCTCAGAGTCTCGAGCGGGACTTGTTCCGCGAGGGTCAGGAGCCAGTCGTCCGAGAGCCGCTCTCCCTCGGCTGCGCGCGCGAGCGCGCGCTCGGTGCTGTCTCGCATTTTCGACTTCTTCCCCGGCCCAAAAAGCTCTCGGGCTGCGGCAGAATAGGCTCTCCCGCCCGAGTGGGAGAGCACTATATCCGCCCGGACAGGAATTTCGTAGCGCGCGGGAGGGAGGCCCTTGGACATCAGAATCCTGGACGACGCGCCCGCGGTGGCGCGAGCGGCGGCGTGCTTCCTGGTCGAGGCGGGAGGCCGGGCGATCGCCGCCCGGGGACGCTTCTCGCTTGCCCTGAGCGGGGGTTCCACGCCCTGGCGGATGCTCCGACACCTCGAGCCGGAAGACCTTCCCTGGGAACGGGTCGACATCTTCCAGGTCGACGAACGGGTCGCGCCCGCGGGAAGCGATGAGCGCAATCTCACTCATCTGGAGTCGAGCCTCGTCGACCGAGTGCCCATTCCTCCGACGCGGGTAAACGCGATGCCGGTGGAAGCGGAAGACCTCGAGCGTGCGGCGAGCGATTATGCGGCGCGACTCGCCGCGCGCACCGGCGAGCCCGCGACCCTCGACGTGGTGCATCTCGGGGTGGGCGACGACGGCCATACCGCCTCGCTGGTGCCGGGCGATCCGGTGCTCGACGTCACCGGAGCCGACGTCGCGCTTGCCGTCGCGCCCTACCAGGGGCGGCGACGCATGACGCTCACCCTTCCGGCGCTCAATCGGGCGCGCACCGTGCTGTGGCTGCTCACCGGCGCGGGCAAGGCGCGGATGCTGCGCCGACTGCGCGATGGCGATGCGGGCATTCCGGCGGGCCGGGTGGCGCGTCGCCACGCGGTGGTGTTCACCGACCGCGACGCCGCCGCGCTGCTGTAGGCGAGCCAGGTCGCGGATGGATCACGAATCGCCGGGCGGTGGGCATGTCCATGGGCTGAACCCGAAGATTTCACCGATTTCTCAACTCGCGGACGCCAATATGCTCGCTGTTGCGAGCCTCCCTCCCTCAAGCCGCTTCGCCTGTTTCCGGCTCGCCGTTGCGCGTCTTTCAGTCCGTGCTTCCTGCTATCACGGCATCGTGGCGCCCGAAGCGGCCGAAAATCGGTGAAATCTTCGGGTCAAGGGATCGGAGGGTATGAGACATGAGTGACGAAACGAGACTCAGCCTGGAGGAGGTGCACCGGCTCGCGAGCGATGCGTTGCTCGCTTGCGGAGTGTCCCCGGACCAGGCGCGCGCCATCGCCGACAACATCCAGCGGGCGGAACGCGACGGCGCCAAGTCGCACGGCCTCTTCCGCATTCCCTTCTATGTGCGCACGCTCGATACGGGAAGGGTGATGCTGGACGCGGTGCCGGTGGTACGGGATATCGCCCCCGCGGTGGTTCAGGTGGATTCGTGCGCCGGATTCGCTCCCCTGGCCCTGGAAGTCGGCGCCGAACCCCTGATCGAGAAAGCGAAGACGCACGGAATCGCCGCGCTCGCGACCTTGAACACTTTTCATATCGGGGCCCTCTGGCCCGAGGTGGAGCGGATTGCCGAGCGCGGTCTGGTCGCCTTCGCGTTCACGAGCTCCATCTGCTTCGTGGCCCCGGCCGGCGGCGTCAGACCTCTCTACGGCACCAATCCCATGGCCTTCGCGTGGCCCAGGGAAGGCCAGCCTCCGCTCGTGTTCGACCAGTCCTCGAGCGTGAGCGCGCGCGGGGAGATCATGATCCGCAAGCGCGACGGAGAAGCGTTGCCCGAGGGCTGGGCAATCGACGCGCAGGGCCAGCCCACCACCGATCCCGACGCCGCGCTCGCCGGCGCCCAGCTTCCCTTCGGGGGCTACAAGGGAGCCGCGATCGCCATGATGGTGGAGCTGCTTGCGGGCGCGCTCATTGGCGATGTCTTCGGCTTCGAGGAGTACGCGCGCAATCCCGACGACAGTGTCGGCGGACTCGGAGGGCACTTCATGATCGCGATCGACCCGGTGCGCTGCGTCACCCACGACGATCGCGGCGCTCAGCTCGCCCACGCGGAGAAGCTCTTTGCACGAATACTGAAGGAGGAGGGTACCCGGCTGCCCTCGCAGCGCCGCTACGTCGCCCGATCCCGCACACCCGCGCAAGGCGTGACGATCCCCAATTCTCTGCACGAAACACTGCTCAAGTACGCGAGGCGCTGACCGCGGTGTTTCGCGCCTGCCGGGGCGGAGCGCGATTGCGCTTCGCAACGGCGTGGCCGCCCGTATCTTGAGCATGTCCGCGCATGCGCGGACATGGGGATGACGAAGCTGCGAATCAGAGGAGCTTTATCAGGGCGACGATCAGGCCGCCCTGCGCGATCAGCGCCCCGAACATCCATTTCAAGAGCTCGGTCTTCATCGCCTCGACACTGGCTTCGAGCCTTGCAATATCGGCTTTGGTCTCCTGCCGCGAGGTCTCGGTGCTCGCTTCGACCCTTGCAATATCGGCTTTGGTCTCTTGGCGCAGGGTTTCGACGCCGGCTTCGACCCTTGCAATGTCGGCTTTGGTCTCTTGGCGCAGGGTTTCGACACTGGCTTCGAGCCTTGCAATATCGGCTTTTGTCTCTTGGCGCAGGGTTTCGACAATGGCTTCGAGCCTTGCAATATCGGCTTTGGTCTCTTGGCGCAGGGTTTCGACGCTGGCTTCGACCCTTGCAATATCGGCTTTGGTCTCTTGGCGCAGGGTTTCGACGCTGGCTTCGACCCTTGCGATATCGACCTTGAGTTCGGCGATGTCGGTCTTGGTCGCCAAGTTGGCGTTGAGGAGGGCGACATGCTCCTCGGCCAAGGTCTCGGCCTGCCTCTCGGTGAAGCCGCTTTCCGTCAGCCGCTTGACGAAGCGGTGGGTGTCGAACGCGATGGCCTCGTTCATGGCTCGATTATAGGACCCCTCAGGTACGGGACAAGGAACGGCGGGCCGGCGGCGGGGCGACCACCACAATCGGCACCACCCGACGATCGCCGCGCGCGGCTCTTCGTTCTGCTCTCGTTGCACTGCGCGAGGAGACCGGTGGCTCGGCAACCGCTGTGGACCGGTGTTCGCGAACTCGGCACTCGACACGTTTCGGCGCCGTTGTTGTCTCCCTACTCCGGCATCGGTCCCGCGAGGAGAGCCGGGTCGAGGCGTCGGCTGAAGAGATTGATGCGCCAGTCGAGATGGGCCCCGGTGGAGCGCCCGGTCGATCCGACTTCGGCGATCGCTTGCCCCTGGGTCACGCGCTCGCCCCTTGCGACCAGGATGCGCGACAAGTGCAGGAATGCCGAGGAAAGGCCGTGGCCGTGGTCGATGATGAGGGTGCCGCCGGAGTAGAACATGTCCGGGTGCGCGAGCGTCACCACGCCGCCGGCGGGCGCGCGCACCTCCGTGCCCGTGGGCGCCGCGATGTCGATGCCGTAGTGCGGTCGCCGCGCTTCTCCGTTCAGGATGCGCTGCGAGCCGTAGACACCGGTGATCCGGCCCTTGATCGGCCACTCGAAGCCATCGAGGAAGTCCGTGCGGGCATCGTCGGTGCGGCGTGCCTCCTTCACCAGAGCGATGTCCGCCGCAATGCGCGCGAGGTCTTCTTCGCTGCGCGGCATCACCTTGCGCTCGGGCAACCCGTCGATGCGCTGAATACGGTACTGGCGCGGCTTCACTGTGAGGGTTTTTCGTTCGCGCCGGCCATCCGGCCAGGTCACGGAGAGCGTCGCTTCCGGTGGCGCGTCCCGCCCGAATCCGACGAGGAACCACCCGTCTTCCGAGACCCGTACCGGGGCGCCTTCGAATTCCACGACGGCGCCGGGCGCCACGCGCCCCCGGAGCACGGCGCCCTGGGTGCGCGGACCGTCCAGGCGCAGACCGGTCTCCGTGGCGCGCAGCGGACCGGGAGCCGGCACCGAGCAAAGCGCCAGCGCGCACAGAGCGGCCCAGATGATCGCCGGCAGCCCCCCTCTCGCGCCCGCCGGCGCGCGTGCCGTCACGCATCGCCTCGCCTCGCCCGCGCGCCGCCGCTCGGAGTCCGGCTTGGCCGATGCGGGCTTGTCGCGGATCGCGCCGCAGGCCACCGCGTCGAGCGTGAACTCGCGCGCCGCGCTCAGACGATTTGTCCAGTCGGCGTGGATGCCTGACCTCGCCACCTGACGATGAACCCGCTCGGAGTCATGTCGACGATTCCCTGGGTGAGCGGCGAATGATGCCGAGTCTCCAACTCCCGGCACAAGGCCGGATGGTCCAGGGGCGCCGCGAGGCGGATACTGTCAAACGATACCGTTTTGCAGCTCCTCTCCCCGCCACAGACGCTCAAGGTTCTCGAGCAGAATGTCGATGACGTTGTCTTCGTAGCGGCGAGTCTCGCCCGCGGTATGCGGGGTGAGGACCACGTTCTCGATCTCCCACAGGGGCGATTCGGGCGCGAGGGGCTCGTCCGCCGTGACGTCGATCCCTGCCCCCGCGATCTCCCCGGTGTACAGGGCTTCGACGAGAGCCGCCTCGTCGACGCATCCACCGCGCGCGACGTTGATGAGATAGGCGCTTCGCTTCATCGCCTTCAGGCTTCGGGGTGCGATCAGTCCGCGAGTGGCCTCGTTCAAGGGGCAGGTAAGCGCCACGAAATCGACCTCCGGGAGCAGTTCGAGGAAGGCTCCGGGGGGGTGTACCGCGTCGATGCCGCTCGGACGAGTCTTGAGGTCGCGCTTGATGCCGATGACCCGCATCCCGAAGGCGCGGGCGAGCGCCGCCAGCCGCGCGCCGATGCCGCCGAGACCGTAGATGAGCAGGCACTTGCCCGCGAGCTCGTCCTCACGAGCGTCGAGCTGCGAGATCATGCCGCGCCAGTGCTTCGCGCGCTGGTGGTCGCGCCCGGTGTGGATCTGTCTGACGAGTGCGAGCATGAGCGCCATCGCGTGCTCGGCCACTGCGTTCGTGTTGACCCCCCGCCCGTTCGCCATCCGTACCCCCGCCGCGCCGATGCGCCCGAGATCGAAGCGCTCGTACCCTGCCGCGCAGACCTGGATGAAGCGAAGGCGCGTCGCGTGGTCGAGCATCGCGTCGTCCCAGAAGCCGGAAAGCACCAGGACGTCCGCTTCCCCGCATCGCCGGAGAGTGTCTTCCACGTTCCAGGTCTGCCAGTGGCGGATGCCGGTCTCTCGCCCGGCGAAGCGTTCGGCGAGGCGGTACGCCACATGCGCGAAGTGCACGGTGAGCCGATCGCGCGGCGGAAGAGATCTATTCGTCATGAATTGCGGGCGCGGGGAGCCTGAGGCGCGGGAGGATGCCGGATTCCTCGAGGTAGCGATAGGTGCGGGTGGGCGAGGGCTCCGCGGCGAAAGCGCGCAGATCGGCGGGGGTATCGATATCGAGGGCGAGGCGCGCATGGCGCACCACGCCGGGTTCGATCCCGAGGGCGCGGGCCCGGGCGAGATGGGGGCGAAAGCTGTTCTCTCCGAAGCGGAAGGGCAGCACCTGGGGCGGCGAGCAGGCCACCGCATTCGAGCCGAGATCGTCCCGGGCCGGCGCGATGGTGATAGACGGAGCGGGCGGATGCGCGGCGACGAGCGTGTCGATGTCCTCGGAACGCACCAGGGGAATGTCCGCGGGTACCGCTATCATCCCTGTCGCCCCGCGGGCGCACAGGGTCCTTGCTCCCAGGGTGACGGCGCTCGTCTGGCCGAGGTTCCGGGCCTCGCAAAGCGTGCTCGCGCCGTAGCGCTCCGCCAGTGCGCGGGCGCCATGGTGGCGGGTGACCACCAGAACCCCGGTGATCGACGTCGCGCCGACCAGCGCCTCGAGCACGTCCTCAAGCATGGCGGCGAAGAGCTGCCGACGCGCATTCGCGTCGAGCAGGGGGGAGAGGCGCTGCTTGGCGTTCTCCAGGTCCTTGACCGGCAGCAGGGCATGGATGGGATGGGAAGGGCTCGCGCTTGCCGCGAGGCTCCGTACGTCGCGAGCGGCCGCGGCCAAGCCCGACTCCGGCTCGACCGTCGTCCCCGCCACCAGCTGGTCTTGCGTGCTCACCACGCGGGTTCAGGGAGCCGCGCGAGGCTCACGGGAAGCCTTGAGTTCGCCCCAGCTCGCGACTCGCGCAATCCGGATGGCGATCACCGGCAGGGCGGCGAGGGACATCTCCCGATACTGCGGATAGCGTGTACGCAGGAGCGCTTGCGCCCGGTCGTGCTCTTCCCCTTCGTAGAGGATGTCGGCTCGTCCGCGCAGCATGACCCAGCCCAGGCGTTGCCAGTCTTCTTCGTAGTGATCGGCCACCAGCGCCACGGCGGGGTTCTCGACCAGGTTGCGGAGTCGCTTGAGCGGCCGTCCCGGCGTGAGCTTGGGCTTCTCGTCGATGGTGATGTAGACCGTTTCTCCGGCCAGCGCAAAGCACACGGGCACCACATGGGGCACGCCGCGGGCATCAGCGCTCGCGAGGCGCGCGACCCGCTCGCCGAGGAGAAAGGCGCGCTCGCGCTCCGCCAGCATGAAACGGGAGTTGCTCACGATGGGCCAAGGATACGAAAGAGATTCCGGTGCGGGGAGATTGCGTGGTGCCCGGGGGCAAAGACACGAAGGTAATGGGGCGCTTCCAGGGTGGTGGGACGATTTGAACGTTCGCGCGGCAGCGGCATAATGCGCCAGGCACGCTTCTCGTCCGAAGAGCGCAAACGAGAGGGAGCACCGGACGCATGCTTTCCGATGGCCTGATCCTCGTCGCCAAACGCGAATGTCCGACCTGCGCGATGGTGGAGCCGGTCGCGCGGCAGCTCGCGGCCGGCGCGCGGCCCTTCACCGTTTATACCCAGGACGACCCGGAGTTTCCCGTCGGGGTGACGGGCGTGGTCGACGACCGCGATCTCGAGCACTCCTACCGGCTGGGCATCGAGACGGTGCCGACCCTGCTGTACATGCGGGAAGGGCGCGAGATCGGGCGTGCGATCGGGTGGCACCGTGGGGAGTGGGAAGAGTTGAGCGGCACTTCCGGACTCGGGGCCGGGCTTCCGGAGACCCGACCGGGTTGCGGGTCGCGAAGCGTCGAGCCCGGAATGCCGGAACGGCTGGCGCTTCGCTTCGGCGGAGTGCGCTTCGACTCCCGTACGGTGGAGGTCGCAGACGCCGAGGACCCGGTCGAAGTCTGCTACGACCGGGGCTGGAGCGACGGACTGCCGGTGGTGCCGCCGACCCGGCTCCGGGTGCTGCGCATGCTGGGGGGCACCACGCGCGACGCCGGCGAGATACTCGGCGATGTGCCGCCCGCGCTCGCTCCCTGCACGGTCGAGAAGGCGGCGGTGAACGCGGTCATGGCCGGATGCCGGCCCGAGTACTTCCCGGTCGTTCTCGCCGCGATCGAAGCCGCCCTCGATCCCGCCTTCGCCTTGCACGGCGTGCTCGCGACCACCGATTTCGCTTCGCCCATCGTGGTGGTGAGCGGCGCGGTGGCGCGGCGCATCGGCATGAACTGCGGGGTCAATGTGCTCGGCCAGGGCCATCGGGCGAACGCCACCATCGGCCGGGCCGTCCAGCTCGTCGTGCGCAACGTGGGAGGAGGTCGGCCCGGGGGGGTCGACCGCTCGACCCTTGGGCATCCCGGCAAGTACACGTACTGTTTCGCGGAAGACGAGTCGGACGAAGGCTGGGAGCCACTGCGTGCGGACCGCGGTTTCGCCCGCGACGTGTCCACCGTCACCCTGTTCGCGGGCGGCGGCGTGCACGGGATCTGGAACGAGGCCGCGCGGGCGCCGGAGGCCCTGGTGGCGAATACCGGGGAGTGGCTCGCGCGCATCGGGTTCCGGGGCGCGCCGGCACACGCCCTGGTGCTGATCGCGCCCGAACACTATCGCATCTACCGCGAGGCGGGCTGGAGCCGCTCGCGTATCAAGTCCGCGCTCGTCGAGGCGAGTGGGGGCAAGGTTCTCATCGAGGGACTGCTGCTGGTTCGGGCCGGGGGCCCGGCCGGGCTGTTGAGCGCCGCGATCGCGGGCTGGGCGGTCGGGGAACGCGGAAGCAATCCGATCACAAGGGAGATTGGCACATGAACGATGGCGAAGTAATGCTGGACCCGACCGCGGAGCTGGCGCCTCCGGGTCGCGAACCCGCCGCCCTGCCGGCGTCGCTCGACGCTTTGACGGTGGGGCTGCTCGACATCACCAAGGCGAAGGGAGACCTCTTCCTCGACCAGCTCGGCCTGCGTCTGGCCGAGCGCGGGATCACGGTGCGCCACTACGCGAAGCTCACCTCCGCGAAGCCCGCCGCCCCGGAAGTGGGTCAGACCATTGCCGAGGAGTGCGACGTCGTCGTCGAAGCGCTTGCCGATTGAGGGTCCTGCACGTCGTGCAGTTTGCATGACATGCTGGACCTCGACCGCCGCGGAGTGCCGGGCGCGATGATCGCGACCACCGAGTTCGAGGGCGCCTACCGGGCGCAGGCGGAGATCCTCGGCTTCGCGCCGCGCGTGGTATACGTGCCGCACCCCATCCAGAACCGCACCGAGGCGGAAGTGCGTGCGATCGCCGACGATGCGGTGGAAGGGATCATTGCGGCGATCACCGCCTCGTGACCGCGTACGCGTAGCGACAAGATCCATCACCACGCGCCCGTAGCTCAGCTGGATCAGAGTACCAGGCTTCGAACCTGGTGGTCGGGGGTTCGAGTCCCTCCGGGCGCGCCAATCAGCGCGCAAGTCTCACCGATTTTCGGCCGCTTCGGGCGCCAATGTTCCGTGACAGCGGCGCATGGACCGAAAGACGCGCAAGGCGTAGCCGAAACGAAGTCGCAAGCGGCGCGACGCAGTACGGCTCGCCGACACGAGCAGTTTGGCGCCCGCGAGTTGAGAACTCGGTGAAGTTTGCGGGTTGACGCGCTTACGCGGCCAGCCGGTTCGCGACCCACTTGTGGAAGTGGTGGGTCGGCTCGTCCATGACGCCGGAGAACACGCCGCCGCGGAAGGCGGGCGAGCCGCGGCCGCGCTGCATGCCCTCGACCACTCCCACATCTTCCAGGAAGATGTCGCGCCAGCCCTTCTGCGTGGTCGCGCGCGCCGCGTCATGTTCGGGGTCGTGTGCGGTCCCGCCGACGTAGTAGACCTGCCAGTACTCCCGAGTCAGGCCCGGGGACAGAGGGAAGAGCACCGCCGACCATACGTGGTCGCAATGCACGCCCACGAAGACGTTGGGGAACAGGGTGGGGTATTCCGAGGTCCGTTCCGGCCAGTCCTCGAAGTGCTCGAAGGCGGCGGCGGAATTGCCCGCGCTCGGCCGGTACAGGTTCGAGCCCTGCCCGGCGTAGAGGTCGCCTCCGTAGAAGTGGTAGTGATCTTCGAGTCGGGAGCGTGCGTTGAGATCGGGATGCACGAAGGGGAGGTGATAGCTCTCCAGGTTGTTCTCGACCACGAGCTTCCAGTTGCCCCGGAAGTCGAGATGGAAGCTTCCATGGGTGGCGGCGGGACGCATCCGCTCGTACTGGGCCGGTGTCGCGAGCGTGTACACCCGTTCGGCGAGGGGTGCGATGTGTCGCTCGAAGGGAGGCGCATCGCCGCTCAGGTTCACGAACACCATGTCCAGCCACACCGCGCTGCGGATGGCCTTCAGGCCATGCGCCTGGCGGTCGAATCCTTCGTTCTCGTGCCGGCCGGGGCCTCCCACGTGGGGGGTGCCTTGGAGCGTGCCGTCCAGTCCATAGGTCCACGCGTGGTAGGGGCAGCGGATGCGCGCGGCGAAGCGACAGGGCTCGCGCACGAGCTGGTTGCCACGGTGGCTGCACACGTTGTGGAAGACGCGCACCTGCCCGCTCTCGTCGCGGACCATGAGCATGGGCTGGCCGAGGAAGTCCACCGGCCGCGCGTCGCCCGGGGAGGGGATGGCGCAGGCGTGCCCGATACAGGTCCAGGTGGTGGCGAAGAGGCGGTCGCGCTCCATCGCCAGGAAGCTCTCCGAGGTGTACGCCTCGTTCGGCAGTCCGGCCGCATCAATCGTCGGGCGGTTGATGTGCGCGACCAGATGGGCGGGAAGCCCCTTCGACTGGGTAACCGGTGCGGCCATTGCCATGACTTCGGTCCTCGCGCGTTGCACTGACTCTATGTGAGGGTGATTATTCTGCCCCCGCATGGGGGAGGCAAGGTGTTCGGGCATCGCTGACGGGACGTTTCGCGCTGTCCGGCGGTGATGGCGCGATCGGCCCACCCCCACGCCCGCATTCCTTGACGCTCGCGCCATGCCGCCCGTCTAATACCCCGCCTTCGCGCACGGCCAGGTAGCTCAGTAGGTAGAGCAGCGGACTGAAAATCCGCGTGTCGGTGGTTCGATTCCGCCCCTGGCCACCAAGTTTCGCAATCAGGACATTTCACGCATTCTCGTGAAGTCCGCAAGTTGCTGATCTTGAAATGCTTGTGTCTTGTGTTCTTCCGCCAGGATCACACGCTATCCCATGTCTCCAGCGCCACGACAAGATCGCCGTGGTCGGTACTCGCCATCGCGTTCACGAAACGCTGGTCGGCAGTGACGACGCGGACACCCAGGCGTTGCGCCAATACGAGATACATGAGGTCGTAGACCGGCCGGTCGTAGGCGATGGCGAGTCGGATGGCGCCGGCTCCAATAGACTCGTCGGCATGCCGGCCCGGCGACGTGGGTGGCCTGGGGCTCCAGCCCTTCCTGGCAAGGTTGGGCATCAGCGCGTCGTGCGGCGATTCGAGGTACGGTCTTGTGCGAAGGGTTCTGGAGTCATGAATCGGAACACGCCGTTCCGGGACCCCTGAACGCCCGCCGGGCGAGCAGGCCTTGAACTCGGAGACGGTGCTCGCGACAGTAGCGGCGCAATCCGCTGGACAGGACCAGCCGATGAGCGTGATCTCGACCGACGACTCCTACACCGTCGCGCCGCCGAGCGCCGGCGACGGACGCATGCCGTCGGCCTTCGAGCTGGGCGACGACCGATCGCTCTCCGACGCCGCGGTGCGGCACTTCGAGGCGGATGGCGTCGTGTGTCTGCGCCAGGTCATCGATGTTCCGACCATCGACGCGCTGCGCGAAGAGGCCGACCACGCGGTCGCGAACCCGAGCCCGGAGGCGCGCTTCGTCACGACCCCCGGCAACCCGGGAGTGTTCTACTACGAGTTCGACCTCTGGACCCGCTACCCGGTGCTCAAGCGCGTGCTGTTCGAGAGCCCGGTCGCCGACGTGGCGATGGCGCTGATGCGCTCGAACGCCGTCTCGCTGCACTACACCAACACCTTCGTCAAGGACGGCGGAGCCATCGACAAGCCCACCCCCTGGCACGAGGACGCCTCGTATCACCGCATCATGGGCCGGAATGCCATCGCGCTGTTCCTCGCCTACGACCGCATGCCGGCGGAGACCACGCTCAAGTTCAAGCAGGCGTCGCACCTCAAGCCGGACCCCATCTACATGGGGTCGACCTTCAGCAAGGGCGTAGAGTACGACGCCTGGATGGAGGACCACATCCCGATGCCGAGCCAGGCCGAGCTCGATCGGCGCTTTCGCACCGTCTACTGGGCGGTCGAGCCCGGCGACGTCCTCGCATTCACCCAGCGCACCCTCCATGCCGGACCGGCCAATATCCTGCCGACGAGGCGACACGCCACCTCGTTCAACGTCATCGGTGACGGCGTGCGCTACGATGCGCGTCCCGGCCCGGTCGATGCGCCGGGGGGCCTCGATCCGAGCCTCCCCCACGGATCGATCCCGCGCGGAGCGCGATTCCCCGCCCTGCGCGGACAGCTCAGCTAGCGATGGGGTAGCGCCAGACTCTTTCGGCGGTACGCCATGCGGCTACTGGCCCCGCGGGAATCTAGCCCGGATGTTTCACCGATTTTCTACTGCGGACGCCAATATGCACGTGTTAGCGGGCCGTACTCCCTCAAGCCGCTTCGACGTAGTGTCAGCTACGCCTTCAGCGTCTTTCAGTCCGTGCGCCCCACTATCACGGCATCTTGACATCCTCGCTACGAAAATCGGTGAAACATCCGGGCTAGCGATGCGTGGAACGCATAGCCGCAGGAGACGACGATGAATCACTCCGAGCGAAAGGAAGCCGTCGGCAAGCGGCCGACAGAGGTGGACGAGGACTGGTTCATTCGCATTCAGCGCGCGAAGACCGCACGGGAACAAGGCCGAAAGGCCCGTGAAGGCAGGCCTCCCGTCAATCCCCTCTCGCGGCCGCCCTGTCCCTGAATCGTGACCGAGCTCGCAAGGGGGCCGGCGGAGCGCACTTGGGTTCTCCGTGCGTGGATTCCCCGGGGCGGCCCAGACTCGTGGTACCGTAGGGTTCGCTGAGATGCACGAGGAGACTTCCATGAACGCCGTTCCCGCACGGTGTCCACCCGATACAACGCTGGATGCCCTGGCCGAGCGGCTTGACCGCGACGGCTACGTGATCATCGAGGAGCTGGCGGTCCCGCTGGCCGCGCTGGCCCGCAAGGAACTCGAGGCGCATGTCGACGCGGCTCCTTACGGCCACGACGTGTTTCTCGGCTATCGCACCAAGCGTCTGGGCGGCCTGCTCGCGAAGTCGGGCGCGGCGCGCGAGCTGGCGCTCGAAGCGACGGTGCTCGAGCTGGCCGATCGACTGCTGTTGCCGCATTGCGCGCGCTACCAGCTCAACTTCTCCGGCATCATGCATCTCGCCCCGGGGGCCGAGGCCCAGCCCTTGCACCGGGATGGCCTCATATACCCGTTCCTGCACCCGCATCCCGCCACCATCATGCCGGCGATGTGGGCGCTTACCGACTTCAGTGCCCGCAACGGCGCGACCCGCGTCGTTCCGGGAAGTCATCGCTGGGATCATGACCGCGAGCCCCGCGAGGACGAGATCGTGGCGGCCGAGATGCCGGCCGGCTCAGTGCTGCTCTACACCAGCGGGGTGCTGCACGGCGCGGGCGACAATCTCTCCGACGGCGTGCGCACGGGGCTCTCCCTCCACTACGCGCTCGGCTGGCTGCGTCAGGAAGAGAATCAGTACCTCGTCAACCCGCCGGAAGTCGCACGCGAGTATCCGGAGAAGCTCCAGCGTCTCATCGGTTACGACTACGGGGGTCCCTTTCTCGGTTTCGCCTATGGCGACGACCCGCGCCAGGTGCTGGAAAAGAGCCACGGGGGACCGCCGCGGCGTTCGAGCGAGGAGGTCAACCTCGGGGCAAGAAATGTCGAATGGCTGCGCTACGGGGATCTGGAGTCCGAGCCTACCCCGGCGCGCGACGGCCGGCTCACCAGCATCCTGTCGACTTCCGTCGAAGGTTGAGCCGAAAGGCGGAGAGCCTTGCCGGCCGCCCCCGGCCGCTGGGCCTCGGCCGGTCGTCTCCCCGATCAACGGTCGCGGCGCGCATCCGCCGGCGTGGACGGTGCTGGACGCGAGTCAGGGCGAGGGACGGTACCGTCCAGGCATGCCTGCGCGCCCTGAAGCACGGACGCCGGTAGCCCTACCGGTCTCCATGCGTCTTCAGCCTTCGTGAATCGCCAAGTATGGCGCCTACTGCAGCTGTTCCAGCACCGGGGCCAGGGCCTCGTAGCCGCGCTCGTTGTTGGGACTCATGAAAGTGTTCATGTGGCTGACCCCGAGCTCGGCGAACTCGTTAAGCGTGTCGGCGATCTGCTGTGAGGAGCCCCAGATGGGATGCGTGCCGGCAAACTCCGGGCCCTCGTCCAGCGCGCATACGCGCGCGGTGACGTTGAGCGTCAGCGTGGCCGGATCCCGGCCGTGCTTTTCACACGCGGCGAACATGGCGTCGCGGTACGGCAGATAGGCTTCGGGTCGGTTGTCCCGAAACGCAAGCCAGCAGTTCCAGTGGTCGGCGTATTGCGCCACCAGCCGCTTCATGCGCGGACCGCTGCCGAGCACGCCGATGAGGAGTGGCGCGCCCTCCGGGCGTTCGCCGCGAGGCAGAAGCTGCGCTTCCTTGACCCGGTAGTGCTCACCTTCGAAGGTCACTGCCTGGCCCTGCATCATGGGCTTGATGATCTGCAGGGCTTCTTCGAAGCGGCTGATACGGCGTTCCCACGGATAGCCGAACATCTGATGTTCGGAGGGGAAGTCACCGGCGCCCACCCCGAAGATCAGGCGCCCGTGCGAGAAAGCGTCGACGCTTTCCGCCATCCGCGCGAGCAGGGCCGGATTTCGGTAGCCGGTGTTCGACACCAGCGTGCCGATCTCCACGCGGCGGGTGGCCATCGCCACCGCGCTCGCCGTCGTCCAGCACTCCCAGGCCCCGATGACCACGCCCTTCTTCTCCTCCGGTACCGTGACGCCGATTTCCTCTTGATCGTCGTAGGGCCGGTAGCAGAAGTGATCGACCAGCCAGACCGAGTCGTAGCCGAGATCCTCGGCCAGCCGGGCGAGGCGTATCACATCGTCCGCGCTCGCGGTCTCCCCCGCCATGTGCTGGGTTTCGTGGGGCAGGCAGAGACCGAACTTCATGATTCCTCCCGTTCTGCTTGCGGTGCGCATCGGCCCGTGGAGCAAGTCCCTGGAAAGAGATTCTCTCCGCGGCGTCGGTGCTTGTACATGCCCACCGCCGTCCTTGCGGTCTCCAGACTCCGGTGCGCGCCGTCGGACAAGCGCGGGCCCCAACTCCATGGACTTCGCGGCGGGGTTCTCGTCGCGCGAACGCAGTGCGGTCCGAAGCCCGCGTCTTTTCCGGCGGATGGGGTGGGCTGCCGCGAGTCGATCTGACATAGTCCGGGCGTCGAAGTCCAAGGACGCCGTGGCGGTTCGCGGCGGGAGGGAGGGAATGCGTTTCTCAATCTTCACCACCCTGCACGGCGGCGAAGGATCGACCCCGGACCGGATACTTGATGACTTCCGCGAGCAGGTCGTGCTCGCCGAGGAGCTCGGCTACCACACGGTATGGATCGGCGAGCACCACTTCGGCCCCTACGGCATCGGAGACATCCCCAATCCGATGCTCGTCGGCGCGGATATCGCAGCGCGCACATCGCGGATCCGCATCGGGCAGATGGCAAGCATCGCGGTCTGGTGGCATCCGATCCGCCTTGCCGAGGACATCGCAATCCTCGATCAGCTCACCAAGGGCCGCGTGGAGGCGGGCTTCGGCCGCGGCATCTGGCCCTACGAGGGACCACAGTTCCACCCCAACGCGGACCCGCGCAAGGAGGAGAACCGCGAGTTGTTCCGCGAGACCGTGGAGTGCGTGAAGAAGGTGTGGACCCAGGAGTACTTCTCGCACCGGGGCGCCAACTACGAGTTTCCGGCTCCCGGCACCACCTTCAGGCATCCGCAGTATCCGTCGAACCCCGAGTGGCAGGACGGCGAGCGGGTGACGAGGCTGCGGGTCACCCCCAAGCCCTACCAGAAGCCGCACCCGCCCCTGTGGGCCACGGTGTCCACCGACCGCTCGGTGGCGATGGCGGCGGAGCTCGGGCTCAATGCTTGCTACTGGCAGCCGCCGCCGCGGAGGATCCGCGAGCGGTGCAAGGTCTATGCGAAGGTGCGATCCGAGCGCGAAGGCCGCGCGTACCGGCTCGGCGAGGGGCAGGCGGTGCTACGGAACACCTACGTGGCGGGGTCGATGGAGGAGGCGCGCCGCGACGCCGAGGCGGGCATCATGCGGATCTTCTCGTACAACGATCCCTACCGTGGCGCCCAGGTGTTCATGAACCCTGGCGAGAAGCTGTCGCCCGACACCAGACTGAGCTGGGACTTCCTCGAGCCGCGAGCCTTGCTGGTGGGCACCCCCGAGCACATCATCGAGCGGCTGGAGGAGCATCGCGAGACCTGCGGTCTCGACGAAATCCTCATCGGCTACGACCACAACGGCGTGTCGCAGCGCAAGACTCTGCGCAATCTGGAGCTGTTCGCGACCAGAGTGATGCCGCACTTCGCAAACGACGAGATGGCCGCCGCGACCGAGTGAGGCGAGCGCCCCTCCGATTGCCGGAGCGCGTCGCTCAGTCCCTTCGTCCGCCCAATGCGCGGGTGGAGATCAAGGTCCGCATACCACGCCCCTGGCGGCCGGCCGCGGCGCCGCAACCGGCGTACGGCCGTGACGTCTTGTATTCGCTGCCCGATGCGCGGACCGTCGACCTCTGCCCCGAAAATTTCACCGATTTCTCAACTCGCGGACGCCAATATGCGGGCGCTTGCGGGCCGTATTTCCTCAAGCCACAAAGACTTCGTGTCGGCTACGTTTTCAGCGACTTTTGTCCGTGCGCACCACTATCACGGCATCTTGGCGCCCGAAGCGGCTGAATATTGGTGAGATTTCCGACCTGCCGGCGGTCCAGGACCAACGCCGTCCCAGGCCCGGTTTTCCGTCCGTCTATCGTGCCGTTTCCCGGCTCGCGAGCGCTTGCATGACGATGCTCCGATCGATCTCGCCCACCAGCCGGTCCTCGGTGTCCACGACCGGCAGCGGCGAGTCGGTGTCCGCGATCCGGCCGGTCAGGCGGTCGAGCTTGGTGCCGGCGCTCACCCGGGCGCCTTCCGCGAAGCGCGCCCGGGCCGCCCGAGACACCTCCGTGCGCATCACCCTGCCGGCGCTCAGCACCTTGTAGCGGGGAACCTCGTCCGTGAAATCGCGGACGTAGTCGTCGGCCGGAGCGATCACGATCTCCTCCGGCGTGCCGATCTGACGGACCTCGCCGTCCTTCATCACCGCGATATGGTCTCCCATCTTGATCGCTTCCAGGAAGTCATGGGTGATGAACACCATGGTCTTCCTCATGGTGGACTGAAGGTCGAGCAGCTCGTCCTGCATCTCGCGCCGGATCAGCGGGTCGAGCGCCGAGAAGGGCTCGTCGAAGACCAGGATCTCGGGGTCCACCGCCATCGCCCGGGCCAGCCCCACGCGTTGCTGCATTCCGCCCGACAACTCCCGGGGGTAGTTGTTTTCCCAGCCGGAGAGGCCCACCAGCTCCAGCACCTCCATCGCCTTGAGACTGCGCCGCGCCGGGTTGTCTCCCCGAACCTCCAGACCGAAGGCGACGTTGTCCACCACCGTGCGATGGGAGAAGAGGCCGAAGTTCTGAAACACCATGCTCATCCGGTGACGGCGGAGCTCCGTCAGCTCCGCCTCGGTCATCGAGACGACGTCCCGGTCGTCGATGCGCACTTCGCCGCTGGTCGGATCGATCAGGCGCGAGATGCAGCGCACCAGGGTCGATTTGCCAGAGCCGGACAAGCCCATGACCACGAAAGTCTCGCCCTCGTTCACCTCGAACGAGACATCCTTGACTGCGATCACATGGCCGGTGCGCTCCTGGACCTCCTCGCGTTCCGCCGAGGGGTCGAGATTCGCACGGACCTGCTCCGGGTTGGCGCCGAAGATCTTCCACACGTTGCGACAGACAATTTTCGCGGCGCCCCCGCCGCCCGTTCTACGCATGCACCGCTCCCGAGACGAAGCGGCTCCATCATGGGAAACGCAGCGGGGAGAAATCAAGCCATCATGGAGGCGTACTGCGTTTCGCCGGTAATAGGCGGCGCTATCGGGCGGCGCCCGCGCGCCGGGCGAGGGATGCGACCGGGGGTCACGGACGATGGATAATGATGCGACGACTCGCGACCTTGATATCGTGCATCATCACCGATGGCGCCTGGGTGAGCAGAAAAAA
The DNA here is from genome assembly GCA_965221555.1 of Gammaproteobacteria bacterium. GTDB lineage: Bacteria > Pseudomonadota > Gammaproteobacteria > HK1 > HK1 > JAJEAD01. Next base: position 1,374,092 of record OZ244895.1, read on the forward strand.
AGCATGGGCGGCGCGTCCGGGCTCTGAGAGGTCGCGACGGGTGGTCTGAGCGAGGACACCATTTTCGGGGGGGAGAGATGGAAAGGCATACGGAACGCGCGCGCGCATTTCCCCGCCTGAGTATCGGCGGGAGAGACTGGACGCTCACCGCCATCGTGGTGGCCGGCGTGGCGGTCTCGCTGCTCGTCATGTGGACGAGTGGCGGCGCGCACCCCTTTCCCGAGGAGATCGTGCGCGCCTTCCCCATGGTCGAATGGGTCAATCAGGCGGAGCTGTGGCTCCAGGAGCACTTCCGCTGGTTCACCCGAGGGATCAGCGAGGGAGTGGGTTGGGCGCTCGAGAACCTGGAGCTCTTTCTGCTTCTCCAGCCCTGGCCGGTGCTCGTCATCGTGCTCGTGCTGCCGGCGCTTGCCTACGGAGGGCTCCGCCTCGGCCTCTTCACCTTGTTCGGGGTGCTGTTCTGGGGCGCGGTGGACATGTGGGACGTGGCGATCACGACCCTCAGCCTGATGGGAGTTTCGGTGCTGCTCTGCGTCGCAACCGGCACCGTCCTCGGGATCATCTGTTCACAGAACGACCGATTCGAGTCGGCGCTGCGCCCCGTTCTCGACGCCATGCAGGTGATGCCCGCCTTCGTCTACCTCGTGCCCGCCATCTTCTTTTTCGGGCTCGGCGGACCGTCGGCGGCGATGGCGATCATCATCTACGCACTTCCGCCCATCATCCGTCTGACGAATCTCGGAATCCGTCAAGTTTCGCCCGAGATGATCGAGGCGGCGCGCGCCTTTGGGGCCACCCGCACGCAGATGCTCGTGAAGGTGCAGATCCCGCAAGCGATGCCTTCGATCATGCTGGGGGTCAACCAGACCATCATGATGGCGCTGGCGCTCGCGGTGCTCGCCACCTTCATCGGCGCGGAGGGGCTCGGCGCCGAGGTGTGGCGGGCGATCACCCGCCTCAAGGTCGGCCACTCCTTCGAAGGCGGGCTGTGCATCGTCTTCATGGCGATCATCTTCGACCGGCTGAGCGCGGCGATGAATCAAGAGCGCCGGCGCGCGCTTCCCGACGACGTCCTCGAATTCCGGCTGCTGCCGCAGCGGTGGGATGGGAACCTGGCCGCACGCGTCGTCGAAACGGGAGTCGACCGAATCTGGAACGGGGTCGGAGCGGCGGGCACGGCGTTGGCGCGCGCTGTCGGCCACCTGCTCGGTGCGGTGGTCGCTCTCTTCGACCGGTCCCTGGGAGTGCGGATCGCCGCATGGTGCGCCCGCCGGGGATTCCTCGTCGTCGGCCTCGTGCTGATCTCCGCCGTCCTTGCACTCGATGCGAGCGTCTGGCGTATCGGCGACTTCCCCCGGGAGTGGGAGATCTCCATTCGCGAACCCATCGACAGGGTGGTCGAGAGTCTTACCGTGTACCCGCCCTTCATCGCGGTCACCCAGTGGATCCGCGCCAGCGTGTATCTCTACCTGCTCGCCCCGCTCGACCGATTCCTCGTCGAATTGCCCTGGTTCTACGTGGCGGGTCTCGTGGGACTCATCGTCTGGCGTTCGGTGGGGCCGGGGTTCGCGATCGCCACCACCGTTGCGCTCTTCTTCGTGGGGGCGGCGAATCTCTGGGCGGTCACGATGTACACCCTGGCCGGGACCACGGTATCGGTCGTGATCTGCATGGCGATAGGGATTCCACTCGGGATTGCGGCGGCCTGGTCGAGGGCCTGGGATGCGATCCAGCGCCCGGTGCTCGACACGATGCAGACCATGCCGCCATTCGTGTACCTGATTCCGGTGCTGTTCTTCTTCGGAGGCAACCCGACCACCGCGATCATCGCCACGGTCATCTATGCCCTGCCGCCGATGATCCGGCTGACCACCCTCGGGATCGGCCAGATACCACTGGAGATCGACGAAGTCGCCCGCTCCTTCGGTTCGCGGAACCTTCAGACGCTTATCAAGCTCAAGCTTCCGCTCGCCGTGCCCTCGATCATGCTCGGCGTGAACCAGACCGTGATCATGGCGCTCGCGATGCAGGCGATCACCCCCCTTGTCGCGGGACTCGGCCTCGGCAAGGAGGTCTACGATGCGATGAACACCGCGAACACCGGCCGGGGTCTGATGGCGGGCATCGGAATTACTCTGCTCGCGATCGTGCTCGATCGCCTGACCCAGTCCTGGACCCGCAAGCAGCGCGAGGCGCTTGGGCTCACATGATCGGCGTCCCAGGGGCCGCGCCCGCCCGAGCGCCGCTTCTGGTAACGGAAGGCGCCGGCACTCGTCGCCGACCGCGCATCGTCCGGAAATGCAAGCGGTTATCGACCAGTGTTCTTCAAGCGCGTGGTCGGCACCGCCATGGCCGGGGTTTTCGACACATCGCAAAGAGGCGTTGCACGGGCCCGCTACGCATCTCCCGAAACATCGACACGAGTGCGATGTCGATGTAGGTTTTCGCTGGTCTCGTGTTTCGAGACACGAGGCGCGCGCCCGTCCGGGGCGTCAACTCGGTAACGGAGAACACGATGAAAGCAATCAATCGAATCAGACTGCTCGCCTCGGCTGGCGTCGCGCTGCTCGCCCTCGGTGCGGCTCCGGCGTCCGCGGAACTCTTCAAATCCCCGGTCGCCGACTGGACCGGCGGCGCCGTCACCTGCGAGATCATCCACCAGATCCTGGAAAGAGAGATGGGGCACAAGGTGAAGCGCATCACCATGCCCTCCGGCCCGGCGGTCGCCGAGGGGCTGCGCGCCGGCGACCTCGACTATGCCTGCGAGACCTGGCCCTCCTATTCCACCACCAAGGAGAAGTACGTCACCGAATTCGGGGGAGACGGCTCGATCCGCTACTACGCCCCGGTTGGCGTCATCGGTCAGTCCGGCTACTACGTGCCCCGCTATCTCGTCGAGGGGGAAGGCGCGCCCGCTCCCGATCTCGCGACCTGGGAAGATCTCAACCGCTACAAGGATCTCTTCAAGACCCTGGAGTCCGGCGACAAGGGCCGCCTGATCGCCTGCCCGGTCTCCGCCTGGGAGTGCAAGGATCACGAGCGCGCCGCGGGCCTCGGGCTCGAGTACGAGCTCGTCGAGCTCGGCTCGGAGACGGCCCACTGGGCGGAGCTCAAGGGACTCTACGCGCGCAAGGAGCCCTTCGTGGCCTATGCCTGGGAGCCGCACTGGATCCACGCGACCCTCGACCTCGTCGAGATCGAGCTGCCCCCGCACTCCGACGAGGCGTGGCCCGTCAGCGACTGGCCCGAAGACATCACCTACAACTACGGTACCCCTCAGTTCGAGGAGGAGCATCCCGATGTGGTCGCGCTCATCCGCAACTTCCGGATGTCCAACGCCGAGCAGGCGAAGCTGATCCTCGCCATCGACGTGGACGGAAGGGATCTCGACGAAGTGGTCGAGGAGTGGCTCGACGACAACGAAGACACGTGGCGTTCCTGGGTGCCCGGCCAGAGCTGAGTCGAGAACCGGTCGTTTCGCTACCGCGCCTCGCGCCGTCCGGTCACCGGGCGGTGCGAGGCGCAGTGTTTTCGAGCGTCGCGTGACGGGGTTGCTTGACGCGCTGGAAGCCCGCCGGGGGCTGGTGTGCTTCGTGGGCGCGGGCGGAAAGAAGACCACCTTCTACCGGCTCGCGGCGGAGCACCCCGGACGCGTCGGCATCACTGCCACCGTCCACATCCCCTTCTTTCCGAAGTCGCTCGATGCCCATCCCCTCATCGCCGAAGAGGGTACGCTGCTCCCGGCGGTGCTGGAGGCGTCCCGCCGCCACGACAAGGTGATCTTCGCCTGTCCATCGAGCAAGCACGGGCGCTACGCCGGCATCGATACCACCCTCGTCGCCGCCGCACACGAGCGGGCCGGCTTCGACGTGACTCTGGTCAAGGCCGACGGTGCGCGCAGCCGATGGATCAAGGCGCCTGGCGACTCCGAGCCGCGCATTCCCCCTGACGCCGACACCGTAATCTGCGTCGTTTCCGCCCAGGCGGTGGGACAGCCCCTGTCGGAGCGCATCGCCCACCGGGTGGAGCGCATCGAAGCCCTCTGCGGAGTGCGGGCCGGCGAGCCCATCCGCCCGGACCACGTTGCCCGATTGCTCGCGAGCGAGCAGGCGGGGTTGCGAGGGGTGGGTGCGGCACGGGTGATCCCCGTCATCAACATGGTCGACGACGACGAGCGCCATGCGCTCGCGCGGCAGGCGGCGGAGCTTGCTCTCGCCGCCACCCGGCGCTTCGAGCGCGTCGTGCTGACCTCGATGCGGCGCGATCCGCCGGTGGTCGAGGTAGTGGGGCGCTGATGCGTTCCGGGCCGCGCGCCCGGTCCCGACTGGAGCCTTACCCGGCCGGGTGCTCGATGACCCTGGTCGGTCTGATGACGATGGTGGCGCTTTCGCCCCCGGTCTCGTCTATGTACGCCATGAACTCGTCCACGCCCTCCGGGCCCAGGTAGCGAAACGCGATCTCGTACTCCTCTTCCCGGCTCAGGCCCGGACCGATCTCGGCGTCTCCCTTGACCATCACCGCGTAGTAGGGCGGTTCGCGTCGATCGACGACCACCATCGCCTTGCCGGTGCGTTCGACGTTGCGGCACTTCTGGGATTCGCGGTACGTCGTGATGGTGATGACTCCGTCCCGGTAGCGGTACCACATGGGTATGGCGTGCGGCATGGTGCCGGGTCCGGTGGTGGCAAGCACGCACACTTGCGTCTCGGACAGGAACTCGTGGGCTTTGTCGCTCATCTTCATGGACTGACCTCGGTGCGGCGCGATTCGCCGCTTGTCGATGTGGCGGGGAGCCGGAGAAGCGAACGGGTGCGCCGCCTCGACCCGGCGGGCCTCAGCTACGGAATTCCATGACCCTGGTCGGCCGAATGATTATGCTGGCGACCTGGGCCCTGCGTTCCTCGTACTGCGCGAGGTACGCGTCTACCCGCTCCGGACCGAGGTAGCGCAGCATCAGCTCGCGTTCTTCTTCCCGGCTCAACCCCGGGCCGATCTCGGCATCGCCTTTCACCATCACCGCATAGTAGGGCGGGTCGCGTCGGTCGACGACCACCATCGCCTTGCCGGTGCGCTCGACGTTCCTGCATTTTTGCGAAGTGCGCGAGGCGATGATGGTGATGACACCATCCTGATAGCGGTACCACATGGGGACGGCGTGCGGCGAGTTGCCCGGGCCGGTGGTGGCGAGTACGCAAATCTGTGTCTGGGAGAGGAACGCGTGGGCGTCGGCGGGAATCTTCATGGACTGACCTCGGTGCGCCGGGTGACGACTCCCGCGTCTCGGGCTAGCCTTCCTGCTGGTGCTCGAAGATCGACGTATAACCGCCCGACCAGTCGGGAGGCAGGCGGATCTCCAGGGCGTCGTGCCGAGCGTAGCGCGCCCCCCCGCCTCGCAGGGTGTCTCCGGTGTGCGAGTTGCCCCATGCGATCGCGGTGTAGGAGCGCGCATCGGCGGCGTTCATGCCGTGAATCAGCAACGGCCGCGGCCGGGTCGAGAGGTTCGGCCTCGAGCCGTGGAGGGTCACGGGGTGCAGGAGCACCGCATCGCCCGCCGCGCAGGTGAGCTCCACCGCGCTCGACAGATCCACGCTCTCGATGTCACGCGGGCCGACTTCGCCGGTCCACTGCCCCTCGTCGTCGTAGTGCTCGAAGATGCTTCCGCGGTGACTCCCGGGGATTACGGTCAGCGGACCCTGGTCCTCGCTGACATCGTAGAGCGCGGTCAGGACCTGGATGGTTCCGACGTTGGTGTGGGGGTAGAAGGGAAAGTCCTGGTGCCAGGTGACCGCCCCTCGGGAGCCGGGCGGCTTGACGTTGATCATCGAGTCTCGATAGACGACGTCGGGACCGACCACGTCCGAGGCGAGATCCGCGAGGCGTGATTCCGTCGCCACCGCCCAGAACTCGGGGTCCTGGTCCGGCAGTCGCTCAATGCGATACACACAGGGCCGGTCGGCGCGGTGTTCGGGCGCAAGCGAGAACCACCGGTTGGAGCGGGTGAGGGCGCGGCTGCGTTCGATGGCCCGCTCGTACGCATTGCGCATGCGCTCGAGCCAGGCGGAATCCAGCGCGTTCCGGCAGAGCACATAGCCCCGCTCGAAGTAGTGTTCGCGCTCGGACTGGGTCAATACCCTTGGCGGGTGCGACAGGATTGCCTCGGACTTCATGGTCCCCTCCTCCTTACTCCCGATGCGGCAAATCAGGCTGCGACATCACCCCGATCTTCCGCCACGCAAGCCAAACAAAATCGAGCCTCGGGCTGGTTGCTTCATACGCAACCTGTCGCCCGGAAGTCAATGGAGAGTCGACGCCGTCAAGCTCGCCGGGTTGCCCGGTGGCGGCCCGCGCCGCTTCGCCGCGGAGATTCTCCGAACCTTCTCCCGGCCAGCTCGCTCGGTCATGTTCGGTGGCGCGTCTTCTCTCGACCCGGCTCGCCAACCCCGCCTCAATCGACGAAACCTCCCCGGATATCGCTGGCGGCGAGGAACTCCACTGCCTCGGGCACCCCGGCGTCCGCGTGGCGCACGACCCCTATCCCGGGATCGCTCGCGAAGACGCGCGAGATGCGCTGCGCCGTCTCCTCGCTGCCGTCGAGGATCACCGTCATGCCGGCCGAGATCGAGCCGCCGATGTCTCCCGCGTTCTGGTGGATGGCGACGAGGTCGGCGCCGCCCGCGACGTTGAGCATGGCGTTGAGGTAGGGCCAGTCGCCGATCGCGTCGGAGCCGTCCGGCATGTCCTCGGTCTCGCGACGGGGCCACGCGCTCGCCCCGGAGTCGAGGTGATCGCGGGTGACCGCGACCGGTGCGCGGAGTTCCCCGCGCGCGACCATCTCGTTCATGCGCAGCATCATCGCCTCGCGGGCGCCGTAGCCGAGCCAGCAGGTGCGCGCCGGCAACCCTTCGATGGGCGCCCACTGCTCCGCGAGCCCGAGCCAGCGCTGCAGCAGCACGTCGTCGGGGAAGAGCTCGCAGGCGGCCTGGTCGGCGGCGCGCTGGTCGGCGGGGTCGCCAGAGAGCAGGACCCAGCGCACCGGTCCGCGGCCGTGCGCGAAGCTTGGCCGCAGGAAGAGCGGGACGAATCCCGGCAGGTCGAAAGCGTCCTCGATCCCGTTTGCGCGCGCGGCCGCGCGCAGGTCGTTGCCGTACTCGAAGGTGGGCACGCCCTCGGCCTGGAGCGCGAGCAGTGCGCGCAGGTGTCGCGCCGCGGTCTCGCCCGCCCGGCGTCGATAGGCGTCAGGATCCGTGGCGCGCAAACGCCGCGCCTCGTCCATGTCGAGGCCGGAGGGCACATAGCCGTGGAGGAGGTTGTGGGCGGAAGTCTGATCGGTGACGCAGTCGGGGCGCTCGCGCGCCGAGGCGAAGTGCTCGCACACGTCGGCCGCGTTCCCCCGCAACGCGAAGGCCCGCGCCTCCCCCGCCGTCGCGGCGGCGCGGCAGCGGCGCCACGCGGTGTCCAGGTTGTCGAAGGCCTCGTCGATGTGTCCGCTCTCCAGGCGCCGCGCGATGCGCGAGGGATCGATCTCCACGATCAGCGCCACTCCGCCGTTCATGGTGATCGCGGGGGGCTGGGCCGAGCCCATGCCGCCCAACCCGCCGCTCAGCACCACGCGCCCGGCGAGCGAGCCGTCGAAGTGCCGCGTCGCACAGGCGCCGAACACTTCGAAGGTGCCCTGCATGATGCCCTGGCTGCCGATGTAGGCCCACGAGGCCGCGGTGTACTGGCCGTGAATGGTGAGCCCTTCCGCGCGCAGCCTCTCGAACTCCTCATGGGTCGCCCAGCGCGGCACCAGGTTGCAGGTGGCGAGCACCACGCGGGGGCTCGTCGTATAGCTTCGGAACACCGCCACCGGCTTTCCCGACTGCACCACCAGCGTCTCGTCGCCGTCGAGATCGCGCAGGCGTCGGACGATCTCGTGGTAGGAGCGCCAGTCGCGCGCGGCCTGCCCGGTACTGCCGTAGATGATGAGGTCTTCCGGGCGCTCGCCGTTCGCGATAGTGTTCTCGAGCATCCGCAGGATGCCCTCCTGGCGCCAGCCGCGGCAGCGCAGGGTCGTGCCGGTATGAGGCCGTATCTCGTTTCGCATGGGCTGTTCTTGCCGGGAAATGGCATGGTGGCCGGTTGCGATACGCTACCATTGCCGCCCGGCCTTCACTTCACCTCGAGAGGATGAAACCCATGAGAAATCGCTACAACCCCGTATTCCTCATTTCCGGCCTTCTCCTCGCCTCGACCCTGGTCCTCGGCGCCGCGGCGAACGCGGCGGAAGCGTTGCGGATCGGCTTTCACGCTCCCCTGACCGGCTTTGCCGCCGGCGACGGCAAGTCCTCGCGTCTCGGGGCGGAGCTCGCAGCCGAGCAGATCAACGCCGCGGGCGGGTGCGATGGGCGCAGCGTCGAGATCGTCATCTACGACGACCAGGCCAAGGCGGACCAGGCGATCCCCGCCGCCAACAAGCTGCTCGGCGAAGGGGTCAAGGTGGCCATCTCCGGCAGCTACTCCGGCGCTACCCGGGCCGCGGCCGGGGTCTTCCAGAAGGCGGGCATCCCCTACATCTCCGCCTACGCCATCCACCCCGACATCACCCGCACCGGCGATCACGTGTTCCGTACCTCGTTCATGGGTGAGGTCCAGGGCCGGGCCGGCGCCAAGTTCGTGGGCGAGATGCTGGGCCACAAGCGCGTCACCATGATCACGCTCAACAACGACTTCGGCCAGTCGCTCGCGACGGGTTTCAAGGAAAAGGCGGCCGACTTCGGCATCGAGGTGGTCTCGGAGTACAGCTACAGCATCAAGGATCGTCAGTTCGGCTCAATCGTCGCCGCGGTGAAGCAAGATGCCCCGGAAGCGATCTACGCCTCCGGCTACTTCTTCACCGCCGGTCCGCTCGTCAGCCAGTTGCGCGCGGGCGGTGTCGAGACTCCCATCATCGGCCAGGAGGGCTACGACACCCAGCACTTCATCGACATCGCCAAGGACGCGGCGGAGGGAGTGATGATCACCACGTCGCTGGACCGCGACAGTGACGACCCCGAGATGCGCGCCTTCATCGACGCCTTCGAGGCCAAGGCGGGCTTTCCCGCCGACATGGTCGCCGCGGCGACCCACACCGCGGTGCGCGTGATGTGCGACGCGGTGGCGCGCGCGGGCGGAGAAGATCCGGATGCGGTGCGCGAAGCGCTGGCCGCCACCAAGGACTTTGCCACCGCCACCGGCCGCGTGTCCTTCAACGCGCTCGGAGAGATCATGAAGGATGTCGAGATCCAGGTGGTGAAGGACGGCGCCTACCGCCACTTCGCGCGCATTCACGATCCGGAGCTGCTGGCTCCGCCCTCGGAGTAGCCTCCCGACGGGTTTTCTCAAGCCGCCCGTTTGACGTCTTCAGCCGGACCGCGAGCGCTCGACCGTGTTCCACCTCGAGTTGCTCGTGGTCGGGCTTATCTGGGGCGCCATGTACGCCATGATGGCGCTCGGCCTCACCCTGGTGTACGGGTTGCTGCGCATCCTGCACGTGGCCCACGCCGGGGTCTTCGCACTCGGCGCCTACGCCGGCGTGGTGACCGCCAACGCCACCGGCTCGTTGTGGCTCGCGGTGCCCGCGGCGATCGGGGTCGCCGCCGCCGTCGGGCCCCTCATCTACCGTTTCATCTATGCGCCGATGCTCTCGCGTCCTCCCTATGTGGCGCTGATCGCTTCCATCGGCCTCTTCATCGCAATGGAGGACGGCTTCCGTCTGCTCTTCGGTCCCTACGGCCTGCCCTTCCACCACAACCCGTGGTTCGCCACCACCTACGATCTGGGGGGCATTCACCTTAACGCGGTGCAGATCGCGATGGCGGTGTCGACGCTGGTCCTCGCCGCCGCCTTCGGGGCCTTCATCTCCGCCACCCGCGTCGGAGTGGCATGGCGGGCGACCGTCTCCGATCCCCAGATGGCGCAGAGCTTCGGGATCGATCCGGAACGGGTGCGCTACCTGAACTTCGCGATCGGCTCGGCGATGGCGGGCGCGGCGGGGCTGCTCGTCGGGCTGCTCAACAATCTGGTGGAGCCGGGCATGGGCGCGGTGGTGAGCTACAAGGGACTCGCCATCATCGTGCTCGGAGGGCTCGGCAATGTCCCGGGAGCGGTCGTCGCGAGCCTGCTTCTCGGGGTGGTCGAGAGCTTCGGGACGGTGTACCTGGCCGCCGTCCTGGACCGCGACGCGATCGCATTCGCGGTGCTGATAGCGGTCCTTCTGATAAGACCGCGCGGCCTCTTCGCGTCGACCCGCTGAGCAACGTTTCGCACGCTCAGGACCCTTCCGCGCGTGGAGGCATACATTCTCAGCCTGGTGGTGTTCGGCGGCCTCAACGTCATGCTGGCGCTCGGCCTCAACATGATCAGCGGTTTTTGTGGACAGATAAGCCTCGGCCACGCCGCGTTCTACGGCACCGGCGCCTACGCCGCCGCGCTGCTCTCGATCGCGGGGCTGCCCTTTGCGCTGTGTCTCGCGCTCGGGGCGGCGGTGGCCGGCGTGCTCGGTCTCATCGTGGGGTTTGCGACCCTGCGGGTACGCGAGGACTTTCTCGCCATCACGACCATGGGCGTCGGCTTCCTCTTCCTCGGCTTCGTGCGCAAGCAGGAGTGGCTCGGCGGGGAGTTCGGAGTCGCCCAGATTCCCTCACCCTTGTCTCCAGTGGGTTTCGCGGTCCTCGCGGTGGGGGGCGCGCTGGCCATGGTCGCGCTCAGCCTGCATCTGCGCCGGAGCTGGATGGGCGAGGTGTTCCGTGCGGTGGCGGCCGACGAGGACGCGGCCCGCACCCTCGGTCTCGATACCGCGCGATACAAGCTGTGGGCCTTCGTGCTCGGCACCGCGGGGGCGGGACTCGCGGGAGGCATCTACGCCCATGTCACGGGTCTGATCGTCCCCGACGCCTTCGATTTCATCCAGTCCGTGACCATTCTCGCGATGGTGGTGGTCGGCGGCATCGGCTCGACCTGGGGAGTGCTCGCAGGCGCGGTGCTGCTTACCCTGATGCCGGAGCTCTTTCGCTTCGTCAACGACTACAAGCTGCTGATCTACGGGTCCCTTCTGCTCCTGGTGATGCGCTACAGCCCCTCCGGTCTCGCCGGGCTCGCGAGTCTGCTCCTTCGGTGGGGCCGTCCCCGGAGCACCGACCCTTGAGCCTGCTCGAGGCGCGGGATTTGCGCGTGACCTTCGGTGGAGTGCGCGCGGTGCGCGGGGTCGATATCGCGGTGGAAGCGGGCGAGCTGGTGGGGCTTATCGGACCGAACGGAGCCGGCAAGACCACCCTGGTTCGTTTGCTCACCGGCGTGATGCGGCCGGATGCGGGAGTGGTGCGCTTCGATGGGCGGGAGGTGACCCGGGCGCCGGTGCATGTGCGCGCGCGCCGGGGACTGGCGATGACCCATCAGTTGGTCCGGCCCTTCCCCGACATGACTCTGACCGAGAACGTGGCGCTTGCCGCCGCCCACGCGATCACGTCGCGTCCCTTCTCCGCGCTGATGCGCACCGCGCGCGAAGCGGCGCGCCGGCGAGCGGGCGAGCTGCTGGAGCGGCTGGGCATCGCGGAGCTCTCCGAACGCCGCGCCGCCACCCTGCCGCTCGGGGTGCAGAAGCGCCTGGAAGTGGGCCGCGCGCTCGCGATCGCGCCCCGCCTCCTGCTTCTCGACGAACCGCTGGCCGGACTCAACCAGACCGAGGCGGGCCGGCTCGCCGACCTGATCGTGACGCTCAACCGGGAGGGGCTGAGCGTGGTGCTCGTGGAGCACAACCTGGCGGAGGTGCTGCGCATCGCGACGCGCCTGGTGGTGATGGTGGACGGCGCGGTGCTCGCGAGCGGGGACGGAGCCGAAGTCATGCGCCGGGCGGACGTGCGCGCCGCCTACCTGGGCGAGTCCCGGAAGGAGGAGGGGGAAGCTTCCGGTGCTGGAGGTTGAAGAGCTCCATTGCGGCTACGGGCTGCTGCGAGCCGTGCAGGGGGTGAGCTTCCGCGTCGAGGCGGGACGCATTACGGCTTTGCTCGGCCCCAATGGCGCCGGGAAGTCGTCCACCGTCATGGCGATCGCGGGTCATGTCACGGTGTCCGCGGGAGCGATCCGGCTCGCGGGAGAATCCATCGCCGCGACATCCGCGGTGGAGCGCACGCGCCGCGGAATCGGCCTCGTACCCGAAGGACGGCGGGTGTTCTCAGACCTGAGCGTGGCCGAGAACCTGCTCGTGGGAGGCCATGTGCACAGCCGCGAGGCGGCACGCGCTTTCGAAGCGCGGGTCCTCGCACTCTTCCCGCGCCTGGCGGAGCGCTACCGGCAGAGAGCGGGAACGCTATCGGGAGGGGAGCAGCAAATGCTCGCGATCGGACGCGCCCTGATGGCCGATCCCAAGGTGCTGCTCATCGACGAGCTCTCGCTCGGCCTGATGCCCGCGGTAGTGGACCAGTGCTTTGCCGCGATCCTCGATCTCATGCGCGAGGGCGTGGCGGTGCTGCTGGTGGAGCAGAACACCCAACGCGCGCTCGAACATGCCGACTCGGTGGTGGTGCTGGTGTCCGGGCACACCGTCTACCGCGCGGACGGCGCGGAGGCGCGACGCGACGCCCGCCTCGTCGACTCCTATCTCGGGCTGCGCGAAGCGGGTTGAGCGGGCGCGGTCTCCGACCGCAGCAACTCACCGATTCGCGAGAGCCAAGGGCGCGCGGCTGCCGGTAGGCGCAGGATTGTCAGCCCGGATGTCTTACCGATTTTCGGCCGCTTCGGGCGTCAAGATGCCGTGACGGTTCCGCTCCTAACCCGGAAGTTTCACCGATTTTCGTAGCGAGGGCGCCAAGATGCCGTGATAGTGGGGCGCACGGACTAAAAGACGCTGAAGGCGTAGCCGACACTACGTCGAAGCGGCTTGAGGGAGTACGGCCCGCTAACACGAGCATATTGGTGGCCGCAGTAGGAAATCGGTGAAACATCCGGGCTAACTCCTGGTCTTGCACCTGAAGTGGGGGTACTCCATCGGGCGACCTGCCGACCGGGTGGCGGCCGCGTTTCGCTACTGACTCGGGAAGTTCGGGCGGTCCGGCCCATAGTGGGTGGAGAGGTAGTCGAGCACCTGATCGAGATAGGGCGCTTCCAGCGGGGCCATGCCGTGCTCGTCCACCATGTACTCGAGCGTCTCCAGCCAATCCTCCCGGGTGAGGCCCTGCTGGGCAACGATCCGCTCGGAGTGGCATACCGTGCAGTAGGCATGGGTGACCGCGGCTCCCTCGGCGGCGACCAGGACGCCGAAGTCCGCATTGACCGCATCACCGGTTGCCTGCCCCGGTGCGGCGCCCGCCGAAGCCTCGCCGCGGCTTCCTTCGGACATCGAGGACAACCCGCTTGCCACTCTTAGCCAGGCGATGATGTCGGCGCGGTCGGCCGCACTCTCAATCCCCGGAAACACCATGCTGGTGCCCTCTACCAACGCCGCGGGCTGGTGCAGATAGCGGTCGAGGCGTTCCTCCGTCCAGACGCCACCGGCGGAGGCCATCGCCGGGGAGTAACGATCGAAGTCCTCCACCGACGCCACCGGGCGGCCCACCACCCCCCGGAGGTTCGGTCCCAGGGTCCCGGCGGCGCCTTCGTCGATGCCGTGGCAGGCGCGGCAGACAATGAACAGCGCCTCTCCCCGCTCGGGCGAGGCGGTGGCGAGGCGTTCCTGGATCGAAGCCTCGCCCGCCGCGAAGCCGCCACTTGCGGGGAGCCATAGCAGGCAAGCGGCGAGGAGGCGCCCGATCAGCCGACGATCGAACACGGTGCTCATGGTCCCGGTCCTTCCGCGCGAAGGGAAGTGCGGGCGCTACCCGCCCGCACCCCGCCCCTTCACCCGACCCGGACCGCGACCCGATGCATCGTGTTGTTGAGGTATCCCTTCGGGTTCCAGTCGATGGCGTGGGGCTGCATCACGCCTGCGCTGTCGGTCGCCCGCGCCCAGACCTCGTAGTACCCCGCCCCGGGCAGATCCACGGTGGCCCGGAAGGTCTGCCAGGCGCCGTCGTTCGCGGGGTCTTCGAGTGCCGTCGAGGTCCACGTGGCGCCGAAATCGTGGGAGATGTCCACCGCGGTGATCCTCCGATCCCCCGACCAGGCGTGGCCGCGGACCTCGATCGTGCTCCCCGTTCCCGCACCGTTCGCGGGATTGGTGATGAGCGACTTGACGGGCATCCGCTCGATGATGACGAAGTCCTTCTTGTCGACCTTCTCGCCCGGCTCGACCTTGTACCGGGGTACGCGATAGGCGGTGCCGGTCATCTTCGGTCCGTCGTGCACGACATCGCGCAGGGTGATGCGCCGCAGCCACTTCTGAGAGCAGGAGCCCGGCCAGCCCGGCACCACGAGTCGCAGCGGGGCCCCGTTCATGGGATGGAGCGGGCTGTCGTTCTGGACGAAGGCGATGAGCACGTTGTCGGTCATCGCCTTGGCGATGGGGATGCCGCGGGAGATGGGCAGTTTGCCCGCTTCTCCCGAGAGGTGGGTGTCGGCGCCGACGTGCGCGGTGTAGACGACGCTCGGCTTCACGCCGGCCGCGTTCAGCACGTCCCGGAGGCGTACTCCGGTCCACTCCGAGCAGGCGACCGCACCGTAGGTCCACTGGTTGCCCTTTGCCGGTGGATCGAAGAAAGCCCGCCCGTTGCCCCCGCATTCGATGACGAGCGGCATCGTGACCACCTCGAATCTCGATTCCAGGTCTTCGATCGACCAAGTCGCCGGGTTGTCGACCAGGCCATCCACGTCGAGGGTCCAGGTCTCGGGATCCATATCCGCGGGGGGCAGGCCGTTGTTGCGGATGAAGTGGCGGGAGGTCGGGGTGACGGGATCGTCCAGGAGATGGGGTGGGGTCTCGGCGTTGAGCGGCCGGTCGTTGAGCAGGGTCAGCCCGTCCTTGCCGACCAGCAGACTCTCGTCCGCGAACGCGGCCGGAATGAGGCCGGCCGGCATGTTGCGATGAAAGGGAATGGAGGCTCCCACCATCGCGGCCATCGTCGCGAGTCCGGCCCCGCGCAGGAAGCCGCGCCGATCGGAGTAGGTCTCCCGCCCGAAAAAGGCGCGGTCCGCTGCCACCGGATCCCCAGCGAAGAATTCGTGGAGGTCCTGATTCGCGTCATTCGATCTGTCGTCAGTCGGCATGATCTTCTCCTGTTTATGGTTGTCTGGTATTCCGGCGGCGTTTCCTCGCGCAGGATCGAGCGTGGTGGCGGTGGTGCATCTTCAGGCCCAGGCGCAGATTCGCATGGAGGCAGGGATCGATAACCGTTCATTGCTCGCTGGTGGCGTCGCAGCGAGCAGAGTTGACAGTCAGCGTGTCGGTCTTGACGACTCCTTCGAGCTGTGCGGGCCTCCTCCTGCATCTGGGCAGGCGCTCGGTGTCAGGGACGACCGCGCCACGGTCGGTCAGGGTCTTCAGGACACACCCGACGGAGTTCTCGAAGTCCCTGTGGCTCTGCCGGTGCACCATGCTGGTTATCATGCACCACATGAGACAATCGATGCGAACCCGGCGGATGGCGATGACCAAGGCCGATGACCAGTCGGCTTTTTACGGTCCTTGCGGTCGGCTGGAGCGCATCGCTGGACATCGCCACCAGCGGCTGAGTGTGGTGTGGCAGACGCCGATGTCATGCTCCGTTGCTGCGGCGGTCAGGCATGCCGCCATGGCAAAGCGCCGCAGGCACGGAGCCTACAATTCTCCCTATCAGGCAGCGGTCGAGATGACGTGGGTGGAGATGTCACCCTGCCGCCACCCCCTTCCAGAGGCCGGAGTCCGCATCCCAGACCAAACGCTGGCCGACAGCGTTCAACCTGTCGACCGCGTGTACAAACATCTCAACTGCCCTAGCGTCGTCGTATTCGGACGACAGGATGCTGCCCGGCGTTCTCCCCGCCTTGAGCTCTCGGACTTGTTCCTCGAGCCAGCCGACACACAGGGTACTGTCGATCCGGCCCAGTTGCCGTATGTCATTCTTCCAACAGAAAAAGAGATCCCTGATACTGCCGTTTCCGTCGGGGAATAACACTCCGTCTTCATCGGCCAACAGGCGAGTGATCCCCGACAAGAAGTTTTCAAACTTATTTACTCGCTGCCATTCTTCGAGTAATTGGCATGGTGTCTCTTCAGGTGGACTTCGGTGCCAAAGAAAATCGAACCTGTAGTAGAACAATCTGCATAGTCGGGCGTTCAGAGATTCGCTTTCCCGCCTGGGGTTGGGTTCTGATTCACATCCAGGTTTGGGTGCTGGGCCGTATATCTCATAGTTGTTCCAGCACAGTCGAGCGAGTTCATAAAGGGTTTCGAGGTTGATCTGTGGGACCGATATCAGCTCGGAAAGGAAGAATCGCCATCGTACCGAACCCACCTGGTTGCCATCCGAAGGGTCATCGAGATAGCCAAGATACTTCTCAAGATAGTAGTTCAAACAAGTATTCCCCGGTTCCTTCTGTGTGAGAGTCTGCAAACTCGAAAAGTCCCTGTAACCGGCATCCAAGGCGTTGTGTACGTCGGGATTGGCGTCCTTGATCATGTTGAAGCAGTCTTTCAGCTTATGGTGATTGGGCCGGTTTTTTTCGTCTACAAACTTCTTTAACACCTGTTCCACGAAATTGTATAGGCCGATGATCAGGAGCCAGTTGGAGGCGTCGAGATAATCGGCATCCAATTCCTGTTGCTCTCGTTGAACCATTGCGTTGTTGAAATACAGGCGCCGCAACGTGGCGAAGGTTCCGCGCATTCGCGATTTTATTCTTCGAGCCTCGTTCATGTCTCCCTCGGCACACCTTCCACCACGTGCCGCTGAATGGCATCGGCCCACTCGGACATTTCCTGCTCGAAGGCGTTGCCGAAGGCCCTAACGAAGGCGTCCGCCTCGGGCGACAGGGAGGTCATGCGATACCGCACGCAGGCCCGACTGCGGTCCTCCCCGTCGGGAGTCACACGTAGGTCCACCATGGTCGTGTGGTGATCCGGAACGACGTACACGTACGAAGCGAGGCCCGAGGTGGGTTCATACCTTGTCTGTACCCACGTTGCAGTCCCGGATTCCTCGCTGGTGGTCTGGAATACGAGACCCTCTCCCGCGCCGATCCCGAGCGGATGAACGTATTGCGGGTCCCACCCCGCCGCCCACGGCCGCTCGCCCTCTGGCGTGAAGAGGGGCACCGCCTTCGCAAAGGGCAGGGCCACCGCTACCTCACCTGCTCGGTCCACGTGGACTCGCTCCCCGGTATCTATCGTCATGGTCACTCCTTCATCCGATGCGGCATCTGGCTTGCGTGGTACTCGACGCGCCCCATCCGTACCTGCCTCCCTTCCGGACCATGGATCGCGGTTTCACGCGCTTGATTCCGGCTGCTCGGCAACGGGTTGCGTCGCGGAATGTTGCATCGGTGTCATCTCTGATCAACTTTGCACGCTTGGGGACTCGTATGCATTGCGAGGGCCACAGAGGATACTTTCCGGACTCAACGGACATCCTGCTTGCATGGACGTACTCTCCCCTGCGGACAGGCCAGGCCAAGGTGCCGGGAGTGGCTAGGCGTCACCTGCGCCGTGAGTACTTGGGGAACCCGCGCCCCGGTTCCTGGTCAATATGGGCAGCCTTTGGGGAGTCTGCGACACGAGCCTCAGTACACGAGTCGGAAGGCAGCGTGGCGGTCCGTGTGAACCCAATCACCTCAGGGCGGGCACAGACATCCCACTTGAAAACCCTTTATAAATGATTGGGAGTCCCAGTCCCTCCATGGGGAGGCCAATATGCCCCGCCCGCAGATGTGCCGTTTGCTATCCGCGTTCGCGCTCGCATGGGCTTGCGCGAGTCTCGCCGACGCCGGGCAGACCCACAAATCGCCCTATGCCGGCGAGCACACCCGCATCCTCAAGAGCCTCTCGGCGGACGATCTCGACGAACTCGCACGCGGCGGCGGCTGGGGCCTTGCCAAAGCGGCTGAACTCAACGGCATGCCCGGCCCCGGCCATCTGCTCGACATGCGCGACGAGATTGCGCTGTCGGCAGAGCAGGTCGCGGCGATCACCTCGATCTTCGAGCGGATGCGGGCCGAGGCGATTGCCGGGGGCCGGCGTCTGGTCGAGGCCGAGCGCGCGCTGGACGAGGCCTTTTCGAGCAGGACGGTGACGGAGCGCGCGCTGCGAATCCTGCTCGCCGAGATCGGCGAGGCGCGCATGGCGCTGCGCTACACCCATCTGGCCGCGCATCTGGAGACGCTGCCCGTGCTGACTGAACTCCAGATCGCGCGCTACAACCGACTGCGCGGCTACGCCGACGACCCCTGTGCCAACCCACCCCAAGGCCACGACCCCACCATCTGGCGCAAGCACCACGGCTGCGAGTAAGTCGCCGTCGGATGCGGTTCTATCAAGGCACGAAGTAGCGGTTTCTACTCTCCGGCCCATCGGCCGCCGGTGGCGCCGCCCCGGCCGCGGCGAGGGTGCGGCACACCTTCTCCACCGCCCTGCGTCGTCTGGCCGAATCGCGGCCCCTGAAGGTGTCGTTCAGCATCGCCGCGCTCACTCACGTTTGGGATTGGGCACCATTACGCCGTAAATCGTCCCAAAGCCGCCGGATGCGAGGATCGATGTCCGTTTGCTCGGTTTCTCCGCGCATTAGCTGGGACTGAAGAACCTGCAGCCGGAGGAATTCCTTGTTCCGCCCCCCCGAGGAACCGGCGCTCTTTTCCACAGGCTTGATGATCTCGTGACCTTCCAGCAAGCCTCGAAGCTTCATCCACTCGGGTTGCCCGAAGATCGCCTTCGTCAGGTTCTCGTCGCTGGTGCAGATGGTGTTACGTTTTCCGTAGGCTCGCACGACTCGCTCAAGCAAACCCCGCATTTTTTCTGGAACGGCTCGGCGTTCCGGCTGAGACAGTTGGGGGATCGGCGCTCCGCAACGCCGAAGTATCTCCTCGATTTCGACGGGGTCATAGACTTCCTCTAATCTCTCCTTGCTCCAGAGTTTGAGCCCAATCACCTGCGACGTCTGTAAACCCTTTATCTCCAATCGAGTCGTGTCGGGCGAAAGACGTGGTTCGACAAGCACCAGATCTGAACTCCGGCAGTCGAGTAGCTTTGTTTGGCTGAGGTTGGTGCGCTGGACACGTACATCATCCAGAAAACACCCTTCCATTGTCACCCCGGCAAGATTACTACCGGGAAACGACAAAGCCCGAATACGACGGCTTTCGACCGCTCCCGAATTCTTCGAAAAGGCTCGAAGCACCGCCATGGCGATGAGACCTCCGTTCTCCCGGACTTGTGTGGTTCTTCGCCACTTTGTGCTTGCAGCGCCGGATAGCCGGTCCAGGACCGCTTGCAAGCGCTCCCCGGATGCAAGTTGTCCTGATCGCTGCAACTGGGACGACAGGTGTTCTGCGACCTCTTCCGGTAGCGAGGAGCGGCTTAGAATGAGCCGCATGTCGGAGTCCCCCGAGAGATATCGGTTTATCGCTTTGGCGAGGAAGTAAAAAAAGAAGACCTCGTGCTCGAAGGCAATGCTTCCCTGGCGATCACCGCCCGTCGCCAAGGACGCAGTCGTTGGCATTCTCTCGGTGACAATGCTCTGAACCGACTCGGAGAGATCCGAACCAGCCAGTGTTATCTCTGCTACCTCGCGGACCGAATGGTAGTCGAGCTCTCGAGTCTCCTGGTTCCACATCTCCTCTGCCAACTCGCCAAGCAGCCGCTCGAGTTGGTCTATCTCAAGGAGAGGTACCTGCTGCCGATCGAGCAGTTTCCCCCTTTGCTCACGTCGCAGAAATCCGTGAACCAACTCGTCCAGCAGATGGTCTCCACCGGAGAACTCGGGATCGGCAAGCAACAGGTCCACCGTTTTGGCAAAGAACCAGGGCTTTGAGGCAAGCTGGGACTCGTCATGTTTAAACGCACCTCTTGTTCGTGTACGAAGCTTGGCGATGTCCGATTCGGAAAGACCGCGAGCGGTGCCGATCTTGGTTAGATACTTACTTTGGTCATCTTCGTCCCAACCAAGAAGTGTTACCGGCTTGCAGGTCCACATTGCCTCCCCCGAGGTGGACGCGCCGTTTGCCCGTTCGAGGAATTCCTCTTCGTAGTACACGGAGCGGGCGGACGCGAGCAGCTGTCCCTCGCCCTCCATACGCTCCAGAAATGATCCGAGGGAGCTGAACGCGTCATCGTAACCGCTCACCCCGAGAAGTTCGTCGAACCCGTCGATGACCGGCACTAGCAGACCGAGGCGAGACAAGGTGGCGACGGAGTGATAAGTCAGACTGACCCGAAGGTCCTGAAGCTCCGTCGCAAGGGCTTCGTTCAGTCGCGCCAGCGCCCGGCCCTGTGCGTTCACGTATAGAAGGAGCTTCCGGGTGCGTCCATCGAGGTAGGCCTTCGCCCGCCGGCGAACGAGTTCCCGCAGCACCAGGGTTTTACCGGCTCCTGCTTCGCCGGTCAGCATGATGACCCGGGTTGCGTCGAGATCGTCTTCATCGAGGAGTGAATCGAGTATCTCGATGGCCGGCTGGGGTCTTGCGTTGTCTTCGTCGGGGCAGTTGGCCTGGAGTGGGATATACAGATCGCTCCTGATGGAACGAGAGATCATGTGCGCTACCTGCCGAAGGTCCGCCATCTCCGGTCCGGCAAGGTAGGCACGGAAGGTCTCGCGGTTCGGACCCACGGTCAACGTGCCGTCCCGGGAGATGGCGAACTCGGCCTCACGTTCCCGGCCCCGAACCGCCCACTCGACATGAAATCGACGACCGCTTGCGACGACGACCTTCACAAGCTCACCGGAATCCGAGAAGGGAACGATCGTCTGTCGAACCGTCTCTTGCCAATACTCCAGCAACTGGTTTTGTTTGGCCATCGGTCAATCCTCGATGACGTGGATACGAAGCCCCCGTCGGGACAGTACTTGGTCGTTTGGGCCGGTTCCGGGACGGCGGCTACGCCGCAGCAGGACGACGCTTCGGTTTTGGACGTGAGCCATCAGGGTAGCGGGAACCACGTCATCGTCGTCGGAAACGACACCAATGCAGACGAACGGCTCGGATGCCACGAACACCGCGTCGCAGCCGAGCATTCCGTCCACCATCTTTTGACGCCTCCTTTTTGGAAGAAGACGAACAGTACCCCGAAGGCCAACGTGCGGAAGGACCAACATCGAAGTTGCAAGCGATGGTCGAACGATAATGCCGCCATACCGGCCCTGAAGTTCCGGAAGCACTTGCAGCAACAAAGAGGCTTGCGCACTCGGAGCACCGTACTCGTCTATCCAGCCGCCATAGAGACGGACGTCGAGTTCCCGTAGATCGGGGAACAGAGTACGAAACTCGACAGACAGGGTCGCAATGAGCCTGGCCGCATTGAATTCGACTTGAGCCCTGATGCCGGAATCGCGCGGTATCAAGTTGTCAAAGTCCACAAGTGCCAGGCCCTGCACGGGATCAATTGCTCATCGACAGATCACGGGCGGGCGTGATGCCCGCCCGAGCGGTGCGCAGGACTAGCGTCACCACGAATACTCGGCCGCGTGGTGGATGAAGAGGTACGTCTTTCAATCGTTGAACTCGTTACGTGGTCTTCCTGGGTCCGGGCGGTTCAGGCGCGGCACATATCGGCGGACGCAGAATTTGTCAGCGGTAACACGGCGACCTTGGGCTGCTGGCCCGACTGGAGGCGCCTCGCTCATGCCGCAATCCAGGTAGGCGCCGGACACCCTCCGTACCCACACGGCACGTCCTGTGCGGAAGGATTGTGACTTGGCTGAGTTCTTGCGCCAAGGCTCGGATGGTAGCGATGCGAGGCGCCGGTTGGAGGCCTCGGAGCGCGTGGCTCGCAGAGGATGCCACCCCTTGGCGCCTGAAGTCCACTTCCGGCTCTCCGATGCACGTCTCCAGGTTCGCGCAAACCACGCTGACGGCGGCGTGGCGCCCTCGCGACGCGCATCGGAGATACGTCGCGGCTGTCGGTGAGCAAGGAGTACTCTTGCGCCACCGACCCGGACACTGGAATCGCGTCGCGTGAAAGCCCATGCTATCGGGTCCGGAGAATCAGACCAAAGCGCCGCCTCGGGAGCGGCCGAAGGAAAGACAACACCATGCAGATGACCTCTCAGGAAGCCTTTGTCGAGACCCTGCGCGTGCAAGGAGTGGAGCTCGCCTTCGGGATCGTGGGTTCCGCCTACATGCCGGGCCTCGACGTGTTCGAGCGCGCCGGAATCCGCTTCGTGGACGTGGCCCACGAGCAGGGTGCGGTCCACATGGCGGACGGCTATACGCGCGCTGGCGGCGGGATCGCGGTGTGCATCGCGCAGAACGGACCGGGCATCACCAACTTCGTGACCGCGGTCGCCGCCGCCTACTGGAACCACACTCCGATGGTGGTGATCACGCCGGAGACCGGCGCCAACACCCAGGGGCTCGGTGGTTTCCAGGAGACGCGCCAGCTTCCCTGCTTCGAGGAGATCACCTGTCACCAGGAGACTCTCACCCATCCGACGCGTATCTCGGAAGCACTGAGCCGCTGCTTTCAGCGCGCCCGCCAGCACGGCGCGCCGGTGCAGTTCAACCTCCCGCGGGACATGCTATGCCAGGTGATCGACGTCGAGGTTCCCGACCCCATGTTGCCGGGACGCCAGTTGGGCGACGAGTCGCAGGTGGAAGCGGCGGCGCGCCTGCTGAGTGGGGCGTCCTTCCCGGTGATCGTTGCCGGGGCCGGGGTGGTCCTCAGCGATGCGCTCGGAGAGTGCGGGAAGCTCGCCGAGCGTCTCGGCGCTCCGGTCGCCAACAGCTACCTGCACAATGACAGCTTCCCGGCCAGCCATCCGCTGGCGGTGGGACCGCTCGGCTACCAGGGCTGGGAGCCGGCGATGCACATGGTGAAGAAGGCCGACGTGATCCTCGCGCTCGGTACCCGACTCAACCCCTTCAGCACTTTGCCCCAGCACAACATCGATTACTGGACCGGTCAGGCGAAGATCGTGCAGGTGGACTCGAACCCCGACATGCTGGGGCTCGCCAAGCGCATCGACATCGGCATCTGCGGAGATGCCCGCGCGGTCGCCCGGCAGCTTATCGATGCCCTGGATGGCCATTCCTGCGGCAAGGCGGGCGAGGCGCGCAAGGCGGAGATCGCCACCGCGAAGTCGGCCTGGCGGCAAAAACTCGCGGGCTGGGACCACGAGGAGGACGATCCGGGCAGCACCTGGAACGAACGCGCCCGACGCGACGAGCCGGACAAGCTGGCGCCGCGCCAGGTGCTGCGGGCGATCCAGGACGGACTGCCGCCCGATGCGATGGTGT
Organism: Gammaproteobacteria bacterium; assembly: GCA_965221555.1. Taxonomy (GTDB): domain Bacteria; phylum Pseudomonadota; class Gammaproteobacteria; order HK1; family HK1; genus JAJEAD01. Next base: position 1,397,402 of record OZ244895.1, read on the forward strand.
CGACCGATATCGGCAACATCTGCGCGATGGCCAACAGCTATCTCCAGTTCGAGGAGCCGCGCAGCTTCCTCGCCCCCGGCATGTTCGGCAACTGCGGCTACGCCTTCCCCGCGATCATGGGGGCGAAGCTCGCCCGCCCCGAACGGCCGGCGGTGGCGCTCGTCGGCGACGGCGCCTTCGGCATCAGCCTGAACGAGCTGCCCACCTGCAATCGGATGGAGATCCCGGTGAGTATCGTGGTCTTCCGCAACGGCCAGTGGGGGGCGGAGAAGAAGAACGACATCCTGTGGTTCGACGAGCGTTTCGTCGGCACCGAGCTCGGCGACGACTTCAGCTACGCGGATGTCGCGAAGGCGTTCGGGCTCAAGGGCGAGCGGGTCTCTTCGATGGCGGACTTGAGCGACGCGATCGCCCGCGCCTGTGCCGCCCAGAAGGACGGCACCACCACTTTGGTGGAGGTGGTGGTGAACAAGGAGCTGGGCGCCCCCTTCCGTCGCGACGCAATGCAGGACCAGCGTTGCCTTCTGCCGCGCTATCAGGATCTCACGGTAACGCGGTAGAGCATCAAAACATCGGCGCGGCGGCGAGCCAGGAACTCCGGGGTCAAAGCGCCGTGCGGCGTGCGCGCGTCGCCTGCCGATAGGCGGCAAAGAGCGCGTAGAGCGCCGTCACGGCGAGCAGGGAAGCGGGATAGCCGGACGGGCCGAAGCGATCCATGGCGGCCCCTACCAGGAATGGTCCCGCGAGTCCGCCCAGGCCGAAGAGCAGGGAGAACACCGCGTTGGCGGCCACCAGCTCCACGTCGCGAAAGCGTTCACCGAGGAGGGTGAGGCCGACCGTGAAAGTGGCGCCCATGGCGCCGCCCCAGACGACCACCACGGCCCACAGTGCGAGGGCGGACGGCGACCACCAGGGGCCGCTCGCGCCGTGAATCAGCCAGGGGAAGAGCGCAATCGCCACCACGGTCGTGGACACGCAGCCGGTGAGCAGCCAACCGCGATCGATGCGGTCCGCGAGCCAGCCGGCCGGATACTGAAAGAAGATCGCGCCTACCGCCCCCACCCAGATCACGGCATAGCCGGTGGCGCGGTACTGTGCGCCGAGCACGTCCATCGTGTAGAGGTGCGCGAAGGACTGAATGCCGCCTTCGGCCACCCCGAACATGCCCGAGGAGAGCAGCACGGTGGGCGCGACGGCGAAGACCGCAAGCAGGCGCGCGAGCGGTGCGCGCGCCTCGCGCCCGACGCGGATGCGGACATCGATGAGCCGGGTAGGCAGCAGGAACAGGACCGCGACCGCGACCGCGCCGATTCCCGCAAGGAAGGGTCCGAAGGTGTTCGGGTCCATCTGCGATCCGAGGATCGGGCCCACTGCCCACCCCGTCATGCCCGCGGTGTTGTAGATCCCCATCCAGCGCCCGCGGACCCGGTTGTCCACGATCTGGTTGATCCAGGTGTCTCCGGCGGTGAAGAGCAGGGAGTTGCCGATGCCCAGCACGAAGCGGAACACGAACCACATCGAGTAATCCCGAATCGTCGGCAGCAGCGCGAGCATCGCGGCGACCAGAGCGAGTCCGAGCAGGGTGGCGCGGAAGAAGCCGAGCCGCGGGATCAGCCAGGTCGCGCTACTGGCCACGAAGATGATCCCGGCGAACTGGGCCGCCGCATTCAGGCCGATTGCCGTCTCGTCGTAGCCCGCAAGGCGCAGCGATTCCGCCAGGATGGGCCAGACCAGCGAGCTCGAGACGCATACGACGGAAAGCACCGCGACCAGGGCGAGCAGACACCGGCGCCGATCGCGCGCGCTCAGACCGGGATCGTGTGCCGCCACGCTTGTTTCCGGAAGAGTTCCGCTGCCGCGGCCGAGAGGCGGCCGGGGTCCGTCACTCCGACCGGAGCCCCCGGCAGCCGTGCGTCGCTATGGCGTCGCAGGTTCCGCGGTACTCGCCGACAGGGCCGGCGCAAGGGGTGAACCCGCCCGGCCTGTCCGGGATGTTCGCAACCTCGTGCCCGGAGGTCGCGAGAGGGTGCGGCAAGCGGAGCACGCAAGACTCCGCACCCGCTGCCGGCACCCCGAAGCGGGTGCGGAGTACGCCGCCGGTGCGGGAGTGATGCGCGAACCCGGACATGCCCTGAAACCTCGTGCCGTTGCCGGCCGGCATTCTGCCATCGCTGGTCGCTCTCGGCACCGTCGGCACGGTAGGTGTTTTCCGCTGCCCGGCGATCTCGCTCCGGCCCGGCTTTACTCCGCCACGTCTCACTGATTGACGGCTTTGAACGCGCAACTTGCCAGCATGGACGGCGTTGAACGCGAGGAGGGGTGCGGGAACCTGTGATGGAATCACGCCATCGCGCCCCTGACTCACGCGATTCGGTGAGATCTGGCGGCGCATAGCCGGGATCTGTGCTGGCCTGACGGGTCGATGAGGACTCCTCATGCGCGGTTTATCGTCGCGTCCGGGCTGCTTTGCGCGTCCCGCCGCGCTATGCTCTCGCGCGTTCAGAGCCAACCCAGGAGGCGCAGAGCACCATGCACAAGCTCTACCGGACGGCGGGAGCGGGGTCGATCGCTCCGGAGGCGATGTTCGAGGAGGCCGGAGTCGACTACGAGAAGATTGAAGTCGACTTGAGCGCGAAGTCGGCGGAGTTTCTTGCGGTGAATCCTCTCGGGCAGGTGCCCACCCTGCTGCTGGAGAACGGGGCTCTGCTGACGGAATCGGCGGCGATGGTGCTGCACATCGGCGAGAGTTATCCGGAAGCGGAGCTCGTTCCTCCGGTGGGCTGTCCCGGACGTCCCGCCTTCTGCCGGTGGCTCTTCTTCCTGAGCGCCAACGTCTACAACGCCACCCTGCGTTTCATCTACGCGGATCGCATGAGCACCGAGGAGGGCGCCGCGGCGGGGATCAATGCGGCGGCGGCCCGCGACCTCGACGGCTACTACGATATCCTGGAGAACACCCTCGATCCCGGGCCCTACCTGCTCGGCGAGCGCTACACCGGCCTGGATCCCTACCTGTGGATGCTGACCGGCTGGCAGGCGGACCAGGAGGCCTTGTTCCCGCGCTGTCCCCGCGTGAAGGACCACTACGACCGGGTGGGCGCGCGCCCCGCGATAGCACGGGTTGCGGCCGCGAACTGAGGCCGATTTCCGGACGCTTGCCATGACGGGTTCGGCGTAACGCCCAGGCCCCGCGACCGGGGTGGGCGAAGGCGCTCGCCGGCCATGCTTGGGATTCCGCCGTCCCCGCCCGCTCGGGCGTGTGCGCGCCCGAAGACGGCGCGGGCGGACACTACTCCGCCGCGGGCGCGACTTCGGCGAAGTCCGACCCGATTCGATGCAGCCCGCCGAAGTGGTCGGCGACCTGCGGCAGCACCTCGGCCGCAAAGCGCTCGATGGAGCGCATCACCCGCGCGCCCGGCAGGCCGCCCATCGCCATGAAGCAGCTCAGATGCGAGGGCCGCAGGGCTTGCGCCTGTTTGATCATCTTCTCCGCCACCTCGTTCGCACTGCCGATGTAGGTGGTCGCCAGTATCTCCTCGATCGTGGGCTCGTCCGCCATCGGCTGCTCGCGGAGCCAGGCGCCGTCGAGCTCGACATAACCGCCCCGCATCGCGGCGACGATGCGTCGAACGAAACGCAGGTGCTCCGCCGCGTCGCGCGCCTCCTCGGGGCGATCGGTGATGTGGATGTACTGCTGGATGGCGAAGGGCATGCGGCGGGGGTCCTTGCCGGCCGCCCGGTGGGCGGCTTCGACGATGGCGCGGCTGTCGGCCACGACCTGCGTCGGCATGCCGCCCGCGCTGTTGAGCGCGATGTAGCCGCTGCGCGCCATGCGTTGCTGGGTCTCCGCGTCGCGCAACAGACCGGCGACGAAGATCTCCGGCATCGACTGGAGAGGCCGCACGCTGCACCAAGTCTCCGGGATCTTGACGTAGCGGCCTTCGTAGGCGACCGAGTCGTTCTGGAAGAACTGCTCGATCACGTCAAGGGATTCGAGAAAGTGGTCGCGCGACTCGTCGAGCTCCAGGCCGAACTTGTGAAACTCGTAGCGCTGATAGCCGCTACCGAGCCCGAGCACGAGTCGGCCATCGCTCAATTGATCGAGCACCGCGATGTCCTCGAGCATGCGCAAGGGCTCGTAGAACGGGGTCACCACCACGGCGGTGCCGAGTTTGATACGCGAGGTCTGTCCCGCCATCCATGTCGCCATGGTGAGCGGAGAGGGGCTCAGGCAGTAGTTTGAAAAATGATGCTCGGTGAACCACGCAGTGTCGAACCCGGTGTCCTCCGCAAGGCGCACCTGATCTCTCATCTCCTGATAGATCTCGCGTGAGGCCTTGGCGGGATCCCGCTTCGTGAGGAGGTTGAAAAGCCCAATCTGCATGATTCGCTTCACTTGAGCGGCCGGGGCGTCCCGGGGAGCAGCGATTCTCTCACTCCGCCGCGGCGGGGAGAAGCCGTCGGTGGGCGTTCGAACCAGTTGTAATATTGAAAAATATGGATTTACACTTGTAATAGAACGAATGAAGATTCACGAAGAAATACTGGCCGCCGCACGCAGGCTGTGCGCATCCCGCCGCAACTGGACCTTTACCCCGGTCGAGGTCGTGCAGGCGCTCCCCCACTTAAACCCCCGCTCGGTGAGGACTCACGTGGTGAGCCGCTGCTGCGCCAACGCGCCGAGCCACCATGCCCACCGCTGGCCTTACTTCGAGCGCTTGCAACGGGGCGTCTACGAGATACGCAAGGAATACCGCGAGTTCCGTACCCGAAGCTCGGGGGTGCACGCCTCGTGGCTCCAGGTCGCGGAGGCCGATCCTTCCTATGGAGCCGGCGCCGTTGCGGTCCGTCCGGCAGTCCACGCCTTCGTGGTGGAAAGCGAAGGGCACTACGTCGTGGAGTGCCTCGAGGTCGCCGTGGTCACGCAGGCCGCGTCGCTGGACGAGGCTCTGGGCAATCTCCGCGAGGCGCTCGAGCTGTACCTGAACGACGAAGACCCCGCGGTGCTGGGTCTGGCCCCCGAGCCCCGGCTGGTCCTCACTTTCGAGACCTGGGTGCGCTTGCCCTGATGCTGCGTCTTCGGCGGCTCGGGGCTCGCGACATCGTGCGCGTGCTGACGGGATTCGGATTCGAGGTGACGTCGATAAGGGGCCGACACGCCAAGCTGGTCCGGGTCCGGCCCTCGGGTCGGCGGGAGATTCTCATCGTTCCCTTGCACCGCAAGCTGAGCGCGGCCACCGTGCACGCGATCTACCGTCAGGCGAGCCGCTACGCCTCGGAAGAGGACTTGCGCCGCGCCTTCTTCACCGAGGATCAGTCCTGCGGGGACTGAAGTCGCATCCGGTCCCGGTCGGTGCCGGCCTGCGTGATCTCCGCACACCGATCGGCGCCGGCCCGCATGGAGTCGGGGTGGCTGCCCCATGATCCGGGAGGTGCCCGGCCCTCGTCGGTCATCGCGTGGGCCGACCCGCCCGTCGGAGGCGTCCTGACACGCGGCATCGTGTGCCGCTCAGAGGAGCCGTGAGGGAGGCGCGCCTGCGGCGCCGGATACGGGTATCCGCACGCGCAGCAGCGCGTTGCGCACCGCCCATTCCTGCTCCGGCGCCGCCGGATGGAGGAACTCGACTCTCCGATTTCCGGACTGGGTCGCGACCGGCACCCCGTCGCGGAACGCGATCCGGGTCGACGCGGTGGCGGGCACGCGCTCCCCGAGGGCGATGATTCCCGTCAGGTTCAGCGGATCCGCCGCGCCCACCGTAAGGATCCTTCCATCCGGCGGGGCACGTCGCACCCGTCTCAGGGTCTCGACCGCTTCGGGAAGGGCGTACTGTTCACCGGTGAAGCCGGCGACGAAGCGGCCTCCGCGGATGTCGCCGCGCGCCTCCAGGCGGCGGAGTGCGCGCAGCAGGTCACGCCACGGAACGCTCGAGCGCTCGCGCGCAAGCAGCGTCTTGAACACGACGCCGTAGCGACGCAGCAGCGTGCGCGCCATCTCTTCGGCCTCTTCTTCGTCGAGGGCCGCGGCGCTGGCGGCGCGCCGGTTCACATGGGACCAGCGGCCCGCTTCCGCGATGGCGTGGAGCCGGCGGGCGGAGCCACGGGTGAACGCACGCAGCCCGGCAAAGGCGTCCGCGCTCACCAGCCCCTGTGCGATCAGCTCGCCGATGGCGGCCGCCGCGTCCGGTCCCCGCGCCCCGGTCTCGGCGAGCATGTCGTCGAAGAAGGAAGCTCCGCGGGCCTGCAGATACGCGAGAATGCCGCGCGCGCCGGGCGAGAGCGAAGCGGTCGGAGCGCCGCCGTTGCCGTTGGCGGCGCCTTCGTGGAAGCGGGAGGCGTGCGCCTCCGCTTGCTCGTTCTCTTTGCCGTCGGCGCGCCTCGGGGGCCTTCGCGCACCGGACGGGGCCGAAGATGCGCCACTTCCCATGGGGGTCTCGTCCGCGTTCGCGGCAAGCCACAGCGGCGCCAGACGACGTCCGGGCCGGGAGAACAGGGCGATCGGCGTGGAGCGCACGGGGCCGAAGGAGCGGGCCGGAGACTCTCGGGCCGGTGGCGCCGGACGCGCCCACGATGCCCGGCCGGCGAGGCAGAGCCGATCGAGCATGTCCGGGGTGAAGTCCTCGATCCGGGCGGGGAAGATCTCGTCTTCCCAGGCGGCGGCGGGAGCGGCAAAGCCTTCGAGCTCGGCCACCACCGCGGCGAGCGACTCCAGTCCGTGCCGCCGATCCGCCGGGTCCACCCGTTGCCACTGGAAGAGGAAGCGGATGAACTCCGCCCGGCTCACCGGCTCGATCTCGCGGCGCAGACGCCCGAGGGTGTAGCGATGGATGCGGGCGAGCAGGCGCCGCTCGCACCATTCGAGCGTGTCGGCATTCGGGGTGAAGCGCCCGCGAAGCACGGTCCCTTCCGCTTCGAGTGCGGCGAGCGCGACCTCGATTTCGGCCGGCGCGAGTCCGATGTCGCGGGCCAACTCCGAGGCGGTGGTCGGCCCGAGGCCGCCGAGGCGGGCGCGGAGCAGCTCGATGACCGCGGCGCCACGCTCCGGTGCGCCGCGCAGCTCCTGCGGCAAAGTGAGAGGCGGATCGGCCTGGCCGGAGCCGAGCGCGGACTCGAGCAAGGCGAAGCGCTCGGCCGCGCACCAGAGCTCTGGTCCGCCCTTCGACGCGCGAAATCGCGTCGCGCGTCCGGATGCGGCAAGGGTGTGCAGGTGGGCGCTCCAACCGGCATCATCATTATGCGAAGTGCCCACGCCCGCGATGCCGGCGTGCTCCGGGCGTCCGGTCGCGGCTTCGGTGGCGGTGGCGAACCCGAGCACCACGAGCGCGTCGTGGGCCTCGTCGGGCGTCGCCACCTCCGGCCACGCCTCCTCCCGGACTCTCTCGATCGCGCTCGCGTCCAGACGCCCGATGTCCGCCGCGGACTCCGGATCGAGTGAGCGGCGCATGGTCACCGCCCGCGCCCGGCGCTCTTCGAGCGGTGCGTCGTCGAGGAAGGCGTAGGGTCGGGCGTCGAGCACCTCCGCGGCGAGGGGGGAGGGCTCGGCGAGGTCGCGCGCGACGATTCGAATCTCACCCGCCTCGAGCCTGGTCAAGAGGGCTTCGAGCGCGCCGATGTCCATCGCATCGTGCAGTGCGTCGGAGATCGTCTGCTCCACCAGGGGATGCTCGGGGATCTCGCGTGGCCCGCCGAGGTTCTCCGCGCAGGCAATCTGGTCGGGGAACACCGCGGCCACGAGATCCTCGGCCTGCATGCGCTGGATGTTGGCCGGGACCTTGGCGCCGCCGCGAAAGCGCGGCACCGCGAGCGAGACGTTGGCGTTCCAGCGCCAGCGCACGTTGAACATGGGCGCGTCGAGCAGGGCCTGGGTGAGCACGTCGCGCACCGTCTCCGGCGCGAGGTAACGGCAGACTTCGTCGAGCGCGAAGCTGTGGGACTCGCTGAGCGAGAGCACGATCGCGTCCTCGGTCGCCGCCGCCTGCAGCTCGAAGTTGAACTTCCGGCAGAAGCGCTTGCGCAACGCGAGGCCGAAGGCGCGGTTCAAGCGGCTGCCGAAGCGCGAATGTATGACGAGCTGCATGCCGCCGCTCTCGTCGAAGAAGCGCTCCAGCACCAGCGTGTCGCGGTCCGGCAATGCCCCGAGCGCCGCATGCGCCGCGCAGAGATAGTCGACGATCTGCACGCTCGCCTCCGTCCCGGCTCCGGTGCTCGCGGCGAACTCGGAAGCGATCGCGCGCCGCGACTGCGGCGACGTGGCATCCGCGCCCGCCGCCTCGAATCGCCGTCCCAGCCACCCGAGCAGATCGCACACTCCTTCCGAGACCTCGGCCGTGCGCCCTGGCGCCTCGCCGAGCCAGAAGGGAAGGTTGGGCGGAAGTCCGCGCGCGTCTTCCACCCGAACCGTGCTGCGCTCGATGCGCAGAATACGCCACGAGGTGTTGCCGAGCTGGAAGATGTCGCCGGGGAGGCTCTCGATCGCGAAGTCCTCGTTGAGCGAGCCAATGTAGGTGCCGTGGGGTTCGAGGCGGACATCGTAGTCGGCGTTGTCGGGGATGGCGCCGCCCGAGGTCATCGCGGTGAGGCGGGCGCCGCGCCGCGTGCGCACTTCGCGGTTGACGATGTCGTGGTGCAGGTACGCGCCGCGCCGCCCACGCCGGGTGGCGAAACCGCCGGAGAGCATCGAGAGGAGCCGACGCCACGTCTCGCGACTCAGGTTGCGGTACGGCCAGGCGCGTCGCACCACCTCGAAGAGCTCGTCCTCGCTCCAGTCCTCGGCCGCAACCGTTGCGACGACCTGCTGGGCGAGCACGTCAAGCGGGTCGGGCGGCACGTGCAGCCGGTCGAGCTCGCCGCGGCGCATCGCGTCGAGAATCGCGGTGCACTCCACCAGGTCGTCGCGGGAGAGGGGAAAGAGGCGACCCTTCGGCGTGCCGTGCACCGCGTGACCGGAGCGTCCCGCGCGTTGCAGAAAGGTGGAGATCGAACGGGTGGAGCCGAGCTGGCAGACGAGATCGACATCACCGATGTCGATTCCGAGCTCCAGAGAAGCGGTGGCCACGAGCACTTTGAGGTCGCCGGCCTTGAGCCGCTGTTCGGCGTTGAGCCGGCGCTCGCGCGACAGGCTGCCGTGGTGCGAAGTGACGTTCTCCTCTCCGAGCGATTCGGTGAGGGCGCGGGCGACCCGCTCGGCCATGCGGCGGGTGTTGACGAACACGAGCGTGGTGCGGTGCGCCTCGACGAGCGAGCAGAGGCGCCGGTAGACCTCTTTCCATACTTCCCCCGACATCACCGCTTCGAGCGGCGACTCCGGCAGCTCCAGTGCAATGTCCCGTTCGCGGTGGTGGCCGGTGTCCACGATCGTGCACGCCCGCGCCTGTCCCGCGTCGCAACCGCAGAGGAAGCTCGCGATCGTCTCGATGGGGCGTTGCGTTGCGGACAGGCCGATGCGGGTGGCGGGGCGTCCCGCGAGAACGTCGAGGCGTTCGAGCGAGAGCGCGAGATGGGCGCCGCGCTTGTTGCCCGCGACCGCGTGGATCTCGTCGATGATCACGGTGTCGACGCCCGCGAGCATGTGGCGCCCGCCCTTGCTGGTGAGGAGGATGTAGAGCGACTCCGGTGTCGTCACCAGGATGTGCGGCGGCTGACGGCGCATCGACTCGCGCGCGGCGCTCGGGGTGTCACCGGTGCGCACCATGGCCCGTATCCCCGTAGCCCGCTCTCCCGCCGCGGCGAGCGCGCGATCGATGCCCGCGAGCGGCATCTCGAGGTTCTTGTGCACGTCGTTGCCGAGCGCCTTGAGCGGCGAGACGTAGAGCACCCGGGTCGCATCGGGGAGCGGGGCCCGGCGGCTCTCCCGGACCAGCGAGTCGATCGCGCTCAGAAACCCCGCCAGCGTCTTGCCGGAGCCGGTGGGCGCGGCGATCAGGGTATGGTGTCCCGACGAGATCGCCTCCCAGGCCCGGGTCTGACACGCAGTGGGCGCGCCGAGAGACTCGGCGAACCATGACCGGACGGCGGGATGGAATCGGTCGAGGGTCATGCGGCGCGTGCGTCAGGATGCGGGGCGATGTCGCGGCTAACCCGCAAGTTACACCGATTTCTCAACTCGCGGACGCCAACATGCTCGCGATTGCGGTCCATACTCCCTCAAGGCGCAACGACTTCGTGTCGGCTTTGCCGTTGCGCGTCTCTTGGTCCGTGCGCCCCACCATCTCGGCATCCTGGCGCCCGAAGCGGCCGCCAATCGGTGAAGTCTGTGGGTCATGCACCGGCGCGACGGTCCCGCCCCGGGGACACCCTGCACATGTACCGGAATCGTATAGCTTCTTCGGTCATGGCGATACGGTCCTTCGATCGGACGGACCCATCCCCCCGGAGTCTTGCCCGGCGGGAGGACTCCCCCGTTCAGTCTCCGATCCCCGCGTGCTCGCATACGATCTCGACGGACTTCACCAGCGCCTGCGCCGCCAGCGCCGCGTACTCGACGTTGAGCTCACCGTCGGCACGCAGCGTTCCCATGCCCGGTGACAGCAACATGTTGCAGTTGTAGATTGTCGCGGGCTCCACCCCCATCGCCTCGGTCGCAAGCAGCATGGGGTTGGTGTTGGAGTAGAGGTCCTCGAGGGTGAAGATCGGAATGCCGCGCTCCCCATCGTCCCAGGTCCGCTGGTAGTTCACCTCGAGACCTCCCATGTGGTAGGACTTTGCGATGATGAGCCGGTCGCGGAGGCGGCTCGGCCTCATCTCGGCGAAGGCCGACACCACGACCTCGTGGTACTGATCGATGGGCCTCGTGATGCGGCCGGGGTCGTCTTTGAGTACTTCGAGAAAAGCGCGCAGTCCGACGAGGGAATCCCGTCCCGGATCCGCGGCGGAGAACACCGCCTTGCCGTGCGACGAGACTCCGCCCTGACGGTCTCCGCCGAGGCCGAGCGCCTTGCGCACGTAGGACATCGCTTCTTCCTTGCCGATCATCAGGCCGGCAATCGGCGAGCGGCCCGGCTTGTCCATGCTGTAGGCCACGACATCGGCGTTCACGTCGGCGGGCGAATAGCCCACCACGGGGAGACAGCTCGCGGAATCGATGAGGAAGGGCAGGTCGCATTCCTCGGCGAAGGCGCCCAGGGCCTCGAGGAAGGCTGGCGCCCCGTTGTCGTTATGGGCGCCGTTGCCGTAGCCCGGCGTGTCGTAGCCGATGGTCTGAAACCCGGCCAGAGTGGCGGCGTGCCGGGCGCTTGCCTCGCGGATGCGCGCCATGGTGGCGCCGGCGTCGTTGTGAAGCATCAGCGGCACCACGCTCTGCTTGATCCCGTGCACCTCGTAGCGCACGCCCGCGTAGCGGACGAAGAGCGTGTCGACATTGGCGAGCGATTTCGCCTCCATGCCGAGTTCCCCCGCGCTCACGCTGCGATCGACGGCGACGTTCTTGTAGCGGGGCGGGAAGGCCCGCCCGTAGGCCGCGCCCCACTCGTAGTCCTCGCCGTAGGGCGTGAGCACCCGGCTCCGGTAGGCGTCGCCGCGGCGCATGACCGGCGGCGCGAAGAGCGTCTCGTAGGCCACGCGCAGCGCCGCCTCGCAGGTATTGGTCACCGCCGCGTCGTAGGCGTCTCCGTAAATCTCCTTGACGAGGGTGCGGATGTCGTCCTCGACACGCTTGACGGGCAGGACGGCGCTGCGGTTGGCGGCGACGATGGCGTCCACGACGTAGCTCGGCAGGGGGCCCGGCACCGACGAGGCGCCGGTGTAGAGGCCGAGCTTGCCGGCCACCTTGTCGAGGCCGAGCCGGCTGCCCGCGCGCTCGGCATCGGCGACGATCTTCGGGAACTTCTCGAAGATGGCCTGATACCACTGGCAGTTGAATCGGAGGGGCATGGCTTGCGCTCCTGTGGGGGGTGACGATCCCGGCGCCACGGTCTTCGGGCGGTCCCGGTCGATGACTCTATCCGCGAGGTTCCCCGGGACGCCGAGGGTTGGCTGTGGGACTTCACCGGCTCACGATGGCTATGGGCGAATGGGCGCTGGCGGGGGGCTTGGCGATCGCGAGTCAGGGTGCGCATGCGGTCCTGGGCGGCACCTTCCCCCCCGGCTCGCGTGCGAAAGCGTCCCTGCCGGCACTTGGGGACCGTATCCGTGAATCGGGGCAACGCTGTGGTCAGGGCAGGGCAAACTCCTCCGCCAGTGCGGTCAGCTCGCGACGAAAGGGAATCTCCCCCGGGCTCTCGCCGAGCTCGCGGGCGAAGCGGTGGCCCTCGTAGACCGCGGCGGCGATGGTGGCCGGCGCGTGGCAGTCGCCGACGCGGCGAAGTGTGTGTATTCCGGCGTCGGCGAGACGGATCTGGTCCGATACAAGCCCGTAGTAGAGCGCGTCATCGGGGAGGCGTGACGTGATCATCACCACCGAGGCTGCGGGCAGGGCGCGCTCCCGCCGAAGGTAAACACTTCGGACGCGGCTCTCGCCGTCACCGATGTCGACGAGCGTGTGCTCGGTGAGCATCTCCACCCCGAGTTCCATCAGACGGGCGAGCACCCGGCTGTGCTCAAGCGTGTTGACCGTCCACTCGGAGACAGTGAGCGCGGGAGTGACCAGGGTCACCGCGAGACCGGCCGCGCACAGCTTCTCCGCGATGACCCCGCCCATGTAGTAGTGGTCGTCGTCGTAGACGAGCACCGGCCCCGGAGGGATCGTGCCGTCCATGATGTCGTCGGGAGTGAACACGTGGGCGCCGTCGCTTCCCGGGATCGGCGACTGATGCGCGCGCCCGAAACCGTCCCGGCGCCAGTGCGAGCCGGTCGCGATGCAGATCTGCGAGGCGCCGTACCCGAGCACGTCGGCCAGCTCGAGCCGGCTCGCCGGATACACCTCGACGTTCGCCATCTGCTGGAGCTGATGGACCCGGTAGTCCCGTACCCGTCCCCAGGCCGCGAGGCCGGGCAGGGCGCACTCGCGTGCGACCCGTCCTCCGAGGCGCTCGCCCGCCTCGGCGAGGGTGACCGCGTAACCGCGTTGTCCGGCCGCGAGCGCCGCCTCCAGGCCCGCGGGACCGGCGCCCACCACGAGCACCGCGTCTTCGGAGCGCCTCGCGGGGATGCGCTCGGGATGCCAGGCGCGGCGCCACTCCTCGCCCATGGTCGGGTTCTGGGTGCAGCGAATCGGAGCCATGGCATTGTTCCACGACACGCAGATGTTGCAGCCGATGCACTCGCGGATGTCTTCGACGCGCCCTTCCTCGATCTTGCGGGGCAGGAAGGGGTCCGCTATCGACGGGCGCGCCGCGCCGATGAAGTCGAGGACCCCTCTTCTTACGAGCGAAGCCATCCGGTCCGCGGAGGTGTAGCGGCCCACCGCGACCACGGGCCGGGTGGTCGACTCCTTGACGAAGGAAATGAAGGGCTCCTGGAATCCTTCCTCGGAGAAGCGGCTCGTCTGGGAGTCGTTCTCCCACTCCGCGACGTTCACGTCCCACAGATCCGGCAGCTCGGCCAGCATCTCGACGATCTCACGGCCTTCCTTGTCCCACTCCATGCCGTCGGCGCCGCGCATTTCGTCGACCGCAAAGCGCGCGACAACGCCCATGGTGTCACCCACCGCCTCCTTCGCATCCTCGATCAGCTCGCGAAAGAGCCGTACCCGGTTCTCGAGTGACCCGCCGTACTCATCGCTGCGGAAGTTGTAGCGGCGCAGCATGAAATGGCCCGCGACCGAGAGATCGTGCGCCGCGTAGCAGCACACGATGTCGAATCCCGCCCGTTTCGCGCGCTTCACCGCATCGAGGTGCCAGCGGCGGTAGTCCCGGATGTCTCGCTTGTCCATCGCCCGCGCCTGCACCGGCGCGCTGCCGATCACCGGCATGTGGCTGGGAAAGAGCGGCGCCTCGCGGCTGTAGAGGTTGGAAGCGTATATGCCGTTGTGGGCCAGCTCGATGAGGGCGAGGGCGCCGTGTTCATGCACCGCGTCGCACATGCGGGCGAGGTAGGGGATGTCCTCGTCGGACCACATGCGGCACTCGGTGCCCGGGGTGATATCGGAGCTGGGGTGGAAGTCGACCTGTTCGGCGGACACCACCGCCCAGCCGCCCTCGGCCTTCACTCCACGCATCGCCGCCATGCTGGACGGGAAGGTGCGGCCCATGCCGTTGCAGTGCGGCACCTGGTAGAACCGGTTCTTCGCGGTCACCGGACCGATGGCCATCGGTTCGAAGAGCACGTCATGTCGCGGGTCTCTGCTCATGGGTCCGACTCTCCTTCTTAAGCCCCTAGATTTCACCAATTTCCTACTGCGGACGCCAATACGCTCGAGCAAGCGGTCCGTACTCCGGCTCGCGCTCGACACCGTCCATGCCCGCGGGCGCGCGAGCGCCGCCGTGAACCGGTGAGACATGGCGGCTTCGGCCGGAATTCCGCGCGCGACAGGCCGGCACTAGAATCCCCGCAAAACGCGAGGCCCGCGCGACTTCGACATGGTCCGTCCCCGCCCCTTTCGTACCACGGTGAGAGAGACACCCGATGCCGTCGCATTGATTTGCGAGGGGCATTCGTGGACTTACGCAGAGCTGTGGCGGCGAGTGTCGTCGTTGGTGGCAGCGCTGCGAGACACCCTGTCGCTTGACCGGGGCGACCGGGCCATGGTGCTGGCGCACAACGGCCCCGCGCCGATCGAGATCTCGCTGGCGGCCGCGGAGGCGAAGATTACGGCAATCGCGATCAACTACCGGTCGACCGCAGACGAGCTGGAGTATCTCGTCCGGGACTCCGGCGCCAAGGCGGTGTTCTTTGGCGCGGAGTTCGCCCCGACAATCAGGAAGGCGCGGCTTCCCGAGCACGTGCGCCACATCCAGATTGGTGATTGCGCTTCGGGAGACGGTGATGCGATGCGCTACGAATCGCTGTTCGTCGACCACGACCCGCCCCCGGAGCTGGATCCCGCTTCGATGATCTCCACCATCCGGTACACGTCGGGCACCACCGGCCGTCCGAAGGCGGCACGGCGTGATTCCAGCATCGCGCAGCAAGAGGCGCGCATCGCCACCTTCATCGACGAGTTCGACTACCGCGAGGGCGATGTGCACCTGGTCGCGTGTCCGCTGTATCACAGCGCGCCGCCGACCTTCGCAAGCTTCGCCCACCGGCTGGGCGGCGCCAACGTCGTGATGCCCTCCTTCGATGCCCGGCAATGGCTTCGCAACGTGCAGGAACACCGGGTCACGTCCGCGTTCATCGTACCGACCCTGCTGCGGCGCCTGGTCGATCTGGGTCCGGATACCCTCGCCCGCTACGACACCGGCAGCCTGCACAGTGTCATCATTGCCGGGGCGAAGTGTCCGCCGCAACTGAAGATTGAGGCCGTCCGCGCCTTCGGAGATGTGTTCTACGAGTTCTATGGCACCACGGAAAGCTCGGTCAACACCATTGCCAGGCCCACCGATTTCGCGCGCCGAGCACCGAGCTGCGGAGTGGCCTTTCCGGGGAACGAAATCAAGATCCTCGATGACGACGGCAACGAGTGTGCGCGGGGTGACCCGGGCGAGATGTGCGTGCGCAACGGATCGCTCATCACCGAGTACGAGAATGCGCCGGAGAAGACCCGAGAGGCGTTCACCGAGGACGGCTACTATCGTTCCGGCGACATCGGGCATGTCGACGAAGAGGGTTTCTACTACATCGTGGACCGAATCAAGGACATGATCATCTCCGGGGGAGTCAACATCTACCCCGCCGAGATCGAAGCGGTGTTTCGTCGGCATCCGGCGGTGAAGGACATCGGAGTCGTCGGCATTCCCGACGAACACTGGGGAGAGTCGATACAGGCGGTGTTGGTCGTCGATGCCGGCGGTGAGTGCGACGAAGAGTCGTTGCGCGCGTTCGCGCAGGCGCACCTGGCCGACTACAAGCGACCTCGGGTCTATCGCTTCCTGGAGCGCTTGCCCTACACCCCGGAAGGCAAGCTCCGGAAACGCGATCTGCGCCAGCCCGCTCTCGCCGTACATGGCGGGGACGAGGCGCAGTGATTCTTCGATTTACCAGAGCCTGAACCGGATTCTTCACCGATACCCGGCCGCTTCGGACGCCAAGATGCGGTAATGGTGAGGTACCCAGGCACAAAAGACCCTGAGGTCGTAGCGGGCACGAAGTCGTTGCGGCGCGACGCAGCAAGGCCCGCAACCGCGAGCATGCTGGCGTGTGACAGTTGAGAAATCGGTGAAACTTGCGGGCTGCGGGCGCGCGGATGTCGACAGAGGCAAAGTCGTTCACGAGGCAGAGAACGCAGGTGTGCTTCACTACCACGTCGAGTACCCTGGCTCACATTCAACACCGACCGGGCCGGTGGATGTGGGTCCGAAGCGGTTGATGGGCGAATAATCAGGGCCGGACGTCGAAGGAATGCGCAAAGCGATCGAGGAGCTTCCCGGCTACCGGCCAGTGGCGGCGGGGGTGCCGGGCGAAGAGGCGATCCTCGCCTACGAGCGCGACGGCGTGGTCTGTCTTCGCGGGGCGTTCGACGAGGAGTGGGTGAGCCTCGGACGGCGGGCGGTGGCCGCGGCGCTTCGCACCCGGGCACGGTCGCGGGAGCATGCCCGGTACCGCAAGGGAGAAGAATCCGGAGTCTTCTTCTTCGATACCTTCCTCTGGAAGCGCCTGCCCTCCTTTCGCCGCTTCACTTTCGATTCACCGGCGGCGTCGCTCGCCCGCGCGATCATGCGCTCGCAGTCCCTCCTGCTCTACTTCGACATGGCGATCGTAAAGGAGCCGGGGACCAGCGCGCGCACTCCCTGGCACTACGACGAAGCCTACTGGCCGGTCTCCGGCACCCAGGTCTGCAACGTCTGGATGGCGCTCGATCGGGTTCCCTTCGAGGCCGCTCTGCGTTTCGTGCCCGGCTCGCATCGCTTTGCCGAGGAGTACCGGGCAGTGGATTTCTTCACCGCCGGCGGCAAGCGGGGCCAGACCCGGCCCGACCCTCCCCGCTGGGACCGGATCGATGGCGAGCATCGGGTGGTCTGCACTGAGATGGAGCCGGGAGACTGCGCCATCATCAACCTGCGCACCCATCACAGCGCCCCTGGCAACCCGCAACGGCGCCGGCGGCGTCGGGTGCTGTGCACCCACTGGTTCGGCGACGACGCGCGCTACAACGACAAGCCCTGGGAGTGCGGTCCCGACGAGCGGGGCGAGGGGCTGGTGCACGGCGGATCGCTCGAGTGCGCCACTTTCCCGCGCGTGTATTGACGGCGCCTTGACGGGCATGATGGCGTCCTGGAAAGCGCTTTCACTGCCGCACACCCGAACAGGTATCCCGGTGGACGTGGCGATGAGCCGAACGCTCGGATCGGGAGACACGTCCGCGCTTTGTTGAAGACAATCGATGACGATAGCCGGCGAGGCCGGTCGGCGGGAGGACGAGGATGACGCGAAGACCCAAGGTCGGACTGATGATGCCGCAGATTACCGGCATGCGCGGGCGGGGGACTCACCCCTGGAGCGAAGTGCGGGAAATGGCCTGCCTCGCCGAGGACGTGGGGTTCGATTCGATCTGGGTGGTCGACCACTTTCTCTACCTGCTCGACGGGGAGCACAAGGCGCGCGGGGCCTGGGAGGGGTGGTCGCTGATCTCGGCGCTCGCGGCCTGCACGCGCCGGGCCGAGCTCGGCACTCTGGTCCTCGGCATGGGATTTCGAAGTCCCGCCCTGCTCGCCAAGATGGCGGAGACGGTGGACGACATCAGCGGCGGCCGATTGATTCTGGGGATCGGGGCCGGCTATCACGACCACGAGTATCGCGCCTTCGGATTTCCCACCGATCACAAGTTCGCCCGTTTTCGGGAGGGCATCGAGATCGTCAGCACCCTGTTGAAGCAGGGCGCAATCGATTTCGACGGCAAGTACTACCAGGCGAGGGAATGCGAGCTTCGGCCGCGGGGGCCACGCCCGGAGGGGCCCCCCATCCTCGTGGGCACGATCGGCCCGCAGACCATGCGCCTCACCGCACGCTACGCCGACATATGGAACATCTACTACGACGACACCAAGAACCAGCCCGCGCGCCTCGCTCCCTTCCGCGAGATGGTGGACGAAGCCTGTCGCGATGTCGGGCGAGACCCCGCCACGATGGAACGCACCGCGACCATGCTCGTGGCCGGGCCCGATGTCGATCCCTGGTGGTCGCGGCTGCCTTCGGGCCGGGCGGATGCGATCCTGCCCTTCACCGGGGGACCCGAGGCGCTTGCGGAGGAGCTCCGGGCCTACGCCCGCGAAGGGATCTCGCATGTGCAGATCTCGCTCGACCCCACCACGCCGCAGACCATCGAAGGGTTGGCCGGCGCCCTGGAGTACTTGTAGCCCGCAGTCTTCGCCGTTTTCCTGCTGCGGACGCCAATATGCTCGCGACTGCGAGCCTTCCTCCGTTGCGCCGCTTGCGACCAGTGTCGGCTACCTGCCGCACTGCGCAGTCCTTGGCGACGCTTTCCTGCCGGGCAAGCCTCCTTGGCTTGCCCACTCGCCAGGGCGAAACGCAACCGGCGCTTCGCCTGTTTCCGGCTCGCCGTTGCGCGTCTTTCGGTCCGTGCTTCCTGCTATCACGGCATCTTGGCGCCCCAAGCAGCCGAAAGTCGGTGAAACTTGCGAGCTTGCCCCTGACGAGATCCGCGCGAGAGTCGGCACGACAAGGCGGCGAGTGCGCCCCAGCGCGGGGGAGCCGGTAGACCGGGCCGGGCCCTCAGCGTGCGGTATCGTCTTCGCGCTTCCTGACCCACTTCCAGCCGTGCAACATGGGCGCGATGAGGTTTTCCCGCTTCCAGACGAGATAGAAGAGTATGGCGGCCACGTGCAGGCCGACGAGCGCCAGCACCACCTTGGCGAAGAGGTTGTGGTACCCCGTCATCGACAGCACGGTGTCGGATGACACCTCGCTCGCGAGGGGGCCGGAGAAGAAGAGGCCGTCGTCCTCGGAGAACAGGCCCGTCAGCACTTGCGCCGTCAGCGCGAGCACCATCGCGATGACCGCGAGGGCGCCGAGCGGGTTGTGTCCGCGCGTGCCGCTCGGGCGGCGTTGGCCGACCTGCCGCACATAGGCGGGAGCTCCGCGCAGACTCGCAAACAGGGTCCGGTGACGTATGGGTTCAGGGCCGATGAAGCCCCACACGTAGCGAAAGAGCAGCAGGCATCCCGTCAGGTATCCCAGATAGATGTGCCACTGCATGACGGAGAAGGTGCGAAATTCGCCGAGACTCCAACCGGCGATTACCGAAGCGGCGAGCGCCCAGTGCCACACGCGCGTGACCGGATCCCAGAGCGCCTCGCGGCGATAGCCTTCCACCTTCGCTTCGGCCGCCTTGTCCCGCGGCACTCATGCGCGCGGAGGCCGCACGCACGCTTGCTCCTTACATCCTTTCGGCGCGGAAGTCGTCGTGACAGCCCTTGCACGCGTTGCCTACGGCGCCGATCTTCGAACGCA
Organism: Gammaproteobacteria bacterium; assembly: GCA_965221555.1. Classification (GTDB taxonomy): domain Bacteria; phylum Pseudomonadota; class Gammaproteobacteria; order HK1; family HK1; genus JAJEAD01. The sequence continues at coordinate 1,416,842 of OZ244895.1, forward strand.
GGGCGTCGAGCCCGTCGCCGGCCACCGCCGCGAGCTCCGCGGACGCATCGATCAGGGCCATCGCCTTCTCGCCCGCTTTCGGCCAGGTCGACCAGATCTCGGGCAGTGCGCGGGTCTGGCCCGGGTATGCGTCGTTGCCGGTTCCCACCGGCCACATCGCCTCCGCCTCCATGTTCACCACCGCATCGAAGCTGGCGGCATAGGTCTTCGCCATTTCCGCGTCGTACTCCAGCGCTCCCCTCGCCATCTGAAAGAGGGGGCCGGCGTACCAGCTCTGGAGCGTCATCGCCGCGCGTCGGGCTTCGATTGCCTTCTCGTTGGGATCGTCGGCGGCGGTAGCGCCGAGCCCCAGGGAGAGACCGAGAAGAACCACCAGCCATCGTGGCGCCAAGTGCATGGAGACCTCCCGGAGCAATGCTCCACAAGCCCGATGACGGGCGAGTCTAGCACGCGCCCCGGCTCTCGGGCGGGATCAGCACCAGCTTGCCGGTGAAGCGCTTGGCGAGGAAATCGGTCTGGGCTCTCGCGATCTCCGCCAGCGGATAGGTCTTCGCCACCACGGGACGGACCTCGTCGCGCTCGATATAGGACACGAGGCGTTCGAAGACGCCGTCGTCCTGAAAGGTACAGCCGAACAGGGTCAGGTCGCGGAGGTACAGGGTGCGCAGGTCGAGCTCGACCAGGGGGCCGGCGATGGCGCCCGCGCTCACGTAGCGCCCCCCGGTGCGCAGCGCGTCGAGAAGCCGAGGCCAGCGCGCCCCGCCGACGAGGTCCACCACCAGGTCCAGTCTGGCGCCTCCCACCGCGTCCGGCAGGTCGGCGTCACGGTCGATGACTTCGTCGGCGCCGAGCGCCCGCACCTCGTGCGCCTTGGCGGCGTTCGCCTGCGCGACCACGTGGGCCCCGCGCCGCTTCGCGAGCTGGAGCGCGGCGCTGCCGACCCCGCCCGACGCTCCGGTGACGAGCACGCGTTCCGCGCCGAGACCGGCCCGGTGCAGCATGTTCTCGGCCGTGGACCACGCGCAGGGAATCGAGGCGAGCTCGGCGTCGCTCCATCCGCAATCGACGGACCACGTCTCGCACGCGGGGGCCTTGGCGTACTGGGCGAAGGCGCCGTCGATCTCCGAGCCCAGGGTGTCGCACTCGAATGGGCGGTGGTCCCGATAGTGGCGAAGCAGGGCCGACACCATGACGCGCTCGCCGATCCTCGCGGGCGCCACTCCCTCTCCCACCGCGACGATGTGGCCGCAACAGTCCGCGCCCTGGATACGAGGAAAGCGAAGCGGCGCTCCCGTCCAGCTCGCATCCGCGGCGTCGATGGACTGGAGCCCTTCGGCGCCGCCGGAAGTGCTGTCCGCGCGGATACTCTTCGAGTACCAGCCGATGCGGGTGTTGATGTCGGTGTTGTTGATGCCGGCCGCCGCGACTCGGATCAATACCTCGCCGGCGCCGGGCCGGGGGACAGGCACGTCCTCCCGGTACTCGAGGCGGTCGAATCCGCCGTGGCCGGTGAGCAGCACCGCGCACATGCGCTCGGGGATGGCGGTGTCGGCGTCCTGGGTCATCGTTCGTCCTCGTATCGTCACTCGGTGGACTCGAGCCGCTCCGCAACAGGATCCGTTCGCAGCGGTCCTGCAGAGGGGGCGCGCCGTTGGCCGCGGCACGGATCGGAGGCCAGTCGCTCCCACTCGGCGTCGAGACGCGCCTCCAGGTGGGCCTCGTCGGCGTCGTTGTCGATGACCACGTCAGCGCGTTTCGCGCGCTCCTCGTTGGAGAGCTGGGCCTCGATACGCCGGCGCGCGTGCGCCTCGTCGACGCCGTCGCGCAGAAGGGCGCGCCGCAGCGCGGTCTCGGGGCTGGCGAGCAGCACCCACACTTCGTCCACGAGGTCTTCCCACCCCGCCTCCAGCAGCACCGCGGCCTCCAGCACCACGACGCCGTCGGGGTCGGAGGCGCGCAGGGTGGCGATACGCACTTCCGCCAGGCGCCGGATCTCCGGCCAGACGATGGCGCTCAGTCGCTCGAGTGCTTCCCGATCGCCGAACACCCGCTCCCCGAGCGCTCGGCGGTCGATGCGGCCGTCGTCTCCCGCCACTCCCCGCCCGAAGGCGTCGAGGATGGCGTGCGCCGCCGCCGTGCCCGGTTCGTAGGCGAGGTGGCCGAGCCGGTCGGCATCGATGTGGTGGGCTCCGCGCTCCGCGAGGTAGCGCGCCGCGCGCGACTTTCCCGAGGCGAGAGAGCCGGTGAGTCCGATGGTCTTCAACGTGTGCCCCGGCTCTGCTCAGGGCGGCGCGGGTTCGCGTGCCGGAACTCGATCTCCGGGATGGGGTTCCGAGCGCCCGAGGCGGGGATGCACGGTGCGCGAGAGCAGGCTCAGGGCGAGCATCAGCGCTCCGGAGGCGGCGAACACCGCGGGCAGGGCGGCAAACAGGAGCACCACGCTGAAGAATGCCGGAGCGCAGATCTCACCGCAGTCCCGGTAGGTGGAGTACACGGTGGTCATCTCGGTGCGCTCTCCCCGGCGAACCAGGAGCATGAAGGGAAGGTTGGCCACCGCGTCGAGCGAGATCATGGCAAGCGTCGAGGCCATGAGCGCGGATATGGCAAGCACGGGCCATTCCGCAAGCAACGCGGCGCTCGCGGTAAGGACGCCGGCGAACAGGAACCCCCCTCGCAGAACGGTGCGAATCCCGAAGCGCCGCACGACGCGTCCGAAGAGGGGCAACAAGAGCAGAAAGCCGGTACCGGCGGAGAGGAGCGCGCCGGCGACGACCGTGCTGTATCCCGCCTCCACCACGTAGATGGGCACGTACACGAAGAACATCACCCACCAGACATAGCGCCCGGTCGCCACTACCCAGGCGAAAACGAGACGTGGTTGCTGCAAGAAGCGTGCAAAGTGCTGGAGCGGATTCGGAGAGCGCCCCTGGAATACCGTCAGCGTCTCGGTGTCGCGCAGGCGCAGATGCCAGAAATAGGCGAGGCAGACAACGGCGGAGGCACTGCTGAGCGCGTAGGTGGCCCATATCCCCACCGTTTCGGCAAGCCACGCACCGAGCACCGGTCCGGTCATCCAGGCCACTCCCGCGTACATCAGGCGCAGCGGCTCCGCGCGCGTGTACTCGGTGCGCGACACATGGTCGAGGATGTAGAGGCTGAGGCACACCGTCATCATCACCACCGCACCGACCCGCAGCACGAGCCCGAGGGCCAGGAAGGGAAGGGTGCCGCCCATCATCGAGATGGTCGCGCCCGCCAGCATCAGCGCGCCGAGGGTGTACACCCATCGGCGGGCGAGCTTGCGCACCAGCCAGGGCACCGTGAGCGTGGCGCCGAGGCCCGCGAGGCTGACGAAGAACCACAGCACGCTGACGTTCTGGGCGTTGCCCAGCAGGCGCAGCGCTTCGATGGGGATGAGCGAGACGACGCAGGCGCGGGTGAAGGACTCGACGGAATAGAGAGTCGCCAGCGTCCGGGCGCCCGGCGCCTGGAAACGTTGCAGCCAGATCGGCCGTCTGACGTCCATTGCTCAGTCGAGCGTTTGCGGGCTATCGCTTCGTTGCGATCCGTTGGGCGCAAAGCCTACACGAGCGCAGTGCGCAAGGCACGAAATTTGTGCGCTATCTCTCCGGGGCGAAGCGCCACCGGCGCTTCGCCTGTTTCCGGCTCGCCGTTGCGCGTCGTTCGGTCCCTGCGCCTCACTATCACGGCATCTTGGCGCCCGAAGCGGCCGAAAAACGGTGAAGCATTCTGGTTGGCCCCCGCCATCTCTCGCCCGCCCGGGTACTCGGGGGTGGCGGTGTTCATCATCGAACGCACGCCGCTGCGAGGTGAAAGCGCTCCGGAGGATTCCCTTTCGCGCTGCGGGGTCTGCGAAGGCGGAAGTGACTGCCCTGTTGTCCGGGCGGGGGCGCCGATGTCGTGCGCCGCCGAGCGCTCCCGAGAGCGTCTCAGCCGCCCCGCGCCACGAACTCCGCGGCCGCCGCCTCCACCGTCATGAACTCCGCCCCCTCGCGCGCCAGGGTATCGATGAGCTGCTCCAGCACCAGCATCCGGTGGCCGCGTCCCGTGACCATCGGATGGAAGGTGTAGGTCGCCACCCCCCACTCGCATTCCCGCTTCATGTAGCGATAGTCCGCGATCCAGTTCTCGAGCACCGCGCTTCCCGCCTTGAGCCCCGGCTGCGTGCCGCTGGGATGGCGGGCGTATTCGAAGTGCGGATAGTCGTCGAGGCTCCAGCTCACCGGCATCTCGACGAGCGCGCTCTCCTCGCCGAACTCGACCGCTTCCTCGAGCGTAACGATATCCCCGGTGCGCGCGCGGTAGGGCAGGTAGTCATGACCCATCATGCTGCTGTCGTAGACGAAACCCTCCGCGAGCAGCAGATCGACGGTGTGGGCGCTCAAGTCCCAGGACGGTGAACGGTAGCCACGCGCCTTGCGCCCGGCGAGCGCTTCGATCGCCTCGTTGGCCCGCACGAGGCCATCGTGCTCCTGCTGGCGGCTCATCTTCGCCGGGGCCACGTGGGTCCATCCGTGATGCCCCACCTCGTGTCCGGCGGACGCGACCCGCTCGCAGACTTCCGGGTAGGTCCCGATGGTAACGCCGGGGATGAACCACGAGGCCGGAATGCCTCGGCTCTTCAGCAAGTCAAGGATGCGCAGCGCGCCGACCGCACCGAATTCCCCTCGGGAGATCGGGGTCGGCGTGGTCATGCCCGAGGCGATGAACCCCGACATGGCGTCGAAGTCGAAGCTCAGACAGACGATGTGGCGGCTCATGGTGCTCGCTCCTCGCGCTCGCGCGCTGTCCATCCCGCGTGCGTCGGAGGGACTATCGTTCCCAGCCCGCGACCACTGTCGCGGCGCGGGGGCGGGACTCTCCTTGCGGGTGGACGGTCAATCGGCCGCCCGGCTCCGCGTGCTCGACCTTCACCATCGCGTTGGAGACGATTTTCTCGAATCGAGGCGACCACGCCGCGCTGGTGACGAAGCCCGTCTCGACGCCGTCCGCGACCACCGGCCAGGTGCTGCGAAGCGCCGCCGGCCCGCCTTCGATCTCGAGTTTCACGAGCTTCGCGCCCACGCCGTTGCGGGCGATGCGATCGAGCGCGTGGCGGGACAGGTACTCCGCCTCCTTGCCGAGCTTCACGAAGCGATCGAGCCCGCATTCGAAGATGTTGTTGGCGAGCGTCATGTCGTTGCCGTAGGAAAGGAGTCCGGTTTCGATGCGCTCGATCAGGTTGGGGCCGCCGGCCCGGAGCTGATGCGCTTTGCCGGACTCCCAGATCGCGTCCCAGAGATCCAGGGCGCGAGTCGAGTCCTCGAGGTAGATCTCGAAGCCGCCCTGTCCGCTCCAGCCCGAGCGTGCGACCACCACCGGGGCGCCTGCGATCCGGGTCTCGATGAACCGGAAGAAGCGGATGTCGCGCGGGTCCGAATCGAGGAGCGGCTGCAGCACCGCGTCCGCCTTGGGTCCCTGCAGCGCACAGATGTTCACGTCGGGTTCGAATACCTCGACGTCGAAGCCGCGCCCGACGGCCAGTCCCTTGAGCCACAGCAGCACGCCGGAATCCGCGATGGACACCCAGAAGCGGTTCTCGGCCAGACGCAGAATCAGCGGATCGTTGATGATGCCACCGGTCTCGTCGCACAGCGGTGCGTAGACGCATTGGCCGATCCGGCACGCGGAGATGTCGCGGGGGGTGGCGAGCTCCACCAGGCGCAGCGCATCCGGCCCGCGCACCTCCACCTGCCTTTCGCAGGCAACGTCCCAGAGCTGCACGTGCTTGCGCAGGTGCCAGTAGTCTTCTTCCGGAGACCGAAAGACGCTGGCGAGCGTCATCTGGTTGTAGACGGTGAAGGCCTTGGCGCCCTGTTCCAGGACCCGCTTCTCGAAGGGAGTCTCCCGGATGCGACGGGAAAAGAAGATCAGAGGCGGCATGCGGGTGCTCCGGAGTTCGACGGGCGCCCGCCCCGGCCCCACACGGATACGAGGTGGGCGCCGGCATGCGCTTCGTCGCTTGCGACGACGTCGGCACGCCTCGGTACTTGGCCGGGCAGTCGCGGTGCGGCTACGCTTCCGATCGTCAAGGCCCGGTCTCTCGTGGTCTCGAAGGAGCCGGATTGTCGCACCGTGCGGCCGCGGATGGGTAGGCATCGCGCCCGGACTGCGGGACGCCGCGAGATGTTCGGGCCCGCTTCACGGTATCGAGAGAGGAGGCAACATGAATCGGAAGACCAAGGAGATAATCGGCGGCCCGCTCGAGATCGGCGGGCGCCGACTCTCGTTGTCGCGGGCGGTGCGGGCCGGGGATCTGGTGTTCCTGACCGGCCAGGTCCCGATGCGGGACGGCGCGCCGATGACCACCGGCACCATCGAAGAGCAGACGCGCGCGGCGATCGAGCAGATCGGCGAGACCCTCGCGCAAGCCGGCTGTACCTTCTCCGATGTGGTGAAGTCCATGGTCTGGCTCAAGGAGCGCGCGGATTTTCCCGGCTTCAACGCGGTCTATGGCGAGTACTTCCCCGAAGGGCCGCCGGCGCGGTCCGCGCTGGTGAGCGACTTTCTCGTCGACGTCAGGGTCGAGATCGAGTGCATCGCCTACAAGCCGGTCCCGGTCGGCGACTCCGGTTGAGACCTTACGCGATCTTCTGACGAAGGCCCCGCGCCGGAAGACTTGAATGGGAAGGCGCGCTCCTTTTTATCTCGCGCCCTCGGACCGCAAGGTGGTGGGGCTGGTCGGTCTGGGGCACTTCACGAGCCACTTCTATTTTCTCGTTCTGCCGCCGCTCTTCCCCGTACTCGCGGAGGCGTTCGACGTCCGCTATACGCAGCTCGGTCTCGCCCTGTCGGTGATGGCGGTGACGAGCGCGTTGGTGCAGACCCCGATCGGCTTTCTGGTCGATCGCTACGGAGCGCGCCCCTTCCTCGCGGCCGGGCTGGTGCTGAGCGGCCTGTGCATCATCGGGGTCGGGGTCTTCGCCACCTACGAGGCGTTGCTGGTGCTCATGGTGCTCTTCGGCCTCGGCGACTCGGTGATTCATCCTTCCGACTACGCCATCCTCAACAAGACGGTGGATCCCGAACGAATGGGGCGGGCCTTCTCGGTGCACACCTTCGCCGGTCATCTCGGGTTCGCCGCCGCGCCGGTGACCGTCATCGCGCTCTCCGAGTGGCTCGGGTGGCGCGAGGCCCTGCTGGCCTGCGGTGCGGGTGGCGTGGCGCTCGGCGCCGTGATGTACCTCAACCGGAATCTCCTTCGCGCGGGCGAGGAGAGCGCGGTCCACCATCCGGGAAGATCGGTGTCCGACGGCATTGCGCTCCTGTCGAGCGCTCCGATGCTGGTCGGCTTCGCCTTCTACGCGGCGATCGCCATCACCAGCGCGGGCATGACCGGGTACGGGATCACCGCGCTGCATCTGCATTTCGAGCTGCCCCTGGCCGAAGCGGGGGCGGCGGTCAGCGCCTACCTCTTCGCCGCTCCGGTCGGAGTCATGCTCTCCGGGTGGATGAGCGACCGGACCTCGCATCACCACACCTTTGTCGTGGTGTGCTTCGGAGTACTTGCCGTGGCCGCGCTTGCCATCGCGATCGCCACCCCGCGACTGGCGATAGTGGTCGGCCTCTTCGCGGTCGCCGGTTTCTTCGTCGGGGCGGTGAACCCCGCGCGCGACATGCTGATCCGCTCCATGGTGACGGTGGCGGAGACCGGCAAGGCATTCGGGTTCGTCACCATCGGCCTCAGCGCGGGGGCGGTGGTGGCGCCTGTGCTCTACGGCTGGATTCTCGATCACGCGGAACCGATCGCCATCTTCTGGGCGATCGGGACGATGGCGCTGGTCACGATCGCCGTGGTGGCGGCCACCGCCCGGGTTCAGTCCCGGGTGCTCGCGGCACGCTTCCGGGAAGGGGTATCGATGGAGTGAGTACGCCACAACCCCCACCGGCGTGCGCAAACATCTGTCAATTCCTGGTTCCCTGGTTGACGATGCGAGGGGGCGTACGGGACATGTGACCTCGACATCGGAACATCACCTTCGCACAGTGTCCAAGTGTCCACCAGAACGGATCAACTTCATTTTTTTGTCAGCTTGCTAATCGACAGCGGCGTCTAATGTAGTCCTAAAGTATACATGCGCTTCGACTCCACATAATCTTGCTGCTTCCTCCATGGATATTATGGCGTTCTTCATTGGGAATTTTACTTTAATAGGACGTCCGTGGGTTCTGCTCATGGGTAGCACTACCTCGATGAGATCATGAACCTTCACTTTTGAGAGAAAGCGCTTCACATCATGTACGTTTGTAACATACAAACGCTTGGCCCCCATGTGACTGACCTCAATCAGGGTTTCAAGTGATTCCTCACGACCGGCGTCCCATCGGACACTTAGAGTGTAGGGACCAGTTTTCACCCTTGAGGTCGTCCAGAAGGAAAGGACAATCCCCTGACGCTGATAGTCTTGTGCATTACAGACATACGCTATAAATGCGACTTCCTGATTTTGTCGGTTTTTCCCGACTGTCAATGCTCTGCAGAACTCTCCGAAGTTGTTGTGTTCGCAGGAGGGTTCTCTGCTCCATCCGCCGTACCTTGCAGACCAGTAGGCGGGATCGGTTGCCAAAGCTGCACCCGTTTGCAGAAGAGTAATGATGACAAATACCGCTACGCTTGGCTTGCACATGGTTATCTCCTGTACAAAATCCGAACCTGTTATTAAACACTGCGTAAACAATGCCCTGTTCTTTCGGCGGGAGGTGGGCCATGAGACCTTCCGGAAGTCCCGAAACGCTGCAATGTCGCCGTGAACGTGCTATTGAAATGTTAAAGGACGGCTATCAACCGGTTGAAGTGGCCGCGGAGCTGAAAGTTGATCGCCAAAGCGTGCGCCGCTGGCGCGCTGCGTATCGCGAACAAGGCGCCCGGGCTCTGCAGGCCACCCCCATCCTACTGTTCTCCGGTCCAGACCGCGCTCAGAGGCCGCCGTCGAAGGGCGTCGTGTCCAGGAAGCGGTCCAGCACGTTGCGGGTGATTCGGGAGACGTTGTTGTCGTAGCGCTGGTGGTAGAGGGCGGAGCACCAGCCGATCGATCCGGTGGAGAACACCGCCCCGCCGTTCGGCGTCTCGAAGAACACCATGTCCGCGCGCACCGCGGGGTCGTCCAGGCCGCCGATGGGAAGGTACATGTGTCCGATGTCTTCGTTGACGTGCAGGTAGGAGTCGGTGTGATTCTCCGAGGATGCGAGGTTGAGCGCGTGCGGCGGGGTGCCGTACTTGCGGTTGCAGGAATCGAGCTCGATGCCGGCGGCGCCGCCGCCGATCAGCCCGAAGTTTCCGATGAGCTCGTCGGAGGCGACCCCCGCGAAGACGAATTCGGCGCGCGGGTCGAAGCTGTCGGGGTTGCGCCGGTAGTACGATGAGAAGTCGAAGCCCTGGGCGATGAAGCCGTTGCCGACCAGGTACTGGGGGGCGCGGCCGCAACGCCACCACATGCCGCCAAGCTCGCCGGTGAAGGACATGTAGTACTCGCCCGGCTCGGCAATCCAGGAGCGTGATCCGTCCTCGGCCCGGCGCATCTCCATCACCCCCGGCTTGTCGTCGCGGAAGGCGACCCGCCAGTAGAAGCCGTTGCCGCCGAGGTACATGAGGCGCCCCCCCTCCTGGGTATAGGCGTGGAGCCCGTTCCACATCGCGGTGGAGTAGTACTCGGGATGCGTGCAAGTCATGACGCAGCGGTAGCGCCGCAGGCACTCCACGCCTTCCGCGTGCAGGTCCTCGTCGGTCAGCACATCGTAGGCAATCGCGTTGCTCTCCAGCCAGTCGACCAGGTGCATGTCGGCGGAGAGCTGCCAGAGGGAGCCGTGCTTGGGTCTGAAGTTGAGGATGGGACGAAGACGGGACGAGTAACACACCCCGGTACCGTCCGCGTGGTGGTCGTACATCGAATTGCCGAGCTCCGGGTGCAGGTTGAGGTAGCGTTCCTCGGGATGGATCTCGGTGAGACGGTTGTAGTCGAGCTCCCCTTGGTCGCTCTCCATGCCGGAACGCCAGTTGGCGTAGGCCATGTAGCTTGCGGTAGGCGCCAGCAGCAGGAGCGGAGCCGTCGCCTGGCCGCGCGGCGGGCGCACGAAGAAGGGGATGTGATCCTCCTGGTCGCCGCTCGTGAGCTTCGCGGCATGGAAGCCGCTGCGGGCATCCTCGGGCACGACGAGCTCGAAGTCCGCTTCCCACTCGCAGTCGTAGAGGGAGTCCTCCAGGAAGTGAACGGCGGCGTACTGTTCCGGGGCGTGGCGATAGTTCATCTCTTCCCCGGTCCAGTTCGAGCCGCGCACCGCGCGGATCGGCAGGTTGACGAGCTCGCCGTGGAGGCGGTTGGGGGAAATGTCGACCATGGCGTCGCCGTGAATCTCCCGGGAGAAGTCCAGGGCCACGCAGATCGAAGGGCGAAGGGCGCCCGGCAGGGGACCATGGCGCAGGGTTTCGAACTCCGCATCGGAGAAGGGGCGGCTCGCGACGACCGGGCGCTCGATACGCCCGTTGAAGACGAGCTCGGGTACGGGGCGCCCCCGCCGGCTCCGTTCCCGGGAGTGGGCGGCGACGACGAGCGGAGCGTCGCAACCCAGCGTTACCGCCGCCCCGAGGCTCGCCCGCGCCGTGCCGCTCGAAGCGTCGCGCGCGTAGGACTCGAGCAGGCGCTGGCTCACTCGCGCCTCGCCGCTGCCGGCGTCGTAGGTTGCCTGCACGAGGTACCACTCCCTCGCCACCAGGGGGTGGCCCACCGCCACTTCGTGGAATCCCCCGGCGCCGTCGCCGAGCGCCAGCACCATGCCCCGCCGCGGATCGCACCACAGCGCGAATCCCGCGCCGAGCGTGGAGTCCGTCTTCGAGAGCACGCAGGCGCGCCGGGCTTCGGGCAGAGTCGGGTAGACGCTCACCTGCAGGGACAGGTGCGTGAGATCCTCGAAGAGCGGATGGTGCGCCACGACGCCGAAGGAGCCCGGATGAACCGCCTGGCGTCGGCCCGGATACTCGCCGCTCGGCGCGCCCGGTACCGGCGCGTCACGATAGCCGGGTCCCGCAGGCTGGGTGTCTCCGGAAAGCAGCCGCACGAATTGCGCGCGGTAGCTCGACACGTCGGGCTCGCAGCTCACCATGAATCGGATGCGCTCGCCCGGGGCGACACTTATCTGATCGGCGTAGCCGACGATCTTCTTCTCCATCATGCCGCCCCCCACTCAGTCGATGTCGAGCGTCTGGCCGGTGATCGCCTGCCAGCGCAGCTTGAACACCGTCCACTCGGCCTCGGCGCGCGACGTGAACACCTGATCCTCGAGGAGTTCGAGGTCGACGCCGCGACGTCCCGAGAGCCGGCCGAGTACCCACTCCCGGTGCGGGATGCGGGTGACGAGCACGTGGCGGCCCTCTGTCTCGGTCCAGCGCATCCGGGTCACGATGCGCTGGAGTTCGGGGCGGTGCGGCCCGAAGGGATTGGCCCTGAACTCCCGTGCGAGGTCGATACGGCCGGGATCGATGGGATAGTGGGAAGGCATCGCGCTTCTCCTTCGCCCTGACGACCGGACATCAGATATCACCTGCGCCCGGGCCGCAACCCGGGGCCTTTGGGTGCACTCAGTTCAGGTTCGTTAGCGGCACTACCGCGTCTCGACCTCCACCGCCTCGCGGTGCACGAGCTCCCAGCCGTGGAATATCAGCACCACCCCGATGAAGCGCACCGCTGGGGCGTGGCGCGCGAAGCGCGCGTCGCCGAGGTAGCGCCGGAGCTGCGCCGCCGCCTCCTCGCGCAGCGCCTCGATGCGCGCTGCATCCACCGCCTCCGCGCGCCGTAGGTACTTGAGTTCCACCACGTACCCGTAGCGTGTCTCGGGAAAGCGCACCACGTCCGGCTCCAGCACCAGGTCCGCATATCCCTTCGCACACTCCACCTCCGAGCGCAGCACAAGCTGCTCGCCCAGGCTCAGGTACGCGGCCAGAAACCCCTGCAGCACTTTCTCGCCCGCGATGTAGTCCCGAATCCCGGTGTGCGCCTCGATGCGCTCGGCAATGTGCTCGAATACCGCCGACCACTCGCCCTCCATCGCCATCGCATCGAGCCGGGGCAGCAGCCGGTGCGCATCGAGCGTGAACAACCGCATGTCCTGATACGCATCGCGCAGGAATCCGTACAGCAGCTCGCGCACCGTCTGGTTCGGGATGCCCAGCACCGTCCGGCTCCCCACCGCCTCGCGGATGCCGAGCAGCCCGAAGTAGTACAGCAGTGACAGGAAGTTGTCCCGCTCGGCGAGTCGTTCCAGCGGAAAGCTCGCCTGGAGCGTGGCCCGCGTGCTCTCCTCCCCGGTCAGATGACGCAGCAGGTCGAAGCTGCCGTTGAGCCGCCGACCCACCACCAGCAGATGACGCAGCTTCGTGTAGTCGATGCGCACGTTCACGTCGATGAGATTGTCCGGCATGCTCCCGAGCTGCACCGACTGCTTGAGGTAGTACAGCACCATGTCGGTGTTGTAGAGGGTGGTCTGCGCTCTCCTTGCGAAGCGGTAGCCGTCGTACCAGTGGCGCATCACGTCGAGCGCCTCGTCCACGTCCTGCCCGAACGCGCCGAGGGCGCGGTAGCGCTCCAGCACCTCGCGCACCTCCGCCTCGGTCAGGCCCAGCATCTCGTTGAAGCGCGCATCCAGGCTGATGTTCTCGCCGATGTTGAACCCGCTCGTCACGTCGTCCAGCGTGATGGGCGACACTCCGGTGATGAACAGCCGGCTCAGACCGCCCTTGGCCGTCCCCGCCTTCAGCGTGGCGAAGAAGCTGCGGTAGAAACCGCTGCCGTGGGTGAACGCGTGGTACGCCTCCTCCCCGTGCATCGCCAGAACGGTGTTGGCGAAGTTGTCGTACTCGTCGATCAGGCAGTACAGGGCGATATCGTGTGCGGCGGTATGCGCGAACAGCTCGCCCAGCTTGCCGTTGACCGAGGACGGGGCGAGGATGGCCCGGGCCGCCTCCTTCGAGAACAGGTCCGGATGGCGCTCGGTGGTGAGCCGGATCTCGCGCGCGCAGTGCTCCTCGAAGCTCGCCTCCAGGACCTCGGGTGCATTCCTGAACTCCGAGAAATCGAAGCGCAGGGTGACGTAGCGACTGCGCTCCTCGGTGGGATTGCGCCCGATGTCGGTGCCGGCGAACAGCGCGTCGAAGTGCCCGGCGAAGCGGCGGTCGTAGTAGTGCTCCAGCAGCGAGATCCAGCACGATTTGCCGATGCGCCGGGGGCGGATGAGCACCGCGTAGCGGACCTCTTCGAGTGCACGCACGAAGCGGGTTTTGTCCACGTACAGCTCGCCGTCGCGGCGAATACGGCGAAAGTCGGCAATGCCGTAGGGAATGCGGGGGTAGTCGGGCATTCGGCCTGGTCCGGAAGGGGACGGTTCAGGGAGAGAGAAACGCTTTCGGCCTGCTCCGGGACATTGTGCCACGCTTGCCCGGCCCGCCCGCCCCGTCGGCGGCCGGACCCTCCACCGCTTTACCGCGCCCCCTGAGACTTGCGTAACACCAGGTGTCGCTTGACACCCGGTACCGCGCCGGCGGGGAGCCCGACACCCGCATCGGAATGGACTTGCGACTGAACTTCTGACGCGGCGTCACGCCGGCATCGCGCCGGCCTGACGACTCTCGCCCTTCCGGCGACTGGCGGCTACCCCGCCGGCCCCCGTCTGCTGCAGTCGCAACCCGCGAGCGCGATTGACCGTACGGACGGTGTCGGTATCCTCCCGGCGCACCTTCGCGATGCCGGGGTTCGAGTCGCCCGCTCGGCATCGCACACCCCCCAACCCATCGGAGCCCCGCCTCATGGACATCGGCATCACGATCTTTCCGACCGACTACAGCATCCGCATCGACGAGCTCGCCCGCGAGGCCGAGGCGAGGGGTTTCGAGTCGCTCTTCGTTCCCGAGCACACCCACATCCCGGCGAGCCGGCGCAGCCCCTGGCCGGGTGGGGCCGAGCTGCCGCGCGAGTACTGGCACACGCTCGACCCCTTCGTGGGGCTCGCGGCGGCGGCCGCGGTCACTACCCGGCTTCGGCTGGGTACCGGTATTGCCCTGCTCACCGAGCGCGACCCGATCCTGACCGCCAAGGAGTCGGCCACCCTCGACCTGCTCTCGGGGGGCCGCTTCGAGCTCGGGATCGGGGCGGGGTGGAACGCGGAGGAGATGGAGCACCACGGCACGGTGTTCAAGGACCGCTTCCGGGTGATGATGGACCGGGCGCTTGCGATCAAGACGATATGGACCGCGGACGAGCCCGAGTACCACGGGGACTTCGTCGACTTCGAGCCGATCTGGTCGTGGCCGAAGCCGGTGCAGCGGCCGCACCCGCCGATCCTGCTCGGCGGCGAGAGCGACCACAGCCTGCGGCGCATCGTCCGGCATCTGGACGGCTGGATGCCGCGGGCTCGTACCGGCTTTGATGCGCCGGTGGAGATGGCGCGCCTGCGGCGCTTTGCCGAGGGGGCGGAGCGTGACGCCACGACTTTGAACGTGTCGGTATTCGGTGCGCCCGCGAACGCGCAGAGCCTGGAAAGCTACCGCGAGGCGGGAGTGGATCGCGCGATCCTCAGCCTGCCCTCCAAGGGACGCGACGAGGTGCTCCCCCTCCTCGACGGCCTGAGCGCGCTCCTCGCCTGAGCCGGTGGATTTCCACTGCCTCCTTTGCCGGGGACAGTGTTTGCGGCAGCGACGGCGCGCAGTGTCAGTTCAATTCAGGCGCCGGTCCGGAACCGCGTAGAAACCTTCCCGGTAGTCCCCGAAGAGTTCCGGCACCTGGGGATGGTTTACCGGTCCGCTCGCGTCGCTCAGCAGGTTCTGCTCCGAGACGTAGGCGACGTAGGTGGTCGCCTCGTTCTCGGCGAGCAGGTGATAGAAGGGCTGGTCCTTTCTCGGGCGCACGTCCTCGGGAATGGAGAGCCACCACTCCTGTGAGCTAGAGAACTCGGGGTCCACGTCGAAGATCACGCCGCGGAACGGGTACAGGCGGTGGCGGACCACCTCTCCCAGACGGAACTTGGCTTCCTGGTTGCTCATCGCGCGCTACATGGCGGTGTCCGGGGCGTTTTCAAGCTCTCCAAAGCTGCAACGGGCACGGATTGCCGCTTTGCGACGCCGGTGCACTCGTTCCCATCCGGGGCCGTGGGCAGCGCGGGGTGCGGCGAGTCCCGGCGGCCGGCGCCTTCACCCTCGCATCGCGGCCACCGCGTCGTGCAACGCGGCGACGTAGATGCGGATATCGCTGCCCACCGTCACCAGGTCGAAGCCCGCGTCGATCATGGTGCGTGCATAGGAGGGCGAGAGGCAGTGGATGCCGGCCTTGATGCCGGCGCGATGCGCCGCTTCGCGGATGCGATGGATGGCGGCGAGCACCGCCGGCTCGTCGTGATCGAGCTTCGGCGTATGGCCCAGCGAGAGGGAGAGGTCGCTCGGTCCGATGTAGACCCCGCTCAAGTCGGGGGTTGCCACGATCGCGTCGAGGTTGTCCATCGCCTGCGCGGTCTCGATCATCGCGAGGGTGACCACGCTATCGTTGGTCTGCCTCCAGTACTGCGCGCCGTACACGCTGGCGGAGCGCGTCGGCCCGAAGCTGCGCACGCCGCGCGGCGCGTAGCGGGTGTAACGCACGAGGTTCTCGGCGTCCTCCGGGGTGTTGATCATGGGACAAACGATGCCGAGCGCACCGGCATCGAGCAGCTTCATGATGATTCCGGGCTCGAGCCACGGTGCGCGCGCCATCGGAGTGGCGTCGGAGGCCGACATTGCCTGGAGCATGGCAAGGGCGGCCTGATAGTCGACCAGGCCGTGCTGGAGATCCACGGTCACGGAGTCGAAGTCCGCCTGCGCGGTGAGTTCGGCGACGACCGGGCTCGGCACCGCCAGCCACCCGTTGATCGCGGCCTTGCCCGCCGCCCAGGTGTCCCGCAGTCTGGTCTTCGCGGTCACCGCCAGACCCGGCCGGATCGAAACGAGTCTCGTGGACTCGCGCTCAATCCACGCGGACGACGCGGAGCCAGGCCTGGTCCCGGCTCCGCCGTCCCCGCGCGAACGGGGATCGACCAGTCACGACGCGTCTTCATCATCCTGGATCAGAGTTCACGGATGAGGGGCTGATGGGGCGGCGCCTCGTCCCGCGCCCGGGCTCCACCCGACTCTCTGGGCCCCTGGCCGCTTCACCCGAAGACCGATATGTCGACCGCGGGTCTTAGCTCGGCGCAGACCGCCAGTACCTCGTGGATCGGGCTCTGCTCGAACTCCTCGAAGAGGCTCTCGTTGTCCACTTCGCCGTCGTCGACTGCGGTGAATGCCTGCTGAGCGATGATGTAGTCGAAGCGCGGCGCCCACTTGCGGGCTCCGAGGCGGGCGGTGGTCGAGCAGTTGTCGACCATGAACGATACGCCCTTGTAGTCCATGTAGGGGTTCAGGGAGTCGACCGCCTCGATGATCGACTCGTTCGCGATCTCGGAGTAGGGATGGCCCCGTTCCACGAGCACGTCGACCTGGGCCATCATGGTCGCCATGTAGACCGCCGCGGTCTCCGCGTGGATGGGCGCGTAGTTGCGCTCGGTGTCGGCGCGCACCCGGACCCCGGTCTGCCACATCTCGGTGCCGTCGATCTTGCCCATCGGATACTCCCCGTGGCGCTTCGTGGCGTTGATGACGCTGCGCACCTCGTTGCCGCAGGCGACGTCATCGTAGATCTCCATCAGGATGTCCTTGGCGGGGTGGTAGGCGGCGCAATAGGTCTTGCGGAAGGTGGCCTTCTCCTCGTCGCTCAGCTCCTCGTACACCGCCTTGAGGCCGCTGCGCGAGATGGTCTTGCTGATCGGTCCGGTGATGGACTGGGCGGAGTTGAGAAATGCCTCGTCGTGCGACATCCCCTTGTCGACGAGTCGCCGGTAGAGGTTCTCCGCGATGCCGTGCACCGCGCCGAGCAGGATTCCCCGCTCGCCGAAGATGTCGGACTTGTACTCCGACTCGAGCGTGGTCATGAAGGTGCACGGTGAGCCGAGCGCCACCGCCCAGCCGAGCGCGTAGTCGGTGGCGCGCCCGTCGATGTCCTGCTCGACCGCGAAGCTGCAGTTGATGCCCGCCCCGTTGACCTCCCGGCCCTGCTCGTAGAGGCGCCGCACCGAGGGCCCCATGCCCTTGGGGCACACCCCGATGACGTTGATGTTGGGAGGAAAGTACTCCCCGATGCTCTGCAGGTGCGCGAGCAGAAAGCCGTGCGAGAGACCGAGCGTGCAGCCCGGGCGCAGCGCGTCGAAGACCTGCCGGTAGTTCTCCGCCATCGCCGCGTCGGAGATGAGGAGCAGGGCGAGATCGCTTTCCCGGATCACCTCGTACATCTCGCCGAGCGTGCCGTTATCGCGGGTGAAGCCGGCCTCGGCGGCCTTGGCCATCGAGGACGACCCTTCGCGCAGGCCCACCTTGACGGTGATGTCGCTGCCTTCGAGCGAGTCGCGCAGGTTCCGGGCCTGGGCCGGGCCCTGCGAGGACCAGCCGATCACGCCGATCCGCTCGATGCCCTGGAATGCGAGGGGCAGGCGATCGAAGAGATGGCGCCCCCCGTGCACGATGGTCTCCTCGGTGTCGCCGAGGTGGATGGTCCTGGTCTCGAAGACCTTCGACGTAAATTTCGCACTCATGCTGAATTCGGCTCAGTAGTATCCCTGGTAGGGTTTCTGGTGGGTGGCGCGCTGGAAGAGGTTGATGAGGTTCATGAAGTCGTAGACCGGCACCCCCGTCGCCTCGTGCACCGCCCTCGCGTAGGGGGGCATGAGCGAGCACTCCAGCACGATGGCGCCGAGGCGCGGAGAGGACTCCTTCATCGCCACCGCCTCGGCGGTGACTTCGCGCTCGATGATGTCGGTGTCCACGACCTCGCCCGGGTCAGTGAACGCTTCGTGCCAATGGGCATTGTCCTGCATCCCCCGGATCACAAGCTCGCGCTCCGACGAGATGCCGGAGAGCTCGAGGACCTGGTTTCCCAGTGCGCGGCTGTTGGCGGTGAGTACCCCCAGGGTCTGGTCACGTCCGAGAAAGGACGAGACGAGAGGGACCTGCAGCAGGCTCGACAGGAACACCGGCACGTCGACCGCGCCCGCCACCAGGTCCTGGAAGTTGACGAAGAAGCCGCAATCGCTGCTGATTCCCTTGACGCCCTGGGCTTCGAGCTCGCGCGCGGTCTCGACCGCCGCGTCGTTCAGCTCGGGGTCGCCCACGAACACCCGCGCCGGCGTTGCGCCGGGCACGGTGCGGTAGAGCACCGGATAGTCGTAGCTGGTGGCGTTGCCGACGTCGCCGGGCACGAAGGGCTGGCGCACATCGAGGAGCAGGACGCCGACGCAGTAGCCGTAGGCGTCCGCGCGCGGAAGCATTTCGTAGACGGGCATCGTCGGGTCCTCTTGTGCGTGTGGCTACATGAAGCCCTGATAGCGTCGCGGGTTGGTGCCGGCCTGCATGTAGTCGATGAGGGTCACGAAGTCGAATACCGGCACCCCCACCGCCTGCTGCACCGCCGCGGCATAGGGGGGCATCAGCGAGCACTCGAGCAGGATCGCGCCGAGGTCGGGGTACTCCTCCTTGATCTCGCGCGCCTTGGCCACCGTCTCCGCGTTGATGAGGTCGGTATCCATCGTGCCCTTGGGATCGAGGATGGAGGAATGGAACTCCGGCTCGTCCTGCATGCCGCGGATGATGATCGGGTTTCGAGGCCTGATGCCGGCCCCTTCGAGGAAGTCCGTCGTCAAGTTGTTTGCGTTCGCGGTGAGCACGCCGATCGGCCGATCCGGGCCCACGCTCCTCTCGATGAGGGGCAACTGGAGCAGACTCGACATCGCCACCGGCACGTCGACCGCGTCCGCCGCCGCCTGCTGATACTGGAGCATGAAGCCGCAGTCGCTGCTGATCCCCCGAACGCCCTGGCGGGCAAGCTCGCGCGCCGCGTCCGCAATCTCGCCCGCGAACTCCGGGGCGCCGGCGAGGCATACGTCGGTCGCGAGTCCGGGGACGATCCGGTAGACCACCGGATAGCGATAGGTGCTGGCGTTCGCGACATCACCCGGAGGAAAGGGCATGTGCGCGTCGAGGAGCAGGATGCCGACGCTCTGGCCGTAGCTCTCGGCATGGCGGTTCGTGTGGTAGACCGGCATGTGTCTCTCCTCTCGGGGTGGGCGCGGGCCCGGCGCAGGCGCCCGCAAGGGCGGGCATGGGGCGTGCGCAATCGCGGCGGAATCTTGAGCGAAAGCGCGAAGCGGCGTCAAATCCGGCGCCGCTCGTGTCGCGGCGCCGGGTCGGACCGCGCGCCCGACACACCCCGCCCGACCTGCCGCGAGCCGTGGCCCTCCCCGCGCGGACGGGAGTCCACGAGGACGCACACGGAACACGGCGAATCCCCCGGAGCCCGGATACACACTTGGCCCGCAAGTTTCACCGATTCTCGTTACGAGGGCGGCAGAACATCGTGATGCGCGGACCGAAAGACGCGCAACGGTGAGCCGGAAACCGACGAAGCGCCGGTGGTGCGGACTTCTCTGCGAGCGTGCAAACCAGGGAAGGATTGCCCGGCCGGAAAGCCTTGGCCCAAGGAGAGCGCAGCGAAGCGGGTAGCCGGCACGACGTCAAAGCGGCACGACGCAGTACGGCGAGCAACCGCAAGCATATTGGCGTTGGCAGCAGTAGATCGGTGAGATTTACGGGTTAATCTTCATGCTGCTCCGCCGCCAAGAGGAGGACGCATGTCCCAGGTCGACCCGATCAGCGTCTCCGTCATCCAGCATCGCCTGAGCGGTATCGTCGAGGAGATGGGGGAGGCGATGCTGCGCACCTCCTTCTCGCAGATCCTCAACTCGAGCCGCGACTTCTCGACCGCGATCTGCGCGGCCACCGGGCGCCTCGTGGCGCAGGCCGAGCACATTCCGGTGCATGTCGGCGCCCTGCCGTCGGCTACCGAGGCGGTGTGTGATGCCTTCGGCGACGACGTGCACCCCGGAGACGTCTTCCTGCTCAACGACCCCTACCACGGCGGCAGCCACCTTCCCGACCTCACCGCATTCGCGCCGGTGTTCCTGGACGGGCGTCTCGTGTTCTGGACGGTGAACCGCGCCCACCACTCCGACATCGGGGGGGCCACCCACGGCGCCTACAACGCCGCCGCGAGCGAGATCTGGCAGGAGGGGCTGCGCGTACCGCCGGTGCGGCTCTACGAACGCGGCCGGCTGCGCGAGGACCTGTTGCGACTCTTCGAGGTGAACGTGCGCCATCCCCGAGACTTCAAGGGCGACCTCGCCGCTCAGATCGGCTCGGTGCACCTGGGCGAGCGGCGCCTGCGCGCACTCGCGGAGGAGTTCGAAGTGCCGGTGCTCGACGCCGCGGTGGAAAGGATCCTCGACGCGACCGAGAGGCAGGTGCGCGCAATCCTCTCGCAGTGGAAGGACGGCACCTACCACGGAGAGGCGTTTCTGGACGACGACGGACGCGGCAACGAAGACATCGCGGTCCGCGCCACTGTGACCGTGCGCGGCAGCGACCTCCTGGTGGACCTGCGCGAATCCGATCCGGAAGTCGCAAGCTTCCTCAATTCCGCCTACGCGAACACGCGCTCCGCGGTCGCCATGGCGCTCTCATTCCTCGTGGACCCCGAGATCGCGAAGAACGACGGGGCGATGCGCCCGGTGACGATCCGGCTGCGCCCTGGCACCATCGTCGCCCCGAATCCGGGTGCGCCGGTGACGATGTCCACCTCGCACTGCGCCCAGGAGATCATCGAAGCGATCGTCGTGGCGCTGTCGAGCGCCTGCCCGCAGCGCACGATGGCCGGTTGGGGGAGGCGCCTGCGCATCGCGATCAAGGGACGCGACCCCCGCAACGGCCGCACCTTCATCTGGCACATGTTCCATGCCCGCCCGGGTGCGGGCGCCTCCTCCGGCGGGGATGGCTGGCACAACTGCGGTGAGTGGCACTCGGCGGGGGGGCTCAAGTTCGGTTCGGTCGAGGTGGCCGAGGTGCGCTTTCCGATCTTCTTCACCCGACACGAGTTCCGTCCCGACTCGGGCGGCGACGGGCGCTACGCGGGCGGTGCGGGAGTCGATCTGGACTTCACGCTGGAGACCGACGACCCGGCGGTGGCCAACACCGCGGGCGACGGGGTACGTCACGGCGCCCGCGGCATGCTGGGGGGCGAGAGCGGCGTACCCCATCACTACATCCTGCGCGAGCCCGGAGCAGCGCCTCGGGTGCTCGGCAGCAAGCAGGAAGGGATCCCGGTCGCCCCGGGCTCGGTCTTCGAGGTGCACTCGGGCGGCGGCGGAGGCTGGGGGGATCCGGCGCTTCGCAGCTCTGAGGCCCGGCAACGCGATCGACGAGACGGTATCGCGACACCGCGGGCGTAACCGGCCGAAGGCGCCGGCCACGCTCGGTGGCGGTGCGCCCCCCGGATTCGCATTCGACGGTGATTTGGCGCTAGAGTCGCGGTTGGGCGGGCCGCGCTCGGCCGGCGGGCGGCCATTTTCAAGCGGCTGGACCGCAGATTTCACCGATTTCCGTAGCGAGAGCGTCAAGATGCCGTGGTGGCGGGGCGCACGGACCGAAAGACGCGCAAGACGTAGCCGACACCACTTCGAAGCGGCTTGAAG
This sequence comes from Gammaproteobacteria bacterium, assembly GCA_965221555.1. Classification (GTDB taxonomy): domain Bacteria; phylum Pseudomonadota; class Gammaproteobacteria; order HK1; family HK1; genus JAJEAD01. The sequence goes on from OZ244895.1 coordinate 1,438,526, forward strand.
GAGGAAGGAAGGCCCGCGACAGCGAGCACATTGACGTCCGCCAGTTGAGAAGTCGGTGAGGATTGCGGGCTGGATCGGACGTGGGGAAGAGATGCAACATGAAGCCTCCCCGGGTTCTGATCGCCATCCTGTTGCTTGGCGCCGTGTGCGGGCCGGCCAGAGGCGAGACGCCTGCAATCACTCCCGCCGAGGCGGCGGCGGAGCGCGTGCTGACCCTGGAGGCGGCGATCCGGCTGGCGGTGCGCAACAGCCGGAGTCTCATCGCCGCGCGGCTTACCCGGGGCGAACGCCAGTTTGAGCTCGAACTCGCCGAGGACGACTATCGCCCGCGGCTCGACCTGACCCTGGGAGCCGATGCCGCGAGCCGCGACGAAGAGAGCGCCGAGGCGTCGGTGGGCTGGCAGCTGCGGGTGCCGACCGGCGGTGCCTTCCGGGTGTCCTGGGACGAGCCACTGACGGGAGCGGAAGATCCCTCGAGCTCCTATCGGATCGTCTTCTCGCAGCCGCTGCTCAGGGGCTTCGGGGTGGACATCGACACCGCGTCGCTCGGCAAGGCGCGGCTCGCCGAACAGATCGGCCTTCACTCCCTGCGCGACCAGGTCGCCGCTGTCGTCACCGCGGTGATCCGTACCTATCGATCCGTGGTGCGGGCGCAGCAGGCGATCGGGATCAGCCGTGCTTCACTCGAACGCGCCCGTAACCAGTTGGAGATCAATCAGTCCTTGATTCGGGCGGGGCGCCTGGCGGCACGGGAGATCGTTCAGACCGAGGCGGAAATCGCCGATCGGGAGCTCGCGCTCATCGAGAGCGAGAACCTGCTCACATCGGCCCGCGCCCGCCTCGTCGATATCCTGGACATCGACGAAGGCACCCGGATTCGTCTGGTAGAGGATCTCGAGTTCGAGTCCTTCCATTCGAGCTTCGAGCAAAGCATCGAGACCGCGTTCGCCCGTCGCAGCGATCACCTGGCGGCGCGGCTGGTCCTGGAAGCGGCGGAGATCGATCTCCGCGTGGCGCAGAACCGGCTGCTCTGGGACCTGCAATTCGACGCCGGGGTGTCCGGCGGGCGCGGTGACATCGAGACCGGGTACGAGGTCGGCCTGCGCCTGAATGTGCCTCTGTCGGACCGCGCGCCGAAGCTCGGGCTCCTGCGAGCGAGGAACGGTCTGCGCCGGGCCGAGATGGCGCTCGCCGAGTCGCGTCAGGCGATCCGGATCGAGGTCCGCCAGGGCCTGCACGATGTCGAGGTCGGTTTTCGCAGGATCGAGCTGGCCAGACGGTCGAGAGAGCTCGCGGAGCAGAAGCTCGATTTCGAGCAGAAGAAGCTCGCCCAGGGGCTGACCTCGACGTACCGCCTGACCCAGGTCGAAGACGATCTGGTGCGCGCGCAGAGCAACGAGCTGGATGCGACGCTCGCCTATCTCAACGCCCTGAGCGCGCTGGACCGGACGCTCGGTACCACTGTGGAGCGATGGGGCATCGAGATCGAGCGCGGCGAGGGGCCATGAACGCGGACTCCCGGTTCGAGCGGAGCATCCTCGGCAACCTGCTGGACGGGGTGGTCATCGTCGGTCTCGACGGCATCGTCAAGACCGTCAATCCGGCGGCGGCGCGGATGTTCGGAATCGAGCCCGATGCGGTGGTGGGCATGACCTTCGCGGAGGCTTTCCTCGCGATAGAGGGGTTCGACGAATTCACCCAGTCGGTGCTGGACGCGGTGGTGAACCGGGGCATGGAGGGACGCCGGGTCATCGTCGTGCGCCCGGAGGGTCGGGCGCGCTCCTTGACGATGACCATTTCCTACATGGAGACGGCCGAGGACGCCGCCGGCTCCGCCGCCATGATCGTCCTGTTGAGCGACATCACCGAGATCCGGGAACTCCGCGAGACGCGGGTCAGGATGGCCCGGACCCTGGAGGAACAGAACACCGAACTCAAGAAGGCCTACCGAGAGGTCGAGAAGGGCAACGCCGAGCTCACCCAGATGTTGAAGAAGGTCCAGGTCGCGCGGGTGATCGCCACCGTGGTCGTGATCGCGGTGTTCGTGGGGGCCGGGGCCTGGGGCTGGGGCTCATCGGCGTTCCTCGAATGGTCGGGGGATTCCGTCCTGGTTCCGATGGCCGACGCCCACGCGCCCCGGCAGCGGCAAAGCCTGAGGGTCGAAGCGCGCGAGTTTCAGTCGACGGTCTCCCTGATCGGCCGTCTGAGTCCGTGGCGCCAGGTCGTGGTGAGCGCCCCGATCGGTGGCCACATCAGTGCGATCCACTTCGAGTTCGGGCAGCAGGTCGCCGAGGGCGATCGCCTGATCGAGTTCGATACCTCGACTCTTGAGCTCCAGTACCAGGAGAGCCAGGTCGAGTATCAGAAAGCCCTGAACGCCGTGAACGAACTCGAGAACTGGGAGAGTGGTTCGGTCGTGTCACAGGCCTTGCGCGCGTACACCAAGGCGAAGATCGCGCTGGACCGGCAACGAAAGAAGGTCAAGGCATCGGCTTTCCTGCTGAAGGAAGGGCTCATCTCGTCGACGGAGCATGCCGACCTCGAAGTCGATCTCGAGAATCAGTTGCTCGACTTCGAAGCCATCGAGCAGGACCTCGCGGCCGCGCGCGCCCAAGGCGGAGCCGAGGCCCGGCGGGTGGCGAAACTCGAGCTCGACAAGGCCGAGAGTCGCCTGCGCGCCCTGGAGGCGAGTCTTCGCAAGGACGCGGTGGCCGCTCCGATCACGGGATTGATCCAGCCGGTGGGAAGTGACCAGGAGGCGCTTGCCTCCGGGCAAGAGGTGAAGAAGGGGAAGACCCTCTTCCAGATCGCCGACTTTTCGCGCATGGCGGTAGTCACCCGGGTCGACGAGGTGGAGGTGACGAAGTTGCGGGTCGGCCAGCCGGTGACGGTGAGGGGCGACGCCTTCAGCGGCCTCGATCTCTCCGGGACGGTGAGCCACGTCTCTTCGGAGGCCGCCGAGTCGGTGGCCAAGGGGCCCGTGCAGTTCGAGGTGATCGCGACCCTTGATCCGGTGGACGAAGCCAGGCGGCGACAACTGCGCGCCGGCATGTCCGCGCACCTCGATATCGTCACCTACCGCAACCCGGCCGCGCTCATGGTCCCGCTCGATGCGCTGGAGGTGCGTGGCGATGCCCGAGTCGTGCGCGTCCTCGACGGGACTACCGGGGAGGTGGAGGAGCGCGAGGTCGAAGTGGGCCTGACCACCCTGCACGCCGTCGAAGTCGTCGGGGGCCTTGAGGCCGGCGAAGACGTGGTGCTGCCGGAGCCTCGAGTCTGAGACGTGGCGCCACCGGAGACCTGAACGCAGCGCCCCGGGATGCTTCAGCTCGTCGGAATCCGCAAGTCCTTCCAACTCGGCTCGGTCGAGGTGGAAGTGCTGCGGGGCGTCGATCTGGAGGTGAACGAGGGTGACCTGCTCTCGATCATGGGCCCGTCGGGCAGCGGAAAGTCCACGCTGATGCACATCGTGGGGCTGCTCGGGCGCCCGGACGCCGGCTCCTACCGGCTGCGCGGCGAGGACGTCTGGTCCATGAACGACGACCAGCTCTCGACCCTTCGCAACCGGCAGGTGGGCTTCGTGTTCCAGTCCTTCAACCTGATGTCCCACCTGTCCTGTGTTGAGAACGTCGGCCTGTCGCTGGTCTATCGGGGGCTCGGCGCCCGCGAGATCCGGCGCCGGTCCTTGGCCATGCTGGAGCGGGTCGGCATCGGCGACCGGGCGGAGCGTCTGCCGGGCCAGCTCTCGGGGGGGCAGCGGCAGCGGGTCGCCATCGCGAGGGCGCTGGTCGGGGAGCCCGCGGTCGTTCTCGCCGACGAGCCGACCGGAGCGCTCGACGCCGCCACCGCGGGAGAGGTGATGGACCTGCTGATTCGCCTGAACACGGACGATCGGATCACGATCGTGATCATCACCCATGACCCGAAGGTCGCCGCGCAGTGCGCGCGCCAGACCCGCATCGATGACGGGCTGCTGGTCGAAACGCCGCCTCCGGCGGGGGGATGAGGCGGCGCGGGGCGTTCCGATGGGCAAGGCGTATGCGATTCTGAAGAACAACACGCGCGAAGCGCGGCGCAGTCTCTCGCGGGCGCGCTTGCGCACCGCGCTCGCGCTCATCGGCATCGTGATCGGAATCGCTTCGGTGATCACGATGGTCTCGCTGGGGGAGATCGCGCGCGAGGAGTCCCTGGCCCGCTTCGCATCCCTGGGCACCGACATCATCACGATCCAGAACCCGCACGCGGGCGCCGCGGGACCCGGGATCACGTTGGAGGACGCGAAGCGGCTCGCCGATGCCCTGCCCTCGATCGCGCAGACCGCGCCCCGAATCAGGCTGCACGGCAATTTCGGTCATGCCGGACGGAGCGTCGGAAGCGGCGGGATGCAAGGCGTCACCGCGTCCTTCCTCGGCATCAACAAGCTCGTGATGGAAAGCGGACGATTCGTCTCCGATCTCGACGTGGGCAGGAACTTCTGCGTCGTCGGTTCGCAGATCGCCGACGAAATGCGGCGGGTGGGCGCCAACCGAATCATCGGCGAAGTCCTCGTCGCCGAGGGGCGCCTCTTCACGGTGGTCGGGGTGCTGCGTCCGGCGACCGAGAGCTACTCCCTGCCGTTCAGCGTCGAGGCGAACACCTCCATATTCATCCCCATCACCACCGCCGAGCGCTTTGGCCCGAAGGCCGAGATCGGCCTCGTCATCGCCCGGGTCAGCGCAAACGCCCAGCACGAGTCCGTCGTGCGCGATATCGAATCCTGGTTCCGCGGGCGATCCCCGGAGCTTGAGCTCGAGGTCGAGAGTGCCAGGCAGCTCATCGAGCAGGTGGAGTCGCAGATGCAGCTCATGACCCTGTTGCTCGCAGCCATCGGCAGCGTCTCGCTGATCGTGGGCGGCATCGGGGTGATGAACATCATGCTCGTCTCGGTGGCCGAACGGCGCCGGGAGATCGGCATTCGACGGGCGCTCGGAGCGCGGCGCAAGGACATCCAGAACCAGTTTCTGGTGGAGTGCGTGATTCTCTCGCTCGCGGGAGGCGCCCTGGGGGTGCTGGCCGGAGTCACGAGCACCTGGGCGATCTGCGAGCTGACGCAGTGGAGCTTCTTCGTCTCGGAGCCCGCGGTCGTATCCGGAATCGCGGCGGCTTCCGGGGTCGGGGTGTTGTTCGGCTTCCAGCCCGCCTATCAGGCGGCGCGGCTCGACCCGATCGAAGCCCTGGAGGCCGAGTAGCCAATAACGCGCTTATCGGCCAGGCGACTGGCGCCTGACCGAGGGAGATGGCGGGCGATCCGCTTTCCGAACCGGGGCGAGGGCGCCAGGATGGCGCACCCTCGCATTACGATCCAATCACGAACCCGTGTCGCGAATTACTTCGCGTTCGCGACCGGAATCGCGATTGGCGTCAGCCCGGGGTCATTCGCAGAGACCGTTGCTCTGATCGACGCAGCAGTAGATGCCGCTCACGTAGCCGGAGATCAATCGGTAGACCTCGCTGGATCCCACCGTGACCTCCTTGTCGCTACCCCTCTCAGGGTCGATCTTCGCCAGCAGGCTGCCATTGGCGGAGCAACTGTTGGTGAGCCAGAGCTTGGTGAGCGTCGGCTTGTTGACCGTGACTTCCTTCCTGACGTCCAGGCAGGCCGCGTCCTCGTAACTCACGGTGCCCCCCGTGCAAGCGGCGAATGCCTCGCCGACCAGGGCCATCGACAGAATTGTCCCCGCCACGACGGTGAGGATGGACTTGGACCGTTTGTACATCGCAGGCCTCCGTAACAGTCATGACTGCACGGTCACGCTATCCCGCCGACCCGACGGTGTCAACAAAGCGCCAACCCCCCGCCTTCGGCGAGGTTCTGCACTGCGCTGACGCTCCGTTCCGGCCGGGGCTCGCACCGCGCGGTGCACTCGTGTCGCGCAAGTTCGGCCGCTCTTGGCCTGGCGGGTGAGCGGCTTTCGGGTCGTGCCGGCGGCGTGATAGCTTCGGGCCTCAGCACGGGGAGAGGGGAGAGTCGGGCATGATCCGTTGTGCGGCGCGATGGGCGCTGGTGGCGCTGGTGTTGAGCGTGGGCTTTGCGGCGCGCGCGGATTTCGAGGCGGGCCGCACGGCCTGGGAGGCGGGCCGGAAGGCCGAGGCCATGGAGGCTTGGCGCACGGCGGCGGAAGAGGGTGACGGACGCGCGATGCTGGCACTGGGACGCCGCCATGCCGAGGGCGTCGGCGTGCTGCAGGATTATGTGGAGGCGCATCTCTGGCTGAATTTGGCGGCCAGCCGAGGCGAGGCGGAAGCGCCGGCGGAGCGCGACGCGCTGGCGGAGAAGATGAGCGAGGAGCAGGTGGCCGAAGCGCAGGCGCGCGCGGCGGTCTGGCTCGTCCAGCGGACGCTGCCGGCGGCCGTCAAGGCGGAGGAGAAGCCGGTCGAGGCTGCGGAGATGGCCGAACCGGAGAAGGCTACGCCGCCTGCGCGGGCCGAGACGGACTCCAGCCCGGCGGAGCCGGCGCAGGGCGCGGAGCCGTCGCCGGCCATGACGGCGCTGGAGCGCGTGCTGGTGCAGCTGGCGCTGGCGGCGCTGGGCCACGATGTGGGCGCGGCCGACGGCGTGTTCGGCCGGCGCACGCGGGACGGCATCGTGGGCTGGCAGGAATCGCAGGGCGAGGCGGTTACGGGCTGGTTGACGGCGGCGCAACTGGAGGCGCTGCTGGCGCACGGCCGGGAAGTGCAGGCGGAGCGCGAGGCGCACGCCACGCCGGCTTCGGCCACGGAGACCGGAAGCGCCGCCGCGCCGGACCGTGCGGGCGCGGTGTTCCGCGACTGTGCGGACTGTCCGGAGATGGTGGTGGTTCCGGCGGGCAGCTTCACCATGGGCTCGCCGGAGAGCGAGAAGGGTCACTCCAAGGATGAGGGTCCGACGCATCGGGTGACGATCCCGTCGCCCTTTGCGGTGGGCAAACATGAGGTGACGCGTGGGGAGTTTGGTCGCTTCATGGCAGCGACGGGCCATTCGACGGGGGATTCCTGCAACACTTGGGAAAGTAGTAAATGGAAAGAGAGGTCGGGCCGGGGCTGGCGCAATCCGGGCTTCTCCCAGACGGACCGCGACCCGGTGGTCTGTGTGAACTGGGAAGACGCGCAGGCTTATGTGCGTTGGCTTTCGAAGAAGACCGGGATGGCTTACCGTCTGTTGAGCGAGGCGGAGTGGGAGTATGCGGCGCGGGCGGGGACGAGAACGGCGCGTTTTTGGGGCGAGAGCGAGAGCGGACAGTGTCAGAATGCGAACGGTGCGGATTCGTCAAGCGGTGTTGATTGGGCTGTCTCTTGCACCGACGGTTATGCCAAAACGGCGCCTGTGGGGAGTTTTACGGCGAACGCTTTCGGCTTGCATGATGTGCTGGGTAATGTCTGGGAGTGGGTGGAGGACTGCTGGAACGAAAACTACGAAGGGGCTCCTTCGGACGGCAGCGCATGGCGAAGTGGAGACTGTTCCAACCGCGGTATACGCGGCGGTTCCTGGCTCCGCGGACCGGTGTTCCAGCGCTCCGCTGGCCGCAGCGGGTCCTTCACCGACGACCGGTTCTGCGACGACGGGTTTCGTGTTGCCCGGACGCTCGACCCTTGAGTCCTTTCCTCTTAGCCTCCTTCCATGGGGGGTTCCAAGGGGGGCTTGCCCCCCCTTGGTCTTTCGGAACCTGAACCGGCCGGGCGGAGCGACGATGTCGAGGGAAACGGCTGAACCGGAAGGGGCGCCGCCGGCCGCAACGGATCGCGCCCGATTGACCGGCGCGGCGCTGGAATCGCATTACTGCTTTCTGCTCTGGCTGCTGCCGGCGGTGGACAAGTTTCCCCGAACCCGGAAATTCACCCTCGGCGACCGCCTCCAGACAACGGCGCTCGACTTTGATGATTCTTCAATGAAAGTAACCTTTTATGGTTGACTCTCAACGCGCGACATCCTCCTGGCGCATCGGGATTGATGTCGGCGGCACCTTTACCGATGTCATCGCGGTCGACGATGCGGGCACGGTGACTTTCGTCAAGGCGGCGAGCACGCCGGCGGATCAATCGGTCGGGGTCATGGACGCGCTCGGGCGCCTTGCGGATCGCCTGGACCTTGATGTCGGCAGCCTGCTCGCCCGCACCGAACGCATCATGCACGGGATGACGGTCGCCACCAACGCCCTGCTCGAACGCAAGGGCGCGCGGACGGGGCTGCTGACGAGTGCGGGGCACCGCGATGTGCTGGAAATGCGCGAAGGTCTGAAGCCCGCGCGCTACGACCTGCGTCTTCCCCGCCCGGAGCCGCTCGTGCCGCGTTACTTGCGCCTCGGAGTGCGAGAGCGCATCCGCGCCGACGGCCGGATCGAGACTCCCCTCGACGAGGAATCGCTTCACCGCGCGGTACGCGCCCTGGTCCGGGCGCGGGTCGACTCCGTGGCGGTGTGCTACCTGCATGCGTGGCGTGACGACGCCCACGAGCGCCGCACCCGGGAAGTGCTGGAGCAGGCTCTGCCGGGTGTCTACGTGTGCCTGTCGTCGGAGGTTCTGCCGCAGATCAAGGAGTATCAGCGGGTCTCCACCACCGTCGTGAACGCCTACGTCGGCCCGCTCATCCGCGGGTATCTGAAGGGGCTCGAGGCGCGCCTTCGCGATGCCGGTTTCCACGGCCCCCTGCTCGTCATGCTCTCGCACGGCGGGGTCGCACCGGTGGACGAAGCGGTGCGCATCGCCGCCGCCACCGTGTTGTCGGGTCCGGCCGGTGGGGTCGCCGGTGCGCGTCGCGTCTCGGCGATGCGCGAGGCGCCGAATCTGATTCCCTTCGACATGGGCGGTACCTCGACCGACATCTCGCTCGTCACCGACGGCGAGGCGACGCTCTCCGCGGAGCGCTCCATCGCCAACGAACGCATCGCGTTGCCGAGCCTCGACATCGTCACTCTGGGCGCCGGCGGCGGCTCGATTGCCCGGGTCGAGGAGGGCGGCCTCCTCCAGGTGGGCCCGCAGAGCGCGGGCGCGGTGCCGGGGCCCGCGTGCTACGGACAGGGAGGCGAGGCGGCGACCGTGACCGACGCGAGCGTGGTGCTCGGTTATCTCGACCCCGACAATTTCCTCGGAGGCGGAACCCGTCTCGACCGCAATGCGGCGGAGTCGGTCCTTTCGAAGATCGGGACGGCGCTCGGTATCGACACGCTCCGCGCCGCCGAAGGCATTCACCGGGTCGTCAACACGCAGATGGCGGAGGGCATCCGGCTCGCGACGCTGCGCCGCGGCGTCGACCCCCGCCGCTTCGGTCTCCTCGGATTCGGGGGAGCGGCGGGGCTCCACGCCACCGCGCTCGCCCGCATGCTCGGGCTCGAACGGGTGCTGCTGCCGCGGGTCGCATCGGTGCTTTCCGCGTGGGGCATGCTCGCGACCGATCTGCGGGCCGAGGCGGTGCACTCTCATGTCGGCGAGACCGACCGTCTTGACGCCGCCACGGTGCGGCAACTGTTCCGGACCCTGCAGTCCCGGGGACGCGAGCGCATGGCCGGCTGGTTCGATGGCGAGATAGTGTCCCGCCTTTCGGCCGAGATGCGCTACGGCGAGCAGATATTCGAGATCGACGTGCCTTTTTCGCAGGACGATCTGGACGCGCCGGATCTCCTCTCCCGCCTGAAGCACGCCTTCGAAGCCCGGCACGAGCAGCTCTACACCTACAGCCTCGAAGAGCAGGAACCGGTCCTGGTCAACGCCCGGGTCGCGACGGTCGGGCTGATGCCGGCGCTTCCCGCGGAACCCTCCGCCACCGGGACCCGGCCCGCGCCGCCGCGCGACGAACGCCGGATCTACCTCGGAGGGTGGTGTCCGGCGCCGGTGTACGCCTTCTCCGATCTCGCGGCGGGGCAGGCGATAGAGGGGCCGGCGATCGTGGAATCGGACACCACCACGGTGCTGTTGCGCTCCGGTGACCGCGCGGTCGCCACCGCGGAGCGTTGGCTCGACATCGCGATACGCGCCTGAGTCGAGCGAATCCGTGGCCATGGCCGGCGATCCGATGGCGTTGTTCGCGGCGGACCGCGAACGGGCCTCGGGCCAGGGCGATCCGATGGCCGACCTGTGCGTGCTCGCCACCGTCGGCGAGCGGGGAGCTCCGGCTCTGCGCACCCTGGTGGTGCGGGGGATCGACTCCCGGGCGGTGCAGATCTACATCAACCGCCACAGTCCCAAGTGGGCCGAACTGCACCCTTCGGGGCGCTTCGAGCTGCTGTGCTACTACTCGACGCTGCGTCTTCAATATCGATTGCGCGGCGTCGCGGCGGAGCACGATGTCGATGCCGTGCGCCGGAGCTGGAAGCGCAAGCCCTATCGCACCCGCCTGCTCGACTGGTACTACGAGCTCGAGCGGCGCCAGAGCGCTCCGCTTGCGAGCCGGGAGGATCTTGTCGCCGGGCACCGCCGGATGCAGGCGCGCTTTCCGGACCCGGAGAAGGTGCCGCCGCCGGACGGGGTGCGTGGTCTCGATCTGGTGGTTGCGTGGATGGAACGCCTCGATCTCGGCGCCACCCCGGTGCACGAGCGCCGCGCCTTCACGAGGACGGGCGAGTCCTGGCGGGAGACGCCGCTGGTGCCGTGATGCGCGGGCGTACTTGGATATTGCCGTCCCGCCCCTGCTTCGCGTTCGACCACGTCAACGCCGGCGGATGCGCGTTCGCAGCCGTGAATCGGAATGACACCGCGTCCGGTACGTCTCTCGCCGCGGAAGTCTCAGCGCCGCCGGATCCCCATGCGACCGGCCTCGCGCGGCGCCTCCACGCGTCGGTGGGCATTTCGGATCCGGTCGAGCGTCGCGAGCATGTCCGGGGTAAAGGCGGTCGATCGAGAGCGCGCAACGTCCACGTTGATGAAGAGCAGCTCGTTGGTCGCCGCGAGGTAGTCCTCGGTATCGTGGTGCATCCAATGGAAGTAGTGCAGGCGCTTCGCGTCGAAGTCGAGCAGCATGGTGGTGATGCGGAAGGGATCGCCCTCGCGCAGCTCGCGCCGGTAGGTGACGTGGCTCTCCAGCGCATAGGTGGAAGTGCCGGTGCGGGCGCGATAGGAGTCGTCGAGTCCGAACGCGTCCCAGAACGCGTCCGTGCCATGGTCGAAGGCGACCATGTAATAGGCGAGGTTCAGGTGGCCGTTGTAGTCGATCCACTCCGGGAGCACGACGCCGCGGTGGACGGTCGCCGGACTCTCGCCGTCGCCGAGGGGCAGCTTCGCGACTTCGCTCACCGCGCGGGTCGGGACGCCAGTTCCGCGCGGGAGGGGCGGTTCACGGCGCCCGCCGCGAGTGCCGCGGCTCGAGTGCGTCGAAGATCGTCATCAGGGTGCCCGCCCCCAGGGCGGATCGGGGCGTCGAAGGCGGCATCGGTCCCGGGTAAAGCGTCATGGTGCATGGGTTCCCACCGCTCGATCGATGCTGGGTGACCGGCGCTTGCCCGAAAGTGCACCAGTTTCCTGCTGCGGACGCCAATATGCTCGCCGTTACGCGTCTTACGGTCCGTGCGCCCCACTACCACGGCATCCCGGCCCCCGAAGCGGCCGAAAGTCGGTGCAACTTGCGAGCTTGCAATGCTATCCGATCCCCGCGATCGCTTGTTCCGAGGGCATTGCCGGGGCCGCGTTGCGGGTTGATGGAACGCGCCCTTGTTGCGCTGTCATGCGTGCACGATACTCCGCCGCCGGCTCACCCGGCCCACCGACCGAGGCCGGGCGAGCGATGGAATCGGAGACGAGCCGATGATCAATCTCTACAGCGATACGCAGACCCGGCCCGGCCCGCGGATGCGCCGGGCAATGGCCGAGGCGCCGGTGGGCGACGAGCAGCGCCACGATGACCCGAGCGTCAACGCGCTCTGCGAAGGGGTGGCGGCCCTGCTCGGCAAGGAGTCCGCCGTGTTCCTGCCTTCGGGCACGATGTGCAACGAGATTGCGATCCAGGTCCACTGCCGTCCCGGAGACGAGGTGATAGCGGACCGCACCGCGCACATCGTCGTCCTCGAGGCCGGCGGTCCCGCCGCCTTGAGCGGCGCGTCGGTGTATCCGGTGGATGGGATCGCCGGCGTCTACACCGCGGCGCAGGCCCGCGCGGCGATCCGTCCCCGGAACCGCTACACGCCGCGCACTTGCCTGATTTCGGTGGAGCAGAGCGCAAACCTCGGGGGAGGCACGATCTGGCCGATCGAGGCGATCGACTCGCTCGCCGCGGTCGCGGCGGAGCACGGATTGCGCATGCACATGGACGGCGCGCGTCTGTTGAATGCGGTGGTCGGAAGCGGGGTGGAAGCCAGCCGCTTCGCGGCGCCCTTCGACAGCGTCTGGATCGATCTCAGCAAGGGCCTGGGGTGTCCGGTGGGCGCGGTCCTCGCGGGCAGCGCCGCCTTCATCGAGGAGGCATGGCGCTGCAAGCAGCGCATGGGCGGGGCGATGCGCCAGGCCGGGATCGTCGCCGCGGCGGGCATCTACGCGCTGGAGCACAACGTGGAGCGTCTCGCTGAGGACCACGAGAACGCCCGCCGCTTCGCGTCCGGTATCGCCGAGATCCCGGGGATCGAGGTCGATACCGCGGCGGTAGAGACCAACATCGTGCTCTTCCGCCTCTCCGATGGCGCAAGCTCCCTGACGGAATTCGCAGCCCGGCTCCAGCAGGCCGGTCTCTGGATAAGCGTCATCGGCGAGACGCTGCGGGTGGTGACCCACCTCGATGTCTCCCGTGCGGATATCGATGCCGCGATCGCCATCATGAAGAAAGTGATGCGATGAGGGCTCCCGACTCTCTCCCCATCGAGCCGTGCTCCCCGGTCTCCGCGCACTTCGCTCCGGGGTTTGGCGCAGCTTCCGGGTCGGAGCGGGCGTGCAATGCGCCGGGGGCGTTGCGGGTGGCCTCCAGGTGCGTATAGTGTGCGGGCGTCCGGCTGGCGCCAAGGTGCGCCACCTGATGCCGCGCCTCGCAGGGCCGGTGCGCGATGAGTACAACCATGCCCGTAGCCGCGGCCGTCGCGGGTGACGCCCCCGGCCGCACGCCAACCGCAATGTTTTCCCCGATACACGAGAGCCACGGGCGCGCAGATGTCGGCAGGGGCAAGGGCCTTCGCGAATCAGAGTGCGCAGACGGGCCTTCACGGCGCCGTCCCGCGCCCTGACTCGGAGCTCTCGCGGCTCGCACCCCGACCACACGTGGCTACGTGTCATATCTTGCTCGTCCACCGAGCCCCCGAACGCATCCTCGAGCCCAATGCCGTGAGGTGATGCTGCCATGCGACGCACATACACGTTCGACGAAGTCGCGCTCGTGCCGCAGTTCAACAACATTCCGTCGCGTACCGAGCCCAGCCTTCAGACCTGGTTGACCCGCGATCGCCGCATCGACATTCCCCTCGTTGCCGCGAACATGGACAGCGTGATCGGCGAAGATCTCGCCGAAGTGCTGCTCGCCAACGGGACGCTTCCCATCTTCCACCGCTTCAGCGACGAGGCGGGGCAGCGCCGCTGGGTGAGCCGCTTCGAAGGCCGCACCTTCGTGTCATGCGGCATGAAGGACATCGACGGAGTCCGGGCGCTCCTCGATCTCGGCGCGGTGGGGGTCTGCGTGGACATCGCGCACGGACACTCCGACCAGATGATGCGATTCGTGGAGCAGCTCAAGCGCTCGCACGGTGACAAGCAGGTGATCGCCGGCAACGTGTGCACCGCGATGGCCTATCACGACCTCGTCAATGCGGGCGCGGACGCGGTCAAGGTGGGCATCGGCCCGGGGGCCTCCTGCACCACCCGCATGGTGACCGGATTCGGTGTCCCGCAGTTCACCGCGGTGCGCGACTGCGCCGCAGTAGCCGACAAGCTGCGCGTGCCGCTCATCGCGGACGGCGGCATACGGGGCAGCCGCGACATCGTGCTCGCGCTCGCGGCGGGCGCGAGCAGCGTGATGATCGGCAAGCTCTTCGCGCTCACCGAGGAGAGCGCCGCGGCGAAGCGTCCGATCGCCGCCAACGGGGGGGCGCGCGAAGCGAAGTACCGTGGCCAGGCGAGCGAGGATTTCCAGCTCGACTTCTACGGCGGGCTCAAGCGCAACACGGTACCGGAGGGAACCGACTTCTGGGCGCCGGTGACTGGCGGTGCGCAGGCCTGCATCGAGGAGCTGATGGGTGGTCTGCGAAGCGGCATGACCTATGCCGGCGCGCGCAACGTCAAGGAACTGCAAAGGAAGGCGGAGTTCGTCGCGGTGGGTCCAGCCTACATGACGGAGAGCCGGCCGCACGGCAAGTCCCCCTCCGGCTGAGGGTCAGGCGACTATAATTCCCGGGGCTTCGCATTCCGCGCTCGCACCCTCCACATGCCTAAATCCACGCGTCTCCGGCGCCGCGTCCAGGCGCTCGCACTGCTGATTGCGCTCGCGTCGGGGGCGACCGGCCGTGCGGCCGAAGGCCTGTTCGCGGGCGAAGGGGAGTCAGGCGCCACCCCCGGGATGGCGGGCGGCGGCGTCTCGACCCTCCTCGAGAAATCGGGGTTGGCCGGATTGGCCGAGCCGCGGGAGACCTTTCTGCATCCCGACGTCGCGTTCGTGGCCGGAGCCTACGCGGTCTCCGACGAAGAAGTGAGAGTGCGTTTCGACATCGCCCCCGGCTACTACCTGTATCGCGAACGCTTCCTCTTCGCTCCCGCCGCCGGCGAGAGCATCCGCCTCGATTCCCCGGCGTTGCCGCGAGGCGAGGTCAAGCACGACGAGTACTTCGGCGAAGTGGAGGTGTACTACCGGGAGGTCGAAGTCGCGCTTGCGGTGCGCCCAGAGGCCGTGGCGCCGCGCGAGGCGCGCATCGACGTCACCTACCAGGGGTGCGCGGACGCGGGGCTCTGCTATCCCCCCATCACCAGAACCCTCGCCGTCGATCTCGACGCCAGCGGTTCGGGAGACGGGCGCGGCGCCGCCCTCGCCCCCGGCGGCAGCGCCGGCGAGGGCTTCCTCTCCGCGCAGGACCGGATCGCGCGCGCGCTCGCAATCGACAGCCTTCCTTTCGTGATGGCGCAGTTCGCGTTCTTCGGGCTGCTTCTCGCGTTCACCCCTTGCGTGCTGCCGATGGTGCCGATCCTGTCCTCCATCATTCTCGGTCAGCAGCGGAACGAGACGCGGGCGGGCGCTCCACGGGCCTTCGCGCTGTCGCTCGTCTACGTGCTCGCGATGGCGCTCACCTACAGCGGGGCGGGAGTGTTGGCGGGGCTCTCGGGAGCGGGACTGCAGGCCTTCTTCCAGCATCCGGCGGTGATCGTGGCCTTCAGCGGGTTCTTCGTCCTGTTCGCGCTCTCGATGTTCGGTCTGTACCGGATCGAGATGCCCGCGGCCTGGCAGTCCCGCCTGTCGGATCTCTCCCGTCGCCAGCGCGGCGGTACCTGGCTCGGAGTCGCGGCGATGGGCGCCCTGTCGGCGCTCATCGTCGGACCCTGTATCGCCCCTCCGCTGGCCGGGGCCCTCATCTACATCGCGCAGACCGGCAACGCGGAGCTCGGGGGACTTGCCCTGTTCTCGCTCGCGATGGGCATGGGGGTGCCGCTGCTCGTCGCCGGCACCACCGCGGGCCGCTTCGCGCCCCGGGCGGGTCCCTGGATGAAGGCGGTGGAGCGCGTGTTCGGCGTGCTTCTCATCGGCGTCGCCATCTGGCTGCTCGAACGCGTGGTGCCAGAGTGGACCGCTCTCCTGATGTGGGCGGCGCTGTTCATCGTGTGCGCTGTTTACCTGGGCGCCTTCGATCGCATCGAGGTCGCCGCCCGGGGCGGGCGGAGACTCATGAAGGGCGCGGGCCTTGCGATGCTCGTCTACGGGGTACTGCTGATGGTGGGGGCGGCGAGCGGCGGGGGCGACCTGCTCCGTCCGCTGGAGCGCTTCGCCGCGGGGCCGCAGGCGCGGGTCGCCCTGGCGTTCACGGAGATCAAGGGGCTCGGGGAGCTCGATGCGGAGCTCGAGCGCGCCGCCGCGCGCGGGCAGGGCGTGATGCTCGACTTCTACGCGGACTGGTGCGTGAGCTGCAAGGAGATGGAGCGCCAGACCTTCCCCGACGCGGGCGTACGCCGCGCGCTCGCCGACACCGTGCTGCTCAAGGCCGACGTGACCGACAACGACGAGGAAGACCGCGCGCTTCTCGCCCACTTCGGGCTCTTCGGGCCGCCCGCGATCCTCTTCTTCGGGCCCGACGGGCGCGAGCGGCCCCGGTATCGGGTCGTCGGGTTCGTCGAGGCGGCGGGATTCCGGGAAGTGGTGGAGAGCGCCCTCGGCGCGCCGGGGGCGGTGATCTCCGCCGCCGCGGAGGACGGACTGGGCGACCTCATCCCCGCCACCGCGCGTGGCCCGGAGAGGCTCGCGCCGGGCGGGCTCCGCCCATGAAGTTCGGGATCGTGGTGAGCGAAGGCCCCTGTCAGCGCCAGTCCGCCGATTCCGCCTACCACTTCGCGCGGGCCGCGATCGCCCGGGGCCACGAAGTGGTTCGCGTGTTCTTCTACCACGACGGAGTGCACGCCGGCGCGAGCGCGAGCACGCCTCCGCAGGACGAGCGCAACGTGAGCGAGAAGTGGAGCGCGCTCGCGGCGGAGCAGGGACTCGACCTCGTGGTCTGCGTCGCCGCCGCGGCGCGGCGCGGGGTGCTGGACGAGGAGGCGGGCGGGCGCCTCGACCAGACGCCCGCTCCCGCCGCACTGACCCCGCACTTCCGGGCCGCGGGCCTCGGCCAGCTCATCGAGTGCGGTATCGAGGCGGACCGACTGCTCGTGTTCTGAGCCGCCGCGCGAGGGCCCGCCTTGTCCCGACCTGCGAGAAAGCGATTCCTGTGGGTGAGCCGGCACGCCCCGCACGGCAGCATCCGGGCCCAGGAGGGGCTCGACGCGCTGCTGATGGCGGTCGCGTTCGAGCAACCGGTGAGCGTGTTGTTCCTGGACGACGGCGTGTACCAGTTGAAGCGCGACCAGAGGCCGGACCGGATCGATCTCAAGAACTTCTGCGCCGGCTTCGCCTCGCTTGCGCTCTACGATGTTCACGACGTGTACGCGGAACGCGAGTCCCTGGACTTGCGCGGGCTGACGGCGGAGGACCTCCTGATGCCGGTCCGGGTGCTCGATTCGCCCGCCGTCGGCGCCCTCATCGACGCGCACGACGTGGTGATGAGTTTCTGAGCGGGTACGCGGACGTGTCCTTCGCGTACGCATCGTCGGGAGCTTGAGCGCGATGGCGGTGCTTCACCTCGTGAGCCGGTCACCCTTCCGGGAGGACGCACTCGATACCTGCCTGCGGATCGCGAGACCGGGCAGTGGGCTGCTGCTCTACGAGGACGCTGTCTATGGCGCGGTGCGGGGCACCGACGTCGAGGAGCGGCTCGCGGGCGCCGCGCGAGCGCTCCGCGTTCGCGTCCTCGCGCCCGACCTGGCGGCGCGCGGCCTCGGCGCCGCGGCGCTCGTGCCGGGAGTGGAGAGCGTGGACTACGGAGGCTTCGTGGCGCTCGCGGTGGAGTACGATAACGTCATCTCGTGGCGGTAGGGGAAGGAAGCATGGCACTGGCGGTCAATGGGCGGGTGCTGGAGACCGACGCCCAGGGCTACTTGCGCCGGCTGGAGGACTGGGACGAGGAGGTCGCCCGCGTCATGGCGCGGGCCGATGATCTCGAGCTCGACGAGAATCACTGGGAGGTGCTGCGCTTCCTCAAGGAGTATTACGACGAGTATCAGCTCGCTCCCCCGGTGCGGATCCTCACCAAGGCGATCGCGAAGCGCCTCGGCAAGGAAAAGGGCAGCAGCCGCTACCTGTACCGGCTCTTTCCCCAGGGGCCGGCCCGGCAGGCCTGCCGCTACGCGGGGCTGCCGAAGCCGACCAACTGCATCTGAGGCGCCCGCCCGCGCGGCCGTGGCGCCGCGATGCGCTCATGCATAATCGAAAGGCGCCCGGCGCCGGCGGAGAAGCGATCCCGTCCATGAAGTACTACGAGAATGTCCTCGGCCTGGTCGGCCGCACTCCGCTGGTCCGCCTCAACCGGCTCACCGACGACTCCATGGCCACGGTGCTGGTCAAGATGGAGCAGCTCAACCCGGCCGGCTCGGTCAAGGACCGGATGGCGGTGAACATGGTCGAGAGGGCGGAGGAGGCGGGCCTGCTCGAGCCGGGGGGCACTCTGGTGGAGAGCACTTCCGGCAACACCGGGCTCGGGCTTGCCATGGTCGCGGCGGTGAAGGGCTACCGCTGCGTGTTCACGATGCCGGACAAGATGAGCGCGGAGAAGATCGACATGCTCAAGGCCTACGGTGCGGAGGTCGTCGTCACCCGCACCGATCTTCCCCACGATCATCCCGAGAGCTACGTGGAGGTCGCCAAGCGCATCGCCCGCGAGACCCCCAAGGGCTTCTACACCGACCAGTACTTCAACATGACCAACCCGCAGGCCCACTACCTGAGTACCGGACCGGAGATCTGGGAAGACACCGATGGACGCCTCGATTGCCTGGTGGGCGGCATCGGTACCGGCGGCACCATTTCCGGCGCCGGTAAATACCTCAAGGAGAAGGCGGCGGAAGCGGGGCGCACGCTTCGCATCGTCTGCCCGGACCCGGAGGGCAGCATCTATCACGACGTCTTCTACACCGGAGTGGAGCCCGAGCCCAGCGTCTACCGGGTCGAAGGGATCGGCCACGACTTCATGGTGGGCACCCTGGACCTGTCGGTGATCGACGAGGTCCGCAACATCGCCGACCGGGACTCCTTCCTCACCGCGCGGCGCCTCGCCCGAGAGGAGGGAATCTTCTGCGGGGGTTCGACCGGGACCGCGGTCTTCGGCGCGCTCGAGGTGGCGCGCGAACTCGGTCCGGGCAAGCTGGTGGTGGCAATCCTGTGCGACTCCGGTGACCGCTACCTCAGCAAGTGCTACAACGACGCGTGGATGAAGGACATGGGCTTCCTCGGCCCCGCGCAACGCCTCGGCACGGTGCGCGAGGTGCTCGAATTCAAGGGGGGCGGGGTGGAGTTCGCCGAGCCCGGAGAGACCCTCGCCCATGTGGCGAAGCGCATGTCCGATCTGGGAATCTCGCAGATGCCGGTGAAGCGTTGCGCAAGCGAAGAGCTGATGATCGTGCACGAGCTCGACCTCCTGCAGGGACTCGTCAACGGCCACTGCACCGCGAGCGACACGGTGGACGCCGCGGCCAAGCGCCTCGAGGGTCGGGTCGCACTCGATGACCCCCTGACCCGGGTGCAGAGTGTGTTCGACCAGCACAACGTCGCGATGGTGGTGAAGGATGGCGAGGTCGTCGGAGTCATCAGCAAGATCGACATCGTCGAGTTCCTTGCCGCCCGGCAATAGCCCCGGGCTCGATGCGACGGGGGGTGCCCGGTCGTGGATATCGAATTCCACTACTACATGACCTACCTCATCGCCGCGAAGGCGGGTCTGGACGCGAACGGCGCCCGGGTGGTGGCGCACTCGTCGCAGTTCATCGACGACAACGACATCGCCTTCGAGGTGAACAAGGGAAAGGGATCCGCCTATCGGAACTACATCAGCCAGACCATGAACATCCTCAAGCCGAAGGCGAAACTGCTGCGGATTTATCCCATCTTCCACTTCATTCCCGGCGATCCTCTGAGCGAGACCGCGTGGCGCAAGGACGGCAAGATGCACTGGCTGTGCACTACCCCCAACAGCGTCAACGCTAACGATGCCATGGACGCCGCGATCCGTTCGGAAGATCTGTATCGCATCGGGATCGCGGCGCACGGCTACGTCGACACGTGGGCCCACCAGAACTTCATCGGGTACTACGACGACTTCAATGCCATGGATATCGGCCTTGGCAAGCTGACGCCGAACATCGGCCACGCGGACGCCGGACACAATCCGGACTGGCCGGCCCTCGTCTGGCGCGACCCCCGCCTGATCGACGAAGCGGTGGACAACAAGGGACGCTTTCTCGAAGCGGCGAAGCACCTGCTCGGGAAGCTGGCGCGCTTCGCCGACGCATCGGTCCCGGACGAGGAGGTCGCCCGAAGACAGCGAGAGCTCGTGGATGACCTCGACCAGGCGATCGGTGAACGCGATCAGACGAACGGGTGGCGCGAAGAACGTACCGAACGTTATCTGGATCTCGCCCGGGGCGCCGCGTACGGTGGCGAGACCCTGCCGCGCTACGATGAAGATCTGTGGTTCGACGAGGCGGTCAACGAGAACGTGAGGGGGCTGCGCGACCGGGGTGACCCCGCGCTGCTGCGCTTCGATCCCTTCACGGACCGCTACACCTGGAAGGATCCGGAAAACCATCGGCAGACCCACTGGTATCGCTTCCAGGAGGCGATCAAGGTCCACCAGAACGAGACGTGGGAGATCCTGGCGGCGTCGAACCTGAGAGGCCTGGATCTGGAAGCGCTCTGAGCGCTCAGCCCCGAAGTTTCACCGATTTTTTTTGGCCACTTCGGGCGCCAAGAGGCCGTGATAGCAGGAAGCACGAACCAAAGGACGCTGAAAGCGTAGCCGACACTACGTCGAAAGCGCCTTGAGGGAGGGAGGCTCCCAACCGCGAGCATATTGGCGTCCGCGAGTTGGGAAATCGGTGAAACTTCCGGGTCAGCGAAGACTGCGCTGGAAGCGGGTGACCTGCCGGCGGGAGGGAATTGAAGGCTGGGCGCCTTCGCGGGTGACGGAGAGAGCGGCGGCGGCGTTGGCCTCCGCGAGGGCTTCGGGCAACGGCAGGTCGCGTGCGAGTGCGGCGGCGAGGTAGCCGACGAAGGTGTCGCCGGAGCCGGTGGCGTCGAGCACGTCCACTTCGACTCCGGGCAGATGCCCGGCGCTGCCGCCGGAGCGGTACGAGATGCCGCGCGGGCCCAGGGTGACCACCACCTTCGGGTAGCCCCGGGCCTCGAGCGCGCGCATCGCCTCTGGCGCTTCGCCCTCGGGGTCTTCCGCGAGCAGGCGCGCCTCGCCCTCGTTGGCGACCAGGATGTCGACGAGCGATGCGAATCGCGACGGCAGAGGACGGGCGGGCGCGGCGTTGAGGATGGTGAGGGCGCCGGCCTTGCGGCCCCGTCGCAGCGCCTCCTCGACGCTGTCCAGTGGGGTTTCGAGCTGGGTCACGAGCACCGAAGTGTCGCGGAGCTGCTCGCGGGAGGGCAGATCGCCCGGGCGCAGGCGTTCGTTGGCGCCGGGAGCCACGCTTATCTGGTTCTGGCCGAGGCGATCCACGGTGATGAGCGCGACTCCGGACGGCATCCCGGCTTCGACTCCGCCGCTCACCGCGATACCGAGACTGCGCAGGTACGCGAGATAGCGCATGCCCGCGTCGTCGTCGCCCATCTTCACGACGAAACGTACCCGGGCGCCGGCGCGCGCCGCCGCGACCGCCTGGTTGGCGCCCTTGCCCCCGTAGGCGGTGGACAGGGGGAGCCCGAGCACGGTCTCTCCCGGAGCGGGAAGGCTCGGGGTGCGCGCGATAAAGTCGGTGTTGGCGCCGCCGACGACCACCACCCGCGGTGCCCGACGGCCGCCGACCCGGGCCGGGGAGCCGCCATCGAGCACCCGTTGCGCGAGCAGGTCCAGCGCGCCCCCGGCATCGACACCGGTCGCCACATCGACCGGGCTCCAGCCGGAGTCGTTGCGGGCCGGCTCCCGGAGGTCCGCCGCGGTCATGCCGAGCGTGCCGGCGCCCTGGGTCTCGACCCGCAAGGCGAGCGACTCGGTGCGCAGCAGGTCGGGCCGGATGACCGACGCCACCGCGAGGGGGTCGTGCATGGGAAAGCCGTCGCGCCCCGCGCTCCCCGCGAGCAGATCCCGGGTCAGCGCGCGGAGCGCCATCGCCCAGGGACCCCGGCGCGTGCCGATGCGGCGGCGCAGGAGGTCTCGGGTGAGGCGGACCTGATGGGTGACGTCGAGGGGGACGAGGGTGATCGGGATGCCCGACGCGATCACTTCCTGGGCCGCGTCCGGGTCGACGTAGATATTGAATTCCGCGCAGGGGGTGACGTTGCCCGGGCTGCGCACCGCGCCACCCATGATGACGAGGCGGCGTATGCGACGCATCGCCTCGGCGTCACGGCGTATCGCGGCGGCGATGTTGGTGAGGGGACCGAGCGCGACGACGCAAAGCGCCCGGCCGCGGCGCCGCGCGAGCTCCGCGAGGCGTCCCGCCGCATCGCGCTCGGCCCGGGGCGCGGCAATCGGGAAACGGGGCGCTCCCGATGGGGCGCGCCGCCGGCTCAGGCCGCCCAGCCCGTCCGAGCCGTGTACATCGCGCGCGGTGTACAGCCGCCGCCTGAGTGGCTTCGCGGCGCCCATCGCGACCGGCGGCATCGCTTCGGGGGCGATGAGGGTCAGCAGGCGGCGGGCGTTTTCGGTGCCCTGGCGCACCGGTACGTTGCCGGCGACGGTGGTGATGAGCTCCACCGAAAGTTCCGGGGAGCGAAGCGCGAGCATCAGCGCCAGGGCATCGTCGATCCCGGGGTCGGTGTCGATGGCGACGCTCTGTCCGCGAATGTCCGCCATCTTCAAGCCGGACCGGGGGCCGGTAGGGGGCGCTGCCCGAGGACCTCGGCGGCTCGGGCGAAGGCGGGATCGGACCCGTCTCGGGAAGCGCGGAACACGGCGATGGCGCGCATGGCGCAACGCTCGCCGCTCCGGGCGCCCAAGTCAATCGGCACTTGTGGAAGAATTCGCGCGCGGACGGCTGGAATCCGGGTGCCCGGGAGGAGACATCGATGCAGGCGCTTCTGTGCAGGGAGTTCGGGCCCGTGGACGCGCTTGTGCTGGGCGAGCGGGAGTCGCCGGCGCCCGGTCCCGGAACACTGAAGATCGCGGTGCGCGCCTGTGGCATCAACTTCGCCGACGTGCTGATGGTCCAGGGGCTCTATCAGGAGCGCCCGGCCCTGCCCTTCAGCCCCGGCATGGAAGTCTCCGGAGTCGTGGCGGAGCTCGGCGAGGGCGTCACCGGCTTTGAGCCGGGGGACCGCGTGGCGGCGCTGTGCGGGCACGGCGGTCTCGCGGAAGAGGTCGTGGTCCCCGCCGCCGGCACCGTGCACATCGCCGCCAAGATGGACTTCGAAAGCGCCGCCGCCCTTCCCGTCGCCTGCGGCACCGCCCATGTCGGGCTCTCGCACCGCGCCGCCCTGCGCCGGGGCGAAGTGCTCCTCGTACACGGCGCGGCGGGCGGGGTCGGCCTCGCCGCGGTCGAGATCGGCAAGCTGATGGGCGCCACCGTCATCGCCACCGCGGGCAGCGAATCCAAGCTCGAGATCGCCGCCCGCCACGGCGCGGACCAAGTCATCAACTACCGCGAGGGCGGGTTCCGCGAGCCGGTCAAGGCGCTGACCGGCGGGCGCGGGGCGGACGTGATCTTCGACCCGGTGGGGGGCGCGGTCTTCGAGGAATCTCTGCGCTGCATCAACTGGGAAGGCCGCCTGCTCGTGGTCGGGTTCGCGAGCGGCACGATTCCCAAGGCGCCGGCCAATCTGCTGCTGGTGAAGAACTGCGCCGTGGTGGGTCTCTATTGGGGGGCCTACCTTCGCCGCGATCCCGCGGTTCTGATGGGAGCGTGGAGAACGCTGCTCGGCTGGCATGACGAAGGACGGCTGCGTGCTCACGTGTCCACCGTCCATCCGCTTGAACGGGGAGCGGAGGCGCTCGCCGAGCTCGCGGAGCGCCGGGCGACGGGAAAGGTCGTGGTAAGGGTCGCGGGACCGAACGCGGGGGCGGTGCGATGAGAATATGCGTGGTGGGAGCCGGCGCCATCGGGGGCCTGCTCGGGGTGAAGCTCTCGCTTGCCGGTCACGAAGTCGCGCTGGTGGCGCGAGGCCCGCACCTTGAGGCGATCCGCAGCCGCGGCCTGCGTCTCGTGATGAGCGACGGCACGGAACAGGTCGCAAGCGCAGTCGTCGCCACCGCGGACATCCGCGCCTGCGGGCCCCAGGACCTCGTCATCCTGGGCGTCAAGGCGCACCAGCTCCCCCCGATCGTCGACGATCTGCGCGCTCTCTTTCACGATGACACCCTGGTGCTGCCCACCCAGAACGGGATCCCCTGGTGGTACTTCCACGCCCTGGAGGGCCCCTGGGAAGGTCGTGTGCTGCACAGCGTGGACCCCGGCGGGCGCCTCTTCGAGGGTATCGAGGCCCGCCGGATCATCGGCTGCGTCGTCTATCCCGCCGCGGAGATCGCGAGCCCCGGGGTCATCCGCCACATCGAGGGCCTGCGTTTCTCGGTGGGGGAGCTCGACGGCAGCCGCTCGGAGCGCATCCAGGCGATGGCCGACATGTTCGTGACGGCCGGTCTCAAGTCCTTCGTGCTCGACGATGTCCGCTCCGAGATCTGGCTCAAGGCGTGGGGGAACCTGTCCTTCAATCCGATAAGCGCCCTTACCCACGCCACCCTCGAGGACATCTGCCGCTTTGCGCCCTCGCGCGAGCTCGCCGCCACCATGATGCGCGAGGCGCAGGCGGTGGCCGAAGCACTCGGCGCGCATTTCCGGGTCAGCCTGGAGCGGCGCATTGCCGGGGCGCAGAACGTGGGCCGCCACAAGACTTCGATGTTGCAGGATGTCGAGGCGGGCAAGCGCCTGGAGGTGGAAGCGCTGATCGGGGCGGTAGTGGAGCTGGCCGAGGTGGCCGGCGTCGCGGTACCCGCGATCCGCACCATGCACGCCGCCACCCTGCTGCTGGACCACGTCATCGGACAGGAAGGAGTACGGGTGCGCGCGGAAGCGATCGCGCCCGCCACGGGGGGCGCATCCGGACCCCGCGCCCCGGGCGCGCAAGGGAGCGCGGCTTCGCCCACCTCATGAACGCGTTGCGTGACACCCTGCGGCGGAACCTGTCCGCCTTCGAGCGCCGCGAGCCCTCCGGGGCGCCGCTCAAGGCGGCCGCGGTGGCGATCGTGGTGCTCTTCGACCCGGTGCAGGCGGCGCAGTGCTTCCTCCTCACCCGGCGAAGCAGCCGGCTGCGCGGGCACAGCGCCCAGTACGCGCTGCCGGGCGGGCGTCTCGATGCGAACGAGACTCCGCCCGAGGCGGCGTTGCGCGAGCTGCGCGAGGAGCTCGGACTGTCACTGGGAGCGGACACG
The DNA here is from genome assembly GCA_965221555.1 of Gammaproteobacteria bacterium. Classification (GTDB taxonomy): domain Bacteria; phylum Pseudomonadota; class Gammaproteobacteria; order HK1; family HK1; genus JAJEAD01. Next base: position 1,463,596 of record OZ244895.1, read on the forward strand.
GTGCTCGGACTGCTCGACGACTACGAGACCCGGTCGGGCTACCGCGTCACGCCGGTCGTGGTGTGGGGCGGCTCCGCCGAGGCGCTCGTACCCAACCCGGACGAGGTGGCGCGGGTGTTCCGGATTCCGCTGGAGGAGCTCGACCACCCGGAGATCCCGGTGCTGGAGCACATCCCCGAGAGCGATCGCCCGGTGCTCTCCATCCCGCTGGCGACCGTGGGCCACCGCATCTACGCGCCAACCGCCGCGATGCTCTTCCAGTTCCGCGAGGTCGCCCTGTACGGGCGCGCCACGCGCGTCGACGGCTACGATCAGCCCCGCTTCGCGTGGGCCTGAGGCGCGGCTCGCGGCCGCCTCCCGGCGTCGCCAGTTCCGCCGGGCAACACAAGCCGACGGCGCCCGGCTCGCCCTTGCGCGTCAGCCCGTGCGGCGTACTTCCCGCACGTTCGGGATCCGGCCGACCCGATCGATGAGCCGGCTGAGCTGAGCGAGATCGGTCACCTCCACCCGCATCTCGATCGCCACGCTGCGCTCCGGTTCGGTTCGGGAGTGTAGCGACTCGACATTGATCTTGTCGTTGGCGACCAGCGTGGTGATGTCGCGCAGCAAGCCCTTGCGGTCGCGCGCTTCGACGAACAGCTCGACCGGGTAGGTGGCGACGCTGGAGTCCTCCCACTCGACCTCGATGATCCGGCTTCGGTCCTCTCCCGCGAGCCGCAACAGGTTTGCGCAGTCCTCGCGATGGATGCTGACGCCCCGCCCGCGGGTGATGAAGCCCGCAATCGGCTCCGGGGGCATGGGCTTGCAGCACTGGGCGAGGTTGGTGAGCAGGTCTCCTACGCCACTGATGCTCACGTCGCCCCCTCGGCGAGGGCGGGCGGGCCGGGGCGCACTCGGCTCGGGCGGCGCCTCTACCGGCCGCGGGACCTGGAGCTGAAGGGCGGAGACGAGTTGCCCGCTGGTGACGTCGCCGCCGCCGATCGCGGCGAGCAGGTCGTCGAATCGCGGGTAATTGAAGCGCCGAAGCAGGGCGTCTCGATCCGGCTGTGCGATTCCGAGCCTTCGCAGCTCCCGGTTCACGATGTCCTGGCCGGCCGAGAGGTTGCGGTCGTGGTCCTGAAGGCGGAACCAGTGTCGGACCTTGGATCTCGCCCGGCTGGTCTTGAGGTAGCCGAGATGCTGGTTGAGCCAGTCCCGGCTGGGAGTACCGTTGCGGGCGGTGAGGATCTCGACGCGGTCGCCGGATTCGAGCGGGCGGGTCAGCGGCACCATCGCGCCGTTGATCTTCGCCCCGCGACAGCGGTGTCCGACATCGGTGTGGATCTGGTAGGCGAAGTCGAGCGCGGTGGCGCCGGAAGGCAGGTCGAGGATCTTCCCGCGGGGGGTCATCGCGTAGACCCGGTAGCTGAAGAGCTCCGAGCGCAGCTGGTCCAGGAAATCGGCGCCGCCGACGGCGCTCTCGGGCTCCTCGAGCACGTGCTTCAGCCACTCGATGCGGGCGTCGAGGTCGCGGTCCCGGCCCGCCGCGCCCTCCTTGTATCGCCAGTGGGCGGCTACCCCGTACTCCGCATGCTCGTGCATCTCGTGGGTGCGGATCTGCACCTCGAGGGTCTTGCCCTCGGGGCCGATCAACGCGGTGTGCAGAGACTGGTAGCGGTTGGGCTTGGGAGTGGCGATGTAGTCGTCGAACTCCCGGGGAATGTGACGCCAGCGTGAATGCACCACGCCGAGCGCGGTGTAGCAGGCGGCCACGTCGTCGACGAGCACCCGCAACGCCCGCAGATCGAACACCTGATCGAAGCCTGCGCCCTTGGCCTTCATCTTGCGCCAGATGCTGTAGATGTGCTTCGGACGGCCGCTCACCTCGGCCCTGATGCCCTGGGCGCGCAGCGCTCCCGCGAGCTCGCGCGTCACCTTCTCGACGTAGCGTTCGCGGTCCGCGCGGCGCTCGTCGAGACGCCGCGCGATGTTGATGTAGGTCGAGGCGTCGAGCTCGCGAAAGGCGAGATCCTCGAGCTCGGACTTCAAGTGGCGGATGCCGAGGCGGCCCGCGAGCGGCGCATGGACCTCCAGGCACTCTCCCGCGATGTCGGCGCGCTGCTCCGGCGGGCGGGTCTGGATCCGGCGCATGAGGGCGACGCGCTCCGCGAGCCGGATCAGGAGCACGCGGGCATCTTCGGCGAGCGCTATCAGCAGCTTGCGCGCGCGCTCGATCTGGGTGGGGTCCGGCCGATCGCTCGTGTTGGCTCCATGGCGGTACTCTCCGAGGCTGCCCATGCGTTGCGCACCGCTCACCAGGTCCGCGACGGCGGGGGAGTGCGTTTCCGAGATCATTCCGGGCAGGCGCTCCCGCGCTTCGACCGCGGGCAGCAGCAGCCCGGCGACGAGGGTGTCGGGGTCCAGGCCCAGCTCGGCGAGCACCAGAGCGGTGTCCACGCCGTGACGCGCGACGGGGTCCGCAAGGCAGGCGGCGAAGCGCGACCAAGCATCCGCAAGCCGTGACTCCGTCTCCGGAGAGCGCCGCCGCGCCGCTTCGAGCAAGGGACGGGGCAGTTCCACCGCGGGCGTCTCGCCGGGATCGGGGCGGACCATCTACCCGCGCTCCGCGAGCACTGCGTCGATGATGCGGTTCGCGTCGCGCCAGTTCTCCTCGTCCTGGACCTCGCGGCAGCGCTCGAGGATCCCCGAGAACTCGGGTCCGGGGGTGAGGCCGCGCGCGACGAGGTGGCGTCCCATCACCACGTCTCGCGGGGGCCCCTCCGCGACCAGGTGGTGGCGCGCCTGCGCGAGAAAGCGCTCGCCGGGAGGCGATCTGCGCACCTCTCCGGTGCGCCCGAGATGGTCGGCCTGCGCCACTCTCACCAGGAGCGCGAACGACACTGCGTCGGCGTCGAGCTTGCGGGCGAGACGCCGGTAGGCCTTCGCGGTGGCCCCGTTGCGCACGAAGAGGGCGGGTGCGAGATGATGCAGGACCAGGGCCGAGACCCGGCGCACGAGGCTCTTCGGGGCCCGCAGGCGCTCGAGCAGCGCGCGGGTCGGCTCGACGCCGCATTCGGAGTGCCGGGGCGAGCGGATGCGACCATCCGCGTCGGTGCGGGTGCACAGCGGCTTGCCCAGGTCGTGGCAGAGCGCGCCGAGCATCAGGGCGAGATCGTCGTCGCCTCCGTCGCGAAGCCGGGCCGCTTCGTCGATCACCAGCAGCGTGTGTACCCAGACATCGCCTTCGGGGTGCCACTCGGGGTCCTGGGGCACGCCGACGAGAGCGGCGATCTCGGGAAAGAAGCGCAGCAGCCCGCTCTCCTCGAGGAAGCGCAGGCCCGCCGATGGCCGGCGCCCCCGCAGGAGCAGCTTGCGAAGCTCCTCGAAGATGCGCTCGCCCGACACCTCGTCGAGAGGCGCCTGTCGGCAGAGGTCGACGAGCACCGGGTCGGCCGACATCTCGAAGCGGGCGATGAACTGCGCCACTCGCAGCGCCCGCAGGGGGTCCTCGGGGAAGGCGCGCGGATCGGTGGCGCGGAGCACGCCGCGTTCCAGGTCGCGCCGTCCTCCGAAGGGGTCGATGATCTCGCCGCTGAGGGGGTCACGGGAGATGCTGTTGATGGTGAGATCGCGCCGGCGGGCCGCGCTCTCGAAGTCGAGGTGGGGATCGCTCGCCACCGCGAAGCCGCGGTGCCCGGCCGCGACCTTGCTGTCGCGGCGCGGCAACGAGAAGTCCGCGTCGACCTGGGCGAGGCGCAGCACTCCGAAGCTCTCTCCCACCCGCAGCACGCGGCCGAATGACGCGAGGAGGTTTTCCAGCGCGGTGAGGTCGAGCCCGAAGACCTCGATATCGACATCCTTGGGGTCGAGCCCCAGGAGCTGGTCGCGTACGTGGCCGCCGACGAGAAGGGCCCGCCCGCCCGCTGCCTTCACCGCGCGCGCGATGTCCAGGATCACCGGATCCAGCATGTGCGCATCATAGCCTCCGGCGCGCCCGCGCTTAACCCGCAGTTTCACTGATTTTCGGTCGCTTCGGGCGCCGGGATGCCGTGATCGCAGGAAGCACGGCCCGAGAAATCGGTGAAACATCCGGGTTAGACTGCTCCCGTCATCGTCCGTCCCCGCCGCGGGGCATGGCGGGAGCCCCATCGAAGGAGTGTGCCATGAGCGAGATGAAGTTCACCGAAGACCACGAATGGATCCTGATGGAGGACGACGAGGTCGCGGTGGTGGGCATCACCGATTACGCTCAGGACCAGCTCGGAGAGCTCGTATTCGTCGAGCTTCCGCAGATCGGCAGTGAATGGTCGCAGGGCGGGGAAGCGGCGGTCATCGAATCGGTCAAGGCGGCCGGCGAGGTCAAGGCCCCCGTCGCCGGTACCGTGGTGGAAATCAACGAAGCGCTGGTGGACGAGCCGGAGCGAGTCAACGCCGATCCGACCGGAGAGGGCTGGATCATCAGGATGCGGGTGAACGACCCCGAAGAGCTTGAGACGCTGATGGACGCGGAACAGTACGAGACCTACGTCGGCGCGCTCTGACCGAGATGCCGATCGCGTCTTTCGCCGCGAACGCCGATGTACCCGGATTGACCGGGCAGCTCGCCACGAGGCGTATCGCCCGCTTCACCCGGCGCTCCATCCGCGCGCAGCGGCAGTCCACGGGTCTGATTCCGGCTACGCCGGGTCGGGGGGTCCGTCGAAGAGGGGGGTGAACATGAGTGAAGCGGGCAGGCGCAGCCTGGAGGAACTGGAGATGCGTGGCGACTTCGTGCGTCGCCACATCGGGCCCGGAGAGCGGCAGATCGAGGAGATGCTCTCCGTGCTCGGACTCGACTCCCTGGAGGCACTGATCGACGAGACGGTGCCCGCGGAGATCCGCAGCGAGGAGTCTTTCGACCTTCCGGCGCCGATGAGCGAACGGCAATTCGTGAGCGCCTCGCGCCGGGTGCGCGAGCGCAACCGGGTGTTCATCAGCATGATGGGCATGGGGTACTACGGCACGGTGATGCCGAGCGTCATCAAGCGCAACGTGCTGGAGAACCCGGGCTGGTACACCGCGTACACCCCCTACCAGGCCGAGGTCAGCCAGGGACGCCTGGAGGCGCTGCTCAACTACCAGCAGATGGTGATGGACCTCACCGGCATGGAGCTCGCCAACGCCTCCCTCCTCGACGAGGCCACCGCCGCGGCGGAGGCGATGGCGATGGCGAGGCGCGTGTCGAAGAGCGAGTCCAATACCTTCTTCGTCGACAGCGACTGCCATCCGCAGACCATCGAGGTGGTGCGCACCCGCGCCCGGCCCATGGGCTGGAAGGTGGTGGTGGGAGACCCCTTCGAGGACCTGGAGGATCGGGTGGTGTTCGGGGCCCTGCTGCAGTACCCCGGATCGAGCGGTCAGGTCCGCGACCCGCGCGAGGTCATCGCGAGGGTGCAGCGGCGCAAGGGGCTGGCGATCGTCGCCACCGACCTTCTCGCCCTCTGCCTGCTGGAGTCGCCCGGCAAGCTCGATGCGGACATCGTGGTCGGCAGCGCGCAGCGCTTCGGCGTGCCCATGGGCTATGGTGGACCGCACGCCGCCTTCTTCGCCTCTCGCGACATCTACAAGCGCTCCGTGCCCGGGCGCATCATCGGGGTGTCGATGGACGCGCACGGCCGCCCCGCGCTTCGAATGGCTCTCCAGACGCGCGAGCAGCACATCCGCAGGGAAAAGGCCACCAGCAACATCTGCACCGCGCAGGTGCTGCTTGCGAACATCGCGGGGCTGTACGCGGTGTATCACGGGCCGAAGGGCCTGCGCACCATTGCCGAGCGCGTGCACCGCATGACCCGGATCATGGTGGAGGGGCTCCTTCGCCTCGGGTTCGAGGTGCGCACCGACGCCTACTTCGACACGATCACGGTGCGCGCCCCCGGGCAGGCGGGGCGCATCGCGGCGCGGGCCCGGGAATCGCGTATCAACCTGCGCCTCGTCGACGGCGATCACCTCGGGATCTCCCTCGACGAGACCACCCGGCGGGCAAACCTGGTGGCCCTGTGGAACGTCTTCTCCAGCAAGGCGATGGAGCGCCTCGATATCGACGAGATCGACGCGTCACTCGACGAGCCCGCCCTGCCCGCGTCCCTGCGCCGGCGCAGCGGCTACCTGAGTCACCCGGTCTTCCACCTCTATGACTCCGAGACCGAGATGCTGCGCTACCTGCGCTGGCTGCAGGCCAAGGACATCGCGCTGGACCGGTCCATGATCCCTCTCGGCTCGTGCACGATGAAGCTGAACGCCACCACGGAGATGCTTCCGGTGAGCTATCGGCAGTTCAGCGCCATCCACCCCTTCGCCCCTCTCGACCAGACCCAGGGCTACCAGCAGCTCTTCGAAGAGCTGGAGGACTGGCTGTGCGAGCTCACCGGATTCGATGCCGTCTCGCTCCAGCCCAATGCGGGCTCGCAGGGCGAGTATGCGGGCCTGCTCGTCATCCGCCAGTACCACGAGAGCCGGGGAGAGGGGCACCGAAACGTGTGCCTTATCCCCGCCTCGGCCCACGGCACCAACCCCGCCAGCGCGCAGATGGCCGGAATGACGGTGCTGGTGGTCAAGTGCGACGCGGCGGGAAACGTCGACCTGGACGATCTCCGCGGCAAGTGCCAGGCGCACTCCGCGAATCTCGCCGCCCTCATGATCACCTACCCCTCGACCCACGGAGTGTTCGAGGAGGATGTCGTCTCCATCTGCGAGATCGTCCACGAGCACGGCGCCCAGGTGTACATGGACGGCGCCAACTTCAACGCGATGGTCGGCATCTGCCGTCCCGCCGCGCTCGGGGTGGATGTCTCCCATCTCAATCTGCACAAGACCTTCTGCATCCCGCACGGCGGGGGCGGTCCCGGCATGGGGCCCATCGGGGTGAAGGCGCACCTCGCGCCCTATCTGCCCGATCATCCGGTGGTCGAGGGCGTCAACCCCGCCGCCTCGCACGGCTCGCGCACCATCGGGGCGCTGTCCGCCGCGCCCTGGGGCTCGGCCGGCATCCTGCCGATCTCCTGGGCCTACATCGCGATGATGGGCTCGGACGGACTGCGCCGCGCCACCGAGGTCGCGATTCTCAACGCCAACTACGTTGCCCACCGGCTCGCGCCCCACTTCCCGGTGCTCTACACCGGCAAGAACGGCCGGGTGGCGCACGAGTGCATCATCGATCTGCGGCCCATCAAGGAGTCGAGCGGGATCGGGGTGGACGATGTCGCCAAGCGCCTCGTCGACTACGGGTTCCACGCCCCCACCATGTCGTTCCCGGTGGCCGAGACCCTGATGATCGAGCCGACGGAGAGCGAGTCCAAGCGCGAGCTGGACCGTTTCTGCGCCGCCCTCATCGCGATCCGTCGCGAGATAGCGGACATCGAGGAGGGCAGGGCGGACCCCGACGACAACCTGCTGCGCAACGCCCCCCACACCCACCATCTGCTTCTGGAGCAGAACTGGCCGAAGCCCTATACCAAGGAGCAGGCCTTCTTCCCCCTTCCGAGCCTTCGCGAGGACAAGTACTGGCCGCCGGTGGCGCGCATCGACAACGTCTGGGGGGACCGCAACCTCGCCTGCGCCTGCCCCCCGATGGAGGCCTACCGTGAGGCGGCCGAGTAACGCCGCCACGGCGCCGCCCGCCTTGCATTCCGGGTATCGAGAAAGGAAAATGGCGCGTCTCGCACGCGAATATTCTTTTATATAACAACAAGTTGTGAGTAGTCCGGGCGAGACCGGACAGCGCAGCCAGCCGGGAGGTAGTCAGCGTGGGCCGCTACGCGGAAATGTACTCTCGCTCCCTCGACGACCCGCACGGGTTCTGGGGCGAGGCGGCGGAGTCCATCCACTGGGACGAGCGCTGGGACACGGTGCTCGATGCGCGCCGTCCTCCCTTCTACCGCTGGTTTGCGGGGGGCGTGATGAACACCTGCTACAACGCCCTCGACCTGCACGTGGAATCGGGCCGGGCGGATCAGCCCGCTCTGGTCTACGACAGTCCGCTCACCGGCACCGTGAGACGGTTCACCTACGCGGAGCTTCTGAACAAGGTCGCACGCTTCGCGGGCGTGCTGGCCGGGCAGGGAGTGGGCAAGGGGGACCGGGTCATCATCTACATGCCGATGGTGCCGCAGACGGTGATCGCGATGCTCGCCTGCGCCCGTCTTGGCGCCGTGCACTCGGTCGTTTTCGGCGGCTTCGCCGCGAACGAGCTCGCGGTGCGCATCGACGACGCCACGCCGAGCGTCATCGTTTCCGCGTCCTGCGGCCTCGAGCCGGGACGCGTGGTCGAGTACAAGCCGCTGCTCGACCGGGCGATCGAGCAGAGTCGGCACAAGCCGAAGCGCTGCATCATCCTGCAACGCAAGGCGCTTCCCTGCGAGCTCACGCCGGGCCGGGACCTCGACTGGAAGGCGGAGATGGACGGCGCGCAAGCGCACCCTTGCGTCCCGGTGGCGGCCACCGATCCTCTGTACATCCTCTACACCTCGGGAACCACCGGGCAGCCGAAGGGCGTGGTGCGCGACAACGGCGGCCACGCGGTGGCCCTCAAGTGGTCGATGAAGCACATCTACGCGGTGGAGCCGGGCGAGGTGTTCTGGGCCGCCTCCGACGTGGGCTGGGTAGTGGGCCACTCCTACATCGTGTACGCCCCTCTCCTGAACGGGAGCACCACCATCCTCTACGAAGGCAAGCCGGTGGGCACACCGGACGCGGGCGCATTCTGGCGGGTGCTCTCCGAGCATGGCGTGGACGTCATGTTCACCGCCCCCACCGCGTTTCGCGCGGTCAAGCAGGAGGATCCGCGGGGACGCCTGATCGCGGACTACGACCTCTCCCGGTTCCGCACCCTGTTTCTCGCGGGCGAGCGTACCGATCCCGACACCCTGCATTGGGCGAAGAGCAAGCTCGGGGTGCCGGTCATCGACCACTGGTGGCAGACCGAGACGGGCTGGTCGATCTGCGCGAACTGCCTGGGGGTCGAGGCGATGCCGGTGAAGGCCGGCTCTCCCACGATGCCGGTGCCAGGCGTCGCGCTCGACGTCGTCGGCGCGGACGGAAAGCCGCTGCGCCGGGGCGAGATCGGGGCGCTGGTGGTAAAGCTGCCCCTGCCTCCGGGCACCCTGCCCACCCTGTGGAACGCCGACGAGCGTTACGTCGATTCCTACCTGCGCGAGTTCCCGGGCTACTACAAGACCGCGGACGCGGGCTACATCGACGAGGACGGATACGTCTTCGTGATGGCGCGCACCGACGACATCATCAACGTGGCGGGTCATCGTCTTTCCACTGGTGCGATGGAGGAGGTCCTCGCGGGCCATCGCGATGTCGCGGAGTGTGCGGTGATCGGAGTGGCCGACGGGCTCAAGGGTCAGCTCCCGCTCGGATTCCTGGTGCTGAACGCGGGATGCGCGCGCGAGCACGAGGTGATCGTCGCCGAGGAAGTGCAAAGGGTGCGCGACCAGATCGGGCCGGTTGCCGCGTTCAAGAACGCGCTCGTGGTAAAGCGTCTGCCGAAGACCCGTTCGGGCAAGATTCTCAGGGGCACGATGGCGAAGATCGCCGACCGCGAGGAATGGCGCATGCCCGCCACCATCGACGATCCCGCCATCCTGGACGAGATCACGCACGCTCTGAAGACGATCGGCTACGCGGGGGAGTGAGCCCGAGTCGCCGGACTTCGGACTGAGTGCATGCCGATGGCGAAGTTCCCGGCCCATCGTCTGGAGGAGTGGCGAGCGCTCTTCTCGCGCGAGCGCAAGGGGCGCGCGCCGGAGGAGTCGGTGTGGAAGACGCCGGAGGGCATCGAGATCAAGGCCCTCTACACCGCCGCGGACCTCGAGGAGCTGGAACACGTCGGCACCCTGCCCGGGTTTGCCCCGTACCTGCGAGGTCCGCGGGCGTCGATGTACGTCGGCCGGCCCTGGACGCTGCGCCAGTACGCGGGCTATTCCACCGCGGAGGAGTCCAACTCCTTCTTCCGGCGCAATCTCGCGGCGGGTCAGACCGGTCTCTCCGTCGCCTTCGATCTCGCCACGCATCGCGGCTACGACTCCGACCACCCGCGGGTGCCGGGCGACGTCGGCAAGGCGGGGGTCGCGATCGACACCGTGGAGGACATGAATCGCCTCTTCGCGGGCATCCCCCTCGACCGCATGTCGGTGTCGATGACCATGAATGGGGCGGTGCTGCCGGTGCTCGCGATGTTCGTGGCGGCGGCGCAAGAGCAGGGGGTCGAGCGGGCCGCCCTCTCCGGCACCATGCAGAACGACATTCTCAAGGAGTTCATGGTCCGCAACACCTTCATCTATCCGCCCGAGCCGTCGATGCGCATCGTGTCCGACATCATCGGCTTCACCGCGGAGGCGATGCCGCGCTTCAACCCCATTTCCATCTCCGGCTACCACATGCAGGAGGCGGGCGCGACCGCGGTGGAGGAGCTCGCTTTCACTCTCGCGGACGGCATCGAATACGTGCGCTCCGCGCTGCGGGCCGGCCTCGACGTCGACCGATTCGCGCCGCGCCTGTCCTTCTTCTTCGGCATCGGCATGAACCTCTTCATGGAGGTGGCCAAGCTGCGGGCGGCCCGGTGGCTGTGGGCTTCGCTCATGCGGGAGAACTTCGCGCCCCGGGATCCGCGATCGCTCATGCTGCGCACGCATTGCCAGACCTCCGGGGTCAGCCTGACCAGCCAGGACCCCTACAACAACATCGTGCGCACCACGATCGAAGCGCTCGCCGCGGTGCTCGGGGGGACGCAGTCGCTGCACACCAATTCCTTCGACGAGGCGCTGGCTCTGCCCACGGACTTCTCCGCTCGGATCGCCCGCAACACCCAGCTCATCCTGCGCGAGGAAGCGGGTCTGACCAGGGTCGTCGATCCTCTCGCGGGGTCCTACTACCTGGAGTCCCTGACCGCGAGTCTCGCGGGCGAGGCCCGGGCGATCATCTCCGAGGTCGAGCGGATGGGGGGCATGACGAAGGCGGTGATCGCGGGTCACCCCAAGCGCCGGATCGAGGAATCGGCGGCTCGCCGACAGGCCCGCGTCGATCGTGGTGAGGAAGTGGTGGTCGGTGTGAACCGCTATCCGCCGGAGGACGCGACCGAGGTGGAGGTGCGCAGCGTCGACAACCGCGCGGTGCGTGAAGCCCAGGTCGAACGCCTGCGCGAGGTGCGTGCGAAGCGTGACCCGCGACGCTGCCGCGAGGCACTTGAAGACCTGCGCGCGGCGGCGTCGTCGCCCGGCGCGAACCTGGTCGAGCCCGCGATCGCGGCGGCGCGCGCGCGTGCGAGCGTGGGTGAGATATCGGCGGAGCTCGAGAGGGTCTTCTCCCGCCACGTGCCCGCGGTTCGGACGGTTTCGGGGGTCTACGCCGCCGCCTACCACGACGACGAGGACTTCGCGGCGCTCGTGCGCGACGTGGCGCGTTTCGCGGAGGAGGCCGGGCGTCGTCCCCGTCTGCTTGTCGCGAAGCTGGGCCAGGACGGCCACGACCGGGGCGCCCGGATCATCGCCACCGCCTTCGCCGATCTGGGCTTCGACGTCGATATCGGCGCCCTGTTCCAGACTCCGGCCGAGGCGGCGATCGAGGCGCTGGACAACGACGTGCACGTGGTCGGCGTGTCCACCCAGGCGGGCGCTCATCTGACCCTTGTGCCCGCGCTCATCGAGGCGCTGCGCGAGGGCGGAGGCGAAGACGTGGCGGTCGTGTGCGGCGGCGTGATTCCCGAAGCGGATCACGGCCCGTTGTTCGCGGCGGGGGTGACCGCGATCTACGGACCCGGCACCAACATCCCGGCGGCCGCGGGAGAGATCCTCTCGCTGCTTCGCGACCGGCACCTCGCCGCCTGAGCCGGACCCGTGGCGCCGACTCGAGGAGATCGGTGAAATCCGCGGGCTGGTGTCCCGCGTATCAATCAACACCCGAGGAGCGAGGTCATGCAGGACGTTGTTCAAATGCTGAACGACAAGCGCGCCGCCGCCCGCCGGGGAGGCGGACAGCGACGCATCGACGCCCAGCACGGGAAGGGCAAGCTCACCGCGCGCGAGCGGCTCGATTTACTGCTCGACGAAGGGAGCTTCGAAGAGTGGGACATGTTCGTCGAGCACCGTTGCGCCGACTTCGGCATGGCCGAGCAGACTATCCCCGGCGACGGGGTGGTCACCGGCTACGGAAAGATCAAGGGCCGGCTGGTGTTCGTCTTCAGTCAGGATTTCACCGTCTTCGGAGGCTCCCTGTCCGAGGCCCATGCCGAGAAGATCTGCAAGGTGATGGACCAGGCCATGAAGGTGGGGGCTCCGATTATCGGCCTGAACGACTCCGGTGGCGCCCGTATCCAGGAGGGCGTGGCCTCGCTCGGCGGCTACGCCGAGGTGTTCCAGCGCAACGTGCTCGCCTCCGGAGTGGTGCCCCAGGTGTCGATGATCATGGGCCCCTGCGCGGGCGGAGCGGTGTACTCGCCCGCGATCACCGACTTCATCTTCATGGTCGAGGAGACCTCCCACATGTTCGTCACCGGCCCGGAGGTGGTGAAGACGGTGACCCACGAAGAGGTGAGCTACGAGGAGCTCGGTGGCGCCGCCACCCACTCGGAGCGTTCCGGCGTCGCCCACGGCGCCTTTCCCAACGACGTCGAGGCCCTGGCCGCGCTGCGCCGCTTCATCGAGTTCCTGCCGAGCAGCAACCGTGAACGGGCCCCCTCGCGCGTCACCGAAGACCCGCCGGAGCGCCGGGAGTTCTCGCTCGATCGCCTCGTTCCGAGGAATCCGAATCATCCCTACGACATGAAGGAGCTCATCCTCAAGGTGGTCGACGAGGAGGACTTCTTCGAGTTGCAGCCCCGGTACGCACGCAACATGGTCATCGGTCTCGCGCGCATGCAGGGGCGAAGCGTCGGCATCGTCGCCAACCAGCCGATGGTGCTGGCCGGCTGTCTCGACATCGCCTCCTCGCTGAAGGCGGCGCGCTTCGTACGCTTCTGCGACTGCTTCGACATCCCCATCGTCACCTTCGTCGATGTGCCCGGATTCCTGCCCGGCACCGCGCAGGAGTATGGCGGCATCATCAAGCACGGCGCCAAACTGCTCTACGCCTTCGCCGAAGCCACCGTGCCCAAGGTGACGATCATCGCCCGCAAGGCCTACGGCGGCGCCTACGACGTGATGAGCTCCAAGCATTTGCGTGGAGACGTGAACCTCGCGTGGCCGAGCGCCGAGATCGCGGTGATGGGCCCGGAGGGGGCGGTCGAGATCATCTTCCGCAAGGACCTCGGCGACGCGGCGAGAGTCGCGGGACGCGTCGCCGCCTACCGCGACAAGTTCGCCAATCCCTTCGTGGCGGGAAAGCGCGGGTACATCGACGACATCATCCGGCCCCACAACACCCGCGCGCGCATCTGTCGCGCGCTCGGGATGCTCGAGAACAAGCGCTTGCGCAACCCCGCGAAGAAGCATGGCAACATTCCGCTCTGAGATGTTCCGCAAGCTGCTCATCGCCAATCGGGGCGAGATCGCCTGCCGAGTGATCCGCAGCGCGAAGCGGCTCGGGATTCCCACCGTCGCGGTCTACTCCGACGCCGACGCCCGTTCGCTCCACGTGCGCATGGCGGACGAGGCATGGCGTCTGGGGCCGGCGCCCGCGGCGGAGAGCTATCTCTGCCGCGAGCGGATCGTGGAAGCCTGCACCGCGCTCGGGGTGGACGCGGTGCACCCGGGCTACGGCTTTCTCTCCGAGAACGCGGATTTCGCGGAAGCGCTCGCGGCCAACGAAATCCGCTTCGTGGGTCCGCCCGCGGAAGCGATACGCCGCATGGGCGACAAGCTCGCGGCCCGGCGCCTCGCGGTGTCGGCGGGCCTTCGCCCCATACCCGGTCACGACGAAGTGGTGCGCGATGCCGACGTGGCGGTGCGCATCGCCAGGGAAGTCGGCTACCCGGTGATGCTCAAGGCCGCCGCGGGCGGCGGCGGCAAGGGCATGCGAGTCGCCGCGAACGACGAGGAAACCCGTGCGGGCTTCGAGCGTGCCGCCCGAGAGGCGGAGACCAGCTTCGGGGATTCGCGCATCTTCGTCGAACGCTTCATCGAGGAGCCCCGCCACATCGAAGTGCAGATCATGGGGGACACGCACGGCAACATGGTGCACCTCGGGGAGCGGGAGTGCTCGGTGCAGCGTCGTCACCAGAAAGTGATCGAGGAAACGCCATCGGTGTTCATCGACGAGGCGACCCGCGAAGCGATGGGCGTGGCGGCCTGCGCCTTCGCGCGTGCGGTCGGCTACCACTCCGCCGGCACGGTGGAGTTCGTCGTGGACCGGGACCGCAACTTCTACTTCCTCGAGATGAACACCCGGCTCCAGGTCGAGCATCCGGTGACGGAGTGCGTGACCGGCCTCGACCTGGTGGAAATCATGCTGGAGGTGGCGGCGGGCCGGCCGCTGCCGATCTCGCAGGCGGACCTGCGCCTTGCGGGTGCGGCGATCGAGGCGCGGGTATATGCGGAGGATCCGGAGTGCGGCTTCGTGCCCTCGAGCGGGCGTCTGACCCGATTCGCGCCTCCGGACGAAGGCGACGGCGTCCGCGTGGATTCCGGCGTGGTCGAGGGCGACGAGATCCCGGTCTTCTACGATCCGATGATCGCCAAGGTCATCGCGTACGGGCCCGACCGGTCCGAGGCGATCGAGAGACTCTCGACAGCGCTTGACGCTTTCGTCATCCGGGGCGTTTCGCACAACGCCCTCTTCGTTTCCTCTGTTCTCGCAAATCGGAGCTTTCGCGAGGGCCGCCTCAGCACCGCGTTCATCGATCGGGAGTATCCCGATGGGTTCGATCCCGCCCGCATGGACGACGGGGACGCGCGGACCTTGCGTGCGCTGGCGGTGGTGGCGCACTGTCGGCGCGAGCGGGAGGCGGAATCGGGAAGCACCCGCGAGTGGTGCGTCGTCGACGGGGACGAGACGCACTTCTTCACCGTCGCCGCGAATGCCATCGGCTTCACGCTCGGGGGACAGGGCGAGACACAGTGGGAGGTGCGCACCGCCTGGCGTCCCGGGCAGGCGCGCCTCGAGACCGAGATCGACGGGCGTTTCGCGGTGGCGCAGATCGAGGTGCTGGATGCGTCGGGCTATCGTCTGTCGGCGGCCGGACATCGGCGAACCCTCAAGGTGCTCAGCCGGCGCGCGGGCGAGCTCTTTGCCCTGATGCCCGCGAAGCAGGGTCCCGATGCTTCCGCCCACATCGTGTCTCCGATGCCGGGGTTGCTGGTAGAGGTCGGCGTGCGGGAAGGAGACGAGGTCAGGGCCGGACTTCCGGTCGCCGTGGTCGAAGCGATGAAGATGGAGAACGTTCTCCACGCGTCAGGCGACGGCGTCGTGGCGCGAGTTCTCGCCGCGCCCGGAGAGACCCTGAGCGCCGGGCAGACCATCATCGAACTCGAGCCTTGAAGCGGGGGGGCGAGCCGGCGTACCGGACTCCTCGGGACGAAAGCGCCGCGGGGGGGGCCGAGAGACTGGCCGAAGGCCTGATGAGAGGAGACCGCCGCGCGCTCGCGCGCTCGATCACGCTGGTGGAGTCGAGTCTTCCCGAGCACCGCAGGTCGGCGGAGGTCCTTCTCGACGCGGTAGCGGGAGTGGCGCCGGCATCGCTGCGCATCGCGGTTTCGGGGGCCCCGGGGGCGGGCAAGTCGACGTTCATCGAAGCGCTCGGCCGCTACCTGATCGCCCGGAGCCTGCGCCCCGCGGTGCTTGCGGTGGACCCCTCCTCGAGACTCGGCGGGGGTTCCATCCTCGGCGACAAGACCCGGATGCCGGAGCTCGCGCGGCACCCCGCCGCGTTCGTGCGCCCCTCCCCGACCGGAGGAGTCTACGGAGGGGTGGCCCGCCGGACTCCGGAGGTCATCATGCTGTGCGAGGCGGCCGGATTCGACCCCATCGTGGTCGAGACGGTGGGAGTGGGGCAGTCGGAGGCCGCGGTCGCCTCCATGGTGGACATGCTGGTGCTGCTCGTGCTGCCCGGGGGCGGCGACGAATTGCAGGGCATCAAGCGAGGAATCATGGAGCTTGCCGATCTCGTACTGGTCGGCAAGGCGGACGGGGCGCTCGCCGAGAGTGCGGCGGCGACCGCATCGCAGTATGCGTCGGCCCTCGGGCTCCTGCCCGCCCGGTGGCGTGGATGGCGAGCGTCGGTGCGCACCTGTTCGGCGCTCACCGGAGACGGAATCGAGGCGGCGTGGGCCGAGATGCAGCGTTTTCGCGAGAGCCTTGCGGCCGAAATGCCGGCGAATCGGGAGGAACAGGCGCTGCGCTGGCTGGTAAGCGAGATCGAGGAAGGACTCAGGGAGGCCTTCGAAGGGGACCCCGAGCTCAAGCGGGCGAGGGCGGGCATGGAGGAAGCGGTGCGCTCGGGACGAAGCGCGGCGCCAGTCGCCGCGGCGCGTCTGCTGCGCCGGATTCTGAATCGATAGTCTCCTTCGTCCTCGACACGCAGACATGAAAAGGGTCCGGTGGAATCGTGGACGAGTCCTTCGCACCGGTGCGCGTCCCGCGGGCGGTGTGGACAGCCCGTGCGCTGCAAACGCGGACCGCGCCGTTGCCGTCAGGGCCGCTTCACCGGGGAGTGACTACACTGCAAGCCTCAAAGCTCGCTCGGATGGCAGGCCTTCGTTACCGGCTCCGGCATTCACGACTGCGCAGAACGCGCGGCCGTGACGACAGGCTCGGGTTTTGGCCACGGGAATGGGCGAGGGTTAGGTTGGGATCACTCGCAGGAGGAAGGATGGAATGAGCGAAATCAATAGTCTGTGTGTTTATTGCGGGGCGGCCCGGGGCCGCGATGGACGGCTGGAGGGCTTTGCGAGCGAGTTCGGGGCTGCCTGTGCCTCGCGTGGCATCCATCTTGTGTTCGGCGGTGGCGGACTGGGATTGATGGGCGCAGTGGCCGATGGGGCCAGGAAGAATGGCGGAAGCGTGACCGGCATCATTCCTCGCTCTCTGGAGGAAAAGGAAATCCCTCCGCCCGATCTCTCGGAGCTTGTCGTGGTCGACGATATGCACGAACGCAAGCAGCAGATGTTCCGACGAGCCGACGGATTCGTATCTTTACCGGGTGGTTTCGGCACCCTCGAGGAAACCATCGAAATCATTACCTGGCGGCAGCTCGGCTTCCACGACAAGCCGATCATCCTGGCAAACCACCTGGGTTACTGGGACCCGCTGATATCTCTGTTCGAGCATATCGTCGCCACCGGATTCGCCCATACCGATTCGCGGGACCTCTACCGAGTGGCGGAGTCGGTCGACGAGATCTTCGATGGGACGACGATCCGGCCGGCGTCACAAGACTGACGCTGGCCGTTGCGGTGTGCGGCGAGTCGTTGCGGTATCAGCCCGCCGCGGAGCGCTGTTCGATGAAGTGCTTGTAGATTGAGATGAGCTCTTCCGGCGTGAACCTGATGATCACGATTTCCTGGCCGGGGAAGATTCGATGGGGATTTCGCCCCATGCGGTGGTGCTTGTAGTTGTACACGTAGGATTCACGGGTCTTGGCGTATATCAACCGGCCGAGGAAAGAGCTCGACAGGTCGGGAAGAATCTCGTCGGCGTACTTCGGAATTTCGACCTGGTAGGTATCGATGGACTGGCCATAGCGGATGGCCATGCCACGTGCGAAGTTCTTGGTGAGTCCATCCTGCACGATGCCCCAGATACCCTGGTGATCTCCCGGGCGCACGGTTCGCAGATAGAAGATGGAGTCCGAAGACAGATCGAGCTCCTGGCGCAGCAGTTCGGCCACGCTCGTGGCCTCCAGCATGTAGCGTCCCTTTACAATCTTCACTGCTTCGCTGTCGGCGCCTTCGAGCTGCGCCGCGAACTCCGAAGGCGTGGTGACGTCGAAGTACTTGACGCCGCTCACGAGCCTGATCGTCTCGCCCGGTGACTCGATGAGTTCCGCGAGCAGCTCTTCCAGGGTTTTCACCTGGATCTCGTCTCCCTGCAGGACCTTGACCTCTCGCTCGAGGTCGCCGCCCGCGGAAGCGATCACCGTGGCGGGATCGGCAATCCGGATCTCTTCGACCTCCCGCACCACCGTGATCGGAGTGTCCGCTTCGAGCTCCGGATCGCTCAGCAGCTCTTCTCGCGAGATTGTCTCGAAGTCGGCCTCGGGAAGAAGGGACACGATCTGTTCCGGGGTTACGAAGTGGTCGGCCTTGTCCACGTCGACCACTTGATGCTCCCGTTCGACGAGGTCGGCGAGGAAGGATTGCGCCTGTTCTTCCACGACCGCCTCGGCCACCGCCTGAGCCAGGGTTGCCACGTCGAGTCCGAGCTCTTCCGCCACTTCCGCGGCGGCCTGCGCCACGGTCGCCGGATCCGGGGCGGGCAGCACATCGGAGACCTCTTCGGCGACCCGGGCCGCGACTTCTTCGGCCAGCTCCTTCTGCTCGGTATCGGCCAGTTGCTCCCGCTCGGTATCGTCCGATGCATCGCTCGCGGTGCCGTTCCCGCCGGTGCCGGCGTCGTCGGCCGCGGGGTCGTCTTCGCGCAACGCCTCTGCACTCATGTCGGAGACGCCGACGGCCTCACTCGCCGTCGGTGCGGCGCCGGACTGCATCGCCTCATCCGAAGTCGCTTCCTGCGCCGAGCCAACTGCCGCGGCCCCCGGGTCCGGCTGGACATCGTCCGAAGCTGTTTCCTCCACCGAGCCAGTCGTTGCGGTCACTGGGGCGGACTGGACATCGTCCGAAGCCGTTTCCTCCGCCGAGCCGGCCGTCGCGGTTGTTTGCTCCGGCTGGACATCGTCTTCGGTCAGGGCCGTCACGGACGCCTCCGGGGCCGCGGCGGCCTGCGCTTCGACCGACCCGGTGGCCGGGCGCTGCTCGCTCGAAGCGTCCGGGGCTTTCTCGGAAGCAGAGGTTTCCGCTACCGCATCGGCATCCTGCTCTTCAATCCGCTCCGAGATCTGCTCGGCGACCTGGTCGGCGAGCGATCCGCCATCTTCAGCGGAAGCATCGTCGCCGGTTCCGCTGGAAGCGTCGGCCGCCGACTCCGTCCCGGCCGCCGACTCCGTCCCGGCCGCCGACTCCGTCCCGGTCGCAGCCTCTTCTTCGGTCGCCGCGGCCGGAGGCTCGGGGGGAAACAAGGACTCGCGCGCGAAGTAGAGCACGAGGGCCACTACCGCCACGAGCAGCAAAACAATGACGATTGGCGGCCTTGCGCCACCCTTTCCGAGTTTGGCCATCGCAGGTTAAGGCTGCCTGACGCGCATCCCGTCGTGCACCGTGGACATTGTACTCGCTGGCCGCGCTGTTGCCCCGAATTTCTTGCTCGCGGATGGCAACCCGATCGTGGTTTCGGTCCGCATCCCCCGAAGGCGCTTCGATGCGGTGTCGGCCCCGGCTTCGCCCCGTCACCCGGGGCGATCCGTGAGGCCGGGCAAGCCATCCCTGGCGTGCAACTTCGCAGGGAAGTCCGCGCCATCGGCGCCTGGTCTGTTTCCCGCTCTCGCCGTTGCGCGTGCGCATAAGATCCGTGCGACCCTCGGCCACGGCGCCCTGGCGCCCCCGAAACGGGATACGGTGAGATGGCACGGCCCGCGCACGGTGCCGATCCCCCCGGTGGGCGGCGATACGGACTCCGAATCAGAGCCACTTCCCCCTGCGCGGACCTTCGGCGACCATGACCCTTCCATATCGGCGGCAGTGCGGGAACCGAGAGTGGCGAAGGAAGTGCAGTTCCTCTTTCCGGATCTCGACGTTCGGGAGCTCCTCGAACGCACCGCACGCGAAATGGCGATCTCCGTGCCCTTTCTCGACGGGCGGGCTCGTGAAGCTCTCCATCGGGAGGCGATGAGCTACTCTTTCCGTGCGGCCCGGTCCGTGGTGGGGAAGGGAGAGAAGCGGGTGCTGCAACGGCTCGGGGTAAAGCCGGAGCTGCCCGCTCACAGTCGCTTCATTGCCCTGGCGGACGCCTTTCAGGGGTGGTGGGACCGCCGTCTGGAGGGCCTCTCCCCCTACCCCTTCGAGTCCCGTCTCACTTTCAATGACCGCATGCTGCAGAACTACGAAGTCGGCGAGATCGGAATCAGCGCCCACCGCGATCACATCGAGTATCGCAATCTGATCTGTCTCCTCGTGATCGCGGGCAAGGCGCGCTTCTACGTGTGCAGTGGGAGGGATGGCGCCGGTGCGCGAGAGATCCGAAACGATCCCGGCGACCTCATCCTCACCCCCGGGCCCGGTCTCTTCGGGTCCGCCCGGCGCCCTTTTCACCTCGTGCGCGACATCTCCGTGCCCCGCTACGTATTCGGATTGCGCCAGGATCGCAGACGCCTGAATTCACGGCCGGGCTGAGCTTGCGGAGGGTCGCACTTCCCGTTTGCGCGGCGCCGGTCAATCCGCAAGTCTCACCGAATTTCGGCTGCTTCGGGCGCCAAGATGTCGTGATAGCAGGAAGCACGGACCGAGCGCCGCCTCCCCCGATCGACGGCCACGGACACGCGTTTGCCGGCCCGGTTTGCGTCGAACGCGATCGGGGTGCTCTCGCCGCGCTTGCCGTACTCCCGAGCGCCCGGACTCGCGAACGCGCTTGCCCCTGACGGCGTCCGCGCGCTCTCGCGGCGCGAATCGGGAAAGCCGGGCGGCCGCAGGATCGGTCTCGCGCCATCTCCGGCCCAGGCGCAGCTGTGCGATACTTGGAATCACTCCCGTTATTGCGAAGGGACAGGCCCGTCATGCTGAACGAGAAGACCCGTGAGCGCATCGAAGAGATGCTGGCGTCCGACCGGGTGGTGCTGTTCATGAAAGGCACTCCCCGGATGCCGCAGTGCGGCTTTTCCGCCACGACCACCGGCATCCTGGACTCCCTGCTCCCTGCCTACACCACCTTCAATGTGCTCGAGGACCAGGAGCTGCGAGAAGGCGTCAAGGCCTATTCGAACTGGCCCACCATTCCCCAGTTGTATATCGACGGCGAGTTCGTCGGAGGCTGCGACATCGTGAAGCAGATGTACAACGAGGGCGGCCTTCACGAGGTGCTGGGACAGGAGCCACCGGATCGTTCACCCCCTGGCATCACCCTGAGCGATCGGGCGGCGGAGCTGATCCGGCAGTCGGTGGAGGGACACCCGGGAACGCAAGTCCACTTGAAGATCGACAGCCGCTGGCAGCACAGCTTCAACCTGGGCCCGGCGGAAGGCCACGAGATCCGCAGCTTCGCCAACGGCGTGGAGATCCTCATGGATCTCGGCACCGCGCAGCGTGCCGCCGGCCTCGCGCTCGACATCGAAGAGACCTTCCAGGGCTATGCGTTCCAGGTCTCCAACCCCAATGAGCCTCCTCCCGTGAAGGGACTCGACCCGGACGAGCTCGATCGACGCCTCTCGGCTCCCGGAGAGTTTCTGCTCTTCGATGTGCGTCCGGCGGCGGAACGTGAACGCGCCCGGATTGCCGGGGACCGGGTGCTCGACGATGACGCGATCGCGTTCATCCGGGGCCTGCCCAAAGAGACCGAACTCGCGTTCTACTGCCACCGGGGTGGGCGCAGCGAGTCCGTAGCCGAGCACTTCCGTCTGGAGGGTCACACCCGCGTCTACAACCTGAGCGGCGGCATCGATTCCTGGTCGGAGCAGGTCGATCCCGAGGTTCCGCGCTACTGAAGTCGGCAATGAGCGAGCCGCCCACCCACAAGTACCAGCCCTTTGCGGCCATCGATCTGCCGGATCGCCGCTGGCCATCCCGAACCATCACGCGTGCCCCGGTGTGGTGCAGCGTCGATCTCCGGGATGGCAACCAGGCGCTCGTCAATCCGATGGACTACGAGCGCAAGATCCGCATGTTCAAGACCCTGGTCCGCATGGGTTTCAAGGAAATCGAGGTGGGGTTTCCGGCCGCGTCGAAGACCGATTTCGACTTCGTGCGCACCCTCGTCGAGGAGGACCTGATTCCCGACGACGTCACCATTCAGGTGCTCACTCAGGCCCGCGATCATCTCATCGAGCGCACCTTCGAAAGCCTGACCGGGGTGAAGCGGGCGATCGCGCACCTGTACAACTCCACTTCCACTTTGCAGCGCAGGGTGGTGTTCGGACTCGATCGGGCCGGAATCACCGACATCGCGGTGAACGGCGCGAGAAGAGTACGCGCGCTCGCGGAGCAGCTCGAGGGATCGGAGATCCGCTATCAGTACTCCCCGGAGAGTTTCACCGGCACCGAGCTCGACTATGCGGTGGAGGTCTGCGAGGCGGTTGCGGAAGTGTGGGAACCCACCCGCGATAATCCGATCATTTTCAATCTGCCGGCGACGGTTGAAATGTCCACTCCCAATATCTACGCCGACCAGATCGAGTGGTTTCTCCGTCACATCGACAATCGCGAGAGCATCGTGCTGAGCCTCCATCCCCACAATGACCGCGGCACCGCGGTGGCGGCGGCCGAGCTCGCGGTGATGGCGGGAGCGGACCGCATCGAGGGGACCCTGTTCGGAAACGGCGAGCGCACGGGTAACGTCGATGTGGTTACGCTGGCGCTCAATCTCTATACCCAGGGCGTCGACCCACAGCTCGATCTCCACGACATCGACGAGATTCGGCGCACCGCGGAGCACTGCAACGAGCTTCCCGTGCATCCGCGACACCCTTATGCGGGCGATCTCGTGTACACCGCTTTTTCCGGTTCGCATCAGGACGCGATCAAGAAGGGAATGGCGGCGATGAAGCGCAGCAACAGCGGGCTCTGGGAGGTGCCGTATCTGCCGATCGACCCCGCTGACGTCGGGCGCACCTACGAGGCGGTCATTCGCGTCAACAGTCAGTCCGGAAAGGGCGGGGTCGCCTACATCATGCAGTCCGACTACCAGCTCGATCTGCCACGCGATCTGCAGGTGGAGTTCAGTCGTGTCGTGCAGGACGTGACCGATGCGAGCGGAGCGGAGATCACCTCGCCCGAGATCTGGTCACTCTTCGAACGGGAGTATCTCGAGATATCTTCTCCGCTCGAGTTCGTGGAGTACCTGAGCGTGCCCGATTCCGGATCGCCGGACGGACGCCGCCTCACCGCAACGGTTCGCCTTGACGGCGAGGAAAAGACGGTGGAGGGTCGGGGCAACGGGCCGATCGCCGCTTTCGTGAACGCACTGGCGAACGAGCTCGAAATCAGCGTAAGGGTGCTCGGTTATCACGAACACGCCACCACCCATGGTGCGGATGCGACCGCGGTGGCCTATCTGCACCTGGAAGTCGACGATGGCGAATCCCTGTTCGGAGTCGCGATGCACCCGAACATCACGGTGGCTTCCCTGCGCGCCCTCGCCTGCGGCATCAACCGGCACCTGGCGCGCGTCGGCTGACTCCGGGTAAACCCGGCAACGCGCTCCGCCAAGGCGCGTCGCGGTCCCGGGGCGGGCGATGTCAGTGGAGCGGCTCGGAGCGCAGACGCCGATCGCGATCCACGGAATCGACTTCCGCTCGGTAGCTGGAATTGCCACGGCGGATGTCGAGGGGAACGACCACTCCCGCATCACCGAGCGCCCAGATGCGGCGGAAGAGATCGGCAAGCCCCGATACGGGCTGACCATCCACTGCCACGATCGCATCGCCGACCTTGAGACCGGCGGCGTCGGCGGGGCAGTCGTCGTAGACGCCCGCCACCACGAGTTTGTCGTCGATGTCCTGGACGAGCCAGCCCAGCCAGGGGCGAGGCGGGGTGGCGCGGCGGCCGAAGCGCATCAGATCCGCGAGGATGGGCTTCAGTACGTCGACGGGCACGCTCATGTTGATCCCGCTGGTGTTTCCCTCGCGATCCGACTGCTGTACCAGGAGCGAGCCCACTCCCGCGAGGCGACCGCTGCGGTCGATCAGCGCCGCGCCTCCCCAGTTGGGATGCGCAGGCGCAGTGAATATGGCTTCGTCGAGCACGTACTCCCAGTAGCCGGCAAACTCGCGCTTTGCGTGCACCTTCGCATGGATGGCGCTCTCGAGTCCCCCGTATCCGGCGACCAGCACGTCCTCTCCCACCGCCAGGGCGCCAGAGCTTCCGAGCGGCACCGCGGGCCATCCCGTAGGCTGCAAGGTCTGTACCAATCCGAATCCGCTTTCCTGGTCGTAGGCGACGACGTGTCCGGGGGCGGTGACCGATCGTCCGTCCACCAGCCAGACACTGTTCGCTTCCGCGATCAGATACCCGATGGTGAGCACCAGGCCGTTGTCGCTGATGACGATGCCGTGACCGGAGCGTTCCGTACCCAGTACCGGCGCGGTGAGCGCATCTTCCGGAATCCGGGTGCGCAGCGATACCACGCCTTGAAGCACCCGCTCCACATCGAAGGGAAACTTTTCGGTATCGAGTTGCAACGGCCACCCACACGCGGCATCCGGGAAGAGCCGGGCCGCATGATAGAGAATCATACGGACAACGCGGGGAGACGGAAAGACGCTTCCGGATGGGTCTTATACGCTTTCGCGATGACCGTCGGTGATATGTTGCGGCTAGAATCGGACCCGGATCGGTAGTTTTCCGCCACCCCATCAAGGTCCGAACAGGCTCCCATGTCCGATGAGATAGTTTCCGCCTCGATCACAAGCGTTCTTCGTGCATCGGGGCTTGAATACGAAGTGATGCCGTGCGACCCGGAACTCGCGGACACCACATTGTTCTGCGAGCACTACGGTTATCCTCGCGAGGACTCGGTCAACACCATCATCGTCAAGGCCAAGACCGGCGGCGAGCGCTTCGCCGCCTGTGCGCTTCTTGCCCACACCCGCCTCGACGTGAACGGCTGTGTGCGCAAGCGTCTCGCCTCGCGCCGCGTGTCCTTCGCCTCGGCCGCCGAGACCGAGCGGTTGACGGGCATGACGATAGGCGGCGTCACTCCGCTCGGGTTGCCCGCGGATCTGCCGCTGTGGGTGGATGCACGGCTCATGCGGCGGAGCGAAGTCATTCTCGGCGGTGGCAACCGACACTCGAAGATCCGCGTTTCTCCCGCCATTTTCGATATCGTCACCGGCGTCGAGGTGGTCGACGGCCTCGCGATCGAACATGCGAGTCGCTCCTGAGCGGCCGGCCCGGTCACCACGAACGCGTCCCCGCCGCAAGGTTTCACCGACCCACAAGGCGAGGACGCGCACAGGCCGCAAGGGGCACGGCGCACGCGAGTCAGGGTGCGCAAGCGTACTTGAACAGTACTGTCCCGTTCCGGTAGCGTAGCCCCATCGCGGCTGAACGGCGACGATGCGCAAGCTCTATATCAAGACCTTCGGATGCCAGATGAACGAGTACGATTCGGCGCGCAGCGCCGATCTGCTCGCCGAGAGCCACGGCCTCGAACGCACCAATCGGGCCGAGGAAGCGGACGTGCTCCTCATCAACACCTGTTCGGTGCGCGAGAAGGCCCAGGAGAAGGTGTTCTCCCAGCTCGGGCAATGGCAGGCATGGAAGGCTGCCCGTGCGGATCTGGTAATCGGTGTCGGCGGCTGCGTCGCAAGCCAGGAAGGCGCCGCCATCGCCGAGCGTGCGCCCTTCGTGGACCTGGTATTCGGCCCCCAGACCCTGCACCGGGTGCCGGCGATGCTCGACGCCGCCACCGCGTCGACGGGTACCCGGGTAGACGTGGACTTTCCCGAGATCGAGAAGTTCGACCGTCTGCCTCCGCCACGCGCGGAAGGTCCGCGGGCCTACGTGTCGGTGATGGAAGGGTGCAGCAAGTACTGCTCTTTCTGTGTCGTGCCCTACACGCGTGGCGAGGAGTTCAGTCGGCCCTTCGACGATGTCATCGAGGAAGTGGCGACGCTGGCGGAACAAGGGGTACGGGAAATCACCTTTCTCGGTCAGAACGTCAATGCCTACCGGGGGGAGATGCACGACGGCGGACACTGCGATCTCGGGTTGCTCATTACCTATGCGAGTGCCATAGACGGCGTGGACCGCATTCGCTACACCACGTCCCACCCCTCGGATGTCAATCAGAGCCTGATACGGGCTCACGGCACGGTACCGGAGCTGGTCTCGCATCTGCATCTGCCGGTTCAGTCCGGCAGCGATCGCGTGCTGGAGCTGATGAAGCGTAGCTATCGGTCGGCCGACTACCTGGAGACGGTGGCGCAGTTGCGCAACGCCCGCCCTGACCTTGGCATCTCGTCGGATTTCATCGTGGGATTTCCCGGTGAGACCGAGCGGGACTTCGACGCGACCATGGATCTGATCGACACCGTGCGATTCGACGCCTCGTTCAGCTTCATCTACAGCCCCCGTCCCGGCACGCCGGCGGCGGAGCTGCCGGACCCGGTTCCCCTCGCCGCGAAGAAGCGCCGCCTGGCGATTCTGCAGGCGCGCATCTCCGGGCTTGCCGGCGAGGCCAGCAGGTCGATGCTCGGATCGACGCAGCGGGTGCTGGTGGAGGGCAGGTCGAAGAAAGACCCGACGGAGCTCCGTGGCCGTACCGAGAACATGCGAGTGGTGAACTTTCCCGGAGACCCCTCGCTCAGGGGGTGCTTCGTCGATGTCGAGATCACCGACGCGCTGCCCAACTCCCTGCGAGGCCGAATGATGGGCGACACCGAGAGCCCTCCTCCCCCTTTCGCCGTCCGGGAACCGAGGCCTGTCTCTCACCCTTGAGCACCCGGACCGAAGCTGCCTGCGCGCAGTCCTGCCGCATCGCGCTGGAGCCGGCCGACAATCGGCGTCTGGCCGAGCTGTGCGGCCCCTTCGACCAGCATCTGCGCCAGCTCGAGCGCCGTCTGGGGGTCGAGATCAACAGCCGTGGCAACGAGTTCGACGTGCGTGGAGACGAAGGTCCGGTGCGTACCGCGAGCGGAGTCATCCGCCGTCTCTACGAGGCGACCGGACGAGAGGCGTTGAACGCGGCCCGGGTCCATCTGTACCTTCAGGAGGCGGGGCTCGCGGACACCGGTCCCGATCGGGACGAAGTAGTGCTGGAGGTGAGGCGGGGGCAGGTGCACTCCCGAGGCCCGAATCAGGCCCGATATCTGCGCAACATCCACTCGCACGACATCAACTTCGGCATCGGACCCGCGGGAACCGGCAAGACCTATCTTGCGGTGGCCTGCGCGGTGCACGCCCTTCGGATCGAGCGGGCGAGCAGAATCGTGCTCGTTCGGCCCGCGGTGGAAGCGGGGGAGCGTCTCGGCTTCCTTCCCGGCGATCTCTCGCAGAAGGTCGATCCCTACCTGCGGCCGCTCTACGATGCGCTGTGGGAGATGCTCGGCTTCGAGCGGGTCGGAAAGCTCATAGACCGAAACGTGATCGAAGTGGCTCCGCTCGCCTACATGCGCGGTCGCACCCTGAACGAGTCCTTCATCATCCTCGACGAGGCCCAGAACACTTCCGTCGAACAGATGAAGATGTTCCTGACGCGCATCGGATTCGGCTCCACCGCGGTGGTCACAGGGGACATTACCCAGATCGACCTGCCTCGGGGAAAGCAGTCCGGTCTCCGACACGTGATCGATGTGCTCGCCCGGGTCGAGGGCATCAGCTTCACCTGGTTCACTTCGAAGGACGTCGTGCGCCACCCCCTCGTTTCGCGGATCCTCGATGCCTACCAGGCGCTCGAGGGCCGCTGCTTGCCCTCCGAGGCGGAGTGAGGGTGCGGGTGGACGTGCAGATCGCCTCCGATCTGGAGGACGTACCGAGTACCAGGGAGCTCGCGCGCTGGGCGCGGGCGGCGGGACGCAGTTCGGGAGATGCGGCGGCGGAGTGCACGCTGCGGGTCGTCGACGAGCCCGAAGGGACCCTGCTCAACGAGCGCTACCGCGCCGGGCGGGGTGCGACCAATGTGCTCGCCTTTCCCTTCGAGTCTCCCCCGGGGGTCTCGGTGCCCTTGCTCGGCGATGTCGTGGTGTGTGCGCCGGTAGCGCATCGCGAGGCGCGTGAGCGGGAGGTCGAGACCCGGGCCCACTGGGCGCACCTGGTCATCCATGGGGTGCTGCACCTCCTCGGGCACGATCACCATGTCGAGGAGGAGGCAGTGCGCATGCGCGCGGAAGAGGCCCGCATTCTCAACGGCCTGGGCTTTGCGCACCCTTACCGGGAGGAGGACACGACGTGAGAGCCACAAACCCGCGTGTGGCCCGGCCCTCGTGGCTGGACCGCCTCGGTCAGGCGTTGAGCGGGGAGCCGCAGGATCGCAACGCCCTGATCGACGTCCTGCGCGACGCGGAGCGGCGGAGCCTCGTCGACGCCGAGGTTCTCGACATGCTCGAGGGCGCGCTCTCGGTGGGCGAGCTCCAGGTGCGAGACATCATGGTGCCTCGCGCGCAGATGGTGGCGGTGCGGCAGGACGAGGCGCCGGAAGCCTTCGTCGGCACGGTCATCGAGTCCGGCCATTCGCGCTTTCCGGTCCTCGGCGACAGTCGCGACGAGGTCAAGGGCATCCTCTTCGCCAAGGATCTGCTCGCCTACTTCGCCAAGGGGGGGCGCGACGGCTTCGACCTGGACGATGTCATGCGTCCCGTGGTCTATATTCCCGAAAGCAAGCGTCTCAGCGTGTTGCTGCGGGAGTTTCGCGAGAGTCGCAACCACATGGCGGTGGTGGTCGACGAGTACGGTGGCGTCGCGGGTCTGGTGACGATCGAAGACGTGCTCGAACAGATCGTGGGCGAGATCGACGACGAGCACGATATCGAAGAGGGGCCTTTCGTCAGCCACATCCAGGGGCCCGAACACACCGTCAAGGCGCTCACGCCGATCGAGGACTTCAACGAGTACTTCGGCACCCGCTTCAGCGATGAGGAGTTCGACACCATCGGCGGACTCGTGATCAAGTCCTTCGGGCACCTTCCCCGGGCCGGAGAGACGCAGATGCTCGGGGGGCTCGGTTTTCGCGTGCTGCGGGCCGACAAGCGCAAGGTGCACCTGTTGCGCGTGACGGCGCCGGCTCGCGCCACGAGGAGCGCCGACGGCGGGGCGGGACGCGGTTGAGCGAATAGCCGCTTGGCGTGAGCGGTGTTCGGACCCCCATCTGCTGGGACCGGGCGAACCCGCTTCGAGTGTCGTTCCCCCTGCTCCTGGTCGGTCCGCGTGAGAGGGCTCTCCCTCGGGATTGCGTGGACCGGAAAAGAAAGAGGGGGCCGAAGCCCCCTCTTCACCCAAGTGTGTGGGCGACGCTCAGTTGATCCACATGTTCACGGTGTCCATGTTGTTCTTGACCCATTCCTCGGCCACGTCACGCGGGTCGAGCTTGTCGCGGCCGATCTTGAGAATCCACTGATTGACCACGTTCGGATCGAGGGCGATCTGACTCAGGAACTTGGCGACGGGAGGATTGCGGGTCTCCAGCGACTTGGAGTAGGCCACGTAGATCTCGGCGTCGAGGCTGGCACAGGCGAAGTGCGAGGCTTCCAGCCAGTCTTCCTTGTCCAGGTCCATGTTCTCGCATCCCTCGGTACGGGCGGGTTCCTCGATCGGAGAGATGTCGTACGCGGCATGCACCCACTCGGGCGTCCAGTAGTAGAACAGGATCGGCTTCTCGCGAGTGATCGCCGCCTTGAGCTGCCCCTTGAAGGTGGCGTCGGGCAGGATCTCCGCTTCCCACAGATCGGAAAGGCCGTAGCTCTTGAATTTGACCTGCCACATGCGGGTGGACTTCCAGCCGGCGTCGCCAGCCCAGTACTCGCCCTTGCCGTTGCCGTCCTTGTCGAACATCGCGGCGATTTCCGGATTGCGGAGATCGTCGATCGAGCTCACCCGGTCGGCCATGTAGCTCGGCACGTACATCCTCTGAGTGCCGGGATACGGCGTGTTGTAGGCGACGCTCTTGGCGCCATCGACGTACTTGTCCCAGATCCCCTGACGGTTGGGCATCCAGAGATCGGTGTAGACGTCGGCCGAGCCGTCCCCCCTGTCCATGCCCGCCGCGATGACGGAACCGTCGGAAAGTCCCTCCTTGATGACCGCCTCCGAGCCCAGCGGCCCGTTGATGATCGCCTGAATGACATACCCGATCGCCCTCGCGCCGGTCCATGTCAGGTCCGAGATGGTTACGGTGACACCGGCCGCGGCAACGCTCGATGCCGACCCCAGCACGATTGCGGCGGATGCCGCGATGGTACGAATGAACTTCATGACTCGTCTCCCCTTCTTCGGTTTTCGGACCGGGCCGGGCAAGCGGCCCGCTTCACACTTCAACGGCGAACCTGATTCGCCTTCTGCACCACCCGGTCGATCATCATCGCCAGCAGAGCAATTCCTATTCCGGCCAGAACCCCTCGGCCGGTTTCCGTATTCTCGAGTGCCTCGGTCACCACGTAACCCATGCCGCCGGCGCCGATCAGAGCGGCGATCACCACCATCGACAGGCTCATCATCACGACCTGATTGACGCCGGTCATGATCGAGGGCAGGGCGAGCGGCAACTCGACCTTCGTCAGCAGTTGCCGGGGATTGGCGCCGAAGGCGAGCGCCGCCTCCTTCGTGCTCTCGGGAACGTGACGTATGCCGAGCGCGGTGAGGCGGACCATCGGCGGCATCGCGAAGATGACGGTCGCGAGGATTCCCGGAGGCTTGCCGATGGAGAAGAACGCGATCGCCGGCAGCAGGTAGACGAAAGAGGGAATCGTCTGCATGACATCCAGAATTGGCGTGATCAGCGCTTGGCCGCGTTGCGACTTGCCCACCCAGATGCCGAGCGGCAACCCGACCACGACACAGATGATCGACGCCGCCACTACCAGAGACAAGGTGTCCATGGCCGTCTGCCAGAACCCGAAGAGCGCCAGATAGATCAACGAGGCGCCGACGAAGATGGCGACCCGAGGACCGGCCATGCGATAGGCCACGAACAGGAGGGTGGCCATGGTGATCGGCCAGGGCGTGCCCACGAAGACCGATGTGATCGCGGTCAGCATTCCCCGCAGGAAGTTCGTGATGCCGTCGAACAGAAAGCCGTAGAACACCGTGAGGTAGCCGATGGCGTCGTCGATCGACTGCGAGGTGTAGGTGTTGAGATTGACCGGGGGTGCATCCTCGCTCGGCGGCGTCCGCTTGACAATGCGCTCGCCGTCATCGCCCCGCGGGTACGTGATCTCATCCGGGCGATCGATCCAGAACAGGGTCGGAAACTCTCCGATCACGAAGCAGTCGAAGCGTTTCTTGAAGATGACGGATTCGCCGGAGGCGATGGCGCGATCCTGCTTGATGCAGCTCCTCGCATCGGGCACGAACTGCGTGGCGCGGTAGAGCATCAGCGGTACGACGAGTACGCAAACCAGCGCCGCGATCATCAGGCGGGAGGAGTCGAGGCCCCGGTTTACCGCTCGATTGATGCGCCAGCGTTCGTACTGCCGAGCGTACAGGCGGTCGGCGAGCCAGGCGAAGAGAAGCCTTCCCAGGATGAGCACGAGGATACCGGCCAGGAGATAGGTGCTCGACCAGCCTTCGTAGCGCTCGACCAGATAGGCTTTATCCGCGTTGTCGATGGCCGCCTGCGAGTACTTGAAGTACAAGGCGACGTTGACGGCCGCGACGAGGTCGATGACGAACCCGATGGTGAATGCCAGCCAGTTGCCGCGAAGCGCCGCCCAGACGAAGCTGCCGATGAGCGCCGCCGGGTTCACGTGGTGGCGCGGGAGGGACGACTTCTGGATCTTCAGGAACACATCGGCGTAATAGTCCCCGTTCGCTCCGGCGAAATTCCTGAAGGGTTCTCGTGCTCCGACATCGTCTTGCATTGCGTTCACGCCTCCCCCTGAATGCCGCGCAGGAGATCGTCTTTCGTCACCACGCCGATCGGCGTGGAATCCTCCACGATGACGATCGGCTTTTCCTGATCGACGGCCAGGCCCACGAGGGTATCCAGGTCGTCCTCCGGGCCGGCGGTGGGACACCCGTCAAGTGTCATCCGTTCGCCGGCGCCGCTCCTGAATTGATCGATCGGCTGCATGACCGTGTGGGCGAAGACGAGTTTCAGCTTGGAGATGCCGGCCACGAAGTCGGCGACGTAGTCGTCGGCGGGTTCGGTGACGATCACCTCCGGGGACCCGATCTGCACGATCTCGCCGTCCTTCATGATGGCGATGCGCGAGCCCATCCGGATCGCCTCGTCGAGATCATGAGTGATGAAGAGAGTGGTCTTTCGCATCGACTTCGAAAGCTCAAGAAACTCGTCCTGGAGATTGCGACGGATGAGCGGGTCCAGGGCCGAGAACGGCTCATCCATCAACAGGATGTCCGGGTTCGCGGCCATCGCCCGGGCAAGACCGACCCGTTGCTGCATCCCGCCCGAGAGCTCGGAGGGCATTCGATCGCCGTACCCTCCGAGGCCGACGAGCTCGATGGTCTCGTTGGCCACCTTTGCCCGGGTGAAGGCGTCGACCCTTCGCAGTTCGAGAGCGAACGCGACGTTGTCCCGCACGGTGCGGTGCGGAAGCAGAGCCATGTTCTGGAACACCATGCCGATCTTGTCGGCTCTGAGGGCTCGCAGATCTTCCAGGCCGAGGCTGCCGACATCCGTGCCGTTGATGAGAATCTCACCCGCGGTGGGTTCGATCAGCCGATTGATGTGGCGCACCAGCGTCGACTTTCCCGACCCGGAGAGCCCCATGATGCAGAAGATCTCACCTTCGCCGACACTGACGGACACGTCCCGAACGCCGACGACCGCTTCGAAGCGGTCCAGGACTTCCGCCTTGGAGAGATTCTCGCGCCGGCAGGCTTCCATCGCCTCGTCGGCGCGATCGCCGAAGATCTTCCAGACGCCACGGGTGACGACGACTTCGGCCGAGCTGTCGGTACTCATGTCCTTCGCTCCTCGTGCTGCGGATCGACGAATGGCCAAGCACCGGCTACGCGAGCCAGGGGTTTCATGTGCGCATCGGGCTATCCTGCTTCGCGCTCGGCGCCCCGGTGGCCGTTTCCGGTGGCCACGCGATTTCGCCCCGGGGCGGGCCCGTCGATGCGCTCGTCCATCATGAGGCCGCCCCCTGTCGCCTCGGCGCCGTCTCGATCACGGAAGATCTCGCTGGCCACCTCGCCCGTCAGCATGCTTCGGCACGGCATGCAGGACGGGCCGTCGCGGTGGTGTAGTCTCGCAATGGTGAAGCCGAAGCGCTTCGAGTGTCAACGGCGAAGAGGAATGCGGATCGATCGGTGTGCTCGCGTCGAACTCCGCGGGCGGGCGGCATGAATTGGAGCGCCCCTCGTCGCCTCCTTGCCGGGCATCCCCGGGCGGTTGACGCGCAGTGCCTCGTCGCCGGGCTCGCCCTGCCGCTGGCCTTCGCTCCCTACAGTCTCGCCCCCGTCGCCCTCCTGGCGGTGACCCTGCTCTACCTGGGTTGGCTGGATGCGTCGCCATCGCGCGCCTTCTGGCGTGGATGGCTCTTCGGCGCCGGCGCGTTCAGCGTCGGCGTGTCCTGGATCGTGCACAGCTTCCTTGTCGTACACGTCGCTCTGCCGGTCGCGCTCTTCCTTACCGGTGGGCTCATCGCGTTGCTTGCCTTCTATCCCGCCCTCGTCGGATACCTCGTGCGTCGCTTCGCATCGGGTCCTCCGGGGTTCACGCTCCTCGCCGCCTTGCCGGGAGCCTGGACCCTCATGGAGTGGGCGCGGGGATGGCTGTTTACCGGGTTTCCCTGGCTGGAGCTCGGGTACAGCCAGATCGACTGGCCTCTCGGGGGCTGGTTCGCGGTGCTCGGCGTGCACGGGGTCACCCTCGCGGTCGCGCTCGTCGGCGGGGTTCTCGCGTTCCTGATCGCGTCGGCGAGCCGCTGGCGCTGGATCGCGCTGGCGTTGCCGCTTGTGCTGTGGGGTGCGGGCGGTGGACTCGACTTCGTGACGTGGACGCAGCCGGCGGGGAGGGCGCTGCGCACCGCGCTTGTGCAGGGGAACATTCCCCAGGAAAGCAAGTGGCGGCCCGAGATGCGCGAGCCCACTCTGAATCGCTATCTCGACCTGTCGCGCCGGCACGCGAAAGCCGACCTGATCGTGTGGCCGGAGACCGCGCTGCCCATTGTTTATCAGGACGCGGAGCCCATTGTCCATGCCATCGACCGCGAGTTCGCCGCGGCGGGAACGACTCTCGTCCTGGGCGTGCCCTGGTACGACGGGGCGGAGGACCGTTATTACAACAGCGTCGTGGCGACAGGGTCCGAGCGCGGTGTCTATCACAAGCGCCATCTCGTCCCCTTCGGCGAATATCTGCCCCTGCGCTCCATTCTGCTTCCCGTCACGAGGGCTCTGGGGGTGCCCAGCCCCGATTTCAGCCGCGGTCCGTCCACGCCTCTGATCTCCGTGGCCGGACACCCGGTCGCGACCGCCATCTGCTACGAGGTGGCCTTCGGATCGGAGATCGCGGCGATGCTGCCGGACGCCGAGCTTCTCCTCACCGTGAGCAACGACGCGTGGTTCGGCGCCTCCATCGGCCCGCACCAGCACCTGCAGATCGCCCGGGCTCGGGCGAAGGAGACGGGGCGCTATCTCGCTCGCGCGACGAACACCGGCATCTCGGCGATGGTCAATCCCCGAGGCGAAGTGGTCGCGCAGTCGCCCCAGTTCGAGATCGATGTCATCGAGGCCGACATGCTGCCGATGAAGGGCGCCACCCCTTACGTTCGGATCGGGAACCTCCCCGTAGTGGGGATGGCGCTGGCTCTTCTGTGGCTTGCCGCCCTGTCCCGATACAGTCGGGACCGGAAAAGGCGTGATGGGATCTGACAAGAGGTGGAGTGACAGAGTCCACCGCATCGTGGACAGTGCCGGCGGGAGGATGGCCCGCGGCACAAGCCCGGCCGGGCGCGCCGTTTCAGGCGTTGCGTGCGCGGGAGCGCTCGAGCGCCCGGTGCTTGGTCCGGATGAAGACGCCGTGGGATACGTAGACAAGGTCGGCGACCCGACGCACGAGATGTTCCTCGTACTTGTCGAGCGCACCGTCGGCAAAGGCGACGGACCACAGGAGCTCGATCAGATTCTCCTTTTCATCCAGCCGAAAGTGATCGTTGATGAGCCGGGTGAACTCGTATAGGGAAGTTGCATCGTCGGCGTGGCGCTCCGCCTCCCGGTAGAGTTCATTGGCGGCGGCGGAGTCGAGCTCGAAGACCTGCCGCAACGCGCGTTCGATCGCGCCCCTCTCGACCGCGGTCACTTCGTCGTCCGCCCGACTCATCTCCACCAGCAGGGCGGCGCCCGCGATCCGGCACGCGCGGTCTCGCTCCGCCGCGACGGCCGGGCCCGCGGGGTCATGCAAGGATGTGTCGAATAGCCGCGCCAGGGCCTGCAGCATCACTCAAGCCCTCGATGGCCGCGGCTGCGGATCGGGGAAACCGGGCGTTCAGGGCGCATGCCAGATTTCGGAGTCCGGGTTGAAGGCGAGCCACGCAAAGGCGAAATGGACGCCGGATTCGATCGTCGTGAGGCGGCTTCCCGCCAGCGGTCCGGCGGTTGCGACGCCGAAGAGATTCCAGGTGCTTCCCGTCTCGCGGTCCATGATCCGACCCTCCAGGGCTTCGAAGGACAGCTCCCGTTTGCCTGCGCGTCGCGCGTAGGCGGTGGCCGAAAGGACGTGGCGCGAGTCCGCGACGATAGACTCGTCGAGCACCGACAAGGTTCCTTCCCGGCTGAACACCACGACCGGAGTATCCGCCACCTCGTCGTTCACGACGGATACCCGCGAGAGCGCGGAAAAGGGATAGAGCTTGTGGTGGTCGCCCACCGTAACGTTGAGCACGCGCTCCATCGGGGGCAGGCGTTCGTCGACCGGGTCGAAGAAGAGGAAGGGCCGATCCTCGATCGAATCGTAGCCGCGATAGGGATTGGAGCCGTAGGGGCGGTGGTGTCCGGTGTTCCGGGAAAGGACCGGGGCCCCGGGGTACGCGCGCCGAAAATCCTCGTAGGCGACAATGCTCGCGGGATGCCGGGTGAGCACGGTGCCCGCCAGATCGCCCACGATGGCGCGGCCGGTGAACTGTTGCCACCAGCTCTCGGTCTGCCGGTCCCACATCACGAGGTCGCTCTTGCGCAGCTTGCCGGTGGTGCCGAAGTCCAGGAGCCGGTCGCCCGCCCGGCGGTCGAATACGATCGAGGCATTGCACAGTGGGCAGAACGTGACCGAGAGGGGAATTCCGCCCACTTCATCGTTGACGATCTCGTGCCAGGTCAGGATCTGGAGCGGATAGGCTCTGGTTTCATCGCCCGCGCTCACCACGATCACCGGCTCTCTCGGGTCGAGCCACTCGTCGGCCTCTTCGCCCGTCACGAAGTCGGGTTCGTCGATGGGAGGAATCCCGTCCCGGGGCGGTCCTCCCGAGTGCACTTCTTCCAGATCGACCAGCGAAGTGGAAAAGTCCGTACGAGGCCACTCTGCTTCGTATCGGGACAAGGCATCCGAGGCGGCGGGAGACATCCACCCGAAGCTGAGCGCAATGGACACGGCGCGAAGAACAATGGACGCCGTCGGGGCGGGGGCTCCTCGGGGGCGTCGACGGCGCTCGGGAGAGCGCGGTGGGAACGGCCAGGTCCGGCATCGCATCAGTATCGTCCGCGGATGGTGGCGCTGCATCGGCGGGGTGCGCGTTGCTTGGGTGCGGGAGCGTGGGGGCGGGAAGCGAGAGTGGTCGCAAGCGCTCAACGGCGCGCCACCACGCGTACCCGATCGCCCAGGGTTCTTTGTACGTACCTTCTCGAGCCCCGCAGGCTGAACGTGGTCTCTCGATAGCCCGCTCCCTCGACGCGATACCTGAACACCAGCCGCGACCCCCTCATCACGCGATCGAGCTCGGCGCTGCGCACGCGATTGCCGTCGATCTCGGCGATGACGAAGTCGGCGTGCCAGTCACCGGTCTCGCAGGGGGTCAGCACGGCGGTGGAGGCGAGGAACCTCTCGTCCACCAGCCAGGTGGGACAGGTCCGAGACGAAAGGCGCTCGAATCCCTCGGGGATCGTGAAGCGGCCGCGCACAAGCGACTCGCCGTCGACGTACACCCGGAAGTGGTAGCCGCTTTCGTTCTCGACGTTGGCGGTGCGCGATTGCGCGCCGGCCTCGCCGACCGGGGCGATCTCCCCGTACCACCTTGCCGCCACCGGCACCGGCGACAGGGTGAGCAGCGAGAGGGCCACGATCGTCCATGCAAGTGGGGATCGGGAAGCGCGGCCACGCGAGCGCCGGTTCCGGGGCCGGGATGCGCGGGCGAGGCTCATCGGCTCGAGGTCCCGGAGCAGCGGACTCGGGGAACCAGGGCGTCCGGAGCGCATGGATGAAGACCCGAGGATGGTCTCTTCGACTCCCGCGAGTCGGGTCCGGATCGCCTCATGTTTTACCCTCCCGTGACCAGGGCAGGCAGTCGAGATCGACGTTGCCGCCCGACAGCATGATACCGGCACGCTGTCCCCGCAGGTCCAGCTCGCCGTCCAGAAGCGCCGCGAGCGGGACCGCGGCGGAGGGCTCCACGACGAGCTTCATGCGTTCCCAGATCGCGCGCATCGCCGCCACGATCGCGTGCTCGCTCACGGTGACGATGCGATCCACCCGGTCCCTGATGATCGGAAAGGTGAGCTCGCCCACCCCGGTGCGCAAGCCGTCCGCGACGGTATCCGGGGCCGACGCCGCCCTCACGATGCGCCCGGCTTGGAAAGAACGCCAGGTGTCGTCCGCGGCGCGCGGCTCCACGCCGATCACCGAGATGCCGGGATGGGTCTCCTTCACCGCGATGGCGGTGCCGCTCAACAGGCCACCGCCTCCCACCGGAGCGAGCACCACATCGAGATCGGGCACCTGCGCGAGCAGTTCGAGCGCGGCGGTGCCCTGTCCGCAGATGATTCGCTCGTCGTCGTAGGGCGAGACGAAGGTCATCCCGTGCTCGTCGAGAACTCTGTCCACCGCATTCTGGCGGCTCGCGTCGTTCGGCTCGCACTCGACGAGCTCCGCGCCGTAGTGGCGCATTGCGGCCTTCTTGATCGCGCTCGAGTTTACCGGCGTCACCACAATGGCGCGGGCTCCCCGGAGACTCGCCGCGAGCGCCAGCGCGGCCCCATGATTGCCCGAAGAGTGGGTCGCCACCCCGCGCTCGAGCTCTGCCTCGGCGAGGGAGAACACCGCGTTGCAGGCGCCACGAAACTTGAACGCCCCGACCCGCTGCAGGTTTTCGCACTTGAAGAAAAGGCGCGCTCCCGTGCGTTCGTCGAGGCTCGCACAGGTCGACACCAGCGTGCGGTGAACATGAGGAGCGATGCGCTCGGCGGCGCATTCGATTGCCGCGAGGCGAGGCGGGGAACTCATGAACTTCGATTCTACAGGTCCGGATGCCGGACCGGATCGCTCCCTGGTTCCGCCTCCCCGGGCGCCTCGATAGCGGAGGCGG
Organism: Gammaproteobacteria bacterium; assembly: GCA_965221555.1. GTDB lineage: Bacteria > Pseudomonadota > Gammaproteobacteria > HK1 > HK1 > JAJEAD01. The sequence continues at coordinate 1,501,877 of OZ244895.1, forward strand.
CGCTGACGGTATGGCGCGCACTTGGGGTACATTCGCCCGCCTGCCGGGCCGGCAGAGAACACGAAGGAGGTGATCCATGGAAACGCGCGCCGCAGTGGCCCACCGGGCGGGCGACCCTCTCAGCATCGAGACCGTGAACCTGGAGGGTCCTCGGGCGGGCGAGGTGCTGGTGGAGATCCGGGCGACGGGGATCTGCCATACCGACGAGTTCACGTTGTCGGGAGCGGACCCGGAGGGCCTCTTTCCGGCCATTCTCGGCCATGAGGGAGCGGGAGTCGTACTGGAAGTGGGGGAAGGGGTCACGAGCGTGAGGCCCGGCGACCACGTGATTCCCCTCTATACCCCCGAGTGCCGGCAGTGCGAGTACTGTCTGAGCGGCAAGACCAATCTGTGCCAGGCCATCAGGGTCACCCAGGGACAGGGGGTGATGCCGGACGGGACCAGCCGCTTCCGGGCCGGAGGCGAAACGATCTTTCACTACATGGGCACCTCGACCTTCGCGAACCACAGCGTAGTGCCGGAGATCGCGCTCGCGAAGATTCGCGAGGACGCACCCTTCGACAAGGTCTGCTACATCGGCTGCGGCGTCACTACCGGCATCGGTGCGGTTATCAATACCGCCAAGGTGGAAGCGGGCGCGAACTGCGTCGTGTTCGGACTCGGAGGCATCGGCCTCAACGTGATCCAGGGCCTGCGGCTGGTCGGCGCCGACATCATCGTGGGCGTGGATCTGAACCCGGCCAAAGTCCCCCTCGCGACAAAGTTCGGCATGACCCATTTCGTCAATCCGAGCGAGGTGGAGGGAGACCTCGTACCCTACCTCGTCGATCTCACCCGGGGCGGAGCCGACTACAGTTTCGAGTGCATCGGCAACGTCGAGGTGATGCGCCAGGCCCTGGAGTGCTGCCACAAGGGCTGGGGCGAGAGCATCATCATCGGAGTCGCGGGGGCGGGCCAGGAGATCTCCACCCGACCCTTCCAGCTCGTCACGGGACGGGTGTGGCGGGGCACCGCCTTCGGTGGCGCCAAGGGCCGTAGCGACGTGCCTCGGATCGTCGACTGGTACATGGACGGCAAGATCAACATCGACGATCTCATCACCCACACCATGCCGCTCGAGGACATCAACCGGGCCTTCGACCTGATGCACGCGGGAGAGTCGATCCGTAGCGTGGTGGTCTATTGATGGCGGGGTCGGCGCGCCCTCGCATCGTGAATGGAGGAAGCGGGGCGGCCGGGGCCGGTTCACACCAGGGGCGGGCAGGTCTCGTCGAGTATTCCTGAATCAACGGGTAGCGCCGGATCCAGCGAGTGGCCAACGGGTGTTCTCATCATGCCCGTTGGCGTCTCGCAACCGGCCGACTCCCGAGCCGGCTCGTATGAAACGGCGCGACGGGTAGTGCGAGCAGGCATTAACCCGCAGCGCGGCGGGAGATTCGGGGCGCCTCGAAGCGGCTGATGCCCTCCTCGCCGGCCACCATCAGCAGGTCGGCGGGGCGGCGCGCGAAAATGCCGTTCGCGACGGCGCCGGGTATCTGATTGAGTTCGGATTCAAGCGCCGCGGGCGCGCGAAGGTCGAGGTCGTGCACGTCGATGACGGGGTTGCCGTTGTCGGTGCAAAAACCCTCCCGAAGAACGGGGCGCGCGCCTCGTTTCACCATCTCGCGGGCAACGAGGGCGCGGGCCGCGGGCAATACCTCCACCGCCAGCGGAAAGCGGCCAAGGCGGCGAACGAGCTTGGTGTCGTCGACGATGCACACGAAGCGCTCCGCGATCTGCGCGCTCACTTTCTCCCGGGCGAGAGCCCCGCCCCCTCCCTTGATGAGAAGGCCCCCGGCGGTGGCCTCGTCGGCGCCGTCCACGTACACCGGGAGCGATCCCACCGCGTTCAGGTCGTAGACCCTTATTCCGGCCGATCGGAGCAGGGCGGCGCTCGCCTCGGAGCTTGCGACCGCGCCGTCTATGCGGTGCCGGATCTCGGCGAGGGCGGCAATGAAGTGGTTGGCGGTGCTGCCGGTGCCGATTCCGATGATCTCTCCGGCGGGGACGCAGTCGAGCGCCGCGCGGGCCGCCAAGCGTTTCTTCTCATCCTGCGTCATGTCGGCAGCGTTTCATCCGATGTCGCCGGAGTCGGTTCGAGGCCGCCCGACGACGGGTTATCATGGACTCCGTCGCCCTCCCGCCCGAGGGAATTCCCTTCCGAGACCAGAACATGCCACGAGAGTACGTGGAGAGAATCCTTCGCGCCAGGGTCTATGACGTGGCCCGCGAAACGCCCCTCGATCCGGCGCCGCTCTTGTCCCGGCGTCTTGCCAACCGCGTGCTCATCAAGCGCGAGGATCTGCAGCCGGTCTTCTCCTTCAAGGCGCGTGGCGCTTTCAACAAGGTGGCCTCGCTGTCCGCCGAGGAGCGCGCGCGCGGAGTGGTCGCGTCCTCGGCCGGCAATCATGCCCAGGGCGTCGCGCTCGCCGGCCAGCACCTGGGCGTCGCCGCGCTCATCGTGATGCCGGAGACGACGCCGCGGATCAAGGTGGAAGCGGTACGCTCCCTCGGCGCCGAAATCGTGCTGCACGGCGTGTCCTACGACGAGACCCAGGCCCGGGCGAAAGAGCTTGCCGCCGAGCGCGACCTCGTCTACGTCCATCCCTTCGACGATCCGCTCATCATCGCGGGGCAGGGCACGGTGGCGATGGAGATCCTCCGCCAGCACGGCAAGGACATCCACGCCATCTTCGTGGCGATCGGAGGCGGCGGACTGATCGCGGGAATCGGCGCCTACGTCAAGGCGCTGTGGCCGGAGATCAGGATCATCGGAGTGGAGCCCGAGGAAGCGCCCACCATGCACCACTCCCTCGAGCGTGACGAGCGCGTCGTGCTCGAGCAGATCGGCATCTTCGCCGACGGAGTGGCGGTAAGGCAGGTCGGGAAGGAGACCTTCCGTATCGCGAAGGAGTGCGTGGACGAAGTGATCCTCGTCAGCACCGACGAGATCTGCGCCGCAATCAAGGACATCTACGAGGACACCCGATCGATCGCGGAGCCCGCCGGCGCGCTCGGGGTGGCCGGCATGAAGCGCTACGTGGCGCGCGAGGCAGTGCGCGACCAGACCCTCGTCGCGGTGGACTGCGGCGCCAACGTGAACTTCGATCGGCTTCGCCACATCGCGGAGCGCGCGGAGATCGGCGAGGAGCGCGAGGCCCTGATCGCGGTCACCATTCCGGAACGTCCCGGGAGCCTGCGCAGGTTCTGCGAGATACTCGGAGACCGCAACATCACGGAGTTCAACTACCGGTACTCGGATGCCGACGATGCCCACATCTTCGTCGGGGTGGAGCTCAAGAGGCAGCGGGGAGACCGGGAAGGCCTGATCGGCCGCCTCATCGAAGGGGGCTTTCCGGTCGTGGACATGAGCGACAACGAAATGGCGAAACTCCACACCCGGTACATGGTGGGGGGAAGGGCGGCCGGCGTCGGCGAGGAACTGCTGTATCGCTTCTTCTTCCCCGACCGCCCCGGTGCTCTGATGCGCTTTCTCGATCACATGGGCGCGCGCTGGAACATAAGCTTGTTCCACTATCGCAACCACGGCTCGGACTACGGTCGCGTGCTCATGGGGATACAGGTGCCGCAAGGCGAGCATGACGCGTTTGCGGAATTTCTGGAACGCGTCGGGTACGAGTACAACGACGAGACGGACAATCCCGCCTATCGCATGTTCCTCGCCTGAGGGAAAGGGCTTGAGGGAGGGGGGTTGGCGAAGTTCCGGTACCGGCCGTCCGCTTTCCCCGATTCACGGCTGCGCACCCCCAACTGCCGGCGTGGACCGCGTCTGGCCCGCGGAATCTACCGATCGGCGGGTGCACAGGCGCATCGCCCGGCATGGATGGCGTCGAACGCGCGTCAGGACACGGGAGCAACAGTGTCGAAGCAAGCCTGCGCGCACGCGGCGCTCGCGAGTCGGCGCGACCGGGGGGCGGACTACTCCAGCGAGAGGATGTGGTCCCAGTGCTCCTTTGCCACCGGCATGACCGAGAGCCGGTTGCCGCGCTGCAACAGGGTGAGGCCCTGGAGCGGTCTCTGCATTCGGAGCTCCGAGAGGCTGATGACGCGTCGGAACTTGCGCACGAACTTCACGTCCACGTGAAACCATCGGGGGCGGTCCGGATCGCTCTTCGGATCGTAGTGCTTGTCTTCGGGATCGAAGGCGGTTTCGTCGGGGTAGCCCTCGCGCACGATCTCCATGATGCCGGCAATGCCCGGGATTGCGCAGCTCGAGTGATAGAAGAAGGCGAGATCACCCTTCTTCATCTCGTCGCGCATCATGTTGCGGGCCTGATAGTTCCGCACGCCATCCCAGCACTCGGTGCGGCGGCGCGCCTTTCGCAAGTCATCGATGCTGAACTCGTCCGGCTCGGACTTCATCAACCAGTAGCGTGCCAACGTCTCTCCCTCCGCGTTGCCTAGTCGCGCCGAAAGTCCGGATGCCCTCCGCGAGCGTCGGCGTGGTTGCGTATCCCCTTAGCCCTTTCGGTCCAGGGGGGAGCGTCTCGAAGCGTATCAGGCATCCCGTGGAGGCCTGCGAGTCAGGCTCAAGCGACCGCCGGTTCCGTCAACGAGCGCCGCGGGGGGCGCCCGGAGTCCAATGCGGCAACGCCGGCATGAGCTACTCTTGGGCGGCAATCGCGTTTCCCAGCTTCTCCCGCAGACGGCGGATGTCCGCCGCTATGGCGCGATGAATCTCACCCTGCACCCGCTGCTGCCGCACGGCTTCGCGCTGGCGTTCGTTGAACTCGTGGATCAGGTTCAGCGCGGTGATGATCACCATCCGCTCCGTGCTCAGGACCTTGCCACCGTCGCGCACCTGGCTCAGGCGCTCGCTCAGCATCCTCGCTGACTCGACCAGCCCCTCACGTTCGCTTGCCGGGCAGGCGATCGTGTATTCCTTCTCCAGAATCTCGATCGATACCGGAACGATCTCTTCGCTCAAGTGCCGATCTCCATCGCCCGCAGCCGGGCGATCATGGCTTCCACCCGGGTACGGGCGATCTCGGACTTCTCGATGAGGGATGCGCGTTCCGCCACCAGAGTGTCCTGCTGGTCACGCAGGGCCTGATTCTCGTCGCTCAGCCTTGCGCAACGCTGGATCAGTTCGTCGATCTGCGTTTCGAGGACGCTCAAGTCGGGCTTTTCCATGGCACTGACGAAGATGTGCGAGGTATCAGGGAAATGCCTGACGCAGAGCGCGGACTATAGGATCGGAGTGCGAAGGCGGTCAATGGTGATAGGAGCGTCCCGGGTGCGGGTGGTAGCATGGCTGCGAATCACGCAGCGGAGGCTTTCGGGCCTCCCACGCCGGGCGGGCATGATCGACTGGTACGCGCACTGCACACGGGTTCTCGACTCGACCGGGGCCAGTCTTGGTCTGGCGGAGGGCCAGGGCATTTTGTGTGGCCGCATCTGCTCCGGAAGGGATGTCGATGTCGCGGGCTGGATCAGGGAGGTGATCGGCGGCGACGCCGCCGGCGACCTTGGCCGCTGCGAACAGGTGCTGGAGGCGGTCTCGGAGGAAACGCAGGCCCGGCTCTCCTCTTCCGAATTCGGGTTCCAGCCCTTTCTTCCCGACGATGACCACCCCATCGAGCTGCGCTGCCAGGAGCTCGCGCGGTGGTGCCAGGGCTTCCTCTACGGGCTCGGCGCCTCGGGTCGGCTGGACCTGTCGGGTCTGGGCGTCGATGCCCGTGAAGTGATCTCCGATCTCTCGGCATTCACCAGTCTCGCAAGCGGTGGGGAATCGGAAGATCTGGAGCGCGATTATTATGAACTCGTGGAGTATCTTCGGGTGGGAGTGATGCTCATCAACGAAGAGACGTCCGAGCGACGCCATGTCGCCGGAGCGACCGGGAACGAACCCGGCGTTCCCGTTCGCTAGTGAGGCCCGCGGTCCCCCTGCCCCGGAGGAAGCATGAAGAAACAGGAGCTCTCGCGCCGTCGCCGGCGGCTGATGGAGACGATGGGCGCTTCGGGCATCGCCATCGTTCCCACCGCCCCGGTGCGATGCCGAAATCGTGACATCGACTACGCCTACCGTCCCGACAGCGACTTTCACTATCTGTGCGGGTTCGACGAACCCGAGGCCGTGATGGTGCTGGTTCCGGAGCGCGAGCAGGGCGAGTTCCTGCTCTTCTGCCGGGAGCGGGACCCGGTAAGGGAAGCGTGGGACGGCGCCCGGGCGGGGCTCGAGGGCGCGTGCACCCTCTACGGCGCGGACGACGCGTTCCCCATCGGCGACATGGACGACATTCTTCCCGGGCTGATCGAGAACCGATCGAGCATCTACTACGCGATGGGCTTCGACGCGGCCTTCGATCAGCGGGTTATCGGGTGGGTGAGCCGCGTTCGGGAACGCGCCCGGGCCGGGATCAATCCGCCCGCGGAGTTCGTGGCCCTGGACCGCATTCTGCACGACATGCGCCTAGTTAAGAGCCGGGAGGAAGTGCGCACGATGCGCCGGGCGGTGGATATCAGCGCGGACGCGCACCGGCGCGCGATGGCGATGTGCCGGCCCGGAATGTACGAGTACGAAGTGGAAGCGGAGTTTCTCTACGAGATGATGCGCCAGGGCAGCCGGAGCGTCGCCTACCCCAGCATCGTGGCCGGGGGGGATAACGCCTGCGTGCTCCACTACTCGCAGAACAGCGAGGTGCTCAAGGACGGCGACCTGCTGCTGATCGATGCCGGCGCCGAATACGAGTACTACGCGGCGGACATCACGCGCACCTTTCCGGTGAACGGACAATTCTCCCCGGCGCAGCGCGCGATCTACGAGCTGGTGCTGGAGGCGCAGGAGGCGGCGATCGACCAGGTGCGCCCCGGCAACACCTTCGATGATCCGCACCGCGCCGCGGTGGAAGTGATTGCCCGGGGACTCATCGACCTCGGCTTGCTCAAGGGTCGGCCTCGCCAGGTGATCGAGAAGGGTCGCTACCAGAAGTTCTTCTTTCATCGCACCGGCCACTGGCTCGGCATGGATGTGCACGATGTCGGGGACTACAAGATCGGCGGGGAGTGGCGGGTGCTGGAGCCCGGCATGGTCACCACCATCGAGCCTGGGATCTACATCAGTCGGGGCGAGCGTACGGTGGCGCGCAAGTGGTGGGGCATCGGGGTGCGTATCGAGGACGATGTCCTGGTGACGAAGGGGGAGCCGGAGGTGTTGACCTCCGCCGTGCCCAAGCGCGCGGACGAAGTCGAGGCGCTCGTGGGCACTGGAGCGGCAGGCCTCGCGGGAGTCTGACCCGTGAAGTGCGGATCTGGTCAGTCCGTGCGCCCTCGCCGCGGGAATCGATGAAACAGGAGGGCGGGCTGACTCGCCCTTGGAGAGCGGGCGGGTGCCCGTGAGCGCGTCGGCGGGCGCCGGGGAGGCGGGTGTCGGCAGTCCGGCGCCCGCTCGTCAGCGGGACGAGCGGGAGGCGTCCCCCGAACCGCGCATCGCCATCGTAGGCGCGGGACCGGTAGGCGCGACGCTCGCGCTCGCGCTCTCTCGGGCGGGGATACCCTCCACCGTCATCGAACAACGCCGCGCTTCTTCCCCGGAGCCCAGACCGGTGGCCCTTTCCTGTTCCTCGCGGCGGATCTTCGACGCGTTGGGTATCTGGCCCCGGATCGCGCCCCTGGCTTCGCCGATCGCACGGGTGCACGTCTCGCAGCGTGCTCGTTTCGGCGCGACCCGTCTGACGGCCGACGAGTTCGGTCTCGACGCTCTGGGATACGTATGCGAAGTGGGCGCGCTAACGGACGTTCTGAACCGGGCTCTGGCGCAGGCTCCCGGGGTGCGCCACCTCTCCTCGACCACCGTATCGGGAGTCGAATGCGTGGACCGCGGGTGGCGACTGCGGCTGGCCGGCGTCTCGGCGGATTCAGCACCGCCGGGTATCACGGTGGACGCGGTGGTGGCCGCCGACGGCGCGAAGAAGGCATGGTGCGCCGAGTACGTGGAGACCACCGGAGCGCACGAGTACCCAGAGGTCGCTCTCAGCGCCGTGGTCCGGGGAGAGAAGCATCACCGCTCGGTCGCTTACGAACGATTCACGCCGGGGGGGCCGATCGCGTTGCTGCCCATGCACGAGGGCGCTTGCGCCCTGGTGTGGACGCTGGCGCCGGAACGGGCAGAGCATCTGCTGCGCGCATCGGAGCGGGCATTCCGCCTGGCGCTGCACCAGGAAATCGGGGATCGCCTCGGACGCTTCGTCGAGGTCCGGGCGCGTGAGATCGTTCCCCTGCGCAGAGTCCGGCGCCGCCCTCGCAGCGGCGCGCGAATCTACCTTGCGGGCAGTGCCGCCAACACCCTTCACCCGGTGGCGGGCCAGGGCCTGAACCTCGGACTGCGCGACGCGGCGACGCTCGCGGAACTCTTCGCGGCCGCGGTGCGCGGGGGCCGGGACCCCGGAGCGCCGGAATGTCTCGCGCGTTATCGCGCTCTGCGACGCCGGGATCACGAGCGGGTGAGCTTCGCGACCGATCTGCTGGCGCGGGTGTTCCTGTCCGATCGTCAGCCTCTCGCGCTGCTGCGGGGGGCGGCGCTGGTCGGGCTCGATCTGGCGAGTCCCGCTAAGCGGGCCTTCGCACGCTACGCCATGGGCCTGGGCTTGCCCGCGGGCCGAATGGTCAGGGGGCTCGCCCCGTGATGCACGATGTCGCGATCGTCGGCGGCGGCACCGTGGGAGCCGCGCTCGGCGCCGCGCTCGGCGCGGCACGCATGCGAGTCGCCCTGATCGAAGCCCGTGCCGCGCGGCCACGCTCCGACACCGGCGACGATTCGCGCGTGAGCGCATTGACCCCGGCCTCCCGCGCGATCCTCGATCGGCTGGGGATCTGGGAGCGCCTGGCGCCGGGGCGGGCGAACGCCTTCACGCAGATGCGCGTGTGGGAGAGCCCGCGGCGCGGGGAGATCCACTTCGATGCCGCCGACATCGGGGTTCCCGCCCTTGGGTACATCGTCGAGAACCGCGCGCTTGCCGATGCGGTGGAGTCGAGGCTTGCCACCGCCGAGTCCGTGCGCTGGTTCCGGCCCGCCCGACTCCGGGAGATCCGGGTCGAGCGACACGGCGTGATCCTGGATCTGGACGAAGGGAGGATCGAGGCCCGCGTCGCGGTGGGTGCGGACGGCATGCGTTCGCGAACCCGAGAGCTCGCCGGAATCGGTCAGCGCCAAGGCCACTTCGGCCAGCACGCCGTCGTGGCGACGCTGCGCACCGAGCGGGGACACGGCGACACCGCCTGGCAGCGCTTCCTGCCCGGCGGACCGCTGGCGCTGCTGCCGCTTTCCGGCGGGCGCGTTTCCATTGTCTGGTCCTCGGACCCGGAGCACGCCCGCCAGTTGTGCGAGGCCTCGGGGGCCGCGTTCGAGGCGGAGGTCGCCGACGCCATCGAGAGCCGCCTCGGCCGGCTGCGCCTCGTCGGCGAGCGGGAGGCCCTGCCTCTCGCGCACCTGAGGGCGGACCGCTATGTGGCGCAACGGATTGCCCTCGTCGGCGACGCCGCGCACACTATCCATCCTCTCGCCGGACAGGGAGTCAACCTCGGCCTGCTGGATGCGGCCACGCTGGCCGAAGAGCTCGTGCGGATTGAGGCGGCGGGGCGCGATATCGGCCGTCACGCCAATCTTCGGGCTTACGAAAGAGCGCGCAAGGGACACAACCTGCTCGTACACGGGACGATGATGACCTTTCACCTGCTGTTTGGAGCGCGCTCGGCCGCGCTCGCGGATCTGAGAAACTTCGGCCTCTTCCTGGCCGAGCGGACTCCGCCCCTGAAGCGCTTCTTCATGCGCTTCGCCGCGGGCGCGCTCGGTGATGGACCCGAGATGGCCCGTACCGGTATCACCGGCGAAGCGGCGGGCCTGCCGGGCCAAGGCTTCGGGATGGCGAGATGAAGGGCTCTCCTGTCTATCGAAGCGATCTCGACGAGCTGAGACTGCTCGGGCGCGGCAAGGTCCGCGACATCTACGAAGTGGACGACGCCCACCTGCTGATCGTGGCGACCGATCGCCTCTCCGCTTTCGATGTGGTGCTGCCCGACCCCATTCCCGGCAAGGGTGAAGTGCTCACCACGCTTTCCTGCTTCTGGTTCGAGCGGTTGCGCTCGGTCGTCTCCAACCACCTGAGCCCCCTTGAAGTCGGCGATGTGGTGCGAAGCGCCGCCGCCCGCGAGACACTTGAGGGCCGCTCGCTCGTGGTGCGTCGCCTGCGGCCGCTGCCGATCGAGGCGATCGTGCGCGGATATCTGATCGGCTCGGGGTGGAAGGACTACTGTGCGAGCGCTTCGGTGTGTGGCATACCTCTTCCGACGGGACTCGAACAGGCCGCGCGCCTGCCCGAGACCCTGTTCACCCCGTCCACCAAGGCCGAGATGGGCGAACACGACGCGAACATCAGCTTCGACCAGATGGTGGACCTCGTCGGCCGGGAGACGGCCGAGCGAGTGCGCGACGCGAGTCTGCATATCTACGAGGAAGCCGCCGCCCATGCCGCCGGGCAGGGGATCATCATCGCCGATACCAAATTCGAGTTCGCAATCGACGACGACGGCGTGCTCGTGCTGATCGACGAAGTGCTGACCCCGGACTCGTCGCGCTTCTGGCCGGCCGACGAGTATCAGCCCGGCCGGAGTCCGCCAAGCTTCGACAAGCAGTTCGTGCGCGACTACCTGGCTGACACCGGCTGGGACCGGAATCCTCCCGCTCCGCACCTGCCCGAAGACATCATCGCGGCAACCTCCCGCCGGTACGCGGAGGCCCAGCAACGCCTCACGAGCCAGGCGTGATGTGATGGCTCGAAGAACCTCATTGCGAGGGTGCGCGGGCGCATTCGGGCGCAACCGCCGCGCCCCCTGAACGCGTCGAAGCGCTGTCCATGCCGTAAGATACGCGTCCGCAGCCTTGAATCGGTTAAGTATCGCGGTTCATACCAGGGGAGGGGTACCGGCACTGTCGATGCAACGAGTCATACTGCTGAACCCCAAAGGGGGATCGGGCAAGACGACGATCGCGACGAACCTGGCGTGCTACTTCGCCGCGGAGCACGGTCCGACCATGATCGTCGACTACGATGCCCAGGGGTCGAGCACCCGCTGGCTGTCGCTTCGTCCCGCGTTCCTGCCGGAGATCCACGGGGTCGCCGCATTCGAGAGTCCCGCCGGAATCACCCGCTCCTTCCAACTGCGGGCCCCGATTCACACTCGGCGCATCGTGATCGATACGCCCGCCGGGGTGCGCGCCGGCGAATTCCGGCAACTCGTGCGCCCCACCGATCGCATCATCATTCCGGTGCTCGCCTCTCACATCGACATTGATGCGGCGGCAAGGTTCATCGAGCAACTGAAAAGCCTGCCTTCGGTGCGTGATGGGCAGACCCGGGTCGCGGTCGTGGCGAACCGGGTGCGCACGAGAACGCTCATCCTGCGAGAGCTGGAGGAATTCCTGCGCCGGACCAGCTTCCCCTTCGTTGCCCGCTTCCGCGAGTCCCGCCAGTATCTGCGGGCGAGCGAGCAGGGTCTCGGCATTCACGAGCTTCCGCTCAAGGAGACCGCGACGGACTGTGCCCACTGGAAACCGCTCATCGCCTGGCTCGAGGGCGGGAGGGTGCAGGACCCCGGCGCCTCCACGTCCGGGTCCCGGCGCCGGCGACGGGTCGCCGCCCGCGCCTGATCGGCCGAGGCGGGCCTCGCTCCGGCGACCGGGTGCTCCGCTGCGTTCGGCGCCTGAGCGTTCAGCCGCGGTCTGCGCCCAACACCGCGAGCGCGGGCAGGGTGCGGCCTTCCACGAACTCGAGGAAGGCGCCGCCACCGGTTGAAACGTGGCTCAAGTCCGAAGCCACGTCGAAGCGTTCGATGGCGGCCAGGGTATCTCCGCCCCCCGCGACGGAGAAAGCGGGGCTTTCCGCCACCGCTCGCGCCAGCGTCCTCGTGCCGTTGCTGAAGGGGTCGAGCTCGAACACGCCCATCGGGCCGTTCCAGAGGATGGTGCCGGCGTCGTGGAGCAGGCCCGCAAGCCGCGCACAGGTCTGGGGACCGATATCCAGGATCATCTCATCGTCCGCGACGGCGTCGCTTCGCACGATGCGCGCGGGGGCGGTGGCGGAGCATTCGCGCGACACCACCACATCGCTCGCGAGCGGGATGGGCCGGCCCCGCTCGGTCGCGTGCGCGAGGAGCTCCCTTGCCACCGGCACGAGCTCCGCCTCGTACAGCGAGCGGCCGATGGGGCGGCCGGCGGCAGCGAGAAAAGTGTTGGCGATGCCTCCTCCCACCACGAGGTGGTCGACCATGCTCCCGAGACGCTCGAGCACCCGCAGCTTGGTGGAAACTTTCGCGCCTCCGACTATGGCGGCGATGGGCGGAGCGGGCCGGTCGAGAATGCGGCGAAGCGCCGCGAGCTCTGATTCGAGCAGGGGCCCGGCGCACGCGAGGGGGGCGAAGCGCGCCACCGCGTGCGTGGATGCGTGCGCGCGGTGCGCGGCGGCGAAGGCGTCCATGACGAAGACATCGCAAAGCGCCGCCAGGCGCCGCCCGAGTCCCTCGTCGTTTGCGGTCTCGCCGGTCTGGAAGCGGATGTTCTCAAGCATCGCGCAGTGCCCGGGCGCCGGCGGATCGAGCCGCTCGGGAGAGGCGGCAAGGGGCACCGGAACCCCGAGAGCCGCCGACAGCGCCCGAGCGACCGGAGCGAGAGAATACGCGGCATCGAAAGCGCCCTCCCGCGGCCTTCCCAGGTGCGACACCACGATCACCGAGGCGCCCTGGTCCAGGGCGAAACGCAGGGTGGGCAGGGCGGCCCGGATGCGCGCGTCGTTCGCGATCTCGCCCCCCGAGAGCGGGACGTTCAGATCTTCTCGGACCAGGACCCGCCGGTTGGCGAGGTCCACGTCTCGCATCCAGCGCACCGTGGACACTCCCCTCGGGATCAGAGGGGGGCGTTGACCATCGCCACCGTGGTGTCGAGCATCCGGTTGGAGAAGCCCCACTCGTTGTCGTACCAGGCGCTCACCTTGACGAGGCGCCCTTCGAGCACCTTCGTAAGCGGAGCCTCGTAGGTGGAAGACGCGGGGTCATGGTTGAAGTCGACCGACACCAGCGCTTCGTCGCTGTAGTTCAGGATCCCCTTCAGGGGGCCCTGCGATGCGGCGAGCAGCACCGCGTCGACCTCCTCCCGGCTGGTCTCGCGGGCCGCGTTGAAGGTGAGGTCGACCAGGGAGACGTTCGCGGTGGGCACCCGTATCGCAAACCCGTCCAGCTTTCCCGCGAGCTCGGGGAGCACCAGTCCGACAGCCTTGGCCGCGCCGGTGGTGGTCGGGATCATGGACTGGGTGGCCGAGCGGGCGCGCCGCAGGTCACTGTGATAGACATCGGCGAGGACCTGGTCGTTGGTGTAGGCGTGCACGGTGGTCATCAGTCCCTGGAGGACGCCGATCCCGGCGTGGAGGGGCGCCACCAGGGGCGCCAGGCAGTTGGTCGTGCACGACGCGTTGGAGATGACGGTGTGCGCGCGCCGCAGCACGTGATGGTTGACCCCGTAGACGATGGTGGCGTCGACGTCGCTGCCGCCGGGAGCGGAGATGATCACCTTGTCCGCTCCCGCTTCGAGGTGAGCGCTCGCCTTTGCCTTGCTGGTGAAGAGCCCGGTGGACTCGTGCACCACGTCGACCCCGAGCTCTCGCCAGGGGAGGTTGGCGGGGTTTCGCTCCGCACACACTCTTATTCGGTCGCCGTTCACGATCATGTCGCCGTCCGCGACCGACACCTCGCCGGAAAATCGGCCGTGCACGGAGTCGTATCGGGTCAGATGGGCGTTGGTCTCGGCGTCGCCGAGGTCGTTGATCGCGACCACCCGGATCTCGCCGGTGCGCCCGCTTTCATAGAGGGCGCGCAGGATGTTGCGCCCGATGCGCCCGAAGCCGTTGATGGCCACTCTGATCGTCATGATTGCTCCTCGAGGAAAGTGTCGGGGCGACGCGGGGAGCGCCGGACTCAAGCGGACTCGTTGTGGCGGACCTGCGCCAGCGAAGACTCGAGCGCGCTCACCACGTTGTCGGCGGTGAACCCGAAGTGTTCGAAGACCTGCTGGAATGGAGCGGATTCTCCGAAGGTGTCGAGGCCGACCACCCGGCCGGCGTCTCCCACGTACTGGCGCCACAGGCCGGTCGCGCCGGCCTCCACCGCCACCCGCGCGGCGATACGGCGGGGCAGCACCGATTCGCGGTACTGCGGATCCTGCGCGTCGAAGACATCGGTCGAGGGCATCGACACCACCCGGCAGCCGACGCCCCGGGATTCCAGCGTGCTCGCCGCCCGCATCGCAAGTTCGACTTCGGACCCGGTCGCGATGATGAGCGCTTCCAGTGCGGCGCCGGCCTCGCGCAGCACGTAGCCGCCGCGCGAGATCGCCTGAAGCTGGGCCGGGCTGCGCTCCTGGTGCGGCAGGGTCTGGCGGGAGAAGAGAAGACTGGTCGGGCCCTCGCGCCTCTCCAGCGCCGTGCGCCATGCGACCGCGGACTCGACCGCGTCGCAGGGACGCCACACCGACATGTTGGGCATGAGCCGCAGGCAGGCCGCTTGTTCCACCGCCTGGTGGGTGGGGCCGTCCTCGCCGAGGCCGATGGAGTCGTGGGTGTAGACGAACACGCAGCGGATCTTCATGAGCGCGGCCATGCGCAGCGCGTTGCGCGCATACTCCGAGAACATCAGGAAGGTGCCGGTGTAGGGGATGAAGCCGCCATGGAGCGCGATGCCGTTGGCGATCGCCGACATCCCGAACTCGCGCACTCCGTAGTAGATGTAGTTGCCGCCCGGCTCCTCCCGGCTCGAGGTGAGGGATCCGGACCACCGGGTGAGATTGGAGCCGGTGAGGTCGGCCGAGCCTCCGACAAGCTCCGGCAGCCCCGGACCGAGCTCCTCCAGGACCTCCTTCGAGGCGTTGCGCGATGCGATGTCGCGGGCGGCCCGGGAAGCGTTCGCGACCAGGGCGGCGCAGGTCTCCTCCCAGTCCGCGGGCAGGTCGCCGCGCAGGCGGCGTTCGAGCTCGGCCGCGAGCTCGGGGTGCGCCTCCCGGTAGTCCGCGAAGCGTTCCCGCCATTGCGCTTCGGCGCGCCGGCCGCGATCGCGCGCGTCCCACTGCGCGTAAATCGAATTCGGAACGCGGAAGGGCTCGTGCGGCCAGCCGATGGCTTCACGGGTGCGCGCGACTTCTTCTTCGCCGAGCGGGGCGCCATGGGAGGCCGCGGTGTTCTGCCGGGTGGGAGCGCCCCAGCCGATGTGGGTGCGGCAGCAGATGAGCGTGGGCCGCTCGCCATTCGCCCTCGCCGCCTCGATCGCGGCGTGCACCGCGCGCCAGTCATGGCCGTCCACCGCCTCGATCACGTGCCAGCCGTAGGCGCGGAAGCGCGTCGGGGTCTCGTCGGTGAACCAGCCCGCGACCTCTCCGTCGATGGAGATTCCGTTGTCGTCGTAGAACAGGATCAGCTTGCCGAGTCCCAGGGTACCGGCGAGGGAGCAGGCTTCGTGGGAGATGCCCTCCATCAGGCAGCCGTCTCCCGCAAACACGTAGGTGTGGTGGTCGACTATCCGGTGGCCGTCACGATTGAAGTGTGCGGCGAGCGCACGTTCGGCGAGCGCCATGCCGACCGCGTTGGCGATGCCCTGGCCGAGGGGGCCGGTGGTGGTCTCCACGCCCGGGGTGACGCCGACCTCGGGGTGGCCGGGGGTCTGGGAGTGGAGCTGGCGGAAGTTGCGAATCTCCTCCATCGGCAACGCGTATCCGGCGAGATGCAGCAAGGCGTAGTGCAGCATCGACCCGTGTCCGTTCGAGAGCACGAAGCGATCCCGGTTCGTCCAGCCGGGGTTCTCGGGGTTGTGGACGAGGAAGTCGTTCCACAGCACTTCCGCGATATCCGCCATGCCCATCGGCATGCCGGGATGCCCCGACTTCGCCCGCTGCACCGCGTCCATGGCAAGGGCGCGGATGGCGTTGGCGAGTTGTCTGCGTTCAGGCATCGGCGGTGGTTGGAGTTCGGTGACGAAGTGGTGGCGCTTGGGCCAGCCTTCCCGCCGCAAAGGCGGCGGAGGATCCCGGGGCCGCGTGCCCGCAAAGCCGGTCATGGTCTCGGGTGCCGAGAGCTAACTTGCTGATATTCCAGGGGTCGGCGCGCCGTGGGAGCGCGGATCCTAAGCGCCTTTCGGGGGGCGGGTAAAGGCCGGGAAGTCGTGGCGCCGCGAGACCTCGCTTCCCGGATCGGTGAAGCGGGTCGCTCCGCCGCGCGCCCGCGCGTAGCGTCCCCGGCTCCGACGTGCCGCCGGGGGTGGCGGCCGGCGACATCCTGATAGACTAGCGCGCCATTTGGGGTCGGGCGCCGGTGCGCGCAACTAAAAGGGGGAATCCATGTCGGAGGGACGGCTCATCACCTCGGAGTCGGTGTCCGAGGGCCATCCGGACAAGATGTGCGACCAGATTTCGGACGCGGTCCTCGACGCCGTGCTCGAGCAGGACCCCCGCGGTCGCGTGGCCTGCGAGACCATGGTCAAGACCGGCATGGTCATCCTTGCGGGCGAGATCACCACCTCGGCCGGTATCGAGTACGACTCCCTGGTACGCGAGCTCGTGAACGCAATCGGCTACGACAACCACGAGGTCGGCTTCGACGGTTCCACGTGCGGAGTGCTGAACCTCCTCGGCCGGCAGTCCGCCGACATCGCCCAGGGCGTCGACGAGAGCGGCGACCGAGAGCAGGGGGCGGGTGATCAGGGCATGATGTACGGCTACGCGACGGACGAGACGGACGTGCTCATGCCGGCGCCGATCACCTACGCGCACCGCCTCGTGCGGCGGCAGTCGGAGGTGCGCCGCAGCGGCCGGCTGCCCTGGCTGCGCCCGGATGCGAAGAGCCAGGTGACCTGCCGGTACCAAGACGGGCGCCCGACCGGAGCGGACGCGGTGGTGCTCTCCACCCAGCACGCCCCGGACGTCGCCTACGAGGAGCTCAAGGAGGCGGTGATGGAGGAGATCATCCGCCCGGTTCTCCCGGAATCGTGGCTGCGCCAGGACACCCTCGTGCACATCAACCCCACCGGGCGCTTCGTCACCGGAGGACCGGTGGGTGACTGCGGCCTGACCGGGCGCAAGATCATCGTGGACACCTACGGAGGGGTCGGGCGTCACGGCGGCGGCGCCTTCTCGGGCAAGGACCCCTCGAAGGTGGACCGATCCGCCGCCTACGCGTGCCGCTACGTGGCGAAGAACCTGGTGGCGGCGGGCCTCGCCCGGCGCTGCGAGGTCCAGGTCTCCTACGCGATCGGGGTCGCCGAACCAACCTCGGTGAACATCGAGTCCTTCGGGACCGGCGCCGTGAGCGACGAGCGCTTGAGCGAGCTGGTGCGGGTCCATTTCGATCTCAAGCCGGGGGGCATCGTGCGCATGCTCGACCTGTTGCGTCCGATGTATCGCAATACCGCTGTCTACGGACACTTCGGTCGCGAGGACGAGGACTTTCCGTGGGAGCGCACCGACAAGGTCGAGGCGTTGCGCGCGGACGCGGGGCGGTAGCTCCCCGCGGACACCGGCGCCGAAGGGCGCCACGAACCCGTTTCCGGCGAGTGGTACGGGCGATTCAGTAATGCGGGCGATTCGAGGAGAACAGTGAACGCAGACTACTACGTGGCCGACCTCGGCCAGGCCCAGTGGGGGCGCAAGGAGATACGCATCGCCGAGCACGAGATGCCGGGGCTGATGTCGGTGCGTGAAGAGTATGCGGAGCGCCGGCCTCTGGCCGGGGCGCGTATCGCGGGCTCCCTCCACATGACGGTACAGACCGCGGTGCTCATCGAGACGCTCGTCGCGCTCGGCGCCGAGGTGCGCTGGGCCTCCTGTAACATCTTCTCCACCCAGGACCACGCGGCGGCGGCGATCGCCGAGCGCGGCATTCCGGTGTTCGCCTACAAGGGGGAGAGCCTCGCGGAGTACTGGGACTTCGCGCACCGGATCTTCGAGTGGGGAGACGGCGGCGGCGCGAACATGATCCTCGACGACGGCGGAGACGCCACGCTGCTCGTGATGCTCGGCGCACGGGCCGAGCACGATCGGAGCCGCATCGCGTCGCCCTCGAACGAAGAAGAGGAGGCGCTCTTCGCGTCGATCGGGGCGCGCCTCGACACCGATGCGGGCTGGTACGCCCGCACTCTGGCCGGTATCCGGGGAGTGAGCGAGGAGACCACCACCGGCGTGCATCGCCTCTATGCGATGGCGAAGGAAGGAGACCTGCCCTTTCCCGCCATCAACGTCAACGACTCGGTGACGAAGTCGAAGTTCGACAACCTCTACGGGTGCCGCGAGTCGCTGGTGGACGGCATCAAGCGGGCCACCGACGTCATGATTGCGGGCAAGATCGCGGTGGTGTGCGGTTACGGGGACGTCGGGAAGGGCTGTGCCCAGTCCCTGCGTGGCCTCGGCGCCGCGGTGTGGGTGACCGAGATCGATCCCATCTGCGCCCTGCAGGCGGCGATGGAAGGCTACCGGGTGGTGACGATGGAGGAAGCCGCGCCGCTCGCCGACATCTTCGTCACCGCGACCGGCAATCTCAAGGTCATCTCCCTGGAACACATGCGGGCGATGAAGAACGAGGCGATCGTGTGCAACATCGGTCACTTCGATTCCGAGATCGACATCGCGGGCCTGCGCAATCTCGTCTGGGAGAACGTCAAGCCCCAGGTCGATCAGGTCCTCTTTCCCGACGGCAAGCGCATCACGGTGCTCGCGGAAGGGCGCCTGGTGAACCTCGGCTGCGCCACCGGCCATCCGAGCTTCGTGATGTCGTGCTCCTTCACCAATCAGGTGCTCGCCCAGATCGAGCTCTGGCAGCATCCGGAGCGCTACGACAACGAGGTCTACGTGCTGCCGAAGCACCTCGACGAGAAGGTGGCGAGACTGCATCTCGACAAGCTCGGGGCCACGCTGACGGAGCTGCGTCCCGACCAGGCCGAGTACATCGGGGTTCCGAAGGAAGGTCCCTTCAAGGCCGAGTACTACCGCTACTGAGCCGGGGCCGCCGGGGCGCGGGCAGACGCGCCCGCCATCCGCGGACCGATAACGTTTTCGGAGGGGCCGCCCGCCCCGCTTCCCCGATTCACGAGAGCCTGGCGCGCACGGCCCGGATCGTAGCGTCCTCGCTACGGAAATCGGTGAAGTTTCCGGGATAGAGTCGGCGGATGCGCATCCACCGCCGTCCGTCGGGGCAGTCGGGCGGTGAGATCGAGGCGTACTCCCGGTGCGGGGGTCGGTGGCGAGGCCACGATGCCGTCGCCGTCGCGCCGCGCCCTGTAGGCGGACGCGGTATCCCGGGCGAGCCCGGGGCGGCGCGTTTGGAGGACCTTCGGCCCCGCTTTCCACGGGTAAGGCGCAAGGGTCCCCACTACCATTTCAGGCGTCCACTCCAATCGGGAGCAGCGCTTGGAAACTCCGCGAATCATCCGTGCCCGCACTCGTCTCGGACCATGCTCGTCGGTTCAGGGCACGTGCGGCCGATCCGGACGCCGCGCACGGAGACATCCTGCGGGCCGGCCAAGGCTCCGGTCCGGACTCCGGGGCCTTTCCGTCTCCGGTCTGGTTCTCCTCTCGTGCGTCTCGTGCCAGGTTACGCCGCCGGAAGCGCCGGAGCTGTCCGCAGGCCACATCGGAGGCGGGCAGTGGCTTGCGATGCCCGCGCCCGAGCATCACGAAGGGGTTCCCGTTGCATCGGCCGATCCGGCGCCGCAAGCGGAACTCCATGCCGAGACCTACACCGTCGTGGTCGATCAGGTCCCGGTGGAGGAGCTGCTCTTCGCCCTCGCCCGGGACGCCGAGGTGAACGTGGACGTACATCCCGGCATCTCCGGTCAGGTCACGCTGAACGCGGTGGACCAGACCCTGCCGGAGCTCCTGGATCGGATCTCGCACCAGGTGGAGATGCGCTACGAGCTGCGAGGAGAGACTCTGCTGGTGCTTCCCGACCGGCCCTTCCTTCGCGTCTACCGGCTCGACTACGTGAATGTGGCGCGCGACGCCACCAGCGACACGCGCACGACCACCGCGGTGGCCACGCCAACGGACGGGTCTCCCGCCAACGCTTCCGCCACCCAGGTCACCAATGTATCCAATGCCCGGGTGTGGGAGAGCGTCGTGGCGGCGCTGCGCGAGATCGTCGCGCCAACCCCCGAATCGGAGGAGGAGAACCCGTGGGAGACGGTCATCGCCAGCCCCGAGAGCGGGGTGGTGGTGGTCCGGGCACGGGCCCGCCAGCACGACCTGGTTCGTGACTATCTGAACACGGTTGTCGCGAGTCTTCACCGCCAGGTGCTCATCGAGGCGACGATTGTCGAAGTCCAGTTGAACGATCGCTTTCAGGCGGGAGTCGACTGGAGCGGCTTCGCCGAGGGGCTCGGCCTCTCCATCGAAAACGTCGCCAACGGCGCCGTCGTGGCGCCCTCCAGTGCGGTGACCGGCCTTCTGCTCGAGTACACCGACGACGGCGGGAGCGTGGATGTCGCGGCGGTGGTGCGCCTGCTTGAGGCCTTCGGCGACACCCGGGTCCTGTCGAGCCCCAAGCTCATGGCGCTCAACAACCAGACCGCGGTGTTGAAAGTGGTGGACAACGAGGTCTACTTCAGCGTCGAAGTCAAGGAGGAGGAAGATGCCGAGACCGGCGACGTGACGCAGGAGGTGACGAGCACCGTCAACACCGTGCCGGTGGGGCTGGTGATGAACGTCACCCCTCAGATCGGCGAGGCGGATACGGTTTCGCTGAACATTCGTCCCACCATCACCCGGATCCGGGAGTTCGTGAACGACCCCGGCGTGGCGCTCGCCGCCGCCAGTCTGAATGTCGGGGTCGCGGCGGCCGCGGTCAACCGCGTGCCGGTGGTACAGGTGCGCGAAACGGAGACCATGATGCGGGTGGAAAGCGGCGAGGTCGCCGTCCTCGGGGGGCTGATGCAGGAGCGCCGCACGCACACCGGTGACGGCGCCCCCGGAGTCTCGCGCCTGGGGTTTCTGGCGCCTCTCTTCGGGTACCGGGATCGGCACTTCACCAAGACCGAGCTCATCATCTTCCTGCGGGCGACGATCATCCGCAGCCCGAGCATCGACGGCGACCTCCGCGACTTTCGCTACCTGCTGCCGGGAAGGCCCGAGACGGGGGCGGCGGTGTCCCCCCTCGCGGTCCCCTCGGCCTCGCCGGCGCCGGCATGAGCGCTCCGGCGATGTCGATAGCGAGCCGCCACCCCGGCGGCGAAGCGGGTTCCGGCCGTGCCGATGGCGCCGTGTTCGCGGCCACGGAGTCCGTTCGACGAGGGCGGGATACGCACCCCGGATCGGAGGGGCGGATGTCGGAGCCTGAGCCCCACGCCTCCACTCGGGCATCGCGAGAGTACACCGGAATCGACGCCTCGGCGCCGGGTTCGCCGCATGCCGGAGCGCGCATCGGAGAGCTGCTCGTCGCCCGGGGCGTGGTGAGCGAGGACCAGGTGCGTATCGCGCTCACCGAACAGCGTCGCGCCCAGCCCCGGGAGCAACTGGGCAGAATC
Source organism: Gammaproteobacteria bacterium (assembly GCA_965221555.1). GTDB lineage: Bacteria > Pseudomonadota > Gammaproteobacteria > HK1 > HK1 > JAJEAD01. The sequence continues at coordinate 1,523,474 of OZ244895.1, forward strand.
CTGGTGCGCCTCGGGTTCGCGACGGAGGCGGTGATCCGGGACCTGCTGGGCGGCGCGCTCGGCTTTCAGAGCGTCGATCTCGGCCGGGTCGTCGTCGACGGCGATGCGCTCGCCCTCATCCCCGAGGACGTGGCCCGCCGCCACCGGGTCCTGGCTCTGAGCCGCCGCGCCAACCTGCTCAGCGTCGCGATGGCGGACCCCTTCGACGTCATCGCCCTCGATCAGGTGCGCGCCTTCGCGGGCGGCGACGTGGAAGTCCGGCCGCTGCTCGCGGGCGAAGCGGACCTCGACGAGGCGATCGACCGCTCCTACGGCTTCGAGCTCTCGGTCGAAGGAGTGCTTCGGGAGATCGAGACCGGAGAGGTGGACTACCGCGGCGTCCGGGTCCACGCCGACGAGTATCGACATCCCCTCGTGCGCCTGGTGAACGCGCTGCTCTGCGATGCGGTGAAGCGCGGTGCCTCGGACATCCACCTGGAGCCGGAGCGCGACTTCTTGCGGGTTCGCTACCGGATCGACGGGGTGCTGCGACAGATCCGCAGCCTGCACCGTGACTACTGGTCCGCCATCGCGGTGCGCGTCAAGGTGATGGCGGGGATGAACATCGCCGAGATGCGCGCTCCCCAGGACGGCCGCGTGTCACTGTCGGTGTCCGGAAGGCATGTCGATTTCCGGGTCTCGTCACTGCCGACCGCCTTCGGCGAGAACATCGTCCTGCGGGTCCTCGATCGGGAGAAGGGCATTCTCGCGCTCCAGTCCATGGGCCTCGCTTGCGGGCAGCTCGCCATCCTGAACCGCATGCTGGCGCGGCCCCAGGGCATCGTTCTGGTGACGGGACCGACCGGGAGCGGCAAGACGACCCTGCTCTACTCGATGCTCAACCACCTCAACCGCGAAGAGGTGAACATCATGACGCTGGAGGATCCGGTCGAGTATCCGATGGAGATGATCCGCCAGACCTCGGTGAACGACGCGGTGCACCTGACTTTCGCGAACGGCGTCCGCAGCCTGATGCGCCAGGATCCGGACATCATTCTCGTCGGCGAGATCCGCGACGAGGATACCGCGCTGATGGCGTTCCGCGCCGCGATGACCGGCCACCAAGTCTTCGCCACCCTGCACACCAACTCGGCGGTGGGGGCGATTGCGCGCCTGGTCGATGCGGGGGTTTCCCCCGGCATCATGGCCGGGAACATCATCGGAGTGCTCGGCATGCGCCTGGTGCGCCGCCTGTGTCGCGCTTGCCGGGGCGCCTGCGAAGCTTCGGAGGAGGAAAGGGTGCGCCTCGGCGCGGGAGACGCTGTGCCGCCGGTGCGCTTGTTCCGCTCCGTCGGGTGCGGCGAGTGCGGACACACCGGCTATCAGGGTCGACTGGCGCTCCTCGAAGTGCTCCGATTCGATACCGCGCTGGAGGATGCGGTGGCGCGGGGGGCGACTGGCCGCGAACTCTTCGAGATCGCGAAGGGCAACGGCTACGAAACGATGGTCGAAGACGGGATCCGGCGCATACGCGAGGGCGTGACAAGCGTGCGGGAGGTCTCCCGGGTGCTCGACCTCGGCGAAGGCATCGCCTGAAGGGGGTTCGTGTGCCGTCGATGCGGTACCGCGCCATGGACGAGCGGGGGAGGATCTCCCGGGGTCGGCTCGAAGCCGCGGACCTCGCGCACCTGGAAGCGCGGCTCGCGGGTATGGGCTTGGAGCTCATCAGTGCGTCCGAGGCGAGAACGAAGCTCCGGCCGCGCGGCGTGCGGGTGGGGCGCCGAGGGCTCATCCACTTCTGCTTTGCGCTCGAACAACTCCTGAGCGCCGGCATACCGGTGCACGATGCGCTCTCCGATCTCCGGGACAGCGCCACGACCGCGAACCTTCGGGTACTGGTGGCGAGCATGAAGGAGTCCATCGAGGCGGGGAAGACGCTCTCCGGTGCGATGGAGGAGTTGCCGCAAGTCTTCGACCCGGTGCTCGTGGGCCTCGTCCGGGCGGGGGAGTCGAGCGGCCAGGTGGAGGCGGTCCTTCGTACTGTGACCGAGAATCTGAAATGGCAGGACGAGCAGGTGGCCAGAACCCGCAAGCTGTTGGCCTACCCCCTTCTCTCGGGCGGGGTGCTGGTGGCGGTGATGGTCTTCCTGATGGTGGGACTGGTGCCGCAGCTCGTGTCCTTCATCACCATGATGGGGCAGGAGCTGCCGGTGCACACCCGGGCCCTTGTCGCGACTTCTGATCTCTTCGTGCGTTACTGGTTCGTCGCGGTGTTCGCCCCGCTGCTATTGCTCCTTGCGTGCACCACGCTCGCCCGGCTGAGCCCGGCCCTGCGCATCGCCATCGATGGCTTCAAGTTGAAGGCCTGGGGGGTCGGGCCCGTGCTCCGGAAGATGATCCTCGCCCGCTTCGCCAACGCATTCGCCCTGATGTACTCGTCGGGCATCACGGTGCCGGAGTGCACGCGCCTCTGCGAAGGACTGGTGGGCAACGAGGCGGTCGCCAGCGCGACCCGCCGGGCGGGGAGGCGCATCGCCGAGGGCGCGAACCTGAGCGATGGGTTCGAGAGTTCTGGTCTCTTTCCGCCGCTGGTGGTGCGGATGCTTCGGGTGGGCGAGAGCACGGGAGCGCTCGATCGCGCGCTTCGCAACGTGAGCTACTTCTACGAACGCGATGTGCAGGAAGCCATGGATCGCCTGCAGACCATGATCGCTCCGACCATGACCCTGATCCTCGGCACCCTGCTCTTCTGGATCATCGCATCGGTTCTCGGGCCGATCTACGGCACGATTACGAGCATCGAATTCTAGGCTCGAAATGTTATCGATCTCACGGCTCGCGGAAGCCAGTCAGCTCCCGGTTGCGTGGTGTACTCCTCACCGGCCGCTCCCACACGGCGTTCGGCTGCGCCTTGTGCGTCACTAGAGTCCGTGCTTCCTGCTACCGCGGCATCGTGGCGCCCGAAGCTACCGAGAATCGGCGTGATATCGCGGCCCGTCCGCGCGGGGCGGAGGAACGAAGGCGCGCCGCCCCCTCCCTGGCCCTCGCGCCTTCTCCGGTCATGCACGCGTCGGGCGCGCCGCGACCATCGGGTGTTCCTGCTGTCCGGTCTGGGCCTCGACGCGTATCGATGGCGCCAGGGTCGCTGCGAGGGACCGCTGCGCTTCACCGCGGACGCGGAAGGGCTCGAACACTTCTCGACGTACCTGTCGGAGGAGGCGCCGGAGCCCGTGCGCGTGCTGGTGGATCTGGTCGAAGAAGAGTTCCGGGAAGACACGATCCCGCGGGTGATCGGACCGGATCGGCGCGCCCTCATCGAAGCCCGCCGCCGTCGCCTGTTCAGCGACCCCACCTATGGCTGCTCGTTCACACTGGGACGAGACGCCAAGGGAGGCCGCAACGACCGAATTCTGTTCACCGCCCTGACCCGGCCGGAGAAGCTCACCCCGTGGCTGCGGGCACTGGCGCGCAATCGGGTGCCGCTCGCGGGCGTGCATTCGCTGCCTCTGTTGACGGAGCGCCTGCTCACGTCGATCCGCGTCGACGCCTCCCCGGCTCTCGTCGTGACCTGGCAAGCGGCGGGCGCTTTGCGCCAGACCTGCCTCGTCGACGGCCGTATCAGGCTCTCCCGGCTCGCCGCGGCGCACTCCGGGGGGGACGATGCCCCGGAGTTTCTGCGAAGCGAAGTCGAGAAGATGCGCCGCTATCTGGTGCGGCACGGATTGCTCGCGGCGGATCGGGCGCTCGACGTTCACATCGTCTCCCACGCGGGCCTCGAGGAAGCGATCGGGCGCCTTGCCGGGTCCTCTCCCCTGGTCCGCTATCGCTTCGTCTCCCTGTCCGAAGTGGGACATCGGCTCGGGATCGAGGAGGCCGAGGATCTCGTCCACTGCGACCGACTCTTCGTTTCGCTCATGACGCGAAGGCCGATGCGCCATCAGTACGCGCCCGCGAAGGAGACGCGGGGCTACACGTGGCACCGGGTGCGCATCGGACTCCGGGTGGCCACGGTGCTCGTGTTCGCCGGCGGCTTGCTCGGCGGCGGGTCCGGTCTCGCCGGGGCCTTCGACGCCGGGCGGCTCGCGCATTCGCTCAAGACGCAGGCCGATCTCTACCGGCAACGCTACGAGCAGGCGCGGACTCGCCTGCCGCCGACCCCGGTGGGTGTTTCGGCGTTGCAACTCGCGGTCGATGTGGCCGAAGGACTGCGGGATGCCCGCAAGACGCCGCAGGCGATGCTGCTCGCCGTGAGCCGCTGCCTCGATCCCCACCCGATCATGCGCCTGGAGAGCATCGCCTGGAGTGCGGGGGCGGAACACGCCGCATCGGGTGAGGCAAGAGGCGCTTCGTTCATCGCGAGTCCCGCCGGGACCTCGGGCGGCGCTTCGGGCATCGCTCGGGCGCCGTGGCTCACGGTGGACCTCAAGGGGCGCATCGAACCCTTCGACGGAGATTATCGCCACGCGCTCGGGCAGGTGAATACGCTCGCGGACTCCTTGCGCGCGGGGCCCGGGGTCATCGAAGTGGAAGTGCTCTCCCTGCCCCTCGACATCGGCTCGGAAACGAGTCTTCATGGCGATGCGGGCACCCGATCCGGTACCGAGAAGGCGCCCTTCGCGCTTCGTGTCCGGTGGGATCCACATGCGGGGGCGTGAGTTCGTCGTCGCCCGGAGCGCATCCCGCGCGCCTGCCCCGCAAGTCTCGCCGTTTTTCGGCCGCTTCGGGCGCCAGGATGCCGTGGTGGTGGGACGCGCGGACCGAAAGACGCTGAAGTCGTAGCCGACACTACTTTGAAGCGTCTTGAGGGAGTACGGCCCGCGATCGCGAGCACATTGGCGTCCGCGGCGGCAAATCGGGGAAATCCGCGGGCCGGATAGGGCCCGACGGCGAGACGGGTGGGACGAATCGAAGTCGGGTGGAAGGGGATCGTGCGCTTCGTCCTCCCTCTCGCGGTGGCATTGGGGGCGAGCTTTGCCATGGTCGGTGGCGCCCATCACTACCGCGGCGCCCAGGAGGGGCATCTCGAGGAGACCGGACAAACCCTGCGCGGGTTCAGGAACAGATTTCGATCCATCGATGACGAGAAACGCCGGATCGAAGACCTCTTGCCGCGCTTTCGGGCCTTCGAGGCCGAGGGAGTCATCGGGCCCGAGGAGCGCCTCGCCTGGGTGGAAGCCCTGCGCGCGGCATCGCGCCGCCTGGGCCTGCCGGAACTTCGCTACGCACTCGGCGCCCAGGAGCGCCTGTCCGAGGACGTGGACACGCAGGGCGCCAGGTTCGGCGTCTACCGCTCCCTGATGGATCTCCAGCTTGGTTTGCTGCACGAAGAAGACTTGATTCGCCTCTTCGAAGTCATGGAGAAGGAGTCACCGGGTCTGTTCAGCGTAACGAGCTGTCGGGTGTGGCGGGTCGGCGCGCAATTTGCTCACCTCCCCGGCGCGGTGAATCTGCGCGCGGCGTGCACGCTCGAATGGTTCAGCCTGCGCCCGTCGGGGGAGGGCGCCGATGCTTAGCCCGACCCGCGGCCGGGGACGCACCGCGGGCGCGCATCCGCCGGGATGGACGGTGTCGAACGCGGGTCGGGGCGAGGGACGCTCCGATCCGGGTACGTCGGCGCGCCCTGACTCGCGAATGCCTTCATCCCGGTCGGCCTTCGCATTCCCACGCTTCGGGAGTCGGCGGAGTCCGGCGCTTCGGCGCAAACGTCGGTTCCGCGGCGGTTTGCTCGTCGCGGTGATCCTGTTCGCGTCGGATGCGGGCGCGCAAGCCCTCGGGCGCCTCTTCAGCACCCCGGCGGAGCGCGGGGTGCTCGACGCGCTGCGCCGGGAAAGCGCACACGCGGCGCCGGCGGAGACCGAGAAGGAGCCGGCTCGCATCACGCCTCTTCTCACCGTGAACGGGCTGGTGGGGCGCGAGAGAGGGCCGGACTCCGTGTGGATAAACGGCGAGCGGGTGTCCCGCGGCGAGAGCACGAGCGAGGGGTTTCGGGTGCGAAGGGAAGAGGGCGCCCGAGTGCGCGTCATCCTGCCCCGCGACGAGGGCTCCATCCGCCTCAAGGCGGGTCAGAATGTGGACCTTGCCACCGGTTCGATCCGTGACGCCTACGAGAAGGAGCCTCGCGGGGCTTCCTCGGCCGGGCCGCCCTCCACCATCGAGACCCGTGATTCGACGCCGTGACTCGACGGCGGGAACTCCGCGCGACCGCGTCGCACACTCCACCGCGCCTTCGTCTCGGCAAGTCGGTACGGGGCGCCCGCGGCTTCACACTCATCGAGGTCGCGATCGTCGTCGGAATCGTCGGACTTGTCCTCGGCGCCCTGCTCGCGCCCCTCTCCGCCCGCTACGAGCTTGCCCGTGTGCGCCAGGCTCGCGCCGAGTTGTCGGAGGCGAGAGAAGCGCTCTACGGATTCGCCCTGACTTACGGGCGCCTGCCCTGCCCGGACACCGGCGGAGACGGCAGAGAAGATGCCGGCGGTGCGGGTTGCGTGGCCGACCTGGGGAGTCTGCCGTGGACCGATCTCGGAGTCTCGCGGGTGGACCCCTGGGGCAACGATTACCTGTACCACGTCGACGGGCGCTTTGCCGACGCGAGTGATGGGACCGGTTGCGGCGTCGCGAGCGTCGGGGTGTCCTTCGGGCTGTGCTCCGAGGGCGCGCTCGTCGTTGCGGATCGGGCTACCGGCACGCCGGAGAGCGCCGTACGCGGCATCCCCGCACTCCTGCTCTCCCGGGGCTTCAACGAAGGCGACCCGCGGGCGGCCGAATCACCGGACGAGATGGAGAATCGGAGCGACTGCGGCGGCGGGCCCTCGCCGCCGCCCTGCGATCCGCATCTGTACATCTTCCATGAAACCACCCGGGCCGAGGGGAGGGAGTTCGACGATATCGTGGTCTGGCTGTCGCCCCATGTTCTGAAGAACCGGATGGTGCAGGCCATGAGGCTGCCCTGAGCGTCTCTTCCGCGCGGCCGCCATACTCCGCGGCCGACGCCGGTGGACCTGGCGTGTGTCGGGCATGCGACGCGTGGTGGAACACCGGTGGCGCCCGGACGTATTCGTGGCGGTGGAGGCAATCTGGCGTCAGCCCGCGGCGCAAGCCCGCGCGCGGGGGCGGGCATCGCCTCGATCCGCGCGCCTACGCGGGCCGAGCACACGGCGATAGTGCGCACCGGAGCGCTTCCTGTGTAGTGGTGCGCAGGCGGTCCCCGATGAAGACCAAGGAGGTCGAAATGAAACGAGGGCAGAGCGGCTTCACCCTGGTCGAGGTCGCGGTGGTGCTGGTCATCGTCGGTCTGTTGCTGGGCGGCATTCTGAAGGGGCGCGAGTTGATCAACAGTGCAAGGGTGAGAAGCCTCGCCGACACCACCTCCAGCATCCAGGCCGCCTACTTCGGATTCATCGACCGCTACCATCGAGTGCCCGGTGACTGGAACGCGGCCGACGCGACCACCGCGATCGGGGTGACCATCAGCACGGGAGGCAACGACAACGGACGTCTCGACAATCCGGCAGGCGACTACACCGAGAACAACGCACTCTGGGAGCAGCTGTCGAAATCGGGCTTCCTCAAGGGCTCGTATCAGGGGGGCAGCGATGCCCCCACCCCGAACGGAGAGGTGTCGCCGCTCAACGCCTATCATCACGTCATGGTCATCGGCCGGACTTCCGACTACCTCGGTGACAATCCGGTGCGCCTCAATCTCGTCCTGGGACGCGGCGTGCCCGTGGCCATCATGCGGGAGCTGGACATCAAGCTCGACGATGGGGCGCCCGATACCGGCACGGTGCGCGGCGCGGCGACCAGCGCAAGCGTGTTCACCGCTCCGGGCGCCGATGCCGCCCACGGCGCGATGGATGCCGCCTGCGTGTCCGGCACCCCCGCGCAGTGGGACATTGCGGCCGGTTCCCAGGACTGCAACGGCGTGTATCTCTTCTAAGCTCCACGCTTGTTCGCGACGAAGCGAAGGTTCGTGCCGTGTGAGGCGTCCCGATCGGCGCCTCGTCGCATCGGAGCAAGCCCGCTCGAGGATGCCTGCCCGCGCGGCATCGAATCGGCCTCCGCTCCTTCGGGAAAGCCCCGATCGGGGCTCGGTTCTCGCCCACGTCACCGCCCCGGGGGAGGCTGGGCGGCGCGGCGGAAAATCGGTGAAACTTTCCGGCGGGAGAGTACGGCCCGGCCCGCTGCCGCGAGCACACTGGCGTGCGCGGCGGAAAATCGGTGATATATCTCGGCTGAGGGCCTTGTCTCCTCGACGTGCTTCAAGGATCCATCATGGAACCTACCGTCTGGAAGTTCATCACGCGACACAGTCTCCGTTCGCAACTCCTCCTGCTGTTGCTGACGGTCGTCTCGTTTCCCTTTCTCTACCTGTCGCTCGAGCTTCCCAAGATCATCATCAACGACGCGATCGACGGCACGGACTTTCCCCGTCACTTCTTCGGGGTCGAGCTCGAGCAGATCCCGTACCTGATGGTGCTGTGCGTCATCTTCCTGATCATGGTGCTGCTGAACGGTGGGCTCAAATTCGCGAACAACGTCTACCGGGGAACGGTGGGGGAGCGCATGCTGCGCCGCCTGCGCTACCAGCTCTACCAGCACGTCCTGCGCTTCCCGCTCCCCCAGTTCCGGCGCATGTCTCAGGGCGAGATCGTGTCCATGGTCACCGCGGAGACCGAGCCTCTCGGCGGCTACATCGGCGACTCCGTCGCGCTGCCCGCGTTCCAGGGCGGGACTCTGCTCACCCTGCTCATTTTCATGTTCGTCCAGGATCCGGCGCTCGGGATGGCGGCAATCGCGCTCTATCCCGTACAGATCTACCTGATCCCGAAGCTGCAGAAGAGGGTCAATGCCCTCAAGGCGGAGCGTACCCGGCGGGTGCGCAAGCTCTCCGAACGCATCGGCGAGGTGGTGGGCGGCATCGAGGAGGCGCACACCCACGACACTTCGCAGTACGAGCTGGCCGAGTTCTCGTCACGGGTGGGGGAGATATTCCACATCCGCTACCGGATCTATCTCGGCAAGTTCTTCATCAAGTTCATCAACAACTTCATCGCCCAGGTCACCCCCTTCTTCTTCTTCTCGATCGGGGGCTGGCTGGTGATCCGGGGCGATATCAGCTTCGGAGCGCTGGTGGCGGTGCTCGCCGCCTACAAGGATCTCTCCAGCCCCTGGAAGGAGCTGCTCAACTTCTACCAGATCAAGGAGGACGCCCGCATCAAGTACGAGCTGCTCTACGACTCCTTCCAGCCTTCCGACCTGCTCGAGGAGTCTCTGCTCCTGGACGATCCGAAGGAGATGCCGGAGTTGCGCGGAGAGCTGGTCGCGACCGGGATCGATCTCCGCGAAGAGGACGAGGGAGACGGGACCTTCGCCGGCACCGTCAATTTCAAGGTGACCCTGCCCGAGAGCGTCGCGGTGCTCGGCGCAAACGGTAGCGGGCGGGACCGCCTGGGGCCGGTGCTCGCGGCGCTTCGCCGGCCCGCACGCGGATCCATCACGGTGGCCGGCATCGACCTGACGCGCAGCGCCGAAGCGATCACCGGCCGGCGCATCGGCTACGTCGGCCAGGAGGCGAGCTTCCGCGCCGGTACCGTGCGCGACAACCTGCTCTACAGCCTCAAGCACCGTCCCGCCCGCGCGCCGGACGCGGAAGCGTCCGCGGCCCGGGCGAAGGAGATCCGCGAGGCGCGCCTCTCCGGCAACTCCGAGCACGACCCGACCGCGGACTGGATCGACTACGCGGGCGCCGGGGTCGCGGACGCGCAGGCGCTGCAGGCGCGGGCGCTCGAGGTGCTCGCGATCGCCGACATGGAGGAGGACATCTTCGATCTGGGCCTGCGCGGCGCCATCGATCCCGCGCAGGCCCCCGCTCTCGCTTCGCGCATCCTCGAGGCCCGCGCCGTGTTGCATGAGCGCCTGGACGGGTCCCAGGCCGGCTCCCTTGTCGAGCTCTTCGAGCGCGATGCCTACAACGACAACCTGAGTGTGGCCGAGAACCTGGTCTTCGGCACGCCCCGCGATCCCGCCTTCGCAATGGACACGCTGGCGGAGAACCCCTACGTGCGCCGGGTGCTCGAAGAGACCGGCCTTACGGAGCCCTTCCTCGCCATCGGCGCCTCCGTGGCCGAGCTGATGCTGGAGCTCTTCGCCGACGTGGAGCCCGGCAGCGAGATGTTCGAGCGCTTCAGCTTCATCAGCGCCGATGACCTGCCCCGCTTCCGGGCCTTGCTCGCCCGCAGCGCAGGCGGCGCCTACCAGCTGCTGGACGACGATGACCGGACCATGCTCCTGTCGCTTCCCTTCAAGCTGATCCCGGCCCGTCATCGTCTGGGACTGATCGACGATGCGTTGCGAAGGGATCTGCTGCGTGCCCGCCAGGTCTTCGCCGAAGGCTTCGGCGACGGCCCTCCGCCGGTCGATTTCTTCGACCGGGCCGCGTACAACCCGGCGGTCTCGGTTCAGGACAACATCCTCTTCGGGCGCCTCGTCTACGGCCGGGCGCGCAGTGCGGCCGCGGTGGGCGAGCTCATCCAGCAGGTCGTGGAGGAGCTCGACCTGCGCCAGGCGATCACCGGAGTCGGGCTCGACTACCAGGTCGGCATCGGCGGCGCGCGGCTCGGTCCCGCCCAGCGCCAGAAGCTGTCCATCGCCCGCGCGGTGATCAAGCGGCCCGATCTGCTGGTGCTCGACGATGCGACGGCCTCTCTCGACCCCGCGACCCGGAAGAGGGTGATGGACAACCTCTTCATGGAGTTCGAGGGGCGCTCCTTGATCTGGTCGCTACACCATGCCAGCCTTGCCGAGCGCTTCGGGCATGTTCTGGTGATGGACGGCGGGCGCGTCGTGGAGCAGGGCAGCTTCGAGGACCTTGATCGGCCAGGCGGTCTCGTGCGACGGCTGGTCGAGTCGAGCGGCTCGGAGTAAGCGAGGGCTTCGGATTCTCGTCGAGCGAGAGATGGCGCCGCGATGGCGATGAACCTGAATCAAGAAGCGGAACACCTGCGCCGGGTGCCGATGTTCTCGAAGCTCGAGCCCTCGAAGCTCAAGCTGCTCGCCTTCACCAGCGAGTCTCTGACCTTCGAAGACGGAGAGGTCCTCTTCCATCGCGGCGATCCGGCCGACTGCGCCTACGTCATCATGGAGGGCGCGGTCGATGTGTTGTCGGATACCGATGACGGCGTGGTGGTGGCCACCACGCTGCGCGCCAACGAGCTCTTCGGCGAGTTGGGGGTGATCACCAAGGAGACCCGTTCGGCGACCCTGCGCGCCCACGGCGCCTTGCAGGCGCTTCGCATCAGCGAGGAGATATTCCTCAAGCTTCTCGCGGACAACGCCGACCTCGCGCTGGACGTGATGCGCCAGCTCAGCCTCAAGCTTACCCGTACCCATCGGCAGTACGAGGACGCGCAGCGAGAGCTCGCTCGCTACCGGGCGGAGGGCTGACGCGACCCGTCCCGCCCGACAGATTCGACGCGACCTTCGTGGCCTTTCCTCCGGAAGGGGCCTTCTTCTCAACTATACTTCTCGTCGCGTTTTTCGGAGGCGAAGCGGGCGTGGATCGGGATCGATTCGAGGCATTGCTGAATCGATGCCGTGTCGAGGGCACGGGTGCGCCGGATCCCGGCGAGGTCTTCGATGAGGTCTCCCGGCGCTACCACGAACCCCACCGCCGCTACCACTCGCCGCGGCATATCCGGCACTGCCTGGAGCAACTCGATCTCGTGGTCGACCGTCTCGACGATCGGGACGCGGTGGAGATGGCGCTGTGGTTTCACGATGTGGTCTGGGAGGCAAGGGCCGCGCCCGGCGCCAACGAGCGCGCGAGCGCGGAGCTCTTCGGGGAGCGGCTCGGCGGGGTGCTCGACAAGGCGTTCCGCGACACGGTGTACCGCCTCGTGATGGTCACGGTGTATCCCTCCGAGCCCGCGACCGCGGACGAGGGCTACATGGTCGATATCGATCTCTCGAGCTTCGGACTGCCCTGGAAAGAATTCCTGCGCGACAGTCAAGGGGTGCGAGATGAATTCCCGCACCTCACCGACGAGGAGTTCTTTCCCCGGCAGCAGCGCTTTCTCCGGATGCTGCTCGACCAGGAGCGCTTCTTCGTGACCGGCTTCTTCGCCGAACGCTACGAGAGGGTCGCGCGGGACAACATCGAGCGCCTGCTTCGCGAGACGGGGGCTCGCTAAGAAAATCGGTGAAACATCCGGGTCAAAACACGCCGAAGTCGTAGCCGACACTACATCGAAGCGTCGCGACGTGGTACGGCCCGCAATCGCGAGCATGTCGGCGTCCGTCAGTCGAGTAGTCGGTGAAACACCCAGGCCCGGATGCGAAGTTACGCAAGCGGCCCTTGCGACGTACCGTGACCGCGAGTCAGGAGTCGTCCCCCGCGTCGGCTCTCGCTTCGAGCACTTCCCTGGCGACCTTGCGGGCCTCGTCGCGCGTCGCGACGATCCGGCCCTCCGGCACCCGGTCCAGGCTGTCTAGGCTGTGCAGGGTCGCGGCCACGTCGTCGCGGAGCCCCATGACGATGCACTCGGTATCCGCCCCGGCGGCGACATCCAGCAGCTGTCCGATCACCACCGCGGCGCTGTCGTCGACGTAGGCGGTGTCCGAGAAGTCGAAGATGACGACCTCGTGCTCGCGGATGTCGAGGCCGATCACGGTGACCAGCTTGTGCGACGAGGCGACGCTCAGGGTGCCCCTGAGGACCACCATGCCGACCCGCGCCGCGTGCGGGTCGGCGTCCGGCGGCGTCTCTTCCTCGGCGAAGAAGGTCGCGTCGAGCAGAGGCACCGAGATCACGCTGTCGAGCTCCAGCCTCTCCAGCCGCCGCGCGTGCACCATTCCCGCCGCGATCAGTCCGATCGCGACCGCGGTGATGAGGTCGACGAACACCGTGAGGCCGAGCGTCGCCAGCATCACGAAGAGGTGCTCGCGCCGGAGGCGGCGAAGCCGGGCGAGCATGCGCCAGTCGATGATGTCCCAGCCGACCTTGATCAGCACCCCGGCGAGCGCGGCGAGGGGGATCGGCTCGACCAGCCGACCCATGCCGAGCACCAGGGCGAGCATGAGCAGCGCATACAGGGCGCCCGAGACCGGCGTCGTGCCTCCGGACCGGATGTTGGTGACCGTGCCCATGGTCGCGCCGGCGCCGGGCATCGCGCCGATCAGCCCGGCGGCCATGTTGCCGATGCCCTGACCGATCAGCTCCCGGTTGGGGTTGTGGCGGTTGCCGGTCATCGAATCGGCCACCAGGGAGGTCAGCAGGCTGTCCACCGAACCGAGCAGGGCAATGACGAGAGCCGGCTGCAGCGCCCGGAGCAGGAACTCGGCCGAGGGCAGCTCGAGGTGCAGGCTCGGCAGGCCGGTCGGGATCGCGCCGATGACCGGCGCGTCCGCGAACCACAGGATCCCCACCGCGGTTCCGACCGCCAGCGCCACGAGCGGACCGGGCGCGTAACGGGAGAACCTGCGCGGCCAGAGAAACGCGACCGCGAGCGTGACCACGCCGATGGTCAGAGCGCCGGTATGGGCGCTGCCCGCCGCCGCCGGAAGCGCGCGCGCTGCGCCCATCGCACCGCCGCTCGCGCCCGGCGCGCCGACCAGGGGGAGCGTCTGTATCAGCATGATGATGAAGCCGATTCCGGTCATGAAGCCGGAGATGACGACATGCGGTGTGTAGGCCACGAACCTGCCGATCTTCGACACGCCCAGAAGCACCTGCAGGAATCCGGCCAGGATGACGACCGTCAACGCTTCGGCGAGAGTGTCCGCGTGGGTGGTGAGGATGACCGCCATGGCGACGGTCATCGGCGCGGTCGGCCCGGATATCTGCGAGCGCGTGCCGCCGAACACCGCCGCGAAGAAACCGACCGCGACCGCCCCGTAGAGCCCCGCCGCCGCGCCCATTCCCGAGGCGATGCCGAAGCCGAGGGAGGCCGGCAGCGCCACCACCATCGAAGTCAGGCCGCCGAAGATGTCTCCGTGCAGCGTTTCCAGGCGGTACTTCATCCGGGGGCCCTCATTCCTTCTCTTCCGTGCCCTGGCGTACGCGACACGAACGTCATCCGCCGGCTCTGGCCCCGGGCCGCGGCCGGGCGCCGCGTCGCGGAGATCCGCATCGAGCATTGTCCATGGAGCAGTCCGGTTCCCGTCTCGGTCCGATCACCTTACTTTACCGGCTTGGGGCCGTGCCATGCGTGCGGCGCCGGCCGGGCAGGCGAGGACCTCAAGCCACCACCATAGCCCCACTCCCGTGCGGCTACGCGGTACGAAGTACTGGTCATGAGCCGCTGCCCGCGCCGGCTCGCGCCTCGAGCACTTCCCCGGCGACCTTGCGGGCCTCGTCGCGCGTCGCGACGATCCGACCCTCCGGCACGCCGCGCAGGCTGTCGAGGCTGTGCAGGGTCGCGGCCACGTCGTCACGCAGACCCATGACGATGCACTCGGTGTCCGCCCCGGCGGCGACCTCCAGCAGTTGCCCGATCACCACCGCGGCGCTGTCATCGACATAGGCGGTGTCCGAGAAGTCGAAGATGACGACCTCGTGTTCGCGGATGTCGAGGCCGATCACGGTGACCAGCTTGTGCGACGAGGCGACGCTCAAGGTGCCCCTGAGGGCCACCATGCCGACCCGCGCCGCGTGGGGGTCGCCGTCCGGCTGCGTTTCTTCCTCGGCGAAGAAGGTCGCGTCGAGCAAGGGCACCGAGATCACGCTGTCGAGCTCCAGCCTCTCCAGCCTTCGGGCGTGCACCATCCCCGCCGCGATCAGTCCGATCGCGACCGCGGTGATCAGGTCGACGAACACCGTGAGGCCGAGCGTCGCCAGCATCACGAAGAGGTGCTCGCGCCGCAGGCGAAGAACCCGGGCGAGCATGCGCCGGTCGATGATGTCCCATCCGACCTTGATCAGCACCCCGGCGAGCGCGGCGAGGGGGATCGGCTCGACCAGCCGACCCATGCCGAGCACCAGGGCGAGCAGGAGCAGCGCGCACAGGGCGCTCGAAACCGGCGTCGACCCCCCGGATCGAATGTTGGCGACGGTGGTCATGGTGGTGCCGGCGCTCGGCATCGCGCCGATCAGTCCGGCGGCCACGTTGCCGATGCCCTGGCCGACAAGCTCCCGGTTCGGGTCGTGGCGGTTGCCGGTCATCGAATCGGCCACGAGGGCGGTCATCAGGCTGTCCACGGAAGCGAGCAGAGCAACGACGAGAGCCGGTTGCAGCGCCCGCAGCAGGAATTCGCCCGACGGGAGTTCGAAGTGAGGGGCGGGCAGGCCGGTCGGGATCGCGCCGATGACCGGTGCGTCCGCGTACCACAGGATCCCCACGGCGGTTCCGGCGGCCAGCGCCACAAGCGGACCGGGCGCGAAACGAGAGAACCTTGTTGGCCAGAGGAACCCGACCGCGAGCGTGACCACGCCGATGGTCAGGGCGCCGGTGTGGACGCCGCTCGCCGCCGCCGGAAGCGCACGCGCGGCGCCCACCGCACCGCCGGTCGCGCCGGTCGCGCCGAGCAAGGGCAGGGCCTGCATCAGGATGATGATGAAGCCGATACCGGACTTGAAGCCGGAGATGACGACATGCGGTGTGTAGGCCACGAACCTGCCGATATTCGACACGCCGAGCAGCATCTGCAGCAGGCCCGCCAGGACAACGATCGTCAGCGCTTCGGCGAGGCTCTCCGCGTGGAGGGTGAGGACGACCGCCATGGCGACGGTGATCGCCGCGGTCGGCCCGGATATCCGCGTGCGCGTGCCGCCGAACACCGCCGCGAAGAAACCGACCGCGGCCGCTCCGTAGAGCCCCGCCACCGCGCCCATTCCCGAGGCGATGCCGAAGCCCAGCGAGACCGGCAGCGCCACCACCATCGAGGTGACGCCACCGAAGATGTCGCCACGCAGTGTATCCAGGCCGTACTTCATCCCGGGATCATTCCCCTTGTCTCGTGCGCCCCGGCCTCCCTGACACGGGCGTCACCCGCGGTCCGCAAGCCCGGTCCACGGCTGGGCGGCGCACCATTCCCGCCTCACCCTTTGTCGACTCGAAGGGCAATTCCGCCGGTCCCGCCCGATGTCGCGTGAAAGTCTCTCTGCGGTGTCTGCATCGCTCCAGTACCTTATCGCCTTCGACCCTTCACCTTCCTCCTTCACGGCGCTCTACCGTTCGCAATGGCCCCCAATGGTCCCCATTGGACCCGGTCTATTGGGTCCATTGTGCCGGCCCCGGCTTCCATCGCGCGGAAACGCCGTGCCCTGTGACTGCCGCCAGTCCGAGCTCCCTCAGGCGGGTGAGCGCCCTCTTGATCTGGCGGGCGCTTACCGTTGCGGGCAGATGGGCACGGATCTCGCGCAGCGCCAGAGGCTGGCCGGTCCGATTGAGAAGATCGAGGATGTTTCGCTGACTTTCGTTCAAACGTGGTGCCTGGGGGCGTGCTGCACCGGCAATCGCGGACGGCTCTCCGACGTAGAGACGCGGCGACGCCGGGCAGCGGCGGAAGCGCACCGTCACGCATCCTCCGGCGTCCTCGATCTCGGGCCTGGGCAGGCCAGCGGCGGCGGCCTGCTCCGCCATCTTGAGGGTGCCACGCCCCCACTCCTCGATGATGCCGCGCCGGTAGAAGGTGCGGGCGATCAGGGGGTTCCAGGGTCGCGATTCGTGCGGGCCGAAGAGTTCTTCCGGTGTCAGTCCGAAGTGCAACGCACCCGTCGAGGTCACCTCCAGTCGGTCATCGTAGACCGCCAAACCCGTCGAGCCGCCCCCCATCGCGTAATCCCGATGGCACAGGGCGTTGGCCAACGCCTCGCGGGTGGCCAGGGGCGGATAAAGAGGTTCGTCGATGCGTTGGAAACGATCCGGTTCGAAGCGTCCAGCGATCGGCAGCGTGTCGCGCAGGAAACGCTCGGCATGGGAGAGAAGCGCGAAGGCGTTGCCGGTGTACTGGCGGTTGTCCAGGAAATCGCTGCGGTCCAATCCCCTGAATCGCGCCACGCGAAGCAGACACTGGGGCATGTCGACCTCCAGCCGCTCGGCGTTGCCGAACAGGACCGCCGCCGCCCGGAGCAGAACCCCTTCGCGCAGCAGCCCAAGTCCGCGCAGCAGGCTCTCCGGATCGCGGTTCCCCGGCTCGTTCAATCGACCTACCCGCACCGCTTCGGCCACGGTGTTGCGAAGCTCGGCGACATCCAGGTCCTCCACCGACCATCCTTCGGCGGGCTGGTTCTCCCAGCGCCGATCGCTATGCATGCGCTCGAAGAGCATCCGGTGGTACTCATCGGCCCCCATCGTCACGGTGGTGTTTCCGATCCGGCGATAGGCCTTGCCGCGGTACCGGTAGGGCTTTGTGGGGCCTTGACCGACGGAGATGATCAGGACCTCCATGTTTTCCCCTATCGTTACTCGCTCGACAGTTGGGAAGACGGGCGGGTCGATCCTGGCGAACTCTGCGCTCACTTCCTCAATAGTGCGCTCGCTCACCTGCTGGCCGGTCACTTGTCCCTCCGGCGTGACCCCGAATAGGACTCGTCCGCCCTGCTGGTTGAGCATCGCGCAGACGGACTTCGTGGCCTCGCGGCGTGTACCGGTCGTACGCTTGAATTCGAGCGTCTCCGACTCG
The DNA here is from genome assembly GCA_965221555.1 of Gammaproteobacteria bacterium. Taxonomy (GTDB): domain Bacteria; phylum Pseudomonadota; class Gammaproteobacteria; order HK1; family HK1; genus JAJEAD01. The sequence continues at coordinate 1,541,072 of OZ244895.1, forward strand.
CCCGCCGCGACCCATCTCGCGATCTGTTCGGTGCTCACGAGCGCACTACTCCCGGCCGTTCCTCCGGCTCGTCGAACGGACAAGGGAGACTTGCTACGATCGCAACGGTCTCCACGCTCACGTGGACTATGCGGCGAAGGGCGGTGACGAGATCGCGGGGGTCCTCGAACCAGCCGTTCGGATCGTTGACGATGCCGCTCCTTTTGTCATGTACGACACGATAGCGGTCCACGAACCACTCGAGAGGCGTTCGGCCGTTCACCTGATACTCGTGAGCCTCCGGCGGGATGCCTGTAAGGTGGACTTGATTGTTGACAATAAGGACGCTTCTGTCGCCGTTCTTGAAGCGCATCTTCCTTGCCACCATTCTGAAATGCTCGGGCTTTGGTTCGCCCGGCAAGCGGAGCTCAACCTTGAGCGGATACTCCGGGCACGTCTCGTAGCCGATATGCAATTCGGCCAATCGACGACCGGCTTCGGCAAAGGCGCTGAAGTCTGTCGCGAAGGGGATACGCGGCAGTTCCTTCGCGAGATCGTTCGCAAAGCGGTTCCTGTACTCGGGTGCATGCAGAACGCCGTACACGTAGTCGAAGATCGCGTCCTTTGTGATCGAGCTATTGCCGTAAAGTACCCGGAATGTGCGAAGTGCGGTGTCGGAGATGTTGTCGATGCGCTCCGGCGGCGGTCCCATGCCGGGTAAGCTCTGCTGATAGCTTCGCCGCTCGAAGCGGTATCTTGGAAAGCACTGAGTTGCTTCTACCAGATACAGGTCTGGCATCGTATCCACGATAAGTACACCAAATGGCTTTCTCGCGCCTATCCCCGGCACACAGATTGCGCGATTTTCAGTGTCGGCAGTGGGAAAAATGCTGTCTTGTTGGTACTTGTTGTTGACCAGGATGTAATCGACGTAACAGTGCTGCTTGACAAAAGGTCGGTACTGTGTCTTCCAGGTGTTTCCTCGCGAGAAGTGTACACTCTTGCCTCGTCGGAGATTGTTCTTGAGCTCCCGGTCCCAACGAATGTGGGAGGAGTATCTACCCACTGCGGAATCGACGGCGTACTCTGGATGCTCCTCCCGAACACCGAGAGCGCGGCGATAGTCTTCCACCATCAGACGCGCGTTCTCCGCGCAGGATTCAGCTGAAAAATTGTAAATATAAGCGTCGCGACTGGTCTTGTAGCCGTTGCTGAACAGACGGAATATCGCTTCATCCGTCTTCCCAGCCTTCGCCTGTTTCGAACCCACCGAATAGAGAGTTCGAAATGCCTTGTCGCGCTGGCCGATCCAGTCGTGATACGGATCCGGTCTAATCTCCTCCCAGTCGTCGACACCGACTATCGACTTCCACTCGCGCAGCTTCTTGAGTTTGTCCTCGCGGGAGAGGTAGTCGCCGATGTCGCGATACAGAATGCGGCAGCTATCATGCGCTACGTTGGGATTCTTCGCGAGAATTGTGATGGTAACCGGCGCGCGGGAGCCCTGACCAAATACCTTACCGCCCTCCCGGCGTGAGCGCTCTCCTTGTGTCCGTTGATTTCCCCGCAAATTCACGACAAAGATTGAACTGAACTCCTCCGTGAGACAGGCACGTACGCCGGAGTCGACACTTCCGTAAAGCCAGTAGCCGTTGGTGACGAAGGCTACGACACCTCGGTCGCCGATGCGATCAGACGCCCAGCGAATCGCCATCTTATAGCTGTCGTATAGACTCCTTTTCAGAGTCGCCGTCGAGCGGGTCGCGTAGGTCTCGGCGACGCGTTGCTCGATCTCGGGATAGTCCACATTCGGATTGTCGTCGGCCGAGCTACTCTGACCGACTGACCAGGGCGGGTTACCCACGATGACTTGGATTGGTAGTGACTGTTGGCGTTCAGCGCGAACGCTGTTGTCGGGAAGCCAGTCTTTCGGGAAACCCGAGCGCCCAGTGTGCAGGTTGAAGGTATCAGTCAACACAATACCGCCGAAGGGTTCGTAGGCTCCTTTACCGCCAATTCGGCCGTGGAATGCCTCCTCGATGTGGATGGCCGCGATGTAGTAAGCAAGCAGAACGAGCTCGTTGGCGTGCAGTTCCTCCCGGTACTTGCGTGAGAGGTCTGCATCACGGATCAAGGCCGACTGCAACAGCCGAACCAGGAAGATTCCGGTACCGGTGAAGGGGTCGAGCACATGGACTCCTTCGTCGCTCAGACCCCGGCCGAACTCCGATCGCACAATGTGATCGGCGCTCGCAAGGATGAAATCCACGATCTCGATCGGTGTGTATACGATTCCGAGCCGATCCGCGTCCTTCTTCATCGCGGTTCTGAAGAACTTCTCGTAGAGCTCCATCAGGACACGCTGCCGCGCGTCTGGATTGTCGAGCCCACGCGCCCGAAGCCTAACGCTTTCGTAGAAGCCTTCGAGATCGCGGGTCTCGTTCTCCAGCCCGAACTCCCCGAAGTCGCTTCGCAGCGCGTCCAGCGCACGAGCCACCGGATTGCCGTCGGCGAAGTCGTAGCCCTCGAAGAGGGCCTCAAACACCGGCCTGGTCAGGATGTGCTGCGCCATCATGTCGACGGCGCTCGCGGTGGTGATGGATCGGTTGATCGACACCCTGAGCTCAGCGTGGAACGCCTCGAACCACTCGCTCAGAGTCTGGTTGGCCGGATCGTCAAGTAAGCCGCTGATTCGTGTCACCAGGCGTGAGAAGATTTCCGCGACATCCTTCGCCCAACTCTCCCAGTACTTACGGTCGCCGCACTTCTCGACAATCCTCGCGTAGATCGCGCCCGGCGGGAGATCGAGCGGCGGAAACGGGAGTTCGGGCGTGCCGGGCGGGGACTCGCTGTCCTCGCCGTCCCGGCTGAAGATGATACGATCCGTCGGCCGGTCGTTAAGGTCGATTTGATTGATCTCGGCATCCAGGCGGTCGTCATGGGAACGAAGGGCGCGAAGGACGCTCCAAACGACATCGAACTCCTTGCCGCGATCGAGAACCAGAGACGGGTCCCGCCCTTCCGGCACCGCGATCGGCAGCACGATGTACCCGTGGGTCTTGCCGTCGGCCCGGCGCATGGCGCGCCCGACGGCCTGGACGATGTCCACTACGCTCTTGCGCTCGGTCATGAAGATCACCGCGTCGAGCGCCGGCACGTCGATCCCTTCCGACAGACACCGCGCATTGGAGAGGATCCGGCATGCGCCTTCGGTCGTGCCTTTCAGCCACTCGATGCGCGCCTTGCGGTCGAGCGCATGATGCTTACCGTCCACATGCCGTGTTTCGCACTGGAACGTCGCGCCGGGTTCCGTGGCCGGCAGCAGCGCCGCGGCCTGCTCGACGAGGCCGCCCCAATGCGCTGCCAGCAACTCAGATGACTTGATCCGATCGGTGAACGCGATTGCGCGGCGCAGGGGCCGTGCGGGTCCCTCTTCCGGCTGGCGGTTCTCCGGATTCTGCAATGCGCGCCAGCAGCCGACGATTCGGGCGGCGTCGCTCAGGTTTATAGTTCCCCCGGAAGAGGCGGCCAGGTGCGCCTGCAGCGCCTTGCTCACGTGGCTCTCGGACAGGGCGAGCACGACGACCTTGTAGTCCGACAACAGGCCCTGCTCTACCGCCCGTGAGAAGGGGAGGCGGTGGAACTGTGGCCCGTAGGTTGCCTCGTCATCCATCGAGAACACCTCGACACCATGAGTCGCGGCCTTGGATCTTGCTCCTTCTGTGTAGAGGCGGGGCGTTGCCGTCATGTAGAGGCGCTTGGCAGCCCGGATACGGTCCGCGTCATGCACGAGCACGAAGGGCGAGGTCTTGTCGTCGTGGCGCTCGATGCCCGTCGTGCGGTGCGCCTCGTCACAGAGAACGAGATCGAAGGGCGGCGCGCCCTCGACCTGCGCCCGCTCGACGAGACCGAGCGAATGGTAGGTGCAGAACACCACCGTCATCGTCTTCGACGACGCAAGTCGCAACGCCTTGCCGATACGTCCCGGATCGGTGGTTACAGGAACTTCGAGTTCCAGAAACGAGGCGTCCTCGTCGGTGTGTCCAGCGCGGGTGTCGGAGCAGATTCCGAAATAGCGGTGGTCGAGCGCTCGCTGCTCGGCCCACTCGCGCATCGATTGCTGGAAGAGTGATATCGAAGGAACAAGGTAGAGCACCCGGCCGCCCTTGCCGGCCACCGCCTCGGCGATCCGCAGCGCCGTGAAGGTCTTGCCGGTGCCACAGGCCATCACCAGCTTGCCGCGATCGTGCTCCGCAAAGCCCTTCAGTACGTCGTCAAACGCTTGTCTCTGATGCGGCCGCAGGCGAAACGCCTCGCGCCGGTACGAAAGGTCTTCCGGGTGCTGGCGAACCAGGTCGGGCCAGTCGAAGGGCCGGCTCGCGAGATCACCGAAGCGGACCACGGAACACGCGGGCTTCAACCCCTCGATGGTCTTGTACGCGTTCGGTCCCCACTCGTCGCCCGTATCGACGAAAATGCGCGATATGAACGGGTCGCGCGCCGACGCGGCGATGAAGGAATCCAGATCGGTCTTCGCGATCCTCGTGCCCGGTGCGTAGCACTTGCACTGGATGGCGCAGAAACCGCCGTCCCCTTCCTCCGCGACGAGATCGATGCCGGTGTCGGCGCCGTCGAAGTCGTGACGGGTGGCGGCCCAATCGGACCACAGCCACACTTGCGAGAACCGGTCGCGGTAGAGCGGATCCTGCTTGAAGTACGCCTTCATCAGCCGCTCGAACAGGCGGCCCTTCTCGGTTTGCGTTCCCGCGATCGACCGGATGTGGTCAAGGACGCATTGGAAATCGTTACTCATCCGAGCGTTGAACTCCGTCGTGTGTGGAGCTACCGAACAGGCCGAACACCGGCGGCAAGCACGCGTCGGTTTACCGCAGCCTGTCCATCGGCCCGAGCGCGTCGTGATTGTCGACTCGCCCGCCACTTGCGGCCCGGTTGTGCCTCGCCCGCGATGCTCCTGAATCGACCCGTAATCGCACGCAGTGCGTGAGCCTTCGCCTTGCGCTCATCCAACGTCCCCCCCTTTCGCCGGAGGGTATTCCAGACTTTCTGCGTGGTTCCACCGTTACGACATGCTTGGAGGCGAAGGTGGTCTGGAAGGAAGTGAGTGACACGCAGGGTCGCAGCCGCACGCACGCAGGCTCCAACGGGCCACCGGTACCCGCCGCCGCGCATCGGCTGTCGCACCCGCACGCCCGATAACTCCGATTACGCTTTCGAAACGGGCGGCGAGCCGCGGCCGGAGCGAACTCAAGCTTCGGGCTCGTCGCTTCCTTCCCCCGACAGGCTGTAGATCTCCACCGCCGCCTGCCGCCCTCGCACTGCCGTGCTGCCCATGGGCACGAAGTCGAAGCGGTCCCGGCCCGCGAGGTCCGCGGTGCGCCGCGACACCAGGATCCGGGTCCCGTGTTCCTTGTTGAGTTGCTCCAGGCGGGCGGCGAGATTGACCTCGTCTCCGTGCACGGTGAAACCGAGACGATCGCCGGCGCCGACGAGGCCGCCCACCACCCGGCCGGTGTTGATGCCGATGCGAGAGCGCAGGGTGAGGCCGTCGCCGAAGCGATGCCGCGCGAGGGCGCGCTGCATTTCCCGGGCCGCGCGCACCGCCTCTCGCGCATGTTCGGGGAGCGCATCGGGCATGTTGAAGGTCGCGAGAATGGCGTCGCCCTGGAACTGATTGATGACTCCGCCGTGGCGCACGATGGGCTCGCTCACCACCGCGAAGTATTCGTTCAGGACGCTGATCAGGCGCTCCGGGGTGAGCCGCTCGCTCAGGGTGGTGAATCCCTCGATGTCGGTGAAGAGGATGGTGGCTTCTCCGACCTCCCCCTGACCGGCGCGCACCGGCGCGTCGGCGCTTCGCACCTGCTCGGCCACCCGGTCCGGGACGAAGCGGGAGAGCTCGGCCGCCGCGCTCTGGTCCGCCACCGCCCGCACCAGCAGGTCGCGCGCCCGCGAGATCGCGAGCGCGAGGATCAGAGTCACCATGAGGATGGAGATCACCTTGTCGAACTCCGCCCCCAGGAGCACGCTGTTGGAGGTCATGTACTGCACGTAGTCCCTCGTGATCATCGGATCGCTCGCGTCCACCGTCACCGCGTAGGTGACCATCAGCAGCCAGCCCACCGCCGCCGCGAAACCTGCGCTCAGCACGTAGCGCATCTCGAAGCGAAGCGCCCGCAGGGAGATGAAGATGAACACGTAGAGCAGGGTCGGGACCTTGAGGTAGAAGGAAGCGGGCTGCCCATACTTCAGGTGGAAGCTCCAGATGAGGGCGATGAGCAGGGCCATGTCGATGACCACCGACAGGTGCAGCAGCCATGCGGGAAGCAGGCGGCGGTAGGCGAGACCGAGACGCAGCGTGGTGAACGCGATGTAGGCGCCGAGAATCCACGCTTCCGCCGTACTGGCCACCGTGGCGTCGTGAGGGCTCGGCGAGAGCAGGAAGAGGACGGTGAAGGTGAGCACGACCGCGAGCTGGATCCAGCCGATGAGGATCTCGCTCGATTCCTGCTGCACCCGGATGGCGTCGCGAATCCGGGTGGGGAGCTTCCCCGCTCGGGCGGGGGCGGAAGCGCCGAGGCGGGTTGCGGACGTCGGGCTCGTCATGTCGCGTCTCTCCGGGGAGCGGCGAGGCTACCCACCGTATCCGCTTCCCCGGCCCGCCGCCAGCCGGCGCTTCTCACCATGTCCGTCCGTCTGTTCAGGCGAGGGCTCGGTCGGAGAGGCTCGGCCGGATGGAGTCGGACAGGGTCGCCGCCGCTCACTTGACGGTGAGGACCGGCGTCCGTGTCGGGGCCGCTTGCCCAGCGCCGTTCGCGTTGCCGGCGGCAGGGGCATCGATTAGGCTTGCCGCCCCTTGCGCCCTCCCCGCGATGGCGGCCGGGCGCGGCGCGATTGCTCGACCGTCGGCGAATGTCGCTGCCAACCACTTCGCTTGCCGGGGAGGACCAGAGCAATGGAACGACACGCCGATGACGCGCGGGTGCTCATCTACAGCCACGACACCTTCGGGCTCGGGCATCTGCGTCGCTGCCGAACCATCGCCCACTCCCTCGTCTCGCGGCGCAAGCGTCTCTCCGTACTCATCCTCTCCGGCTCGCCGATCATCGGCAGCTTCGACTTCGCAAGCCGGGTGGATTTCGTGCGGGTGCCGGGGGTCATCAAGCTCCGCAACGGCGAGTACTCCTCCTCCAGCCTGGATCTGGACATCGCGGAGGTGGTCGACATGCGCGCTTCGATCATCCGGCACACCGCCGAGGTCTTCGATCCCGATGTGTTCATCGTCGACAAGGAGCCGCTCGGTCTGCGGGGCGAGATCCACGAGACCCTGCGGGTGCTGAAGCCCCGGGGCACGCGCCTGGTGCTCGGCCTGCGCGACGTGATGGACGACCCCGACGCGCTCGCCACGGAATGGCGGCGCAAGAATCCGACGCCGGCGCTGCGTGACCTCTACGACGACATCCTGGTCTACGGGCTGCCGGAGATCTGCAATCCCCTGGCGGGGCTGGATCTGCCGCGCCAGATCACCGACAAGGTGACCTACACCGGATATCTGCGCAGCCGCTATCCGAGCGGCCAGCCGCCTTCGGGCGCGGTGCGTCAGTTCACCGAGCCCTATGTCCTCGTCACCCCGGGGGGAGGCGGCGACGGCGGGGAGCTCATCGACTGGGTGCTCGCCGCCTACGAGCACGATTCGAACCTTCCCTACGGGGCGCTCATCGTGTTCGGGCCCTTCATGCATCCCCGCCGGCGCGCGCGTTTCCGCAGCCGGGTGGAAAAGCTGGAACGGGTGGAGGCGCTGACCTTCGAAACCCGGGTCGAGCAGTTGATGGCGAACGCGGCGGGCGTGGTGGCGATGGGCGGCTACAACACCTTCTGCGAGATCCTCACCTTCGATCGACCGGCGGTCATCGTCCCGCGCCGGCGTCCCCGCCGGGAGCAGTACATCCGCGCGTCGCGCGCCCAGAATCTCGGCCTGGTGCGCATGCAAAGCGGAGACCGGGGGCGCGATCCCGCGGCGATGGCCGAAGCCCTGCGGGCCATGCCGGGGCAGCAGCGTCCTTCCGATGTCGTGGTGCCGGGACTTCTCGACGGACTGGACCGAGTGCACAGCCTGGTCGATGAGTGGCTCGCGCTCGGGCGCGTCGCGCCCCGGCGAAGCGCCTGAGCACCGCCCGCCTTTCACCCTGTCATGGCGGGCGCGTTCGCTTTCGTGCTCAAGGGCTATCCACGCCTCTCCGAGACCTTCATCGCCCAGGAGATTCACGCTCTGGAGCGGGCGGGTCTCGACATCCGCATCGTCTCGCTTCGCCACCCGACCGATACGCGCCAGCATCCGGTCCACCGCGCCATCCGCGCTCCGGTGCTCTACCTGCCCGAGTACGTGCGTGACGAACCGGGGCGCGTCGCGCGGGCGTGGCGCCGGGCGAGGCGGCGTCCCGGCTACCGCGAGGCGCGCCGCGTCTGGCTCGCCGATCTGCGGCGCGACCCGACGCCCAACCGGGCCCGACGCTTCGCCCAGGCTCTGGTGCTCTCCGAGGAGCTCTGGCCGCAGGTCACGCATCTGCACGCCCACTTTCTCCATACGCCGGGCTCGGTGGCGCGCTATGCGAGCCTCGTCCGCGGGCTGCCCTGGACCTGCTCGGCCCACGCCAAGGACATCTGGACCACGCCGGAGTGGGAGAAGCGCGAGAAGCTCGCCGCCTGCCGCTGGCTGGTCACCTGCACCGAGGCCAACCGCCGCCACCTCGCCGCGCTCGCGCCTTCGCCCGAGCGTGTGACGCGCGTCTACCATGGCCTCGACCTGGAACGCTTTGCGCCCGGCGGGTGTCGCCCGGGCCGACCCGACGGTTCTTCGCCGGCGCAGCCGGTGGCGCTTCTTTCCGTGGGCCGCGCGGTGGAGAAGAAGGGATACGAAGATCTGCTGGAGGCGCTGGCGGCGTTGCCCGAGCGCCTGCACTGGCGTTTCGATCACGTCGGGGCGGGACCCGCGCGGTCACGGCTCCAGAAGCGGGCGAAGGAGCTCGGAATCGGGTCTCGGGTCCGCTGGCATGGCGCCCTGACCCAGGACGAAGTGATCGAGCGCTATCGAAGCGCGGACATCTTCGTGCTCGCAAGCCGCATCGCCGCGGACGGCGACCGTGACGGCCTCCCCAACGTGCTGATGGAGGCGCAGAGCCAGGGCCTGCCCTGTGTCGCCACCCGGGTGTCGGCGATCCCGGAGCTGATCGAACACGGCGTCACGGGTCTGCTCGCTCCGCAGCGCGACCCCGCCGCGCTCACGGAGCACATCGAAGGTCTGATCCGCTCTCCCGAGATGCGTGAGACGCTGGGTCGGGCGGGAAGGCGCAACGTGGCGGCGAACTTCGACATGCGCGCCGGCATAGAGCGGCTGCTCGAGCGCTTTCGCGAAGCGGGTTCGCCGGAGGCGGGACGCTGAGAATCGCCTTCTACGCGCCGCTCAAGGCGCCGACCCACGCCGTGCCCTCGGGAGACCGGCTGATCGCGCGCCTGCTGATGCGCGCGCTGGAAGCGGCGGGACACGAAGTCCGCCTGGCGTCGACCCTGCGCTCGTGGGACGGGGCCGGCGACGGCGCGCGCCAGTCCCGGATCCGTGATCTGGGCTCGCGACTGGCGGAGCGCTTCGTGCGCCAGTTCGGCGCGCGGGGGCGCACGCCACCTCAGTGCTGGTTCACCTACCACCTCTACCACAAGGCGCCGGACTGGGTAGGCCCCCGCGTCGCGGACGCGCTCGGTCTGCCCTACGTCGTGGCGGAGGCATCGGTGGCGCCCCGGCGGGCGGGGGGGCGGTGGGACACCGGGTACCGCGCCTCCCTCGACGCCCTCGCGCGTGCCGACACCGTCATCGCGCTCAACTCGAGCGACCTGCCGGGCCTGCGTGCGGTGCTCGATCGCGAGACGCCGCTCCGGCGCCTGGCGCCCTTCGTCGATGACGCCGCCTTGCGCCGGGTGAAGCCCCGTCGCGAGGCCGTCGCCGCGGAGCATGCCCTGCCCCGGGACGAGCCGTGGCTGGTGGCGGTGGCGATGATGCGTGCGGGCAACAAGGAGGACTCGTACCGCTTCCTTGCTCGCGCCCTTGGACGGCTTCTCCACCGGCGCTGGCGAATCCTCGTCATCGGAGACGGCCCCCGGCGCGCCTCGGTCGAACGCGCCTTCGAGAGCCTGCCGCCTTCGCGATTGTGCTTTGTCGGGGCGATTCCGCAATCCGCGGTCGCGCCCCTCGTCGCCGCCTGCGATCTCTTCGTGTGGCCGGCGCTGGACGAGCCGCTCGGCATGGCGATGCTGGAGGCCCAGGCGCTCGGGGTTCCCGTGGTATCGACCCCGACCCGGGGAGTGGGGGACCTGGTGCGCGACGGCGTCACCGGTCTGCTCGTCGCCGACCCCGACCCGGCCCGCTTCGCCCACGCGGTGGACGCATTGCTCGGGGACGCGCCCCGGCGTCGCCGCCTGGCCGAGGCCGCGCGCCGCGCGGTGGCGGAGCACCATTCCCTGGGTGTGGCTTCGAAGCAGCTCGACCGGCATCTTCGCGCGGCCCTTGCCCTTCGCGCCGAGCGCAATCGGGTTGCGGCGGCGTTGTGGTGAAGCCGCTGCGATCGAGAAATCCTGACGTCGCCGGGCACGACGAAGCCGTGCACCGGGTGCTCATGGTGCGCCACGGCCGCACCGAGTGGAACGAAGCGGGGCGCATCCAGGGCCACACCGACGTGCCCCTTTGCGACACGGGTCGCGCCCGGCTCCGCGCGGCGCGCATTCCTCTGGCGTATCAGGACTTCGCCTGGCAATCGAGCCCGCTGCGGCGCGCGGTGGAGAGCGCCGCGCTGCTTGGCGCGCGCAACCTCGAAGTGGATGCCCGCCTGATGGAGATGCACTGGGGCGACTGGGAGGGCGAGACGCGCCCGGAGCTTCGCAAGCGTCTCGGTGCCCGGATGCGGCGCTTGGAGGCGCGCGGGATCGACTTTCGTCCTGCGGGCGGCGAGTCGCCGCGGGAGCTGACACGGCGCCTGAACGCGTGGCTGCGCGACATGCGCGCGGGGGGACGGGGCGTTATCGCGGTGACCCACAAGGGAGTCATCCGCGCCGCGCTCGCGCTCGCCACGGGCTGGGATCTGCGCGGCTCCGCCCCGGTACGTCTCGACTGGGAGCGCGCCCACCTCTTTGCCCTTCGCGATGGGAAGCTCCAGATGGAAGAGATGAACATCGCGCTTCACCCGGAGCCCGCGAGGGGACGGGACCCCGGAGACCAGGGCGGCAAGCAAGGCCTGGTCGCGCCGGATCGTCCCACCGCGCGCCCGCCCCGGGAGGGCGAGGTCCGCTGATGTCGTCCACGCCTCGATGAGCGCCCGGATCCTCATGCACGTGCAGCACCTGCTCGGAATCGGCCACCAGAGCCGGGCCGCCCTCATCGCCCGTGCGCTCGGCGCCGCCGGCGCGGAGGTGACCTACGTCTCGGGCGGGTTCCCGGTGCCGGGGCTCGATGTGGGCGGGGCCGAGTTCATCCAGCTCCCCCCCGCACGCGCCGCGGACCGCCATTATCGCGGGCTCGTAGACGAGGACCTGCGCCCGGTCGGAGAGCGATGGCGACGCGCGCGCCGCGATCGCCTGCTTCGGGTCCTGGACGAGCGTCGCCCGGACCTGGTGCTTACCGAGACCTATCCCTTCGGCCGCCGGATTCTGCGCTTCGAGCTCCTGCCCCTGCTCGATCGCCTGGCAACGGAGCATCCCGCCACGCGCCTCGTCTCGTCGGTGCGCGACATCGTGGAGCGGCGATCGAAGCCCGAACGCGAGCGCGAGTCCCTGGAAGTGGCGCGCTCGCGCTATCACCGCGTCCTGGTGCACTCCGATCCCGAGGTGGCGCCCTTCGGGATGAGCTTTCCCCATGCGGCCGAGCTCGAGGATCGGATCACCTACACCGGCTACGTGGCGCCAGACCCCGAGCCGGCGGTGGGAGAGGCGGGACGCGACGAGATCGTGGTCTCGGCGGGAGGGGGCCGGGTGGGCGAGACCCTGCTGCGCACCGCGATCGCCGCGCGCGCCCTCTCGGCGCACTCCGGGAGAAAGTGGCGGATCCTGGTGGGACCGGACCTGCCGGACGCGGGCCTGCGCCGACTTCGCGACGGGGCGCCGGCCGGGGTCCGGGTCGAGCGCAACCGACGCGATTTCCCCCACCTGCTCGCGCGCTGCCATGTGTCCATCTCGCAAGCGGGCTACAACACCGTGACCGACATCCTTCGCTCCCGGGCCCGCGCGGTGCTCGTGCCCTATGCGGATTCCGGAGAGCGCGAACAGACCCTGAGAGCCGAAATGCTCGATGCGCGCGGTCTCGCGGTGATGCTCCCCCCCGAGCGTTTGCGCCCCGCGAGCCTTGCCGCGGCTCTCGATGCCGCGGCCGGTCTGCCGCGTGCGCACGGGCCGCGGATCGACCTCGATGGCGCAAGTCGAAGCGCCGGACTGCTCATCGCGCTCGCGGCCGGAGCACGCGGTGCCTGAGCCCGGGTGGCGGAGCCTCGAGGAGGAGCTCGACGTCTGGGCGCGGGCGGGGCGCTCCGCAACGCTCTGGTGGAGAGACGACGATGCGAGCAGGCCGAGCGAGGCGCTCGAGCGGCTGCTTCGGCTTCGCTCCCGTTACCGGGTTCCTATTGCGATCGCGGTGATTCCGAGCCACCTCGACTCGCGGCTCGCGCGGAGGCTTGAGCCGGAGGAAGGGGTTTGCGTGCTGCAACACGGCTATGCCCACCGCAATCACGCGGGGAAGGCCGAGAAGGCGATCGAGCTCGGCGCGCATCGGCCGCGGGAGCGGGTGACGGGCGAGCTGCGCGCCGGCTTCACGCACCTCGCGTCCTGCTTCGGACCCGGTTTCCTCCCGGTCATGGTGCCGCCCTGGAACCGCATCGCCCCCGGGATGCTGCCCGCGCTTCCCGCGCTCGGTCTGCGAGGCCTCTCGACCTTCGCCCCCCGCGCGGCGCGCAACCCCGCGCCGGGTCTGCGCCAGGTCAACTGTCACGTGGACCTCATCGACTGGCGTGGCGGGCGCACCGGCCGGGACCACGCCGTGCTCGCCCACGAGGTGGCCGGGCACTTGCGCGCGCGCCGGGAAGGACGGGTGGACGCCGAGGAGCCGACCGGACTGCTTACCCACCATCTCGATCACGACGAATCGTCCTGGAGCTTCCTCGAAGAGTTTCTCGATCGAGTCACCGCACACCCTGGCGTACACTGGCCCGCATCCCGCGAAGTCCTTCTCGACTGAACGACGCGCCAGTGCGAGGCGTGGACCTTGGCCGCAACAGCTCTCCGTTCCGCCCGACGAGGACACGCAGGTGTCGGCGCCGGCAAGGGCATGCACAGGGTCGGACGCGCCGGCGTAATTGTACCCGGGCGACACTGTCCCGAGCCCGGACGCGCGCTCGATACCCTCCATGTCGGCAAATGCGCGCCCGCGGCCGTCAATCGCTGACGTAGCGCGGCTGGTACCCTCGTTTCCCGTGATGTACCGCTATCCCCTGGCAAAGCTCGCGCCCGACTATCTGCGGGCGGGCGTCGGGATCGCGGTGGTGGGCCTGCCGCTTGCCACGCTTGAGCTCTCGGGCGCGGTAAGCGTCGTGCTCGCCGGTCTTCTCGCGCTCTTTCTCGCATTCGCGGTGCAGAATCTGCTGCAGCAGCTATGCCGGATCGAAATGAACGATACCTCGCTGGTGCTTCGGCCGTGGGGCACCCGGATCGAGTGGCGGGAGCTGACGCGCCTGCGTCTCGCCTGGTTCACGGTGCGTCGCGGTGGCAAGCAGGGATGGATGGAGCTCAAAGTGAGCGCCGGGCGCTCACGGGTGCGGATCGACTCTCGTCTCGAGGGCTTCGACCAGATCGCGTGCCGCGCGGTGGCGGCCGCTCGCGACCAGGGCCTCGATCTCGACCCGGTGACGCTCGCCAACCTGCGCACCCTGAACCTCGGCCCCGAAGGCGTACCGGAAGCGGGCCGCGAGGGTGAGTGAGGATCTCCTCAGCGTGCGAGATCTCGCGATCGAGTTCCGGCTCGATCGCCTGGGGGTCATCCGCGCCGTCGACGGGGTGAGCTTCCGCGTGCCCGAGGGCGGCACGGTCGCTCTCGTGGGCGAGTCGGGTTCCGGCAAGTCGGTCATTTCCCAGGCGATCATGGGAATCCTGCCGAGTCCCGCCCGGGTGGCGGGGGGCCGGATTCTCTTCCGGGATCCCGCCGTGTCCGGGGCCGACGGCGCCGCGTCGGCGCCGGCGGTGGACATCGCCGCCCTCGATCCCGGCGGCGCCGCGATGCGGCGACTGCGTGGCGGACGTATCTCGATGATCTTCCAGGAGCCCATGACCTCGCTCTCGCCCCTGCACACGGTGGGCAACCAGATTGCGGAGGCGGCGCTCCTCCACCAGGGGGGCGGCGCCAGGGCCGCGAGGGAGGGCGCCCGGGACATGCTCGATCGGGTGGGGTTTCCGAATCCGGTCAAGGCGCTCGACAGCTATCCCTTCGAGCTCTCCGGAGGGCTGCGGCAGCGGGCGATGATCGCGATGGCCCTGGTGTGCCGTCCCGCCCTCCTCATCGCGGACGAACCCACCACCGCGCTCGACGTGACCATCCAGGCCCAGATCCTCAAGCTCATCCTGGATCTCAAGACCGAGCTCGGAATGGCGGTGCTGCTCATCACCCACGATCTCGGCGTGGTGGCGAACATGGCGGACGAGGTGGTCGTCGTCTACCACGGACGGGTGATGGAGAGCGGCGGAGTCGCAGACATCTTCGAGAGACCCGGACACCCCTATCTCCGGGCGCTCATGCGCGCGGTGCCGCGCATCGGCATGGCGGCGGACGAACGCCTGACCCCGCTTAGGGAGGTTTCGAGGCCGGCGGAGACCGGCGGTGGCGGCCGGCCGACGGAGCCGGGCTCGAGCGATGGGGGTCCGCTGCTCGAGGCCCGTCATTTGAGCAAGCGCTTCGCCGCGCGCGCGTCGGGCCTCACCGGAAGGGGCGCGCGCGGGACCCTGCTCGCTCTGGACGATGTGAGCTTGAGCATCGGGCGGGGCGAGTGCGTGGGGCTGGTGGGGGAGAGCGGATGCGGCAAGACAACCTTCTCGAAGGTCCTGATGCGCGCGCTCGGAGCCGATGCGGGCGAAGTGAGGTACCGCAGCGGAGACACCGAGGTGTCCCTCCTGGATCTGGAGGGGCCGGAGCTCGTTTCCTTCCGCAAAAAGATGCAGTACGTGTTTCAGGATCCGATGAGCGCGCTCAATCCCCGCATGACGGTGTTCGACATCGTGAGCGAGCCGCTCGTCATCCACGGGATCGGAGACCGGCCGCAGCGCATCGAGGCCGTGAAGGAGCTCATGCACCTCGTGGGCCTCGACCCGCGCTTCTTGTCCCGATATCCCCACAGCTTCTCCGGCGGCCAGCGCCAGCGCATCGGCATCGCGCGCGCACTCGCGCTGAACCCCGAGCTCCTCATCTGCGACGAGCCGGTATCCGCCCTCGATGTTTCCGTGCAGGCGCAGGTACTCAACCTGCTCAAGGACCTCCAGAGCGCGCTCGGGCTCACCTACCTCTTCGTCTCCCACAACCTCGCGGTGGTCGACTACATGGCCGACCGCATCGCGGTCATGTGCGCCGGGCGTCTGGTGGAGGTCGCCCCCCGCGAGCGCCTCTTCGGGAACCCGGTGCATCCTTACACGCGCGCCCTGCTCGCGGCGGTGCCGCGCGTGGACCCGCATCGGCGACTCGACCTCTCCGCCCTGATGGAGGGCAAGGTTTCCGACCCGGCCGAGTGGCCGCCCCCCTTTCGCGCCTCGGAGGGGGAGCGCCCGGACCTGGTGGAGCTCGACGCCGGCCACTTCGTGCGCGCGGTGCCGGGACAAGTGGGATGAGAGCCGGCGCTCGGAAATCGCTTCGATTCCAGGCGCGCCTCATTATTGCCCGGATGTTTCAACGATTTCCTGCCGCGGACACCGATATGCGGGCGCTTGCGGGCCGTACTCCCTCGCGCCGCTTCGACTTCGTGTCGGCTGCGACCTGCGCGTCTTTCGGTCCGTGCTTCCTGCGGTCGCGGCATCTTGGCGCCCTCGCCATGAAAATCGGTGAAACATCCGGGCTTGCCTTCTTGGGCGTGCTGCTCGGGGCGCTCGCATTCGCTTCCTCCGCCGCCGAGTACGTCGAGACGCCCTGGTTTGTGGAAGCGGTGGCGGCGGGCGTGCTGCCTCCGGTCGCCGAGCGCCTGCCGGAGCGCCCGAGCGTGGTCGATCTCGGCGAAGACGGCCGGGCAATCGGGCGTCATGGTGGGGAGCTGCGGATGCTCTCGGGCCGCGAGAAGGACGTGCGCATGCTGGTGGTCTACGGCTACGCGCGCCTCGTGGCCTACGATCGGAGCTTTGCGCTGATCCCCGACCTGCTCGAATCCTATGAGGTCGACAAGGGCCGCGTCTTCACCCTGCGCCTGCGCCCGGGACTGCGCTGGTCGGACGGCCATCTCGTGAGCGCGGAGGACTTCCGCTACTTCTGGGAGGACATCGCCGGCAACGAGACCCTCGCCCCCTTCGGCCCCGCCCGCGCACTGCGGGTGAAGGGGCTTCCCGCGCGCTTCGAGGTGCTGGACGAGTACACGGTCCGGTACTCGTGGGACGAGCCGAATCCCTTCTTCCTCCCCGCGCTTGCCGGGGCGCGACCCGAGCCGATACTCGCGCCGGCGCACTACTTGCGGCGATTCCACGCCCGCTATACCGACGAGGCGGAGCTTGCGGCGCTCGCGAAGGCGGAGGGGCGGCGCAACTGGGGCGCGGTGCACATCAACCGCTTCCGTCCCTACAAGAACACCAACCCGGAGCTTCCCACCCTTCAGCCCTGGGTCAACACCACCCGGGCGCCCTCGCAGCGCTACGTGTTCGAGCGCAATCCCTTCTACCACCGGGTGGACGGGGAGGGCCGGCAGCTTCCCTACATCGACCGGGTGGTGTTCAACATCGCCGACGGCAAGCTGATTCCGGCGAAGGCGGGAGCGGGGGAGACGGATCTGCAGGCGCGGCACCTCGCCTTCGGCGATTACCCCTACCTCAAGCAGGGGGAGGAGCGTTCCGGATATCGGGTGCGCCTGTGGGACACCACCAAGGGGGCGCACATCGCGCTGTTCCCGAATCTCAACGTGGAAGACGAAACCTGGCGCGCACTGGTGCGCGACGCGCGCTTTCGTCGCGCGCTCTCGCTCGGGATCGATCGGGAAGAGATCAACTACGTCATCTACTACGGCCTCGCGCGCGAGGGCAACGACTCCGTGCTGCCGGGCTCCGCGCTCTACCGGCCGGAGTACCGGGAGCGCTGGGCCGCCTACGATCTCGCCGCCGCCGGCGCCCTGCTGGACGAGCTCGGCCTCAAGGCGCGCGACTCCGACGGTACCCGCCTGCTCCCGGACGGAAGGCGCATGGAGATCATCGTGGAGACCGCGGGCGAGGACACCGAGCAGAGCGATGTGCTGGAGCTTGTCCAGAGCACCTGGGCCGAGCTCGGGATAAGGACGTTCACCAAGCCGCTACAGCGAGAGGTGCTGCGCAACCGGATCTTCTCCGGGAAGACCCTGATGTCGGTGTGGAGCGGCATGGAGAACGGCGTGCCGAACGCGGGCATGAGTCCGCACGAGCTCGCGCCGACGAGCCAGGTGCAGCTCCAGTGGCCGAAGTGGGGCCAGTATGTCGAGTCCGGGGGCGAGGTCGGCGAGGCGGTGGACCTGCCCGAGGCCCGGGCCCTGGCCGCGCTCAATGAGGAGTGGAAGACCGGACCCCCGGCCCTGCGCCGAGAGGCGATCTGGCACGAGATGCTCGCCATCCGCGCGGAGCAGGTCTTCACGCTGGGCATCGTCGCCGGGGTGCCGCAGCCGGTGGTGATCAGTCGACGCCTGCGCAACGTGCCCGAGAAGGGCGCCTACAACTGGGAGCCGGGCGCCTACTTCGGCATCTACCGTCCGGACACTTTCTGGTTCGATGACTGAGACGCCGCTGCAATCCACCAGGACGCTTCACCGGCGTGGGCAAGCGGCGCGGCGGGGGATGATGCCGCTGCGGGCCCTGAGCGCCGAGGGCTGACGCCATGCTGCTCTACTTCGTGCGACGGGTGCTGGTGATGATTCCCACCCTGCTCGTTGTCAGCGCGCTGGTCTTCATCATCATCCAGCTTCCGGAGGGGGACTACCTGAGCGCGCACGTCGCCGAGCTCGAGGCCCAGGGCGAGCGGGTGAGCGCGGAAAAAGTCGAGTTCCTGCGCCGCCAGTACGGGCTCGACCGCAGTCCCTTCGAGCAGTACCTGGACTGGCTCTTCGGCATGCTGCAAGGGGACTTCGGGTTTTCCTACGAGTACAACCTGCCGGTCACCGAGGTCATCGGCGATCGCCTCTTCCTCACCTTCCTCCTGTCCTTCGCCACCATCGTCTTCACCTGGGTGGTGGCCTTTCCCATCGGCGTCTACTCCGCCACCCACCAGTACAGCGTCGCGGACCACTCGCTCACTTTCATCGGCTTCCTCGGCCTCGCCACGCCCAACTTCCTCCTCGCGCTGGTGATGCTCTACTTCGCCAACGTGGTCTTCGGCACCTCCATCGGCGGACTCATGGACCCGCAGTACATCGATCAGCCGATGAGCCTCGCGAAGTTCCTCTCGGTGCTCGAACACCTGTGGATTCCGGTGATCGTCATCGGCACTGCGGGGACCGCGGGCATGATCCGGCGCCTGCGCGCGAATCTGCTCGATGAGCTTCAGAAGCAGTACGTGGCGACGGGACGGGCGAAGGGGCTGCCGCCGCTGCGTCTCCTGCTGAAGTATCCCCTGCGCATGGCGCTCAATCCCTTCATCGCGGACATCGGGAACCTGCTCCCGCAAGTCGTGTCGGGGGCGGCCATCGTCTCGGTGGTGCTCTCGCTGCCGACCACCGGCCCGATGCTCCTGCAGGCGCTTCAGAACCAGGACACCTATCTCGCCGGGTCCTTTCTGATGTTCCTCTCCATGCTGACGGTGGTGGGGATGTTCCTGTCCGACATCGCGCTTGCCGCCCTCGATCCCCGTATCCGGCTCGAAGGAGGCGTGCAGCGATGAGTGCGCCGTCCCGAGGTTCCGGCGCCCTCGCGCACTTCGTCTCCGACGCGCCCTTCGACCCCTACTCGATCGAGGCGCTGACCCCGGAGCAGGAGCGCTATTACGTCGCTTCGCAGTGGCGGATGATGTGGTGGCGCTTCTGCCGCCATCGCCTCGCGCTGTGGTCGGCACTGCTCCTCGGGGCCCTGTACCTCTCCATCGCGGTGAGCGAGGTGCTGGCGCCCTACGACCTGCACTCGCGCCACTCCCGATTCATTCACGCGCCGCCGCAGGAGCTTCGCTTCTTTCACGAGGGAGAGTTCGTCGGCCCCTTCGTGCACCCCCTGGTCTACGAGCTCGATCTGGACACTTTCAAGCGCGAGTACCACGAGGACACGAGCCGCGCGCAGCGCCTGCGATTCCTCTGCCGGGGCGACACCTACGAGTTCTGGGGGCTCTTCGAGGGAGACTTCCATCTGGTGTGTCCGCCGCTGGACGGGACCCTCTTCCTTCTCGGCACCGACCGCCTGGGGCGCGACATGCTCTCCCGGATCATCTACGGGGCGCGCATCTCCCTCACGGTGGGGCTGGTCGGGATCGCGGTGAGCTTTCTCATCGGCCTCGTGCTCGGAGGGCTCGCCGGCTACTACGGGGGCTGGATCGACAGCACCGTGCAACGCCTCATCGAGATCATCCGCTCCTTTCCTGAGCTGCCCCTTTGGATGGCGCTCTCGGCCGCCCTTCCGGTGACCTGGAGTCCGATCGGAGTGTTCTTCGGCATCACCATCATCCTCGGCCTCATCGACTGGACCGGGCTCGCCCGCGCGGTGCGCTCCAAGCTCCTCGCGCTGCGCGAAGAGGACTTCTGCACCGCCGCGATCCTCATGGGGGCGCGGCCCTCGCGGGTCATCGCGCGCCACCTGCTGCCCAACTTCATGAGCCACCTCATCGCCTCGGCGACCCTGTCGATTCCGGCGATGATCCTCGGGGAGACCGCGCTCAGCTTCCTCGGCCTGGGGCTCCGCCCGCCGGTGACGAGCTGGGGCGTACTGCTTGCCGAAGCCCAGAACATCAACGCGGTGGCGCTCTACCCGTGGCTCATGCTCCCGGTGCTGCCCGTCATCATGACCGTGCTCGCCTTCAACTTCATGGGCGACGGCCTGCGCGACGCCGCCGATCCCTACAAGGCGGGGTAGCTGGTCTGGCGGGCTGCTCCACAGCGTCATCGCGGTAAATTGACCGATACAGAAGGCACAAACAGGTTCATGACCGATGTAGCGGTCATTGGGAGACCGTATGCCGAGCAGGCCACGCACGTACTCTCGCCTCACGACGGAGGCGTTGCTCCTCCTGGGCAAGCAGATCCGGCTGGCCCGGAAAGGGCGGCGCATGTCCGAACACGATCTCGCGGCCCGGGTCGGGATCGCGAGAAGCACCTTGCAGCGGTTGGAGAAGGGTGATCCCAGGGTCGAGGTCGGTCTCGTGCTGGAAGCGGCGACCCTCGCCGGTGTCGATCTCTTCGTCCCGGAAGCCACCACGCTCGTGCGGCAGATCGATCGGATCGACGATCGGCTCGCCCTGATGCCCGCTTCGATCCGAAAGCCCCCGCGCATAGTCGACGATGACTTCTGATTTCTCGCCTCGGCGTGAATCCTTCGCCTGGATCTGGCTGTCCAATCCAAGACCTGAGCAAGCCCGCTTGCACCGGGGGCGGCATTCGATGCCACAATGTCCCGCGCGGGACGGTGGGCAGCCATCGGCCCCGGCAGCCGCACGTAAAGTCCTGAGCCCCCTGTCGAGCATCAGCCATAGCCATGCACAGTGAGCCCGGAGAAGGCCGGAAAGGCGCGTCCTCGCTTGGCCTTTCCGTTGACCTCCTGACCTGGATAGCGGTGGGGGTGGTGGCCGCGATCTGCTTCGCGTTGCGCGCCGACCAGGACTACCGCTGGTTGGTGAAGTACCCGGGCGACTGGCAGATCCCCCTCGCCGAGTGGATCAACGCGGGAATGCACTGGTTCCTGGCGTTGCCCGGGGCGCAACCCCTCTTCCGGGCAATCAGTGCGCTGCTGAGCTATCCGATGGGCTGGATCCAGGACCTGCTCCAGTGGCTGCCCTGGCCGGCGACGATCGCGGCCATCGTGGTCCTGGCCTACGTCGCCCACGGCGTGCGTCTCGCCGTGTTCACGCTGTTCGCCCTGCTCTACATGGTGGTCATCGGCTACTGGCCGGAGAGCATGAACACCTTGGCGCTGGTGTTCATGTCCATTCCCATCGCGGTGTCGGTGGGCCTCGCGGTCGGCATCGCGGCCTTCAAGTCCGAGCGGGTGAACATGGTGGTGCAGCCCACCCTGGACCTGATGCAGACGGTGCCCACCTTCGCCTATCTGATTCCCATCCTCCTGCTCTTCGGGTTCGGTCCGGTGGTGGGCCTCATCGCGAGCGCGATCTACGCCTGTCCGCCGATGGTGCGCAACGTGATCCTGGGGCTGCAGCGGGTACCGCGGGACATGGTGGAATCGGGGGTGATGTCGGGCGCGACGAAGCACCAACTGCTGTGGTGGGTTCAGGTCCCGGGCGCGCTGCCCACCATCATGATCGGAGTCAATCAGACCGTGATGGCGGCGCTCAGCATGGTCATCATCGCCGCCCTGATCGGGAGCTCCGCGGATATCGGCTGGGAGGTGGTGAGCACCATGCGCAAGGCCGCCTTCGGCCCGAGCCTGCTCGCCGGGATCGTGATCGCGCTCATCGCCATGATCTTCGACCGCATCAGCCGCGGATTCACCGATCAGCAGCGCCTGCTGCCCTCGACCGGGAACACGGTGTGGGAGCGCCACCGGGCTCTCTGGGTCACGATCGCGGCCATGGCGGGGCTGACCCTGCTCGCCTGGTTCGTTCCCCCGTTGCGGGAGTATCCCGAGGCGTGGTCCCCCTACCGCTGGCTCGCGGGGGAGCTGAACGAGGGCGTGAGCGCCATCACCAGGGGCTACCACGAGATTCTGGACGGCATCAAGAACACCTTCCTGTTCTTCTTCCTGCTGCCGCTCCGGGTCGGCTTCGAGACCGCGGTACGCCCGCACATCTTCGGCTTCTCGCTCACGCCGGGAGTGATGTCCGGCTATGCGCTGGTATGCGTGCTCGCCGCGGCAGGGGCGCTCAAGGTCTGGGGCTGGCGGGCCTCGGTGGTCGTCCTGCTCATGGGTATGTGGCTCTACTTCGGGGTGGAGAAGGTACCCTGGCCCGCCCTGATGCTGATCGTCACCGTCGTTGCGTTCCAGGTCGGTGGTTGGCGCACCGGCGCTCTCGCCGCGTTCGGGATGCTCTTCCTCGCTGGTACCGGGATATGGGCCTTCGCGATGAAGTCCATCTACCTCTGCGGCGCCGCGGTGCTGACCTCCTTCGTCATCGGTGGGCTCATCGGGGTGTGGGCGGCCCACAGCGATCGTCTCTCGGCCTTCGTCCGTCCGATCAACGACACCCTCCAGACCATGCCGCTCTTCGTGCTCCTCATTCCGGTGCTGATGTTCTTCCAGATCGGGGAGTTCACCGCGTATCTCGCCATCATCATGTACGCGATCGTGCCCGCCATTCGATACACGGAGCACGGTCTGCGCCGAGTGCCGCCCGAGATCATCGAGGCCGCGACCTCGATGGGCTGCACCCGCGGTCAGCTTCTGTGGCAGGTGAAGCTCCCGCTCGCGATTCCCGAGATCATGCTGGGTCTCAACCAGACCATCATGTTCGGGCTCGCGATGCTCGTGATCGCCGCCCTGGTCGGCACCCGCGGACTGGGCCAGCAGATCTACATCGCGCTCAACGCCGGGGACACTGGCAAGGGCATCGTGGCCGGGCTCGGCATCGCGCTGATAGCGATCATCGTCGATCGCATCACCCAGGCCTGGAGCGCGCGGAAGAAGGCGGCGCTCGGTCTGTCCTGAGTCCCCTGTCCGAAATCATCCTGTCCGGCGGGATGCGGGCAAGTGGTCTACGTGGAGTTCGTTTCCGGGCGCACGCCCGACGAACGATCTGGAGGCCCAAAAAAACAAAGGCCGGCGCCCCGGGTGGGGGCGCCGGCCGTGTTCTCGGCGAAATGCCTTTACGCAGACCGGTTCCGGTCTACATCATCGCCTTGTCGACGATGGGCTGCCAGTAGTCCTGGTTCTCTTCCACCCACTCGCGGGTCGCCTTCACCACGTCCTCGCCGTCCCGGTCGATGCGGCCCATCAGGTACTCCTGGATGCTGTTGTTCAGCTGGTAGGCCTTGATGAACTTGTAGGCGACCGGCCACTTGTCCTTCATGCCCGGCCAACTGGCCTTGAACACTCTTGGCTTCTGCATGCTGCCCTTGTTGACGAGGTCCTCGGGCATGTCCACCCAGCCGGACTCGTGCTCGAAGAGCAGCCAGTGCGGCGCCCAGAACATCATCACCAGAGCGGACTCCTTGTCGACCGCGGCCTTGAACTCCGCCACCAGGGCGCCCTCGCTGCCGGCCGGGATCGCCTGGAAGGGCAGGCCTTCCGAAGCGATCAACTGAGTGGCCCTGTCGCTCCAGTCGGCGGGGTACTCGATGAAGCGTCCGTCCGGGAAGGTCTCCGCGGTGGAGAATGTCTCGGCACAGCCGAGGAAGGCCTCCCAGTCCGGAAGTCCGGGGCAGAGCCCTTCCACGTGTTTGGGATAGAGCCAGCCCTCCCGGGCGTCGAGCCCGAGGGTGCCCACGTCCTCGACCTCACCGCTTTCGAGCTGGTTCGGCCACCACTCGCCCAGGTTGTTGTCCCAGAGTTCGAGCCCCAGGGTGATGTTGCCGTCCGCCATCGCGGTTCCCATCGGGAGCACCGCCGCGGTCGTGTACTCGACGTTGTAGCCCATCCTCTCGAGGATGTGGCCGGCGATATAGGACGAAATGTGCTGGCCGGTCCACTCGTTGATGCCGATGATGATGGGATCATCGGACTCGGGGACATCGCCAGCGTAAGCGGCTCCCGCCATGGTCATTGCGATGGCGCCGAACAGGGCGGCGAGCCACGCGTGCAGTCGTTTCTTCATGGGATTGTTTCTCCTGATTCGTGTTTGCGGGTTTCTCGTTGCGGCAACTTCGGTTAGCCGGGGCGCCCGATCGCCGGACGCGCCATGCTACCTACGGCGCTGCGATTGTCCAACTTGAGGCGCGCGCTCAGTCCGGGGTGGGTGCGGGGGAGGGCGCGAAGAGACGCGCCAGCTCCGCCCCGGGATCCGGGGCGCGCATGAAACTCTCTCCGACGAGGAAGGCACGCACGCCGTTGCGGCGCATCAGCGCCACGTCGGCCGGAGTGCGAATGCCGCTCTCGGTCACCAGCAGCGAAGCGCCCGGGACGCGGTCGAGGAGTGAGAGGGTGGTGTCGAGGGTAGTCTCGAAGCTGCGCAGGTCGCGGTTGTTGATGCCCAGGATGAGGCCGTCCAGGGGCGGTATCCGGGCAAGCTCCGAGGCGTCGTGCACTTCGACCAGGACGTCCATGCCGAGGTCGAGGGAGAGTGCCGCGAGCTCGTACATGGGGCCGTCATCGAGCGCGGCCACGATGAGCAGCACGCAGTCCGCTCCGAGCGCGCGCGACTCGTGTACCTGCCAGGGGTCGACGATGAACTCCTTGCGCAGCACCGGCAGCCGGCAGGCGCCCTTGACGAGGGCGACGAACTCGTCCGCACCGCGGAAGAAGTCCCGGTCCGTGAGCACCGAGAGCGCGGCGGCGCCCCCCCGCTCGTAGCTTGCGGCGATCGAGGCCGGATCGAAGTCTTCGCGCAGCAGTCCCTTGCTCGGCGAAGCGCGCTTGAGCTCCGCGATCACCGCATCGCCCCCCGCCGCGAGTCGAGCCCGCAACGCGCCCGCGAAAGGGCGGGGCGGGGGAGCGTCCTTCGCCCGGGACTCGATGTCGGCCGCGGGCCGGTGCGCCTTCTTCTCCGCGACCTCTTCGCGCTTGCGTCGCAGTATCTTCTTCAGGATGTCCGGCAGCTCTGCCCTCGGTACGGACCCGGGAGGCACAGCGGATGGCGCGCGAGCTTCCACTTCGGCCACGCGGCGGCGCTTCAGGTGCCGGCCGGCGCGAAGCTCCGGGTCTTCGCGACCAGGGCGTCCAGCCGCTCCCGTGCCGAGCCATCCTTCGTTGCCCGACTCGCCATCTCCACGCCTTCGTTCAGGGTGGCGGCCAGTCCCGCCGCATAGATTGCGGCCCCCGCGTTCAGGCACACGATGTCGCGGGCCGGGCCGTCATGCCCCGCCAGCACCTCCTCGACGAGGGCGAGACTCTCGGCGGGGGAGCCGACGACGATCGTCTGGAGGTCGGCGCGCGCGAGTCCGAAGTCTTCAGGCGCCACCGTGCGGGTCGTGACTTCGCCTTCCTTGAGTTCGGCCACCAGGGTGGGGGCCGCGATACTCATCTCGTCCAGCCCGTCCTCGGAGTGCACGACGAGCACGTGCTCGCTGCCGAGACGCTGCAGGACTTCCGCGACCGGCCGGACCCACGCCGGCGCGAACACCCCCACGAGCTGGTTGGGCGCCCCGGCCGGATTGGTCAGGGGACCGAGCAGGTTGAAGACGGTGCGCACCGCCATCTCCCGCCGGGGAGCGACGGCGTGGCGCATGGCCGAATGGTGTTTCGGTGCGAACATGAATCCGATGCGCACCTCTTCGATACACTGCGCGACCTCCTCGGGCGAAAGGTCGAGATTGACCCCGGTCGCCTCGAGGAGATCGGCCGCTCCCGACTTGCTGGAAACGGAGCGGTTGCCATGTTTGGCCACCTTCGCGCCCGCGCCCGCGGCGACGAGGGCGGAGGCGGTGGAGATGTTGAACGTGTGTACCGCATCGCCTCCGGTGCCGACCACATCGACGAGCCCGTCATGGTCCACTTCCACCCTCGCCGAGAGGTCGCGCATCACCTCGGCGGCGGCGGCGATCTCGCCGACCGTCTCTCCCTTCATCCGAAGACCGATGAGGAAGCCCCCGATCTGGGCCTCGGTGGCTTCGCCGGTCATGACGATGCGCATGACCGCGCGCATCTCCTCCGGCGCGAGATCGCGCCCCTCGGTCACCGCGCGAATCGCGTCCTTCATGTCCATGATCGTCTCCCGTGACTGGTGGCGCCGCCGCCGACTTCGGACCGCTACTCGAGATCGCGGGGGCGCACGATCTCCAGACACCGCCCGGCCCCGCGTCCGAGCTCGGTCCAGGAGTCCGGCATTTCCAGGTGGGCGAGCGCCGCGGTCGGCATGAGGTTGAGATCATCCCACATCGCCAGAGTGTCCGCGCCGAGGTAGCGCACCACTTCGTCGAATCCCGGGTTGTGGCCCACGATCATCACCCGCGGCGCGTGATTGGGCACGAGGGAAAGAACCTCCAGCAAGGTGTCGAGTTCCGCCTCGTAGATCGCGGGCTCCCATTCGATGCGAGAAGACGCTACGCCCGCGAAGCGGCAGACGCGCTCGGTGGTCTGGCGCGCCCGTAGCGCCGTCGAGCTGACGACGAGCGCGGGGAGGAGGTCCCTCTCGGCGAGCAGGCGGCCGATGCGCCGGGTCGCCTTGCGTCCGCGCGGCGCGAGAGGCCGATCGTAGTCGCGCACGCCGGTGTTCCAGTCCGACTTGCCGTGCCGCAGCACCAGAAGTTCCCGGGTCATGGCTTGGAGCTCCGGATTTCGTGGGAAGCGCTCTACCTGGGACCATAGAATAGCGCGCCGTGAGCGAGCGCTTCCGAAACCCCGCGCCGATGCCGTCCGCCCCGGCCGCGGGCGGCGTCTCCCCTTCGCAGGAGAATGGTCTGCCGGAGCTTGTGGCCGCGGTCGATCTCGGCTCGAACAGCTTCCACATGAAGATCGCCCGCGTGGTCGGAGGGGAGCTTCAGGTCGTCGACCGGATGCGCGAGATGGTGCGTCTCGCGGCCGGGCTCGATGCGGCCGAGCGCGTGACCGCGCAGGCGTCGGAAAGAGCGCTCGGCTGCCTGGCGCGATTCGGTCAGCGACTGCGCGAGCTGCCCTCGGAGAGCGTGCGCGCGGTGGGCACCAACACCTTCCGGCGAGCCCGGGACGCGACGGAGTTCTTCTCCGCGGCGGAGAGCACCCTCGGGCACCCCATCGAGGTGATAGACGGGCGCGAGGAGGCCCGCCTCATCTACCTCGGGGTATCCCACGGCATTGCGGCCGACGAGCGTCAGCGTCTGGTAGTGGATATCGGCGGGGGCAGCACCGAACTCATCATCGGTCGCCACTTCAGCGCGATGCACACCGAGAGCCTCTACATGGGATGTGTGAGTTCAAGCCTCGCGCACTTCGCGGACGGCCGGATTCGGCGTGCGGGCATGCGGGCGGCCGTGCTCGACGCCACCTCGGAGCTCGAACCCATTCAGGCGCGCTACCGCGCGGTCGGCTGGGACGCCGCCATCGGGGCTTCGGGCACGATCCGCACCATCGACAATCTGCTGCGCGCCCGGGGATGGAGCAGCGAAGGCATCACTCGCGAGGGCCTGCGCAGGCTGCGTGACGCGCTCATCGATGCGGGCCACGTGGAGGCGCTCTCGCGCCTGGGGGTGGAGCCGGGGCGCGCGGCGGTCTTCCCCGGTGGCGTCGCGATTCTGAGCGCCATCTTCGAGGCGCTGCGCATCCGTGGCATGACGGCCACCGAGAGCGCCCTTCGCGACGGGGTGCTCTACGACCTCATCGGGAGACTGCAGCATCATGACGTACGCGATACCACCATCCGCAATCTCTCGCGCCGCTTTCAGGTCGATACCGAGCAGGCGCAGCGGGTGGAGCGCACCGCCCTCTATCTTCTTCGGCAGGTGGCCAGAGCCTGGCGGCTGCGCCCGCCGCACTACGGGGACTGGCTGAGCTGGGCCGCCCGCCTGCACGAAGTCGGTCTCGACATCGCCCACAACCAGTATCACAAGCATGGCGCCTACCTGCTCGAACACGGCGATCTGCCCGGTTTCTCCCGCCAGGAGAAGCAGGCGCTGTCGGTCCTGGTGCGCGCCCACCGGCGGAAGTTCCCCGCCGGCGCTTTCGAATTGCTCGGTGAGCGCTGGGCGGAGCGTGCGATGCACCTGGCGATCCTGCTGCGCATCGCGGTGGTGCTGCATCGCGGCCGCTCGGATACCGGAATACCGGGCCTCGTCGCCCAGGCGGGCCCGCGGGTGCTGCGCCTGGCCTTTCCCCCCGGCTGGCTGGACGCGCACCCGCTCACGTTGGCCGAGCTCGGCCAGGAAGCGCACTACCTGTCGGTTACGGGGGTCAAGCTCCGCTTCGACTGAGACGCGACGACGGCGGGCTGAAGACTCCGCGAGTCGCTCCGACGAACCCGGAAACGCGTGCGGTTGCGGATCGCACTGCCTCGCGCCACTTCGCCCCAGTGTCGGCTACGCGGGTCGCAGTCCCTGGTCCGTGCGGCCCATTATCGGCGCGTCCTTGCGCCCTCGCCGCGAGAGTCGGTGAACGCTCGCGACGAAGCTGTCGGTGGCGCTCGGCGATCCGGGCGCTACGCTACATGAGGAACCAGGTGCCGTCGTTCGCGCGGCAGGCGGTTCCCACCGCGGTCTCCTGCTGTCCGCCCACGGTGATGCTCTGCTGGAACTCCCGGCACGGATTGCCATTGGCGTCCATCCCGACTCGGGTGATGGCCGTACTGCCGGAGGCGGGACCCGAAGCGTTGGCGGGATTGTCCCAGAACACCGTGCCCCCTACCGGTTCCGTATCCAGGGCCTGCTGGGTCGCCGAGCTCGCCCGTTGCTGTGACGCCGCGTCCAGGGACTCCGCGATCTGAGCGCCTACCGTGGCGCCGATGACCGCGCCGATCGCGGTCATCGCGACACGCCCGTCGCCGCTGCCGAACTGGTTTCCCAGCACCGCCCCGGCGACACCGCCCAGCAGCGCGCCGGTCGCCTCGTTCTGGCTCATCGTCTGACAGCCGGTGAGCAGTGCCGCGCCGAGCGCGGCGATGAAGATGTGCTTCATGGAGAATTCCTCGTGGTTGTTCGTTTTCGGCACCGGGCCAAGGCCCGGGTAGCCCGATGGGAGGTCTTGAACCGGAGCGTCGAAGTCCGGGACTTCGAACCGGCGCCACCCGCTAGTACAGTGGCAATCAGGCTACCACAGCCGCCGCATTCCGAGCAGGTTCCCGCTCGATCCGGCACAGTCGATAAACTGAACTGGCCGTTCGCTGACCTGCAAGTTTCACCGGTTTTCGGCCGCTTCGGGCGCCAGGACGCACGAGCGGGGGCATCCGGTGGAAGGAGTGGCGCCATCCGTGGTCAAATCCGCGGCCCCAGGAACGCCTCGCCGCGCGCCGAGCCGGCATTCCGGCCGCCGACGCCGCCCCCGCGCAACCATGCGGATACGCCCCGCCTCGCCCCGTGACGCCGGGGCAATCTGCGAAATCTACAACCAGGGCATCGAGGATCGGATTGCGACTCTCGAGACCCGCCTTCGCACCCCCGAGGAGCGCCGCGGGTGGCTCGAAGCGCGAGGATCACGCCACCCGGTGGTGGTCTGTGAGCAGGATGGCGCGGTATGTGGCTGGGCCAGTCTCAACTCCTTCAATCCGCGGGAGGCCTACGACCACGTCGCGGATTTCTCGATTTACGTCGAGCGCGACTCCCGGGGCCGGGGAGTGGGCGCCGCGCTTCTCGCGCACCTGGAGACCCTGGCCGCGTGGCACGGATACCACAAGCTTGCGCTCGCGATGTTCCCGTCGAACACCCCGGGCATCGCCCTCTACCAGCGCCGGGGCTTTCGCGAGGTGGGCATCTACCGGGAACACGGCCGCATCGACGGGCGCTGGGTGGACATCCTCATCATGGAGAAGATCCTGGCCTGATAGGGGCTCGCCCGGGCTGATGGCGCCGCCACGGTCCGGACTACGTACATTCCGGCATGGATAGCCTCCCGGCCAAGTGGTCTCTTGCCCGCCCATCCACCGACCGGCCACCACGGCACAGTACTTGCAACGGATAGGCTCCACACCATGCGACCTGGCGATGTCACCCTTGCGGCGGTCGAGAAGCCCGCTGCACGGCGCGCCGGGTTCGCGTTAATCTTGGCCCACGGCACTCCGGTCAGGCTTCACGCCGGCCGGGTCGAAGCAGGAGAGAGAACATGAATGCTCGCAGGATCGCGCTGACCGCGGTCAGCATCGCCATCGTGACGGTACTGGTGGCCAGTGTTCCGGTGCCCATCCCCGCAACGGGCGGGTTCACCCACCCCGGGGCGGTAGCGGAGATCTTCGTCGCGGTCGCTTTCGGGCCGGTGGTCGGCATGGTGGCGGCGGGCGTCGGCGCGGCGTTGGCGGATCTGATCCTCGGCTATGGAAGCTGGGCCCCACTGACCCTTGTCGCCCACGGCAGCCTCGGTCTGCTCGCGGGCTGGCTGAGCCGGAGAGGCGGCAAGGGCGGCATGTTCAGGGGCTGGATCGCCGGCGGGCTGGCCCTCGTCGCGCTGTACTTCATCGGTCAGGCGACCATATACGGGCTCGGCGTCGCCGGGGCCGTGGCGGAGCTTCCCATCAACCTGTTCCAGGTTGCGCTCGGAGTGCTGGGGATCGGGCTCTACTTCCTCGTGCGAGCCGTCTACCCGCAGATCGACCAGCTCGCGGGGGGGCGCGGATTCACCGACGTTTCGGATAACTGACCCGGGCCGGCGCGGGCGGCATGCTCGCGGGGCGATGCGGGCGCGACGCTTCCCGGGACCGGCCGAGGGCCGGGCGGCGAACTTCGCGAGGGTTCCGGGCGGCGGGTGAGGTGCGGTCCGCCGCCGCGGTGTTGCCCAGCCTGAGCCGGCGCGTCGTCACGGTCCGGGTATCGCGGCCGCGTCCCTGTCGGCACGGAACACAGAGCCGCGACGAATCGGCCCGGGCGGGGACTTGAGCGTCCTGGTCAGCGTGCGGGGTCTCGGCTTCGCGTATCCGGCGCTCGAGCCAGGCGTCGAGACGCCCTGGGTTCTCGACCACGTCGACCTCGACATCGAAGGGGGAGAGTTCCTTTCGATAATGGGGCCGGCCGGCGCGGGCAAGTCCACCCTCTGCCTCGCGCTCGTGGGCATCGTGCCGCAATCGACCGGTGGCCTGATCAGGGGAGAGGTGCGGATCGGCGACCTCGATACCAAGACCGAGCCGGTCGCGAGCCTGGCGGGGCGGGTCGGCGTGGTATTCCAGGATCCGGAAACTCAGCTTTTCAGCATGAACGTGGAGGCCGAGATCGCCTTCGGGCTGGAGAACAAGGGAGTGGAGCCGGAAGAGATCGTGGAACGCATCGACTGGGCGGCGCGCACGGTCGGCATCGAGGGGCTCCTCGACCGTTCTCCCTTCGAGCTCTCGGGAGGGCAGAAGCAAAGGGTGGCGATCGCGGCGGTGCTCGCGACCAATCCGGAGATCCTGGTGCTCGACGAGCCGACCGCCAGCCTGGATCCCCGCGGAAAGCAGGAGGTCTTTGCGGTACTTCGAGACCTTCGCCGGCAGCGTGGCATGACCATCGTCATGGTGGAACAGGATGCGGAGTGCATCGCGGAGTTCTCCGACCGGGTGGCGGTGCTCGCGGAAGGACGAGTGCGCCGGCTCGGCGCTCCGCGCGAGGTGTTCGCCCGCGTCGACGAGCTCGCGGACCTCGGGCTGCGGGTGCCGCAGGTCACTGAGGTGGCCGAGAGGCTCAATCTCCGCCACGGCAGCACCCATCGTTTCACCCGTCTCGACGAGGCGGCCCTCGCTCTCGGCCGCGAGCTGGCGGCAGCGAGGGGCGAGAGGAAGCCCGGTCTCTCTCCGTCATGAGCGTTCCCGTACTCGCGGCGCGGGGGCTTCGCTACCGCTATCCTTCCGGTTCCGGGAGTGCTCCACCCGCCGCACTGCGCGGCGTCGACTTCGAGCTTCCGCGCGGCGGCTACG
Organism: Gammaproteobacteria bacterium; assembly: GCA_965221555.1. Classification (GTDB taxonomy): domain Bacteria; phylum Pseudomonadota; class Gammaproteobacteria; order HK1; family HK1; genus JAJEAD01. Next base: position 1,573,035 of record OZ244895.1, read on the forward strand.
CCGCCGTCGTCGGGCGCAATGGCTCGGGCAAGACCACGCTGGCCAAGCACTTCATCGGCCTGCTCCGGGCCACGAGCGGCGAGGTGGAAGTCTCGGGAAGGCCGGTGGCGGACACCCCGACCTCCACTCTGGCGCGCGAGGTGGGGTTCGTGTTCCAGAATCCCGACCACCAGATATTCAACCCCAGCGTGCGCGAGGAGATCGCGGTGGGGCCGCGAAACCTCGGTGCGAGCGACGCCGAGGTCGAGCGGCGCGTGGAAGAGACCCTGGATCGGTTCGGGCTTGCGGACCACGCACATCGCCAGCCCACGATTCTGAGCTTCGCCCTGCGGCGCGCGGTGGCGGTGGCGGCGGTGTTCGCGATGGATACGCCCATCCTGGTCCTCGACGAGCCGGGCACCGGTCTCGACGCCCGCCACATGGGGCGCCTGCTCGAGCGCATCGACGAGCGCCGGGCGCGTGGGGACAGTATCGTGCTCATCACCCACGACATGCGCCTGGTGGCCGAGCATGTCCCGCGCTGCGTGGTGATGCAGGAGGGGCGGGTGATTGCGGACGGCGACACCGCGGCCGTGCTCTCGGACCAGGCGCTCATCGAGCGGGCACACCTGGAAGCTCCCCAGGTCACCCGTCTCGCCCGGAGCATGCGCGACACGGGGATGCCTCCCGACATCTTCAGCGTCGAAGCCTTCTGCGAACGCTTTGCCCGCTTGCGGGCGGGCGAACGCTAGGCCGGACTCCGCTCCGTCGCTTCGACATAGTTACCGCCATGCCTTCGTTACTTCCCGGTCCAGGAACCCATGTGCCGCGGCGGCTGCGCAGCTTGGCGGCGCGGGCGCGGGAGAAGTGCGGGTCGGGCACATGGCGGTAGTCGCCGACCTCTACGTTCCCGGTCGAAGCTGGGCGCATCGCCTCGATCCCCGGGTCAAGCTCCTCTTCGTCGCCTGCGCCATCGTGCTGGTGCTGGTCTTCGACAATCTGTTCTTCATGCTCGGAGCGCTGTTCCTGGTGCACCTGATCCACCTCTCGGCCCGGGTGCCCCCCGCCAAGCTCTTCTTCATCTGGAAGACGCTGTTGCCGGTGGCGCTGTTGATGGCGCTGCTGTGGACCCTCTTCTATCCGAGAGGAGACGCGGTGGCGGCGTTCTGGATCGTCGAGATAACGGTGCTCGCGCTCGCCCAGGGGGCGGCACTGGGACTGCGCATCCTCGTCATGGCGTTCACGGTCTTCGCATGGCTGTACACCACCGATCAGGCGTCGCTCGTGCGCAGCCTCGTGAGGGTCGGCATGCCCTACGAGTGGGGGCTCGTGCTGGCGCTCGCGCTTCGCTACATACCCACCTTCCAGGGGAGCTACGCGCTCATCTCCGATGCCCAGGCCGCGCGCGGGCTCGAGCTGCGCGGCGCCGGCTTCGCCCGCGTCAGGCGGATGATGCCCATCCTCGTGGCGATGATCGTGACCTCGCTGCGTGCGAGCGAGCAGCTCGGCCGCGCGATCGAGGCGCGCGCGCTCGGCGCCCCCGGGGTCCGCCGCAGCGTGCTTCGAGACATCCGCTTCCGGCCCGCGGACTATGCGGCCTGCTTCCTGCTCGCCGCCCTCGCCGCCGCGCTTCTGTATCTGAACTTCCGGTACGCGGTGGGCGAGCATCCGCTCGCTCTGGTCTGACCGGAGGCCTTCCGGCATTCGGCGCCCCGCTCGGCGCCGGCTGCGTCTGGTCACAGTGCGACTGCCTGGCAGTGCCGAGTAGGAGCCATGACGGCGCGCGTATTGCACGAACGGGTTCCTGCCGGCCACGTGCAGCCAGTGCGCCCCCATGTCGCTGGGGACGCCGAAGATGCGCGTATCGGTATGGGCCCTCCCCCCGATACGGCCGCTCGCCTCACTATAGAGGGCCTCCACTCGGCGGCGTCATCTGCGACGTTGTGCGTACAATCGACCGCGCCGCCGCTGAGCGGCTCTTTCACACTGGAGGCCAGCAGCCTGATGGAGTCCTTCGAAACCGCGGCCAGGAGGCACTTCGCTGACGCCGAAAACCTCGCGAACCTCGGACGCATGGACAACGCGGGCCATCTCATCGGGCTGGCGGCCGAGTGTGCGGTGAAGCACGCCATACGCAGGTTCGTGCCCAATCCGCCCCGTATTCACTTCCCGAAGTTGACGGGGCAGATGCGCAAGTTCGGTGGACGCAGCAAGGTATCCTCGAACATCAGAAGAGCGTTGTCGCCGCCTGCCCATGGGTCTGTCTTCGACGACTGGTCCATGACGATGCGGTACCGTGCGGACGGGCACGTAGATGACGCTCAGTATCGGAAGTGGAAGGTGGCGGCGGGTCAGATTATGGGTGCGGCGAACATCGAGAGACCGTGATGGAAATCCCCGGCGAAGACGTGGTCAGTTTCGACAACGCGCTGAGTGCGTTTGCCCGATTCGTCAGCGCACGATTCGGTGAGCGCGCACTGGACGACCATCGATTCGTCAGGGACGTTGACGGGAGGCTCACGTTGCTCCTCCTGGCGCCGACCGATCCCGAGAAGGTACGAAGCCTCGACGACGAGTGCAGAGACGTACTGGGAAGCTACGTGACGACCCCGGCAATCGCGTTCGAAGGCGACTTGCTGGACCCGTCACTCGCCGACGATTTCGCCGTGCAGGAGCAGGTCGACGTCGCGGCCCCAGGCGCCGATTCCGAATGGCGACGGGTCGCCGTCGTCGACCGGCGCATCGTGGGCCAGGATTGGGCTACCGGCTGGCGGATGCCAATACCAGGCGTCCCGCCGATTCTTGCGTTTCACAGCATCAAGGGCGGTGTCGGCAGGTCCAGCGCGGTAGCGGTCCTCGCGGCGAATCAGGCTTATCGCGGTCGCAACGTGCTGGTCGTGGACCTCGATCTGGAAGCTCCCGGGATCGGCGCTCTGCTCCTGGCGCAGGAGGACTTGCCACCGCTTGGCGTGCTCGACTGGCTGGTGGAAACGAGCCTGCGTCCGGATGCCGAAGGCGAGCTGATTCAACAGTGCGTGGGCCAGTCGCAATTGACCCGGGGGCGCGGTGCCGTGGATGTGGTGCCGGCACTCGGCCGCTCCGCCGAAGAGACTCCGTGGACCGTCGTCCCCAAGCTTGGCCGCGGCTTCATCGACCACCCCGACCTCGGTCAGTCACACCTTGAACGCGTACGCCGACTGGTGGGTCTGGCGTGCAGCGAGAGCACACGCCGTTACGACGTGGTGCTGGTGGACTCCCGTGCGGGGCTCGCCGAGTCATCCGCGGCCGCGCTGATCGGCCTGGGGGCCACGGTCCTGTGCTGCGGCGTAGACGGACCGGCAACCCGGGATGGATACCGGTTCCTGCTCTCCTATCTTGCGGGTCTCGACGATGCGCCAAGGCAAAACGGTCCAAGTGACCGCGATTGGCGCGGTCGCTTCCAGATGGTGCACGCCAAGGCCCGACCGGGCGCCGACGCACGGCGGGCGTTTCGGGACCGGATGTACGATGTGTTCGTCGAGGCGGTCTACGACGCCGACGACGCCGGTGCCCCCGGTGCGGACCGAGCCGATACCGCGGCTGCCTTCACCTTCGACCTTGAAGACGAAGACGCGCCGCACTGGGCTTGGCCCATCGCCTTCGATCTGGCCCTGGCCGAGCTCGATCCTCGCACGCATCCGGATCAGCTCACACCGGAGTTCGTCGATCGGGCCTTCGGGTCGTTCCTGACCCGGGCGGACCGGCTGATCGATGAATCGATTGGGTGATCGGCCGATGACACGGCAGTCACCGATATGGAGCGAGGAGGCTCGTGTCGCGGTACGAGAAGCACTGATTCGTTTCGGTGAGCGCTACGACCAGAGCCCGACAGACCACGTTGACGCAAGGACGATGGTTGCGCCGTCGGCGCACGAAGTCGCCCTGGCCTTCGATCGTCCACTGGTCGTCGGCGGACGCGGCACGGGGAAGAGTTATTGGGCAGCGGCGCTGTGCCAGCCGAAAGCGCGCGACCGAATCATGAGCCTCTATCCGAGGGCCGGACAGAGCTTGCAGACCGCCCGAACCTTCCAGGGCTTCGTTGGCCGGCTCGGCGCTGATGGTGCGCGGTTCGCGGCGACCGCCGGCGAGCTGCTGGAGCTGGCGGAGCGCGCGCCGCCGGACCACGTCTGGCGAGCGGTGCTGTGTCGCTATCTGGTCGATCGGCCTGATGCCGCGTTGGCGGAAATGTACGACTCCGGCGCCACCGTCGACCGAGATTTCCGAAATCTGCTGGTAAAGAGTGAGAGTGGCCGAGGAGCGCCGGTGCTGATGGTCTGCGATGCGCTGGACCGGCTCTCTACGAGTTGGTCGTCCGGACGCAAGCTGTGTCGCGGGCTGCTCCGGTTGGCGCTCGACCTGCGCGGGTTCAGGCAAGCGAACGTCAAGGTGTTTCTGCGCCGCGACCAGTTCGAGGACGCCGGGCTGTTCGATTTCCCGGACGCGTCGAAGCTGCGCACCGGCGCCGTGGAGCTCGAATGGGAGCACGACGATCTGTATGAGCTCCTGTTTCGGGGGGTCCAGGCCGAGCTGCAAGAGGACGTGTGGCAGCAACAGCTCTCCCCGCTGATACTTCAATCGGAGGATCGGGGGAGCGAGCCGTACCGGAGGGCATTCGAACATGTCGCCGGAGAGTTCATGGGTACCAATCCCCGCCGCGGGCGCACCTACACATGGATCCCGAAGCACTTGGCGGACACCTCCCTTCGCGCCAGCCCGAGGAGCTTCGTCGTCGCGATCGGGAAGGCGGCGGAATCGCCGGCCTCCGGCACCCCAACGCCCATCGACTACCGAGGCATTCACGACGGCGTGCGCGCCGCGTCCAGAACACGGGTGGACGAACTGCGCGAAGACCATCCCTGGATCACGATGGCGCTGAAAGATCTGGAGGGGCTGGTTGTGCCGTGTACGCCCGGGCAGCTCACGCGCCGGTGGCGCGAACGTAAGACCGCGAGACGGGTACGCAATGCGAGCGAAAGCAACGAGCGTCCCGGGAGTCCCGGAGTCCCGATCGCTCTGGAGAACGGCACCTCGGAGACCGACGAGCGGGCGCTGCTCGACTCTCTGGTCACACTGCGGGTGGTCGAGATACGCAAGGCTACCAACCGGGTCAACGTGCCCGACATCTATCGCGTCGCCGCCCGGATCGGCCGCCGCGGCGGAGTCAGGCTGCGGCGCTGAGTCCGCGGAGGGCGAAAGATGTACTCAGCCGTCAACAGTGTGCTGCGCGAGCGGCGAGATGGAGCTCATCTTCAAGAAGCTGAAGTCCCTCTATCGGCTCGAACAACTGCCCACTCGCAGAGCCCATATCGTCGAGACCCTGCTGCTCGGCGCCGTCATCACGTTGCTCGTCAGTCGCCGGCTGCTGCACGCCGTACAGGAACGACTGCGAGACACCTCGTACAAGGTGCCCGAGCAACGCCGGGCCGTGGTCTTCGCCGCGACTGCGCCCATGATCCTCGAGACCGTGGTGCTGCCGCTGAGGGCATCGAAGGCGATTGCCCAGCGCCTCGAACCGATGCTGTTGCGCGAGGCACCGGACCCCAATGGGTCGCGGCAACTGCTCATCGAACGCGCCGAATGTGGCACCGCCTGGACATGATTGTATGCGATTCAACCCCTTTACCGATCACGGATGCCCCAGTAGGTGTATCCGCGGTGAGAGTGCGATGGTCGTCGGCTCGCGGGCGGGGAGACTCTCCGGGCCTCGCCCCTCCAGCAGTGGCCCCTGCCTATTGGAGAGAGGCGGGAGTGCCGGCCCGCTACCGGGCGCGCGCCAGCATGGCACGCCCCCGATCGCCGCCGTACGGATTCGGCAACCCGTCGCCGTTCAGAGGTCCTTGCACAGGCGCAGGGAGTCGAGCATTGCGGCGTGGATGTTCCGGCTCGTCCATGCGTCGCCTACCCTGAAGAGCTGGTAGCGGCCCTCGGGGTTGGTGCGAAGCGTCTGCGGCCGGGCGGCGGCCATTGCCCGAAGGTCGACCTCACCCCGATTCGAGGAGTCCGCCTTGAGCTCGAAGTAGAGCGCGTCGTTGGGCAGCGTGCCGTAGTCGCCGACGACCTGGTCGAAGGCGCGCTCCTCGCTTTCGCCGGTGAACATGTTCGCAAGGGTGGCGACGAGGCGGTTTCCGTCGCGCCGCAGCGCGGTGAGGCGGGTGTCGGGCCGGATGACGACTCCGCGCCGATAGAGCTCGTTCAGGTGCGCGCCCTGGTTGGTGTCGCCCATCTCGGTGCACAAGGCGCGGTCCGGAGTGGCGATCTCCACCCGGGAGCCCTGGCTCGCCAGGTGTTCGGCGCAGGAGGGACCCTGGTGGGAGCCGTTCTCGTCGAACACCAGCACCTCCTCGCCCGCCTCGACCTGCCCGCCGAGCACGTCCCACAGGGTGGTCGCATGTTCGCGGCCCTCGAAGTCACCGACGTTCGGCAGACCTCCGGTGGCCACGATGACGACGTCCGGGTCCTGCGCTCTCACGTCGGCCGCTTCGACCAGTGTGTTCAGGCGCAGGTGTACGCCGAGGCGCTCGATGCGGCCCGCCAGCCAGTGGGCAATTCCGGCGAGTTCGCGGCGCCACGTCGCGCGTCCCGCGAGCAGGATCTGGCCGCCGAGCTCGCCCGCCGCCTCGAAGAGCAGGACCTCGTGACCGCGCTCCGCGCTCACCCGCGCCGCCTCCAGGCCCCCGGGGCCACCGCCCACGACGACCACCCGCCGCCGCGAACCGGGAGATGGAGAGATGACCTGTGGCAGCGTCTCTTCGCGACCGGTCGCCGGATTCTGGACGCAGAGCGCATCCTTGCCGGAGAGCACCCGATCCACGCAATAACCCGCGCCAACACAGGGCCGGATCTCGACCTCGTCGCCCCGCGCGAGCTTGTTTGCGTAGTGCGGGTCCGCGATGAAGGCGCGGGTCATGCCGATCATGTCGACGTGGCCTTGCGCCACCGCGTGCGCGGCGGTGGCGGCGTCGGTAACTCGGGTGGCGTGGAACACCGGCACGTCCACCGCGGCCCGGATCGCGCTCGCGAGGTGCAGGAAAGGCGCGGAAGGCAGCCACATCGTCGGCCAGATGGTGGCGCTCGACTTGTAGTCGGAGGCCTGGGCGCCGACCACGCTGATGAAGTCGATGCCCCCCTGGCGCGCGTGGGCCCGCGCGATCTCGATGCACTCTTCGTGACTCAGCCCGGCATCGAGCATCTCGTCGCCCGACATCCGGATCCCCACGATGAAGTCGGCGCCCACCTCCCGGCGCACCGCCGCCACGATCTCGAGTCCGAAGCGCATGCGGTTCTCCAGCGAGCCGCCGTACTCGTCTTCCCGTCGATTCATGGCGGGGGACCAGAACTGCTCGATCAGGGTGCCGGCCTGGCACGAGAGCTCCACGCCGTCGAGATGGCCTTCGCGCGCACGGCGTACCGCCTGTGCATAGTCGCGCTGGGCTCGGGCGATGTCGTGGTGCTCCATCTCCACCGGGAAGGAGCGGTGGACGAGCTCTCTGCGGCAGGAGGCGGAGTAGGCGGGCAGCCAGTTGGCGCTGTCCCAGCGTTCCCGGCGCCCGCCGTGGGTGAGCTGCACCGTGCACGCCGCTCCGTGCGCGTGGATGCGCTCGGCCATCGCCCGGTACTCCGGGATCACCGCGTCCCGGGCGCCGTCGATCTGCCCGTAGTGGAAGGAGTTCTCGATCGATACCGCGGTCGCACCGCCGAACTGGGCGAGGCCGACGCCACCGCGCGCCTTCTCTTCCTGGTAGCGCAGGTAGCGCTCGGTGATGCGGCCCCCCACCGCGTAGCCCGGCGAGTGGCTGGTGCTCAGCAGCCGGTTGCGGATCTTCAAGTGCTTGATCTCGAGCGGAGCGAAGAGCGCGGAGTAAGGGTTCATGGTGTGGTGTCGCCGTGTGTTGCGTGCGTGGGGGCGAGCCCGAAGGCGAAGAGTATGAAGGCGTACGCGAGGGCGTTCTCCTGCAAGCGATCGAAGCGTCCCGCCGCACCGCCGTGTCCGGCGTCCATGTAGGTCTTGAGAAGCAGGAGATTGTCGTCGGTCTTGGTGGCGGCGAGCTTCGCCACCCACTTCGCCGGCTCCCAGTAGCCCACCCGGGGATCGGTGAGACCCGCGGTGGCGAGGATATGCGGGTAGTCTTTGGCTTCGATGTTGTCGTAGGGCGAGTACGACAGGATGCGATCGTAGGCGTCCGGGTCCGCGATGGGGTTGCCCCATTCCGGCCATTCGGGCGGCGTCAGGGGCAGGCTCTCGTCGCACATCGTCGTCAGGACGTCGACGAAGGGCACTTCCGCCACCGCCGCCTTGAAGAGGTCCGGTCGCAGGTTGAGCGCCGCTCCCACCAGCAGGCCGCCCGCGCTGCCGCCGTGGCAGGCGATGCGCCCGCGACGGGTGTAGCCCCGCGCCACCAGGTACTCGCCCGCCGCGACGAAGTCGAGGAAGGTGTTCGCCTTCCGGTCGAGCTTCCCGTCCAGGTACCAACGGTATCCGCGCTCCTTGCCGCCTCGCACATGGGCGATTGCGTACACGAAGCCGCGGTCGACGAGCGAGTACGGCGTTGACTTGAAGCTTGCCGGGATGCTGATTCCGTAGGCGCCGTACCCGTAGAGAAGCAGGGGCGCCGAGCCGTCCTGCGGAGTCTCGCGCCGATGCAGCACGGTGATCGGCACCCGCGCTCCATCGTGGGAGTCGGCGAAGAGCCGGCGGGCGACGTAGGCGCTGGGGTCGTGCCCGCTCGGCACCTCCTGCTCCTTGACCAGAATACGTTCCCGGGAGCCCATCTCGTAGCGCCAGGTGCGCGCCGGGGCGGCGGGGGTGCTCGAGGAGTAGTGGATGGTAGGAGTGTCGAACTCGTAGCCGTGCAGCACGTCCAGGTCGTACACCTCTTCCTCGATGGCGATCGCATGCTCCTGGCCCCCGTGAAGATCGGCGATCACGATGCGCGGCAGCGCGTCTGCACGCTCCATGCGCACCATGTGGTCGCGATACACCGCGAGGTCGAGGATCAGGCGTCCCGATCGGTGGGGGATCAGGTCCTTCCAGTGACGGCGCCCGGGACGGGCGAGCGGCGCCTCGACGATCTTGAAGTCCTCGGCGTCATCCGCGTTGGTGAGCATCAGGAGGCGTTCGCCGTGATGCTCGACGTGGTACTCGATATCGCGTTCGCGCTCCGCCACGAGAAGCGCGGGACCATCGGGGCGCTGCGCTTCGATCAGCCGGATCTCGGAGGTGGTGTGGTCGTGCGAGTCGATCACCACGAAGCGGCGGCTTGAGGTCGAGGCGACCCCGACGAAGAAGCCCGGATCCTGCTCCTCGTAGACGAGCGCATCCTCCGCGGCCTCGGTGCCCATGCGGTGCCGGAGGACCTTCGCCGGCCGGTGGTGGGGGTCGAGAACGGTGTAGAAGAGATGCACGCTGTCGTTCGCCCAGACTACCGGCCCGGCCGCATCGGGGAGGCGCTCCGGCAGGTCCGCTCCGGTTTCGAGGTCCCGTATCCGCAACGAATGGATCTCGGACCCGTTCGTGTCCAGGCTGTAGGCCGCGTAGTGGTGATCGGGGCTGTGCGCGAAGGCGCCGATCCTGAAGTAGTCGAGGCCCTCGGCTTCGGCGTCCCCGTCGAGCAGGAGTTCCTCGCGATCCCCCCCGCGGAGCCGACGGCAATGGATCGGGTGCTGTCCGCCCGTTCGAAAGCGATAAAAATACTCGTAGGCACCATCCGGGAGCGGCACCGACGAATCGTCTTCCTTGATGCGGCCCCGGAACTCCGCGAAGAGCCGTTCCCGGAGCGCTTCCGTGCTTGCCATCGCCGCCGCGGTGGCTTCGTTGCGCGCTTCCAGCCAGGATCGGATGGGGGCCCGCAGACTCGAAGGATCGCGCATCACCCGCGCCCAGTTCTCGTCTTTGAGCCACGCGTAGGGATCTTCTCGAGTCTTCCCATGCAGACGGGTCTGTGCTTGCTTCATGGTCGTTACCGGAGGTGAGCCGGGCCGGTTGCGCCCGGGTGACGGAGACGTTGCGAAGCGGGCGGGGCGCCGGCGCCGGGACTGCTCCACAGGAGCATGGCGGCATGGCCGCGCCAGGGTCGCCACGCTTGCGCCCGGTCGATGAGCTCGGCCGCGCTCGGCCTCACTCCGCCGACACTCATGGCCCGCCGCAGCCCGAGGTCGCTGGCGGGAAAGGCATCGCGGTGGCCGAGCGCGCGAAGCGCGACGTACTGGGCCGTCCAGTCGCCGACTCCGGGCAGGCCCTTCAGGCGCTCGATGTCCCGCTCGCAGTCGCCGCTCGAGGCGAGCAGATGCGGATCTGCCGCCACCGCCTCGGCAAGGCGCACAATGCTGCGCACTCTGGCACCGGGCATGCCCATGTTCGAAAGATCGGCCGAAAGAATCTCCCGGGGACCGGGGAAGAGCCAGGCGAGTCCGTCTTCGCGCTCGGGGTCGGCGGAGCGGGCGCAGCGGGCCGCGAGGCGGCCGGCGAGACCGGTCGCGGCCGCCACGCTCACCTGCTGGCCGAGAATCGCACGCACTGCGAGTTCGAAGGGATCGAAGGCTCCCGGTATTCGTAGCGTGGGTCGGCTCGCGAGCAGGGTCGCAAGCCACGGGTCCCGTCGCAGGTGCGCCGAGACGGCGTCGAGATCGGCGTCGAGGTCGAACACCTGGCGAAGGCGGGCTTTCAGTTCCGGCAAGGCCACCGCGCGGTCGACTTCGACTCGCAGGTGTCGCGCTCCGTCCGCGCCGATCCCGATCGTCAGATCTTCACCGGCGAGCTCGATGCGACGCCGGTAGCAACCACCCTCCACGCGCTCGACCCCGGGGGTGGCTCTCGGCCCGAGGTACGAAAGAAGGCCGGGCCAGTCGAAGCGGGGCGGCGTGGGGATAGCCAACCGGATGAAGTTCATGTCGATGGCGTGCGCACTCGGTGGGATCTCGGTGGACCGCCGCCCGCGGGGCACAGATGCGATACCATCGCAGTGCGATGACCGAGAGCGCTTTCACCCCGAGCTTCGAGGAGCTGCCGGCGGTGTTGCCGGTGTTTCCCCTGCCCGGCGCCCTGGTTCTGCCGCGACAGAACCTCCCTCTCAACATCTTCGAGCCCCGTTACCTCAACCTGGTGTCCGACGCACTCGGTGAGGGGCGCACCTTCGGCATGATTCAGCCGCGTCCCGGCTCCGACGAGCAGGAAGCGCCACCGCTTTGCCCGGTCGGTTGCGCGGGACGCATCACGGCCTTCAACGAGACTCGGGACGGGCGCTTCGTGATCAGCCTGACCGGAGTATGCCGGTTCGAGGCGGGGGAGGAGCTCGCGTCCCGTCGCGGGTATCGGCGAGTGACCCCGGGATGGACTCGCTTCGCATCGGACCTCGATCCCGAGCCGGAGATCGAGTTCGATCTGGAGCGCTTCGAGAGAGTAGCGCTCGACTACTTCCAGGCTCGCCGGCTCGAAGTGAAGTGGGAGGCGATTCGCAAGCTGCCGCCCGTCGCCCTCGTCGACTTCCTCTCCATCAACCTTCCGCTCGCGGGGCAGGACAAGCAGGCTCTGCTCGAATCCGACGCCGGGGCGGCGCGGGCGGAGCTGCTGCGTGGCCTGCTTGCGATGGCGGCGGCCGAGCCCCACGGTCCGAGCGGCACCCGTCACTGACGGGCTCGGAAGCACGCCGGATGCCGGTACCGGGCATGCGGCGCGCCGAGGCTCCCGAGCGGCGGGGTGCTCCCGTGCGCCGCGACCACGTACGCGGGGAGCCGCCGACGCGGCCCACCGGACTCGTCGACATGGCACCGGCCGACGGTTGACGGAGCCATCATGGGAAGGGGATCTGCCTGAGGCATGGCCCGCATATTTCACCGATTTCCCATTGCGAACGCCAATGCGCTCGCGGCGACGGAGAGTCCGTGAAACTTGCGGACTCGACGATCGGAGCAGACCAGGCTTGCGTGCGACTCTGTCCGGGCCAGGTCGTTGCGCCCACGCGGTCACGCGAACGAGGCGCCGGGTACCGTGAGAACTGTTGCCGGCCTTCGGGTTGGGACTGGCCGCAGTCGCCGATGTCCCATCTTCCGGCCTCTCCCTATAATGCCTTGGCGGCAATGCGGGTCCGCAGACACGGATGAGAAAGGATCGGATGCGAGTGTACGGGCAAGGAACGCGAGCGGCCTCGGCGCCCCGCGCGCGCGCCGGCGTGGCAGTGGCGGCATGAGGGGCGGGCGCCGCTCCCATAACCGGGGTTCTTTCCGCACCGCGCACGCTCCCCGCGGCCGGCGCCCACTCCCCGAGCGCGGGCGAGTCGGAGACACACGCTGTTCTGCTTCGGCGCTTGCGCCACGCGCCGCTTCGGGCCGCATGACATACCCGGTCGGGTAGGCGTCGGTGGAAAGCCTCTTCTCGCTCGGCGCGGCGAGCGCGCTGCTGCAGGTGATCCTCATCGATCTCGTCCTCGCCGGCGACAACGCGATCGTCGTCGGCATGGCCTCGGCGGGGTTGCCGGAGAGGCAGCGTGTCCGGGTCATCGCGATCGGCATCTCTCTCGCGGTGGTGATGCGGATCGGGTTCGCGCTCGTCACGGTGCAGCTCCTGATGCTTACCGGGGTGCTCCTGGTCGGTGGCTTGCTCCTCGCATGGGTGTGCTGGAAGCTCTGGCAGGATCTCCGCGCGCAAGTGGACCACGCCAAGGTCGCCGCGTCCCGCGTCGTCGAACAGCTTCCCCACGAGCAGGGAGGCAAGTCCATGCGCCAGGCGATCGTGCAGATCGTGATCGCGGACGTGTCGATGTCGCTCGACAACGTGCTCGCGGTCGCGGGAGTGGCCCGGGAGCACGTGTGGGTGCTGGTCTTCGGTCTGCTCCTCTCGGTGGTGCTGATGGGAGTGGGGGCGACCCTCGTGGCCCGGATGCTCGTAACGCGTCCGTGGATCGGCTACATCGGGTTGCTGGTCATCGTCTATGTCGCCGGCGCCATGATCTGGGAGGGAGCGGCGGAGCTCGTCGCGCTCCTTCGCCCGCTCTGATCGGTGACGCCGCATGCCGCTCGTGGACATCGGCGCCAACCTCGGCCACGAGAGCTTTCACGGCGACCTCGAAGAGGTCCTCGAGCGCGCCGGGCGGGCGGGAGTCGAGCGGATCGTGGTCACCGGATCCTCGGAGGCGGAGAGCGCGCATGCGCAACGCCTCGCCGCTCGCTACCCGAAGCGACTCCGCGCGACCGCGGGCGTGCATCCGCATCTCGCCCGCGAGTGGAGCGACGCGAGCGGCGATGCCCTGCGTGCGCTTCTCGCTCGACCCGAGGTGGTCGCGGTGGGGGAGGCGGGGCTCGACTTCTACCGCGACTTCTCGCCGCGGGCGTGCCAGGAACGCGCCTTCGAGGCGCAAATCGAACTCGCGACCGAGCTCTCGATGCCGCTCTTCATGCACGAGCGCGACGCGAGCGAGCGCTTCGTTCGCATTGTCGCGCGCCATCGCCACCGCCTCGGAGCGGCTGTCGTCCACTGCTTCACCGGCGACGAGAGGGCGCTCGACACCTACCTCGACCTCGACCTCCACATCGGCATCACCGGCTGGATCTGCGACGAGCGTCGCGGCACTCACCTGCAGCGCCTGGTCGGCAAGATCCCGTCCGAGCGGCTCATGGTCGAGACCGATGCGCCCTACCTGTTGCCACGCGACCTGAGGCCGCGTCCCAAGGGCCGGCGCAACGAGCCCGCCTACCTTCCCCACATCGTCGAGCGCATCGCGCACTTTCGCGGCGAGTCTCCGAAGGAGCTCGCGGAGCACACCACCCGGACCGCGATGGCCTTCTTCGGGCTCTCTGTCTGATCCGGCCTCGATCCGGGCCTCTTCCGGACCCCGGAGCGCCTTCACGCCACCACGCGGGCGCTCGTTCCCGCGCCCGGACGCCGTCGCCGCACTGGCGTGCGCAGTGGGAAATCAGTGAAATTTGCGGGTCAGGGCAACACTTGCCCCAACCCGCCGAGAGGGAGGATCCGATGGCGCACGAGAGGTTTCGCAAGTTCAACACGAAGGACACCTATCCCGATCAGAACCTGGACAACGATCTCTGCCAGGTGGTGCGAGCCGGCAACATCGTCTTCGTCCGGGGCCAGGTCGGAAGCGACTTCGACGGCAACACGGTAGGGCTCGGAGACGCCGCCGCCCAGGCGGACCAGGCGATGAGCAATGTCGACCGGCTCCTGCGCGAGGCGGGCAGCGAGCTCGGCCACATCTGCCGTACCGTGATCTATCTCACTGACCGGGTCTACCGCGACGAGGTGTACCGCGTCGTCGGGCGCTGGCTGAAGGGCGTGTATCCGGTGTCGACCGGCATCGTCGTGCACGGCCTCGCGCGCCCCGAGTGGCTGATGGAGATCGAGGTCACGGCGGTGATTCCCGAATAGCCGCCCCGCTTCCCCGCTTTCCGCCGGATGTTTCACCGATTTTCGGCCGCTTCGGGCGCCCAGATGGCGAGACGGTGGGACGCACGGACCGGGAGTCGCGCAAGACGCAAGACGTAGCCGACACGAAGTCGAAAGCGACGCGAGGCGGGAAGGCCCGCAACCGCGCGCAGATTGGCGTTTGCCAGTTGAGAAATCGGTGAAATCCCCAGGTCGAGTGCGAGCGAGGGCGCGGCCCGGTGCGCGGACTCATCGGACCCGTCTCCCGAGATCGGGTCCGCCCCCCGGGGGTTCGTGCGAAGCTCAGTCCTGTTCCGACTCCGTCCATTCCGCGAGCACCCGCCGCGCGATGCGAAAGGACTCCACTCCCGCCGGCACGCCGCAGTAGACGGTGATTTGAGTGAGAGTCTCGCGCAGCTCCTCGCGGGTGCAGCCGTTTCGCAGGGCGCCCTTGAAGTGCAGCTCGAATTCGTGGCTGCGCCCCAGTGCGGCAAGCATCCCCAGATTCAGGAGACTGCGCTGCTTGCGGCTGAGCACATCGTTTCCCCAACACACGCCCCAGCAGTACTCGGTAACGAGAGCCTGAAAGTCGCGGTTGAAGTCATCGGCGCCGTCGATGGCGTTCTTCACGTAGCGCTCGCCGAGCACTTCCTTGCGCGCGGCGAGGCCCGCGTCATAGAGGGCTTGGTCCATGGTCCGGTCTCCTCTTGTCGCCGAAGTGATATCTTGTTCCCGAGCGCGGCTCGGGGCGGCGCGCATTATGGCGTCTTCCGCGGCGCGGGAGTGCGCGAAGGTGGGAGCCGGATCAGATGGAAGACAGGCCGACCAGGGCGCCGGAGGGAACGGAATCGAACCCGGACCGGCTCGAAGTCTCGCTCGCCAACGACTTGCGCGAACTTGCCGGCGTCGCGTCGAGGGTCGACCGCTTCTGCGAGGACCGCGGCCTTGCGCCCCAGATCGCCTACGCCGTCAATCTGTCGGTCGACGAGATACTGACGAATACGATCAGCTACGGGTACGGCGACGACGAACCCCATGTGATCGAGTTCGTCATGCGGATGGAAGACGGGGCGCTGGTCGTCGTGATCGAAGACGACGGCGCGGCATTCGACGTCACGGCGCAGACGCAGCCCGAGCTGGATGCGCCGCTCGGTGAGCGCCGCCCCGGCGGCCTCGGCCTCTTCCTGGTGCGCCAGATGATGGACGGCGTGGAGTACCAGCGACGAGACGGACGCAACGTCGTGACTCTGACAAAGAGAGTGGCGGGCGAGCGAAACTCCTGCGAGGACTGACGCCTGGCCCGGATGCTTCGCCGACTTCTCAACTCGCGGACGCCAACATGCGGGCGCTCGCCGGTGGTGCTGCGTCGCGTCGGTATCGACGCGGTGTCGGCCACCTGCTTCGGCGCGCAGTCCTTGGGCGCAGCTTTCCGGCCCGGGCAAGCCACCCCTGGCTTGCCCGCTCGCCGACCGTTGCGCGCCACCGGTGCTTCGTCAGTTTCCGGTTCGCCCGCGGACCCGGCGTGGCACCCGGGAGCCCGCCGGCGCGCACTGGATCGCGGGGGCGGGGAGCGCGACACTGGGAACGCCATGAACGAATCCGATGTTCGGTCGAGTCTCGACCCTTGCCGGGGTAAACGAGAGGGGGGCGCACCGTGATGCGGCCCGCTCCGATCGTGGTTCTCAACCCGAACTCGACGCGGGCGGTGACCGATGCCCTGTCCGATGCGCTCGAACCGATGCGCCTGGCCGGCGGACCGGCAATAGAGTGCGCGACGCTTGCCGGCGCTCCCGCCGGCATCGAGACGGATGCCGACGTGGCGTCGGTGGTCGAACCGATTTGCGACTTCTTCCGCGCGCGTCAGGGGGAGGCGAGCGCCTTTGTCATCGCCTGCTTCAGCGATCCGGGGATCGATGCGGCGCGCCGCACCATCGGGCGGCCGATCTTCGGGATGGCGGAGAGCGGATACCTGAGCGCGCTCAGCCGCGGAGACCGCTTCGGGGTCATATCCATCCTGCCCGGTGCGGTGGAGCGCCACCGGCGCCATATCGAACGCATTGGAGTCGGCGCGCGGCTCGCGGCGGACCTGCCGATCGGACTCGGGGTGACGGAGCTCGCGGACGCGGAGCGCGCATTCGGACGCTTGTGTGAAACGGGCCGCGCGCTCCGTGACGAGCATCGCGCCGATGTCGTCCTGCTCGGCTGCGCCGGCATGGCGCAGTACCGGCGCCGCCTGGAGGAGGAGCTCGAGTTGCCGGTGGTGGAGCCGGTGCAGGCGGCGGTGACCCTGGCTCTGGGAGCGGTTCTGGAAGCCTGAATACGGCGCGGTCGCACCGCGCCATGCCGGCGCCCGCGGCGGCCTTGTCCCGCCGGCGCAGCCCGCATCTCTCCGCGACATTCCGGCGCTTCGGGCGCCAGGGTGCCTTGGTAGTGGAGTGCGCGGAACGAAAGACGCGCGAGTCGTAGCCGGCACGAGATCGAAAGCGGCGCGCCGGAGAAAGGCCCGCAAGCGCCCGCATGTTGGGGTCCGCGAATCGGGAAATCGGTGAAAGTTGCGGCTCAGTCCGGCGGAGGGGGGACCGGGCCGGTGCGCTGCGTGATGAGGCCGTAGTGCTCGATACGGCGGTGCGCCTCGAAGTTGAACACCGTCTTCTTGATGTAGTCGCCGAGGTCGAGGTCGCAGTCGAAGGAGACCACCTCGTCTTCCTCCGTGAGCGCCTGCGCCACCCGCTCGCCGGTCGGGGCGATGATGCAGGAGCCGCCGATCATCCCGAAGCCGTCCTCCGCGCCCGCCTTCGCGGCCGCCACCACCCAGGTCCCGTTCTGGTAGGCGCCGGCCTGCATGGTGAGGTGGTTGTGGAAAGCCTTGAGGTGATTCGGCTCCGGATGGTACTGGTTGGTGTCGGGGGTGTTGTAGCCGACCATCATCAGCTCCATGCCCTTCAGGCTCATGACCCGGTAGGTCTCGGGCCAGCGGCGGTCGTTGCAGATGCACATGCCCATCACCCGCCCGAACAGGCGCCACACCGGAAAGCCGAGATCGCCCACCTCGAAGTAGCGCTTCTCCAGATGTTGGAAGGCAAGCGCCGGCCGGTGGTCGGCGTGGCCGGGCAGGTGCACCTTCCGGTACTTGCCCACGATGTCCCCCTCGGGGCCGACCAGAATCGCGGTGTTGTAGTGATGGAGCCTCCCACCTTCCTCGGCAAGCTCCGCGTAGCCGAGGTAGAAGGCCACTCCGAGCCGCCTCGCTTCTTCGAAGAGGGGTCGGGTCTGCGGCCCGGGCATTTCGCGCTCGAAGAAGCGCTCCGCCTCCGCCGCATCGTCCCACCAGTAGCGCGGAAAGAACGTGGTCAGCGCGAGCTCGGGGAACACCACCAGCCGGCAGCCCGCGCCGTGCGCCTCGCGCAGCATCTCCACAAGCCGCTTCACCACCGATTCGCGATCGTCGGACAGGTGCACGGGACCGAGCTGGGCGGCGGCGGCGCGCAGATAGCGGGTCATTTCGTTATCGCTCCTTGTGGACCTGCGCCGAGCAGGTCGGCGTTCCAGTTTCGTGCCGGGTCGAGCTCCGGGGCCGTCTGCCCGAGGGGCCGGGCCCGCTCCGGCGGTGCGCAGCGCAGGAACTCGCCGCTGCCGCGCTCGACCTGAAGGTCGCCGTCGGCAACCACGATGCGGCCGCGACTGAGCACCGTCTCCGGCCAGCCGCGCACGACGCGCCCCTCGTAGGGGGTGTAGCCGACGTTGTCGTGCAGCATCTCCGTGCCGATGACGACTTCCCGCTCCGGATTCCATATCGCGATGTCGGCGTCCGCCCCGACCGTGATGCTGCCCTTGCGCGGGTAGAGCCCGTAGAGTCGGGCCGCGTTGGTCGCGGTCAGGGCGACGAACTGATTGAGATCGATCCGACCCTTGCTGACGCCCTCCGAGAAGAGCAGGGGCAGGCGCACCTCGATGCCGGGCACTCCGTTCGCAATGTCCTTGAAGGCGGCGTTCGGACCTTGGCGAGCTTGCCGCTGTCGTCGAAGCGATAGGGCGCGTGGTCGGAGGAGAAGACCTCGAAAGTCCCGTCTTCGAGGCCACGCCATACCGCTTGCTGCGCCGCCTCGTCCCGGGGGGGCGGGCTGCAGCAGTACTTCGCCCCTTCCATGCCCTCCCGATCGAGATCCTTTGCGGTGAGAAAGAGGTACTGCGGGCAGGTCTCGCCGAAGATCCGCAGGCCCCGGCCGCGGGCGGCGCGGATCGCGTCGATCGCCTCCTTTGCCGAAACGTGCACGATGAGCAGGGGCACGTCGATAAGCGCCGCGAGATCGATGGCGCGGCTCGTCGCTTCACTTTCCGCGATGCGGGGATGGCTCACCGCATGGTAGCGGGGCTGGCGATGCCCGCGCTCGAGCAGGCGCCGACTGAACCAGCGAATGACCTCGTGGTTCTCCGCGTGCACCATGACCATCGCCTGTTCCCGGCGCGCGACCTCCAGCACGTCGAGCATCTGGTAGTCGTCGAGACGCAGGGCATCGTAGGTCATGTAAACCTTGAACGAGGTGTAGCCGTCACGGATCAGGGCGGGAAGCTCCTGGCCGAGCACCTGCTCCGTCGGGTCGGAGATGATGAGATGGAAGGCGTAGTCCACCACCGCCTTGGGGCCGGCCCGCGCGTGGTAGTCCTGCACCACCTCGCGCAGCGACTGTCCACGGTGCTGGGCGGCGAAGGGAATGATGGTGGTGGTCCCGCCGAAGGCGGCGGAGACGGTGCCGGAATGGAAGTCGTCCGCGCACATCACCCCGAAGGAGGAGTGCTGCTCGATGTGGCAGTGGCTGTCGATGCCGCCCGGCAGCACGAGGCGTTCCTTCGCGTCGATCTCGCGGGGCGCGCGCGGCAGGTTGCGCGCAAGCGCCACGATAACCCCATCGCGAACCCCGACATCGCAGACCATGGTGTCGCTCGCGCTCACCACGGTGCCATTGCGCACTACGAGGTCGAGAGGGTCCATGCGGATACTCCACGTCCGGGTCGCAGGGATGATAGCGGAGTCGCCGCCTCCCGGGCGCGCAATGGTCGCCGGCCGATGTGCGGGCGAGGCCAGCGGTCGCGAGGTGCGCCGCGCCCCTTGCCCGCGCTCGGGTCCCGGCCGGAAGCCTCGCCCCGGTGTCGACCCGCCACACTTCGCGCCGGTCTTCCTCGCGAGCGCGCCAGGCCGCGGCGCCTGCTCAAGAGCCGCACAGCGCGAGAGATGCGCAGGCGCGAGCCGGATATCGCCGAGAAATCAGGGCGCGAGCCACTCCTGCCTGATGCGCTCGTAGTGGAGCGCCAGCCACTGCAGCGCGATGATCGTCTTGCCGTTCACGATGCGGCCCCCGTCGAGCATTCCAAGCGCCTCGTGCACGGGCATTACATGGACCTTGATGTCCTCGCCTTCTTCGGCGAGTCCGTGCACTCCGCCCAGGCCGCGGGAGTCGGTCCGGCCGCAGAACAGGTTGACGACTTCGGTGAGCGCGCCGGGGCTCGACAGATAGCGGGCGATCGGAATCAGGTCGGTGATGACGCAACCGGCCTCCTCGTTTGCCTCGCGCCGGCACACCTCCTCCGGGCTCTCCCCCGCATCGATGATTCCGGCCACTCCTTCGAAGAGCCAGGGATCCCAGCCCACCACGTAGGGGCCGATGCGGAACTGCTCGATGAGCACTACCCGGTCCCGGTCGGGGTCCACGGGCAGCACGCCCGCGACATGCCCGCGTTCGAGCACCTCCCGGACCAGCTCCTGGCTCATTCCCCCACGGTGGAGACGGTGGCGCAGGCGATAGCGGTCGATGCGAAGGTAAGCGTCGAATGCGGTGTGGCGTTCGATGAGCCGGACGTCCTGACGATCCACGGGCGAACACTCGATGGCAACGGGCCGAAGGTCACGCAAGATACCTTGCCGGGCGGGAGGATCACGAGACCGGACTGAAGGCATGGCGGAGGTCGGGTTCCCGGACGGTGAGCGTGCCCCTTCTCGCCGATGAACGACGGTGTACGCGCATCTGCCCGCATGAACCGCGTCGAGCGCGCCGGGGGTCGGGGCTCGAAGCGGTGCTGTCCAGGATCGTCCGCGAACGCGCTGGCCTCCCGGTATCCGCGCGAGCGCAGCTGCGCGGCCGTCGTGAATCGGTGAGGTATCTGGCGAAAGGGACTGCGATCCGGTGGCGGGTCGCCGGCTGAGGCATAATCCCGGAGTGAACCGAAACATCGAGATCGGACCCGGTCGAGAGACCTGGAGCGTGCGCAAGCCGGCGCTCGAGTCCGCCGCCGGCATCGTGGCGAGCCAGCACTACGCCGCTTCGGAGGTGGGGGCGCAGGTGCTCGCCGAGGGCGGCAATGCGGTCGACGCCGCGGTGTGTGCGGGGCTCGCGATCGGCACCGTCGAACCCTGGATGAGCGGGCTCGGCGGGGGCGGCTTCATGGTGGTCTACGAGGCGGCGGCGCGCCGGGCGTGGTGCGTCGAATTCGGGATGCGCGCCTCCACCGATATCGATCCCGGCGACTATCCGCTTGTGTCCGGCGTCGGCACCGACAGCGATCTCTTCTCCTGGCCCGCGGTGGAGGGTGAGCGCAACGTGGCGGGCCCCCTGTCCGTCGCGGTGCCGGGTTTCGTGGCCGGTCACGCGTTGGCGCTCGAGCGTTTCGGCACCCGTTCCTGGGCGGAGGCGCTCGCTCCCGCGATCCGTCTCGCGCGCCGCGGCATGGAGGTGGACTGGTACGCGACGCTCAAGATCGCAAGCGAGGCCCCGGCGCTCGCCCGAGACGCGCAGAGCGCCCGCATCTTCCTCTCCAACGGGCAGCCACCGATCGCGGGGTGGGACGGTCCCCTGCCCTCGCTTCGCCTGGGCGAGCTCGCCGCGACGCTTGAGCGCCTGGCGGAAGCGGGAGCGCGCGATTTCTACGCGGGTGAGGTCGCGAGCGCCCTGGTCGCCGACGCCCGGGTGCTCGGGGTGAGGCTGAACGAAGCCGATCTGCGCGCCTGCCGGGCGCATATCCAGCCGGCGGACACCGTGAGCTATCGGGGAGCGGCCGTGCACGCGCCCACCGGCCTTTCCGCCGGTCCCACCCTGCGCCACGCCCTCGCGCTACTCGCGCCTCGCCTCCAGGAGGTCGAGCGCCCCGATGCCCGAGCCTATCTCGCCTATGCCGATGTCCTCTGCGAAGCCTATCGCCACCGCCTCGAGAGCCTGGGCGAAGGCGCGGACCCCGGTAGCGGCTGCACCACCCACCTCGGCGTGGTGGACGCGCAAGGCAACATGGTGGCCCTCACGCAGACCCTGCTCTCGCTCTTCGGGTCGAAGGTGACCTTTCCGCGTACCGGGATCCTGATGAACAACGGCATCATGTGGTTCGACCCTCGTCCGGGACGGCCGAACTCCATCGCGCCGGGGCGCCGCCCCCTGTCGAACATGTGTCCGGTCGTCGCGGAGCGCGAGGATGACTTTCGCGTCGCGGTCGGAGCATCGGGTGGCCGCCGAATCCTCCCCGCGGTGTTTCAGCTCCTCTCCTTCATGCTGGACTTTCGGATGAGCGTGGAGGACGCGGTGCACCAGCCGCGTCTCGATGCGAGCGGGGAACCGGTGCTCGACGTCGACGAGGCAGTGGGCGGGGACGTTATCGGCGCGCTGGCCGGGGAACACCCCGTGTGCGTGAGGCGAAACACGGTCTATCCCTCGCTCTTTGCCTGCCCGAACGTGGTGGCCCGCGACGAGGCGCGGGGAATCAACTACGGGGGCGCCTTCGTCACGTCGCCGTGGGCGGCGGCGCTTGCGGGGGAGTGAGCGCCGCGACGTAGCCCGGATGTCTCACCGATTTTCGGCCGCTTCCGGTCGCCATCGCCTTCACCCGTGCCGGCCCGCCCCCTCGCGCAGTTCGTGTACGGTCGACTCGATCCACTCGGCGGCGCGCGCGTTGATCTCCGCCGCACTGCGGCCCTTGCTCTCGATGGGCGCTCCGATCACGAGGCGGATGGTGCCGGGGCGCTTGAGGAAGCCGCGCCGCGGCCAGTAGTCCCCGGCATCGTGCGCGACGGGCACTACCGCCCGCCCGCTCTTCTCCGCCAGCACCGCTCCGCCGAGGCGGTAGCGGCGCCGGGCTCCCGGGGCGACACGGGTGCCCTCGGGAAACACCACTACCCAGATGCCTTCGGCCAGGCGCCTCATTCCCTGCTCGACGACCTGCTCGAGCGCGTTTCGTCCCGCGCCGCGGTCGATCGCGATGGGACGAAGCGTAGCGAGTCCCCAGCCGAAGAAGGGGATGCGCAGCAGCTCGCGCTTCAACACCCAGGTCTGGGGGGAGAAGTAGCGGGGCAGGACCAGGGTCTCCCAGGTGGACTGGTGCTTGCAGAGCACGACGGTCGCCCGCGACGGAATGTTCTCGAGCCCTTCCACCCGGTGTCGCAGCCCGCAGGTCACCGCGAGCCACCAGATGTTGAGAGTGGTCCATTGCATGACCACTCGGTAGCGGGTGCGATAGGGAAGGGCGAAGGTCGCCACCGCGATCGGTGAGAAGAGAAGGGTCAGCAGGATCTGGCCTGCCGAGAACAGAGTCGAGCGCAACACCGTGGAGGCGCTCCATGCGCGTCCGCGCTGCGAAGCCGATGTACCCGCTTGACTCATCTTTGCCGCTCTCGCCCCTGGTCCGGATGATTCACCGATTTCCTGCCGCGGACGCCAGTATGCTCGCTGTCCCGGGCCTCCCTCCGTCGCGCCGCAACGACTTCGTGTCGGCTACCTGCTGCGCTGCGCGGTCCTTGGGCGAAGCTTTCCGGCCAGGGCAAGCCATCTCTGGCTTGCCCGCTCGCCGGAGCGAAGCGCCACCGGCGCTTCGCCTGTTTCCGGCTCGCCGTTGTGCGTCTCTCGGTCCGTGCGTCCCACTATCACGTAATCTTGGCGCCCGAAGCGGCCGAAAATCGGTGAAACATCCGGACTGGACACCGACTCACGGCTGTGGATCAAAGCAGGGAGATGTCGGCGCTTTGGAGAAAGAGGGCGCGGATCTCGCCGAGGAGGGCGAGGCGGTTGGCGCGCAGCGCCCGATCCTCGGCCATGACGAGCACGGTATCGAAGAATGCGTCGATGCCGTCGCGCAGGGTGGCGAGAAGGCGCATCGCGGCGCCGTGGTCGCCCGCCTCCAGCCGTTCTTCGACTTCCGGGCGCAGTGCGACGAGGCGGGTGTGCAGGTCCCGCTCCGCGTCGTCGGTGAGTATCGCCTCGTCCACTCTCGCCGCTTTCGGGTGGCCCGCCTGGCGCAGGATGTTGCCGATGCGCTTGTTGGCGGCGGCGAGACTCTCCGCCTCGGCCAGGCGGCGGAAAGCATTGACGGCGTGGATGCGCCGGGCGAAGTCCAGCGGACGCGTCGGCCGGCGCGCATGCACCGCCGCGAACACCGTGGCCGGAATCCCCTGGCCCGTGAAGTAGGTGCGCAGTCGCTCCACCAGGAATTCGTGGACGCGGGGCGGGGTGGCCGGATCCGTGGGCCGGGGCGCGACGGGCTCCGGATGCGGCGCGGGACCCTCGCTCCCGGTACGGGACGGGGGCGAGGCGGAGTAGCACTCGGCGGCGGCGGACAGGAGAACCCCGAGGTCCAGATCGAGCTCGCCCTCGATGAGGATGCGCAACACGCCCAGGGCGGCGCGGCGAAGCCCGAAGGGATCGCGGTCGCCGCTCGGCGCCTTTCCGATATCGAAGATCCCGATCAGGGTGTCCAGACGGTCCGCGATGGCGAGCGCCCTCCCGGCGTCGGTCGCGGGCAGCGCATCGCCCGCGAAGCCCGGGCGGTACAGCTCCGCGATCGCTTGGGCGAGCGCCTCCGGTTCGCCGCCTCGCCGCGCATACTCCGCCCCCATGATGCCCTGAAGCTCCGGGAACTCGCCCACCACCTCGGTGACGAGGTCGCACTTGCACAGCTGTCCGGCTCTTCGGGCGAGGCGCACGGACTCCTCTTCCCCACCCATCGCGGCGGCGATCTTGGCGGCGAGATGCGAGACTCGCTCCGACTTGTCGTGAAGGGTGCCGAGCCCTTCCTGGAACACGATTCCCCGCAGCGCGTCCCGGCGCTTTTCGAGCGGTGTTTCCAGGTCTTCGCGGAAAAAGAACTCGGCGTCGCGCAGGCGAGGCCGGATCACCCGTTCGTTGCCCGCGCGCACCGTTTCCGGGCGGCGACTGTCGATGTTCGCCACCGCGACGAAGTGGGGGAGCAGCCGCCCCTCGGCGTCCGCGATGGGAAAGTAGCGCTGGTGGCCCTTCATCGTCGCCGCGAGCACCGGGTCCGGCAGTTCGAGAAACTCGGGATCGAAGTCCCCCCGCAGCGCGACCGGCCACTCCACGAGCGCCGCCACCTCTTCGAGCAGCGCCTCGTCCGTCTGCGCCTGGCCGCCCACCGCCGCGGCCAGCTCGCGGACCTGGACGCGAATGCTTTCGATGCGCGCATCGAAGTCCGCGATGACGTGGCCGGGGTCGCGCAGCGCACCGAGGTAGTCGGCCGGGCGCCGCAGCGCTATCGGCTGCGGGTGGTGGAAACGGTGGCCGCGGGTGGCGGAGCCCGTCCGCACGCCGAGAATGTCGGCTTCGATCGCTTCCTCTCCGAAGAGCAGCAACGCCCAGTGCACGGGACGAATGAACTCGATCTCGCGGTCCGACCAGCGCATGCGGCGCGGGAGAGGGAGGCGGGCAAGGGCGCTCGCGACGATGCCGGGAATGAGGGTGGCGGCCTTCTCGCCCGCCCGGGTGCCGCGCCACACGAGCCAGGCGCCCTTGTCGGTCTCGAGGGACTCGAGCTCCGCGACGCCGACACCGCAACTGCGCGCGAAGCCCAGCGCGGCCGGAGTGGGGTTTCCCTCGGTGTCGAAGGCGATGTCGAGTCGGGGTCCGCGACGCTCGAACTCGCGGCTCGGTTGCGCGCGTGCGACCGCTTCCACGAGGACGGCGAGGCGTCTCGGGGTAGCGTAGGCGGTCGCGTCGCCCGCTTCCAGGCGCTCGGCCTCGAGGCCGGCGCACAGCGCGTTCGCGAACTCCTCGGAGAGCCTTCGCAGCGCCCGCGGCGGCAGCTCCTCGGTCCCGATCTCGACGAGGAGCGGCGCGGTGTCAGCCGCCTCACCCACTCTCGTTCTCCCCACCGCCGAGTGGAAAACCCAGCGCTTCACGCCCGCGGTAGAAACCTTCCGCCACCGCTCGCGCGAGCGCGCGCACCCGCAAGAGGTAGCGCTGCCTCTCGCTCACCGAAATCGCGTGGCGCGCATCGAGCAGATTGAAGGCATGGGAAGCCTTGAGGACCATGTCGTAGGCGGGGATCACGAGATGGTCCGCGCACAGGCTCGCGCACTCCGCTTCGCAGTGGTCGAAGTGCGAGAACAGCGCGCTCGTGTCGGCACGTTCGAAGTTGTAGGTCGACATCTCGCGTTCGTTCTGCAGATAGATGTCGCCGTAGCGCAGGGTGCCGGCCGGTCCCCGCGTCCAGGTAAGGTCGTAGATGCTGTCCACGTCCTGCAGGTACATGGCGATGCGCTCGACGCCGTAGGCGATCTCCGCCATCACCGGGCGGCACTCGAGCCCTCCCACTTGCTGGAAGTAGGTGAACTGGGTGATCTCCATGCCGTTCAACCACACTTCCCAACCAAGCCCCCACGCCCCGAGCGTCGGGCTCTCCCAGTTGTCTTCGACGAAGCGGATGTCGTGCACGAGCGGGTCGATGCCGAGGTGGGCGAGAGAGGCGAGATAGATGTCCTGGATGTCGAGGGGGGAGGGCTTCATCACCACCTGATACTGGTAGAAGTGTTGCAGCCGGTTGGGATTCTCGCCGTAGCGCCCGTCCGAGGGTCTTCGGGAGACCTGAGGATGTGCGGCCGCCCACGGTTCCGGGCCGATCGCGCGCAGGAAAGTCCCGGGATGGAAGGTGCCCGCACCCACTTCCATGTCATAGGGCTGGAGCAGAACGCATCCCCGTTGCGACCAGAACTCCCCGAGCGCAAACAACAGGCCCTGGAAGGTCGATACGTCGACGCTCGGTGCTCCGGCTCGGGTCACGTTCGGGGGGGTGGTGGAGGCGGGACAAAAGGGCGGGGAGTATAGCCCGCACCGCCCGGAGCGCCGCGCTCCCGATCCGCGGCGGCTGGTAGAATCCGCGTTCCCGTCGGCCACCGCGATCTCCCCCGTGCGCCATCCCGAATCCTTCGACACCATCGTCGTCGGCGGCGGACACGCCGGCGCCGAAGCCGCGCTCGCGAGCGCGCGCCTCGGTGCGCGCACCCTGCTCCTCACCCAGAGCATCGAGACGCTCGGGCAGATGAGCTGCAATCCCGCCATCGGCGGTATCGGCAAGGGGCATCTGGTCAGGGAGATCGACGCGCTGGGCGGACTCATGGGGACCGCCGCCGACCACTGCGGCATTCACTTGCGCAGGCTCAACGCGCGAAAGGGACCGGCGGTGCGCGCCACCCGTGCCCAGATCGATCGCGCCCTGTATCGCACTTTCGTCCGCGAAGCGCTCGAGAAGTGTCCGAACCTGGTGCTGTTCCAGCAGTCGGTGGAGGACCTCGTCTTCTCGGGCGGCGCGGTGTGCGGGGTGCGCACCCGCATGGACCTCGAGTTTCACGCCCCGAGCGTGGTGCTCACCGTCGGGACTTTCCTCGGCGGGCGCATCCACGTGGGCCTGCGCAGTCACGAAGGTGGAAGGGCGGGAGACCCGGCCTCCACGGGACTCGCGCGCCACCTGCGCTCCCTCGGGCTCGCGGTCGCGCGGCTCAAGACCGGGACTCCGCCGCGCCTCGACGGGCGCAGCGTCGACTGGAGTGCGCTCGAGGAGCAGCCGGGTGATCATCCGCCGCCGCGCTTCTCCTTCATGGATGGGCCCCAGCACCCCCCGCGGCAGGTCTCCTGCCACATTACGCACACCAACGCGCGGACCCACGCCCTGATCCGCGATGCCCTGGACCGCTCGCCGCTCTACACCGGGGTGATCGAAGGCGCGGGACCGCGCTACTGTCCGTCCATCGAGGACAAGGTGGTGCGATTCGCGGATCGGGATTCCCACCAGATCTTCGTCGAGCCGGAAGGCCTCACCACGTCGGAGCTCTACCCGAACGGGATTTCCACCAGCCTGCCCTTCGACGTGCAACTCGAGCTGGTACGCTCCATCCGGGGGCTCGAGCAGGCCCACATCACCCGCCCCGGATATGCGATCGAGTATGACTTCTTCGATCCGCGGGACCTGCGCACGACCCTGGAGACGAGAGCGGTGGACGGACTCTTCTTCGCGGGGCAGATCAACGGCACCACCGGCTACGAGGAGGCGGCGGCGCAGGGGATCGTCGCCGGCCTCAACGCCGCTGCGCGCTCCCTGGGAAGGGAGCAATGGAGTCCGCGGCGAGACGAGGCGTACATCGGCGTGCTCATAGACGACCTCGTCACCCTCGGCACTTCCGAGCCCTACCGCATGTTTACCAGCCGGGCCGAGTACCGCCTGCTGCTGCGCGAGGACAATGCCGATCTGCGTCTGACCGGACACGGCCGGCGTCTGGGCCTGGTCGACGACGATCGCTGGCGCGCCTTTGAAGCGAAGCGCGACGCGATCGCGGGCGAACAGGCGCGCCTTGGCGCGATCCGCATCCGAGCCCGGGACGTGGAGCAGTCGCCGGAGCGCGGTGGATTCGGCCCTCCCCTGCGACAGGATCACAGCGCACTCGAGCTCCTGCGCCGGCCCGAGGTGAGTTATCACGCGCTTACCCGACTCGCGGCCGCCGCGCCGCCGCATCCCGACCAGAGCGTCGCCGAGCAGGTCGAGATCCAGGCGAAGTACCACGGCTACGTCGAACGCCAGCGAGCCCAGATCGCGAGGCAGCGCGCGCAGGACGCCACCGCGATACCCGATACCCTCGACTACTCCCAGGTGAGGGGGCTGTCGGCGGAGGTCGGAGAGAAGCTCACGCGCCACCGCCCCGAGACGCTCGGACAGGCGGGGCGCATCTCCGGCGTGACGCCCGCCGCGCTGTCATTGCTGCTGGTTCACCTGAAGCGCGTATCGGGACGGGAAGTGGCGCCACCGGCGGATCGCAGGCGCGCCTGAGGGCCGGTGTCCGGCCCCGCGGGCTTCGACGACGCATCCGTCTCGGGCGTCCTCGATGCGGGCCTTGGCGAGATGGGACTCGCGTTCGATGCCGGGCCGCGGCTGCGTCTCGTCGCGTATCTGCGGCTGCTTTACCGCTGGAATCGCGTGTACAACCTGACCGCGGTGCGAAGCCCCGAGGAGATGGTCCGTCGGCACGTGCACGACAGCCTCACCCTGCTGCCACTGGTCAGCGGCGGCACGCTCCTGGATGTGGGAAGCGGAGCGGGCCTTCCGGGAATGGTGCTGGCGATTGCGCGGCCCGAGCTGCGCTGCGTTCTGCTCGACCGCGCCGCGAAGCGGGTCCGTTTTCTGGTGCAGTGTGTCGCCGAGCTCGGACTCGACAACGCCCGGCCGGTGCGCGCGCGCATCGAGGGCTATCGTGACGCGCGGAGCTTCTCCACCGTCGTGAGCCGGGCCACCTTCGCGCTCGCCGACTTGTGGCGTGCCGGGGAGCGCATGCTGGAACCCGATGGGCGGTTGTTGGGGATGAGAGCCTCCGCACCCGAAGAGGCGGAGCTCACCGTCCTGCGTGGCGCCGGCGCGAGGTGCCGCGTGGTTTCGTGCCGCGTTCCCGGTCTCCCGGGCCCGCGTCATGTGGTGGTGATGGAGCGCGGGTCCGCAAGCGTCCCGGGTTCGGCCTCGTTATGATCGCCGCGGCGCAGGGAGAACGTGCCCCACGATTCCATGTCCAAGGTCATCGCGATCGCGAATCACAAGGGCGGGGTGGGCAAGACCACCACCACCATGAACCTCGGCGCGTCTCTTGCGGCCGCGAAGCGCCGCATCCTGCTGCTCGATATCGATCCGCAGGGCAACACCACGATGGGCAGCGGCGTGGACAAGAACGCGCTGCGCCTGTCGACCCACGACGTCCTGATGGGGCAGGCGACGCTCGAGGAAGCGATCCTCTTCGTCGAGAGCGCCAACTACTCACTGCTCCCGAGCAACACGGACCTCGTCGGAGCGCAGGCGGGGCTGCTCGACGAGCTCGGCCGCGAGCTTCGGTTGCGCCATGCCCTGCAGTGCGTGCGCGACGAGTACGACTACGTGCTCATCGACTGCCCGCCCTCGCTCAACATGCTGACCGTCAACGCCCTGGTCGCGGCCGATGCGGTGATGATCCCAATGCAGTGCGAGTACTATGCGCTCGAAGGACTCTCCACCCTCCTCGATACCGTGGAGAAGATCCGCTCGATACTCAATCCAGGGCTGCACATACACGGACTTCTCCGGACCATGTACGACCCGAGAAACAACCTGTCGAACCAGGTCTCCCGGCAGTTGGTGCGGCATTTCGGCGCCAAGGTCTACAGCACCGTGGTACCGCGCAACGTGCGCCTGGCCGAGGCGCCGAGCCACGGTCTTCCGGCGCTCCAGTACGACAGGAGCTCCTCCGGTGCGCTCGCCTATCTCGCCTTCGCCGGTGAAATCCTGCGTCGCGACGGCGTACACCTCAAGGCCGCGCTTCCCGGCCGCGCCGGGGAGAGTGGTTGACATGGCGAAGAGGAGGGGGCTCGGACGCGGGCTGGATGCGCTGTTGAGCGGCGCGGCCGCGGTGCACTCCGCCGAGGGCGCCCGGGAACTTCGCGAGCTGCCGCTCGACCTGATACGCAGGAACCGCTTTCAGCCTCGGCGCCTGATGGACCCCGAGGCCCTGGAGGAGCTTGCGAAGTCGATCCGGGCCCGCGGGGTCGTGCAGCCGGTAGTGGTGCGCCCGGACACCGACGCGCCGTACTTCGAGCTCGTCGCGGGCGAGCGCCGCTGGCGCGCGGCGCAGATGGCGGAGCTCGAGGTCATTCCCGCCGTGGTCAAGGAACTCTCCGACGAGGCCGCGCTCGGCGTCGCGTTGATCGAGAACATTCAGCGCCAGGATCTCAACCCGATCGAGGAAGCGCTCGCGATCAAGCGCCTCATCGACGACTTCGACCTCACCCACCAGGAGGCGGGTGATGCGGTCGGGCGTTCCCGGGCGGCGGTGAGCAACCTGCTGCGCCTGCTGGACCTGCGCGAAGACGTGCGCCGGCGGCTCGAGTCCGGGGAGCTCGAAATGGGCCACGCTCGCGCGCTCCTCTCGCTGCAGGGAGAGGCGCAGAGCCG
Organism: Gammaproteobacteria bacterium; assembly: GCA_965221555.1. Taxonomy (GTDB): domain Bacteria; phylum Pseudomonadota; class Gammaproteobacteria; order HK1; family HK1; genus JAJEAD01. Next base: position 1,603,639 of record OZ244895.1, read on the forward strand.
GGCCGCGGCGGAGGTGGTGGCGCGCGGACTGAGCGCGCGCGATACCGAGGCGCTGGTACGGCGCTTGAATGCGCCGCCCAAGGAGCCGGTCCCGGCCGATCCCGACGTCCGCCGCCTCGAGAGCGACCTCTCGGAACGTCTCGGAGCGGCGGTCGCCATCCGTCACGGCGCCCGCGGCGCGGGCCGGCTGGTGATCCGCTACGGGAACCTCGACGAGCTCGACGGCATTCTGGCGCGCATCCGCTGAATCCGCCCGATCCCGCGCGCAGACGGCGACCACCCGGGAAGGTCTGTCCTGTCAGCGGGTCGACATGGGCGCCCGCCGCAACAGGCGAGGGTGTGCGGGCGCCGCCACCCTCGCCAGTCTCACCGCCGTTGACCGGAGCCGCGGGACACCGCCCGCGGGCCGGGGCAAGGTCCCTCTACCGCCGAACTCCAGCTCGCTTCGTGCCGCCTGCCGGCGAGAAACGCCTCCGACGGGAGTCGCGGATCTCGGTTGATCGGGGCGAAGCGGCGACCCTATACTTGCGCGCCGGTTCGGGGGAGCCGCGCTCGGGTTGCAGCCGGGGGGCTCGCACCCCGTCAGTCGCCAACCGCCGGGAGCCCCGCTGCGATCGAGGCCGCCGATGACAAGGCAGCTCACATTCTTCAAGCTCGGCATCATGACGGTCGCGGTGGCGCTCGCCCTGCCCTTCGGCCCCGCGGTCGTCTCAGCGCTCGCGCTTGGCGCCGCCGTCGGGTTCGCCGCCAACCACTGCTTCGCGCGGCGCATGTTCGCGTTCGACGGGCGCAACGGTCGAGGCCTGCTCGCCTGTCTCTACCGGGCCGAGCTCGCGAAGCTCGTCGTGGTCGGGGTGCTGTTCGCGGCGGTGTTCGCGTTTGTCCCGGAGGTGCACGTGCCGGCTTTGCTGGCGGGATTCCTCGTGATGCATCTCGGCACCAGCTTCGCGGCGCTCGCGCTCGACTCTTCAAAGCACGGATGACCCGGGACCATGGCTGCCGGCGGCGAAGCGCTCACCACTACCGCTTACATCAAGCACCATCTCCAGAACCTCACTCTGGGGATTCATCCCGAGAATGGCCTGTCCATCGCCCACGGCGCCGAGGAGGCGCGGGAAATGGGCTTTCTCGCCATCCACCTCGACACCATGTTCTGGTCGGTGGCGCTCGGGGCCATGTTCCTGTACCTCTTTCACCGGGTGGCGGTGCGCGCGACGAGCGGGGTGCCGGGGGGATGGCAGAACTTCGTCGAGTGGACGGTGGAGTTCATCGACACCAATGTTCGCGGCACCTTTACCTCGAAGAACGATCTCGTCGCCCCGATCGCGCTCACCCTCTTCGTGTGGGTGCTGCTGCAGAACACAATGGACCTGGTGCCGGTGGACTGGATTCCCGAGCTCGCCAAGCTCATGGGCATTCCCTACATGAAGGTGGTGCCGACCACCGATCCGAACGCGACTTTCGGCATGGCGCTTTCGGTGTTCGCCCTCATGCTCTACTACAGCGTGCGGATCAAGGGCATCGGCGGATTCTTCGGCGAGCTCGCCTTCCAGCCATTCCCGAAGTGGATGTTCCCGGTCAACCTGTTGCTCGAAGGTGTCAGCCTGATATCGAAGCCGGTCTCGCTCTCCCTGCGCCTCTTCGGCAATCTCTACGCGGGGGAGATGATCTTCATCCTGATCGCACTGCTCTACAGTGCGGGCTGGGTGCTGGCCGGTCTTGGCGGCGCCCTGCAATGGGCGTGGGCGGTGTTCCACGTCCTCATCGTGCTTCTGCAGGCCTTCATCTTCATGATTCTGACCATCGTTTATCTGGACATGGCGCATCAGCACCACTGAACGCCGGCCCGAATCCTCCCATCATTCGGAAACAGGAGTAGCTCATGGAAACGGCATTGTTGTACATCGCGGGCGCCCTGATGCTCGGGGTCGGCGCGGCGGGCGCGGCGGTGGGCATCGGCGTCCTCGGTGCGCGTTTCATCGAAGGCATCGCGCGTCAGCCCGAGATGCTCGGCATGCTGCGCACGCAGTTCTTCATCATCATGGGCCTGGTCGACGCGTTGCCCATCATCGCGATCGCCATCGGCCTGTACGTGCTGTTCGCGGTCGCCTGATCCGGTTCCGCCGGGATGCCCCACGAAATCACTCGAGCTCCGACATGAACATCAACGCCACGCTTATCGGGCAGACCATTGCGTTCATCGTGTTCGTATGGTTCTGCCACCGGTACATCTGGCCGCATATCATGCAGGCCCTCGAGGATCGACGCGTCCGCATCGCCGAGGGGCTTGCCGCGGCGGAACGGGGGCAGCAGGAACTCGCGAGTGCGGAAGAGCGGGCCAGGGCGGTCATCGACGAGGCGAAGGAGCAGGCCAAGGAGATACTGGTCCAGGCCCAGCATCGCGCGGACGAGATCGTCGAGGGTTCCAAGGGCGAGGCGCGCGCGGAAGGCGAAAAGCTGTTGAGCGCCGCCCAGTCCGAGATCGACCAGGAGAGGAACCAGGCCCGCGAGGAGCTGCGCGCCGAGGTCGTCGCGATCGCGCTTGCCGGCGCGGAGCAGGTCCTGATGCGCGAGGTCGACGCGAAGGTTCACAGCGAGACGCTCGGCAAGCTCGCGGCGCGGATCTGAAGAAGAAGCGGGCATGGAAGAGAGGGGAATCGTTGCGAGGCCCTACGCGCTCGCCGCCTTCGAACAGGCGCGAGAGGACGGGGATGTCTCCGGGTGGGCCGGGATGCTCGAGACGCTGGAGGTGATTGCCGCCGACCCCACCGTGAAGGGCCTCATCGCGAATCCCAAGGTGGACGCCGGCGCGGTCACCGCGCTCATCCTCGACGTCGCGGGGGATCGCCTCACCGAACACGGGCGCAACTTCCTGCGCTTCCTCGGGCAGAAGGGACGCCTTGAACTCGTTGCGGAGATCCGCGGGATCTTCGAGCGGGAACGCGAGGCGCTGGAAGGGCGCGGGCACGTCGAGGTGCGCTCCGCCTATCCGCTCACGCCGGAGGAGGAAACCCGAATCGGCGAGGCGATGTCGAAGCGCCTCGGGGTGAGCGTCTCGCTCGAGGTCGGCGTGGACCCCGATCTCATCGGTGGCGTGGTGCTTCGTGCCGGCGACCTCGTCATCGACGCATCGCTGCGCGGGCGCCTCGGCCAGCTGCGCCAGGCCCTGTCCTGACCGCGATGTTCCACCGAATCACGACTGCGCACGCATACCTGCCGGCATCTGCGCGCCCGCAGCTCTCGTGGGTCGGTAAAGCACCGCGGCCACTCGCATCCGGGCCGAATCCGCTTTGCAAGAGGGTAGTCAATGAGCATTAGCGCAAGCGAAGTCAGCGATCTGATCAAACAGCGGATCCAGAACTTTGAAGTCGGGGTGGAAGCCCGTACCGAAGGCACCATCGTGACGCTCACCGATGGCATCGCCCGCATTCACGGGCTGAGCGAGGTGATGCAGGGCGAGATGGTCGAGTTTCCCGGCAACACCTTCGGCCTGGCCCTGAACCTCGAGCGCGACTCCGTCGGCGCGGTGATCATGGGCGACTATACGCACATCTCCGAGGGCGATACGGTGAAGTGCACCGGTCGCATCCTGGAGGTCCCGGTGGGCCGCGGCCTGCTCGGGCGGGTGGTCAACTCGCTCGGGGAGCCCATCGACGGCAAGGGGCCGATCGAGGCGGATGGGTATTCGCCGATCGAGAAGGTCGCTCCCGGCGTCATCAGCCGGCAATCCGTCAGCCAGCCGCTACAGACGGGCCTCAAGGCGCTCGACTCCATGGTTCCCATCGGCCGCGGCCAGCGCGAGCTCATCATCGGAGACCGCCAGACCGGCAAGACCGCGGTGGCGATCGATACGATCATCAACAGCCGTGACGCCGACCTGATCTGCATCTACGTCGCCATCGGCCAGAAGGCGTCCTCGATCGCGGGCGTGGTGCGCAAGCTGGAGGAGCACGGCGCGATGGGTCATACCATCGTGGTGGCCGCGAGCGCATCGGAGTCGGCGGCGCTCCAGTACATCGCGCCCTACGCCGGTTGCAGCATGGGCGAGTACTTCCGCGACAACGGTGAGGATGCGCTCATCGTCTACGACGACCTCACCAAGCAGGCCTGGGCCTACCGCCAGGTTTCGCTCCTGCTGCGACGCCCGCCGGGGCGCGAGGCATATCCCGGCGACGTGTTCTATCTCCACTCGCGCCTGCTCGAGCGTGCGGCGCGGATCAACTCCGAGCACGTCGAGGAGTTAACCGAAGGCCGGGTCAAGGGCCGGACGGGTTCGCTCACCGCGCTCCCCATCATCGAAACCCAGGCCGGGGACGTGTCCGCCTTCGTGCCCACCAACGTGATCTCGATCACCGACGGTCAGATCTTCCTGGAAAGCGATCTCTTCAACGCGAACGTGCGCCCCGCCATCAACGCGGGCCTGTCGGTGTCCCGGGTGGGCGGGGCCGCGCAGACCGGAATCATCCGCAAGCTCGGGGGCGGCGTCCGCCTCGCTCTCGCGCAGTACCGGGAGCTTGCCGCGTTCGCCCAGTTCGCCTCCGATCTTGACGAGGCCACCCGCCGGCAGCTCGAGCGCGGCCAGCGGGTCATGGAAATCCTCAAGCAGAAACAGTACGCGCCGCTGTCCGTCGCCCAGCAGGCGGTGTCACTGTATGCGGTGGATCGCGGCTACCTCGACGATGTCGAGCTCGATCAGGTGGCCGGCTTCGAGGCCGCCCTCCAGGACTACATGGCCTCGAAACACGCCGACTTCATGAACGAGATCAACTCGAACCCCGTGTATGACGATGAAGTCGCTGCGCGGCTCGCCGCGGCCATCGACGACTTCAAGGCGAACCATGCCTGGTAGGCGCGAAGCGGCGGTGCGCAACCGCCGCCCCTGCGCGGGCGCAGGCTCCGCGGGCATGCGAAGCTCCGTGGCGAGATGTTGCGGGCGGAGCCCTTTACCGGGCGGGTGAGGCGGACATGGCCGGCGCGAGAGACATCAAGAACAAGATCCGCAGCGTGCAGAACACGCAGAAGATCACGCGCGCGATGGAGATGGTGGCGGCGAGCAAGATGCGCAAGGCACAGGAGCGCATGGCGGCGGCGCGTCCCTACGCGGAGAAGATGAGGAACGTGATCGACCACGCCTCGGCCGCGAGCCTGGAGTACCGGCATCCCTTCCTGGTCGAGCGGGAGATGAAACGGGTCGGGGTCATCGTGGTCTCTTCCGATCGCGGTCTGTGCGGCGGGCTCAACAACAACCTGTTCCGAACCCTTATCCGCCAGATGGACGAGTGGCGGGAGCAGGAGGTGGAGCAGGACTTCTGCATCATCGGCAACAAGGGCGCCGCCTTCTTCGCGCGCTTTGGCGTCAACCTGGTCGGCCAGGCCACTCACGTCGGCGACGCTCCCGGTGTGGAGACCCTCTTCGGGGTGATAAAGGTCATCCTCGATGCGTACACCTCCGGCCGAGTCGACCGGGTGTTCATGGTGTACAACCAGTTCGTCAACTCGATGACCCAGCAGCCGATTATCGAGCGGCTCCTGCCCCGCGAGGCGTCGAAGGAGGAGGAGGTCGGCCACTACTGGGACTACATCTACGAGCCGGACTCCAAGGCGGTGCTCGACATCATGATGACGCGCTACATCGAGTCTCTGATCTACCAGGCGGTGGTCGAGAACGTCGCCTCCGAGCAGGCCGCGCGCATGGTCGCGATGAAGGCCGCTTCCGACAATGCGGGCTCGCTCATCGACGAGCTCGTGCTCGCCTACAACAAGGCCCGTCAGGCCTCGATCACCCAGGAGCTCTCTGAAATCGTGGGCGGCGCGGCGGCGCTTTGAGTCCATCGCGCTTCGCCCTGGTTCATCCGCGCACTATCGCCTCGTTAATGGGTCGAGGGCGCGTCAATCCCGAAACTTGAGCAGGAAACCTCCGAGGAACGAGTCATGAGCTCCGGAAACATTGTCGAAGTCATCGGTGCGGTGGTGGATGTGGAATTCCCCCGGCAGTCGGTGCCCAAGGTGCACGACGCGCTTCTCGTCGAGAACGGTCTGACGCTGGAAGTGCAGCAGCAGATCGGCGATGGCGTGGTGCGCACCATCGCGATGGGCTCCACCGACGGGCTGAAGCGCGGCATCGGCGTCGACAATACCGGCGCGCCGGTCTCGGTGCCGGTGGGCCCGAAGACGCTCGGACGCATCATGGACGTTCTCGGCCGGCCGGTCGACGGCAAGGGCGAGGTGGAGACCGAGGAACGATGGCCGATCCACCGCCAGGCGCCGAGCTACGTCGACCAGGCGGCCTCGGTCGAGATCCTGGAGACCGGGATCAAGGTCATCGATCTCATCTGCCCCTTCAACAAGGGCGGCAAGATCGGCCTCTTCGGTGGCGCCGGGGTGGGCAAGACGGTGTGCCTGATGGAGCTCATCCGCAATATCGCCACCGAGCACGCCGGCTTCTCGGTGTTCGCCGGGGTCGGAGAGCGGACCCGCGAGGGCAACGACTTCTACCACGAGATGCGCGAATCGGAGGTGCTCGACAAGGTCGCGCTTGTCTACGGCCAGATGAACGAGCCCCCCGGCAACCGGCTGCGCGTGGGCTTGAGCGGTCTCACCATGGCCGAGTACTTCCGGGACGAGGGGCGCGATGTCCTCTTCTTCGTCGACAACATCTACCGCTACACCCTGGCCGGGGTGGAGTGCTCCGCGCTGCTCGGGCGCATGCCTTCCGCGGTCGGCTATCAGCCCACCCTGGCCGAGGAAATGGGGGTGCTGCAGGAACGCATTACCTCGACCCGGACCGGCTCGGTGACTTCCATTCAGGCCATCTACGTGCCCGCCGACGATCTGACCGATCCTTCTCCCGCCACCACCTTCGCGCATCTCGACGCGAGCCTGGTGCTGTCGCGCCAGATCGCCGAGCTCGGCATCTACCCCGCGGTGGACCCGCTCGATTCCAGCAGCCGCAACCTCGACCCCCTTGTCGTGGGGCAGGAGCACTACGATGTCGCCCGTCAGGTGCAGGGCGTACTGCAGCGCTACAAGGAGCTGCGCGACATCATCGCCATCCTCGGCATGGACGAGCTCTCCGAGGAGGACAAGCTCGTGGTGGCGAGAGCGCGCAAGATCCAGCGCTTCCTCTCCCAGCCCTTCTTCGTGGCGGAGGTGTTCACCGGCTCCGCCGGCAAGTACGTCTCGCTGCGCGACACCATCGCCGGCTTCAAGGCGATCGCGGAGGGCGAGTACGATGACGTGCCGGAACAGGCGTTCTACATGGTGGGCGGTATCGAAGAGGTCCGCGAACGGGCGAAAAGCGTCCTGGGCTGATCCGGGAAATCGGAAACAGGGAAACAGACTCGAGCGCAACCATGGCCACGATTCGTCTCGATGTGGTGAGTGCCGAGAAAGCGCTCTTCTCCGGGGAGTGCGAGATGGTGTTCGCTCCGGCCTCGATGGGAGAGGTGGGAATCGCCCCGCGCCACGCCCCGCTCCTGACCACTCTCAAGCCGGGAGAGGTTCGCGCCCGGCTCCCGGGCGGTGAGGAGGAATCCTTCTACGTCTCCGGCGGGATTCTCGAAGTCCAGCCCCATGTCGTGACCGTGCTCTCCGATACCGGCCAGCGTGCCGCCGATCTCGACGAGGCGGCGGCACTGGAAGCACAGGCCGCCGCCGAACGGGCTCTTGCCGACAAGCAGAGCGCGATCGACGAGGCGCGAGCCCGGTCGGAGCTGCTTCAGGCTGTGGCCCAACTGCGCGCCATCCGCCGCCAGCGCGGCAGATAGTCCGGAACGGGGGTGGGCGGCGCCCTTCACGTGGTCGTGCTCGCCGCCGGCCGCGGCCGGCGCATGAACTCCGACCTGCCGAAAGTGCTGCATGAGCTTGGGGGACGCCCCTTGCTCGCTCACGTCGTGGAACGCGCCCTGGAGCTTGGGGCGGAGAGGATCCACGTGGTGGTGGGGGAGGGCGGAGAGCTCGTGCGCACGCACTTTTGCGAAGTCGAGGTGGAGTGGGTGTGGCAGACCACGCGCCTTGGCACCGGGCACGCCCTCGGAGAGGCGCTGCCGGGAATCCCGGACGACGCCACGGTGCTGGTGCTCTACGGCGATGTTCCGCTCATCTCGCGCGCCACCTTGAAGAGAGCCATCGCCGCCGCGGCGGAGGATGGGCTCGCGGTGGTCACGGCTACGGTGGAGGAGCCCGCGGGCTACGGCCGGATCATTCGCGATGGAGCGGGGCGCCTCACTCGCATCGTGGAGGACCGCGAAGCGCACGAGCGGGAGCGCGAAGTGCGCGAGATAAACAGCGGCATACTCGCGGCGTCCGCCCGCCGCCTGCGCGGGTGGCTCTCCCGCCTCGACAACGACAACGCTCAGGGCGAGTACTACCTGACGGACGTGGTCGCGCTCGCGGTGGCCGACTCGGTCGCGGTGGCCGGGGTGGGGGTGGCCACCCCCGAGGAAGTCATGGGGGTCAACGACCGGATAGAGCTCGCCCGTCTCGAACGCTGCTTCCAGGCCCGGATGGTGGAGCAGCTCATGCGCGCGGGCGCGACCCTGCTCGATCCCGCCCGGGTCGAAGTGCGTGGCCGGGTCCAGGTGGGGCGCGACGTGCGCATCGACATCGATGTGATCCTGGAAGGAGAGGTGGTGCTCGGTGACGGGGTGCGCATCGGCCCCTACACCCGCATCGCGTCGTCGCATCTGGGGGCGCGAAGCGAGGTGTACGGCCACTGCGAGATCGAGGACGCGAGGATTGGACAAAGCTGCCGCATCGGGCCCTATGCGAGGCTGCGTGGCGGCGCGGAGCTCGAAGAGCGCGCCCGGATCGGCAACTTCGTCGAAGTGAAGGCGTCGCGTCTCGGCGTCGGTTCCAAGGCGATGCATCTGAGCTATCTCGGTGATTCGGACCTCGGCCGCGAAGTCAACATCGGCGCCGGCGCCATCACGTGCAACTTCGACGGCCTTGCCAAGCACCGCACGACGGTTGGGGATCACGCCTTCGTCGGCTCCGGGGTGGAGCTGGTGGCGCCGGTGGTGGTCGGGGAGGGCGCCACGATCGGCGCGGGCTCCACCATCTCGAAGGATGCGCCGGCGGGCGCCCTCACGGTGGCGCGGGCGGCCCAGACCACCGTGACCCGATGGCGCAGAGGGCGCAAAGGCCACTGAAGTCCCTACGTGCGCCTTCGGAGGAGCTTGTGCGGTATCTTCCCGGTATGCGCCGGGCGAAGGTGCGCGGAAGTCGGCAGGAACGCGAGCGCAGCGGAAGATCGGTGAGACATTGCGGGCCAGCCCTCATGTTTCACGGATTTTCGGCCGCTTCGGGCGCCAAGATGCCGTGATAGTGGGGTGCACGGACCGAAAGACGCTGAAGTCGTAGCCGACACGAAGTCGTTGCGGCTTGAGGGAGTACAGCCCACTAGCGCTAGCATATTGGCGTCCGCAGTAGGAAATCGGTGAAATTTGCGGGCCAGGATGCGGCCGGTGCCCGCGGGCGGCGACGGGAGCGGAGAATGTGCGGAATCGTCGGAGCGATCGGGGAACGCGACATGGTCCCGATCCTGATGGAGGGCCTGCAGCGCCTTGAGTACCGGGGCTACGACTCCGCCGGTCTGGCGGTCATCGACGAGGACGCCCGGCTCGATCGCAGGCGCACCCCGGGCAAGGTGTCGCGTCTCGCCGACATCCTCGAAGCGGAGCCGCTGCGGGGGCGGATCGGGATCGCCCATACCCGTTGGGCGACCCACGGCGCGGCGACCGAACGCAACGCCCATCCCCATGTCTCCGGGGGCGGGATTGCGGTGGTGCACAACGGCATCATCGAGAACCACGACACGCTGCGGGGCGAGCTCGCCGCGGACGGATTCGTCTTCGCCTCCGAAACCGACACGGAGGTCATCGCCAACCTGATCCAACGCGAGCTGGGTGGCGGACACGATCTCGCGGATGCAGTGCGCACCGTGACGGAGAGGTTGAGCGGCGCCTTCGCGATTGGGGTCATCGACCGCAATCACCCCGATCGGGTGGTCGCGGCCCGTCTCGGCTGTCCGCTCGCGGTGGGCATCGGGGCGGGCGAGCACTTCCTCGCCTCCGACGTTGCCGCTCTCGTGCCGGTGACCCGGCGCTTCATCCACCTCGAAGACGGAGATGTGGCGGAGCTCTGCCGCGAACGGGTGTCGCTTACCGGGGTGCGGGGCGTGGCGGTCACGCGCCCGGTGGTGGTGAGCAGGGTCTCCGCCGAAGCGGTGGAGCGTGGCCGCTACCGGCACTACATGCAGAAGGAGATCTTCGAACAACCACAGGCGATCGCCGATACTCTCGAGGGTCGGCTCGGGGCTCAGTCGGTGCTGGAGGCGGCCTTCGGTCCGAAGGCCACGACGCTCTTCGACCAGGTTGCGCGGGTGCAGATCGTCGCGTGCGGGACCAGCTACTTCGCCGGCATGGTGGCCCGCAACTGGTTCGAGGGGCTGGCCGGCATCCCCTGCAACGTGGAGGTCGCGAGCGAGTTTCGCTACCGGCATCCCGTGGCGAGCGCGGATACCCTGGTGGTCTCCATCTCCCAGTCGGGAGAGACCGCGGACACGCTGGCCGCGGTACGTGGTGCGAAGCACCAGGGCTTCGGACCGACGCTGGCCATCTGCAACACGCCGGAAAGCGCCCTCGTGCGCGAGTCCGATCTGGTGCTGATGACCCGCGCCGGCCTCGAGATCGGCGTCGCTTCCACCAAGACCTTCCTCGCTTCGCTCACCGCGCTGCTTCTGCTCGTGGCCGCGCTCGGCCGACGCCATGCTCTCGATGCGGAGAGCGAGGCGCGCATCGTCGCGCAGTTGCGCGAGCTGCCCGAGATCTGCCGCAAGGTGTTGGCGCTGGACGAGCGGATAGGCCTGCTCGCCCGGCGCCTGATCGACAAGCAGCACGCCCTCTTTCTCGGGCGCGGGGTCCAGTTTCCGGTGGCGCTGGAAGGGGCGCTCAAGCTCAAGGAGATCTCCTACATTCACGCCGAGGCCTATCCCGCGGGGGAGTTGAAGCACGGGCCGATTGCTCTGGTCGATTCGGAAATGCCGGTGGTGGCGGTCGCGCCCAACGACGCATTGCTCGAGAAGCTCAAATCGAACCTGGAGGAGGTCCGGGCCCGGGGAGGGGAGCTCTACGTTCTGACGGATCGCAGCTCCGGAGTCCGCCCCAGCCCGACCATGCATGTCCTCGAGCTTCCGTCGGCCGGAGCGCACGTCGCGCCCATCGTCTACGCGATTCCCTTGCAACTCCTCGCCTATCACGTGGCGGTGCAGAAGGGGACGGATGTGGACCAGCCGCGGAATCTCGCCAAGTCGGTAACGGTGGAGTAGCCCGGCGGCTATTCCAGGAGATTTCTCAGCCGTTCCATGATGTGCGCGGAATCCATCTGCCGGGCGCCTTGCGCGGTATAGGCGAGATTCCCCGACCGGTCGACGATGAAGGTGTGGGGCAGGCCGAGCACCCCCCACCGCGTGAAAGCCTCACCACCCGGATCCCTCAGCAAGGGAAAGGACAGGGTGGGCTCGAAATCCCCGGTGAAGCTTCTGATGTCCTGTGCACTCTCTCCCGCGTTCACTGCGAGGACCAGGACGCCTTCGTCCGCGAGCGCGTCGTACATGCGCTGCATGGCGGGCATCTCCGCCACGCAGGGTGGACACCAGGTCGCCCAGAAGTTGACGACGATCACCTTGCCCCGCAGATCGGCGAGTCGATATTCCCGTCCGTCGATGTCCTCGAGCGTCAGGGGCGGGGCGGGAGGACTTCCGTAGGCGACACTCAGCCCGTCGCGCAATACCTGCCCGCGAACCGGAACGCTCGCAACGAGAGCCAGAGCGGCGAGCAGGAGGAAGGCGCGGGTCGTCGACCGGCCCCATCCACCCGTCGCGCTCGAGGTGCGCATCGGGAGGACTCGCCGCGGTGCTCGATTCTTCCTGGAGTTCATGGCGAGAGTTAGCGATCCGTCGGCTGGTACGCGCTCGCCGCGTTGCGGGCTTGCTGATAGCATTTCACTGAAGGGATCGACTCGCTCCAGCCTCTCTCCCATGCAGGTCTATAACACACTGACGCGCCGCAAGGAGGTGTTCGAGCCGCTCGATCCGGCCCGGGTGACCCTGTACGTATGCGGGCCGACGGTCTACGACTATGCGCATATCGGCAACGCCCGTCCCGCCGTGGTCTTCGATCTCCTGTTCCGGGTGCTGCGATATCGCTATCCGCAAGTCGTCTACGCGCGAAACTTCACCGACATCGACGACAAGATAAACGCCGCGGCGCAGGCGCAGGGCGTGGGCATCGAGGTCATCAGCGGCCGCTACACGCAGGCCTATCATGAAGACATGCGCGCGCTCCAGGTGCTGGAGCCGAGCATCGAGCCCCGGGCAACGGACCATGTGTCGCGAATGGTGGACATGATCGAGGTCCTGGTCGCGAAGGGTCATGCCTACGAGGCGCAAGGTCACGTGCTCTTCCATGTGCCCTCCTTTCCCGGCTACGGGCAGCTCTCCGGGCAGCGGCGGGACGAACAGATCGATGGCGCTCGTGTCGAAGTGGCGCCGTACAAGAAGGACGCGGTCGACTTCGTTCTGTGGAAACCGTCACCGCCCGAACTGCCGGGCTGGGACAGCCCCTGGGGCAGGGGGCGTCCCGGCTGGCATATCGAGTGCTCGTGCATGGCGAAGGCGCACCTCGGAGAGACTATCGACATTCATGCCGGCGGCAGCGATCTCATCTTTCCGCACCATGAGAACGAGATTGCCCAGAGCGTGTGCGCGCACGGGGGCGCTCCCTTTGCGCGCTACTGGATGCACAATGGCTATCTGAACATCGGTCGGAAGAAGATGGCGAAGTCGCTCGGCAATTCTCTGCTCGTGAAAGAGCTGCTGGCGCGCGCACCGGGTGAGGCGATTCGTCTCGCCCTGCTGTCCGCGCACTACCGCAGCCCGCTCGACTGGAGTGACGATGCGCTCGAGCAGTCGGCCCGTCGCCTCGACCGTCTCTACGGCACGATGCGCCATCTTTCCGAAGTTGAAGCGGCCGAGGGTTCGGGGCCTCCCCCCGCGCTCGTGGAGGCGCTCGAGGACGATCTGAACACTCCCGTCGCCCTGTCGGAGCTTTCGGCCGCGGCCCACCGGGCCAACCGTGCCAAGGGTCCGGCGGAACGGGCCGAAGCCCGTGCGGTGCTGGAACACGCCGGCGCTCTTCTCGGCGTGTTGCGGCACGATCCCGACGACTGGTTCGTGAAACGCTTTGGCGATGGGGTTGACGTGCAACGCGTCAACCGCCTGTTGGCGCAACGGCACCAGGCGCGGATGAACCGGGACTTCGAGCATGGGGACCGTATACGCGACGAGCTCGACCGGCTCGGCATTGCGCTGGAGGACGGGCCGGAGGGCAGTACGTGGCGCCCCGCCCGCAGGACGCTCGAGGCGACGGCCCATGAGTGAGCATCAACGCGCCCGGCCGGGACCGGGACCGAGCGCCGCGGCCCGCGGGCTGCGCAGTCTGGTGCGAGGCTATCAGTACTTCATCTCTCCCGCGTTTCCCCCCGCCTGCCGGCATCTGCCGACCTGCTCGGCGTACGCGGTCGAAGCCATCACGAAACACGGCGCGGTGCGAGGAGGAGCCATGAGTCTCCACCGCCTGCTCCGATGCCATCCGTGGGGGACCAGCGGCTTCGATCCGGTGCCTGAGCGTCGGCGCTGATGCTTCGGGAAGAGGGGACGGGGGTGAACTGGGGGCCCGACGACTGGAGAAGCCGCCCCGCGGCTCAGCAGCCGGTGTATCCGAACGCGGCCGCACTGGCCGAGGTCGAAGAGCGAATCTCGCATTATCCCCCGCTGGTGTTTGCGGGGGAGGCGCGACTGCTGGAGAGCGAGCTTGCCCGGGTGAGCCGAGGCGAAGCCTTTCTCCTGCAAGGGGGAGATTGCGCGGAAAGCTTTGCCGAGTTTCATCCCGACAAGATACGCGACACCTTTCGCGTGCTGCTGCAGATGGCGGTGGTGCTCACCTTTGGAGCCGCATGTCCGGTGGTCAAGGTCGGTCGTCTCGCCGGGCAGTTTGCGAAGCCGCGTTCAGAGCCCACCGAAGAACGCGATGGGGTGGCGCTGCCCTCCTACCGCGGGGACATCGTCAACAGCATCGAATTCAGTCCCGTGGCCCGGACTCCGGACCCCGACCGCATGCTGCAGGCCTACGCACAGGCCGCCTCCACCCTCAATCTCCTGCGTGCTTTCGCCCAGGGGGGCTTCGCGGATCTACACCGGGTCCACGGGTGGAACCTCGATTTCCTGGGGGAAGCGCGCTGGGCGGAACAGTATCGGGAGATGGCGGACCGTATCGGGGAGACTCTGGAGTTCATGGAGGCTTGCGGCATTACCGCCAAGACCAGTCCGCAGGTCAGCCAGACCGCCTTCTACACCTCGCATGAGGCACTGCTGCTCGGCTACGAACGCTCGCTCACCCGCGTCGATTCCTCGTCGGGGGACTGGTACGACACGTCTGCGCACCTTCTGTGGATCGGGGACCGGACCCGTCAGCCGGAGGGCGCCCATGTCGAGTTCCTGCGGGGGGTGTCCAATCCCGTCGGCTTCAAGGCGGGCCCCGGGATCGGGTCGGACGAGCTGCTCACACTCCTGGATGCGCTGAATCCAGACAATCGCGCGGGCCGCGTCGTCGTGATCTCCCGCATGGGGGCGGACAAGGTGCAGGAGACGCTGCCGGGGCTGGTGCGGGCGGCGACGCGGGAGGGCCGGCACGTCGTGTGGTCCTGTGACCCGATGCACGGCAACACCGAAAAGTCGACCAACGGCTACAAGACGCGGCGATTCGAGCGGATTCTCTGCGAGGTGCGGCGCTTCTTCGAGGTACACGAGGCCGAGGGCACATACGCCGGGGGAATCCATGTCGAGATGACGGGCGCCAACGTCACGGAGTGCACCGGAGGAGCCCAGGCCATACGCGAGCAGGATCTGGCCGATCGCTACCATACCCATTGCGACCCCCGGCTCAACGCGAGTCAGAGCCTGGAGCTCGCGTTCCGGCTCGCGGAAATGCTCAAGGTCGAGCGGCGGCGTCGATCGGAGGCAGCGACAGGGGGGAAGGGTGGCGATTGACGGTCGCCTGCTCGAGATTCTGGTGTGCCCGGCGAGCCGGGTGCCGATCAAGCGCCTTGCGAAGGACCGGCTCGCCGTTCTGAATCGGCATCGCGAGCGCAACGGACTGGTGCGCGTTGACGGCAGCAGCGTGGAGAAGCGCCTCGAGGAGGCGCTCGTCACCATCGACGGCAAGACCGTCTATGCGGTGGAGTCGGGCATTCCGGTAATGCTCGAGGATCAGGGCATCTCCGCGCACCAGATTCCGGGGTGGTAGAGGGCCGGACACGCACGAGGAAGCCTTCTTCGGTGCGACCTGGCAGATGTGACTCGACATCAGCCCGCACGCTTTTCCGATTCTCGCCGGCTTCGCGCCCGAAGCTGCCGTAAACCGGTACGGCGCCGCGATTCGAAGTCCTGGTCTCGGCTCGTCAGCCGGCGAGCGCCAGTCCGGTCACTCGCCGGCGCTCCCGCACGGCCGAGGCCAGCTCCCGTAGCATCTCGACACTGTCGTCCCAGCCGATGCAGGCGTCGGTGATGCTTTGGCCGTAGACGAGGTCTTGCGGGCTCTTCACATCCTGACGGCCGGCCTTGAGATGGCTCTCGATCATCACCCCGGCAATGCGATGCTGGCCGTTTGCGATCTGCGCGCACACATCGCGGCAGACTTCGCGTTGCCGCTCGTGGCGCTTGCGGCTGTTGGCGTGACTGAAGTCGATCATCAGACCTTCGTCGAGGCCCGCCTTGCCCAGGCTGTGCCCGGCCCGCTCGACGTTCGCGGCGTCGAAGTTGGGGGCATCGGCGCCGCCGCGCAGAATGATGTGGGTGTCGGCATTGCCGGAGGTGGCGAAGATCGCCGACCGCGCGTTCTGAGTGAAGGAGAGGAAGCAGTGCGGATGCCTGGCCGCGCGCACCGCATCGATCGCGATATCGAGGTTTCCGTCGGTGCCGTTCTTGAAGCCCACCGGACATGATAGGCCCGATGCAAGCTCCCGGTGGACCTGACTCTCGGTCGTGCGGGCGCCGATCGCACCCCAGCTCACCAGATCGGCGAGATACTGCGGGGTGAGTATGTCGAGAAACTCCACTCCGGCCGGTACGTCGTGCTCGTTGAGGGAGACGAGCAGCTCTCGCGCCACCCGCAGTCCCTTGTTGATATCGAAACTGCCGTTCAGGTCGGGATCATTGATGAGTCCTTTCCATCCGATGGTGGTGCGAGGCTTTTCGAAGTAGACCCGCATCACGATCAGCAGATCCTGGCGCAGCTCCTTGCGAAGTCCCGATAGACGTTGCGCATACTCTCGCGCCGCCACCGGATCATGAATCGAGCAGGGCCCGATCACCACCAGGAGGCGCTTGTCGTCGCCATGGATGATTCGTTGAACTCCGGCGCGGCTTCGCACTACGGTCTCCGTCGCGCGCGCGGTCATCGGAAACTGGGCGTGAAGGTCGGCGGGAGTAACGATTTCGCGGATGGACCTGATGCGCAGATCCTCGGTCGCCTGCATGGAATGCCTCTCGTGCGGATCGATTGAGGCGAGGATTTTATCCGCCGCATTATTCAGGCGCCACGCCACGGCGACGATTGCGAGCCGAACCCACCGGGAGCGGCTTCGATTGCCCCTCCGGCGCGCGTCGCGGAAGAGCGGGCGGTGGGACGACCGGCAACGTAGATCTGGCCGCCTTGGTTCCCGACGGACGGCCGCCCCGGACACGCATCCGCCGGCATGGAGGGCATCGAATGCGAATCGGGGGGAGGCGCAGTCCGGTCGGACTACGCCTGCGCAGCCCGACTCGCAATCCCCATCGCCCGGGTCGAAACCTGCGCGCTCTTGCTTCGTGAGTCAGCGAGGCATGGCAACCAGGGGCCGTGCGCCGGTTGGGCCGCGCGGTCGCGATGCTTGTTCAAACTCCTTCGGCAGTGCGAAAATTCTCGATTCCAGTGGGTTCAGGATCGCCGATGAAGACTTACATGTGCGTGATTTGCGGATGGATCTACTCCGAGGCCGAGGGTCTTCCGGAGGAGGGCATCGCGCCCGGAACGAAGTGGGAGGACGTGCCTCCGAACTGGGTGTGCCCCGACTGCGGAGCGCGCAAGGAAGACTTCGAGATGGTCGAGATATGAATGGCGTCATGGTCCGGTGCTCGCTATAGTCGAACCCGAAGTCCAAGGGAGATTCGGCATGGGTGAAGCGCCCCGATTCGATACGAGCATCGGCTCTGGCGAGCTGGCACTGACCGGCGCCGCGAGCGCACAACTGGCCCGACTCATCGGCGAGGTCGAGGATGACGAGATCCAGGCGATCCGAATCTACGTCACGGGCGGAGGCTGCGCGGGAATGGCCTACGGCATGACCTTCACCGACCGCCGTACCGAGTTCGATCGGGTTCTCGAGGGTGACGGATTCAGCATCTACGTCGATGCGGTGGCCATGCACTACATGGCCGGCGCGGAGATCGACTATGTCACCCGCGAGACCGGCGCCACCTTCGTGTTCAACAACGTGTTCCAGTCCACCGGCGGCAGCGGCATGTGCGGAGGTTGCGGCGCCGCCGGCCACGTCTGAGACGACGCCCGCGGGCGGCCGGGGCCGGGCCCTGGGAAGAGCGGTGGCCCCGGCGCGGGTGCTGCTGATAGCACCCGCGCACAGCTACCGCATACCGGCCTACTCGAGCGCCGCCGACGCGCTTGGAGTGAGTCTGGTGCTCGCTTCCGATGGACGGCATTCGCTCGTCCCTCGCGCGGCCGAGGGACTGCATGTCGATTTCAACGAGCCCGAACGATCGTGTCGCAGGCTTGTCGAAGCGATCCGCAAAGAGCCGGTATCGGCGGTCGTTGCCACCGACGATGCCGCCACCGAGCTCTCCAGCCGCGTGGCCCGGTCGATAGGCCTGCCCCACAACCCCCCTGCCGCGGTCCGGGTGGCGCGCCGAAAGGACATTGCCCGGGCCGTACTGGCCAGGGCGGGGGTGCGCGTTCCCTGCTTCCGCACGATCGATCTGCGTCATGTGCTCGGGGCGCAGATCGCCGGGATCGGCTATCCCTGTGTCGTCAAGCCGCTGGCGATGGCGGCAAGCCGGGGCGTCATCCGGGCGGATTCGCCGCAGGAACTCCTCGCTGCTTGCCGAAGAGTCGAGAAGATAATTTCAAGCAGCTTCGAAGAGGACGAGCGGCGAACCATTCTCGTCGAAGACTTCGTTCCCGGGCGTGAGGTGGCGATGGAGGGCATCCTGCGCAATGGGCGTCTCCACCCGCTCGCCCTCTTCGACAAGCCGGATCCCCTTGATGGCCCCTTCTTCGAGGAGACCTACTACGTCACGCCGTCACGACTGGCGCCGGCGCATCAGGAGCGGGTAGTGGCCACCGTGGCCGATGCCTGTCGCGCCTACGACCTCCGGGAAGGGCCCGTACACGCGGAATTGCGGGTAAATGGCGAGGACGCGTGGGTCATCGAGGTCGCGGCGCGGACCATCGGAGGAGAGTGCGCGCGCCTTCTCGACTTCGGCGCCGGCCGTTCGCTCGAAGAGCTCGTGCTCTCCCATGCTCTCGGCCGTCCTCTGGACTACGAAGCGATGAGCCGGGCGGCCGGAGTGCTGATGATTCCGACTGCCCGGGCCGGAACCTTGCGTCGGGTGGAGGGGGTGCTGGAGGCATCCCGCGTTCCCGGCGTCGTGGAGGTGGTGATTGCCGTGCGCGAAGGATACGAACTGATCCCGTTGCCGGAAGGGGGGGCTTACCTCGGATTCGTGTTCGCTCGCGCCGACACCGCGGAAGAGGTCGAGGCCGCGTTGAGGCAAGCGCATGCCTGCCTGCGCGTGGTCGTCGCCCCGGCCTGGCGTCTTCTGCGAGGCGCGAACGTCGCCTGAGGTGGGCGGGCAAGCTCCCGCACCCAGGGCGCCACGTCCGTGAACGCCGGGTCGCCGCGGGCAAGGGGCGTGCTGCGCTTCTACTTCTTCGCGCCGCTCGTGCGAAAACCCATGGGGAGGCCGCCATGGTCGCCTTCGTCGAAGAAGAAGCCGAGCATGTGTTTCTCGATGAGGGCGACGCTGTCGGGGTCCGCGGTGTTGAGCTGGTTTTCGTTGATGATCATCTGCAAGCGCTGCAGCCACTCCCGCCAGCCCTCCCGAGAGACGTTCTCGTAGATTCTCAGCCCGACTTCTCCGGGATGCGGAGGCGCATCGAAACCCTCGGATCTGCGACCGAGCACGACGCAGTCGACCATTCTCGTCATGGGCGTGTTTCCTCGCGATGGAGCTCAGCGAATTCGGCGCCGGAGCCCTGGCTCGTCCTTTCGGGCGCGCTTGCCGGATCCCGGATCGGCGGAACGCGGGACGATGCCCTCCGCGCTCCGAGTCTCACCGCCCCGGGTGAGTCGAGAACGCCAACCGTGACTCCGAGTGACGGGCAATCCGATCATCCGGGCTTCTTGACTACGGCGAGCAGGACCACCGCCACCATCACCAGCGCGGGAATCTCGTTGATTAGTCGAAAGAACGCGGGGCGGTGGGTGCTCGTCCCGGCTCCAAGATCCTGCATGAGCTTCCAGCAGTAGCAGTGGAAGACGATGAGAAGAGTGACAAGGGTGAGTTTGAGGTGCAACCAGAGTGCGTCCTGATAGATGGCCCACGTGTGTTGGAGTAGTATCCAGAGGCCAAACGCGAGTGCGCCCGCAGCGCCGATGCTCGTGATGGCGAACAGCCTGCGCTCCATCAGGACAAAGCGATTCCGGCTCAGGCTGTCCTCGCTCATCGCGTGGTACACGAAGAGTCGCGGCAGGTAGAGCAGGCCGGCAAGCCAGGCAATGACGAAGATGATGTGGAACGCCTTGGCCCAGAGCATTTCGAAGTCCCGTTCCGCCGGCAGGGCCGACGGCGTTCGACACGGATCGAGAGCGCTCGCGTTGACATCCCGCCGGGTGGAACCTGGCATCCCTGGCGCCCGAAGGTGGGCAGTATAGCAACCGGTGGGCCACGGACGGCGAGCAGCCGTGGCTCTTGCCCCCTGGCGGCCCGGACTCCCCACCGCCGCCATCCTCGCGCCGGTTCACCATGACCGGGGTAAGAATCAAGCCCCATCGGCCCCTGCGGTCGATCGCCTTCGTTTCCCTCCTCACGCTGGTCACCGGCTTGGCCGTGTACCTGTACCAGCAGAATGCGAATCGGTCGCTTCGCTCGGAGTTCGAGGTTACCGCCGCCGCCTATCGAGACCTTGAGCGTGATGCGCGAGCACTCGCTCGGGACAATGCCGAGCTGCGGCGCCAGCTGACCGTCATCACCCGAGAACAGCAGGTCGAACGCATCGCCTATGGCGAGATCGACGAGCGGCTGCGCTCGTTGCAGAGCGCCGTGCACGGCCTCGAGGAGGAAGTGGCGTTCTACCGGGGCATCGTTGCCGCGGATGGAGAGAAGGGCATCCGGGTGGAAAGCCTGGCCGTCAGTTCGGACGGACGCGAGCGCGGCTTTCGCTTTCAGCTCGTGTTAACCCGAGGCGGCAAAAGTGATAAGGTGACCGAGGGTTCCGTGAGCCTCTCGGTGTCGGGAAGGCATGAGGGGAAGCCTCGCCGACTGGCGTTTCAGGATCTGTCGGCGGCAGGCGCCGATGCTCTCGAGTTCAGTTTCAAGTACTTTCAGCGTCTCCAGGGGCACCTGACCCTGCCGGCGGGGTTCGTTCCAGAGCGAGTCTACGTGCAGGTGAACACGCCGGAAGAGGATTCGACCGGACTCGAACGTTACTTCGACTGGCCTGCATTGGCGAGCTGATATGGGGAGCTAGCCTCATGTTTGGAAAGAGAAGACGCAGCAGTATCCGGACCGGCAGAATCGATTCGCTCATAGGACGGCAGACCGAGTTCAGCGGTGATGTCCGATTCTCTGGCGGCCTGCACATCGACGGCGTCATCAAGGGCAACGTGCTGGCGGACGGGGATTCCGATGCCGTCTTGACGCTGAGCGAACACGGTTCGATCTGGGGTCAGATAAACGTGCCGCAGGTGGTGTTGAGCGGAGAGGTGATGGGTGACGTGTACGCGGGGCGCCACGTCGAGCTGACTTCGAGCGCCCGAATCAGCGGAGACGTCTACTACGGCCTGATCGAAATGGCGATGGGGGCCGAGGTAAAGGGCAGCCTGATCCCGCGCCCCGAGGATTCGGAAGTCCCCTTGCATGCCCCCGTGCCGGACGAGGCGCCGCCTCCCGCGCCGAGGTCGATGCGCGTGACTCGCGAGGATGATCCGGACTGAATCCCGCGAAGGCGCCTTTGCCGCACTATCGCGCCGACTACGTGGCTCGCAGGCGCACCCTTCCCCGGCGTGAACTTCGCTGGACGGGGGCCAGGGGGCGGCGGGGCAGTGCCACTCGCAAGCGCGCTTGCGCCCCCCTCGCGGCGAGAGTCGATGAAAGATGGCGACCCAGGCCGGGAGCAGAGGTGTTGATGGAACGCGGCTCCGCCCTTATCTTGGCCGTGAGGGAATCCCGTAATGGAGACTGAATCCGTGCATCCATCCGGATCGGCATCACCCCTGATCGCTTTCAGCCCCAACGCGGCCCGCAAGGTCGTGGAACTGGTCTCGGCCAGTGGTCGGCAGGTTCCGATGCTGCGCGTCTACATCCAGGGCGGCGGCTGCTCCGGATTCCAGTACGGCTTTACGTTCGAGGACGGACCGGCCGACGATGACTTCACGATTGACGGCGACGGGGCGACGCTGCTCGTCGATCCCCTGAGCTATCAGTATCTGATGGGTTCCGAGGTGGACTACCGGGAGGACCTGCAGGGCGCGCGCTTCGTCATCAACAATCCCAACGCGGTTACGACGTGCGGGTGCGGGGCCTCGTTCTCGATCTGAACGCGACGGCCTGATCCGCTCAGGCGGGATGAATCGCGCCCAGCACCACCGCCCGCCGGGCGCCGGTCACGCTGGGGAGATTGCCGGGTAGTCCACCGAGGGTCTGGTGGGCGAGCCAGGCGAAGGCCGCCGCCTCCACCCAATCTGGATCGATCCCGATCGCAGCCGTGCTTTCCACCACTTTCGGCGCCAGGCGACGCCGCAAGGTGGCCATCAGAGCCGGGTTGCTTGCGCCGCCTCCGCACACCAGTACATCGGTGCTTTCCTTTGCGAACTCCTCGATTCCTCGTCCGATGGTGACGGCGCTGAGCTCGCAGAGCGTGCTCTGCACGTCCTCCGGCGCCAGTGGACGTGCGTCGGCACGCAGATGTTGTTTGAGCCACCGGATGTTGAAGTATTCCCGACCGGTGCTCTTCGGCGGCGGCATCGAGAAATAGGGGTCTCGGCACAAGCGGGCGAGCAGTGCCTCGTCCACGCTTCCCCGGCTCGCCCAGGCCCCGTCACGATCCATGCGGGCGCCAAGGTGAAGTGCGGTCCAGCCGTCCATGAGCGTGTTTCCGGGGCCGCTGTCGAAGCCCGTGACCTCACCTCCGGCCCTCAGGACGCTGATATTCGCGATTCCGCCGATGTTCACCACCGAACGCTCTGCGCCCGGCAACGCCATCGCGGCAAGGTGGAACCCGCAGGCAAGCGGCGCGCCTTCCCCACCCGCCGCCACATCGCGCCTGCGAAAGTCCGCGATGGTGGTGATGCGGGTGCGTTCGGCAATCACGTTGGGGTCGCCGATCTGGACGCTGTGGGGGTGCTGGGCGCGTGGATGATGAGCGATGGTCTGTCCGTGACTGCCGATGGCACGAATCTCCTCGGCGCGCACTCCCGCGTCGTCGACAAGCGCCAGCGCGGCTTCGGCAAGGAGCTCTCCCACTTGCTGGTCCAGCTGCCATACGAGACGCGCACGCGGATGCCCGGCGGTGATGAACTCCGTGAGATCGTCTCGCAGGCTCGGCGGAAAGGGGTGTACACGGGTGGCGGCGAGGGAGAAGGCGCCGTCTTCGATGTCCAGGAGCGCCGCATCGACCCCGTCGATGCTCGTGCCCGATATCAGTCCGATGTAGAGAGACACTCGTGGCTGGCCGCCTGGCCGTCAGTCTTCACCGTGTCACGAGCGCCAGGGGCGCGCGGAGGTCGGCGGGGGCAAGGGCGCTCGCGGAGTCGGGGTGCGCGGGCGAACGTGGAGTGGCCGGCCGTAGCGACCCGCGCATTGCGTCGCGGACCACGTCGTCCATGCCGGCGGGGCTGCGTCCACCGCCGCGATTCGGTGAAGTCGGCGGGCTAATGGTTGGAAGCGAGGTGGGTCTGGGATATGTGTTCGAGCCGGGCTACCAGCTCTGCGGTCTGGTCGAGGAAGTCGGCCTTGTACTTCTCCGCGATGGGCGGCGCGTCCGGCAGCTTGACCTTGAGCGGGTTCCGGTGCCGGTCGCGCACCCGGAACTCGTAGTGGAGATGGGGTCCGGTGGACAGACCGGTGCTTCCCACGTAGCCGATGATCTGGCCCTGCTCGACATCGACACCCTTTCGCACCCCCTTCGCGAAGCCCGACAGGTGCGCGTACAGCGTGGTGTAGACGGTACCGTGCCTGAGAATGATGGTCTTCCCGTATCCGCCCTTGCGGCCGGCGAGTGCGACGCGGCCGTCTCCGGTCGCTCGCACCGGGGTGCCGCGGGGGGCGGCGTAGTCGACGCCATCGTGGTGTCGCAGCTTGGACAGGATGGGGTGTTGGCGCATTCCGTATCGGGAGCTGATGCGCGTGAAGTCGACGGGGGTCCGCAGGAAAGCCTTGCGCATGCTGAGGCCTTCCGGTGAGTAGTACTGCGCGTTGCCCGTTTCGTCCTCGTAGCGCAGAGCCTGGATGACGCGGTCGCGGTTCACGAACCTGGCGGCCAGAATCTCCCCTTCGCCTGCGATTCCATCCGGCTGGTGCAGCTCCTCGTAGATGACGGCGAAGCGGTCACCGGCCCGTATGTCGAGGGCGAAGTCGATGTCCCAGCCGAAGATCTCCGCCATCTCCATGATGAGACGGTCCGACAGTCCGGCCCTCTGGGCGGACAGGTAGAACGAGTCGCGGATTTCTCCGTTCGTGCTCGCGAGGCGGCGTTCGAACTCGACCTGGTGCCGCTCGGACGCGAATCCGCCATCCGCGCGGAAGAAGTGCAGCGACTCGACCTTGTCGAGATGGTAGACCAGATGGCGTACCGACTGCGTGGAGTCGACGTAGATCGCGAGCTTCTGACCCGGGCGCAGGCGCTTGAGCGCCTGGGCATCTTCGCCCGAACGCAGCAGGTCTATGAGTTCCGAGACCGCCAGTCCCTCTTCGAGGAAGATGCCGTAGAGCGAGTCACCATTGGCCACCCGAACCTCGTGTTCGGCCCAGGCGAGCTCGGAGAGGCCCCGATCGAGCACTGTCTTCGCGGTACCGGCCTCCAACGTTGCCGGCGCTTCCGCTGGCGCACGGGCCGCCTCGAGGGTCTCCCCCGCCGCCGCGACAGGGGCAGGTTCGGAATCCAGGGTGACGCCATCTTCGGGCGGCGCGGCGGGAGTCCCTGACGAGGGCTCGAGGAGAGTCGACGGGGGTGGCGCCACCGCGGTCTCCAGAGCATTTTCCTCTTCGGGCGGGGGCGTGCGCACCTGTGCCAGCTCGCGCTCCGGGTCCGGGTGGTCGATGAATGCCCATCCCGATACCACGACCATCCCCGCCAATCCCAGTCCCATGCACCATGCCCATCCCAGGGCGACCCAGCGCGCAGCCATCGCTTCTCATCTCCAGTTGAGCCGGATATCGTCGAGCGACGTGACGGCAGTTGAGCATATTTCTTCTTTACCCGAGATAATCCCTTGAATCCTCGGGCCTTATCCAACACCGCACGATAACGTCTCAACGTTGCGCGGTCAACGTCAGGCCATCTCGTCGGTAGTCCGGACGTGTCGTGCCCATACCGGTCCGGCAAAGCTCCCGCCGCCGCCCGGATTCACGGGTTTCCGATAGCTGCAGGCGCGCGGAGGTCGACCGGAGCAAGGTGGCTCGCGAGCCGCGTCGCCTCGGATACTGTGATAGTCTGCCGCGCCCTTCGCCCGCCTCGAGAACCGTCTTGCCCGTGCTCGACGACGCGCTTGCCATCATCCGCCGCGGTGTGGACGAGATTCTTCTGGAAGAGGATCTGATCGCCAAGCTGGAACACGGCGGTGCGTTGCGCGTCAAGGCCGGCTTCGACCCCACCGCGCCCGATCTCCATCTCGGGCACACCGTGCTGCTCAACAAGATGCGCCAGTTCCAGCAGCTCGGGCATCACGTGATGTTCCTGATCGGCGACTTCACCGGCCTCATCGGCGATCCGAGCGGCCGGAGTCTCACCCGTAAGACGTTGAGCCGGGAGGAACTCGAGCGAAATGCGGACACCTATCGCGGCCAGGTCTTCAAGATTCTGGACCCCGACCTTACCGAGGTCTGCTTCAACTCGGTCTGGATGCGCGAGGTCGGGGCGGACGGCATGATCCGCCTGGCGGCCCGGCACACTGTCGCGCGTATGCTGGAACGAGAAGACTTCCAAAAACGTTATCGCAGTGGCCAGGCCATCGGGATTCACGAGCTTCTGTATCCCCTGTGCCAGGGTTACGACTCGGTCGCGATGCGCGCCGACGTGGAGCTCGGAGGTACCGACCAGAAGTTCAACCTGCTCGTCGGTCGTCAGCTCCAGGGGGCGTACGGGCATTCGCCACAGGTCGCCATAACGCTGCCGATTCTCGAGGGGCTCGACGGCGTGCAAAAAATGTCGAAATCGCTCGGAAACTACGTCGGCATCACGGATCCCCCGAGGGACATGTTCGGCAAGATCATGTCGGTGTCCGATGCGCTCATGTGGCGCTACTTCGAGCTGGTGTCCCTCGACACGAGCCTCGCGGAGCTCGACCGCATGCGCGCGCAGGCCGAGAGTGGAGCCGTCAATCCCATGGAATGCAAGAAAGGGCTGGCGAGAGAACTCGTTGCCCGTTTCCACGGGGCGGCGGCGGCGAGGGATGCACAGGAGGAGTTCGCGCGTCGCTTCAGGAGCGGAGTGCTGCCGGAGGACATGCCGGAGCGGGTGGTGGACAGCGCCCCGCTGCGGGAAATGCTCCTTGCCAACGTGCTCGAGCGCATCTCGCTGACTGCGAGCACCTCCGAGGCCCGGCGCATGATCCGCCAGGGCGCGGTGCGCGTCGACGGGGAGCGCGTCGAAGACGAGCAGCGGACCCTGCCGCGAGGCGCGGTTCACGTGGTTCAGGTCGGAAAACGCCGCTTCGCGCGGGTCAGAATCACCTGAAGGCCGGCGCTTGCGCGGTGGGGCCGCGTCCAGATCTCGTTTCGATTCCAGGAAATTCCCTCAAAAAACAGTTGCTTGGC